>CAWHYZ010000001.1:0-325841 GCA_963833605.1 uncultured Alphaproteobacteria bacterium
GGTCAGGAGCACGAGAAATCCAGCGATGCCCCGAGGGGGACCAGGCGGCGCGCGGGGCGTGCATGAGCGACCTGCGGGCTCAAGCTCCGCGGCCGCCTGCCAAAGGCGCTTTTTCTCCGTTCAACTCGGACTCGGCCGGACGGCCGACCAATTAGGCCCTTCGCGTGCGCTACTTGCCACCGCGCAACGACATGACGCGAGCGGGCCCCGGGTCATCGCAGAACTTCGATCTTTCACGGGTCCCATTCGGCCGGCTGCTATGCCTTGCGGTCTTTATCGCGATCTCCTGTTCTTACTCTGAGCGGTCCCATCGCAAGCCGTGAGATCCTGCAACGGTGAAATCAGAGAAAATGTCATCCATGCACCAGAATCAGACCCATACTTTCGCTCCCAATTCAACCTATGTCTTGCTCCGTTTCGCTCTGCGATTGGCGATCCTGATCGCCCTCGCCTTTGTTCCTCAAATCGGCTTCGCCGAGGCCTTCCCTAGACTTCTTCTGATTGGCAGCGTGTTCTGCGCGTTGTGGGGGATCACTGAGCGCGAGAAGCTGTTGGCGCCCGCGCTCACACATTGGGACGAAGCCGCTACACTTGTCATCATGAGTAAACTTACAACCTTAATCCTTTGAGCGGTGCCGTTCCGGCGGTCCTGCCAATCACTCGATTCCTATCTTTATTCTACACTTATGAGATTGGCGTGAGCTTACTCTCGAATTCATATGCGCCGAGTCGCACATTGCTCGCATGTCTAGCATCAAACAGAGACTTGCTCGGTCCGGCGCAGGGGTTGCCCGCACGACGCACACGCGTGGTGACGCGAAATCCCGGCGTAGGGCCGCCTCCAGCGACGACGCGCAATCGACGCTGTCACGTTCCCTCCGTCGTCCGGACAGCACTATTCTGAATGATGCAATTCCGTTGTTCGCCATTGGTCGCAACAAGGCGGGGCTCTGGGTCGCGCGCGATTGTGACAGCACCGCCGGCGACGTCTTTTTGTCCAAGGGCGCAGCCATTCGGTTCGCGAAAAGGACCAGAGGGCTTGGGGGATGCGCCTTCATGTTTGTCGCCGGCGGCCTCGAACTCGACCACAACTCATCGCAGGCCGTCGCCCGGCATAATGCAGTAAAGGTCAAGATCGCCGCAGTGGTCGCGGCCATCAAACGGAAGATCACAAATTTCGCGTTCCCAAGCAATTGAGGCAACGATCAGGCTGCTGCAAGATCGATATCCGGCAAGCGACGGGCCTAAAGCCCTCACCCACATCATCCACACGCAATATCGCAGGAGTCATGCCATGCGTAAATCAGCCGAACCTCCCTCTGGCGAACCTCCCTCGACATCCCGCTTATTCCTCATTGGCAGGAATAGCAGCGGGAACTGGGTCGTTCAGGACCAATCGAGACTGCGCGGCGGCCTTTTTGTTGATCGTGCCGAAGCGCTGCGATTTGCTCTGTTTGAAAACGGTCGCCGGCCGCAGGCCGTCGTCATGGTTCCCGGAACCCTGGAGCTCGACATGGGGCGGGCGACAGGCGCCTCTGCACCAGCCGAAGACGAATCACATTCTCGCGGCGAACGTAAGGCCGCGTGAGGTGATTGGTTTCCTCCAGCCATCACGACCCACACGAGCTTCCTGACGCGTTGTCGCGGGTCGCGGGGAAGATTGCCCTATGAATCCTGCGATCGCCTGTGACTGGCAAACCCGCAGAGTCAGGAACTGGTTACTGGCGATTCTACGCTTCTCGCTCACGCTGGAGCCGGAGGACGAAGCTGCCGCCAAGGCCATGGCGGATGACATCGACAGGCTTGGATTCGTGGCCAAAAAGTCGGAATTTTCGTTCTTCCTGCGGATCAGCAGTGAACTGTGCAGTGCCATCGCCGACCAGGAATACCCCGGCAGAAACGACGTGTTGCGCCGTCATCTTGCGAGGATTGATGATCCTCGCCTTCGCCGCGCATTTCTTGCCGCGGTAGCCCTCGAACCGCAAGACATTACGAAATCGATGATGGCGCTCAGTGCTGATCGAGCGCGACGCCGCGCGTAAGCGTTTCGAGCCCTCGTAGCGGCACGCGCTCGACGGCTGCCCTGTTACCCGCCGGCCACCGAGCCTGTTCGGTCCTCTGGCGCACGCGGCGCTGCTAATGCTTTCGCTTACTGCTCATGCTGCCCGAGATGCCGTAAAAGGACCCATGATGAGCGCGGCTGTGATCGCCGATGGCAAGGCCAGCGCGACGAGCGGCAGCCTTGGCGCGCTCGCGTTGGGCGCGCTCGGTGTCGTCTAGCCGCCGCCCTGAATTAGCCCAGCGCAAAGTACGACCCAACTCAATCGCATCAACTGTGGAAATTCTTGGTCATCCACGCCGTGACGAGTGCTGATGGGCAATTAGCCATTCATTGCCACGTCTGACCAGGATCATGGAAAAGCCGTTCGGAGATGTCTTGGTTTCGCCGTTACGAACGGCGGTAAATTCGTCAAACCCGGTGACGTAGGCGACATTGTCGTCAAGCGCCACGACCTTGCGGATGCCGATCGAGACCTTGTCACCGCTATTCTCCAGACGTGCAAAATACTTGCGTATCGCCTCGCTGCCTTCGGTGAGCGTCGATCCGGCCGCGCCGACTAGAATGGCGTCCGGAGTGTAGAGTTTGACCAGGGCGCCAACGTCATTGGCATTGAACGTCGTGACCCAGCGGTCAAGGGCTGCGGCCACGTTTTCGGCGGGTCCGGCGAATGCCCTGACCGGCGCCAAGTCGTCAGCGCGAGAAGCAAAACCAATCCGAGCCGTCGCATTGATTCCTCCATGATTACGCGGAAGATCAGTATAGCATGGCGGCGCCACGCGGTGCCTTCGGTCAACGGTGTGGGTTAGTCCTTGCCTCAACCGACACGGCGCGCTCGACCGCATGATCGCGATCGGCAAGCAACTTAACGTCGGGATGGCTTATGTTCAACGCATCGTCTTCTGGAAATAGGTGTCACTGCTTGGCATCGCTGCCGGCTTAATACGCGGACCCGATTGCCCGGGGAGCCCAATTCATCTGCATTCAAGTTGGAGACTCGCAAACAACCCCGGCAGACGGAGCTGCGCAGCTTTCCAACCCGCGGGCTTTCCGAGAACAATTATCAGTAGACAATACCAAAGCAAATACCAGCAACAAACGAGACGAGCCCGGCCCCCGCGAGAATGACAATCGTTTGCGTCCGCAACATCGCGATCTTCCCAACCGCAGGATTGTAGGTTGTTACCCTAAGGCGGTGTCTAAGCGCGAGCTGTGATCCAGCTCACACCCGACGAAAAAAATGGTGGGGTCGACGGGAGGGAGAATTATCGCGGTGTGTTAGTGGATTTTAAAAGTGGGGCCTGCTGAGACGGCGTTGCAGAACACGCTCGCCCAACCGTCAGTGCCCCACGGAGACCGCACTCCTTGTACGCAGCGGCTTCCTTCCACCCTGCCCAAAAGACGAGACCGCAGAATGTGATAGAAAAAATAAGCAACCCGATCTTGAAGGCTCGGTTTTCCTCAAACGGTTCATCTCGCAAAGAAATTTCGTGCGGATCGATTTGCCCCGTGCTTTGCTGCGTCCCTCTATGCACATGGACCAAAGACATCGCCTCTCCTTTATAAAGCGTCTCAAAATGCACTGTGATGGGGCTCAGTACGCATTCAGAATGAGATCGATTTCGCTCTTAATCTGCCCCGCGACAGGTCCTCCCCATTTCCGCGCAGCCCACCTGAATTGCGCAATCACCTTCACATCGGCATTTCGATCAGAACGGATGTGATCTAACCGTTCCATTGCCGCAAGGAATGGCTCAGCTTCAGGATGGATTGATATCCAGTTTGAACGCACGTCCTTGGCAATTTCCTTGAGTGGTCTGGGCATTGCTGCCGCCTTATCACAGCGCCTCGGATCGCAGATTACGCCACGGCACCGAGCAGCCACATCCGCTGCAAGCATTGCGAAGGCCGTTCATGTATGAACCGCGAGTAACGAGTGCGCACACGGTGCACCAACCAACGATGACTGAGTGTCGGGCGTCTCATCGGCCCCTCCTGAAAGTCTCGGCGGCGAGAACCAAAGCGTTGGACGCGGACAACCGTTAAACTGGCTCGCAGTATAGGGCGGGTCCCACCGGCTGCCTGTGAAGTACTTCACAGGTGGATAGAATTTTATAAAAACAAAAAAGCATTAAAAATCAAACAGTTGAGCCGTTAAGAGCATTGCTGATGCCACCGATGCAAAGAAAGCTCGAAGAGAAGACAAGCGATATCTTTCGTGCCTGCGTGCTATTCCGCGGGCTCCCCGCAGATTGAAGCGGCCCCCTAATTAGCCGGACGTGGCGTCGCGGGGTTGGTAGGAATTGAGGGTGGCGTAGTCTCCGGGGTGATCAACCTCGAATTCATCCTGACGTTGGAGCGTCGGATAGGAGACCACGCCATGACGAGCACTACCACGAAGCCTGATTCTTCGCAGCCTGCAGCCGAGATGGCTGTTGATCTTTTCGACAACTGGTTTGATCCACTCGAGACCGAGGTGCGGGCTCGGGCGCGTGAGTTTGTCGAAGCGATGATCCGCGGCGAACTCGACACTGTGCTTGCCCGGCCGCGTTACAGTCGAAGCCAGATGGCCAGCAATGAAGGAAGAGCAGGCATTGCGGGCCACCGCCACGGGAGCCGGACACGGTCGTTGACCGGGACCTTCGGGCCGATCGAGATCGCGGTGCCGCGTGCCCGGCTGAACACCCCGGAGGGCAAGACGACGGAGTGGAAGAGCCAGGCGTTGCGGGCTTATCAGCGCCGCACGCTGGCCGCCGATGCGCTGATCGCGAGCACCTATCTGGCTGGCACCAACACGCGCCGGGTGCGCCGTGCGCTCGGTGCCCTGTTTGGCGGTGCGGTGGGCAAGGATACGGTGAGCCGGACCTGGCGCAAGGTGAAGAGCGATTGGGACGCGTGGAACGCCCGCGCATTGGCCGAAGAGCCGATCGTGCGGCTCATTCTCGACGGCACCGTGGTGCGCGTGCGGCTCGACCGCAAAGCGACCTCCATCTCGCTCCTGGTCGTCATCGGCGTACGCGAGGACGGCCAAAAGGTAGTGCTCGCGATCAAGAGCATGGGTGGCGAGAGCACCGAGGCTTGGCGCACCGTCCTCGACGATCTCATCAAGCGCGGCTTGCGTCGCCCCGAATTCCTCATCGTCGATGGCGCACCCGGGCTCGACAAGGCGATCGCCGCCGTGTGGGACGGCGTGCCGGTTCAGCGTTGCACGGTCCACAAGCACAGGAACCTTTTCGCGCACGCGCCAGAGCGCCTGCATGACGAGATCACCGCGGATTATAACGACATGATCTATGCGGCGACGCGTCAGGAGATCGAGGCGCGCCGCAAGGCCTTCATCCGCAAATGGAGGCTCAAGCACCGCGCCGTTGCCGACAGCCTGGAGGAAGCCGGCGACCGGCTGTTCACCTTCACACGACTGCCGCCAAGCCAATGGCGGAGCGCGCGGACTACCAATGCGATCGAACGACTGCACGAGGAGTTCAAGCGAAGGATCAAGACCCAGACCGTGCTGCCGTCCGCGGACACTGCTGCCATGCTGTTCTGGGCTTTGCTCGCATCGGGCCAGATCAACATGCGCAAGGTTGATGGCTGGCAGACGCTCGCCACAAAGCTCATCGATCAGCCAATTGACCTCGCAGCCTGAAACGATACCTTCATGTTACCGGAGATCGCGCCACGCCAAATTCCAACCGCTTTCCGGACGCCGAGACCTATGAGCCGGGCGTCACGGTCAGTCTGGTGGCCCGCCGACACGGCATCTGAGCGGCGGCCGGCTCGCCCTCAACATTGGTAGCTGGAAACCGCCAACTGGCGCGTCCTAATTTCGGTAGCAGGTCAGTTTGAATAAGGCAGCCATCCCGGCACCTAAGGATGGCGATCAGCAGAGTGATGGCAAGCGCCAGTATAACACCGAGCAGAAATCTTTCCGACATAGCCGCTTAAACACCGCTACGGCTAGTTCGTTCGCATCCGTTCAGGCTGACTTTGAGTTGTCCACAATGCTCCTTCACGATCCGTTCTATGCATGGAGGTAATGGCGCATCCTATCGGAACCACTCGCCAAGTTTGTGCATTCGTCAAAGTACACGGCGTCAGGACCGGAAATGCAGATGCCAGACGATCAGGCTCTTGAGTTTAGGCATCGGCTGCGGACTGCCCCAGACTTGCAACCAGAGCGGCCGACCACGGTTCGCGAGTTGCTCCTCTCCTGATGGCTCAAATCGTGCCGGGGCGTGGCGGTCTGTAGCCCTCCGCTGAGGACCGCCTTACGGGCGGACGTCGAGCTTGTGAGATTGTTTGCCCGTTTATTGGCAAGTTAACGGGCACATATGGCGACAGTGGCAGTCTTGTCGGGTCCGGAGCGTCGGCGGCGTTGGACTGCAGCGCAGAAGCATCGGATCGTTGAGGAGAGCTTGGCGGCGGACACGACGGTGATCGAGGTCGCGCGCCGGCACGACATTCATCCCAACCTGCTGCATCTTTGGCGACGCCAGGCGCGCACCGGAACGGTGAAGCCGATTCGCCAACCAAGCGATGCGCCGGCTGGCGAGGTTAAGTTTGCACCTGTTGCAATTGCGACGGACAGGCGGACGTTGGCGGCGCCACCTGGCATGATCGAGATCGAGTTCGTGAGCGGGGCACGGCTTCGGATCACCGGTTTGGTCGATGCTGCGACGATGTCTGCTGCGATTGCGGCTGTAGCGCGAGGCGGGCGGCTGCGATGATTCCCGTTCCAACCGGCGTGCAGGTGTGGTTGGCCACGGGGGCCACCGACATGCGGAAGGGATTTGCGAGCCTTTCCCTGCAGGTACAGGAGGTGTTGCGCCGCGACCCGCTGAACGGTCACCTGTTTTGCTTCCGCGGGCGTCGCGGCAACCTGCTGAAGGTGATCTGGCATGACGGCCAGGGCGCGTGCCTGTTCACCAAGCGCCTGGAACGAGGCCGTTTCTTGTGGCCGAGCCGTGCTGATGGAGTGGTGACGATCTCGTCCGCACAACTCGGTTACCTTTTGTCCGGCATTGATTGGAGACATCCGCAGGAGACGTGGCGTCCGACATCGGTGGGATGACGGTTTTTCTTTGCTGCGGCTGGCGAATATGATTCTGTCGCTGCGTGACATCGCAATTTGAATCACTGCCATCCGATCTTGCCGCCGCGCATGCGATGATCCTTGCCGAGCGGGCTGCGCGCTTGGAAGCTGAAGCCCTTGCGGCTCGCGCGCAGGCGGCGAACGCCGGCACGGAAGCGTTGATCACTCATCTCAAGCTGGCGATCGAGAAGCTGCGGCGGCAGCTTTACGGCACTCGCTCGGAGCACAAGACGCGGCTGTTGGAGCAGATGGAGCTTGCGCTGGAAGAGCTGGAGGCGACAGCGACAGAGGATGAGTTGGCGGCCGAGCAGGCGGCGGCGCGAACGCAGACGGTGCAGGCCTTCCAGCGCAAACGGCCGTCCCGCAAAGCGTTCCCCGAGCATCTGCCGCGCGAGCGCGTCGTGATCCCCGCGCCGGAGAGCTGCCCCTGTTGCGGCTCGGCGAAGCTGTCGAAGCTGGGCGAGGACATCGCCGAGACGCTGGAGGTCGTGCCGCGCCAGTGGAAGGTGATCCAGACGGTGCGCGAGAAGTTCTCGTGCCGGGAGTGTGAGACGATCACCCAGCCGCCGGCGCCGTTCCATGTGACGCCGCGGGGCTTTGCCGGCCCCAACCTGCTGGCGATGATCCTGTTCGAGAAGTTCGGCCAGCATCAGCCATTGAACCGGCAGAGCGAACGCTACTGGCGGGAGGGCATCGACCTGAGCCTCTCGACGCTGGCCGACCAGGTCGGCGCCTGCACGACGGTGCTGCAGCCGCTTCATGCGCTGGTCGAGCGCCACGTGCTGGCCGCCGAGCGTCTGCACGGCGACGACACCACAGTGCCGATCCTGGCCAAGGGCAAGACGATCAAGGGGCACATCTGGACCTATGTCCGAGACGACCGGCCGTTTGGCGGGCGCGCGCCGCCCGCGGCACTCTATTACGCCTCGCGCGACCGCCGGCACGAGCATCCCACCCGGCACCTTCACGACTTCGCCGGCATCCTGCAGGCCGACGCCTACAGCGGCTACAATGAGCTGTACGACCCCGCGCGCACCCAGGGAGCGATCACCGCGGCCTTGTGTTGGGCCCACGCTCGACGGCAGTTCTTCGAGTTGGCGGACATCGCGGCCAATGCCCGGCGCGGCAGACAAGCCGCGGCGATCTCGCCGATTGCGCTCGAAGCGGTCAAGCGCATCGACGCGCTGTTCGATATCGAGCGCGGCTTCAATGGCCGCAGCGTCGAGGAACGTCTGCGGGTGCGCCGGGAACAAAGTGCGCCGCTTGTGGCGGCGCTGGAAGCCTGGCTGCGTGAGCAGCGGTCCCGACTGTCGCGCTCGTCCGCGGTCGCCGAGCCGATCGACTACATGCTGCGACGCTGGGATCGGTTTGCGCGCTTCATCGACGACGGACGCATCTGCCTGACCAACAACGCCGCCGAACGCGCGCTACGCGGCTTTGCCTTGGGGCGCAAGTCGTGGCTCTTCGCCGGCTCCGAACGCGGCGCCGACCGTGCCGCCGTCATGGCGACGCTGATCATGACGGCAAAGCTCAACGACATCGATCCGCAAGCGTGGCTCGCCGACGTGCTTGCGCGCATCAACGATCACAAGATCCACGATCTGGCCGCGCTGCTACCCTGGAATTGGCGAAAGCCGACGCCAAGCCGAGCAGAAGCGGCGTGAACTGAGGGGGAACGTGAGATCGACCGGCTTCTCCGCGGCAGAAAAATCGGCGGTGACTTCCGCCTGCCAGCACCTGATCGACGACTTCCTGAAGCCCCGCTTCCTGCCCACCATCCGGCCGACGCAGTTCAACTATCCCATCGATATCCTGGGAAAGTGGCACGGCACCAAGTATCGCTTCATTCAACGCTACCGCTCCGGCTTCCCGGAGAATCTCGGCGAAGAGTTCGACGCCCCCTTCGCCCGCCTCGATTGGATCAGCCGCAACCGCTTCGACATCCAGTGGCACCGTCACACCGGAGAATGGTTCTGCCTGCATCGCGGCCTTACCCTCGCCGAAGCGATCGACACGCTAAAGTCCGACGGATTGCTCCATCCCACTTGAACACCGCAAGTCCGCTACCCCGCGGTACCCGCCGGATGGATACGGCGGTCTGGGGTAAAGACCGAGTTAAGCTAACGTCGCCTGTCGCCATGAAGGCGCTGTGACTGCCAACACAACTGGGCCACGATTTATTTTTTGACAGGTGAGGAATAATCAGAGTCTAGGCCGCGGGCTATCGCAGCCCAGCTCATTGGTCCAAGCCGCTAATGCCCTTTGAAAGTTTAAGCGCCAACACACGATTACGCTTTGGGGCCTTCGATTTCATAACGGCTTCCAAAAAGGGAGCGACATCCGACAGAGCAGCGCGGGCATCCTCGATACCCTGGGCGTCGATATGATCCGGGGGGCGCGTCCTTGGGCCCATGGCCACGCTCAGCAGGACATTTGTTGCCTTGAGCCGATTGGTGGTCGTCTCAGCCGGATTGGTCGCTATTTCGATCATGGCTTTAATGAGCTTTGGATTAGCTGCCCGGCGTGTTGCCTCAAAATCTGCTTCACTTGTCATGATCTAACTCCCAAAGACCGGGGCCCCGCTTCGTGGTGCGTTGTGCGAGTACCGCGGCAATGTTATTGCTCCAATGCGCGGAGGGGAATTCGCATGCTCGCACCTGGACGATCACTGACGCACGAACCTGGGCACACAGACGAGTTGATTCGAGCCGTCACCGCGTCGTCGACCCCCGGGCCGGTCTGCGCGAACGATTTCAACGGGTTCGACGGTCAAACCTGCCTATCGGCGCACCTGAAGCCAAAGGCCTTTTTCTCGAGGTGTCAAACCTCGCCCAGGAGGCTGCCGGCGAATTTACCTCGACCTATCCAAGGTTCTCGCACATTCGTCTGGCGTATTTCCCTCCGGGTCGCGTGCCCGTTTAGCCTGGTCCGGGGTTTGCCCTCCCAGCCGCTCAAGATCACAACGAACGTGTTGGTAAGGCCTCCATTAGGAGGCCTTACTTGCAAGGCGTCGTTATGCGACAGCTTCCTTGCGAGCGCCTTTGCTGCTTCGTGCTCGCGCGCAGTCGCCGGCAATTGCAGCACAGTCGCGAACTAACCTTCACGTAGGGAATCTTCTAAATCATTAGCGAAACACCGGCGTCCTACCTATCAGCCGTGCGGCCTTACGGCTGCGGGGACACCACCCCGGCCGGATCGGGGCAGCCACGGAATTAACGAGCAATAAGGAATGAAAGCTCCAATGGCAATGAAACTCATCAATGGTATGGGACGTTTTTGAGATCGCTGTAACTGGGAATGGAGAATAGAGGCCAATGAGAAGGGGTCAAAACAAGCAGTGGGTAGGCAATCGCAATAGGGGGCACAACCCGCTGACCAGATTTTACGAATCAAACGGCCCGCACGTGAAAGTCCGGGGGACGGCTTCCAGCATCGCGGAAAAGTATCAGCAGCTCGCTCGCGATGCGCATGCCTCCGGCGACCTAATCGCGGCCGAAGGCTACCAGCAGTACGCCGAGCATTACTATCGCCTGATTGCCGCTGCGCAGGAGTAATTCCGCCAGTAGGGACAGCGGGACTTCACTACCATTGCTTGCCCGTCGCGACGAATTCAAAGACCGGGCGCGCAATGAAGACAGCAAGGCTAATTCTCAAATCCAACGAGCAGCAGACCAGCAAAGCGCATTTCTCGCTCGATTTAGGACGCTTAAGTGAGATGCTGTACGCCACAATGTCTGAGTGCATGCACTTCCTCGGTGGACGAGCACTATGGCCGGCAGGCGCGAGCGCGCGCACACCATGAAACACGCTTTCCTCACGCTTTGCTTTCTGGCTTCACCAGCGTTGGGCCAAACCAAGCTCGAGTACCTAAGAGACCAATATATTCGGTGCACACACCAAGCTTATCTCGACAAATCGGCGGGCCGTCAGTTCATCTCTGATCGAAACGTAAATACCGCCGCAGAGCGCGCCCTCCTTGCCTGTCGGACCGAAGAGAATACGCTGTCCTCTGCCCTCACTCTCGTGATGTCGGAGCATCCCGATTTAGCGCGCAGAACAATCGCAGATTTTAGGATGCGTCTCAAAAACGATCTTGTGAAATGGTTCACCGAACTCAATGTCAAAGCCCAACAGCCCACTCGCGAGCCGCATAGCCGTCAGTCGATCCCCGATGCCTAGCGGCTCGCTACAGGAAAATGCCCCCTGCTGGCCCCCCAATGAGGCTCGGCAACATGCATGCGCTCGGGGTGGTGCATTAGGCCCCGACTTGAATTTTGAAGCTGATATATGTTTGTGATTGGAGAGCCTGCACGACAATGGGGGCTTCGGGCCTATAGCTGGGCGCTCTGACGCAGCTCGCGGAACCGGTCCCCTTGTATGCGCGTTGAGTCCGCGCCATATTTTGCGGGATGGGCGGGGTGAACTGTAGGCGAGGTTATGATCGCGTTCATCCGACGGCTCTCCATCCACTACGACATTTACCGCGGCTACCCGCTAGCTCGCTTCCCCGCATTGAAAAATGCATGGCGGATTGCACGAGGATAGGACCGCGGCTGGCCACTTCGTGTGGATCAGTGACGGCAAAGGCGGGTATGACTGCCAGCGCTGGCCAGCGGATTTGCCGTCCAAGCGGCCTGAGCCGATCACAGCCTACCCTCTCACCGACGAGCAGATGACATGGCCGCTTAACAAGTTGGCTGTGCTTTTCCCGGCGCCAACGCGATTGCAGGTCGGATCATCTAAGGTCAAAATTTCATAAGCCGTGCAGGTGCTGGCCTTCTTAAGCATTTTTTTAATCGCCGAAAATTGCGGGCACAAAATCCAGAGGGCGCATCGTGCGGCGACTCGAAGCGGCTGGCATCGAGTTTCTCGACGGCGATGCGCCGGGTGTGCGGCTGCGGACTAAGAAACGAAAGCGCGGCGAGGCAGCCGACTGAGACGGACTATTCTGGCGTTTTGCTTGGTGTGTCCACCACAACGCGGTTATTCGCGATTGAAATCCATTTCTGGGCAATTATTAGAAGGGCGATGCGGCTGTCTGGGTCGATGGTCCTCTCAGCCAGCGTAACACATTCAATAGCCAGCCCTCTGAGCGTAGCGGAGCTACGATCGTCCCCTATGCCCTCTCTTACGGTAATGGCCCCAGTTTGCGGGGAGCGAACTGGGTATTTTCGGGGGAAGCCACTTTCCGCCAGGAGATCAGACAGACTGACCCGGCGATCGAAATGAATCTGTTGTATGTTGCTCATTCAAACCCGCTTACTCGCGATCCAAAAACCGGACACTAGCCTTCAAAACCGGTCAGCATCATCTGATCTGAACGTCTCACCTCATGATAGGAACATCAACAAATTGTCCCGCTCGAGGTTATTTAGCCGTTAACGGGCGCGCTGCATTAGAAAGCCCTTCACCGAGGGGCCTCTCTTGCGACGAGTTCATGCCATCGCGGGGCAATGTCGACGAATATGAGGCCCAACACGTTGCACCCGTCGGCCTGCATTGCAAATCGCCCAAAGAAAACCCCGCCTCAGTGGGGACTGAGACGGGGCGTTGCGTGGGGACTTGCCCTGCTGGGGAAGCAGGCCAAGATGTCTTGGGTGACGCGGCTATCCTTGCAATATTATGGTTGACGCCAGGTTAACGCCCACGCCCCAAGCGCCGGAAACAGGAGGCAACCGATGAGCGACAACCGCGAATTTTCGCTCGCCGTGCAGCGCGTCGACAGCGCCCTCAGCACGATGCGTTCCGGCAACCCGCAGCCCTATATCGACTGTTGGATCAACTCGCCGGAGGCTACGCTGTTCGGCGCGTGGGGTCCGATGGAGCAGGCGCGAAGGCCGTGACCGACACTTTTCAGTGGGTTGCGAGCAGGTTCACCGGCGGGCGCGCCGAGGTCGAGCACACGGTGGTCGCCCAAAGTGGAGACCTCGCCTACACCGTTGGCTTTGAGCGCGGCCCGGCGGCCGTCGACGGTGGGGCGAGCAAAGAGATGGTCATCCGGGTGACGCACATCTACCGGCGAGACGGTGCCGACTGGAAGCTCGTGCATCGGCACGTCGACTTCCCGCCAGCCGATCAACGCCGGCCCTGAGTTGCTGAGGAAATGCCCTGGAAATCAATCGCAGCGGAGGTTCTTGCGACGCACGGCCGGACATTCGCATTGAGGATATGTTGTCCAGCCGATAGCACCGATTTAGCGGAACGTCCCGGATGGGCAGCTTCGACGATGGCGGGCGTCGACTTGTTTGACGTACCTCATCGCGGAGCACGGCGGGTTTTTTTATGAGTTCGCGCCCTGGCGTCGTTCATCCAACTCCTTAGTCGCAATTTCAGAAGCGAGTTGGTCCGCTGCCTCTCGCACCGGGTGCGTTTCTCGCCAAAGCTTGTGAGCTGTAGCGAGACTATCGATGCCGGCTTGTTTCCACCATCCAGATTTGTCACTGGACCGGTGAACTTCGCGATGATGGCTGCGGCAAAGGGGGACGACGAACTCGTCACTCACTTTGCGTCCGAGCGCCCGCTGCTGCGCGAAGCGAAGATGATGAGGGTCCGAAGGCTGACGCCCGCATATTAGGCACGGGCGCTTGGACACGTATTTGACATGCGCCCTATCCCGAAGGCGACGCGGCTCCGATAGTGACAGCACACTCTTGTCAATCCGTGAGGAAAGCGGCGCGGATGGCCCTGCCGAATTTGCCAGCCCACGAGATTGCTCCGGTTTTACCGGTTGGGAAGGAATTGCAGCCCCTTCGGCATCATTGTCTTCAACGCACGCAATCCTTGCCCGAAACGCATCCTCGACAAGCCGTGCATCGGCCGTCGTCAGGCTATTCTTTGTCCCTAGGGTCTTGCTCGCCCACGTGACCGCTACTTCGGCCGTGTCGAGCATTTGCACCTCATTGAGAAGCCGCTGGCGCAGCGAGGCCGACCCCTCAGAAGAAAGCACCGCCTTGGCAACAGATCCCTGCTTGCCATTGCCTGGTTGCGGTCGATGGTCCGGATCCTGCGCGCGATACCCGTTCTTGCCCGCAACATACGCGCTCTTCGTTTCCGCCATCGTTTCCGAATGCTGTGGCCGCTGCGCCTGGAGATCCGGGGCATCAAGATCGTCCTCACCGGCAATGCCGACCAATGCGAATAGCGCATACCGTCGGGCATAGGTGAGCGCCGCGCCCATGCGCTGTGGCGACGCGGTATAACCAATCGGGCACACCGGCCATTCTGAGGACACCCACTCTCCCGATGAATGGGCCAGCACAGTGTAGAGACGGACGATGCCGGCGTCGTTATCGATTGAGGTGGACTGGACGACCGCAATTGCGTGGCGACCGAGGTTCTTGCGCGCGATATCGAGGCCACTCGATAACGGTGCATAACGGAATGATCTTCCGGGCTCGCGCGGTGACGAAGGCCCGATGATACCCACGAGTGACTTCTCAGGATTAATGAGTTCGGTTTGCGCCTTCGCGAGCGCGGCCGCAATTGCGCCGATCGAGTCACTAGACCGATGCATGGGAGGCCTCCACATCCATCAGGTCGAAGCTGACCGCCCCTGATCGGGAGCGCTTGGCTCGAACCCCATGCCCGATTGCTTCCTTGGCATCATCCGGGATGAGGCTTTTCAGCTCGGCCTTGGCGCCTTCGTGTTCCAGGTAGGCCGAGCGGGTGCGGCGAAAGACGCCGGCAAACTCCGCCCATGAATTCGATGAACTCATATCGACGATGTGCACGGCCTCAATCCGCACGCGCGGCGGCTCGGCGAGGAACAGCCGAGGAGGCTCGCCCATTTAACGCAGCGCCAGAATTTCTTCTCGGCCGTGATCAGCAGATGCTGGTAGAGCGAATTGGCCGGAATGGTCAGCTCCACCCACTTGCCACCGCCCGTGATGATGGACAGTGCCGCCGTCGTGGCATTGGTCACCCACATGTTGTGCTGAACTTGCGCCATATGTTTTTCGGCGGCTGCCTCTTCCGAGAACGACCACGGCAGCATGAACTTCGACTCGAACACCGCCCCCGTGCCCTCGACCATGCCGTCCAATGTGGCTGCCAGAAAGCGGATCACCGGGTGCTGCACCCGCTTCTGGACCGCCGTCACTACTTGGCCGGTGTTGCGCTCGTACCAATGGCGATTGAGAGCTTCCGTCGCGAGCCCGAGTTGAACGATGAGGTTGTCGGAGAGGTCCTCCGGTCCCGCCTCCCCGCGCTTTTCCTTCCAAAGGCGAAGCAGCGCCTTTTCATCGTCGCCCATGATGATGCGGGCGTCCGAACCGCCGATGAAATGCCGGCGGTCAGTGCGATTTAAAGCATTTGCTGAGTTATTTAACACTGTGTCCTCCATTGCTTCGCGTATGCGGCGGAAATCGGCAGGGTCTGATGTCGCTGCATCAGCGCCCGGCGATCGATCCGGGGGAAGGTCGCCGTGGAGGCACTCGGGCGGAGACGCGTGGGTACGGGAGAGGCGTTGGTCATGACGCGCTCTTGCTGCCTTGCAACTACGATGTTAGGTGTCAGAACTATAGAGGCTCGGTATGGGTATGTCAACTAACTAAATAGGTACAAAAACTAATGGCGCTTGCCACAGGCAATCAGTTGAAGGCCGCGCGCGCTCTGCTTGGCGTCGATCAGCAGCAGGTAGCGGATTCTGCTGGGGTCAACGTGAACACGATCCGAAACATGGAGGCGCGGGGTCCGGAGCCTATCACCAGTAGCGCAGTGACCGTCCGCAATGTGCAGGTTGCCTTGGAGGCCCGAGGAATTGAATTTCTCAATCATGCCCGGCCGGGCGTCCGTCTCAGCATGCCGAGCGAGAGCCTTGCAGAAATGGGGACGCGAACGCCGGATGCCCCACGAAAAACAGCCCGCCACCAAACCGCGAAAGCGACTAAGAAGAAACGATAGTGCGCGCCGAGTGCGCCCGTTGAAGACGTTGAAAAAGCTGGCGGCGTCAAGGCGGATTTGAAATCGGAACGCTGGGGTTTATTATAGTAGTTCGCGCTCACGCAGCTCTGCGGCGCGCGTCCCGTGAGCTGCCCGCGCGGCACAAAGACCGGCGACCCGATTTGACCGACCTGCGGCTTGCACATCATCACGGCCGTCGTCATTGATCCCCTGGTAACCTGTGGGTGGCGAACAACTGGGACACACTGGAGCAAGGCTCCAAGAAAATGCCGGAACCGGCGCTATCCACCCGCTTCGGCGGCAACGACACAGTGGTCTTCTTCGGCTTCGCAAAACCGGTCCGCACGCCGCTGATCGGGAGGAGATCGCTTGACCGTTTCATCCGATGCCTGCAGCCCCGGATATTCACGTTGCGCAACGTCCATCGGGCGATGCCCTCGGCCCGATCCTCGGCTCGCTCATCAGCCGCCCGCAACCGCCATCCGGGCGCGCAAGAGCCTCAATCTCGACCAATAGGCACTCGATCCGATCAGCCCGCTACAGGTCGGTGGTGGTCGATAAATCAAAGGCGCCAACATCACGGCTGGGAACTACCGATTGGTCTTGTGCAGGAAATACCTCCTGTACGCCCCGCCTCACCCCAAAATAGCCCCCAGCGCTATGAGTGTCGGTGTCATCGGCGGCTTCCTATTTAGACGGGCGGCCACGCTGGCTGGGCTGGGTTCTCAATAGACAATCACGCAAAAGGTGTGCCGTGCCCACAAGCTCGAAAATCGTGTTTAGTCCGAAATGAGATTTGATGAGACGCATCAAGTCGGCTTCGTTCCGACAGATCGTGACCGATTTAATTGACCGCTCTTTTGTCCTGGCTTTGTCTTCCTCGCTGGAACAGATGACAAGGAAAACCGGAGCCGTGTTGTTCAGATATAATTGCCCGGGTTGAGCTGCAGCTCTGATCCGTTCCTCGTCGAACAAGTCTTTCGGATCGAGCTGCATTATTCGCGCATGTTCTTTCTCGAGGGAAGGGCGCATGCGTCGCAGCGCCAAGACAACCTTTTGCTGCGGAAACCCATGCTCAAGCAACCGCCACCCGGTCAGAAGGGCGAACGCCTCGTACTCCTGGAACCGCACCTCAATTCCGCTTCCGGCAGCATCTTGCGAAAAGAAGGCATAAGTCGCCTTTTCCGGGTCCATCGACTTGGCACTTCTCCCGAAGCTGCGGTCGGTGTCGAGCAGGCGTTTCAAGCGGTTGAGCAGGTCAGCCGTTGGCTTTTTCGCTTTGGAATCAACCGCGTGGGAGATGGCTCCTTCGACTTGATTTCTCTTAAAAGTAGGCATAATAAAATATGGATAACAGCTTCATAAGTCCGGTCAAGGTGAGCTGGAACCGCGTTTCGACCTCGCAGGTTTAAGTGCGCTGGATTGATAAGCTGTTAAAACCCAACGAAGCCAGGGAAGCCAGGTAATCTGGTGAAGAGGCCTTCTGCGTGATGCTATTGCGACGTTTTGAAACCCAACTATATATTTCAAATTCGGCACACCTTTTTGCCACGCCGGTTGTGCCCCCGATATCGCTCGGCCTAGCTCGGCCTGCGATCGCCTTCGGCGTATGTGGGCCTCGGGCGGTCAGAACCCCATCGGGGCTTCCGCCGAATGTCTCGGAACGGCCGTGAGAGGATGTTCTAGATGCGCAAAAAAGTTCGCAAGCCACGCGCCAGTTACGCCGTCGGCTACGGCCGTCCGCCGACCTCATCGCAATTCCAGCCCGGACAGAGCGGCAACCCCAAGGGCCGACCCAAGGGCGTTCGTAATGCTTCATCCATGGCGCGGGACGCCCTCGAGCGCGCGATCAACGTCAAGGTAAAAGGGAGCTGGCGGAAAATGACGGTGCGCAAGGCCGCTTATCTCCGACTTGCCGAAAAGGCGGTCGCCGGTGACGTTAAGGCTCTCAACTACCTTCTATCGCTTGAGAGCGAAGAGCGCCCGCCCGGCTCTGATCAGGCTGAGAGCGAAAAATCAAGCGCGAAGGATCTCGCGATTCTCCAGGATTTTTTTGACCGTCGACGCCCCAGCACGCTGCAAGAAAGGCGGCATGATGATCAAGAGCGCGGAGCCAACAAGAGGAAAGGCGACCACACATGACAAACCCAAATCAACCTCCCATCCGAGCTCTGAGGCGTACATCCTCTTTGGTGGCCCCGACCGGCCTAACAATCAGTCGTGCTCGGGATGAAGCATGCCGGCAGGACTTAGTAAGTTTCACTCAATTGTGTCATGAGATATTGAACCCGAACAAATCATTATTGATGAATTGGCATATCGACGCGATCGCACATCATCTCGAGCAGGTCCGGCTCGGCAGGATTAAACGCCTGATCATTAATCTTCCACCGCGCTATTTGAAATCGCTAATGACATCGGTGGCGTTTCCCGCATTTCTGCTCGGTCACGATCCGACGAAACGCGTGATCGTTGCATCATATGGCGCCGACCTTGCCGTGAAGCTCGCAAATGACTGCCGTGCTATCATTAACTCACTTCGTTACAAATCGATCTTTCCAGGGCTGCAGATCTCGCGCTTGAAAAATACGGAGTCCGAAATTGTCACCAGCCGGGGTGGTTTTCGGCTCGCAGCTTCCGTTGATGGATCGCTGACCGGCCGCGGGGGCGATGTCATTGATCATCGATGATCCTCTCAAACCCTCCGATGCGTCCTCTGCCGCCAAGCGCGAGCATGTGAACGAATGGTTCAAAAATACGCTCTACTCGAGGCTGGATGACAAGCAAAAAGGCGCAATCATCATCGTGATGCAACGTCTGAAATACAATGACCTCTGCGGGTTCGTTTCAAGGAACAGCCCATTGGGTTTTCCTTAACTTGCCCGCGATCGCGCTTAAGGACGAGCAGATCCCAATCGGCGATGGACGATTCCATCGACCGTCACATTGGACGACGTGCTTCATCCGGCGCGAGAGTCCAGATCCGATCTGGACAGTATACGTTCGGAGTTGGGCGAGGATATCTTCGCTGCCCAATACCAGCAATGCCCAAGCCAACCCATCGGGCAACATGTTCAAGCGGGAGAACATCCAGCGTTATGACTATTTGCCGATCCGCACGAAGTCACATTACCTAATCCAAAGCTGGGACACCGCCATAAAAACGGATGCGCGCAACGATTATTCCGTTTGCGTAACCTTGCTGGTGGATGACCGGGGCAACTACTACGTCGTCGAGGTCCTAAGGGATCGGCTTCTTTATCACCAACTGAAAGCACAAGTCATTGCTCAGGTGCAAAAGCACAGGCCGGACACGATTCTGATTGAGGAAGCGGGGCTCGGACGAACGCTTGTAAAGGATCTCAAAGCCGCTGGGCTCTCGGCGGTCGGTGTCATCCCAGAAGGCGACAAGCTGACACGCGTGTCCCTCCAGGTGGAAAAGTTCGAAAATCGTCGCGTGTTTTTCCCCAGGGAAGCACCTTGGCTTGCCGACTTGCAAGACGAAGTCGTTGCTTTTCCCAACGGGCGCTACGATGACCAAGTTGATGCTCTCATCCAAGGCTTGGCCTACAAGCGTCCAACCTCTTCATGGAATGAGGCCTCACTTAAGGGTTTGGAGAATTTCACAACCGGCCTCTGGTTAAGCTAATGAGAGGTTTCTAGCGCGGCTTTCGAGAGAGGGCTTCAAAATCCTTGAAAATCCCCGATTTATCCCTGTTCCGCCTCGAGAACTTCCCTGTTCCAATGCAAACAGGGAATTGCGGCGTAAATACCTGAACCGGTTGAAGATCTCGACATCAGCGATCTCCCTTTGGCTGCGGACAGGCGCAAATTCCCTGTTTTCCCCGAAGCTAACGCGGGAGTTCATCATCGGCGAAAATGGCGGTAAGCCAGGTTGAGAAAAAGCCACGGCGAGAGACGCCGGGAGGGCCCATGAAGGCAGCGCTGTTTTCGCCGATCAGGTATCACGGTCCGAGCAACGGCTCCGGCTGGCCGGTCGCCAGCACAACCTACTCGTCGGACGCTGCCGAGAAATCGATGCGCTCGAGCATCGCCCAGTTCCGGCTCGCGGACGAGGTCGGCTTTGACTGGGTGACGGTCGCGGAGCATCACTACGCGCCGTTTTCGCTCAACCCCAACCCGATGGTGGTCGCCGGTGCGCTGACGCAGGTCATCCGCCGCGCCAAGATCGCGCTGCTCGGTGCCACCATTCCGATTCTCAATCCGGTCCGGGTCGCCGAAGAATTCGCCATGATCGACACCATGAGCGGCGGCCGGGTGATTGCCGGCATGCTGCGCGGCACGCCCAACGAATATGTCACCTACAACATCAACCCGGCCGAGTTGCGCGAGCGCTTCGAGGAAGCGCTCAGCCTGATCGTGATGGCATGGACGCAGACCGAGCCATTCGGCTGGCAGGGGCGTTATTACGAATACCGCACGATCTCGATCTGGCCGCGCCCGGTGCAGCAGCCGCATCCCAAGATCTACATGTCGGGCTCGAGCCCGGAGTTCGGGCGAATTCGCCGCCCGCAATCGGATCGGACTCGGCTTCGCGTTCACCAACGTGCCGCAGGCCAAGAACGCCGTCGCCCACTACCGCATGCACGCCGACCGCGCCGGGTGGACGCCGACCGCCGATGAGGTGATCTACCGGGTGCTGGTGCATGTGGCGGACAGCGACGAGCAGGCGCTCGACGACATGACGACCGCCATGAAGAGCGGGCCGCGCACCGGGCTCACCATGGCGAACCGCACGCTGGAAGGCGCGGTCGCCGACGCTGGTTATTATGGTCGCGACCGCGAAGCCCAGCGCCAGCGGCTGATGCCGCGCGGTCTGCAGGAAAGCATCGATGTAGGCCAGATCGTGCTCGGCAGTCCCGACACCGTGGTGCGCCAGGTCGAGAGGATCTGGCGCGAGCTCGGCGCCGGCATCATCGATTTCACCATTGCGCACGACATGGGAGACAAGACCTTGCATGCGATCGAGCTCCTGGGCAGCAAAGTCTTGCCGCGCATGCGGCAGATGGTGTCGTGATGGATGCCGCCACCCGGCGGGTTCGGCTCGTCGATGCGGCCGGAGCCGGCACCAGCGTTGTTCACCTGCAGGCCGACGGCGCCCCCTCGCGGGTGGTTGCGATCCTCGCCCAGCATGTTCGCGTGCTGTCCTTCGCGGTTGACGATCCCGGTGCCGCAACGCCGGACGCGCTGACCCATGAGCTCGCCGACGCCATCAGCGAGCACACGCACGAAACCGTCGGGGTGATCGCGCACGCGACGGCGGCGGACACGGCGCTGGCACTGGCCGTGGCGCGGCCTGAACGCGTGCGCGCGCTTGCGCTCGTTGCGCCCCCAGTGCCGCGCAGCACGCTCGCCAAGCTCAAGGTGCCGGTCCTCGCCCTGTTCGGCACCCGTCAGGCTCCGGCGCAGATCGGCCGCAGGATGCGTGAAGCGATCGCCAACTGCCATGTGGTGTTCGTCTATGACGCGGACCATGATATGGCCAATGAGCGCCCGGAAGCGGTCGCGGCCGTGCTGCGGGAATTCTTGATCGCGGGCGACCGTTTCCTGGTCACCGACAAGAGCGGCAAGCTTTATCCTTAACCGCAAGCGAGATTGTTTCGATGCCGGCCAAACCTCCGTTCCGCGCAGATCATGTCGGCAGCCTGCTGCGCTCGCCCGAACTGATCGACGCGCACACCGCCAATCTGCAAGGCCGCCTGCCCGCCGAGGACTTGCACGCGCTCGAAGACGCCGCGATCGCGGACGCGATCGCCATGCAGGAACGGGTCGGCCTCGACGCAATCACCGACGGCGAACTGCGTCGCAACAACTGGCGCGATCGCTTCTTCGAACAGGTCGACGGGTTCAGCTCCCACAAGGTCGAGAGCTCGTTCATCTTTACCGACTATTCGGGGGAGCAGCGTCGCGGCATGCCGGTTCCAGTCGTGGTCGGCAAGCTCAAGCGGCGTGCAAGCCTGACCGCGGACGACTTTGCCTTCCTGCGGGATCGCACCAAACGCACCGCCAAGGCGACCATTCCGGCACCGAGCGCCAACCACTTCTTCTCCGGCGATGCGTCGCTTAAAGGCTCGCCCTATCGGGATCGCAAAGCGTTCTTCGCCGACGTGACCGCGATCTATCGCGAGGAGCTCGCCGACCTGGCGCGGCTCGGATGCACCTACCTGCAGATCGACGAGGTACCGATCGCGGTCCTGTGCGATCCCAAGAACCAGGCGCGCGTGCGCGAGCGCGGCGAGGACCCGCAAGCGCTGATCGACGATTACATCGAGGCGATCAACGACATGGTGCGCGAGCGCCCGCCCGGCATGACCGTGTGCGTGCACCTGTGCCGCGGCAATGCCGGCCACGGCCAGGCCAGCGGCGGCTACGATCCGGTCGCCGAGCGACTGTTCCAGCGTACCCAGGTGGACGGCTTTTTCCTGGAATACGACACCGAACGGGCCGGCGACTTTGGCCCGCTGCGTCATCTGCCCAAGAACAAGGTCGCGGTGCTCGGCATCATCAGCACCAAGCTGCGCGAGCTCGAGCCGGTCGACGACGTCAAACGCCGGATCGAGGACGCCAGCCGCTACGTCGATCTCGACCGCCTGTGCCTGAGCCCGCAATGCGGCTTCGCATCAGGCTACAACGTGGATCGGTTGACGCTCGCGGACCAGGAACGCAAGCTCGCCCACATGGTGAAGATCGCCAACGAGGTCTGGAACTAACCTGACATTTGGGAGGGGTTGTCCTCCAAGGCAAAGGACGCGCTCGGATCGCCGCAGCTCGCAGCGCCAAATCTGCTCTCGTCACCTGCCCAGATGAGCCCCTTTAAGCCGCGTCGGCCGGCCGAACTCGTCTCGCGATCTCGGCTCCGTGCTTACGCTCGATGACAGCAATGTCGTATTGGCTCTGCAGGTCAAGCCAGAACTGCGCTCGGTTTCCAAAATAGCGACCGAGCCGAACCGCCGTATCGGCCGTAATCGACCGACGACCGTTCAATATGTCGGTAATGCGGCCCGACGGCACCCCGAGGTCGAGTGCGAGTTGGTTCGCGCTGAGCTGACGGACCGCTAGCTCGCGTTTCAAGAGGCGCCCCGGGTGCACTGCGAATGGCATGTCTAGCCCCTATGGTAGTCCACGATCTCGACGTTGTACGCGTCGCCTTTCCTGAACGAAAAGCAGATGCGCCAGCGCGCGTTCACGATCATCGCCCATTGGCCCGCTCGGTTGCCTTTAAGTTTATGCAGTCCAACGCTCTTGAGTGGGCTGAGATCCTGGAGCCTCACGGCAACGTTCAGGGCTGCCAACAAATCCATGGCCGCGGCGAAATCCAATCCGCGCAATTGGTTGGGTGTCTCGCCCTCCCAAACCTTGCGGCTGGCGGAGTTGCGCCATGACCGGATCATGGCAAAAACGTACTACGGATAACGGAAAGACGCCAGTCAATAACGTGTTGTCCCGACCCATTTCCAAATGCCTGCTGGACCAGTTACATTGGCTTAACATTTGGGAGGATGGCATGTTGCTTTATCTGCGCTCTACTGCCTTTGCTGTTGCACTTCTGGTCGTGTCCCCCGCGCTCGCGCAGGATTATCCGTCGAAGGAGATTCATTCGATCGTCAACTTTCCGCCCGGAACCGGCATGGACATCATGAACCGCTGGTACGGCGCCAAGCTCAGCGAACTCATCGGCAAGCCGGTGCTCGTCGAGAACAAGCCGGGCGCGCTTGGCAATATCGCGAGCGAGTACGTGGCGCGCGCCAAGCCCGATGGCTACACCATCATGATCACGCCGGCGAGTTCGACGCTGGCGACGGCCGTGTCGATCTTCAAGAAGCTGCCGTTCGACCCGGTCAAGGACTTCGCCCCGGTCATGCTGATCTCCAAGCTCGGCTTCGTCGTGGTGGTGGACGGCAAGAACCCGGTCAACTCAATCGCGGAGCTGACCGCGGCGCTGAAGAAGAAGCCCGGCAATGGCGCCTACGGAACCGGCGCCAATACCGGAATCATCGCGGCAGAACTCTACAAGGTCAGGGCCGGGCTCGAGACCAATCAGGTGCTCTACAAAGGCATCTACGAAAACCTCGTCGATCTTTACGGTGGACAGGTCGACTTCGCGACCCTCGATCCAACGGCCGCGTTCGAACCGATTCGCACCGGCAAGCTCAAAGCGCTCGCGGTGACCTCGGCTACCCGGCTCGGCTCGTTCCCGAACGTGCCGACCATGCAGGAGGCAGGCGTCGCGGACTACGACATCAGCCCGTGGATCGGGCTCGTGGTGCCGGCCGGCACGCCGCAGCCGATCATCGACAAGCTCGCCGCCTGGCACCGGCGGATCAACGCGACCGAGGACGCCAAGAAGACGCTGCTGCAATTCGGCATGGACCCGCTCAACGGCGACGGCGCCGCCATGACGGCGCTGCTCAAGCGCGACATCGTCAGGTGGGGCGAATTCGCGAAGCTTGCAAAGATCCAGCCGCAATGACGGGCGCCGCGCCGGCGCATCCGCTCGATCATTTCATGCTGGCGGCGCCCGATCTTGAAGCGGCCGCCGCCGATTTCGAGGGCCGCACCGGTGTGCGGCCGAGCGAAGGCGGCCGCCATCCCGGTCAGGGCTCGCGCAACGTGCTCGCGGCCCTCGGCGAGGGCTGTTATCTCGAAATCATCGGGCCCGATCTGGCCCAGGACCGGACCAACAATTTCGGCGAGGTGCTGTCGCGCCTGCCGCGACCGGCGCTACTGAAATACGCGGTGCGTACCGGCGACATCGAAGCGGTGCATCGGCGAGCGACGTCGCTCGGCCTGTGGCCACTGGCGTCGAGCGGCGCCCGTTCGTCCGGACCGTTTGTCATGAGCCGCGCGCTGCCGAGCGGCGACTTGTTGAAATGGCGCCTGCTGCTGCTCGGCTCCGACAAATACGAAGGATGCGTGCCGTTCTTCATCCAGTGGGACAGCGAACCGCATCCGGCGCAAACGTTGGCCAAAGGTTGCACGCTTGCGAAATTCTGGGTCGAGCATCCGGATGCGCCCGGCCTGGCGAAGCTTTACGTCGCGCTCGATGTTGCGGTGGAGGTGGTGTCGGCGAGCGGGCCGGCGCTCAGACTAACGATCGGCTCGCCGAAAGGCCGTGTGATGTTTTGAGCTTCGGGCCTCGTCCTTGTAACTCACGGATCACCAAACCGGCTAAGCTTGCCGGAGCGGTGGCGGATGGGAGACCGTGTCGTCCAAGGGCTTTGAAGCCCGTTCCTCAGCGCGGTTCTCCATCCGTCGTTCCATCGAACCCGAACAGTCGCGAGGGCCGCTACGCGAGCCCGATTGCGCAAGGAGGGGTAAAGATGGATGCGATTTATGTGGGTGTCGACGTATCGAAGGACCGGCTGGATGTGCATGTGCGGCCCAGCGCGGAAGCGTTTGTGGTGGCGCGTGATGGCAAGGGCCTGGAAGAGTTGGTCGAGCGGTTGCGCACCCTTGCGCCGCACCTGATTGCGGTGGAAGCGACCGGCGGGTTCGAGACGATCGTGGCCGCGGCCGTCGCGGGCGCTGGCTTGCCGTTGGTGGTGGTGAACCCGGCGCAGGTTCGTCACTTCGCGCAAGCCGTCGGCAAGCGGGCGAAGACCGATCCGATCGACGCGGCCGTCATCGCCCACTTTGTTGAGGCGGTGAAGCCCGAGTTGCGGGCACTTCCGGATGAAGCTCAACGTCTGCTCGCGGAGTTGGTCGGCCGCCGCCGGCAGATCATCGAGATGCTGGTTGCCGAACGCCAGCGCGAGAAGCGTGTTGCCAATGCGCGGGTGCGCAAGAGCCTCGCACGACACATCAAAGTGCTCGAAAAGGAGTTGCCGGAGATCGACGACGACATTGGCACCCTGGTCCGCGGCTCCCCGGTGTGGCGTGAGAAAGAAGATCTTCTGGTCTCTTGTCCTGGCATCGGCCCCACGCTGGCGCGCACCATGCTGGCCGAGGTGCCCGAACTGGGCGCCCTCGACCGTCGTGCCATTGCCAGCCTGGTCGGGGTCGCCCCTTACACCCGCACGTCCGGACGTTGGAAAGGCAAAAGCATGATCGGCGGCGGCCGCGCTCCGGCTCGGACAGCCATCTTCCTCGCCGCGCTCGTGGCCAGCCGTTACAACCCCAGCCTCAAAATCTTCTATCAACGTCTGCTCACCGCCGGTAAGCCGAAAATGGTCGCCCTCATCGCCGTTGCTCGTAAGCTCCTCACCATTCTCAACGCCATGCTCAGAGATAAAACGAAATGGCAGCACGCTTGACAAACAAGACAGTCGCTGAGGAGCGCGGCCCATCAAGGGCCGCGCGTCTCGAAGGACGGCCAGGGGCGAGGGCATTCCTTTTGGCCATCCTTCGAGACGCGCGATCTTCGGTCACGCTCGTCAGGATGAGGCTGTAATTACAGCGTCGACGGATCCACCACGAAATTGCTGAAGCCGCCGTTGCGGGTGTGCATGCCGGCGATCGCCTCATTGACCTTGGAGAGCGGCGAGACCTGGTGGTCGAACACCGAGAGATCGAGGGTGCCGGCCTTGGCCATGGCGGCCATCTCCTCGCCCTCCCGAGTGGTGAACCACACCGAGCCCGCAAGTCCGAGGCGGTTGGTCATCAGCCAGAACGCGTTGAGCGGCAGCTGATCCATCACGGCGCCGACATTGATTGCGTGGCCGCCGCGGCGCAGCGTGCGCAACGCCCGCATCATTGCTTCGCCGGGCGCCCCCGGCGGCAGGCAATCGAGCACGGTGTCGAGGCCCTCGCCGTCAGTCGCCTTGCGGGCCCATTCGAGCAGCGGATCGTTCGCCCCCGCGGCCGGTGCGGCGCCGCCGTCGGCGACCGAGAACACGTCGATGCGGTCGGGCGCGATCGCCTTGACGCGGTCGAGCAGCGCCCGATTGCGTCCGGTGCCAAGAATTGTGGTCGAGCCCATGGCGAGCGCGGTCAGCGCAGCGCACAGGCCGAGCATGCCGCTGATGCCGTTGATCAGCACCGAATAGCCGGGGCCGGCGCCGAGTGTCTTGAGGGCCGAATAGGCGGTGCCGAGATAGCCGAAGCGTGCCGCCGCGTTGAAACTGAGATTGTCGGGCAACCGCACGATCGCGCTCGCCGGCGCGGTGATGAACTGGGCAAGGCCGCCATACGGATAGTCCTTCATGATGTCGAGCGAGCGCCCAAAATAGCCCTGCAGGGTGAATTTCGGACAGTCGAGGATCTGCCCGGCCCGGCACATGCGGCAGGTGCCGCAGCCGCGCACCGGATTGACGTAGACCCGCTCCCCCACGCGCAGCCCGCGCACCTGCTCGCCTACCTGGGCGATCGTGCCGGCCGGATCGAGGCCGAAGATTGCGGGAAGCGGCAAAGTCGGCCGCGGCTCCGGGCTCTTGGTGGCGAAGAAGTTCGTGATCACCCGCTGCAGATTGGGGACGATGCCGCAGGCCTTGACCTCGACCAGCACGTCAGTCGGCCGCGGCTCTGGAATCTCGATGCGGTCGAGCTGCATGGGTGCGCCGTATTCGTGCACGCGAGCTGCGATCATGGTGGGCATGATTTCTTCCCTTCTGGTGCGGTCAGTTTGAAGTTCCTATCATCGGAGCCGCAGCCCCGCATCGGACCGTCACACCAAACCGCACTTTTTTGTTCACCCTTCACACACCGCAAAATCTTACGAAAGGAACCGACATGAAGACAACCACGGCTGTCCTCACCGCCGCATTGGCTTTGACACCGATCTCGGCGCTGGCGCAGGCACAATCGAGCGACACGTCGTTCGAAAAGAAGAGCTACAACTACGCCGAATGGGCGAAGGGACGCTTCTCCGAGGTCGTGACCGTGCGCAATCCCGGTAAGATCATTTATCTGGGCGGCGTCGGCGCGGAAGATGAGACCAGCGCCCAGGGCGGCGCGATCCGCCATCTCGGCGACTTTGGTGCCCAGTGCCGCTACGCCTGGGACAAGATCAAGCGGTTGCTGGAGAAGCACGGCGCCACCCTCGAGAACGTCGACAAGGTCACGACCTACGTCACCGACATCCGCTATTTCTTCGACGCCGGGAAATGCCGCGGCGAAATCTACGGCGGCATCACGCCGCCGGCGGGCACATTCCTGGTCGTCACGGCCTTGGCATGGCCCGGCATGCTGATCGAGGTTGACGTGATCGCCAGCACGCCGAAGTGAAGGGCTCCTCGCAGCGGGCCGTAGGGCCGTAGGATGGGTTGAGCCCTTGCGAAACCCATCATGGCTCATTGCGATGGGTTTCGCTCCGATCAACCCACCCTACAGCTGCAAAAGCTTCAGCGCTTCACCACGGCCGGCATCCAGTTGGCAGCGCGGCGCGCAAGCCGCGCCTCGCGGGTTTCTCCCTCGTAATCGGGCGCACTCGGCACCTGGGTGAAGTCCGCACAGTCGGTCAGTGCATTGACGTTGACCACCGCCCGCAGCCCGGCAGCCGTCTCGCACACCGCCGCCACATAGACGCCGCAGCGCCGGCAGACCAGATAGTCCGCCGTGCGCGAACCAAACCGATAGGGCTCGACCAGCGACCAGTCGTCGGCCCAGACCTCGAACAGCCCCGCCGGATCGGCGAGCGTGCGCGTCTGGTGCGCGCGGCAGAACGAGCAGGCGCAGGCCCGCAGCGGCGTGTCCGCGGGCGCCTGCGCGAGGCGAAGATGAACGTGGATATTGCCGCAATGACAGCCGCCGGTGTGGTCCATCGCGGCACATTAGCCGGGCTGATCAAGATGGTCTCGTGGTATCGTCAACGGATGAGTGATGTGCTTCCACTGACCGGCATCCGGGTGATCGAGTTTTCCCACATGGTTATGGGCCCGACCTGCGGGCTGGTGCTCGCCGACCTCGGCGCCGACATCATCAAGATCGAGCCGGTTGGCGCGGGCGACAACACGCGGCGGCTGCCCGGTGCGGGGGCTGGGTTCTTCCCGACCTTCAACCGCAACAAGCGCAGCCTCGCCCTCGACATCAAGGCGGCCGCCGGCATCGAGTTTGCCCGCCGGCTGATCGCAACCGCCGATGTGTTGATCGAGAACTTCCGGCCCGGCGGGCTCGACGCCATGGGGCTCGGCTACGACGCGCTGGCGGCTGATAATCCAGGCCTCGTCTATTGCTCGCTCAAGGGCTTCCTGGCCGGCCCCTACGAAAATCGCGCGGCCCTCGATGAGGTCGTGCAGATGATGGGCGGACTCGCCTACATGACCGGCCCGCCGGGCCGGCCGCTGCGCGCCGGCGCGTCCGTCAACGACATCATGGGCGGCATGTTCGCCGCCATCGGCATTCTGGCGGCGCTGCAGGAGCGCGAGCGCACCGGCAAGGGGCAGCTCGTGAAGAGCGCCCTGTTCGAGAACAACATGTTTCTGGTTGCCCAGCACATGAGCCAGTTCGCCGTGACCGGGAAGCCGGCGGCGCCGATGCCGGACCGGATCTCCGCCTGGGCGATCTACGACATTTTCGAGACCCGCGATCGTGAGCAGATTTTTCTCGGCGTCGTCAGCGACACCCAGTGGCGCGCATTCTGCGAGACGTTCGATCAGCCGGAGTTCCTGGCAGATGCGTCGCTTGCGACCAATCCGTTCCGCGTGGAAGCGCGCCCGCGCCTCGTTCCGGCGGTGCGCGCGATCGTGGCGCGCTATACGCGGGCGGAGATCGTCGCAGCCTGCGAGCGCGCGCGCCTGCCGTTCGCGCCGATCATGAAACCGGAAGAATTGTTCGACGACCCGCATCTCTCGCGTCCCGGCGCCATGGTCGAGGTCACGCTCGCGGATGGGCGCTCCATACAGGTTCCGGCGCTCCCGCTCGAAATGAAGGGCCGGCGCCTCGGGCGCCGCCTCGATATTCCGCGCGTCGGCGAGCACAGCGCCGGGATCGCGCAGGAACTCGGTTACGGGCCAGCGAAGATCGCGCAGCTCGTGGCCGACGGCGTGCTTGGTGTTGATGGCCGTGCCGAAAATCCCCCTCACCCGCCATCCTCGCATCGCGCGGACGTTCGACAACATGCGATAGCGCCGCACATCACATAGAAAGCACATATGGCTCCCCCCCGCTCCGTCATCCTGTGTTGCACGCTCCTTGTCGCTTGCAGTTCATTCGGCACGCCCGCGGCCGCAGAGGATCGGCTGCTGGCCGAGACGGTGGAGTTCACCGGAGCGGTGACGTTTTTCGAGTCCAAAGTGCCGGCACTCGTGATCGGTGCCGTGCGCAACGGCGAGCGCGCCATTGCGGGCTTCGGCAAGGTATCGGCAGACGCGAAGGCTCCCCCGGACGGCAAGACGATTCTCCGGATCGGGTCGGTCACCAAGGCGTTCGCTGGCGCAGTGCTCGCCTCCGAGGCGGCACAGGGCATGGTTGCGCTGACGGATCCGCTCGAAAAGCACCTGGGCTGGGACGTGAAGATCCCGACCCGCGACGGCAAGATCGTTCGCCTCGTGGATCTCGCCACCCACGCCGGCGGTTTCCCGCGCGAGGTGCCGCACGAGTCAGGCCCCCCCGATGATCCGTTCGCGACCATCACGAAGTCGGCCTTCATCGCTTCGCTGAAGAACGATCCGCTGCTGTTCGCGCCGGGAACCGGCGCTCTCTATTCCAACATGGGTTTCGATCTGTTGGCAGCCGCGCTCGCCAATGCGGCGGGCAAACCTTATCCGGATCTGCTGTGGGAGCGCGTGACCAAGCCGCTCGCAATGAACGACACAGCCTTTTCGCTGACCACCGAACAGAAAACCCGCCTCATGCACGGCCACGATTTCGGGGGAGAGCTGATGCCGGACGTGCCGACCGGCCCGATCATTCTGGGCTCCGGCGGCCTCTATTCGAGCGTCAACGACATGCTCGCCTGGCTCGAGTGGCACCTCGATCGCTTTTCCGGACGGGACGCAAATATGCGACTCATCGATCATGCGGTCTGGCTGCAACGGGACGGACTTTCGCCAGCCTATGGTTTCGATGAATCCGGACGCATGGACGCACTTTCGCTGGCCTGGATCGTCATGATGCCGAATGGAAACCGGCCGCTCATCCTGCAGAAGGCGGGCGGGCTGCAGGGCATTTTCTGCTACGCGGCGTTCGCCCCGACGCGGGGGATCGGCGCCTTCATCGCCATCAACCAGTTCAACTTCGGCGCAGCCCTCGCAATGGCCGCAGCGACGAACGATCTGATTGCCGCGCTGGCGCCGCGTTGATGTGCTGATTGACGCCCGTCCCGCATTAACAAAAATATATTTGCTGTTCAGGGACGGTTCATCGCGGCGGCCGAATAGTTGCGGCCGTGAGGGCGACGTTATCGGAGGAGACCACGCCAATGAGGAGCAACAACCTCATCGCCCTTGTTCTGGCCAGCATCGTGCTGGCCGGCGGCGCGACCATCAACGCCGCAACCGCCCAATCTGCGGGATCGCCGCCCGCCGTGTCACCCAACATCCCGCCCGGCCCGCCGCCGGGACCGGGTGGGCCCGGAGCCGGAGGACAGTTCGGACGTGGCGGACCGGACGCCAGCATGGCCCCAGGCGCGCCCGATGCCCGCCGGCAAGCCCTGCGCGAGCAGATCAGGGCGACCCGCGCGGCCTGTCGCGACGAAGCCCGGGCGCAAGGCCTCACCGGCCCCGATCGCAAGCAGCATGTGAAGAGCTGCTTCGCCGCCAAGATGCCGCAAGTCGCCAAGCGCATGGAATGCCGCCGGGACGGCATCGCCAAAGGGATGGTGCAACCCGAACTACGCGACTACGTGCGCCAGTGCCTGGCCGGCAAGGGTTGAGTGCGACGCCGCGGCGCGTTGAAGAGAAGCGTTCAACAATCAAGAAACTCACGCGCCGCGGCTGCACCGACGGGACTGTGTTGATTCCGTCCAACCAAAAGCCGCCTCGTATTACCGCTTGCACCGTCGCCGATTTGATACAGTCACCGCTCAGCAGCGCCTGCGGCTTGTGATCGGGCGCACATGCGGCAGCAACGCCCGCCGCTACAATTGCGCAATGGCCGTAGTTGAGCGCGGCCAGACCCGTTTCAGCCGGGGGGCTAACATGACGGCTCGGGAATTCTTTGATTGCGCCGGTCGGGCTATCTGGCGCGCGCCGCGCGTGCTCTGGGTCTGCCGCGTTCCGGCTATCAGCGCGATCGGCGGCGGGCTGTTCGTGGCATCGCTCGCGCAGACACGCGACATGTTCGCGGACCTCGGCCTGGAATGGTGGCGCTGGGCCTTGTTTTTCCTGATAACGCTGGGCTGGGCCTGGATCGTGCACTGGGCCTCGCGTCACGTGCTGCGTCTGGACGACTGGGTGCCGGATGCGCACGTGCCCGGGGGCATTTCGCCCGCGCGCCGCGATGAATTGCAGGAGATCTATCGCTGCGCGGCGCTTGCCATTCCGCGGCTGTTGGGCACAGCCGTGTTCGTGTTCGTCGCCATCGCGATGGTGCGCGCCTATCGCAATCTCGGTCCCGCGGAGAAGCTGCCGGAAGCGGCACGTGCGCTGCACTTGCTGACGATTCTGATCGCGGTGACGATCGTCCTGGGCGTGGGTTTCTTCATTCTGGTCTGGCAACGGACGAAAATCGTCAGCTGGCTGAACGACGCCATGCGGGGTAATCGTCGCCAGTGGCCGCCGGCCGATGGACCTTTGCTGACCGGCCACGAGGCGATCTTCCTGGATTTTCGCCGCCTGCGGGCGCAGTTTCGTGCCGCTGCCGCGGAGCGCATGGCCTGGGTCGACGTCCTGGTTGCGGGGATCGCGGTCGCCGTGACGGTGACGTTCCTGGTTTCCCTGGTGCTGCCGCATTCGGTCGCCGCGATCATGCCGCGCGCGGTGTTCGTTCCGTTCGTGCTCGGGAGCAGCGTTCTGCTGTTTACCGAAATCGGCGCCTACGCGATGCGCTGGCGTGCTCCCCTGCTGTTGTTGTGCGTTGTTCTGGGCGGCGTTCTGGCGTTCCTGGTCGACCGGTTCCACGATGTTCGCTGGGTCGCGCGCGCCGACGGCAATCGCCAGATCCCGATCGCCGACGCGATCAAGCAGTGGCAAGTCGCCAACGAGTGCAGCGCGGACATCAACGCCTGCCCGCGCCCCATCATCATTGCCGGATCCGGGGGAGGCAGTCGCGCCGCGTTCATGACGGCGACGGTCGTCGGCGCCATCCTCGACCAGAGCAACGCGTCGTCCGACCCCGACATCAAGGATGTCCGCAAGCGTATTTTTGGCCTGTCGACAGTCTCGGGCAGTTCGGTTGCGGCGGCGGTCATCACCGCCGCACTGCAGGACGCGCAAGAGCGCGGGGCACCCAACCAGCCGCCCTGCAAAGCAAACGTGAAGGATACCGCGTGGTTCGCGGCGTCCGGCAGCAACTCGGAAACGACGTTCCTGGCGCGATTGCCTGCAGAAAATGCTGGCGGGCGATCTGTTGTCGCCCGTGCTCGTCGGCTTGTTCTATCGTGACTTGTTCCCGATGGGGAACCTGCTGACCGGCGAGCCGTGGTGGAGCGATCGCGCGGCGCTGCTCGAACAGGCGATGGAGCGCCGCTACAAGCGTGTTGTGGATGGCACCCCCGCAACCTGCGCGGCCAACGACCCAAGGCCGACCGGACTGTGCCGGCATCTCGGCTATCATCCCGACCCGGCGCAGACCCACGCTTGGCGGCCGCTCGTGTTTATCAACGGTACCTCGGTCGAAACCGGCCGGCGCATCATTGCAAGCGATGTGGCGGCAGCGTCGCTACGACCAGACGGCGCAAAGGCGTTGTTCCCGCTGGCGTACGACCTGTGCGAAATGCGGTCCGCGGGCCCGTGCAGCACGGCCGAGCCGAAGTCCGACGTTCTGCTTTCGACCGCGTTCACCATGAGCGCGCGCTTCCCGGTCATCTCGCCGCACGGCATCTTGCGCGCGCGCGTCAAGGACAAGAACACGGGCCGCGACAAGGACGAGATCATCGACCGCATCGTCGATGGCGGCTATTTCGAAAACGACGGGCTCGCGACCGCGGCCGACGTTGCCGATACATTGAAGGAACTCGGCCTGAAACCGTTGATCATTCTGGTGACCAATGATCCGAAAGTAGACCCAAAGGATCCCCTTCCGCCGCCACGACCGAGCGACCCGAACCTGCCGCTTCCACAAGCCGAAGACAAATCGCTGTTCGAAGGCTTCACGGTAATCGGCCGCGCGCTCTATGCCACGCGCTCGGGGCATGAGGACGGCGACATTGAATATGCCAAGTCGGTGGTGGGACCGGATCAGCTGTTTCACTTCGAGGTGCAAGACCTCAAGTCGTTCGATGGCAGCCTGTGCCGCAATCGAAGCGCCGGCGCCTACGGCGCCAAGGTCGCGGCCGCCATGCAGGACGTGTCGTTGAGCTGGTGGATGTCGCAGCCGGAACAGGCGTTTCTGGACAGCCAGCTTTGCGACAAAGCGAACAGCGACCTGATCACGAGCGCGCTGCGGGCGAGTGCGTCGCTCAAGAAGTGAATGAACGCGACCGGCAAACAAGACTAGCGCCGCCGCGGGCCCCCGCGGCTGATTTCACGCAGCACGGTCACCAGGTACGCAATCACGATTCCGAGGATGCCGAAAATGATCAACTCGACCGCCTCCTCCGGATCGGCGATATAGAAACTGAACACCGGCTTGTAAAAGAAGAAGGCCACGACCAGCGCACTTGCGAAGGCCGTCACCAAGCCCTGCAGAAACCCGCTCCGCAGCATCGCGACGCTAATCGGAATCAAATAGAGAACGACCAAGTAGTGGACGTTCGACAAAACGCGCCAGCGCCAACACGACGACGGTTGTCGCCGCGACCAGCAACAAATTGAAGATGATCTGGCGGGCGACGGGGTGAATTGATCCGTCTTCCCAGTGCTGCACGCGTCCAGCGCAGGAGAACTGTTCTCCGAATCGTGATCCGGCTCAATCTATTTGTTTGAGCTTGGGCTTTCGCAAATCCGGGACAAGCCTGTTCCGGGGCCGACGCTAACGAGTTGCACCGTTGCGGCCGGCGCTCGTGGCGCGCAGCCGGGCGCGATGGTGGCGGTAGCCGGAGCGGTAGCGGTAGGAGGGCGCAGGGCCGTAACCATAGTAGACCGGATAGCCATCGAGGCAGCCGTAATAGGCCCCATATCGGTCGCCGTAGTAGGGCGGAGAGCCGCTGTAGCCGTATGAGCGGCTGTCGTAGTAACCCCCGACCGCGAGCGTTCCGGGCGGCAGGACTGCGGCGAGGCTCGCCGCCGCATCCCCCCAGCCGCCGGGACCACAGCGCACGAGGATTGCAGAATCTTCGGCCGCGGACCGGACGACCGCCGTGCCGGAGAAAACCGACGCGGCGCCCGCGGGCACGACTGCCGCCGCGACCAGCGCGACCGTCAGCCCCGCAACCGCAGCTACGGCAGCAGGTGTGGACTTGATCGATGCCTTGCCCATGAACATTCATCCGCGCGTTCTGAGCGCCGAGCAGACCAGACGTGAACTCACTTGTACAACGTCGTCATGATCAATCCCTCGCTTTTCTGCACCCCGATTGCTGTCGGCCTCGATGCCGATCGCCGCCGCGCCGGAGGCGCGTGCGCCCGGTATGATGGTGCGGCAAAAGGAGCTTTTCCGGTAGGCTTTTGGGGGTTGATTTCTCAGAAACAGGGCCGTAGGCTTTACGTGGGTAAGTTGGGGGTGAGTATCTGAGCAGACCTGTGGGGGGATCAGCTCATGACTTATTGGCATCTCAAAATTCAGCGCCTTACGTTCGTCGCCCTTGAATTTGCGGTTGGGGCGGCGTCGATTGCGACCGTCGTGATGATCGCGAAATACGGTCTCTGACCAGCCCTGATCTCGGTTGGGCGGTCGACTCTTACGGCGCCACCCGCGCCGCGAGATGACCGTTGACCACGTCGGTGGGCTTGTTCTTGATATGTTCAAGACCACAGAGTTGGTCATGCCCTCATTCCGGGGCTCGGCCCTGTTTAATTTTCCAACTGTCCTTGTTTTCTGGAACCACTCGGCGACCGCCGACTTGACTCACGTTATTCCGAAATAGCCGGGAAAGGGCTCGGTCTTGTCTTCACAGCAAGACTACCGACGCCGCGCACAGCGTTACTTGACGATGGCGAGGAGTTGTCCCGATCCCGGCATAGCCGACGGATTCCGGGCGGTGGCGGCTGATTATTTCGAGCTTGCCGAGCGGGCCTGCGCGGTCGGGCAGCAGCAACAGCAGATCCAGCCGACAGAACCAGAAGGCGACGGCGCGTAGGCCGTTTCAGTCGGCAGCCCTGTCCTTGGATCTCCGGGCATGGTCGAGCTCACATCGGAAGCCACACGATCCATAGCGCTGCGGCCAACATGGCATTTTCTTTGGCATACGAATGCCGCGCAGCGAGTTGTCTGAACTGATCGCCGAACGCATTCGACCGCCCAGCAATTTGAAACGCCAGCACGGCCGTTACAATGATGGCCGCCACAAGCACGAATCCCCGCACGTCGCAGCCCTCCAAGGCTCAGGCGCGGGAGAATGAGCCCGCTCGGCATCAAGTCAAGCTTTCGGTCGGCGCGCGACAATCGTCGCGGGCCGAGGCTCCCCGCGCGGTTCTGTGATGATCATTGCGGCTCGATCTTCGCGAGCCGGATCGCCTCGCCCCACTTCCTGATCTCGTCGATTGTGTATTGCTTGAGGGCTGCGCCGCGCACGCCGATCCAGGGCTGATTGCCAACGTTGGCGGTGTATTCCCGGTTCTCCTCACTTGCCGTAAAGGCGTCGATCCAGTCGGCGAGCTTGTCGACGACCGCGTTCGGCGCGGCGGCCGGCAGCCAGACACCCCACCAGGCGCCGAGGTCGAAACCGTCGAGGCCCGCTTCCGCGGCGCTCGGAATCGCGGGCAGCAGGGGCGAGCGCTCCGCTGTGGTCAGCGCCAGGAGCTTGGCTCTGGTCTTGAACGTCACGTCGGCGATGAAGAAGTCGACCTCCCCCGCGGCGAGCGCCGCGTGGCTGTCGATGATCGATTTGTACGCCACCCCGATCGCATCGACTCCCGTCTTCGCCTTGTAGAGCTCGGCCGTCGCCAGTGAGATGCTGTTGGCGTAGGCGTACTTGGCCCGGCCGCCCTTGCTCTTGAGAAATGCCGTCAGGTCGGCGACCGAGCTGATCGGCGATCCGAGCGGAACCGCGAAGATGAACGGCGTCTTCAGCAGCGAGGTCACCGGCGTGAAGTCTTTGACCGGATCGTAGGGCAGGTCGCGGAACAGCCACGGGTTGGCCGCCATGGTCGAGTTCCCGGCGGTGACGAACACGGTGTAGCCGTCCGGCTTGGCGCGCGCGACGCTCTGGGCGGCGATGTTGGTCAACGCGCCCGGCTTGTTCTCGACGACGACCGTCCGGCCCGTGGCCTTGCGCAGCGCATCCGCGACGCGCCGGGTCGTGATGTCAGGCCCGCTGCCGGGCGAGTAGCCGACCACAAGATGAATGTCGTGATTTGGGTAATCGTTTTGCGCGCGTCCTGGCGGAGCAACAGCGGTGCCAACGATCAGGATCGCGGCCGCCGCCGGGATGACGGACCATCGTGCCATGTCGACATCCTCCGCGCGTCCAACCTTCACCGCCATCTGTTTCTTGCCGCCAGCATAACCGGCCCGCGCTTTTGCTCAATGGCTGGCGGGCATCGGTCCGTGCCTCTGCGCCCTCCGGCGCTCCTTGTGCTATCATCCCCGACAAGTATTCATCCGAGCCGGACGTAACGGCCGATAGTATCGTGCATGGGGAGACAACAACTTTGCTGCAACGATCAAGCTGGCGTTTGCTGATGGTCGCGGCCGTGGCGGTCGCTGCGAGCGCCTCGGCGCACGCGCAGGAGTATCCGTCGAAGCCGGTCACGTTCATCACGCCGGCCGCCGCCGGCAACAGCCCCGATGTGATAACCCGCATCGCCGCCGATCGTCTGGGCCAGATCTGGAAGCAGCAGGTCATCGTGCTCAACCGTCCCGGCGCCGGTGGACTGATCGCGGCCCAGGCGGCGGCCGGCGTCGAGAAGGACGGCTACACGCTCTACGCTTCGCAGGCCTCGACCTTCACGGTCCTGCCGATCGAGCAAGAGGGTAAGCTCACCGTGGACCTGCAGACCGCGTTCATGCCGATTGGCCTCGTCGGCGAGCAGCCGATTGCGATCGCGGTCAACAAGGATGTACCCGCGAACAACGTCGCCGAATTGATCGCGCTCGCCAACAAGACGCCGGATGGGATGCTGTTCGGCGCCACCAACCGCGGCGGCCAGGCTCACCTGACGGGCGAGCTGTTCCGGGAGCGGGCCAAGGCGAATATTTCGTTCGTGCATGCGATCGGCGCATCAGTATCGCTCAACGACGTGATCGCCGGCCGCATTCCGATCATTTTCGAAGGCCTCGCCGGGCTGGAGCCGGGCGTCAAAGGCGGCGGGGTGCGGCTGCTTGCGGTGGGTTCGCGGCGGCGGCTCGCAAATCTGCCAGACCTGCCGACGATCAGCGAGACCGTACCGGACTTGGTCTCCAGCGGATGGATTGTACTGATGGCGCCAGCCGGAACGCCGGCACCCATCATTGCGAAAGTCAACACCGACCTGCGCAAGGTGATCGCGCTTCCCGAGGTACTGGAGCGGTTCCAGACGATCGGCACCTACACCCGCGACCTGACCCCGGCCGAGACCGGCGAGTTCATCCGCAACGAAGAGCAGCTGTGGTGGCCGATCGTGCGCCAGATCAACCGCAAGGGTTGATGATCAGTTCGCCTTGTACTTTCTCTCGGCGGCGATCAGGCCGCTCCAAAGCTGGTCCGGGTCGTAACCCGCCTTGCGCACGCTGTCGGCCCACTCCTTCTTGACCGGCTCGGCCGCGGCGCGGGCGTTCGTCATGAACTGTTCGGAGACCGGATAGACCACGTGTCCCGGCTTCGCGGCGAGCGCTGCTTTGCCGTTTGCTTCCATGTCGTTCCACGCCGAAATGAAGCGGGCCGACCATTCGGCGGTGCAATGGTCGTCGAGCACCTTCTTCTGGTTCGGGGTGAGTTTGTCGTACGAGTTCCTGTTGAACATCATCTCGAAGGCGTTGCCCGCGAACGGCACGTCCATGTGATAGGTGAGCAGATTGTCGATTCCAAAGATCGTGAGCGATTGCCACGGGAACAGCATCGCGTCGGCGACGCCTTTCTCGATCGCATCGCGCGCTTCGGTCGCGGGAATCGGCACAATGACCGCGCCCAGGCCCGAGAGGTAGCGCGACTGGGTCGCGTTCGCGACGCGAACCTTCAACCCCTTGAAGTCGTCGACGGTCTTGATCTCACGCTTGGAGTGGACGATCGAGGGGTAGAGAACCTGAAGCTGGCAGATCTTGACGTTCCTTCATCTCCTTTGCGGCCAGCGGCCGATACCACTCGTCGAACGCGAGTGTCATGCGGTTTGGATCGGCGTAGAGCCACGGCATTTCGATCGCCTGTGCAACCGGGAACCGGCCGGGCTGAAAGCCGGCATTGACCCAGCTGATATCGGCCAGCCCGTCGCGGGCGATATCGTAGTGGTCCACCGCCTTGCCGAGTTGCTGGGCCGGATAGACCTGGATCTTGATCGATCCGTTGCTCGCCTTTTCCACCGCGTTCACCCAGTCGGGCACCGAAATCGTCGACATCGGGTGCTGCGGCGGCGACCAGTGGCTGAACCGCAGGGTGACTTGCGGGTCCTGCGCGAATGCCGCACTGACCGCCAGCGTCATCGCCGCCGACATGGCGGCGCCAGCACACCCCGCGCGCAAATGTTTTCGCATTGCGTTTCCTCCTGTTCGTTGTCGCACCCCGAAGCCATCGATGCCGAGAGCGACGGCCGCCTTTTCTTGCAATTGTTCTTGATCGGCGAGACCACTCTCGAAATGCCGCCGCGCACGCCAAAAATAGCCGGCCCGGAAGCCGGTATCATATGCCCAACCCATGTGACGCGGCGAGCGGGTTGTGCGGGCGCGGGCCGGAATGCGCCGGATGAGGGAGCCCGTCTCAGGTCAGCACGCCGAGGATCCAACCTTCGATGTCGGCCCGCCCGCGTTCCGCAGGCGAAAGCTGCGGGTGCAGAAAGTCAATGAGTGTGCCCGTACGATCAGCACTCTGCAGCCAGCAGCAGGCGCAAAAAGCGTCGTGTTGATGGTCGTTGCGGCCGCTGCGCGGAAAACGGTGTTTCCAGAGGGACGGATAGACTTCGGCGATCGCCGAATGTCCGCGCGGAATGTCCCACCCATCGAACGGCCAGAAGTGAACGCGCGCGCCGAGCCGTTGGCGTAGGTAGCGCAACCAGGGCAATCCTGCGTGCGTCGATTTTGCGACCGACCCCGGGACATCGAAATGGAACACCGATTTTGCCCGTGTTCGTTCCTCCGTCAACCGTCGCCAGCGCGAGTTGCCGGTCCGCGCCGCCCCGTTGCCGTCAACGCCCTCGCGCACGAAGTCGACATAGGTGTGATCCGCATCTGTCGGCCAATGTCGCTGAAAATCATCGAGGAACTGCGACCAATCGCGTGGCAATCGATGGCGCACAAAATATCGCAGCGGAAACGAAAACCCGTGGTCAATGCCGACCAGGGTCGGCGTGTCTTCCGACAATCGCTCGGCGAGCCACTCGGCAATACCGCGCCGGGTCCAGTACTTGTGTTGCGCGGGCGGTACCTGCCCGGCGGCTGACGCTTCGATTGCCATGTAGACAGCAAGCCCTTTGAGGCGCGCGGTCGGTGTCTCCGCGCCCGAATAGTCAATTCCGACGTAACGAATGAAAGCAGGGTCCATCATGCGCGTGCCGTCGATCGCGAAGAGCTCGACGAAGTCCTCTACTGACCCTTCTTCATCACGTCGCAGGCAGCCACCGCGACCAGCGGCAAATGATCGAGCCAGCACCACTCCATCTCATTGCCGGACACATCCGCCAGCGCCACCCCGACGTTGGTGCTCACCAGCAGTTGCTTGCCGTCGCGTTTGAACACGCCAACAAACGGGTCCCGGCTCCCATCGGGGAGCACCTCGTAGCCCGAGACGCCGCGTCCATCTTGTTTCTCGATCACAACAAACGGGCGCGGCGTGGGATTGAAGACCGGGCGCGACGACGCCGCCCAACCGGCACGCGCAGCGCCGATCCGCACGCCGGCGGATTCGCCGGTCGGTTTCCAGGTGCCGACCATCTCCGGGACATCGGCAGCCTGCGCGGCGCCGGCGGCCGCGAGACCGATTGCGAGTCCGATTGCGAGGAATTTCATGATTGCCTCCGAATCCGTGACGGCATGGCGAAGGGAAAACGTTTATTGCGGCCGATTGCGGTTGCGCTTTGCTTGGCGAGCAAGAAACTCGGACATGGCTGTTGTGGGCTCCGAGGTTTCGAAAGCGGCGGCAAAGACATCAATTCCGGCCGCAATCGCAGCTGCCGTCGGCAGATCCTCCCATGATCTGAGAAGCGACTTCTGCAATCTGATCGCGCGCGGACCACATGCCATGATCTTGGTGATCAAATCCTCGACCGTCGCGTCCAGCGCCGCAGGCTCGACGACCCGCTCAACGAGATTCCACCGCAACGCCTCACGCGCCGTAATTGCCTCTCCCAGAAACACCAGCTCCCGGGTTCTTCCCCAGCCGATGAGAGCCGGCAAAAGGGCCGCCTCGACCACTGACGGGATGCCGAGCTTCACCTCCGGCATCCCGAACATGGCGGCTTCCGAAGCAACGCGGAGGTCGCAAGACGCCGCCAACTCAAGACCGGCGCCGAATGCAAACCCTTGAATGCGCGCAATCACGGGAACGGGCATCGAACGCACTGCGTTGCAGCAGGAATGCACGCGTCCGATGAATTCGCGTGCGTCTTGCGGTGTCTGAAGCGCGGCCATTTCTCTGATGTCCGCACCACCGACGAAGGCGCGATGGCCCGCACCGGTTACAACAACGACCCGCAGCTCGTTGAGATCGGCCAATCGTGCCGCTTCCACAACAAATTGGTCCATCAGCGCACAGCTCAAAGCGTTGAGCTTTGATTGGTTGTCGATCGTCATATATGCGACGAGTCCGGAAGACCGGCTCTCGATTTTCGTCCGAACAGACGCGTGCGGTTGGTTCACCGTTAGCGACCTTGATCAGGTTGGACAAACACTCTGCATGAATATCGAAGCTGCCGCGTACAGCAACACGATCAATGTCACGTTGGTACTTCGAATCAGCAGCAAGCGACGGGTCCCGCAAGACCTGCAAGGCGCTGCCATTCGACCAACCAAGATGAGACTCCCAAGGCCTCTGCGTGGCCACCGCATTCCGACTGGCCGTAGAGTAACAGCGGAATCGCCATCCAATCGGTCATGATGCTGTGGACGGCTCCTCCACCGGCACATGAGTGCCATGGACGTGGGTGCTGCTAAGGCCCCATGATTCGGAGGAGTAAGTCATGCAAACGGTCACTACAGTTGGTCTCGACATCGCAAAGTCTGTTTTCCAGGTCCACGGCATCGATGCGAAAGGCGATGTGATTATCCGCCGTCAGCTCAAGCGCCGCTACGTTCTGGCGTTCTTTCAGAAGCTGCCGTCATGCCTGGTTGGTATCGAAGCCTGCGCATCGTCGCATCATTGGTCGCGCGAGCTCACGGCGCTCGGTCATACGGTACGCCTGATGCCGCCGGCCTATGTGAAGCCCTACGTCAAACGGCAGAAGAACGACATGGCCGATGCTGAGGCGATTTGTGAAGCCGTCACCAGAGCCACCATGCGGTTTGTGCCAACCAAGACCCCTGAGCAGCAGAGTTGCCTGATGCTTCATCGCACGCGCCATCTGTTTATCCGCCAGCAGACCGCGGTGATTAATTCGATCCGAGCCTACCTCGCTGAGTTCGGCATTGTCGCGCCGGTCGGGCGCAGAGGAGTCGAGGAACTGCTCCATGTTGTTGCCGACCCGAGCGACAAACGGGTGCCTGAGATTGCGCGCGCATGCCTTGCCGCACTCGGCGCCCAACTGCTCATCCTGAAGGAGCAGATTGTGAAGTTCGATCGGATGATCATGGCCTGGCACCGGTCCAATGAAACGAGCCAGCGCCTTCATTACATTCCCGGGGTCGGTCCGATGTTGGCGACCGCTCTGGTCGCCAGTGTCGCTGACCCCAGGACCTTCCGATCGGGACGAAACTTCTCGGCTTGGATCGGGCTCGTTCCGAAGCAGCACTCGAGCGGGGGCAAGGACAAACTCGGCAGTATCAGCAAGCAAGGTGACCGCTATCTGCGTAGCCTGTTCGTGGCCGGTGCACTCGCCGTCATCCGCTACGCCAAGATCCACGGAACCAAGCATCGCCCCTGGCTTGCGGCATTGCTTGCACGGCGGCCAACGAAGGTTGCCGCCATCGCGCTTGCCAACAAGATCGCCAGAATGGCCTGGGCCATGATGGCCAGGGGCGAGCGTTATAGGCAACCCGTCGCACTTGCGGCGTAAACGAGATTGCGCCGGACATCCGGCGTGATGTGAAGGTTGGGAGGGCGAACAGCACGTAATGCAGAGCCAGTCGATCCGGCGATCAGGACAACCCACTTGTGCCAGCGCATTGTCGAATGCGAGGTTATGACCGGGACCTGATCCGCGGAGGGCATTATGGCCAGCGGTCATGTCAACCGCGCACGTAGGCCGAACACATGGCTGCACCGACCAAGCCTGCAAACGTGAAGAATTCTCCTTGCCAACTCGGAGCCGTCCACACATGGCACAAAGGAGCGACACGTGAACCGCGCTCGTGGCCGCCCGGCTCAACCGTGAGAACCTCCCAAAGCTCGTTCTCAGCGGCTCGCGTAACGCGACCTTTGCAGGGGTAACTATTCTTGTCGCAAACTATATACTTACGGCACAGCATCTTGTCGTGAGCCGCAGGGAGCTTTTGGTAGGCATAGGGCATGCAGGTATCTGAACGTCATGACGCGACGGGTGATCTCGGTCATGCCGGACGAGTCAATCGATGCGGCGATCGAGCTGATGTTGAACCATCATATCAGCGGATTGCCGGTGATCGATGACACGAGCCGCCTTGTCGGTATCGTGACCGAGGGCGATTTTCTGCGCCGTCGAGAGATCGGGACGGAACATAGAACGGGGTCACGCTGGCTTAATGTGTTTATTAACTTCAGCAAGGTTACGGACAACTACGTACATACCCACGGCGTGAAAGTGAAGGATGTGATGACGCCGAACCCTGTGGCGGTCGCCGAGGATACTCCGCTGGACGAGGTCGTGCGGCTCATGGAAACGCGCGACATCAAGCGAGTGCCGGTGCTGCATGGCGACAACGTGGTCGGAATCATCAGCCGCGCCAACTTGATGCGCGCTTTGGTGAGCATTCATCGGGAAGCCCGTGGAACCGCAAAAGATGACGCAGCAATTCGCGATCACATCCTAGATGATATCGCGAGACAAGCGTGGGCTGCGGATGTCGCGGTCGACGTTGTCATGCACAACGGCGTCGCGGACGTGTGGGGAACTGTTCGCGAACCCGAGCAGGCACGGGCGCTGAGAGTGCTGGTCGAGAGCACGCCAGGGGTGAAGCGGGTCGAACATTACCTGACATGTCATGGCGCACTCTTGAGTATGACGTAAGTCGGGGGTGCCGAAACCCCTCGTGACACTGCCCGCCCCGCCCTTCCCCGCTAATGCCCCGGGACGAATGGAAGCGCTACATCACTGACATAACCGCCGCACCGGACGGTAACGCGAATGGATGCTTGCCTGATGTTTACCAATGCGCGCTTCACGCTGGAATTTGAGGTAGCAAAAAACGATCAAAAACATTGAGTCTTCAAAAATGGTGCCGCAAGAGGGATTCGAACCCCCGACCCCATCATTACGAATGATGTGCTCTACCGGCTGAGCTATTGCGGCTTGTGCGCGGTCATAGTCCCCGCGCGATGGCATTGCAACAAGGGACGCCGGCTCCAAAGTGGCTCGCCCACCCGGCGTGAGGCCCTGGCATTCACCCGAACAACGTGCGCCACCAGCCTTCCTGTTTGGGCTCCTGCTTTGGCTCGGCGTCGGGGTCGTGGTTGGCCACGCGGTCCGGGCCGGGATCGTCGGGGGCGTGCATCAGCGGGATCACCGGTGCAGGCTGCGGGCCGGCCGCACTCGCTGGCGGCGTCGAAGCGGACGCCGACGAGGACGCGGCTTTGCTGTCGGCGTCAGAACGAGATGCGGCCGTTGCGGCCGGCTCCCCCTCGCCCGGCGCCTTCGGCACTGACCCCGAGTCAGATCCAGGGCGGGCTTTCTCGCCGGCGGCAGGTGGCGGAGTCGCGGCGGCGCCGCGGGTCTCGACCTTGACCGGTGCGGGCGGTGGCGGCGGTACGGGTTCGAGCGGCTTTGCGGTATCCGCCGGTTTGGCGGGCTCCGACGGTTTGGCGGCTTCGGCGGGCTTTGCCGGCTCGACCGGTTTTGCCGGCTCGGCCGGTTTTGTCGGTTCGGCCGGCTTCGCGGGCTCTGCTTCCGGCGCGGCGAGCGGAGGCGCGGCGTCGCGGGCGCGCGGCTCGATCACCGGGCCTGGCAGTTCGGCGAGCGGCACCTTCCACTCGAACGCGTCGAGCCGGCCGAAGGGCGAGACCGGCATCCAGCGCTCCGACACAAAGCCGTCGGCGGTCCAGGCCGGATCGCGCGCCGCGGTAAGCGCGCGCGCCATCCACTCGCGCGCGCGACCGATGTCGCCGTGCTCTTTCTCCTCGAGTTCGGCCATCAGGGTTGCGACCCGCTGGGTCGGTGCGGCGGTGAGCGGGGCCAGCGTTGTGCGCGCGAGTGCAAAATCCTGCGCCGTGATCGCGGCACGTGCGAGTGCGAGCGCGCCCTCCGGGCTGCTGCCCGGCGTCTCCTGCGCGAGCTTGCGCACGCGCTCGAGTTTCTGGCGCGCGGAGTCGCCCGGTCTCACGTTCGCGTAGACATCGGCGAGGTCCGGGTGCGGGCTGCTGCGCCAAGCGGCCTCGACGATGCGGCCGGCGCGGCGCGGCTCGCCGGCCTGCGCCAGGAACGTGCCGGCCAGCACCGCGGCCGGCACCAGGTCGGGCGCGAGCTTGACCGCTTCGAGCGCCGCCGCCTTGGCGGTTTCGCGATCGTTGCCGGCGAGCGCCTGCGCCTCGCCGGTGAGCAACACGGCACGCTGGCGGCGATACGCCTCGCGATCGACGAGGCCGGCCTTCTGGCCGCGATCGAGGGCTGCGAGCGCGCCCGCCCAGTCACCGTCGGCACAGCGCAATTCAAGCACGGCGCGCGCCGACCAGGCGAGGGCGGGCGCTGCCGACGCTGCCTCATCGGCGAGCCGGCGCGCGGCCGCCCGGTCGCCTTTGCGCTGCGCCTCGATGAAGAGACCGCGCAGCCCAAGGAGCCTCGTCTCGTCGCGCTCCGCCATGGCGCCAAAGGCGCGCTCGGCGCCTTCGCGATCGCCACGCAGTTGCGCCGACTGGGCGTCCAGCAGGAGCGCCAGCGGCTCGTGGCGAGCGAGGCGCTTGGCCTCGCGGGCGTGGCGCGCCGCAGCACGGCCGTCGCCGGCGCCCACAGCGAGCAGACCCTGGGTGAGCGCTCGCAACCCCTGGGCGGAGCGGCGCGCGCGCGCCGCGCGCGGCGCCCGCATGATGGCGCGCACGATCGACCAAGCGAGCGCCGCCAGCACGGCGACCGCCACGAACGACCAAATCATCACGCCGATCGAGGTCGTGATCTGGCGGCCGAGCCACACAATGGTGACGGAGCCCTGCTGGTCGGCGACCCAGCCGGCGGCGAGCGCAAGCGCGCCCAGGATGACGAGGAAGACAATGACCCGGATCACGCGCGTCAGTCCTTACGATTTGCCGAGTGCGGCGAGCGCATCGGCGGCGACGCGCTGAGCCGCTGCGATCGCCGCGGCGCGCGCCTGGACTTTGGCGACGAAGGCTTGCGCCTTCGCCTGTGCGGGCGCCGGCAGCTTGGCGATGTCGGCGAGCGCACCGGAGATATCCGCCCGTGCCGCCTTCGCGGCGATGCGCGCCGTAACCGCCGCGGCATCGTCGCCGGGCGCTTCGCCGATCGGTCGAACTTGCACGAACTCGCGCGCGCGCGCCATCAGACGCTGCGTGTAGCTGCCCTCGGTCGGGTTTGGCGCCGGCTCGACCGTGCCCGCGATCGCCGGCATGAGGTCGGCGAGCTCGCGGGCCAGCGCAGCCTGGCTCGGCACGCCGGTCGCGGCGAACGGTTCCAGCGGCGCGAGTGCCTGCGGGTCACGAACCTGAGGCTTGAGCGCAGCGAGTTCGGTCGCATAGGGCGCACCGCGCTCGACCGCGGACGACAGGGCCGAGGCCAGCATGGCGGTGCGCAGGGTCTTGTCCGCCGACTTGTCGGCCGCGCCCGCAGCGGTGACGCTTTCGGTCAGCGACTTGGTGGCGGCTTCAAGCGTAACCATGCGCGCGTCGAACTTGTCGAGGTCCGCTTTGCTCGCTGCCGCGCCCTGGCGCTGGGCGAGTTCATCGAGGGTCTTGGCGGTCGCATCGATGCGCGCGCGCAGGTCGCGCAAGCCGGCGGCGAGTTCTTCGTCGCGCTTGCCATTTGCCGCGACAGCTTCGCCCAGCGGCTTGACGGCCGTCTCGAGCGCAGCTGAGTCGATTGGCGAGCGCCGGATCGATGACGGGCGGCCGCGGGGTTGCGACCGCGGTTTCGAGCTTGGCGAGCCGGGCGGTGAGCTCGTCGAGCGCCTTGGTGTCCGGGGGCGTCGCGGACACTGCGGGCACAGCGGGCGCCACGGCAACGACGCGCGGCGCGACGGTGGACGCGCGGTCGCGCACCTGTGCTTCGACCCGTGCAAGCCGGGCGGTCAGCAGCTTGCCGCCAACGTCGATGTTGTAGGGCTCGAGCACGTTGAAGCGCCAGATGAAGCCAAGTGCCGCGAGCGCCAACACCGCACCAAAGATTGCCGAGCCCAGCATCGGCCAGAACAGCGAGCGCCGGCGCGGTGGGGACTCGCGCCGCCGCGGCGACGGCGGGGGCGCATCGGCCTTTGGAGGCTCGACGGCGGCATCGGCTTTCTCGGGTTTGTTGCCGCCTCGGGCGGCTTCGCGGCCTCCGCCTGGAGCACTGAGGCGTCGGGACCGGTCGCCGCGATCGCCGACCCCTCCTGATTTGGCTGCCGCTCAGCGCCCGTCGCCGGCTCGACCTTCACCTCGGTCGCTGAAGCGTCGATGGTCGGGGGCTCACGCCCCGCGCGCGGCGGCCTTGGTTTCTCGCTCGCCATCGGCTTGCCTCTCCCCGTGCTGGCGTAACGGCATAACGCGGACCCGCGGCGGCGGCAATCTTTACCCTCCCCAGTTGGGAGGGTAATCGGCTGCGGCGTTGGTCTCGCGTCTCCCTAGCCGGTACCCACCAATTCCAGCAGCGCGGTTTCGTCGGGATGCGCGGCGATACGGAGGTCGCCAGCACCAGCGGCAACCAGCGGCTTGCTCACCTGCGCCGACAGGCAGAACTGCGGCAACGCCAGCGCCGAGCGCAAGCCCGCTGCGTCGAGAGCGGCCACGAAAGTGGCAGCGCTGCGGGCGGAGAAATGCAGTACACCGTCGATCGCCCCGGCCGCGAGCGCCGCCGCAATCTCGCCCGGCAGGACGGCCTCGGCCACGGCGCGATAGGTCACGACAGTCTCAACCGAAGTGCCGGCCTTGCCCAGCACCGCCGCGAGATCAGACGCCTGATCCTCGCCAGCGACATAAAGAAGACGGGAGCCTGGCGATCGCGCCAACATCCGCACCAGGTCGTCGGCGTCGCCATCGGCGGAGCTGACCTGGGTGAATCCGATCTCGCGCGCCGCCGCCGCCGTGCGGCGCCCGACCACGAACGCCGGCAACCGGACAAGCTCGGCACGGCGGCCGTGAGCGGCAAGCGCGTACGCCGCATGTGCGCTGGTCATCACGACGCCATCCCAGGGCCCCAGCCCGAATTCCGCCGCCACCACGTCGATCCGCAGCAGTGGCGCCAGCGCAACCGCATGCCCGCGCGCGCGCAGCGTAGCCGCTATGCGCGCGCCGTCGGCGACCGGACGGGTGACAAGGAGCTTCACGGCAGGGCAAAGAAGTCGGCACCGGCCTTGGCCAGCAGCTCGCGGCCCGCGTCGGCACCAAGGGCATCGGCATCAGTGATCGGCCCGACGCGGGAGGCTGCAAACGCCGCGCTGCCGTCGGGCTTCACAATCAGCCCGGAAAACCGGATCTCACCGGCTTCAAGCTGCGCATGGCCCGCGATCGGCGTCTTGCAGGAGCCGTCGAGCACAGCGAGAAACGCCCGCTCGGCCGTAAGCGCCGTTGCCGTATCGGCGTCGCCGATCGCCGCCAACAGCGCACGGGTCTTTTCGTCATCGGTCCGGGTCTCGATCGCAATCACGCCCTGGCCAACCGCCGGAAGGAACTCATCGACCGCAAGGACAGCGGTTGCGTTCTGTTCCAACCCCAGCCGCCGCAGGCCGGCGAGCGCCAGGATGGTGGCGTCGGCCACGCCTTCGTCGAGCTTGCGCAGCCGCGTCTCCACATTGCCGCGCAGCGGCACTACCACGAGATCGCTTCGTAAACGGCGCAGCAAGGCGGCACGGCGCAGCGAGCCAGTACCGACGCGCGCCCCTGGGCGCAGGTCGGAAAGCAACGTCGCCATGCGGCTCACAAAAACGTCGCGCGCATCTTCGCGCGACAAGCAGGCGGCAATGCAGAGCCCGGCCGGCAGCGCGGTCTGCATGTCCTTGGCGGAGTGCACCGCGAGGTCAACCTCGCGGGTCAGCAGCGCAAGCTCGATCTCTTTGGTGAACAGACCCTTGCCGCCGACCTCAGCGAGCGGGCGATCCTGGATCACGTCGCCGGATGTGCGGATGACACGGATCTCGATCGCCGCGGGCGCGACCGCATGGACGGCGGCGAGGCGGTCGCGCACGGCGCGCGCCTGCACCAGGGCGAGCGGACTGCCGCGGGAGCCGATGCGTATGAACACCGAGGGCATGCGGTTGTCTTTTTGCTTGAGCACGTCCTTTTCGCAAAGCCAGGTTCCACCCCGGACCACTCCGAAGCGGGCCTGTTGCCGGACATGCCCTCGGCCATGCAAAATCACCATGGCCGGACGAATTCCTATATTCTTATATGGGCTTCGCAAAGACTTCCCGGAGGATAGACCGAAACATGGTTGTGCTCGGCATCGAGACGACCTGCGACGAGACCGGTGCGGCAGTGGTCGAACGCCGATCGGATGGCAGCGGCGCGATTCTATCAAACATCGTGCTGTCGCAAGCCAAGGACCACGCCGCCTTCGGTGGCGTGGTGCCGGAGATCGCGGCGCGCGCCCACGTGGAGGTGCTTGACCAAATTATCGCCGCGGCACTCGCCGAGGCCGGACACACGATCGAGACGATCGACGCGGTCGCAGCCGCGGCTGGGCCCGGTTTGATCGGCGGCGTGATCGTGGGGCTGACGACCGCCAAAGCAATCGCACTGGTGAACCGCATTCCACTGATCGCCGTCAACCACCTGGAGGCGCACGGATTGAGCCCGCGCCTGATCGCGTCGGTGCCGTTTCCCTATTGCCTGTTCCTGGCGTCCGGCGGACACACCCAGATCGTCGCCGTGCGCGGCGTGGGTGACTACGTGCGGCTCGGCACGACGCTCGACGACGCGATCGGCGAAGCCTTCGACAAGACTGCAAAGCTCCTCGGCCTCGGCTATCCGGGCGGTCCACTGGTCGAGGGCGAAGCCGAGCGCGGCGATGGCGCTCGCTTCGCCCTGCCGCGTCCGATGCTCGGCCGCCCCGAAGCGGACTTCTCCTTCTCGGGGCTCAAGACTGCGGTGCGCCTGGAGGCGCAGCGGATCGCGCCGCTGAGCGCGCAGGACGTGGCCGACCTATGTGCGTCGTTCCAGCAGGCGGTGATCGACGTGGTGGCCGACCGGCTGGCGGCCGGGCTCGATCTCTTCCGCGCAGCATTCGGCGCGCCGACGGCGCTCGTCGCTGCTGGCGGAGTCGCATCCAACCGGGCGATCCGGGCGGTGTTGCATCGCGTCGCCATGGACGCGCGCACCGTACTGGTGGTGCCGCCGCCGGAGCTCTGTACGGACAACGGCGCCATGATCGCATGGGCCGGCGCTGAGCGCCTCGCCTGCGGCCTCACCGATCCGCTCGACATCAGCCCGCGCGCGCGCTGGCCGCTCGACGCGGTCGGCAAGCCCATGGTCAAGGACCAGCCGGCAGACGCGTAGGGCGGCTGGTTGGTGACGAACTTCGGAATCGGGGCACTTTAACCATGACCTTCGACCGCATCGCCGTGGTTGGTGCCGGCGCCTGGGGCGTGGCGCTCGCCAACGTGGCGGCGCGCGCCGGCTGCACGGTGACCCTGGTGGCGCGCGATCGCAAAGCCGCCGACGCAATCGCGTCAGCGCGCGAAAGCCCGCGGCTGCCGGGAATTGCAATCGACCCGCGCGTGCAGGTCAGCGCCGCGTTCGGCGGCCAAACGAGGGCAGTGCTGCTCGCAGTGCCGGCGCAGTCGTTGCGTGCCGCGATCGCGACATTGCAGATCACGCCGACAATACCGGTCGTTGCCTGCGCCAAGGGAATCGAGCAGGCGACCTTGCGCTTCATGACCGAGATCATCGTGGAGACGTTGCCGCAGGCGACCCCCGCGATTCTTTCGGGCCCGAGCTTTGCGCTCGACGTGGCGCGCGGGCTCCCGACCGCGGTGACGTTGGCGGCGACGGATGCGGGGCTGGCACAGACGCTGGCGCAGGCGATCGGTGCGCCCACGTTCCGGGTCTATCATTCGACCGACGTGCGCGGGGTCGAGATCGGCGGCGCCGCCAAAAACGTGCTCGCCATCGCGGCCGGCATTGTGGCTGGTAAGCAGCTCGGATCCAGTGCGGCGGCGGCGACAACCACACGCGGTTTTGCCGAGCTAGCGCGCTTCGGCGCAGCGTTCGGCGCGCGCACCGCGACGCTGATGGGCCTCTCCGGCCTGGGTGATCTGATCCTGACCTGCTCCGGCACGCAGTCGCGCAACTATTCGCTTGGAGTGGCGCTCGGCAAGGGGGTGCCGCCGCAGGCCGCCAGCGCCGGCAAGCTCGCCGAGGGCGCCTTCACCGCCTCGGCGCTGGTCGCACTCGCGCAGCAGAAGGGGGTCGAAATGCCGATCTCGGCCGCGGTCGCGGCCGTGCTCGCCGGCAAGCTCACGGTCGATGGAGCAATTGAGGCGCTGCTGATGCGACCGTTCCGGGCGGAGGGATGATGCGGCCGGCGCGCGCCATCCTGGCGATCGGCGCCGCCGCGGCATTTTGCGTGCTGGCGCTGGCCGGCTGGGACTTTCTGCAGCTTGGCCGCCGGGTACCGCCGATGGTTCCGGCGCCCGAGCGCGCCACCTCGATCATCCTGGAGAAGGCGACGCGCCGCCTGACCCTGGTGCGCGACCGTGCGGCGGGAAGAACCTACGATGTGGCCTTGGGCGCCAACCCGGTGGGTCACAAGCAGCAGGAAGGCGACGGCCGCACGCCGGAAGGCGCCTATACGATCGACTTCAAGAATCCGCGCAGTCGCTTTCATCTCGCCTTGCGGATCTCCTATCCGAACGCCGATGATCGCGAACGCGCCGCGCGCAAGGGCGCGCCGCCAGGCGGTGACATCATGATCCACGGATTGCCGAACGGCCTCGGCTGGGTCGGCGGCTTGCATCTATCGCGAGACTGGACCGACGGATGCATCGCAGTCACCGATGCGCAAATTGAGGAGATCTGGGCGATGGTCGATGTCGGCACCATGATCGACATCAGGCCGTGATGAGGGAGAGTTGAGATGGCGTACTGGTTGTTGAAGACCGAGCCCGAGGAATATTCCTGGGACGATCAAGTCAAGCGCGGTGCCAAGGGCGAGGCTTGGAGCGGGGTGCGCAATTTCACCGCGCGCGGAAACCTGAAAGCGATGAAGAAGGGCGATCGCGCATTTTTCTATCACACCGGCGAAGAGAAGCAGATCGTCGGGATCGTCGAGGTGATCCGCGAGGCCTACAAGGATCCGACCGACCCGAAGGGCGTTTTTCTGATGGTCGACGTGAAGGCCGTCGAGCCGGTGCCGAAGCCGGTAACGCTTGCAGCGATCAAAGCGGAACCGAAGCTCAAGGACATGGCGCTGGTGAAGTATGCGAGGCTCTCGGTCCAGCCGGTGACCGCGGAGGAGTGGAAGATCGTCGGCAAGATGGCCGGAATGAAGGGGTAGATCGCTGCGCGCCTTGTAGCCCGCATAGAGCGCAGCATAACGCGGGTGGGCTGCCCCGGATTTCGCTTCGCTTCATCCGCGCGACCATATCGGAGCGTCCTATGACATTCGCCGGAATGAACTATCTCGCCATCGTGATTGCGGCGGTAGCCGGCTGGCTCACCGGGGCGGCGTGGTACGGCGTCCTGGCAAAGCATTGGGTCACGGCGCTTGGCCTGACGATGGACGAGTTCAAAGCCAGGCGGGCGGTCCTGCGAGGCAGCCCGCAGCAGGTGCTCCCCTTCGTGCTCGCCTTCGTCGGCGATCTGATCATGGCTTGGGTACTGGCAGGCGTGCTCGGTCACCTCGGGCCCGGACAGGTGACGCTGCGCAACGGCGTCATATCGGGCGCGTTCCTGTGGTTCGGTTTCGTGCTCACCACCATGATGGTCAACAACGCTTACGCCGGCCGCAAATACACGCTGACCGCGATCGATGCCGGCCACTGGCTGGTGGTGCTTGTGGTGATGGGCGGCATTATTGGGGGAGCAGGAATCATTGGTCGGTAGATGAGCGATCACTGGTGATCAATTCCTGACCCTCAGATATTATACCCCTTCTTGCGCAGCTCTTCGATGATGCGCTGCTGCAGCTCGACGGCCAATGTCTGGCCGAACTTCTGACCAGCAACTAAGCCCTCCTGTGAAATCGCGGGCAATTTCGCCAGCAATTTTTGCCCGGTTTCGGTGCGGTAGAAGGCGGCGATGTCGCGTAGCTCGGGGACCGTGAAGTTGCGCGCATAGATCGTCGCCCAGATCTCGTTAAGTTCGTTGATACGGGCGAGCGATAGTTCTATTGCGATCGGAACGACGGCGTCGAAGTCGCGCGCCACCTCGGGGCGGTTCTGCACGATCGCCGGTTTCAAGGCTTGCAGGATCGCCGGAAACAAGGTGCGAAACTGCGCTGTCATATTCATGGTCACCACCAGCTCACGCGCCGCCTGCAGGGCATCCTCGGGCCCCGCCGCTGTTTGCGGCGCCGCCGGCGCTGCAAGAAACAACATGCCGATCAGTACAGGTACGATGGTGAACGCGCGCCGCATGGCGACCTCCCTTGGCCAATCGCGATACTACCCCAGAATTGACGACGGCCCTCCGTAGTTTCCCGTATGACGAAAGTCCAACGACCAAAGTGTCAAGTCGGGCGCCTTGTGGCCCATCGTTGGACCGTCGCATAATAGGCGCGACCAACGAGAGCTGTGGCGAAATCTGCGGTGTCGCCATCGTGTGGAGGAAGCGATGTCTGAAAAGGTCTACGACGTCCCGGCGAACTGGACGCGGCGCGCATTCATCGACGATGCCAAATATCAGGCCATGTATGCGCAGTCGATCAAGGACCCGAACGCGTTCTGGGGCGAGCAGGGCAAACGCATCCACTGGTTCAAGCCCTACACCAAGATCAAGAACACATCATTCGACCCGCACAATGTGTCGATCAAATGGTTCGAAGACGGCACCACCAACGTCGCCTACAACTGTCTCGATCGTCACCTCGCGACGCGCGGGGATCAAACTGCGATCATCTGGGAAAGCGATGATCCCAACAAGGACAGCAAGCTTACTTACCGGCAGCTGCACGCCGAGGTCTGCCGTTTCGCTAATGTGTTGAAAGCGCACGGCGTCAAGAAAGGCGACCGCGTCACGATCTACCTGCCGATGATCCCGCAGACCGCAGCTGCGATGCTGGCCTGCGCCCGTATCGGGGCTATTCATTCGGTCGTGTTCGGCGGCTTTTCGCCGGAATCGCTTGCCGGTCGGCTCGAGGACGCCAAGTCCACGGTGCTGATCACCGCCGACGAGGGTGTGCGCGGCGGACGCAAGGTTCCGCTCAAGGCCAACGCCGATGCGGCGGCCGACAAGGCCGGCGGCGTTGTGACCATGATCGTGGTGCGGCACACCGGCGCCGCCGTTCCCATGAAGGCGGGCCGCGACATTTATTACGACGAAGCCGTCAAGGCCGTGTCGGCCGAGTGTCCGGCCGAGCCTATGAACGCGGAAGACCCGTTGTTCATCCTCTACACGTCGGGATCGACCGGAAAGCCGAAAGGCGTACTGCACACGACCGGCGGCTACCTCGTCTATACGGCGATGACCCATCAGTATGTGTTCGACTATCACGACGGCGACATCTACTGGTGCACTGCCGACGTCGGCTGGGTGACAGGCCACAGTTATATCGTCTACGGCCCGCTCGCGAACGGCGCTGTCACACTGATGTTTGAAGGCGTGCCGAACTACCCGACCATGTCACGGTTCTGGGAGGTGGTCGACAAGCACAAGGTCAACACCATCTACACCGCGCCGACCGCAATCCGTGCCCTGATGCAGGCGGGCGATGCGCCGGTGAAGAAGACGTCGCGCGCGTCGCTGCGACTGCTCGGAACAGTCGGCGAGCCGATCAATCCGGAAGCCTGGGAGTGGTATCATCGCGTCGTCGGCGACGGCCGCTGCCCGATCGTCGACACCTGGTGGCAGACCGAGACCGGCGGGATTCTGATCACACCACTACCCGGCGCGACGCGGCTCAAGCCGGGCTCGGCGACGCGACCGTTCTTCGGAGTGATCCCGGAAATCGTCGACGCCGACAGCAAAGTGCTGAGCGGGGCCACGACCGGCAACCTGTGCATCGCCAATTCCTGGCCGGGCCAGATGCGTACGGTCTATGGCGATCACCAGCGTTTCGTCGACACCTATTTCAAGACCTATCCGGGCAAGTATTTCACCGGTGACGGCTGCCGGCGCGACGAGGACGGCTATTACTGGATCACCGGCCGGGTCGACGACGTGATCAATGTGGCCGGCCACCGGCTCGGCACCGCCGAGATCGAGAGTGCGCTGGTCGCCCATCCGAAATGTTCGGAGGCCGCCGTGGTCGGCTATCCGCACGACATCAAGGGCCAGGGCATCTATGCGTACGTAACCCTGATGGCGGGCGAACAGCCGAGCGAAGAATTGCGCAAGGAACTCGTCGCGTGGGTGCGCAAGGAGATCGGACCGATCGCGTCGCCGGACCTGATCCAGTTCGCGCCCGGTTTGCCCAAGACCCGCTCCGGCAAGATCATGCGCCGCATCCTGCGCAAGATCGCCGAGGACGAGCACGGCAACCTCGGCGACACGTCGACGCTTGCCGAACCGGGCGTGGTGGATGACCTCGTCCTCAACCGCCAGAATAAGAAAAGCGCTGCCGTATAGCGGGAGGCGTTTAAGGCCCGCTATGTTTAATCATGGATGACCGGGGGTGTGCGCGCGCGAGGGCATCCATGGGCTGCATGGCAGGCGCGGGCCCCTTCGATCGAACTTCGCGCGACGTGTAACCGGCTCATGAAGCGCATGGATGCCCTGGTATGCGTGCGCACAAGGGCATGCATGGGCATGTATGGCAGGCAGGCTATTCTGCCGGGTTCTTGGTTGATCAGGCGCTGATCAGGCGCACGGCGCTTCGGCGCTCTTCCGGCTTGCGCGGAGCGAGCCTGCCTTCGGGCAATCGACCGAGGGTCAATTTCGAGCGTCCCGCGAAATCCGGTGGGTATGACGCACACCAATCGCTCCGACGCGCGGCAAAACGGCAAATTCTCGATCTACAACTGGGCGAACTTTTGACCCGATCCTTACCACCGCACGATTCCCAGCGGGTGCGGTATTTCTGCAACCAATTTTCCCGCTGTTTTCCTTATCGTCCCCAATTGCTTGGAATCGGTATCAAGCTTTCGGGTGAGGAAGATCATGCGAAAGACTGTCCTTTGGCTCACGGCACTCGCTGCCGTGGCGCCAATTGCCGGCGTATTGGGTACAGCACCCGCGTCGGCACGTGAAGTTGTTGCGTTCAATGCTAGCTACGGTGCAGGCACGATCGTTATCCGGACGAACGAGCGCAGGCTCTACTATGTCATGGGTGACGGGCGCGCACTGCGCTATCCGGTCGGCGTGGGCACTGCCGGCATGCAATGGCAGGGCACCACTATGATCAGTGGCAAGTACGTGCGGCCGGCGTGGAGTCCGCCGGCGATGATCAAACGTGAAAAGCCTTCGCTGCCGAACGTTATTGCCGGCGGTTCCTCGTCGAATCCGATGGGGGCTGCGGCGATGACGCTCTATGGCGGCGAATATGCCATCCATGGCACCAACAATCCGGGCTCGATCGGCGGCTTCGTGTCGCACGGCTGCATCCGGATGTACAATGCGGATATCATGGATCTGTTTGGTCGCGTCGGGATCGGCACCACGGTGGTGGTGACGCGTTGATCTACTGAAGTCAGCTGGGGCGGATTCCCTCGGGAGTCCGCCCCCAATTTTTTCTCACGCCCCAGTGTCGCACCCAAAGAAGCCCGCTTGACGCTGAAATTCAGCTTTCCCATGTCTTCTGGGGCATCCCGATGGCTCCAGAGAGAGAAAGATGAATTACCTTCGCACGGCCGTTCTGCTGGCGGGCCTCACGGCCCTGTTCATGGCCGTCGGATACCTCATCGGCGGCCAGAGCGGCGCCTTGTTGGCGCTCGTGGTTGCGGCTGGCACGAATTTCTTCGCCTATTGGAATGCCGACCGTCTCGTGCTGTCGATGCACGGCGCGCACGAAGTTGATGTGCGCAGCGCCCCGGAGCTTTATCGCATCGTCGGCGAACTTGCATCCCGCGCCGGTCTGCCGATGCCGCGGGTCTTTCTAATGGACAACCCGCAGCCGAATGCATTTGCGACCGGGCGCGATCCTCAGCACGCCGCGGTCGCGGTCACGACTGGCCTCCTCCAGATGCTGTCTCAGGAGGAGATCGCCGGTGTGTTGGCGCATGAGCTCGCCCATATCAGGAACCGCGATACGCTGACCATGACCATCACGGCGACGATCGCGGGCGCGATCTCCATGCTGGCGCAGTTCGGCCTTTTCTTCGGCGGCAATCGCGACAGCAACAACAGCATGGGACTGATCGGCACGCTCGCCATGGTGATCTTGGCGCCGATCGCCGCCATGTTGGTGCAGATGGCGATCAGCCGCACCCGCGAATACGGCGCCGACGAGCTGGGCGCGCAGATCAGCGGCCGGCCGCTGGCGCTCGCCTCGGCGTTGGCGCGCATCGACAATGCGGCGCACCAGATCGAAAACCCGGACGCCGAGCAGCATCCGGCGACCGCGCACCTCTTCATCATCAACCCACTGTCAGGCGCCCGCATGGACAACTTGTTCGCGACCCATCCGGCGACCGGGAACCGCATTGCGGCGCTACAGGAGATCGCGGCCCGCATGGGGCAGAGCGGGCGAGCGCTGGACAACGACCAGGCGCGTCCATCCGGCCCGTGGGGCCATGTCCGGCGTGGCCCATGGGGTTGAGCCATTCAAGCGCTGCGCCGAACCGGCGTAGAACATGCTCTCGATGACGGACCCTGCCCCACAAACTGAGCCACCGGGCCTGCCGGCGCGGCGTATCGCCGCTGAAATTCTGGAGGGCGTGCTGCGCCGCCGGCGCGCGCTCGACGAATTGCTCGACGGCCGCCAGGCCCCAGCCGGCCTCGGCGCGCTTGCCGAGCGCGACCGCGCGCTCGCGCGCCATATCGTGGCGACGACGCTCCGCCGCCTCGGTTCGCTCCGCCACCTGCTCGGCCAATATCTCGACCGCGGCCTACCGGCCGCGGCGCCGCGGGTTGAAACCGCACTCCTGATCGGCGCGACACAGATCCTGTTTCTCGATGTGCCGGATCACGCTGCGGTTGATCTTTCGGTGCACCTTGCGCAGGCCGATCGCAAAGCCGCCCACTACGGCAAGCTCGTCAATGCGGTGCTGCGTCGGATTGCGCGTAACGGCGCGGAGATGCTCGCCAAAACCGATGGCGTTGCGCTCGACACGCCGCCATGGCTGATGGCGCGCTGGTCGCACCATTATGGGAACGAGACGGCACGCGCCATCGCGCTCGCCAACGGCATCGAGCCAGCGCTTGATCTCACCGTCAAGGCCGATCCGCAGGCCTGGGCCACGCGCCTCGGCGGCAGTGTGCTGCCAACCGGTTCCGTGCGCCTGATCGCACACGGGCCGGTGCCGCAGCTTTCAGGTTACGATGAGGGAGCCTGGTGGGTGCAGGACGCGGCAGCAGCCCTGCCGGCACGGCTCTTCGGCGACGTGCACGGCCGCGCCATTGCCGACCTCTGCGCGGCGCCGGGTGGCAAGGCCGCCCAGCTCGCCAGCTTCGGCGCCCAGGTGACTGCCATCGATCGATCGCCGGCGCGGCTCGAACGCGTGCACGAGAACCTCGCCCGATTGTCCCTGACCGCTGACGTCGTGACGGCCGATGCCGCCGTCTGGGAGGGCGGCCCTTTCGACGGCGTCCTGATCGACGCGCCATGCTCTTCGACCGGCACCATCCGCCGTCATCCGGACATCGCTTGGCTCAAGCAGGAGGCGGATCTTGCCGGCCTTATCAGCCTGCAGGCACGCCTGCTCGACCGCGCGGTGGCCCTGACTCGGCCGGGCGGAACCATTGTGTTTTGCACCTGCTCACTCGAACCCGAGGAAGGCGAGGCACTGATCGCGGACTTCGTGGCGCGCGAGCCGGCCGTGCGTCGGCATCCAATTGATCCGGCCGAGCTTGCAGACCACGGCGAGCTGCTCACCCCCGCGGGCGAGCTGCGCACGTTGCCGTGCCATTTCCCGGCGGCGGACCCGCGCCTGTCCGGGCTCGACGGCTTCTACGCGGTCCGGCTCGATCGCCTGTGACCCGCCTCCCAGTCGGTTGCCGCCTGGTGCCATGGATTTGAAGTTCCGGCCGCCTTGACGGTAAGCTCGACCGGGAGCTCCAAATCCAAAAGCGCACCAAAATCATAAATTTGCTAGTGTCCTTTGGATTCCGAAGGTCGTATCGAGCGTGCTGCAGCGTGTGGTGAACTTTGAACTTCGGAATCGGGACACCCGCCGCGGTGCCGGCCGGGAATCCCGAACGCCCGCCAAGCCATCCGCCCAACGCAAAATCTGCGTTAAGGTTAATGTCTTACTACCTTCCCGGTTCTAAAATCAGCCCGCTACAGTGGTGAACCTGCTCGAACAGAGGCCGTTGTCCATGTCCCCGGGGGCGCTCGCGGACCGCAGCAAGCTGATGCTGTTGGCGGCGCGTCGCGTTGCCAGCCGCGTCATCAGCTGGCCGGTCCGTTTCGTACGGCTGCCTTCGCTGCCAGGCCGTGGCGATCGTCTTGTCATTGCGCCTCAGGATGTGCGCACCGCCGATCCGACCAGAGCGGCCGAAATCTACGCCAGCCGGTTCGCGTTCGCGGGCAAGGTCGTGATCTGCGACGGCCGTTCGCCGTTCGAGATGCTGTCGCCTTCGGACGAATGGGCGGAGGCGCTGCACGGTTTTGGCTGGCTGCGGCACCTGCGCGCCGCCGAGTCGGCAATCACTCGCGCCAACGCGCGCGCACTCGTCGACGAATGGATCGGCCTGCAAGGCTCCCTCGGCGCTCCAGCCTGGCATCCGGAAGTCGTCACCCGCCGGCTGATCTCCTGGCTCAGCCAGGCGACGCTGATTCTCGACAATTCCAACGTCCGCTTCTATCGCCGCTTCCTCAAGAGCCTCACCCGCCAGGTTCGCTATCTGCGCAGCACCGCCAGCGACACTCGCGACGGCGTACCCCGATTGCAGGCCCGTATCGCACTCGCCTATGCGGCTCTCTGCATCTCGGGCCAGATGCGCTACCTCAACAAGGCGACGCGCCAGCTCACGACCGAGCTCGAGCGGCAGATTCTGCCGGACGGTGGCCATGCCAGCCGCAATCCGGGTGCGCTGATCGATCTACTGCTCGACCTGCTGCCGCTCAGCCAAGCCTACTCGGCGCGCAACGTGGCGCCACCGGCAGCGCTGCTCAATGCCATCGACCGCATGATGCCAATGCTTCGGTTCTTCCGGCACAACGACGGCACATTCGGGCTATTCAACGGCATGGGACCGACCCAGCCCGATCTGCTGGCGACGCTGATTGCATGCGATGACGCGCGCGGCGCACCGGTCCTGAACGCGGTGCATTCCGGCTATCAGCGCATCGAGGCCGGCAACACCGTGATGCTGATGGACACCGGCCGCCCACCGCCATTCGAGATGAGCACACAGGCGCATGCCGGATGTCTCGCGTTCGAACTCTCGCACAAGGGCCAGCGCATCATCGTCAATTGCGGGATGCCGGGCAGCGGCAAGGACGACTGGCGCGAACACGCGCGCACCACTGCGGCGCATTCGACCGTCACGTTCAACGACACGTCGTCGTGCCGGTTTGCGGCGACTGGCGGCAGCCGCCGGCCCCAGGTCAACCCGATCGTCTCCGGCCCTACGCAGGTGCCGGTCGAGCGCGAGACCATCGAGGAAGGCGAGATCGTGCGCTCGACCCATGACGGCTACGCGGGCAGGTTCTCGGTGGTGCATCAGCGCTCGGTTATTCTCGCGCCAGACGGTAACCGGCTCGACGGCGAGGATCTGTTCCTGCCCGCCAAAGGCGAGGAGATCCCGGAGAAAGCTGCGGACGAATTCGCTGTGCGTTTTCATCTTCATCCGGCGATCCGTACGAGCCGAATCGCCGAAGGCCACGGGGTGATGCTGATCCTGCCCAACAAGGACGTGTGGAATTTCCACGCCTACGACGACTTAGCTGAGATCGAGGACGGCGTATTCCTGGGCGGGCAGGGCGGCCCGCGGCGTACGTTCCAGATCGTCGTGCGCGGCCACGCCCGCGAGGTGCCGAATGTGCGCTGGACCTTGAGCCATACGCCAGCACCGACGGGCACCCGGCGAAGCCGCGGCGAGGAGCCGGAACTGCCGCTCGACCTTGGTTGATCGAATTTCCCCACAGCCCATGACGACGCGCTTCCGCTTCTGTGGTAGCAAGCGCGCGCCATGGCCGAGCAGCCCCACCGCATCACCCGCGCGCTCCTTTCAGTCTCCGACAAAGCGGGCCTCATCGAATTCGCGCGCGCACTCGCCGCGCAAGGTATCGAGTTGATCTCGACCGGCGGCACCAGCCGGGCGCTGGCCGACGCCGGGCTCACAGTACGCGACGTGTCTGACGTGACCGGCTTCCCGGAAATGATGGATGGCCGCGTCAAGACCCTTCATCCCAAGGTGCACGGCGCCTTGCTGGCCGTGCGCGGCGATTCAGCCCATGAAAACGCGATGGCGGCCCATGGCATCGCGCCAATCGATCTCCTGGTCGTGAACCTCTACCCGTTTGAAGCAACAGTGGCGAAGGGCGCCGCATTTGCCGAGTGTGTGGAGAACATCGACATCGGCGGTCCGGCCATGATCCGCGCCGCTGCCAAGAACCACACCAGCGTGACGGTGGTGGTCGAGCCCGAGGACTACGAGCTCGTGCTCAGGGAGCTCAGAGAGCATGACGGCACCACACTGGCGCTGCGGAAAAGCCTGGCCGCCAAGGCCTACGCGCGCACGGCCGCCTATGATTCGGCGATTTCCAATTGGTTCGCGGCCGAACTCCATGACGAAGCGCCGACGTTCCGCGCGTTTGGCGGCCGGCTGATCGAAGCGCTTCGTTACGGCGAAAATCCGCATCAGGCGGCCGCATTCTATCGCACGTCCGAGCGGCGCTTCGGAGTCGCGAGCGCACGTCAGGTGCAGGGAAAGCAGCTCTCCTACAACAACATCAACGATACCGATGCGGCCTACGAGTGCGTCGCCGAATTCGACCCGGCGCGCGCCCCCGCCTGCGCGATCATCAAGCATGCGAACCCCTGCGGGGTCGCCGAAGGCGAAACGCTGATCGACGCCTATCGCAAAGCACTCGCCTGCGATCCGGTTTCGGCGTTCGGCGGCATCGTGGCGCTCAACCAGACGCTCGACGCGGCGGCGACACGCGCCATCACCGAAATCTTCACCGAAGTCATCATCGCGCCGGCCGCAAGCGAGGAGGCGATCGCAATCGTCGGCGCTAAGAAGAATCTGCGGCTGCTGATCGCCGGCGGGCTTCCGAACGCGCGCGCCCCGGGGCTCGTCGCCAAGACGGTTGCCGGCGGCCTCCTGGTGCAATCGCGCGACAGCGCCAGCGTCGATGAGATGCAGTTGCGCGTGGTGACCCGCCGTGCGCCCAGCAGCCGCGAGCTCGAGGACCTGCGCTTTGCGTTCCGCGTCGCAAAACACGTGAAGTCGAACACCATCGTGTACGCAAAGGATCGCGCCACGGTGGGTATCGGCGCGGGCCAGATGAGCCGCGTGGATTCAGCGCGTATTGCGGCCCGCAAGGCGCAAGACGCCGCCGAAGCCGCAGGCTTGAGCGAGCCCCTCACGCGCGGCGCGGTGGTGGCGTCGGACGCGTTCTTCCCGTTCGCCGATGGCTTGTTGGTGGCGATCGAAGCCGGTGCCACCGCGGTGATCCAGCCCGGCGGCTCGGTACGCGATGACGAAGTCATCAAAGCCGCCGACGATCACGGCGTTGCGATGGTGTTCACCGGCGTGCGCCACTTCCGGCATTAGACTGGCGGTCATCCTCTCCCTGACGGAGAGGGAATCACGCACCAGATCGGCCAGCATGCTCGCCGCCACCGCGAGCTTCGAGAGGGTAAGCCCGGATGCTATGATTTCATGCATGGCAACGCGCGTCCGCGCGACATCGTACGCGTGGGCCGTAGCCCAGCGTTCGACCGCGTCGGCGCCTGGGGCGCCGGCTTTGCTCACCTCGGCCGTGAGCCGGCGCAACGCATCGCCTATCTGGTCGAGCGCGCGATCAAGCGCAAGCCGATCGAAATAGTCCCCTACCCTGATCTCGCGCGCGGCCGCAACGACGCTGTCAAGCCGGAAGAACACACCGGCAGCGAAATAGGTCGCCGCCACATCCACGACAGGCTGGCCGACACGGGAGGCGACCAACGCAATGTCGGTCGCGGCGGCGAGCGCGCGCAAATCAGCGATGCGATGGGCGAGCTCTGTCGGAACCCCAGCCTTCTTCATCGCCTCGATGCGCGCACGGCGGGCGGCAGCGAGTTCTTCAGGCAAAACGCGATCGAGCGTCTGTGCCACCACCTCGATGTCAGCATGATAACGGGTGATGACCGCCTGTAGTCCCTGGCCAAGATCGACGTGGCGGAGGAACCAGACCATCCGGTCGAGCAGCAAATTCTGCAACTCGGCATAGAGTGCCAGCTGGGCTTCGCCGTCGATCTTGTTGTCGAGCGCGTCGATCTCGCCGTTGAGTGCGGCCAGCCGAAAGCTGTTGCGTACCGCAGCGAACGCGGCCGCGATCCGGTCGGGCGCGGCGCCGGTGGCGTCCGCGATGCGGGCGATCAACGAAGGTCCGCCGCGGTTGATCATGGAATTGGTGAGTTGCGTCGCGATGATCTCGCGCCGCAGCCGATGGTGCGCGACCGCATTGGGGAATCGCTCGGCGATCTCCCGCGGGAAATAGCGCTCGAGCTCCCGCGAGAGATAAGGATCATCGGGGACGCTTGAGCTGACCAGATCCGCCTTCAACGCGAGTTTGGCGTAGGCGAGCAGGACTGCGAGCTCCGGCCGCGTTAGCGGTTGTGCGCGGTGGCGTCGCTCCGCGAGCTCGACATCGTCCGGCAGGAACTCGACCGCGCGGTCGAGCAGGTGGCGCGCTTCCAACGTCTGCATCAGGCGCTGCTCAAAGCCGAGATCTTCCATGCCGCGTCGGACAGCGAGCGAGATCGCCAGCGTCTGCTGGTAATTGGCCCGCAGCACAATATGCGCCACCTGGTCGGTCAACTCGTCGAGCAGGCGATTGCGGTCCGCGCGCGCGAGCTGGCCGTCGCGCATCGGAGCACTGAGTGCAATCTTGAGGTTGACCTCAACGTCGGACGTGTTGACGCCGGCCGAATTGTCGATGGCATCGGTGTTGAGGCGCACGCCATGGAGCGCCGCCTCGATGCGGCCGCGCTGCGTCATGCCGAGGTTGGCGCCCTCGCCCACCACCTTGCAGCGCAGGTCGGCACCCGTGACACGCACCGCATCGTTGGCGCGGTCGCCTACTGCATCATCGGTCTCGGTGGAAGCGCGCACATAGGTACCGATGCCGCCGAAGAACAGCAGGTCGACCGGCATTTTCAGGACAGCGCTGATCAGCTCGGAAGGCGTGAGGCTGGTGCGCGCGATGTCGAGCGCCCGCTGAGCTTCGGGTGAGAGACGGATTTCTTTGGCGGCCCGCGAATAGACCCCACCGCCCGGCGAGAACAGCGACTTGTCATAGCTTTGCCAACTCGACCGCGGCAGTCCGAACAGCCGCTTGCGTTCGGTGAAGCTTCGCTCTGGATCGGGATTGGGATCGATGAAGATGTCACGGTGATCGAAAGCAGCAATCAAGCGGATCGTGCGCTCACGCAGCATGCCGTTGCCAAACACATCACCCGACATATCGCCCACGCCCGCGACGGTGAACGGGGTCTTGCCGATGTCCACGTCGAGTTCGCGGAAATGGCGCTTCACCGCCTCCCAGGCGCCGCGCGCCGTAATGCCGATCTTCTTGTGGTCGTAGCCGGCTGATCCGCCTGACGCGAACGCGTCGTCGAGCCAGAACCCACGCTCCTGGGCGATGCCGTTGGCGATGTCGGAGAAGGTGGCTGTGCCTTTGTCGGCCGCAACCACCAGGTACGGATCGTCGCCGTCATGGCGCACCGTCCGCGCCGGTGGCAGGACCCCGTCCGGACCAATGTTATCGGTCAAATCGAGCAAGCTGTTGATCAGGATCTTGTAGGAACTCGATACCCTCCGCCTGCACCGCGTTGCGGTCCTCTGTGGGTCCAATCCTCAGCAGCCTCTTGGGTACGAAGCCGCCCTTGGCGCCGACCGGCACGATGACCGCGTTCTTGACCTGCTGCGCTTTGCCGAGGCCAAGAATTTCGGTGCGGAAATCCTGCGGCCGATCCGACCAGCGAATGCCGCCACGCGCAACCTTGCCGAAGCGCAGGTGAATGCCTTCCACCCGCGGTGAGTAGACGAAAATTTCGTACAGCGGGCGCGGCAGCGGCATCGCATCGAGTCTGTGACTCTCGAACTTGATGGCGATGATGTCCTTCGGCATCCCATCCGCGCCGAGCTGAAAGAAATTGGTACGCAGCGCGGCGGAGACTGCATTAACGAAGCGCCGCAGGATTCGATCCTCATCGAGGCTTTGCACCTGCTGCAGGCGAGCGTCGATGTCGGCCGCGATCGCCTGCTGCTCGCTGGTACGCTGCTCGTCGGTCAAGTCGGGGTTAAGCGCAAACCTGGCGTGAAACAGCGCAACAATGCGCTCCGCAATCGCCGAATGCTTGGCAAGCGTCGTCCACATGTAATCCTGGGAGAACGGGATGCGGATCTGGCGCGTGTAGCGCGAGATTGCGCGCACGAGGGCGACATCGCGCCAGCCCAGGCCGGCACCGAGGATGAGAGCATTGTAACCGTCGTTCTCGGCGACGCCTCTCATGATCATCTGGAAGCCGGCTTCGAGCCTTGCCTTGAGGCCTTTGAGATCGACGACCGCGCTGCCGTCATGACGCAGCATCATGTCGTGCAGCCAGAACTCCGGCGCGCCTGCTCCCGTTAGCGCAATGTGATAGGTGTGCTCATCGACCACCCGAAACCCCATGTTCTCGAGCACGGGCACCCGTTCCGAGAGCGGAATCGGCCGGTTGTAGCTCCAGACTTTGAGCGCGTCGCCGCCTTCGCCTTCATCGTGGTGACGACGAAACTCGACCGCAAGCGGGTGGCGCTCGGACACGCCTTCAAACACCCGCACGTCGTGCACCGCCACGTCCGGCGGATAGGCTTCCCGATAGGCCGCCGAGAAGGCGCCCGCATAACGCTGGGCGAGTTCATGGGCGCGTGCATGGTCGTAGGCTTCGTTCAACTCATCGATGAAACGATCCGTCCAGGTGCGAACGATTGCCTCAACGGCCGCTTCGAGCGCCTCGGACTTGACCTTCGGCGTCACGCCCTCACGACGACCAATGATGAAATGAACGCGGACCAGCGGGCCTTCCAGATAATAGGGCTGCACGGCCGTCATGTGGCCTTCAAACACTTCGACCAAGTGCCTTCCGATCTCCCTCTGAACGGCACTGTCATAGCGAGCGCGCGGCACGTAGACCACAACCGAGACAAACCGGTCGTAGCGGTCGTAGCGAGGTAGAACCCGCACGCGTGGGCGCTCGTCCAAATAAAGGATTGCGAGCGCAAATTGATAGAGCAGTTCCTCGTCAATTTGAAACAGCTCGTCGCGCGGATAGGTTTCCAGCACGTTTACCAGCGCCTTGGCGGAATGGCCTTCTGGCGGGAAGCCAGCCCGCCGCATCACAGTCTCGATTTTGCGGCGCAGGTAGGGGATGGAGCGGGCGGAACGCGTATAGGCGGTCGAGGTGAACAGGCCGATGATCCGGGACTCGCCAATCAGGCGCCCTTGCGGGTCATGCCGCTTGACCCCGATGTAGTCCATGTAGACGCGCCGATGTACGTGCGAGCGCACGTTGGACTTGATGATAATGAGCGCCTGGGGTTCTTGCAGAAACGCAAGGATTTCCGGCGTTACCGAGATCAACTCGTGGCCGCGCCTTAGCACGCGCATCTCCCGGTGGCGGAGCACTCCCAGATCGGTGTCGTGGCGCGGTTCGAACTGCTGGTCGCCGGTGATCGCGTATTCGCGCATGCCCAGAAACGTAAAATTGTCGGCCACCAGCCATTCCAGAAACGCGATCGCCTCGGAAATCTCTTCGGCTGGGAGCAGTGACGGATTATTCTTGAGATCGGTGATCAGCTCGCCGGCGCGCGCCAGCATCGGCTTCCAATCGGCGACGGCGCGTCGAACCTCGCCCAGGACTTCGCCGAGCGCAACAACGATGTCAGTACGTTGCGCTTCCTCGTCGATGCGCTCGACATGGAGGTGGATGAAGCTCTCGCGCGACTGCTGCGGCATCAGCGCGCTGAACGCGATCAGGCGGCCACCGTCATCGCGTGTGACATTGATGACCGGATGCGCGACCAGCCGCAGGTCGATCCGGCGCTCAGCGAGTTCGGCCAGGACCGAATCGACCAGGAACGGCATATTGTCATTGACGATCTCGATGATCGAGATCGTCTTGTGGCGATCGCCACCCAAGGGAGGCGGATTGGTGACACGGATCTTTGGCTCCCCAGCCCGACGCTCAGCGAGGAAGCCCCACGCGTCGGCCGCAAAACTGGCGAGGTCGCGCGGCTCATAGCGTGCCACGTCCTCGGGTGCGACGCCACCGAACAGGGTCGCGGCGAATTCTTCCTGTCCGGTCAGATCATCGACGAGCGCAATCATATGCTCTGCCGGGCGCGCCGTCGGCTTCGTGTCAGCGGGAACGTCAGTCATAGATATCGGGCGCCCTCGGCTGTTCCTTGTCCGATTCCGTGCTGGAGCATTTTCAGGACATTGCCCTCGCTTTATAAAGGGTCCAAGGGGAGTGCATTATGGCAACGGTGGGAACGGCGACAAGGGTTGCAGGCTTGGCGGTTCTGGCCGCCGCGGCGCTCGCAGTCACGGCATTCGGGCAAACGCGTCCGCCAAGACCGCGTGCACCGGTCGTAACCTGGGACATACCCAACGTCGATCAACTCCCCGATAACGAGCAGGGCAGGCTCGCTCGCTACGGGCGCTCGCTGATCATGGCGACCTATTCGCATCTCGGACCCAATGTGAGCGATTCCGAGAAGCGCTATGCCGGCAACAATCTCGCCTGCCGAAACTGCCACCTCGAAGGTGGATTGAAGAAGTTTGGTCTACTGCTGGTCGGCGCGTATGCCGACTACCCGGCCTATAGTGCCCGCCGAGGCCAGGAGGCCAGCATCGAGGACCGCGTCAATAGTTGCATGACGCGCAGCATGAACGGGCGGGCCCTCCCGGCTGATTCGCGCGAGCTCGCCGCCTTGGTCGCTTATCTCAAGGTTCTGTCGACCGGCATCAGCATGGATGCGGACGTGATCGGGCAAGGCGCCGGTTCGATGCCGGAACTCACCCGGGCGGCCGATCCCGAGCGCGGGCGACAGGTCTTCGAGCGCACCTGCGCCGACGAATGCCATGGCTCCAACGGTGCCGGAGTCAGGCGTGGGAGTGCGTCTGACGCGCTCGGATATCTCGTGCCGCCGCTCTGGGGCGCGGATAGCTTCAACGATGGCGCCGGCATGGCCCGGCTCATCACCATCGCCAACTTCGCACATTCGAACATGCCAAACGGAGCGAACTGGTCGCAGCCGTTGATATCTCCGGACGATGCCTGGGATGCCGCGGCCTATGTGCTGTCGCAGCCGCGTCCACACAAATCCGACCTCGCGGCCGACTTCCCGGACCGATTGACCAAGCCGGTGGATACGCCCTACGGTCCCTACGCTGACGGCTTCTCGGAAACGCAGCACAAATACGGACCCTTCGGCCCGATCCGCGCCGAGGCCCGCCGTCTGCTCGCTGAGCAGCAAAAGGCCAAGTGATCAACGCAAGCATACCGCTTCGACGTTGTTGCCATCCGGATCGAGCAGGAACGCCGCGTAGTAGTTGGGGCTGTAGTCGACACGCAAACCGGGCCTCCCGTGGTCGCGGCCACCTGCTTTGAGGCCAGCGGCGTGAAAGCGGTCGACCGCGCGGCGATCTGCTGCGCTGAAAGCAACATGAACCGCCGCTTCTGAACCCTTCGCGGCTGGATAGAGCCAGAATTCCGCCCCCTGTTTCGGACCGAAGCCCGCGCTGGCGTCGTCGCGTGACAACAGCGCATAGCCGAGGCCTGCAAGTGCGGCTTCGTAAAAGCGCACACTCGCACTGATGTTCTTCACACTGAGCCCGATATGATCGTGCATGATGACCTCCTGTGCGGGAGGCATCATCCTGCGGCGATCGCGGCCATCCGATCTTGGAGCATCTTGCGGTCAGCGCGCGCAGTCGCTCGGAACCGTCTCGGCGACATCCTGGCGGCACGACGAAATGTACGCACGAAATTGGACAGGTCGCCAAAGCCCACATCGAATGCGATATCGGTGATCGGACGCTCGTCATCGGCCAGAAGTCGGGCGGCGCGCCGCAGCCGGACCCGCACCAGGTATTGGTGCGGCGTGACCCCAAGAACAAGCGCAAACAGCCGCAGAAAATGAAACGGGCTTAGCCCGGCATTCTGTGCCGCACGATCGAGACTGATGGGCTCGTGCGCGTGCGCGTCAAGCCAAAGTGCCGCCTCGACCGCACGACGGCGATCGGACACCCGCGCTGATCCAGATCTATGCCGCCGCCCCGAGACGACATCAACAAAACGGGCGACAAACAGCAACCCGGCCTCCTCGAGACTGACATCGTTCTGACGCTCAGCGGCGGCCTGGGCAAACTCACCCAGCACCATCAGTTCAGGCAATGGCGGGACGCACCCGGTGCGCCAAACGTCGTTCGTGCTTTGGATGCGCTCCACGAACGCCGGCGCGATCTCGAATGATAGGCATTCGTCACCACCGCCGTGGTGGTCATGGGTGCACATGTATTCGTCGCCCTGATGACCAACCAGGATTGATCCGGCAACGAGTTCGAACGCATGGCCGCGCAGGTGGTAACCGAAACTACCCTTGCGCACATAGGAGACCGAATAGCCGCCATGCACCTCGGTGAACGGCGCATCGGCCGGGCCGGCACCGCATCGGTAATCGGTGATTGAAAACGAGCTCGATCGCAGGATGGTGTTGGCAGACATATGCAAAATCTAGGCGCGCCGGATTGGAGGAACAACAGGTCCAGCGCATGATTCGGCGACGTGTGAGTGATTTGCCGAGAACGGCATGCCTCTGTTGCCCATCACGTGCCAAGGTCCAGGATCGCGCCTTCAAGCGCCAAGAGCTTAAGCTTGGTTGCAACGCCGCCATTGGCGGAAAAGCCGCCGGTCTTGCCTCCAGCGGCGAGAACGCGATGGCAGGGCACGATGATCGGGAACGGATTCTGGCCGAGCGCTTGCCCGACCGCGCGGGCCGCCCCGGGTTCGCCCAATTGCCCCGCGATTTCCCCGTATGACAACGTAGCGCCGGGTCGAATTGCCCGCGCCGCCTCGTAAACGCACCGGTGGAACGGCGGCACACGATCCATGTCGAGAACGATGGCAGTTAGATCGCGGGCTTCCCCGCGCAACAACGCAACGATCCCCTCAATGGCACGCTGGGCGTCGGACGCCGGCGCGGCTTCTCGTGCCCCTGGAAATCGCCGGCGCAGGCGCGCCCGTGTCGCGTTCGGGTCAGCTTCGGGGAGTTGCACGCCAACAATGCCGCGCGCCCCCCAGGCGATGCCGCAGGGGCCGATCGCGGTCTCAAACAAAGTAAACCCGGACGCTGTCACCATCCGCTCATTGTAACTCCGCCATGCGCGCCATACTTGGAAAATCTTGCTAGTCTCGCGGCGGTTCGGTGGAGGAGCACATCGTGGCCAGTGCAAGAGCAACCGTCAAAGCCCGGCCCAGGCAAGTAGGCAAGCCTGCGTCTTCGACGCGGCCCCAATCGAATACCGGCGCGCCCAAGTCGACGCCGGTTTCGAGCGTCGCCGCGGACGACGATACGCGCATCACTGCGCTTGAACTCGGGCCAACGTCACTTAATCCAGCCATGCGGGCCTATTTCTCCAAGTGCGAGGAGAAGCTCGGCTTCGTACCCAATGTCTTGAAAGCCTACGCTTTCGACATGGCAAAACTCGAGGCGTTCGTCGCCATGTACAACGATCTCATGCTGGCGCCGTCTGGGCTTTCCAAGCTCGACCGTGAGATGATCGCGGTCGCGGTTTCCTCGCAAAATCATTGCTATTATTGCCTGGTCGCGCACGGTGCGGCGGTGCGCACGCTCTCGGGCGACCCTCCGCTCGGTGAACTGATGGCGATGAATTACCGCGCGGCACGTCTCACCAAGCGCCAGCGCGCGATGCTCGATTTCGCCGTAAAGCTGACGGAAGAACCCTGGCGCATCGAAGACGCCGACCGCGATGCGTTGCGTGACGCTGGATTTTCCGAACGCGACATCTTTGACATTGCGGCGGTCGCCGCGTTTTTCAACATGTCAAACCGGGTTGCCTCCGCGACCGACATGCGGCCGAACAGCATCTATCATCGTCAAGGACGGACCTGAGCTTGCGCGCAAATCGGTTTGTGCTGGGTTGCTGCGCGATCGTTCTGCTAGCGCTCACGCCCAATTTCGCAGCAGCTCAGAGTGCCCCGGAAACGGCACCCGGTACGGGAGCCGCGGATGTGCATGCCGTGGACGCGTCCCACGGCATGGTGGTGAGCCAGGAAGCGCGCGCCAGCGAAGTCGGCGTCGATATTCTCAAGCGTGGTGGCAACGCGGTTGATGCCGCAGTCGCGGTCGGTTTTGCGCTCGCAGTGACACTGCCGCGAGCCGGCAACCTTGGCGGCGGTGGTTTCATGATCGTGCATCTTGCGCGGCGACCCGAACCGATTGCCATCGATTATCGTGAGACCGCGCCGGCATTGACGACGCGCGATATTTTCCTTGATGAGCATGGAGAGGCCGATCCACAGAAATCGCGCAACTCCGGTCTTGCCGTTGGGGTGCCGGGAACCGTGGCCGGACTGACGCTGGCACATGCGCGTTACGGCTCGGGAAAATTCAGTTTGGCGGAGCTGATCGCGCCGGCGATCGCATTCGCACGCGATGGCGTACCGGTGACGGAAGACATGTTCGATACGCTGCAGCTTTCGGCAGGGCGCCTGCAGCGATGGCCCTCGTCATCGGTGTTCTTCAAATCGGACGGAACGCCGCTGCAGCTTGGCGACGTTTTGGTGCAGCCCGATCTTGCAGCCTCACTGCAGGCAATCGCGGATAAAGGAAGCCGTGCGTTCTATCAGGGGCCGGTGGCGGAGAAGATCGTCGCGGCGGTCCGTGCCGCTGGGGGCCGCATGACGCTCGACGATCTGAAATCCTATCGCGCCGTCGAGCGCACCGCGGTGCGCGGCAACTACCGAGGCTACGACATCATTTCAATGCCGCCACCGTCGTCAGGCGGCATCCACCTGATCGAGATGCTCAATATCCTGGAGGGATTTAAGCTTGCCGACCTTGGTATCGAATCGCCCGATGCGCTGCACCTGATGATCGAGGCCATGAAGCTCGCCTACGCGGATCGCGCCGAGTTTCTGGGTGACAGCGACGCGGTGTCGGTACCGGTGACGCGCTTAATCTCAAAATCCTACGCAGCTTCGCTGCGCGCGCGGATCGACCGTGCGCACGCCCGGCCGGCGCATGACATCCGGTCGGGCAATCTGGCCGCAGAGCGCGGCCACAACACCACGCATTTCTCGGTGGTCGACGAGTTCGGCAACGCGGTCGCCAACACCACGACGCTTAATTTCAACTACGGGCTCGGCCTTGTCGCCGGTGGCACCGGCATCCTGCTCAACAACGAGCTCGACGATTTTGCCGCAAAGCCAGGCGTGCCCAATGCATTTGGCCTCGTTGGCGGCAGCGCCAACGCGCCCGGGCCCAGCAAGCGGCCGCTGTCCTCTATGACGCCGACGATCGTTCTCAAGAATCGCAAACCGGTGCTCGTCACCGGTGCGCCCGGCGGTAGCCGCATCATCACCACGGTGCTGCAGATCGTCGTCAATGTGATCGACTTCAAACAAGGGATCGCCGACGCGGTCGCCGCGCCGCGTGTGCATCACCAATGGTTGCCCGATTATGTGCTGGTCGAGTCGAGCGTGCCAGGCGCGACCATCCGAGCACTGGAAGCGCGCGGGCACACCGTTCGGATTGGTCCGGTTTCGGGGTCGGCGCATTCGATTGGGGTCAGGCCCAGTGGCCTCACCGGCGCTGCGGACGCGCGTTCGCACGGCGCGCTCGCCGCCGGATACTGATCAAGGGCAAAACTGTCAGGACGCCAAACGGCGTGGTGCGATCAGCCGACCAAGCTCACGCCGCGCTGACTTGAGGCGCGAGCCGTCGCCCGGAATGCGGATCGGGCGCGCTTCGTTTCGCGGCAGAAAGATCGACGCCGACCGCCACGCGCCTAATGGCTCACGCGCCGGCTCGCGCAATAATTCTCTAACAACGCCAGATCCTTTGATCGGCATCGGCAACCTCCCCGTGCTCGGGTCACCGTCCGAGAATGGAGCGGGCGAAGGGATTCGAACCCTCGACCCCAACCTTGGCAAGGTTGTGCTCTACCCCTGAGCTACACCCGCATCCGTCTCGGCGGTCGTTATTCCCGAAGGGGCAATCCTATTGCAAAAGGTCCCGATCTTTGCAACCGGTGAAAAGCGCAACCTGTGCGGTTCTTGCAGCTCTTCCGGCCATCTCGCACCGGAACCACAGATCCAAAACCGGCCTAGAATCATAAGTTTACCAGCGCTCTTTCAATTCCGCGGTTGGTGTCGAGCGAACGGCAAGGCGTGACGACCTTCGAAATCGAAGCACGAGTGGGTATTGGGATTGGTTTCAATAGCGCGCTCTACCATCGAGGACGACCCGATATGCCCGCAACCCCGGCCGAGCTGTTCGCGTTTCTCGATCGCCTCGGGGTCGCCCACCGGACCGTGGAACACCCGCCGTTGTTCACCGTTGAGCAATCGCGGGCGCTGCGCGGCCAAATTCCGGGCGGGCACGCCAAGAACCTGTTCCTGAAGGACAAAAAAGGCGCGCTGTTTCTCGTGACGACGATCGAAGACGCCGAGGTCATGCTTAAAGGCCTACATCATCGTTTTGGCAGAGGGCGCTTTTCATTCGGCTCGCCCGAGGCATTGCGCGCCACGCTCGGGGTGGAGCCGGGTTCGGTGAGCCCGTTCGGCGCCATCAACGATACCGACCACGCCGTAACGGTTGTACTCGACGCCGCCATGATGCAACACGCGACGCTCAACTGCCATCCGCTGGTCAATACGATGACGACGACGATTGCGCGCGGGGACCTACTCCGGTTCCTGGAGGCAACCGGGCATAAGCCGCGGATCGAGCGCGTTTCGGAGGGGCACACGCCCTGAGAGATGGATCGGTCCGCGCGCCCAAAACTTGCCAAGGTGGTGCGCCTGACGTAGGCCGGGGTCGCGGTGGGGCCCGGACATGGCGATTGCAATCGGGCGGCCTATCGCCATTTAATCCGTCGAGATTTTCGGGCCGTGCGCCCGTCGGGGACCCAAAGGATTGCATTCGATGTTGCAGAACAGTGCTGCGGTGGCGACAACCGATACGGTGATCAAGGACACCACGACTCAGGCCTTCGTGAAGGACGTGATTGAGGAATCGCGTCGCCAGCCGGTGTTGGTCGATTTCTGGGCGCCTTGGTGCGGACCCTGCAAGCAGCTCACCCCCGTGCTCGAGAAAGTCGTGCGCGCCGCCAAAGGCAAGCTCAAGCTGGTCAAGATGAATATCGACGAGCATCCGTCGATCCCTGGCCAGATGGGCATTCAGTCGATCCCAGCCGTCATCGCGTTCGTCAACGGCCAACCGGCCGACGGTTTCCTGGGAGCGCTGCCGGAATCGCAGGTGATCGCCTTCATCGAGCGGCTGACCAAGGGTCGCGTCAGCGCCGAGGACAAGGACCAGCTCAAGGCCGCCGAGACGGCCCTAGCCGAAGGCGACGCCGCAGGCGCAGCCGATCTCTATGCACGGGTACTGGCCGACGACGCGACCAACTTTCAGGCACTCGCCGGCTTGGCACGTTGTTATGTGGCGTCCGGCGCGCTCGACCAGGCCAAGCAGACGCTCGCTATGATTCCCGAGAGCAAGCGCAACGACACCGCAGTGGCCGCGGCTCGCGCGGCGCTTGAGCTCGCCGAGCAGGCCGGCTCGCTCGGTTCGATCGGGGAACTCGAGCAGAAGGTTGCATCGAACCCGCTCGATCACCAGGCACGCTTCGATCTCGCCCTTGCGCTCAATGCCAAAGGGCGGCGCAAAGAGGCCCTTGATCACCTGATTGAGATTACCCGCCGCGACCGTAAGTGGAACGAGGACGGCGCGCGCAAACAGCTGGTACAGTTGTTCGATGCCTGGGGACCGACTGACGAAGCGACGGTCGAGGGTCGCAAGCGGTTGTCGTCGATCCTGTTCGCATAGCCGGATGGTCGCAACCGCGCCGCAAGTCGCGTGCCTGGACTTCGGCCGGTATTCTTGAGGGGAGAGCGGCGATGCCGATGAACGCGGTCTATCGCGGGCCCGCCGACCTGCCAGGAACAATCCCGGTGTTCCCGTTGCCCGGAGCATTGCTGCTGCCGCGCGGGCAAATGCCGCTCAACATTTTCGAGCCGCGCTATCTCGAAATGGTAGATGATAGCCTGCGTGACGGGCATCGGCTGATCGGCATGATCCAGCCCGACACCGCGCATCCGGGTCCGGAGGCCCGGCCCAATTTGTACAAGGTCGGCTGCGTCGGACGCATTACCCAGCTCGCTGAAACCGGCGACGGTCGCTACCTGCTCCAGCTAACCGGGGTCGCGCGCTTTCGGATCGAGCAGGAGCTGACGGTTGCAACGGCGTATCGTCAGTGCCAGGTGACCTATGCACCGTTCGCCGACGATTTCATCGCGCGCAAAGGCGAAGATGACGTCGACCGCAAAACTTTGCTCGCGGCGCTGACCGCATTTTTGAAGGCCAACAACCTGAAGGCTGACTGGGAAGGTATCGAGAGTGCGCCCAATGAAGCGCTCGTCAACGCGCTCGCCATGATGTCGCCCTACGACCCGGCCGAAAAGCAAGCCATGCTGGAAGCGCCGGATCTGAAGACGCGCGCCGAAATTCTGGTGGCAGTCACAGAGATCGGGCTCGCCAAAACCAAGACCGACGGCGAGACACCGCTTCAGTGAGATGAGCGTCTCCTGTTGATCGATTAACGATGAAGTCCTAGTGCGCTGAGCCTCGGAATTGCTTGCTGCGCCATCACCACATAGTGCGGATCCTTCTCAATGCCCAGGCTGTCGTAACCCACCACGTTAGCGGCCGCGAGCGTCGAGCCTGATCCGGCAAATGGGTCCAGAATCATACCCTCGCCAACCGGTAGTGCTGCGCGCACGATCGCTCGCAGGAATGCCTGCGGCTTGAGCGATGGATGCGCTGCGATCTGTCGCTCGCTCTTCGGCGTGGGGCTCGATTTGATGACATCACCAAAGGGCTTCTCGCGCGAGGGACGGCGAAAACCGCCGGTCTTCCACTTGCGCAGATTGTCCTGCACGCGCCCCTCCAGTGGGTGACGCAACACGAGCCACGGCTCGAACATCGAGCGTGGCATCACGCTTACGTCGGCGAATTCCTGGTGGGCATTCTTGGGGCGATCGCCGCCACGCATGGTCATTACCAGGCGGGCGATGCTGCCACGCATTTCAAGACCGGCCGTGCTCAAAGCACCCGCCACGACATGGGCCAGCAACGGGTGGCTGGCCACGATAACGTTCGCTCCTGGAACGGTCACGCGCAGGATGAGCTGCCCGAATTCAAAGAAGAAGTCGTCCATCGCGTTCCTGTCGTTGCCGCTGAGGACCGTGAACCGTGGCAGGGGGGCGCGCTGATGGCCGTCGAAGGAGGGTGGAATTCGCCAAACACCGCCGCGTCCGGCGCGCAGCTTGACCTGCTGGACGCGCGAGTACTCAACAAGGCCGTACGGTGGATCGGTGACGACCGCATGAATTGAACGCGGCGCACGGTTGCGCAACCAGTCGAAGCAGTCAGCCTGGAAGAAGGTCGCCTGACCGATCCGAAATGCCGCTTCGGGTACTGAATCCTGGATAATCCTTCGTGCCGCCTCGGAGTTCATGCGCCACCCTCGAATCAGCCGGCCGTGATGTGGTGTGAGATTTTACGATATATTGGTGCAAATTCGCAGGAAGCCCCCATGACCACTCCCGATCGGCCCGCCGGCAGCGTTGATCCAAAGCTTCTGGAAATTCTGGTTTGCCCAGTCACCAAGGGCCCGCTCGAATACGATGCGGCGCGCCAGGAACTGATTTCACGATCCGCCAAGCTCGCCTATCCGATCCGCGACGGCATCCCGATCATGCTGCCCGAGGAAGCGCGTCGGTTGGATTGAGGTTGATGACCGCGTGCGCCCGTGTCTGGTCGGCAGGAACCTAAAGCCGGAACCCAATCGGGAGCGGGCACGATGCCGGAATGCTATGGAAAGATGCTGCAGGGAAGGAAACCGCAATGCTGAAGATCTGGGGCCGCAACACCTCGTCCAACGTGCAGAAGGTCATGTGGGCAATCGGCGAGCTTGCGCTCGCACATGAGCGTATCGACGTGGGCGGCCCGTTCGGCAAGAACAACGAGCCGGCCTATCTCGCCATGAATCCCAATGGCCTCGTGCCGACCCTCGAGGAGGACGACGGATTCCTGCTCTGGGAATCGAACACGATCGTGCGTTATCTGGCCGCAAAGTTTGGTCCCGGCAAGCTCGAACCGGGTGATCTGCAGGCGCGGGCCGCTGCGCAGAAGTGGATGGATTGGCAGCTTTCGGTCGCCAACCCGGCGATCACGCCGGTGTTCTGGGGGCTTATTCGAACGCCGCCGGAGAAGCGCGACCCCAAGGCAATCGATGCCGGCAAGCTCGCCTCGACGCGCGCCATCACCATGATGGATGCACAGCTCGCGCGAACCCGCTTCATCGGCGGCGACCAATTCTCCTATGGCGACATTCCGATCGGGCCATTTGCCTATCGATATTTCCGTCTGGTCACGGACCATCCCCCACTTCCCCACGTCGAGCGCTGGTATGCGGAGCTCACCGCCCGGCCGGCCTTCAAGAAGCATGTGCTGGATGTGCCGTTCGTATGACCACGCATAGCCTGAGGAAAGCGGATGAACATGACGACCTACGCGTCCCCGGCCGACAAGCACGCAGCGCGCAGCAAGGCGCTCGATTTGATTAAGGAGCGTTCCTATCGCGAGGGAGATTTTGTCCTGGCGTCCGGCCGCAAGAGCAAATTCTACCTGGACATGAAGCCGACCATGTTTCATCCGGATGGCGCCAACCTGCTTGGCGAGCTCGTCCTCGACAGGATATCCAACCTCAATGTCGACTACGTCGGCGGCATGGCCGTCGGCGCCATTCCGCTGGTGACCGCTGTGGCGGTGCTGAGCGCCCGCACCCCGCGCCCGCTGCCGGGATTTTTCGTGCGCAAGGAAGTGAAGGACCACGGCACCAAGAGACGAGTCGACGCAGTCGCCAACCTCAACGGCAAGAATGTCGTCATCCTGGAGGACGTGACTACCACGGGCGACTCATCCATGCAGGCGGTCGAAGCCGCAACGAGCGCAGGCGCTCATGTTCTGCTGGTGCTGTCGATCGTGGACCGCGGCGAAGGTGCGGTCGAGTTCTATAAGAGCAAAGGCATTGCGTTCGACTGGTTGTTCCGGGTCAGTGAGTTTCAGACGATGGCGGATGGACGACCGAGGACACAAAGTTGATGAATCGATCCGTTTTCTGTCATCTGTCCCCCGCTGTCTGCTCTACAGCGCCTCGCCTTTCAGCAATTTCGGTACCTCTCCGGCGAGACCGGCGGCCTGCCAGATGAAGGCATCCTTGAGCCGTGGGATCCGGTCGACCATGCCGAGCCCGATGTCGCGCGCGAGCCGTAGGACATCGGACTGATTGGAGAACAGCCGATTGAGCCCGTCGGTCGCGACCCCCATAGCGATCGTGTCAAACCGCCGCCAGCGCTCATAGCGCGCGAGTACATCTGGTCCGCCCGGGTCGAGGCCGAGGCGCGCCGCGTCGGTAATGCTCTCGGCGAGCGCCGCGACATCGCGCAGGCCGAGGTTGAGGCCCTGCCCGGCGATCGGATGGATTACGTGGGCGGCATCGCCGACGAGCGCGAGGCGGTCGGCTCTAAAGGTTCGGGCGATCGCGAGCCCAATCGGAAAGGCTCGCCGCGGTCCGACGATCTTGATCTCGCCTAGGTGCAGGCCGAACCGCGATTCGAGTTCGGCGTGAAACCTCTCGTCCGGCAACGCGATGATACGCACGGCCTCCTTGGCCTCCTCGGTCCACACAATCGACGCGCGCCGCCCCTTCAGCGGCAGGATCGCGAATGGCCCGGCGGGAAGAAAATGCTCCTCGGCACGTCCGTGGTGCTCGCGCTCGTGCGCCACAGTGGTGACGATCGCGGACTGGCCATAGGCCCAGTTCGTGCACGTAATGCCGGCGCGTTCGCGCAGGCGCGAACGGGCACCATCGGCAGCGACCAGAAGCCTCGCCGAGTGATCAGTCGCGTCCCCGAGCCTGGCCGTGATACGCACCTGCGCCCCTGATGGCGACATCGAGAAATCCGTGACCGCTGTCGGCAGCAGCGCGACGCCGTCCTGCGTTGCCTTTTTGACCAGCGCCGCCAGCAGCGGGCCGTTCTCGATCATGTGCGCAAACGGCTCACCCGGCGCGATCTCGCCTCCGAATGTGAGAAATGCCGGTCGGATGGCGTCATCGAGCTCGCTGTCTGTAATGACCATGTCGAGGATCGGCTGAGCGTCGCCGGCGATGGCATCCCAGGCGCCGATTGCCTCAAACAGCCGGCGAGCCGCAGCCGCGATTGCAGACGCCCTCGCATCGGCAGGCGGGCGCGCGAATGCCGGATCGGCAACGACGACACGGAACGACGGTCCCAGCCCCTGGCGCAACGCCATCGCGAGCGCCAATCCGGCAAATCCGCCGCCGGCAATTAACACGTCGCAGCTTCGTTCCGCCATCGTGATCCAGCCCTTGCATCACCGCTCGGCCCGTCGGTATTCAAATCGAACCGAAGTGCGCCATCAGCTTGTTGTTCTTACGCGTGATCAGGCCGAAAACTCTGCAACTTTTCGGCAACCTGCGCTAGCATCGCGCATCTCTGCTCCTTCCCACCCACCCGGCTGCTAAAACCGATTTTCAAAACAGGAGCTCCATGTCAGCGGTCGACGACCTTCTCGCGATCCTCGACCTCGAGCAACTCGAGGTGAACTTGTTTCGTGGGCGCTCACCGCAATCGCGCTGGCAGCGGGTATTTGGCGGACAGGTGATCGGGCAGGCCCTTGTTGCTGCGAGCCGCACCGTCGAAGCCGCGCGTCCCCCGCACTCGCTGCACGCCTATTTCTTGCTTGGCGGCGACCCGAAGGTGCCGATTATCTACGAAGTCGATCGCATTCGGGACGGCAAGAGTTTCACCACGCGGCGCGTGGTTGCGATCCAGCGCGGCCAAGCGATCTTTTCGATGTCGGCGTCTTTTCACACTGAAGAAGCGGGTTTTGCGCACCAGGCCAAGATGCCCGACGTGCCACTGCCGGAGAAACTGCCGGGCGGACCCGAGCTGCCCCCGGCCGCCCTTGCCGCGATGCCAGAGGTGATCCGTCGATTCTTCGAGCAGGAGCGGCCGGTTGAGTTGCGCCCGGTCGAATTCGAACGCTATTTCGGCAAACCATCCGAAGACCCGCGCTTCCACATTTGGATCCGGACGACCGGTCCGCTACCGGACGACCTCGCAATCCACCAGTGCGTGCTGGCTTACGCGTCTGACATGATGCTGCTCGACACGTCATTGATTCCGCACGGCCGCACGGTTTTCGACGGGCGCATCATGGCGGCGAGCCTTGACCACGCGCTCTGGTTCCACCGGCCGTTTCGGGCCGACGAGTGGCTCCTCTATGCTCAGGACACGCCGAGTGCGTCAGGGGCGCGCGGGTTTTCGCGCGGATTGATCTTCAAGCGCGATGGTACGCTGATCGCATCCGTTGCTCAGGAAGGGCTGATACGGGAGCGGCGAGAAACTTGACCGCATCAAAGGGCACCGCGAGCGCGGTCGTCGCACGGTCTGGCGCATGAGCCTGAAAAGTTGCAGACTTTTCGAATACGTTGATGTGCATACACAAGAAAACACGTAGCCGCCCAGGGGGCCATGATGAAACTCGTCATCGCAATCATCAAACCTTTCAAGCTCGATGACGTGCGCGACGCGCTTACCCACCATGGCATCAGCGGCATGACCGTGACGGAGGTCAAAGGCTACGGCCGCCAGAAAGGACATACTGAAATCTATCGGGGCGCCGAATATACGGTGACATTGGTACCCAAGCTCCGGGTCGAGGTAGCGGTCAATGACGGTGAAGCTGATGAGATCGCGGCCACCATCCAGACCGCGGCCAAAACCGGCCAGATCGGCGACGGCAAGATTTTTGTGATGTCGCTCGATCGCGCGGTCCGCATCCGCACTGGCGAAACCGACAGCGATGCGATCTGAACCACAGTATTTTGCTACCGGCGGACATTTTTCAAAACCGCTGCCTGTCGTTCGATGGAGACCGCCTAATTATTAGGCAAATGCCGCGGCGTTGTGCCGCAGTTCCGTCGCAGCCTTATCGCCCGTCATGAGGGCGTCCTCGCCGCAGACAAATAATCCCAATATTTCAAATAGTTAATACGTTCACGCGAAAGTGGCACGGGGTTTGATTCCCTCCCCGCCGCGATGCTTGCGCGATCGTTCGCGCACGCCCCGCACGTTGAGACCGCCCGGAATGCGTCTGCCAGTCCGGGCCTAAAGGGGGACCCCAACCCATGAAGATCGTCATGGCCATCATCAAGCCCTTCAAGCTCGACGAGGTCCGCGACGCCCTGACCGCCATCGGCGTTTCCGGGCTCACCGTGACCGAAGTCAAGGGCTATGGCCGCCAGAAAGGCCACACGGAAATCTACCGCGGCACCGAATATGCAGTGAGCTTCCTGCCCAAGATCAAGATCGAAGTGGCGACTGCCGCCACCCAGGTCGACAAAGTCATCGAGGCCATTACCGCGGCGGCCAAAACCGGCCAGATCGGCGATGGAAAGATATTTGTTTTCGGGATCGATCAAGCCGTACGGATCCGCACCGGCGAGACGGACGCGGCAGCGCTTTGAAACCCGCACCCAGCCAACGTCAACGAATAGGAGTGAAACAAATGACGTTCAAGAAAGTGACATGTGCGGGACTGCTCGCTCTCGCCCTCGGGCTGCTGGTCGGCATTTTCCTCAGCCTGCCGACCTTCGACGCGTCCTACGCCCAGACTCCCGCCGCCGCCCCGGCGGCCGCTCCGGCCGATGCGGGACCCCCGGCCTGCGCCGCCAAGGTCCTTGAAAATTGCACGCCGAACTCCGGCGACACCGCCTGGATGCTCGCATCCGTCGCGCTCGTGTTGATGATGACCATCCCGGGCCTTGGCCTGTTCTACGGCGGCATGGTGCGTAAAAAGAACGTCGGCGACACGGTGATGACAAGCTTTGCCATCACCTGTCTGATCACGATTCTTTGGGTGGTCTTCACCTACAGCTTGGCATTCCGTTCGGGCTCGCAGTTTATCGGCGGACTTGATCGCGCATTTCTTCAGAACGTCCTGAGCGACATCTCGAAGGGCATCGGCAATCCCAATCCGCTCGCCCCAACCATTCCGGAAATGGTCTACATCTGCTTCCAACTCACATTCGCCATCATCACCCCGGCGCTGATTGCGGGTGCGTTCGCGGAGCGCATGAAGTTCTCCGCGATGCTGTGGTTCATCGGCCTGTGGGCAATCTTTGTCTACTCGCCGATCGCGCACTGGGTGTGGGGACCTGATGGCATCTTCAGCGCTGTCAACACTGACGAGAAGGGCGACTTCGCCGGTTGGGTCAAAGTGCTCGACTTCGCCGGCGGCACGGTCGTGCACATCAATTCCGGCACCGCCGGGCTGATGTGTGCGCTGATGCTCGGAAAGCGCAAGGATCAAGGTCCACCGCATAACATGGTGTTGACCTTTATAGGCGCCTCGCTGCTGTGGGTCGGCTGGTTCGGGTTCAACGCTGGTTCGGCGGTGACCGCCGGCATGCAGGCCGGCATGGCGATGGGCGTCACCCAGTTCGCCACCGCAGCGGCGGGCTTCACCTGGATGCTGGTGGAATGGGCGATGCGTGGCAAGCCAACGGTTATTGGCATCGCCACCGGCGCCGTGGCGGGTCTCGTTGCCATCACGCCGGCGTCAGGCTTTGTTGGTCCGATCGGATCGCTCGTAATCGGGATCGCGGCCGGCATCGTGTGCTACTGGGGCTGCACCGGCCTCAAGCATATGTTCGGCTATGACGATGCGCTCGACGCATTCGGCGTGCACGCGGTCGGCGGCATCGTCGGTGCGCTCCTCACCGGCGTGTTCGCGGTCGAGCAATACGGCGGAACGGCGGGCGCGTTCTACGGCAACGTCCAGCAGTTCATCAACCAGTGCATCGGCGTGGTTACGGTCTTCGTCTACGACGCCATCGTCACACTGATCATTCTGAAGATCGTCGACATCTTCATCGGTCTACGGGTGAGCGAAGAGATCGAACGCGAAGGCCTCGACCTCGCACTGCACGGCGAAGCCGTCCAATAAACGGAACACGGTTGGGGCGGATACCCGGCACCGCCCCCTCCGTCAGGAGGCCCCGGTTCACACCGGGGCCTCCTTCTGTTTTCAGGGGCTCAGGAATCAGGCGGTCAAGGCGTCAGGGAAACAGGCGACAAAACTGCCGGTGCCGCGTCTTGAGAGACAGGCAGACCCAATCCAACTCCTGCCCCCTGGTGGCCGCTCCCTGATTGGTCTATCGCGATTGGTTAATCGGCCCTTTACCTCACCACCTCTATGTTGGGTCGCAACCCGGAACCGCACCGCGTTGGTCGCGGATCGCAGACGTTTGTGGATGTACATGAGTAGCTCCGAACCGCTGACCCCGCCGAACGTTCGGACCGTGCAGACGCGCTCGCCCTTCGTGCGGCTGACGGAGTTGCTCGCCGACGTCAAGCCGGGGCAACCGCCGATCAACCTCACGGTCGGCGAACCCCAGCATCCGATCCCGGCTTTTGTCGGTAAGGTGATTGACGCGAGCCTGAAGGACTTCGGGCGTTATCCCCCGACCAAAGGAAACGAGCACTTTCGCACGGCCGCTGCGCGCTGGCTCGATCGACGTTTCGCGTTGCCCCGCCACGTCGACCCGGAGAACGAAGTTCTGGTCGTCAATGGAACCCGCGAAGCGCTGTTTCTGGCAGCGATCGCCGGGCGTGAACTGAGCACCAAGCGCAGCCCGCGCCCCGCCATTCTGGTGCCTAATCCGTTCTACGCCGCCTATGTGGCAGGGGCGGCGGCCGCTGGCTGCGAGCCGGTATTCTTGCCGGCAACGCGCAAGAGCGGATTTCTCCCCGATCTCGATGCGCTCGACGATGACCTTCTGGCGCGCACGGTCGCAATCTTTTTCGGCTCGCCATCCAATCCACAGGGGGCAGTCGCCGATCGCCGCTATCTCGACCGGCTGGGCGGGCTCGCGCGCCGGCACGAATTCCTGATCTTCTCGGACGAGTGTTATTCGGAAATCTACACCACCGGCAATCCGCCCGTCGGAATGCTCGAGGTTGCGGGTGCCGATTTTTCCAATGTGGTCGTGTTCAACTCGCTGTCAAAGCGTTCGAACCTGCCTGGACTGCGGGTTGGACTTGCGGCAGGTGACCGGCGTTTCATCAAGAAGTTCCTCGACTTTCGTAACGTGGTCGCGCCGCAGGTTCCGGGACCGATGCAGGAGGTCGCTGCCACCGCCTACGAGGACGAAGCACATGTCGAGGAGAACCGCCGACTCTACAAACTGAAATTCGATCTCGCCGACCAAATCATCGGCGACCGCTATGGTTACGCGCGTCCGGCGGGCGGCTTCTTCCTATGGCTCGATGTGTCTGCCTACGGCGGCAGCGAAGTCGTGGCCTTGAAGCTTTGGGGCGAGGCCGGCGTGCGCATCTTGCCGGGCGCGTATCTGGCGCATCCGCAAGGCGACAGCACCAACCCCGGCGCTGCCTACATCCGGGTCGCCATGGTGCACGACCAGGACATCACCGCGCAGGCCCTGCATCGTATCGTGGCCACACTTCAATGAGAGCGATCGCTGTGCTCCAACGCAACCTCGACCTGTCGTTCTTGCCGGACGATCTCGGAGACGCGGTGCGGCGACGTCTGCGCGAAGTCGGGGGTCTTGCCTTGTTGGCGCTCACCGTTATCGCAGCGGCAGCGCTCGCGACCTGGTCGGTCAAAGATCCGAGTCTGTCGCATGCAACCAGTGCACCAGTGCGCAACCTGCTCGGCCTTCCCGGTGCGGTCACAGCCGACCTGATGATGCAGCTGATGGGACTGGCGTCGATCGCATTGATTGCTCCGATCGCAGCCTGGGGCTGGCGGCTATTGACCCACGGACCATTCGGACGCGAGCCGCTGCGGCTTTGTTTGTGGATCATGGGTGCAGGGCTGGCGGCGGGATTTGCCTCGTGCCTTCCACGCACCACGAGCTGGCCGCTGCCAACCGGGCTCGGCGGCGTTATCGGCGATCTCGTGCTGAGCGCGCCGGCTGCTCTGTTTGGCCCGCTCGACGGAATGATCCGGATCGGGGTTGCGGTCGTGCTCGGTGCCGCGGCGCTCGCGACCATCGCTATTGCGACCGGCCTGGTGCTGGGCGCGCCCGTCGAAATGGAGCGCGGGCGCGCCGCGAGCGCCGAGGCCGAGGACGAGGGGCGCGCCTCGATCTCGATTGGCTGGCTGGTGCACGCATTTCTGAGCGCCAAGGCACAGTTGGCGCGATTGTTGACTTGGGGCAGCGCCGCGAAATCGCGCCCGGCGATCGACCGTGCTGGCGAACGTCGCCTTGAGCCGCGTCTGGGTGCTGGCGCGCCTGGTATGGATGATCCGCAAGTTGAGGACGAGCCGGCCAAGTCCGTGCGCAGCGCCCCTAAGCCCCGCCCGCCAAGGGCGCCGCGACGCACCTCCGACGGCTACGTCCTGCCGCCGCTCAATCTGCTCGCCGTGCACAAACCCAACGACCGCGCCGCGCCAAGCCAGCAGGTCCTGCAGGAGAACGCGACCGCGCTCGAAAGCGTGCTCGATGATTTCGGCGTGCGCGGCCAGATCATCAACGCCCGGCCGGGGCCGGTGGTGACGCTCTACGAGCTCGAACCCGCACCCGGCATCAAATCGTCGCGGGTGATTGGTCTCGCCGATGACATCGCGCGCTCGATGAGCGCGGTCTCGGCGCGCGTTGCGGTGGTGTCGGGCCGCAACGCCATCGGCATCGAGTTGCCGAACGCGACCCGCGAGAAAGTCTATCTGCGCGAGCTGCTCGCCGACGATGACTATGCGAGCTCGCCTGCCAAGCTGCCGCTTTGCCTCGGCAAGACGATCGGCGGCGAACCGGTGATCGTCGACCTTACCCGCATGCCGCACCTGCTGATCGCTGGCACCACCGGTTCCGGCAAGTCGGTTGCCATCAACACCATGATCCTCAGCCTGGTGTACCGGCTGCGGCCCGATCAGTGCCGCCTGATCATGGTAGACCCCAAGATGCTCGAGCTCTCCGTCTACGACGCCATTCCACATCTCCTGACCCCGGTTGTCACCGATCCGAAGAAGGCGGTAGTCGCGCTCAAATGGGCGGTGCGCGAAATGGAGGATCGCTACAAGAAGATGGCAAAGCTCGGCGTGCGCAATATCGACGGCTACAATGCACGGCTCGCCGAGGCCAAGGCCAAGGGCGAAACGCTCTCGCGCACGGTGCATACCGGTTATGACAAGGAAACCGGCGAAGCAGTCTACGAAACCGAAGAGTTCGATCTGGATTATTTGCCGTTCCTGGTGGTGATCGTGGACGAGATGGCCGACCTGATGATGGTCGCCGGCAAGGATATCGAGGGCGCGATCCAACGCCTCGCCCAGATGGCGCGCGCTGCCGGCATTCACGTAATCCTCGCGACCCAACGGCCGTCGGTCGACGTTATCACGGGCACCATCAAGGCCAACTTCCCGACCCGCATTTCCTTCCAGGTCACTTCCAAGATCGACAGCCGCACGATCCTAGGCGAGCAGGGCGCCGAGCAACTGCTCGGCCAAGGCGACATGCTCTATATGGCTGGCGGCGGACGCATCAGCCGCGTGCACGGACCCTTTGTCTCCGACGATGAAGTCGAGAAGATTGTACGCCACCTCAAGGCCCAGGGCGCGCCGCAATATCTTGAGGATGTGACGGCGAATAATGACGAAGACGAGGATGGCAATGCTGTCTTCGACGCGACCGGAATGGGCGCAGCGGGCGATGCGACCGACCTCTATCAACAAGCGGTGCAGGTCGTCCTTCGCGATCGCAAGGCGTCGACCAGCTATATCCAGCGGCGGTTGCAGATCGGCTACAACCGCGCGGCTTCGATCATGGAGCGGATGGAGCAAGAAGGCGTGGTCGGCCAGGCCAATCATGCCGGAAAACGCGAAATCCTGATCGAGGGCGGAGGCGACGACCCCTTGTGAGGCGCGCGCCTTAGGCCGCGAAATGGCCACATCCCGGGCCTAGAAGGCAATCGATGCCTCGATTTTCCGGAAGCTCGCTTTTGGTCCGGGGCAGGATGGGTGGGCAAAATCCGACCAGCGCTCTGAATCCGACGTTCGGACGGATTTTGGCCTTGAGCTTGCGATGGGGGGCATGTTCTGATCGGTAACGCTTAACTCGCCGGATTTCACCGGCGAGCCAAGGGCTTGCCCTCAACTGCGAGGGCTGGTTCGTGCCAGACCATGCGCCGCTACGCGAACTGAGGAGGTAGAATATGGGTCGGGCCGTTACCGCGGTCGCGTTTGTGTTGAGCGCCGTGATCGCATCGGCGACAGCCCAAACGATACCGGCGCCGCAACCCGCGCCCAAGAAGGACGCCGCGCCGAAGCCGATCCAGCCCGGAACAACGGCGGCCGTGCCGCAAACGAGCGAAGCCAAGGAGCGAGCGCTGGTCGAGCGGGTCAACGCCTACCTCTCGAACATGCAGACCCTGGTCGGCGATTTCGTGCAGGTCGGCCCGGACGGCGCGCGTACCGAAGGACAGTTTTTCATCCAGAAACCCGGCAAGGTGCGCTTCGAGTATAAGCCGCCGAGCCGCATCGATGTAATCGCCGATGGGCAGTCGGTGGTGGTGCGCGACCGCAAGCTCGCGACCCAGGATCTCTATCCGCTGTCACAGACGCCCTTGCGGTTCCTGCTGTCGGACCGCATCGATCTTCAGCGTGACACCAACTTGGTTTCAGTCGCGGCGGATGACGTGTTCGTCACGCTGGTGATCGAAGAGAAACATCAGTTCGTGGGAACCAACCGACTGATGCTGATGTTCGGCGCAAAGGATTTCCAGCTGCGCCAGTGGACCGTGACCGATCCGCAGGGCTACGATACCACAGTCGCCGTATACAACCTCGACACTAGCAAGAAGCCGGACCCGAGCATGTTCAAGATTAACTATGAAAATCCCGATCTGCAGAACACACGCTAGGCGTTAACGAACTGGTAAGAGGTTTTAACGAATCAATGGTCGATCGTCACGATTCGTCCGCAAAGTTGCAACCTTGGGGAGATGGGGCATGTTTAAGGCTGTCAGCACAGTTACGGCCGCGTTGATCGTCACGGTCGCGGCGGTCGCGGCACAAACGGTACCCGTGCCGCGGGCGGTCACGAGGGATTCGGCTCCGAAGCCGCCTCCTCTCCAGAACCTGGTCTTGTCGCCGACAAATAGCACCGGCGCGACCCAGCCAGCGGTGAATCAGGATGCGCTGGTCGATCGCGTCAGCACCTATCTATCCGGCATGAAGACGCTGGTCGGTGACTTTGTGCAGGTCGGCCCGGATGGCCGCCGTACCGAGGGCCAGTTCTACGTTCAGAAACCCGGCCGGGTGCGCTTTGAGTACTCACCGCCGAGCCGCGTGGATGTGATCGCCGACGGCCAGGCGGTGGTGGTGCGTGACCGCAAGCGCGCGACCCAGGACGTCTACCCCCTGTCGCAGACGCCTTTGCGTTTCCTCGTTGCCGACCGCGTCGACCTCGCGCGCGACACCAACCTCGTCGCGGTCGGAGCCGACGAGCAGTTCGTAACGGTAGTGATCGAAGAGCAGCAAATGGTCGGTACCAACCGCCTGATTCTGAAGTTCGGCGCCAAGGACTTCAAGCTCCGTCAGTGGACCGTGACCGATCCGCAGGGCTATGACACCACGGTTGCGGTGTACAATCTCGATACCAACAGGAAGCCCGATCCGGCGCTGTTCCAGATCAACTACGAGAATCCCGACTCGCAGAATGCCCGTTAGCGCATCTTCCGCCGAAGTAGAAGCCGGTTCACCGTCAAGAACGCACGCCACTCAATCTTCTAGAGCATGTCCCGATTCCGAAGGATCGGGACATGTCTAGGCAAGCCCTTACGGTCACCACATGGAACATCAATTCGGTGCGGTTGCGCATCGATTTGGTTGCGAGATTCCTCAAGGCGGTCCGGCCTGACGTCCTTTGTCTGCAGGAGACCAAGTGCCCGGACGGCAAGTTCCCCGTGCGCCGCTTCAAGCGCCTGGGCTATGAGCACGTCGCGCTCAACGGCCAAAAGGGTTATCACGGCGTCGCTGTAATTTCGCGCCTGCCATTCGAAGCAGTCGACCGCAAGAGCTTCTGCGGCAAGGCAGACGCCCGCCATATCACCGTCACCCTGGGCGAGAAGGCAGCTCTGCGCGATCCGATCAAGCTGCACAACCTGTATGTGCCTGCCGGCGGCGATGAGCCCGACCCTGAGATCAATCCGAAATTCGCGCACAAACTCGCCTTCCTCGACGAGCTCGCCGGTTGCGCCGAGATTGCGCCGAGCACCGGGCGCGCCATCGTGCTCGGCGATCTCAACGTTGCGCCGCGCGAGCACGATGTCTGGAGCCACAAGCAGTTGCTCAGAGTCGTATCGCACACGCCGGTCGAGTGCGAGAAGCTGGAGACGTTTCGGAACGTCGGCCAATGGATCGACATCGCACGCGCGGTGATCCCGGAGCCAGCGAAGGTCTACACTTGGTGGAGTTATCGAGCGGCGAACTGGGCCGCCGTCGACAAGGGACGCCGGCTCGACCATATCTGGGTCAGCCCGGCACTTGGCGAATGCTTTCGCGGAATCAGGATTGCCCGCGAGGCACGCGGCTGGCAGCGGCCGTCCGACCACGTGCCGGTGACCACAACGATCGAAACGTAGGACATGTTCCCCAGCTAGGCGTCATGGCCGGGCTTGGACGCAGCCAGAGTTTGTCTCGACTTTGAAGATTGCCCGCCGGCGAGCACGGTGACATGCTTTGCCCGGCAGGGAGCGGGCAATGTCGCGCCACGAAAGTTACGACTACATCATCGTCGGCGCCGGATCGGCTGGCTGCACGCTCGCTGGTCGCCTGAGCGAGGACGCGGATACGCGCATCCTCCTCATCGAGGCCGGCGGCTGGGACCGCGATCCGCGCATCGATCTTCCGCTCGCGTGGGGTCAGCTCTATGAGCAGCGGCTACACGACTGGATTTACTTCTGCGAGCCCGAGGATAACGTCAACGGCCGCGCGGTCGAGTGCGCGCGCGGCAAGGTGATCGGCGGGTCGTCGGCGATCAACGCAATGGCCTATGTGCGCGGTAACGGCGCCGACTACGATCAATGGGCCGCCAGCGGGCTGCCGACCTGGTCCTACGCCCATTGCCTGCCGTACTTTCGCAAGCAGGAATCCTGGGAGGGCGGCGCCAGCACCTATCGCGGCGGCGAAGGGCCGCTGACGACACGGTTCTCGACTTACCGGGACCCGCTGACCGATGCCACCAGGCAGGCGGTGGTCGCGGCTGGCATGCCGCTGACCGATGACTTCAACGGCGCGCAGCAGGAAGGATTCGGCAACAGCCAGTACACGATCCGCGATGGACGCCGCTGCAGCTGTGCGGTTGCGTATCTCTACCCGGCGCTGCGGCGGAGGAACCTGCGGGTCGAGACCCACGCGCTCGCGAGCCGGGTGCTGTTTGAGGGCAATCGCGCGGTCGGCGTCGAGATCATCCGCCGCGGACGCGTGCGTACGGTGCGGGCCGACCGCGAAGTCATTCTGGCCGGCGGTGTCATCAACTCGCCGCAGCTGTTGATGCTGTCAGGTATTGGCGACCCCGCGGAGCTCGATCCGCAGCAGATTCCCGTGCGGATCGCGCTAAGGGGCATCGGCAAGAACCTGCAGGATCATCTTTCCGTGCTGGTCGTGTTTGCCCGCAAGGAGCCGGGACCGTTTCCCGCCAAGCTGCGCTACGATCGCCTGCTCCACGAATGCGCCAAGACCTACTTGTTCGGCACCGGCTTTGCCAACGATCTGCCGATCGGCCTGATCGGCTTCATCAAAAGCGGCCCGGACGCCAAGCTACCCGACCTTCAGATGATAACCGCACTGGCGCCGCTCAACGCCAAGCCCTATTCGCCGTTTGGCAAGCCGTTTCCCGACGGCTGGGGTTGCCGCATCGCCGCATTGCGCCCCGAAAGCCGCGGCTGGCTCAAACTCAAGTCCGCCGATCCGATGGTACCGCTGCGCATTCACCAGAACTTTCTCTCCACCGACCATGATTGGAAAGTGCTGCGCGCAGGCGTGCGTCTCTTCCGCGAGATCGCTCAGCAAAAACCGTTCGATCGCTTCCGCGGGCCGGAGGTTCTTCCGGGCGCAGCCAAGATCAGCGATGCCGAGATCGACGCCTTGATCAAGGCGACCTCGCTCGATGTCCATCACCCGCTAGGCACCTGCCGGATGGGACCCGCGTCGGATCCGTCGAGCGTAGTCGATTCCGAGTTGCGCGTGCATGGCGTCGAGGCGTTGCGCGTTGTCGACGCCTCGGTCTTTCCGGACATCGTCGGCGGCAATATCAACGCCCCGGTGGTCATGGTCGCCGAGAAGGCCGCCGACTTGATCCGCGGTCGCGCGCCCCTCGGGCCCGCAACGGTGTGATCACGTCTCTGGTTGGCGGGTGAAGGCGTCGCGCATGCGCACGATGTCGCTCGCCGTTCGATCGAGGCGGGATGACATGTAGGCGCGCAGCTGATTTGCGGCCTCCGGAAAACCCTCGAGCATTTTCAAAAATAGGCTGCGCGGTATGCGCAGTACGGTGGCGGCACCAAGGGCAACTGCGGTCGAGCCGCGCGTTGTCCCGGTGAACAGGGCGAATTCACCTAGCAGGGTGCCCCGGCCCGCGATCGCGCTATGTTGTTCGCTATCGGGGGCTTCCGACTTGAGACTGAACGAGCCCTCCTGAATCACATAACCGGCGTCGGCCGGATCGCCGGCCCGGAACAGAACTTCGCCCGATGCAACATTCTTGCTCTCGGCCCCGATTGCGAGAATACGCAGGGCAGGGCGGCCGAGCACGGCAAAGGTCTGCACCTGCTCCAGAAAAGCGACATCGTCCTCGATGGACACTCGAGTGCTCCGAAGTTCGCAAGCCCCTTGCGGCACCTTTGATTTGAACTTCGGAATCAAAGGAGCGCCGGCAGAACTATTATTCCCGTGTGACTTTTGGATTTGAAGTTCTTACGCGATGTGGCCCACCAGCGGTAGGAACTTCAGATCCATCACACTAGAGCGGATCCAGCTCATGTCGACCCAAATCTCACTGCCATGGCCGGGCTTGTCCCGACCATCCACGTCTTTCTTTGTGGAATTGCTGATGCGTTCGCGTGGACCCCACGCGACAAGCGCGGGCATGACGGTGTCAGGGGTGGTTCCATCCAATCGAAACTCGCTCTAGGGCACCAGCTTGTAGCCGCCCGCGTCGGTCACGAGAATCGCGGGGTTAGCAGCGTCTTTTTCCACTTTCTGACGCAGGCGATAGATATGGGTTTCGAGCGTATGGGTGGTTACACCGGAATTGTAGCCCCACACTTCCTGCAGCAGCACGTCGCGCGCCACCGGTTTCTGTCCTGCCCGATAGAGGTACCGCAGAATCGCGGTCTCTTTTTCGGTCAGGCGCACCTTGTTGCCGGCCGGATTGACCAGCAGTTTCGAGCTCGGACGGAACGTGTAGGGCCCGATCGCAAAGACTGCATCTTCGCTTGCCTCGTGCTGGCGCAGTTGGGCGCGAATGCGCGCCAGCAGCACCGCGAATCGGAACGGCTTGGCAACGTAGTCGTTGGCGCCTGATTCCAGCCCGAGGATCGTGTCGGAATCGGTGTTATGCCCGGTCAGCATGATGATTGGCGACTTGAAGCCGTTCTTGCGCAGCATGCGCACCGCTTCGCGCCCATCGATATCCGGTAGCTCGACATCCATGATGACGAGATCGACTTGGCCTGCTTTCGCGCTCTGCACGCCCTTGGTGCCGGTGTCGACCGCAACGGCGTGGAATTCCTCATGCAGCGAGAGCTGCTCGACCAGGGCGTCACGCAGCTCCGCGTCATCATCAACAATCAGGATTGTTCGCGTATTGGGCATGTTGCCTCTAAGGCGTCGTCAGGCGGCAATAGACCATGCGGGCGCAAAAGAGCAAGTTGGCGATACGCACGATAACCGGAATATGACCTCGCAACCTTGCCGCAGTCTAAGCCAGATCGCCGTGATTCGCGTGGCCGCGCGTCCAGGGGCGCGCGCGCTCGGTGTACTGACCGCAGGACCCGTTCGGATCCCGGTGGCGCTCGGTCGTTCCGGCGTCGCCGCCAACAAGCGCGAGGGCGACGGGGCAACGCCGCGCGGCGTGTTCCGGCTGGTGCGGTTGTGGTGGCGGGCCGATCGGTTGTCCCACCCGCGCACCCTGCTGCCGGCGCGACGCATCGGACGCGACGACGCCTGGATCGAAGACCCGGCGGATCGCCGGTATAATCATGCGGTTAGGCGCACTGCAGACGAGCCCGGTGACCGGCTCTGGCGCACAGACCATCTCTACGATCTCGTGATCGAGCTTGACCATAATACCCGCCCGCGCGTGGCCGGCCGTGGGAGCGCGGTGTTTGTGCACGTGGCGCGGCCGGGCTTTGGGGCAACCGCCGGCTGCGTAGCGCTCGAGTACCCACGCTTGCGCTGGCTCCTGTCTCGGGTCGGGCCGAAGACGCAAATCGCGATTCAGTAAACCAAGTCCCCTAGGAAGCCTGTGGATAACTCAATGCCGTGCGCCGAATATCGCTGTTCCGACGCGCACATGGGTCGCGCCGAAGCGGATCGCGATCGGAAAGTCCGCCGTCATCCCCATGGACAGCAGTTTTAGCCCGTTGCGGGCCGCAATCTTGGCGGTGAGTGCAAAATGCGGGGCGGGGGCTTCATTGAGCGGAGGGATGCACATCAGTCCGGCGATCGGGAGCCGGTAGGTCTCACGGCAGGCCTTGAGGAACTCGTCCGCCGCCTCGGGCAGCACGCCGGCCTTTTGCGGCTCCGCCCCGGTATTGACCTCGACGAACAGGACCGGCGCGCGCCCCTGCTTCTCGATCTCCTTGGCGAGCGCTGCACACAGGCTAGGCCGGTCGACCGCATGGATGGCGTCGAAGAACGCCACCGCTTCCTTGGCCTTGTTGGATTGCAGCGGGCCGACGAGGTGCAGCTCGACATCGGGATGGCGCGCGCGCAGCGCCGGCCATTTGGCACGCGCTTCCTGCACCCGATTTTCGCCGAAGACCCGCTGGCCTTCGGCCAGAACCGGCTCGATCGCCGCGGCGTCGAACGTCTTCGAAATGGCCACCAAAGTGACCGAGGCGGGATCGCGCTTCGCCTCCACACAGGCGCGCGCAATGTCCTGGCGCACCTTGGCGAGCGGAGTTTGCAAAACCGTGTCGGTCATGCTGGTCATCGGCACCGAAAATAGCACACGCGCGCCAGCGCCCAGCGGCTCATTTTGCATCGTGAAAGATGATGCCGAGCGTATGCCGCCGGCCAGTGCGCAGACGGCTCACGCCGTGGCGCATGTTGACCCGATAGATGCCGCGGCTGCCCTGCACCGGTCGATGGTGCACGGGAAAGATCACCGCCTCGCCTAGGCAGAATCGCACGACCTCGGCGCGTGACTGCATGCGCGGCCGCTGTTCGGTCAGCACGAACTCCCCGCCGCTGAAATCGACGCCAGGCTCAGCCAACAGCACCGTCGCCTGGAGCGGAAAGACGAGTTCACCGTAGAGATCCTGGTGCAGGCAATTGTAGTCGCCGTCGCCATATTGCAGCAGCAGCGGCGTCGGTTTTGCTTGTCCGGCCTTGTGGCAGCGCGCGAGATAGTCGGCATGCCTGCGCGGATAGCGCACATCCTCACCCATCGCCGCGTTCCACCGGTTGGCGATTTCAGCGAGCGGCGGATAGAGCGCAGCGCGCAGTTCTTGCACCACATCCGGCAGCGGGTAGGCGAAGTATTTGTATTCGCCCCTCCCAAAGCCGTGGCGCGCCATCACCACCCGGCTGCGGAACGCGCCGTCGGATGCATAGGTCTGCGCTAGTGCCGCACACTCCTCCGCGCGCAGAAGCGGGCCCGTCGTGGCGCAGCCGACGGCGTCGAGGCCAGCCGCGATCGCCGCCCAGTCGAGCGCGGCGACCCGTTCGGCAATAGCCGGCGGCGCCGGTTCGGTGCCGGCGCGCCGCGCCTGCGGGGCGGGCGTCATGCCGCCTGCTCCCGCGTCAGCAACGCCTGCTTGCGCTCGACGCCCCAGCGATAACCGGACAATCCTCCGTCTCGCCGCACCACGCGATGGCATGGGATCGCCACTGCGAGGGTGTTAGACGCACAGGCCTGCGCTACCGCGCGCGTTGCGTGCGCATGTCCAATTCGTTTGGCGAGATCGGCGTAGCTTGCAGTCGTGCCCGCCGGGATATCGCGGATCGCCTTCCACACGCGCTTTTGGAACACGGTCCCGCGAATATCGAGCGGCAGATCGAGGCCCTGCACCGGCGCCTCGATGAAGCCCACCACCCTGGCGACCAGTTGCTCGAACGCCGCATCGCCGCCAATAAGCTGCGCCTTCGGGAAACGATCCTGCAGCGTGCGCACCAGAGCGTCGGGATCATCACCGAACTCGATTGCACACACGCCTTTGTCGGTCGCCGCCACCAGGATCGAGCCGAGCGAACATTCGCCGACCGCAAAGCGGATCACATTGCCATCGCCGCCGGCGCGAAATTGCGTCGGCGTCATGCCGAGCAGATCGTCCGACGCTGCGTAGAAACGGCCGTTGGAGTTGAAGCCGGCCCCATAGATTGCCTGGGTGACGGTCGCGCTGCGCTCGAGTTCGCGACGCACGCGCTGGCCGCGGCGCGCATCCGCGTAGGCCTTCGGGGTCAGGCCCGTGACCGACTTGAATACGCGGTGGAAGTGGAACCAACTCAAGCCCGCAGTGTCCGCCATCGCTTCCAGGCTCGGCATCTCGTCGGCTTGCTTGATCAGCGCGCACGCTTTCGCGACAGCCGCTGAATGTCGCTCCGCAAGACCAACCTCGTTGGGTCGGCAGCGCTTGCACGGACGAAAGCCGGCCCGCTCCGCATCCTCACAGGTCAGATGGAACGCGACGTTTTCGCGCCGCGCCAACCGTGCGGCGCACGAGGGCTGGCAGTAAACGCCGGTGGTGCGGACCGAATAGTAGAACGCGCCGTCGGCAGCGCGGTCACGGCGGCGGACCGCCTCCCAACGCGCCTCGTCGTTGAGGAAAGTGGACGCCTTCTCAGCTGCTTTTGTTGCCACGGACAACATTGCCATTCTCCTTCAGGTTTGGACGGGCTGACCCGTCTCCTGTCGGGCAATCTAGGGCGGGCAAAACTGCGCGCACTCCGCTCCTTGCTGTCAAATTTCAGATAGGCGCACCACCCGATTTCCGCGAGCCAAACGTCACACAATACCGTCGCATCAATCCCGCCCGGGAGCCACAGGCCTTCCGCAGACGGTTCGATGCGCCCAGGCCTTGGCCTTGGCGTCGAATTCCTGGTGAATCTGGTCGATGCGACCTCATTCATTATGATGCTTCCTATTCTGTACCGTCTACTCTTTGGGTCGTACGGAGGCGGAACGTTGTTCCGCGAAAGGGTAGGGCGCGGTGTAGATCAATCGTCCGCCGCTCACCGTCGCTGTTCGCTCCCGTTTCGAACGGGATCGTCCGAATCGACATTGGCCGTTGACCCGGCGCCGCTTTTGATGGCGTATTCCGCGCGATTCTTCGCATGAGAGTGTCCTTAACATTCGATGACGACCGAGCGTTACAACGCCCGCGAGGCTGAGGCCCGTTGGCAAAAGGTGTGGGACGAGCGCGGTATCTTTGCGACCCGCAACGACGACCCGCGACCGCGCTACTACGTCCTGGAGATGTTCCCGTATCCGTCCGGGCGGATCCACATGGGCCACGTACGCAACTACACCATGGGCGACGTGGTGGCGCGCTACAAGCGCGCCAAAGGCTTCAACGTGCTGCATCCCATGGGCTGGGACGCGTTTGGCATGCCGGCCGAGAACGCCGCCATGGAGCGCAAGGTCCATCCCAAGGCGTGGACCTACGACAACATCGCCGCCATGAAGGCGCAGCTCCGCTCGATGGGGCTCTCGCTCGACTGGAAGCGCGAGATCGCGACCTGCGATCCGGCCTACTACAAACATCAACAGAAGATGTTTCTCGATTTTCTGCACGCCGGCCTGGTCGAGCGCAAGCAGTCAAAGGTGAACTGGGATCCGGTCGATCAGACCGTGCTCGCCAATGAGCAGGTCATCGACGGCCGCGGCTGGCGCTCGGGTGCGATTGTCGAGCAGCGCGAGCTCACCCAATGGTTCTTCAAGATCACACATTTCGCACAGGATCTGCTGGATGCGCTCGATCGGCTGGAGCGCTGGCCGGACAAAGTGCGCCTGATGCAGAAGAACTGGATCGGGCGCTCGGAAGGATTGTTGGTCCGCTTTGGGCTCGATCCCGCGACCACGCCCAACCGCGAGAGCGAGCTCGAGATCTTCACCACTCGGCACGACACGTTGTTTGGCGCGCGCTTCATGGCGCTGTCGCCGGATCATCCGCTGGCGGTCGCAGCTGCGCAAAGGAATCCCGCCCTGGCGGCGTTCATCGCCGAGTGCAAGCGTCACGGCACCGCCCAGGAAGTGATCGACAAGGCCGAGAAGCTCGGCTTCGACACCGGCATGAAGGCAATCCATCCATTCGACCCGGATTGGAAGCTTCCAGTCTATGTCGCGAACTTCGTGCTGATGGAGTACGGAACCGGCGCGATCTTCGGCTGCCCGGCGCACGATCAACGTGACCTCGAGTTCGCCAACAAATACAGCCTCGGCAATACCCCGGTGGTGTGCCCTCCAACGCAGGATCCAACGACATGCGTCATCACCGATACGGCCTATGAGGGCGACGGTTTGTTGATCAATTCACGCTTTCTCGACGGCATGACGATCGATGCGGCCAAGGAGGAGGTCGCGCGCCGTCTGGAACATGAAGCGCGCGGCAACCGCCCAGTAGCGCAGCGCCAGGTCAATTTTCGCCTGCGCGACTGGGGCATTTCACGCCAGCGCTACTGGGGCTGCCCGATTCCGGTCATTCATTGCGAGCGGTGCGGTGTCGTGCCGGTGCCGGCGCAAGATTTGCCGGTGACATTGCCTGAGGACGTCGACTTCGATCGTCCCGGCAATCCGCTCGACCGCCATCCTACTTGGAAGCATGTCGCGTGCCCGCAGTGCCACGGCCGCGCAACCCGCGAGACCGATACCATGGATACGTTCGTGGACTCGTCCTGGTACTTCGCGCGCTTCACCGATCCGTGGATCGCGAGTGCACCGACCGAACGAAGCGCCGTGGATGAATGGTTGCCGGTCGATCAGTACATCGGTGGCATTGAGCACGCGATCTTGCACTTGCTCTACAGCCGCTTCTTCACCCGCGCCATGAAGGCGACCGGTCACGCCGGTATCGAAGAGCCGTTCGCCGGCTTGTTCACCCAGGGCATGGTGGTGCACGAGACCTATCAGAAGGCGGACGGCAGCTGGGCGGCGCCGGCGGAAGTCAAGATCGAAGGCTCCGAGGACTATCGCGTCGCCACCCTGATCGACACCGGCGAGCCGATCGAGATCGGGCCGATCGAGAAGATGTCGAAATCAAAGCGCAACACCGTCGACCCCGACGACATCATGGCGACCTACGGGGCTGATGTGGCGCGCTGGTTCATGCTCTCGGACTCGCCGCCCGACCGCGACGTCAACTGGACCGAGCGCGGCGTTCAGGGCGCCTGGCGTTTTGCCCAGCGGCTGTGGCGACTGGTCGGCGATGCGGCCGAGATCGCGGCTTCGGCGCCAGCGCAACGCCCGGCCGAATTTGGCCCAGCCGCCACGGCGGTGCGCAAGGCGGCGCACCGCGCGCTGGCAAAAGTCTCCGACGAGGTCGAAAAGCTGCATTTCAACGTATGCGTGGCGCAGATTTACGAGTTCACCAACGCGCTCGGCGATGCCATCAACGATGCGGCCGAAGTCGGCAGCGTTGCGGCCGACCTGCGCTGGGCGATCCGCGAGGCGGCCGACATCCTGGTGGCGCTCTTCCATCCCATGATGCCGCACCTGGCCGAGCAGTGCTTTGCGCTGCTCGGCCATGACAGCCTGGTCGCGCAAGCGCCGTGGCCCGAGGTCGAGCCGGATCTCTTGATCGAGGACACCGTGACCATGCCGGTCCAGGTCAACGGCAAGAAGCGCGCGGACGTGACCGTCGCCCGCGACGCCGCCAATCACGACATCGAGGCAGCCGTGCTGGCGCTGGCACCGGTTCAGCGGGCGCTCGACGGCAAAAAACCCAAGCGGGTCATCGTGGTGCCTCAAAGGATCGTCAATGTGGTGGCGTGAGGGGGCACGTGATGGGGTTTGCGGTTCGGCTCGTCCTGGTGGTTGCGGTCGCGGCTACAACTGCCGGCTGTTTACAGCCGCTCTATAGCGAACAGCCGCTGGTCGGCGGGCCGGCAATCGCCACGGCGCTCGGCAATGTGGACGTTTTGCAGATCGACGCCCCCACCGGCACGGACGACGCCCGCATCGCGGTCGAATTGCGCAACGACCTCCTGTTCGGTCTACAGGGCGGGAACGGCGGCGGATCGCCCACGCACTCGCTCAAGATCCGTCTCACCCCGTCACGCTACCCGGTCATTCAGGACTTGCAGACGGCGCGCACGAGCTCGGAAATTTACGGCCTCACCGCTTCTTACCAACTTACCGATCTGCGCACCGGCGCGGTGGTTCTGAACACGGCGACATCCTCGCGCGTATCCTATGACATCCCGGGCGAGCAGCAGCGCTTTGTGCGCGCCCGCGGTCTGCGCGATGCTGAAAATCGCGCCGCCCAAGTGATCGCCGATAATATCCGGGCGCGGCTTGCATCATATTTCGTCGCCGGGTCCTAGGCGCCACGCCGGGTCCTAATCGTCAAGCTAGTATGGCTTTGGTTCCAACGGCCGTATCAAACAGCCCCGCAAAGCGATACGAACATTGGAAGCGGGACACTGGCCGTTGCGATGGTTGCGCTCAAAACCTCAGAGTTCGATGCCTATCTGGCCCGCGGCAAGCAGCCGATTGCACTGATTTTCGGACCCGATGCGGGGCTCGTCCGCGAGCGGGCCCAGGCCATCATCGGCCGCGCGGTGGAGGATCCAAATGATCCGTTCGCGCTGGCCCGCATCGATGGCGATACCCTCGCCGAAACGCCCGAGCGCCTGGTGGAGGAAGCCCACACCGTGCCGCTATTCGGCGGACGGCGTGCCGTCTGGGTGCGGGCCGGCAGCCGCAGCTTCGCGCCGGCGGTCGAAAAGCTGATCGATGCGCCGCCGGCCGCCGATTGCCGGGTCGTGATCGAAGCCGGTGACCTCACACGCAGCGCGCCGCTGCGCACGATGTGCGAGCGCGCCGGCGTGGCCGTTGCCATTGCCTGCTACCCAGACGCTGAGCGCGACCTCGGACGCCTGATCGATGAGGAACTGGGCGGCGCCCAATTGTCGATCACGCCGGAGGCGCGGGCGATGCTGCTGTCGTCTCTGGGCGGCGACCGCCTCGCGTCGCGCAGCGAGATCCGCAAGCTCGCGCTCTATGCGCATGGTGCGAGCAGCGTCGACATCGACGATGTCCTGGCGGTGGTGGCGGACGCAGCGGCGCTCGCGCTCGACGGCATTGCGGACGCGGCATTTGCGGGCCAGGTGCGCGACGTGGAACAGCAGTTTGCTAAAGCGCGCGGGGAGGGCACACCCGCCTCCGTCATTGTCGGCGCCGCGCTGCGCTATGCGGCGCAGCTCCATCGCACCCGGATCGAGATCGAGGCCGGGACGCCGGCGAACGACGCCCTGCGCGGCATGCGGGTCAATTTCCGGCGCGAAAAGATGGTCGAGAGCGCGCTGCGGAGCTGGACCACGCCGCGTCTCGAACAGGCCATCGCACAACTGGCCGAAGCGGCTTTTGAAACGCGGCGACGCCCCGAGTTGGCGGACGCGATCGCCAACCGGGTCTTGCTCGCGACGGCGATGCGCGCGCGGATGAAGGGGTAAGCTATGCCGGCCCGCTGCCGTCGGCGGCATGAGAGATTCACTTGTCAAATAGCTCGCGAAGCCAACGCTTCGCCCCCCGGTGAAGCTGGGTGCCGGGCCACCCTTCGTCCTGTTTCCCTTATCCCCAAAGCGAGGGGGTGGAGCGCCGACGAGGCGCTAACTCAACTTGACCCGCGCCGGTGAGGTACGGGGCGCACCCTTGGCGAAGGGTGCGTGCGCCTGTCGGCGCTCCACTGCGGCGATTTCTGGCTGGGGCCGCGCTTCCAGGAGAGATCGAGCAAGGCGGGATTAGCCGCGGGCCCTCACTTCCTGTACAGCGAAGCTCCTCGCAGATCGGTCCTGGTGCCGACCGGGCGGTGCCCCTATGAGCCTCCCGGGAGCCTGGTTGCGAGCCAGACCCGCGGGCGCCGCTGTTCCCGCTCCGCCTTCAGGACGCCTCCAGAACGCGCCCTTCGTCGAGCGAGAATGCAATTGTTATAGCGCTAATAATTTAGGTGTCAATTATATTGTTATTGGAGTCGGATAAAGCCAAAGTGGAATGCGACCGCGCGGCCCCGGGATTTCACTTCGCTCATCCGGGCTAACCGGTTCGCTCCAGCTTCCGCACCACATCCTCGAGTTGGTCGAACAATTCGTAGTAGATGTGCAGCACGCCGCCGTCTCCCCGCTGATCAAGTCCGACCTTGAGTCCGAGCGTGTCGGACAGGCGCTGCTCGAACGCGATCGTGTTGGCATCCTTACCGCGATGAGACGCGCGCCGGGGCCGGGCGCTCGTGTGCTCGCGCGTCACCGCTTCGACCTGACGCACGTTCAAGCCGCGCTCGATGATCTGCCGCGCCAGCGCTTCCTGGTTTTCCAGACCGACAAGCATGCGGGCGTGGCCGGCGGAGAGCTCGCCCGCCATCACCAAGTCCTGCACGGGCTTGGTCAGCTTGAGGAGCCGCAACGTATTGGCGACGTGCGGCCGGCTCTTGCCGACGGTCTTGGCGACCTCGTCCTGGCTGTAGCCGAACTCGTCAGCGAGCCGCTGATAGGCGCCCGCTTCTTCGATCGGATTGAGATCGGCGCGCTGCACGTTCTCGATGATGGCAAGCTGCAGCGCCTCGCCGTCGCTCACCTCGACGATGACGACGGGTACATCGTGCACACCGGCACGCTGCGCGGCACGCCAACGCCGCTCGCCGGCGACGATCTCGTAGTTGTCGCGCCCACTGGGGCGCACGACGATCGGCTGAATGATGCCGCGATCGCGAATTGAGTTTGCGAGTTCGTCGAGCTCGGCCTGCGGAAACAAGCGGCGCGGATTGTGCGGATTGGGCTTGATGAGCTCGATCGGCACACGGCGCTGGCCGCGGCCGCGCTCGGACGCTTCGGTGCCTACGTCGCCGATCAGAGACGCGAGTCCTCGGCCCAACCGTGATCGTGATGCTTCATCGGCCATCGCGGCACTCTTGTTGATGGTCACTGTCAGTCCTGTTTGTTGATTGAACGGCAATGCGATATCGGCACATGTTCTAGCTCGACTGCAGCGCTCGCAATTCCTTCTCGCGCTGGATCACTTCGGTCGCGAGTCGCACGTAGGCTTCGCTTCCCGGGCACTTGAGATCGTAAACCAGGACGGGCTTGCCGTAGGACGGCGCTTCCGACACCCGCACGTTGCGCGGGATCACGGTGTCGTACACTTTCTTGCCCATGAACTCGCGCACGTCGGCCACGACCTGGCTCGAGAGATTGTTGCGCGCGTCGAACATGGTGAGCACCACGCCATGAATGGTGAGCCCCGGGTTGAGGGTTTCCTTGACCTGGTCGACAGTCTTGAGCAGTTGCGACAGACCTTCGAGCGCGAAGAACTCACATTGCAGCGGCACCAGAATGGCGTTCGCCGCGGCCATCGCGTTGACAGTCAGCAAATTGAGCGCCGGTGGACAGTCGATCAGCACGTAAGTGTAGGTCGGGCTGCCCTCGCCGCCTTCGTTGAGATGCATGAGCGCATCGCGCAGCCGATAGGCCCGATCGCGCGCCTGGCTGATTTCGAGCTCAAGCCCGTAGAGATCCATGGTCGAGGGAACGATGTGCAGGTTGGGAACCGCTGTCGGCAGCGCGGCGTCACGGATCGAGGCTTCGCCGGTCAGTACGTCGTAGGTCGAAAACCGCCGGTTACGGCGATCGATGCCGAGCCCGGTCGACGCATTGCCCTGCGGGTCGCCGTCGACAATCAGGACTGCTTCCCCCGTGGCCGCGAGCGCTGTTCCGAGATTGATCGCCGTCGTGGTTTTGCCGACGCCACCCTTTTGGTTGGCGATCGCCAGGACGCGCACGGTGGCAGGAGGAGCCCTTGCCACTTCAACGAGCTTAACATCTTTATTGCTATCTAGAGTTGATTCAGCGAGTGGGTCCGACATCTCGCGGCTTCTTTCGATCGGTCGCATTGGTGCGCGCCAAGCCCGACACGATCATGATGCGACCGCTCGGATTGGTCTTGCTTGGCACAAACTCAGCATGAATCTTCCAATATTTAGATGCTTGCGTCAATTCCACCTCAACATCTTGACCCTTCATCAACAAGGCTTTCGCACCTTTTTGCATCAAGGGTTGGATGTAGGCGAGGAGCTGGGGAAGTGGCGCGAGCGCGCGTGCCGTCACAATATCGATCGGCGGCAGCCAATTCGCAATTTCCTCGACCCGGCCCGCGTGAATAATCGCGGGAGCGCCGGTGAGTTCAGCGGCCTCCCGCAGAAAGGCGGCCTTCTTCTCGCGGCTTTCAATCAGGTGGACAGAGTACCCTGTGCGTTCGGCGAACGCACAGGCAATGACCAGGCCGGGGAAACCGCCGCCGGAGCCGAGGTCAGCCCATGTTCGGCCCTCCGCCAGGGATAGGAGTTGAAGCGAGTTCGGCCACGTGCCGGGTCCAGAGGTTGGGCACAGTCGACCCGGCGATGAGATTGGTGGCGCGGTTGCGTTCCAACAGGAAGGCGACGAAGCGATCTAACCGATCGGCTGTTTCACGTGAAACAGGCGTGAGCGATAAGGCTTTGGCGCGGTCAACAGTGAGGTCAGGAATAATCGCGCCCAATCGACCAAGGGCCCCAGGATTCTTTCGGAACGTCATTCGGAGCAACGAAACCATAGGCCAGGCGTCCGACAGGATGACCAGAGGAAGTGTCCTTGCCCTTGGCCATGCTTCAAAGACGCCCCCGCTCGGGCCTTTCAGGGATGAGGGCCAACCTAACCGCCGGTTCCCTGACGCTTTGCACGTCCGACGCGTCGAAGATAGGCGGCCAGCAGCGTCAGCGCCGCCGGCGTAATCCCGTCGATCCGGCCGGCTTGTCCCAGGGTGCGGGGACGCGCGGTTCCAAGCCTCTGCCGGGTCTCGTTCGACAGCCCGGAGACCGCCTCGTAGTCGATGTCATCCGGCAAAACCAGGCTCTCGTCGCGCCGATAGGCTGCGATATCGGCTGCCTGGCGATCGAGGTAGACCGCGTATTTGGCGTCGACCTCAAGCTGCCGGGCGATGATCGGCTCAAACTGGGCGAGTTCTGGCCAGATCCGGGCCACATCCGCGAGCCCGATATCAGGGTAGGACAGAAGCTCGAACGCGCTGCGGCGCTGGCCGTCGCGATTGAGTGTAAAGCCAAATCGATCGGCCTCTGTCGGGGTTACCGACACCGAGCGCGCCTGGTCGCGCGCCGCTGCCAGCGCCGCCATCTTGGCTTGGTGGCGCTGGCGGCGCACCGGCCCAACGCAGCCGAGGGCGATTCCGAAGTCGGTCAGGCGCTGGTCGGCGTTATCGGCCCGCAGCGTCAACCGGTACTCAGCCCGCGATGTGAACATCCGATAGGGCTCGCTAACGCCGCGGGTGACGAGATCGTCGATCATCACACCCACGTAGCCCTGCGATCGGTCGAACACGATCGGCTGACCGGCGCCTGCGCGCGCCGCCGCGTTAAGGCCCGCGACCAAGCCTTGCGCCGCCGCTTCCTCGTACCCGGTGGTGCCGTTGATCTGACCCGCCAGGAAAAGCCCCCGCAGCCGCTTGGTTTCGAGCGTCGAATCAAGCTCGCGCGGATCCACGTGGTCGTACTCGATGGCGTAGCCCGGCCGAATTACGCGGGCGCGTGCAAGCCCCGGGATGGTTGCGACCAGGGCGAGCTGGACATCTTCCGGCAGCGACGTCGAGATCCCGTTGGGATAGACCGTCGGATCGTCCAGTCCCTCCGGCTCCAGAAAAATCTGGTGCCCGTCGCGCTCACCGAAGCGGACAATCTTGTCCTCGATCGACGGACAGTAGCGCGGCCCCCGGCTATGGATCTGCCCCGAATATATCGGCGAACGATGCACGTTGGCACGGATGATCCGATGTGTCGCCTCGGTGGTGCGGGTGATGGCACATTGGATCTGCGGGTTTTGGATGCGTCCGGTGAGCGCCGAGAACGGTTCGGGCGGCTCGTCGCCGGGCTGCATCTCAAGCGCCGCCCAGTCGATGGTGCGGCCATCAAGCCGTGGCGGCGTCCCGGTCTTCAGTCTTCCGAGGGAAAAACCACAACGTTCCAATGTCTTGGAGAGGCCGACGCAAGGCCCCTCGCCGACCCGGCCGGCCGGCGTCTGGCGTTCGCCGATGTGGATGAGTCCACGCAAGAAGGTCCCCGTCGTCAGAACGACCGCCCCCGCTCCAAACCGGCGGCCATCGGTCAACCGCACGCCTGTGACCGACCCTGCCACATCGAGATCGTCCGCCTCCCCGGCGACAATCTCAAGATTGCGGGTCTCACGGATGGCGCGCTGCATGGCGGTCGCATAAAGCGCGCGGTCGGCTTGAGCTCGCGGCCCGCGCACCGCCGGGCCCTTGCGCCGATTCAGGACGCGAAACTGGATGCCCCCTTGGTCCGCGACCTGGCCCATCAGACCATCCAGCGCATCGATTTCACGGACCAGATGGCCCTTGCCAAGCCCACCGATCGCCGGATTGCAGGACATGGCGCCGATGGTCGCAACGCGATGCGTGATCAACGCCGTCCTGGCGCCCATGCGCGCAGCCGCAGCCGCCGCCTCGCAGCCGGCGTGCCCTCCCCCGATCACGATTACGTCGTAGCGCGCATCCATTAGGGTTCTCAATTGCGAGGCCTTCTAGGATAACGCCTGCGCAAGGTCAAAAAATCACGCTTCGATGTTTCACGTGAAACAATCACTTGCCGACGCAAAAATCACGGAAAATGACATCGAGCACATCCTCAACGTCGATCCGGCCGGTCAGGCGGCCGAGTGCGTTGGCCGCCAGGCGCAGCTCCTCCGCGATGACCTCTTCGCGTCCGGTCCTCCCTTCCCCAACCGCGCGCCGCAGCGCCCCTGCCGCATCCTGCAACGCGCGCCGCTGGCGCTCGCGCGTGACGAGCGCGGGCTCGGTCGATTCAAAAAAGCTCCGGGCAAATCCGGTTAGCCCTGCTAGAAGGTGCTCAAGCCCTGCCCCTGTCTTCGCCGATACCAGGAACCCGGTTTGGCGCGGCAATCGCCCTTGCAGACCTTTGATCTGAGTATCGTCCAATAGATCGCTTTTGCTCATCACCACCCACGTTCGGACGGCCTGAGCTTGGTCGGCAGCATGGCCCGGGTCCAACTTCTCCGCGCTTGCCCCCTCGGTCAGCCACAAAATCAGATCCGCGTCGGCCGCCCGATCGCGCGCACGGCGGATGCCTTCCAGCTCGATCGGGTCGTCGCTGTCCCGGATCCCGGCGGTGTCCAAGAGCGTGACCGGGTAACCCGCAAGATCGAGAGAAACCTCGATTACGTCCCGCGTGGTGCCGGGAAATGGCGATACGATCGCCGCGTCACGCCGCGCGATCCGGTTGAGCAGACTCGACTTGCCGACATTGGGCGGGCCCGCGATTGCGACCACCAGACCTTCCCGCAAGCGCTCGCCCCGTTCGCTTTTCAATATGACTTCTTCAATTGATTCAGCAAGTTGCGATACGGTATTCAGTGCCGGCGCGACGAGATTCCCCGGTACGTCGGCCTCGTCCGGAAAGTCGATACCGGCTTCGACCAACGCCATCGCCTCGAGCAACGTGCGCCGCCAAGTCTCGGCCTGTTCGCCCAGCAGTCCACGCAGCTGACGAAAAGCCTGCCGGCGCTGTGCTTCCGTATCGGCGTAAATCAGATCCGCCAGCCCTTCGACCCGGGTCAGGTCGATTCGCCCATGCTCGAACGCCCGTCGGGTGAACTCCCCTGGTTCAGCGAGGCGGAACCCCTCGATCCCTGCGAGCGCCGCCAATACGGCCGCAATCACGGCGCGCCCGCCGTGCAGCTGCAGCTCGGCCATGTCTTCGCCGGTCTCGCTTGCAGGACCCGGAAACCAAAGCACCAATCCCTGATCGATGAGCTCGCCGGTCGCGGGATTGCGCACGTTCGCCAGCATAGCCCGCCGTGGCTCGGGCACCCGCCCGGCTACTAGCCGCAGAGCGTCGCCAGCACGCGGCCCGCTAATGCGTACGACCGCAATGGCTGCCGGAGGGTGTCCGGAGGACAACGCAAAGATCGTGTCATTACGGTCCATGCGGGGCTTTATCGTTCGGCTTGGCTTCGCCATGTTAGGCGCTGAACGCGCTTGAGCTCTCCCGAGGACCCATGGCCGCTTCTGCCCAATCCGTCCATCAAAACCGTCTGGCGCGCGAAACCAGTCCGTATCTGCTGCAGCATCAGCACAACCCGGTCGACTGGTGGCCTTGGGGTCCCGACGCGCTGGCCGAGGCGAAACGCAGCAACAGGCCAATTCTACTCTCGGTCGGATACGCGGCTTGCCACTGGTGCCACGTGATGGCGCACGAAAGCTTCGAGGATCCCGCGACCGCCGCGGTCATGAACGAGCTGTTCGTGAACATCAAGGTTGACCGCGAGGAACGCCCGGATATCGACCAGATCTACATGCACGCCCTGCACATGCTGGGCGAGCACGGCGGATGGCCGCTGACCATGTTCTTGACGCCGGCTGGCGAACCGGTGTGGGGCGGAACATATTTTCCGAAGGACTCCCGCTACGGACGGCCTGCGTTCACGGCCGTTTGCCAGGAGTTGGCGCGGCTCTTTCACGAAGAGCCAGACCGCATCTTCAAGAACCGCGACGCTCTGATGGCGCGGCTGGCCGCGGTCACACACCCTGAACACCGTGTGACGATCGGATTTTCCGAACTGGACGACGCAGCGGCGCAGCTCGGCCGCATGATCGATCCGGTCAACGGCGGATTGCGCGGGGCGCCTAAGTTTCCGCAATGCACGATGTTGGAGAATCTCTGGCGCGCCGGCCTGCGTCGGGGCGAGGAGCGCTTTTTCGGGCTGGTCGAACGATCCCTCGAGCGCATGTGCCGGGGCGGCATCTACGACCACCTGGGCGGCGGCTTCTCGCGCTACTCGGTCGATGAACACTGGCTGGTGCCGCATTTCGAAAAGATGCTTTATGACAACGCGCAGTTGCTGGAGCTGCTCGCGCTTGCTCATCGGCGCTCCGGCAATCCGCTGTTCCGCACACGGGCAGAGGAGACCGTCGGTTGGCTCCGGCGCGAGATGGTGACGGCGGAGGGCGCGTTCGCCGCCTCTCTCGATGCCGATTCCGAGGGCGAGGAGGGCAAGTTCTACGTCTGGTCGCTCGCGGAGATTGAAGCAATCCTGGGCCCGAACGACGCCGCGTTCTTTGCCGCGAATTACGACGTGACCGCACAGGGAAATTTCGAAGGCCATAATATTATCAATCAACTCAAAGACTTACCGCGCGACATCGCGGATGAGCCGCGGCTTGCTGCATTGCGGTCGGTGCTGCGCGGCGCACGCGAAAAGCGGGTTCGGCCCGCGCTCGACGACAAGGTGCTGGCGGATTGGAATGGTCTGATGATCGCCGGGCTGGTCAACGCCGGCATTCTGTTGGAGGAGCCCAGCTGGATCGCGCTCGCGGCCGGCGCCTTTGATTTTGTCGCGACGGCAATGACCCGCGGGGATCGTCTTGGTCACGCCTGGCGGGCTGGCCGGCTGGTGTATCCAGGGCTTGCGTCCGATTTCGCCGCGATGATTCGTGCCGCCCTCGCGCTGCACGAGGCGACTGGTGAAATGCGCTATCTGGAGCGCGCCAAGAGCTGGCAATCGGCCCTGGAACGCCATTACGCCGACGCGGCGACGGGCCGATATTTCCTCACGGCCGATGACGCCGAAGGGCTGGTGGTGCGCCCGCACTCGACCCTCGACGAGGCGATTCCCAACCACAACGGGCTCATCGCGCAGAACCTCGTGCGACTTGCTGCGCTCACTGGCGAGGCCCACTGGCGCGGCCGTGTCGACCGGCTGTTTGACGGGTTGCTCCCGCTCGCGGCCGAAAACCTGTTCAGCCACGTTGGCCCGCTCAATGCGCTTGATCTGCGCTTGCGCGCGGCAGAGATCGTGGTGACCGGGCCGCATGCAGATTTGCTGGCGCGAGCCGCACTCAACGTTCCCTGTCTCGACCGCATCGTTGTGCGCGCCGCCTCCGCTGCCGTCGTGCCGCCGGGTCATCCAGCGCGCGCCAAGATCGAGGCGGCGCCCGAGGGCGCCGCGTTCATCTGCGTGGGAGAGCGGTGTTCGCTGCCGGTGCAGAAGCCGGACGAGATTGCCCCGGCAGTTACTGCCATGCGCAATCAGGCGTGATTACTTTTTTGCAGGTTCGGCCTTGGCCGGGGCATCGGCAATCACGCCGGCATTCTTGAGCGCGTTGCCCAGTTGGCCAACCCGGTTGAACAGATCGGCGAGCGCCGTGCGGTTGAGCACCAGCCGGCACACTGGCACCTGACGGCCTTCCAGGATCCCGAGCGTGCCAGGATCGTCGAACCGGGCGACCGTGAACTCGATGCGCATCAACTGCCCGTCGAAAACACAGGAACGGATGGAATCCGCAAAGGTTTCGCCGATCTCGGGCCGATCCTGGTAGCGCAGCTTCGGCTGGCGTGCCGTTTTCGGATCGAGCTTGGGTGGGTCAACCTTGGGTGCCTCTGCCATGACGTTCCCCCTTTGTTGAGCAATCCCTAAAGCATGCTTATAACACTGGCTAGTGCCGCCGATCTGAAGTTCCTGCCGCAGCTGCGGCAAGCTCGTTTAGGAACTTCAAATCAAAAAGCGGCATTAGAATCATTTAATTGCTAGTGCCCCCTTTGCTTTCGAAGTTCGTGTTAGAGGGTGCCGCTATCTATCACGAACTTCGGAGCCGCTGCACTAAGTATTCATCAACTCGAAGAACTCTCCGTTGCTCTTGGTGTTGCGCAGCTTGTCGAGCAGGAAGTCGATCGCATCCATCGTTCCCATTGGGTTGAGAATTCGGCGCAACACGTACATCTTCTTGAGCACGTCCGGCGGGGTCAGCAGCTCTTCCTTACGGGTGCCTGAACGCGTGATGTCCATGGCCGGGAACGTCCGCTTGTCGGCGACCTTACGGTCGAGAATGATTTCCGAATTGCCGGTACCCTTGAACTCTTCGAAGATCACTTCGTCCATGCGGCTGCCGGTGTCGATCAGTGCGGTCGCAATAATGGTGAGCGAACCGCCCTCCTCAATGTTGCGCGCGGCGCCGAAAAAGCGTTTCGGCCGCTGGAGTGCATTGGCATCGACGCCGCCGGTCAGCACCTTGCCCGAGGACGGCACCACGGTGTTGTAGGCGCGGCCCAGGCGTGTGATCGAATCGAGCAGGATCACCACGTCGCGGCCGTGCTCGACCAGGCGTTTGGCCTTTTCGATCACCATTTCGGCGACCTGGACGTGGCGCGCCGCCGGCTCGTCAAAAGTCGAGGAGATCACCTCGCCTTTCACCGAGCGCTGCATGTCGGTCACTTCCTCTGGCCGTTCGTCAATCAGAAGTACGATCAGATAGCACTCCGGGTGATTGCGCGTGATCGAGTGGGCGATGTTTTGCAGCAGCACGGTCTTGCCGGTACGCGGCGGCGACACAATCAGCGCGCGCTGGCCTTTGCCCACTGGCGCTACGATGTCGATGACGCGCGCCGACAGATCCTTCTTGGTTGGATCGTCGTACTCCATGCGCAGCCGCTCGTCCGGATAAAGCGGCGTAAGGTTGTCGAAGTTGATCTTGTGCCGGGCCTTCTCCGGATCTTCGAAATTGATGGTATTGACCTTGAGCAGCGCGAAGTAGCGCTCGCCTTCTTTCGGGCTGCGGATCTGACCCTCGACAGTGTCACCGGTGCGCAGGCCGAAGCGTCGGATCTGGGAGGGCGAGACGTAGATATCGTCGGCGCCGGGCAGATAGTTCGCCTCCGGCGAGCGCAGGAAGCCGAAGCCATCCTGCAGCACTTCGACGACGCCCTCGCCCATGATTTCTATTTCCTCGGACGCAAGCTGCTTGAGGATCGCAAACATCAACTCCTGCTTGCGCATGGTCGAGGCGTTTTCGACCTCATGCTCCTCGGCAAAGCCGAGCAGTTCGGTCGGGGATTTGGACTTGAGGTCCTGGAGTTTCATTTCCCGCATGCGGGTCGTTCCTGACTGGAAATACTGCCGAGCGCACGTGTGATCGACGCTGGCAAAGGAGGGAGGCGTAGGTTTGGGGGCGTAAGACCTTGGCGAGACCAATGCTGGCCGGGAGGCCTAGGCCCGATGCAGGTCCTCCAAGGACCTTAACTCGACGCATCTGCCTACGTTCGGGAGATAGCACCAAAATATGAGAAGATGGTCCGCGACGCAAGGGCACGCCGCGCAATTCCAGTTGATGACATGGTGAAGAGATTATTTGGGCGAGCGAATTTAGAATGGCTTGACGACTGCGAGGATGACGATCGCGATCATGAGAAGCGTCGGTACTTCATTGATTATTCGATAAAATCGCGGCGAATGCCGGTTACGGTCTTGGGCGAAATCGCGCACCCAGCGTACGAATAATCCATGCAGCCCCGAGAGCAGAAGCACGAGCAGAATCTTGGCCTGCAGCCAGCCTGCCCGGTAAAATCCGCCCATCCAGGCGAGCCACAGTCCGAGCGCCCAAGTTGCGATCATCGACGGGTTGATGATCGCCTTCAGGAGGCGCCGTTCCATCACCTTGAAGGTCTCGGACTGCACGCTGCCGAGCTCGGCATTGCAATGATAGACGAACAGTCGCGGCAGGTAGAGCATGCCCGCCATCCACGAGATAATCGCAATGACATGAAGCGCTTTGATCCATTCATACATCAGCGGCCTCGCACCCGAGCGAGCATCTGCTCGACGTTCGCAATCGGCGTGTCCGGTAAAATGCCGTGGCCAAGGTTGAAGATGAATGGTCCGGACGAGAATGTGTCGAGCGTTGCGTCGATGGCATGCTCAAGCGCGCGCCCGCCTGCACGCAGTACATACGGGTCGAGGTTACCTTGGACGGGTACATGCGACTGAATGTCGCGTGCAAACGTACGATCGATCGTCCAATCAAGACTGACCGCATCGACCGGTACCCGTTTCACATAGCGACGCAGCGATGTCCCCGCGCCGCGGGGGAAGCCGATGATCCTGGCTTGCGGATTTCGCGCCCTAATGCCGGCAACAATTTTAGCGACCGGTGCGATGCACCAGCGCTCGAATTCCTCCGGTGCCAATGTGCCACTCCAGGTGTCGAAGATCTGCACGGCATCCGCGCCCGCCGAAATCTGATCGGTCAGGTAGTCGATCGACGCCACAACCAAGCGATCGATCAAGGACGCGAAGGTCACTGGATCCTGGTAGGCAAAGAGCCTGGCGGCTGCCTGATCCGGCGTACCACACCCTGCCACCATGTATGTTGCGACCGTCCAAGGCGCACCGCAGAACCCGAGCAGCGCGACCTTCGGATCAAGCTCCTTTCGCACCAGCCTGATGGTTTCGAATACCGGGGCAAGAACATCACGATTGGCGATCTCGGCAAGCCGGTCCAGTTGATCTCGGTCGATGCGCGGCGCTAATCGTGGTCCCTCCCCTTCGACAAAAGTGAGGATTTGGCCAAGCGCATAGGGAATCAGCAGGATGTCGGCAAAAATAATTGCAGCATCGAAACCAAAGCGTCGAATCGGTTGGAGGGTAACCTCCGCAGCAAGCTTCGGTGTCAGGCAAAGCTTGAGAAAGCTCCCCGCCTGTTCGCGAGTCTGACGATATTCCGGCAAATAGCGTCCCGCCTGCCGCATAATCCAAACTGGAGGTACGGATTGCGCACGACCGGCCAAAACTTCGATGAGAGGTGAGTTGGTCGCAAGGTTCATCCTTTTGAACTTCTCTCTAAATCACTTAGTGAATCTTAGATTGTTGTAGTTTCTGGACGCTGGATTTGACTCATAACTCGGTATCCCGTGTGGTCCACAGGCAATCCACATTTGGTGCATCCCGCTATCCCCAGACCAACGTCATGGTGAAACCCGAAAGCGCTTGTTTGTGAATACGTTGGTGATCTATTCATAGGGGTTGCCGCGTTCCCCGAGATGTTCCACCTGTGGATAGATCAAGCTTGGATTCTATCCAGACCCTGTAAGTATGTGGGCAAAAATTCAAGTATCCCCGGCGCCCGCACCAGGGAGGTCGGTGGTGCCACTTTGTCCACAGGTCTCAACACGAGTTCACCGCCGTATGGCTCCTAAGAACGTCAGTTTCTTTCATCTTCACTTGGTCTCGGACTCGACCGGCGAAACGCTGATTACGGTCGCACGAGCGGCGGCGGCGCAATATGCCAGTGTGGCGCCAGTGGAGCACGTCTACCCGGCGGTTCGGACTCACAAGCAGCTCGACCGTGTGCTGGCCTCGATCGAGGCTGAACCTGGTATCATTCTCTATACGCTGCTCGACGAAGCACTGGTAGAACGGCTCGAAGCCAGATGCGCCGAGCTTGGCCTTCCGTGCCGTTCGATCCTTGGACCGGTGCTGCGGGTGTTTCAGGCTTACCTCGGGACTGAATCGACCCACAAGGTCGGGGCGCAGCACATTCTCAACGCCGAATACTTCAAGCGCATCGATGCGCTGAACTACACCATGCTGCATGACGATGGGCAGCACACCGACGACCTCGAAAGTGCCGATGTCGTACTGGTGGGTGTGTCGCGGACCTCGAAGACCCCAACGTCCATCTATCTCGCCAATCGCGGAGTGAAGACGGCGAACGTCCCACTCGTCCCCGGCGCCATGATCCCGCCATCGCTTGAGACATTGCGTTCGCCACTCGTGGTCGGACTTTTCGCCAGCCCTGAGCGGATCGTCCAGATCCGCCAGAATCGCTTGCTTGGCCTCAATGTGCAGCGCGAGGATGACCAGTACGTTGACCGGCAGGCTGTGGCGGAGGAGGTTGCGTTCTCGCGTCGCCTGTGCACGCGCAACAACTGGCCGGTGATCGATGTGACGCGCCGATCGATCGAAGAGACAGCGGCGGCCGTGATTGCCCTTCTGGCAGAACGCCGACGCCAGACGGTGGCGCCCTGAAGGTCGCAATGCCGCTCTGGCTTGCTCCACAGCCGTTGGTACTTGCCTCGCGCAGTGCGGCACGCCGGGCGATGCTCGAAGCGGCTGGGATTCCGATCGAGCTTGCGGCTGCCGATATCGATGAGCGCGCCATTGAGGCGCGCTCTGGGCCGGCGAGCGCCTCCGACGTTGCGATCCTCCTGGCGCGCGAAAAGGCAAAGGCTGGAGCCATGCTACGGCCGGGGCGGACCGTGGTGGGCGCCGATCAGACGCTTGCTCTCGGACACCAGCGCTTCAGTAAGCCGCCGGATCGCGGCGCTGCGCGTCAGCAGCTGCGGGCGCTCGCGGGCGGCCGCCATGAGCTGCATTCGGCCGTGGCAGTGGTACGCGACGAGTGCGTGGTGTTCAGCCACGTAGAGACCGCACGGCTGACCATGCGGGCTTTATCGGACACGTTCATCGATATCTATCTCGACTGCGTCGGATCTGATGCCACGGCAAGCGTCGGTGCATATCAGCTCGAGAAACTTGGCATTCAACTGTTTGATCGCGTTGAAGGGGACCATTTTACCATTCTGGGCATGCCGCTGCTCCCGCTGCTCGCGTTCCTGCGGCGCGAAGGCTCACTGGCACAATAATCCATGCTTGTCCTCGGACTCACTGGCTCGATTGGAATGGGCAAGTCGACAACCGCGCGCTTCTTCGCCGACGAAGGGGTGCCGGTGCTCGATGCGGATGTGGTCGTCCATGAGCTCTACGATGGTGACGCGGTGGCGCCGATCGAGCGGGCATTTCCGGGTACCGCCCGCAATGGGCACGTTGATCGCGCGCAACTATCGCGACGCGTGGTCGGCGATCCGGAGGCGTTGCGGCGACTCGAAGAGATCGTGCATCCGCTGGTGCGCGCTGCGCAAGCGCGCTTTCTTCGCGACGCGGAGCGATCGGGCGCGCCGGTGGCAGTGCTCGACATCCCGTTGCTGTTCGAGACCGGGGGAGACGATCGGGTCGATGCTGTTGTCGTGGTAACGGCACCCGCGCACGTGCAGCGCGCCCGTGTGCTCGAACGACCCGGCATGACCACTGAGAAGTTCGATGCTTTGATGCGCCGGCAGGTCCCCGATGCCGAGAAACGCAGGCGCGCCGATTTTGTCGTGGACACATCGCAGGGTTTCGATTCCGCTCGCGCCCAGGTTCGTGCGATTCTCACGAACGTTGGGTCGATTTCGGACCCGGAGAGGATCGCCAAATGATGCGTGAGATCGTCCTCGATACGGAAACGACGGGCCTTGATCCCTATCAGGGTCATCGGCTGGTCGAGGTCGGCTGCATCGAGCTCGTCAACCGGATTCCATCAGGCCAGAGCTTCCACCGCTATCTCAACCCGGAGCGCGACATCCCGGCGGAAGCCTTTGCTGTGCACGGGCTATCTGAGGAATTTCTCAAGGACAAACCGCCCTTCAGCGAGATCGCTGAGGAGCTTCTCGCTTTTGTGGGGGAGGCGCGTCTCGTTATCCACAACGCGGCCTTCGACATCGGTTTTCTCAATGCGGAACTGGAGCGCGTGGGGCGCAAGCCGCTGTCACGGGATCGCCTGGTCGATACGCTGCTGTTGGCGCGCCGCAAGTTTCCGGGCGGCCAGAATCGGCTGGATGACCTCTGTGCCCGCTATGGGATCGATAATTCCCGGCGCACCAAACATGGAGCCCTGCTCGATGCGGAGCTTTTGGCCGAGGTCTACCTCGAGTTGATAGAAGCCCGCCAGGCTCAGCTCGGTCTGGCGGTGGCGGCGGCCGCGAGTGCTGGGCCTGCGGCCGGCGGGGTGCGGCAACGACCCACTCCGTTGGCGCGTGCCATTTCGGCGATCGAGCGCGCCGCGCATCGGGCGTTTATTGCAACGCTCGGACCAAACGCGATCTGGCGGGATTACGTACCCGACGCGGACTCAACGGGCGGCGGCCGATCAGGCTGAACCGGATCCCGAGAGCGCCGATTGCGGTTGGGTCTGCCCCACCTTCTGCCGATAGAGAGTGACAAAATCGACCGGGTCGAGCATCAGCGGCGGGAAGCCGCCGTGAACAACGGCGCCTGCCACGATTTCGCGCGCGAATGGAAACAGCAGGCGCGGACACTCGATCATGACAATCGGACCGATCTGCTCCTGCGGAATGTTCTGCAACCTGAAAACGCCCGCGTAGACAAGCTCGAAATTGAACAGGACGGACCCGCTGACCTCAGCCTTGCCCTCAAGCTTGAGCTCGACCTCAAAATCGGTGCTTGAGAGCTGGTTGGGATTGACGTTGATCTGAATATTGATCGCCGGCTGCTGTGGCGGCTGACCCAACGACTTCGGAGCGTTGGGGTTTTCAAACGAAAGGTCCTTCGTGTACTGAGCCAGAACGTTGAGTTGCGGTCCGACCGCGGCGGCTCCTGCAGCCGGTGTCGGGCCCTGCGGTTGCCCGCCCTGCTGGCCGCCATTCGTGCTCATAAGATCTCCCACGCGCTGAGGCCGCAGTGGCTAACATAGCGCTTTCGCAGGGACAAGGACGCTGGATGGCTCTCGGGGCACTTTTGCAACCCGCGCCGGGGCGCTGGCTTCTGCGGTACCGGCAAACGGCGATCCAGCCATGCACGCGCCCATGGGGGGTTCGCTCCAAATTGCTCCGCCGCCTGTTGGCGGGGGGTCTGCGATCGTTTAAATTGCCGAGCCGTCAAAGAAACCGGTTTTGGCCAAGCTAGGAAGAGCGCGTGCCACTGGATTGGCATGATCGCGTGCTTACATGGAGATGGCAGAACCGGCTTCGCACCGGCTTTTTGCTGTTGGCTGGCCGCCACTTCGGCCTGAACGGCGAGCGTGTCAGACGTGTTTGATATCTACACGATTATTTTTCTTGCGCTCGCAGTGTTCATTTTCCTGCGGTTGCGCAGCGTATTGGGCCAACGCACCGGGCGCGAGCGGCCGCCCTATGACCCCTATGCGGCCCGCGAGCGTGGTCGGCCTTCGGGCAATGACAAAGTCGTTGCCCTGCCGTCGCGCGGCCCCGAGGCAACGCCGCGTCCTGCCGAAGAGGCAAAGCCGGCCGACCGCTGGAAGGGGATCGCCCAGCCGGATTCGGCCGTCGCCCGCGGGCTCGATGCGATCGTGGCCGAGGACAAAACCTTCGATGCCCAGCATTTTCTTGGTGGCGCTCGCGCCGCCTATGAAATGATTGTGACCGCGTATGCCGAGGGCGACCGTCGCACACTGAAGAATTTGCTCGCCCGTGACGTGTATGACGGCTTCGAAACCGTCATCAAGGAGCGGGAGACGCGCGGTCAGACCGCAGAGACGCGGTTCGTTTCGATCGATTCCACCGATATTATCGGGGCCGAACTCCGCGGACGGACTGCGCAGGTAACCGTGCGTTTCGTGTCTCAGCTCGTATCTGTGACCCGCGACAAAAGCGGCAACGTCATTGACGGAAACCCCGATAAGGTCACCGAGGTGACCGACGTGTGGACTTTTGCGCGCGATCTGACCTCGCGGGATCCCAACTGGAAGCTCGTCGCGACCGAAACCGGGCAGTGATCGCGTGCGGTGCGCATGCCTCGCAGCTTGTTGATCGCAGCGCTGGTTGGAGTGATTGGGTTTGCGGTGTCGACTGCCCTGGCCGGCGCCGTATCCAGACATCCATCCAACCCTCCGAAACCGCGCGACCCGACCGTCAACGATCTCGGGCGCTCGCCGCGTCCGGCCCCACCCGGCCCATTGTGGTTTGCTGACGCGGCGCTCGAGCCGCTAGCCTGGAGTGACCTCCACGGCTGGACACAGGACAACCACGCCGAGGCGTTCGCGACCTTTCGTGGAAGCTGTCGAGCGGTGCTCGGGCAGGCACGGTCCGGCAACGACGTGCGTCCGATCCTGCCGGCGCTCGCCGCCGTCTGCCGCAAGGCGCTGGCCGGCCCGCCGTCTACCAATGCGCGCGCCTTCTTCGAGGACAACTTTCGGCCCGTGCGTATCTATCGGCTGGGCGACAGCGCGGGCTTTCTGACCGGCTATTATGAGCCGATCGTCGACGGCTCGCGCTTTCCGACCCGAGAATTCACCGTGCCCATCTACCGGCGACCGAGCGATCTCATCCCGCCAGCGGGCTATCGGAACGGACAAGGATTTCCCAACAGCGGTCGTTCCATGCGCCAACGCCCCGACGGCATGTTCGTGCCCTACTACGATCGCGGCGAAATCGAAGATGGCGCGCTCGACGGCCAGCGCCTCGAAATCTGCTGGATCAAGGATCCGATCGATCTCCTGTTTATTCAGATCCAAGGGTCCGCGCGCGTGCGGCTCGAAGACGGCACCATGCTGCGGGTCAACTACGATTCCCACAACGGCTATCCCTACACGGCGGTCGGCCGCATCCTGATCGAGCGCAAGGAAGTGCCGCGCGAAGAAATGAGCATGCAGCGCATCCGCGACTGGATGAATGCACACCCGGATCAGGCCAAGGAACTCCGCAATCAAAATCGATCCTACGTGTTCTTCCGCATTGTCGGGCTCTCCGATGAACAGGAGGCGACCGGTGCGCAAGGCGTTCCACTCACGCCACGGCGCTCGATCGCGGTCGATAAGGCGCTGCATGTGTACGGCACGCCGTTCTATATCCAGGCCGGATTGCCGGTGAGCGAGGAGCGCCGCAACGGTGCCTTCGATCGCCTGATGATTGCTCAGGACACTGGCTCGGCGATCGTGGGACCGGCCCGCGCCGATATCTATTTCGGCGCCGGCGATGACGCCGGCAAAGTCGCTGGCCGGCTGCGCCACGCGGGCATGTTCGCCCTGCTGATGCCGCGTGCGCTGGATCCGGCGGTGGCGGGCGCCGCCATGCCGCTGCCGACGCCGCGCCCGGTCGCCCCCGTCAAGACTTCGGGCAAACCCACGAAAGGAACGGCCCACAGCGCGGCAGTCAAACCCCGGCCCGCAAGCCGCGTGCGCGTTCGGTGGCGGCATCTATGAGCGCGCCCGACAACACGCGCCGACCTGGCCGGCGCTTGTCCGCGGACGAACAACACCTGTGGGGAGACGTTGCGCGCTCGGTGGCGCCGCTGCGGCGGACGCGGACGCCGGAGATGGGTGGCTCACAGGATATCCTGTCACCGTTGCCTGCCCGCAAAATCCCGGCGTCGCTTGCCGGACATCTACCCTCGCTGGCCTCGCCTCCCCCCTTGGCCCCGATCGACCGGCGCGCCCGGCAGAAGCTCGCGCGCGGCCGCGACATGATCGACGCGCGCGTTGACCTGCATGGCATGACGCAGGCGCAAGCTCATGGCGCACTCCGGCGCTTCCTCCTGAATGCGCAAGCCGAGGGTGCCCGTTACGTGCTCATCGTCACAGGCAAGGGCCGCGATCCGGAGCACGGGGTTCTGCGCCGCCAGGTGCCGTTGTGGCTCGGTCTGCCAGAGTTCCGCACGCTGGTGGTCGGGTTCGACACCGCCCATGTCGGACACGGTGGCGAAGGTGCGCTTTACGTGCGGGTGAGAAAGCGGCGATAACGCCGCAAAGAAACGCAGAGCCGCCTGTTCCTTGCGATCGGGATGCGCCCTGGGAGTGCGCGGCGGCAAACGCAGGTTGCCGGTCAAAGCCATCGCTTCGCACCGGAACTGCAAGCTTGGCGGGCTGCCGAAAAAGACAGCGTCCTAGCCAATCAGCCTTTGCCAGTCAGCGTTGCTACAAAATAAATCGGCTGAGATCGGCGTTCTTGGCGAGATCGGCGACGCGGTGGCGCACATAGGCGCCATCAATGGTCACGGTCTCGCCGGCGCGATCAGGGGCGCCGAACGAGATGTCGTCGAGGACGCGCTCCATCACGGTCTGCAATCGGCGCGCCCCGATGTTATCGAGACTCGCGTTGACCGCGACCGCCATGTCGGCGATCGCGTCGATGGCGTCGGGGGTGAACACGAGCGTCACGCCCTCGGTCGCCATCAGCGCGACGTATTGCGTGATCAACGAGGCCTCGGTCTCGGTGAGAATGCGCTTGAAATCATCGCGCGTGAGCGGTCTGAGCTCGACCCGGATCGGCAACCGACCCTGCAGCTCGGGCAACAGATCCGAGGGCTTTGAGAGATGGAATGCACCAGAGGCGATGAACAAGATATGGTCGGTCTTCACCGTGCCGTGCTTGGTCGAGACGGTTGTACCTTCGATCAACGGCAAGAGATCGCGTTGCACGCCCTCGCGCGACACGTCGGCGCCGATGCGGCCGTCACGGGCGCAAATCTTGTCGAGCTCGTCCAGGAAGACGATGCCGTTGTTCTCGACGGCCCGGATCGCTTCCTGCACCAGCTGATCCTGGTCCAACAACTTGTCGGACTCCTCGTTCACCAGGATGTCGTGAGATTCCTTTACGGCTACGCGCCGGGTCTTAGTGCGCCCGCCTCCAAGTTTGCCAAAGATATCGCCGATCGAGATTGCGCCCATTTGGGCGCCCGGCATGCCGGGGATTTCGAACAGTGGCATGCCGCCAGAGGCCTGCACCTCGATGTCGACTTCCTTTTCGTCGAGTTCGCCCGCGCGCAGCTTTTTGCGGAAACTGTCGCGGGTCTGGGCACTCGCATTGGCGCCGACCAGGGCGTCCAGCACACGCTCTTCCGCGGCAAGATGCGCGCGCGCCGACACATCCTTGCGCTTCCGCTCCCGGGTTTGAGTGATCGCGGCTTCCACGAGGTCGCGCACGATTTGCTCGACGTTGCGGCCGACATAGCCGACCTCGGTGAATTTGGTCGCCTCCACCTTTATAAAGGGGGCGCCCGCGAGACGGGCGAGGCGGCGCGAGATCTCGGTTTTGCCGACGCCGGTCGGCCCGATCATGAGGATGTTCTTGGGCATGACCTCTTCGCGCAGCTTCTCGTCGAGCTGCAGCCGGCGCCAGCGATTGCGTAGCGCGATCGCGACCGCGCGCTTTGCATCGCCCTGGCCGATGATGAAGCGGTCGAGCTCGGAAACGATTTCGCGCGGAGAAAAGTCGCTCATTTGGAAAGCATCACGCCCGTAGCGTCTCGATGGTGACGTTGCGATTAGTGTAGACGCAGATATCGGCGGCGATATCCATCGCTTTGCGTACGATGGCCTCGGCGTCGAGCGGACCGTCGAGCAAAGCGCGCGCAGCAGCCAGCGCGTAATTGCCGCCGGAGCCGATGCCCGTCACTCCGGCCTCCGGCTCGAGCACGTCGCCGGTGCCGGTGAGCACGAGCGTCACCTCCCTGTCGGCGACGATCATCATGGCTTCGAGCCGGCGCAGGTAGCGGTCCGTGCGCCAATCCTTGGCAAGCTCGACGGCGGCCCGCATGAGCTGGCCGGGATATTGCTCGAGCTTACCCTCGAGCCGCTCGAAGAGGGTGAAAGCGTCCGCGGTTGCCCCTGCAAACCCGCCGATCACGTCACCCTTGGCAAGCCGCCGTACCTTGCGGGCATTGGCCTTGACCACAGTCTGGCCGATCGAAACCTGGCCGTCCCCGCCGATGACGACGGTGCCGCCTTTTCGCACGCTCAAGATGGTCGTGCCGTGCCAGCCGGCCAGTTCGGGAGACCGCATAGGGTGGAAACCTCGTGGCTTTGATTTAGGAAAGGACCAGGCCTAATGCAATTGCTGCAGTAGCGAAGGCGAAAATCACCTGATAAAAGGCGGCGGAACAAGCTCCCATTGGGTCACGGTTTCGCGCCGCTTTGGCCAGCGAACGCTCCTGAGGCAACCATGCGCACCGCTGAAATCAAGCGCAAAACCAAGGAAACCGATATCGAGGTTGCGATCGACCTTGATGGCACCGGCGTGGCGGCGGTTGCGACCGGCATCGGATTTCTCGACCACATGCTCGATCTGTTCGCCCGCCATTCGCGCATCGACGTGAGCCTGAAGGCGAAGGGCGACCTGCACATCGACCAGCACCACACTACCGAGGATGCCGGCATTGCGCTTGGCCAGGCGGTGAAGCAGGCGCTGGGCGATATGAAGGGCATCACCCGTTATTGCGACGTGCACGTGCCCATGGACGAGGCGCTCACGCGGGTTGCGATCGACATTTCGGGCCGACCGTTCCTGATATTCCGGGCGGCGTTCGGGCGCGACAAGGTCGGTGCCTTCGATACCGAGCTCGTGCGGGAATGGTTTCAAGCGTTTGCAATGAACGCCGGCATCACCCTGCACGTTGAAACGCTCTATGGTGCCAACGATCACCACATCGCGGAATCGTGCTTCAAGGCCCTGGCGCGTGCGCTGCGTGGCGCGGTGGCGATCGACGCGCGCGCGGCGGGCGAAGTGCCCTCGACCAAGGGCGTACTTTAGAGCGTATCCCGCAAGAGTGGGAACCGGTTTTGCGAAAAGGATGGGCTTGAACCAATAACGTCCCGCGGGTTGCCGGGTCGCGAGCGCAGCGAAGGCTATCGCCGCGAAGATTGATAAGGAGCCAATGATGTCGGTCTATTCGGTGTTTGAGCCGCCCGGGCGCGACGGCGAGAGCGTCGAGCACCCGGAGCGGTTCGCATTCGTGTACGACGGTTTTTCCTGGAGCGCGTTCATCTTCGGTCCGTTCTGGATGCTGCGCCATCGGCTCATCTTGGTATTTCTGGGATGGCTTGTGCTGATCGTCGCCATCGCCTTCGTGTCGCGCGTCTTGTCGGTACCGCGTGGTACTGAACTGGTTGTAATCTTGCTGCTGGCCTTGTTGATCGGTTTCGAGGCGTCGACCTTGCGGCGCTGGACGCTGCGGCGGCGCGGCTGGCGCGATATCGGCATCGTGGTCGGCGACGAGCTCGAAATCGCGGAGCGGCGCTTCTTTGACAATTGGGTGGTCAATAATGGGCTCGCGACTGTGGCGCCGCCGCGTCCGCGCTATCGGTCGGGTGGCGGGGGCAGTCCGGGCGAGCCGGACGTGATCGGACTGTTCCCTGAGCCGGGAGTGAACCGGTGACGGTCGCGATCGTCGACTATGGATCGGGCAATCTGCACTCCGCTGCCAAGGCGTTCGAGCGAGCTGCGCGCGATATCGGGCATTCGCAACCGATTGTGGTCACCTGTGATCCAGACGCGGTGTGCCGGGCCGACCGCGTGGTGCTGCCCGGCGTTGGTGCGTTCGCCGATTGCCGGCACGGGCTCGACGCAATTCCTGGCATGGTCGACGCGTTGGATGAGACGGTCCGGCGCAAGGGACGGCCGTTTCTCGGTATCTGCGTCGGGATGCAGTTGATGGCCGAGCGCGGGCGCGAGTATGAAGTCACCCCCGGATTAGGTTGGATCGGCGGTGAAGTCGACCGGATCGCACCGGCCGACCCGGCCCTGAAGATTCCCCACATGGGCTGGAATACGCTCAGTGCATCACAGCCGCACGCTCTGCTCAACGGCATCGCGATCGGATCGGATGGTCTGCATGCCTATTTCGTCCACAGCTACCACCTCAACGTTGCCGATCCGCACGATTTGGTGGCGCAAGCCGACTATGGCGGCCCGATCACGGCCATCGTGGCGCGCGACAGTTATGCCGGCACGCAGTTCCATCCGGAGAAGAGCCAGCGGCTCGGCCTCGCGCTCATTGCCAATTTTTTGAAGTGGGCGCCGTGATCCTGTTCCCGGCAATCGACCTCAAGGACGGCGTTGCCGTACGCCTGGAGCAGGGCGATATGGCCCGCGCCATCGTGTTTCACCGTGATCCGGCCTGGCAGGCGCATGCGTTCGAAACGCAGGGGTTCGAGTACCTGCATATCGTCGATCTCAACGGCGCGTTCGCCGGCAGGCCGATTAATCAGGCGGCGGTCGAGCGCATCCTGGAGACCGTCGCCTGCCCGGTTCAACTCGGCGGCGGAATCCGCGACATGGCGACCATCGAGGGCTGGCTCGACAAAGGCGTCAACCGGGTGATTATCGGCACCGCGGCGGTACGCAATCCTGAGCTCGTCAAGGAGGCGGCGCGCCGGCACCCTGGCCGCATCGCGGTCGGGCTTGATGCGCGCGACGGCAAGGTGGCGGTCGAGGGCTGGGCTGCAACCTCCGAGCTGTCCGCGCTCGAACTCGCCCAGCGCTTCGAGAATGTCGGCGTTGCGGCCATCGTCTACACCGATGTCGTGCGCGACGGCATGTTGCGCGGGCTTAATCTCGACGCCACCATCGCGCTCGCCGATGCCATTTCGATTCCGGTGATCGCGTCCGGTGGCCTCGCTTCGCTCGATGACGTGCGCGCCCTGCTGGAGCCGCGCGCCCGCAAGCTCGCCGGCGCCATCGCGGGTCGCGCCCTCTATGACGGACGGCTGGACGCCACCGAAGCACTGCGACTGATTCGCTGCGGACGCACGGTATAAGGCCTGAAGGCATCCGATGTTCAAGGTCCGCGTAATCCCGTGCCTCGACGTGAAGGACGGCCGCGTCGTCAAGGGCATCAAGTTCGTCAATCTGCGCGATGCCGGTGATCCGGTTGAAGCGGCAATCGCCTATGATGCGGCCGGCGCGGACGAACTCTGTTTTCTTGACATCACCGCGAGTCACGAGCGTCGCGGCATCATCCTCGACGTGGTGCGGCGGACCGCCGAGGCGTGCTTCATGCCACTCACTGTCGGCGGCGGGGTGCGCACCATCGACGACATCCGCGCGCTCCTCACATCCGGTGCCGACAAGGTTTCGATTAATACGGCTGCCGTGCGCGACCGGCGATTTGTGAAGGACGCCGCCGAGAAATTCGGCGACCAGTGCATCGTGGTGGCGATTGACGCAAAAAAGGTGTCGCACGCGGCAGAGCCAGACCGCTGGGAGATTTTCACGCACGGCGGCCGCACCCCGACTGGCGTCGACGCGATCGCCTATGCCAAGGAGGTCGTCGCGCTCGGCGCCGGCGAGATCCTGCTCACCTCCATGGATCGTGACGGTACGCGCACCGGCTTCGACATCGCGCTGACCCGCGCGGTCGCGGATGCGGTGCAGGTGCCGGTGATCGCGTCGGGCGGTGTCGGCACGCTCGATCACCTGGTGGCCGGCATCCGCGACGGCCACGCCACTGCGGTGCTGGCGGCGTCGATCTTTCACTTTGGCGAGTTTACCGTGCGTGCCGCCAAGGAGCACATGGCGCGCGCCGGCCTGCCGATACGGTTGGACTGACTGGCCACTCGGAAGAAGCGTGAACCTGCAAACCAACGACCCGCGGACCCGACCCTCCCCGCCAAGGCGCAGAGATGCTATGGGACTTTCATGAATGCGTTCACGGTCTACGACCTTGAAAAGCGGGTGAGCGAGCGCGCGTTGGCGAGCCCGGACGTGTCCTATACCCGCAAGCTCCTGGATCGTGGCGTCGCCCACTGTGCCAAGAAGCTCGGCGAAGAGGCGGTCGAAACCGCGCTTGCCGCCGCGACCGAGGATCGCGACCGCGTGATCGCCGAAACCGCCGACCTCATCTATCACCTCCTGGTCGTGCTCAGGGCGCGCGACATCTCGTTCACCGAGGTGGAAGGCGCACTTGCCGCACGTGTCGGCGCCTCTGGTCTTGAGGAGAAAGCTGCACGTAAACCGGATTGACGACGCAAACAGATTTTTGCCGGATGGAACAGCGTACCGACGATCACCTCTCGCCTTATCGGATCTTCCCACGCGCCGAATGGGCGTCGTTGCGCGCCGACACGCCCATGACGCTGACACACGAGGAGGTGGCGCGGCTACGCTCCCTCAATGATCGTCTCGACATGGCGGAGGTCGAGGAAATCTATTTGCCGATCTCGCGGCTGCTGTCGCTCTACGTGGCCGCGACCCAGCGGCTGTTTCGCTCCCAGCAGCACTTCCTGGGCACCGAGGATGCCAAGATGCCCTACATCATCGGCGTGGCCGGGTCGGTCGCCGTTGGCAAGTCGACGACGGCGCGTGTGCTGCAGGCGCTGCTGGCGCGTTGGACGCACGTGCCCAAGGTCGATCTCGTGACCACCGACGGCTTCCTGTATCCGAATGCCATCCTCGAGCGCGAAGGCCTGATGGAGAAGAAAGGCTTTCCGGAAAGCTACGATCTGCCGGCGCTGCTGCGCTTCCTCGCCGACGTCAAGGCTGGCCGCCGGCCAGTGCGCGCACCGGTCTATTCGCATCTCGTCTATAACGTCTCTGCCCAACCATTGGGTTGAGGTCGACCGGCCCGAGATCCTGATCGTCGAAGGCCTCAACGTCCTGCAGACTGGCGGTCTGCCGCGCGACGGCAAGGCGATCCCGTTCGTGTCCGATTTCTTCGACTTCTCGGTCTATCTCGACGCCGACGAAGACATGCTGCGCGGCTGGTACGTGGACCGGTTCCTGGCGCTGCGCCAGACCGCGTTCCAGGACCCGAAATCGTTTTTCCATCGCTACGCGCAGCTGTCGGACGCGGAAGCGATCGATACCGCGACCGCAATTTGGACCAGGATCAATTTGGTGAACCTGCATGAGAACATTCTGCCGACGCGGCTGCGCGCGGACTTGATCCTGAAGAAAAGCGCCAGTCACCTGGTCGAGGAAGTTGCGCTGCGGCGACTGTAGGCGCGTCGTCGCGGTTTTTAGCTCAAGCCGCATGACGCTGCGCCGACGGCCCGAAGTGCTGCATGTAGCGGGCCGAGATCGCCGACACCGGCAGGATTGCCAGCACGTCGGTGGTGCCGAACTGGTGATCAATCACGGCGCCCTCGCCGAAAAACGCGCCAAGCCGGAGATAACCTTTGACCAGCGGTGGCAGCGCGTGCACCGCCGCCTTCTTGTCAATGTGATCGCGGCTGACCCGATTCATCTCGACATAACGGTGCGGCAGCGCCCGCACCCGCCACGCCTCGGGGGCCGGGGCATAGTGATGCAGGAACGAAAGCGGCAGCGCGAGCTCGCGCGGATCGGTGCCTTCGAGGCTGGCGCAGCCGAGCATGACATCAAGCCCGTGATGCAGGACATAAGTCCAGATGCCGTGCCAGAGCAGTTCGACCGTGCGCTTGGTGCGGTAGGCCGGCAGCACGCAGGAACGACCGAGCTCCAAAAACTTGCACTCGCGATGGCGCGCCAGTAGCGGTGCGATGTCGAACTCGCCGGCGGTGTAGAACCCGCCGCTGCGCTCGGCGATCTGCTGGCGCAGCAACCGGTAGGTGCCGACGAGCGCCGGCTTGCCGGTCGGCCCGCGCACCGCATGGTCGAGCACGATCAGGTGGTCGCAGATGGCGTCAAACATGTCGACGTCGCGCTGTGCGATCATCTTGCCGGCGTCGGGCACCGCGCACATTTCCTTGTAGAACACGCGATAGCGCAGCTTCTGCGCGCGCCGCACTTCTGCGGCCGAGCGTGCGAGACGCACCTCAAGCGTACCCAGTCGCCCGAGCGTGAGCGGTGTTTGCGAGATCGCTGCGCGAGGCCGCAACCCGCTGTAGGCCCGCAGGGCGGGCATGAAAGGCATGCCCTGCAGCGGGGCACGAAACCGATCCATCAGCCCAATGGGCTTCGCCCGCACCGGATTCAACACGACCGCCCCCAGTCAGAATGGCAACCTCGCGTGCGAATCAGCCGGCTGCGCATTCAAGGCGTCTAGAGCATGCGCCGGCCACAGATTTGTGACAACGCGTTTTAGTCTAGCGCATTTTCCGTGCCGAGCGGATGCCGGTTCTGGGCGCAAGAGACAAACCAACAGGAAAAGCCGAGTGTGTCCCATTTCAACAACGCGTCGGTCCGTCGGTGGTCATCTGGGGGCTTACGCGATGCGCCGCGCCTCGTCGGTGAGCGCCCGGTAGGAGAGCGCCTCGGCGAGATGCAGGCGGCTCACCTTTTCGGCGCCGTCGAGATCGGCGAGCGTGCGCGCGACCCGTAGCACCCGGTGATAGCCGCGCGCGGAGAGCCGCATGGCCTCCGCAGCCTCGCGCAGCAACGCGAGCCCGGCCCGCTCCGGTTGCGCGATCTCTTCAAGCACCGCACTCGGCGCGTGCGCGTTGGTCCGCGCGGCAAGCCCAAGGCCCTCGTAGCGCTGCGTCTGTCGCGTGCGTGCGTATTCAACACGTGTCGCGACCGTGCGGCTGTCTTCCGCCGTCGGCGGCAGAATGAGGTCGGCGGCGGTCAGCGCCGGCAGGTCAATGGTGAGATCGATGCGGTCAAGCAGCGGCCCGGAAAGACGCGCCTGATAATCGGCCGCACAACGCGCCGCCGCCCCGCGCTTGCAGGCATAGCCCGGATCGTCGGCGTGTCCGCAGCGGCACGGGTTCATGGCGGCCACCAGCATGAACCGCGCCGGATAGGTCACCCGGTGGTTGGCGCGCGCGATTGAGACTTCGCCGCTTTCAAGCGGCTGGCGCAGCGAATCGAGCACACGCGGGTCGAATTCCGGAAATTCGTCAAGGAACAGGACGCCGTGGTGAGCGAGCGATATCTCCCCAGGCTTGGCGCGGAGTCCTCCGCCGACCAGCGCCGGCATGCTGGCCGAGTGATGCGGCGCGCGAAACGGCCGGCGATTGGTGAGCGCGCCATCGGCGATCTCGCCCGCGACCGAGGCGATCATCGAGACTTCCAGCAACTCTGGCGGGGCGAGCGGCGGCAGGATTGACGGGAGCCGCGCAGCCAGCATCGATTTGCCGGCACCAGGCGGTCCGACCATCAGTAGATTATGACCTCCGGCAGCCGCGACCTCGAGGGCGCGCTTGGCGCTCTCCTGGCCCTTGATATCCTTGAGGTCGTGCGTCGCGGCCTCGACCTCGCGCACTTTGGGCTGTGGGCGCGCCAGCACCTGGGTGCCGCGGAAATGGTTGGCGAGTTGAATCAGAGAGGAGGCTGCGACGATCTCCATTTCGGGACTTGCCCAAGCGGCTTCCGGTCCACACCCGGCCGGACAGATCAGGCCTTCGGCGCGCCCGTTGGCGCCGATGGCCGCCGGTAACACGCCGGTCACCGGGGCTACCGAACCGTCGAGGCCGAGTTCGCCCAACACCGTGAAGCCCGCCAGTGCATCGGTCGGAATCGCGCCGATGGCCGCCATGAGGCCGAGCGCGATCGGCAGGTCATAGTGGCTCCCTTCCTTGGGAAGGTCGGCCGGGGCGAGGTTGACGGTGATGCGCCGCGCGGGGAGTGCCAGCCCGGACGCGATCAGCGCCGAGCGCACCCGCTCGCGTGCCTCAGACACGGCCTTATCAGGCAGGCCAACGACATTGAACGCCGGCATCCCGGGCGCGACCTGTACCTGCACGTCGACGGCGCGGGCCTCGATCCCCTCGAATGCCACCGTTGAAACACGCTGGACCATGGTCGCCCCCCCTGAAAATACTACCTGGAGGCGAACCGGCTTGCAAGAACATTCCGGGAACGAGAAGCGGGGTTAGTCAATCGGCTCGGAAATCGGTGTCTTGGCCTCCTGAGCCTGCCACAACAGTCGTGCCATGAGCTGATCGGCTGGATCGATGGCGACCGCGCGCTCCAAGAGCTTGATCTGCGTGGTCCGATCGCCGGCCTGCCCGGCGATGCGACTGCCAAGCGTCAATAGGCGCAGATGGTGTGGCCAAGCACCGAGACCCTGCTGGATCGTCTCGAGCGCGCGCTGGGGCTGCTGGACCAGCGAATACATCAACGCCAGATGGGCGAGGCCTTCCGGGGTCGGCGCCAGCGCCATCTCACGCTCAATCAGCGCAATGGCACCAACCACGTGGGAATTATTGCGCTCGAAGCGCTGGGTCGAGGGCTCGGTGTTGTCGCCTTTTTCGATCACAAACAGGTTGTGGTGGGCGCGAAACGATTTGATGGTCGCGGCGGTCGCCGACGGCTGCCAGTCGGACGCAGCGACCCTGACCTCGGCGTGATTGAGTCCTTCCAGGATCGACTGCGCGAGCTTGAGGGTCTCGCCGCCGCCGGCCGGCGAGCCGCCGTATTGCGGCCAGAACGCCGTCTGCACGTCTTCGATCACGTAGAATCCGCCGTCCGCCACCGCTGGAAACAGCACGTTGAAGCTCAGCGTCACATGTTCGGGAACGTGGCTGCCGTCGTCGATCACGATATCGAAGGGGCCGTGCTCGGCGGCGATTTTGGCGAGAAACGCGCCGTCCGCCTGCGAGCCTTGCAGGACGGTGACCCGCGGCCCGGGGTTGAGCTGCTTTTCAGCAACGTCCACCCCGATGATCTTGCCCCATTGGAAGTAATCGGCCCACATGGCGAGAGAGGCGCCACCGACTTTGCGAAACGCGTAGCCACCGACACCGATTTCGAGCAGCCGCACCGGCGTATCGCGCAGCCGCCCAAATAGTTCGTGATAGATCGGTGTGTAGAAATGCGGGCCCCATTTGTCGGTACCGTATCTGATCGCGAGTTTGGTCAACGGGTCGATGTCGGTCGGGGGATTCATTTGCGACCTTGCTGCTGATCGCGCTGCGTCGCGCGCTTGTCTTCGATCTTGTCCCAGATCAGCGCGGCCAAGTCGGGGCCGCCGAGACTCTTGATGGCGCGAATGCCGGTCGGCGAGGTCACGTTGATTTCGGTGAGAAATCCATCGATGACGTCGATGCCGGTGAACAGTAATCCACGGTCCCGCAACGCCGGTCCGAGCCGGCGGCAGATTTCGCGCTCGCGCGCCGTGAGCTCGGTTTCCTTCGGGGTCCCGCCGCGCACCATGTTGGAGCGCAGATCGTCGGGCGCCGGAACTCGGTTGACGGCGCCGCCAAATTCGCCGTCGACCAGGATGATGCGCTTGTCGCCGTGTTTCACGGCGGGGAGAAATTTCTGCACCACCCACGGCTCGCGAAACGTGGTGGTGAACAGATCGTAGAGCGAGCCGAAGTTGAGGTCCTCGGGGGCGACGCGGAATACGGCTTCACCACCCTTGCCGTACAACGGCTTCATGACGATGTCGCCGTGCTCGGCGCGAAAGGTTTTGATCTCGCCGAGATCGCGCGTGACCAACGTCGGCGGCATCAGGTCGGGAAATTCGGTGACGAACACTTTTTCGGGGGCGTTGCGCACATGCGCCGGGTCGTTGACCACGAGTGTCGCGGGATGAATGCGCTCCAGCAGGTGCGTTGCCGTGACATAAGCGAGGTCGAATGGGGGATCCTGCCGCATGAGGATCACGTCGAACGCGGAAAGGTCGACGCGCTTGCTTTCTCCCAGGGTGAAATGATCACCGATGGTGTCGCGCACCGTGAGCGGTTGCACGCCGGCGAACACATGAGCGTCGCGTAGCGCCATGCGGTCCGGCGTATAGTAGAATAAGGGATGCCCGCGCCGCTGGGCTTCCAACAGCAACGCGAACGTTGAATCGCCGCGGATATTGATCCGCTCGATCGGGTCCATCTGGACGGCGACATGAAGAGACATGGGTGCAGCCTTTTAGCAGGCTCAAAATCCGGCGTCGAACGCGGCCGGAATGTGGCGCGGGAAACGCCACGGCACCACGAGAACCAGGTCGAACCGAATGTTGCGCGTGGCATCGCCTGGGTGGGAGGCGAGCCAGTATTGTGCGGCGGCGACGATGCGCCGCCGCTGGCGCGCAGTGACGGCTTCGGCCGCGTCACGGTAGCGGGCGCGAGCCTTGACCTCAACGAAGGCAAGTGTCTGGCGCCGACGCACCACAATATCGATCTCGCCGACCGGCGTCTTGAAGCGCCGCGCCGCGATCCAAAACCCCTTTGCGAGCAGCAGCAGCGCGGCGCTGGTCTCGGCGGAGAGACCGTAGCGAAACGCCGTGACCCGAGCTGGATCCGGCGGCGCCGGCGGAGGCTTGTTCGGTCGGTCAGCGCGCATCGCTCTTGAGCGCCAGGGCCCGCTGGTAGACTTGGCGGCGCGGCTGACCGGTGGCGCGCGCTACCGCTGCCACCGCCTCCTTCACCGAGCTGCCAGCGAGCGCGTGTTGCAGCATGTCATCGATATCCTGGTCCAGATGGATCGCGTCAGCGGCCGGTGCGATCACGATCACGAATTCGCCACGGCTCTCGGCATCGCCCGCATAATGCGCCGCGAGCGCCGCAAGATCGGCGCGCCGCACTTCCTCGTGCAGTTTGGTGAGTTCGCGGCAGATCACGGCTTCGCGCGCCCCAAGCCGCTGCGCCAGGAACGCCAGCGTGTCGGCGATGCGGGGACCGGCCTCGAACAACACAACGGTTGCCGGCAATTGCGCGATTTCGGCGACACGGATCTCGCGCGTAGACAGCTTGGCTGGAAGAAACCCCGCAAACACGAACCGATCGGTCGGCAAGCCGGCGACACATAACGCCGCCAACACCGAGGATGCGCCGGGTACCGCGGTCACCGGGTGTCCGGCCGCTTGGGCGGCGCGGACGAGCTTGTAACCCGGGTCAGAGATCAGCGGGGTGCCGGCGTCGGAAACCAGGGCAACCGCTTGGCCGCTGACGAGCTTGCGCAAAATGGCGGGCCGCGCCGCGGCGGCGTTATGATCGTGATAGGCCGTGAGCGCGGTTTTGATGTGATAGCGCTCGAGCAGCCTGTGGGTGATGCGGGTATCTTCGCAGGCGATCAGGTTGGCGGCGGCGAGTGTTTCCAGTCCTCGCAGCGTAATGTCGCCGAGGTTGCCGATCGGCGTTGCCACCACATAAAGGCCGGTCGCGAGCGGCTTTGCGATCAGGGTCTGGCCGGCGATCACATAGCTGCGCCGCGGGCTGTCCTCGGGTTCTGCCTGATTGCGGGCTGGCATTGGGTACTCGCTCGGGGTCTGCGTGCAGGCTCGCGTGACGGATTTGAACGTTCCTAGCGCGATCGCGGCAGGCGCGCACAGGAACGCCAAAATCCAAAAACCATATTCGAATCACATACTTGCTGGTGTCGCTCGAGTCCGAAATTGGGTCGTTTGGGTGCCGCGCGGCGTTCGAACATCGGAATCGAGGCGCTTGCCTATGCTATTCAATACCTTAATCGTTCGCCGACACGATGACCGGGTTGCGGTCGGGTTGCCGATTTGAGACTGGGCTTGCCGGAATTTTCCGACCATGATGGGGCGGGCGGAAAAGGTCGAGCATCGCGGAAGATCCGCAAATCTAAATTGCCGGTTGACCCAACCCTGCACAGGCGTGAACGGGGGCGCCGAGGAGACGATGTTCCAAATCTTGCACGCTCGCCACGGCGGAATGGTCTGGCTCGCGCTGGCCACCGCGGCGATGCTTTCCGCTTGCACCGGTGGGGGCGGTCCTGGCGGTGACCCGTTTGGCAATGCGCCGTCTTCGACCGCTCAGCCGCCACCATCATCGTCCAACACGCTTGGCAAAGGCTCGGTCAAGGTCGCTTTGATCCTGCCGCTGACGGCGAGCGGCAATGCCGGGGCGGTTGCGCAATCCATGCGCAATTCGGCTGAACTCGCGATGGGACAATTCGACGGAGACATCCAGGTTTTGACCAAGGACGATGCCGGCAGTGCGACGACCGCCCAGCAGGTCAGCCAGCAGGCGATCGACGAGGGAGCCGAGATCATCCTGGGACCACTTTTTGCATCGTCGGTTCAGGCCGCCGGCCAGGTGGCCCGCGGGCGCAATATTCCAGTGATTGCGTTCTCGACCAATTCCAGCGTTGCCGGTCATGGCGTCTATTTATTGAGCCTGCTGCCGGAATCGGATGTCGATCGCATCGTCGAGTATGCGATCTCCCAGGGTAAGCGCTCGTTCGTGGCGCTCATTCCAGAAAATGCATACGGCAGCGTGGTCGAGGCCGAATTCCGCCAGGTCGTTGCCGAAAAGGGCGGTCGCATCGTGGGGCTCGAACGCTATTCTGTAGCCAAGGCGCAGGACGTGGCTCGCACCGTCGCGCAGGCCGCCGGGAGCGCGGATGCGCTGTTCATTCCAGGCGACGCTGAGAGCGTGCCTGCGATGGTGCAAGCATTGAATGCCGGTGGGGTCAACTTGCAGCGCCTGCAATTGCTGGGAACCGGGTTGTGGGAAAGCCCCGGGATCTTCGCCGAACCTGCCCTGCAGGGCGGTTGGTATGCGGGCCCGGATCAGGCCGCACCCAATGGGTTCAAGGCGTTTGCAAATCGCTACCGCGCGCGTTTTGGCAGCGAGCCTGCGCGCGCCGCGAGTCTTGCAAATGACGCGGTGACGCTGGTTGCGGCGTTGGCCAAAACCCAGGGTACGAAGCGCTTCACGCCCGAAGTGCTCACCAACGCGTCAGGCTTCGCCGGAACCGATGGGGTGTTCCGCTTCCGCCCTGATGGCTCGAACCAGCGTGGTCTTGCGGTGCTGCGTGTCACAAAGTCGGGCGGTCAGGTGGTCTCGCCGGCGCCCCGCACGTTCACCTCCGGCACATGAAGGCGCGCAAGCAGGGATGACCACGAATCGTTATCGCTTCTATTTGTTTGTTTGAGCACGTCGTTTCGCAAACCGGGTCCCAGTTTTGCGGGACAAGCTCTAGTCTAGGCCGCGAGTTGCATAATGACCGTGTTGAGAAGCGGAAAACCGGCGTGCGTGACACGCACGCGTCCATCACTGCTTTGATCGATGAGGCCGTCCTCTGAGAGGGCCGTGATGCGGCTCTTGTCGAGTGCGCGTCCGGTCAGGGATTGATAGCGTAAGAGGTCAATTCCTTCCGCGAGTTTAAGCCCCATCAACAAGAACTCGTCCGCCATTTGGGTGCGCGTCAGTGGCTCGTCGACGATGACTCCGTGGCCGACGGATTCGACCAGGCTCAACCAGGTTTCGGGCTGCCGTTCGGTGGCGGTCGCGCGGCGCGCGCTCTCGACCACGATGCGGCCATGGGCGCCGGGACCGATGCCGGCATATTCGCCATACCGCCAGTAGATGAGGTTGTGTCGGCATTGCGCCCCGTCGCGCGCATGGTTCGAGACTTCGTAAGCTGGAAGTCCCGCGGCCGTGCAGACATCTTGCGTCAGGTCGTAGAAAGTCCGCCCCATCTCTGGGTTGGGAATCGTGAGCTTGCCGGCGGCATGGCGCGTCGCGAACGGCGTGCCCGGCTCAACGGTGAGCTGATAAAGCGACAGATGTTCCGCCGCTTCGGCAATGGCGCGGCGCAGTTCCGTCTCCCAGGACTGGGGCGTTTGCCCCGGGCGCGCATAGATGAGATCGAACGATGAGCGCCCAAACACAGACTGCGCAACGCGCACTGCGGCGAGCGCATCGGCGGTGGTGTGCAGCCGCCCCAAGTCGGCGAGCGCGGTGTCGTCGAGGGCCTGCACGCCAAGCGAGACCCGGTTGACGCCGGCGGCGCGAAACCCACGAAATCGCGTCACCTCGACGCTGGTCGGGTTGGCCTCGAGGGTGATCTCAGCGTCGGGTGCGACGGTCCAGTGGCGTGCCACTGCATCGAGCACGGCCGCAACCGTAGCCGGCTGCATCAGCGAAGGCGTGCCGCCCCCGAGAAAGATAGTCGACACCGTGCGCGCGCCGATGCGCGCCGCGGTTGTGGCGATTTCGGTTGCGAACGCGGCCGCATAGCGCGGCTGGTCGATTGCGGCCTGACGGACGTGGCTGTTGAAATCGCAGTACGGACACTTCGACAGGCAGAACGGCCAGTGGATGTAGATGCCGAACGGCTCGCTCAAAGGCACGCCTCCGCAAGCTTGATGAACGCACGCGCCCGGTGCGACAAGCCGCGGCCTTTGGGCGGAAGCCCGTGCTTCTCTTCGCTCGTCATCTCGCCGAATGTGCGCTCAAAACCGTCCGGCTGGAACATGGGGTCGTAGCCGAAACCCTTCTCGCCGCGCGGCGGCCAAACCAACGTGCCGTCGACCCGCGCCTCGAACTCTTCCAGATGACCGTCTGGCCATGCAACACACAAGGCCGAGACGAAATGCGCGGTGCGCTGGCCGGGCACGAGTGCGCCGCATGCTCGCAATTTCGCATCGACCAATTCCATCGCGCGCCGGAAGTCCTTGTCCGGTCCGGCCCAGCGCGCCGAATGGATACCGGGTTCACCGGCGAGTGCATCGACCACGAGACCGGAATCATCGGCAAATGCCGCAAGCCCCGAAGCCGCGGCGGCCGCCTGCGCTTTGATACGGGCGTTGCCGGCAAAGGTAGCTTCGGTCTCCTCCGGCTCCAGGAGGCCAAGTTCACCGGCCGAAATTGCATCTATCCCAAACGGCGCCAAAAGCTCGCGCATTTCCGCGAGCTTGCCCGGATTGTGAGTTGCGATCACAAGGCGGCGATCAATCTTACGACGCGCCATGGGCACTTTCGGCTCACATCACCGCCATCTTCTGCAGGTCGACGAGCTTGGCCACGCCCCTGCGGGCGAGCGCCAGTAGGGTGAGCAATTGCTGTTCGCTGAACGGTTCCTTCTCGGCGGTGCCTTGCACCTCCACAATGCGGCCGTCACCGGTCATCACAAAATTGGCGTCCGTATCCGCGGCAGAGTCCTCGGCGTAGTCCAGATCGAGCACAGCCGTTCCGCCGCAGACACCGCACGATATCGCGGCGACGTGGTCGCGCAGCGGATTGCCGGCGATCATCTCGCGCTTGCGCATCCAGGCGAGGCAATCATACAGCGCGACCCAACCGGCGGTGATCGAGGCAGTGCGAGTGCCGCCGTCAGCCTGGATCACGTCGCAGTCGATCGTGATCTGCCGCTCGCCCAGCGCTTCGAGATCCATCACTGCGCGCAGGCTGCGTCCGATCAGGCGCTGGATCTCGACCGTGCGTCCGTGCTGCTTGCCGGCGGAGGCTTCGCGTCGGGTGCGCTCGGCCGTGGCGCGTGGCAGCATGCCATATTCGGCGGTCACCCAACCGCGGCCCTGACCTTTCAGCCAGGCTGGCATGCGGTCTTCCAGCGTCGCCGTCACCAGCACATGGGTGTCGCCGAATTTCACGAAGCAGGAGCCCTCGGCATATTTGACGATCCCGCGCTCAAGCGTAACGGCGCGCAGCTCGTCGGGCTGTCGTTTGCTGGGGCGCATGCAAAACTCCGTCGCGGCCGCGGGCGGTTCCGGGCTGCCGCTTTTAGGTTGCGGTGCCACTCCCGACAAGCCCCTCCGGTCCGGACCGCTTGCGGCCGGGCGCCTGAACGGACAAATGTTATGCCGCAAGTCAACACTGAGAGCTGACCGTGGCCCAGGACGTACCGATCGGCGTAACCCAAGTCAGTCTCGCCCAGCTCAACGAGCGCTCGCGCGAGATCTTCCGGCGCATCGTCGAGAGCTATCTGGCGACGGGCGAACCCGTCGGTTCACGCAATCTGTCGCGCATCATTCCGATGACCCTGTCGCCGGCTTCGGTGCGTAACGTGATGCAAGACCTCGAGCAGCTCGGGCTCATCTACGCGCCGCACACGTCCGCTGGTCGGCTCCCGACCGAAACTGGGCTGCGATTCTTCGTCGACGCCCTGATGCAGATCGGCGATCTCACCGAAAGCGACCGCCGTGCCATCGAGGGCCAGGTCGCGGCCGCAGGAAAATCGGTGGATGGCGTGCTGACCGAGGCGTCCGGTCTGCTGTCCGGTCTCACCCATTCTGCCGGCGTCGTGCTCAGCACCAAATCCGATGCCCGCCTCAAGCACATCGAGTTCGTGCGCCTGGAACCCGACCGGGCACTGGTCGTGCTGGTCGCCGAGGACGGCCAGGTTGAAAACCGTATCCTCGCGCTCGCACGCGGCCTACCGACCTCGGCCCTGATCGAGGCGTCCAATTTTCTCAACGCCCATATGCGCGGCAAAACGCTATCGGAGGCCAAAGGCGACCTTGAGCGCACGCTTGAGGCCGCGCGGGCCGAGATCGACGAATTGACCCAGAAATTGATCGCCGACGGCCTCGCGAGCTGGTCAGGCGGTGCCGGCGACGAGCGCAAGCTGATCGTGCGGGGGCACGCCAACCTGCTCGATGATCTCAAGGCGCTGGAAGATCTCGAACGGGTCCGCCATCTGTTCGATGATCTCGAGACCAAGCGCGGGCTTGTCGATCTGCTCGGTCAGGCCGAGCGCGCGGAGGGCGTGCGTATTTACATCGGCTCGGAAAACAAGCTGTTTTCCCTGTCCGGCTCATCAACCATCATCTCGCCGTTTCGCGACTCGACCAACCGGATCGTGGGGGTCTTAGGCGTGATCGGGCCGACCAGGCTCAACTATGCGAGGATCATCCCCACGGTCGACTACACCGCCAAGGTCGTGAGCAAGCTGCTGGCGGGCTGAATGCAGGCTGCTCTCTCCAGCTAAACTATTGACTTTGCCTGCTTTTTGTTTGACCTCTGGGGGCCGCGCGGTGAAGGAGCCGATTGCGCGCCTTGATTTTTTTCCGCCAAGTATCGATATGCCGGGCAACCGATCAAAACCCAAAATAGGAATTCGCATGACGGACAGGACGTTGCCGGCCGCCGAAGCCGCGTCCGAAACCAAGTCCGACGAGGGATTCGATGCCGAAGCCAAGCTCCGGCAGGAGAATACCGAACTGAAGGACCGGTTGCTGCGGGCGTTGGCCGAGATGGAAAATTTGCGCAAGCGCACGGAGCGCGAAGTCGCGGACGCGCGTGCGTATGGCGTCTCGTCTTTTGCGCGCGATGTGCTCAGCGTTTCCGACAACATTGCGCGGGCCCTGGAGGCAACCGGCGAAGATTGGAAGAAGCAGGCCGACGAAGCCGGCAAAGCGCTGTTCGAAGGGGTCGAGCTGACTGAACGTGATCTGCTGAAGGCGCTTGAAAAGCATGGCGTGCGCAAGATCGAGGCGCAGGGTCAAAAATTCGATCCTCATCTGCATCAGGCGATGTACGAGGTTCCGGACGCAAGCGTGCCCGCCGGTACCGTCGTGCAGGTGCTGCAGTCGGGATTTACAATCGGCGACAGGATCCTGCGGCCAGCGCTGGTCGGAGTGGCGAAAGGCGGTCCCAAGCCTGGGCCTGATGCACAGAACGACAACTGATCAGTGGTAGCAATCGGGTTACCCGCGCGAGCCTCACTGCCGCGGCCCCACGCCGTCACGCACCGCGCGAAAGCGTGGAAACGCGTCCGACCAATCGTCCGCGCGCGCGATTCCGAGGAAACGTAGATAGGCGCCGTTCCCGAATCGCAGCCACTGTACGAGTTTGATGTCGGTATCGGTTTTTGCGTCCTTGGCTTCGGCCATGAGCTGATGGGTCTGCTGCCCGGCGAGCCGGATAAGATCGGTCCCCAGGATATGGATGTCCTTGAGCCCCGCGTAGCCGGAAAACAGGTTGCGGGCGAAATTATCGCGTTGCTGCGTCTCTTCGGGGCCACCAGGAGCCGCTGAGATTACCAACAGCGTCTGTTCCCTGGGGTCGAGCGTGTCCTTGGGACCGCCGGCGAGGACGAGCGTATTGGGAGCCACGACCCGCAACGCGCGCAGCCCGGCGAGCTCATCGACCCGGAATGGCAGCAGGGTCATCTGTTCGTCGATCGGCACACTGTCGCGCACCTCGACCGTGGCAAGCGCAGCCCGGATCGCGGCGTTCGGATAGGTCGTCTTGGCGGCCTCCGGCACGAGCACCGTAACGAAGACGGTGATGGCGGGGGTCGAACTCAGCAAGGTCCACTTGCGCAGGATCTTGCTGTCGGCTTCTTGCCGACCGATGAACAGCACCGCTTTACCGGATTTGAGTGCGAGCGCTTCGCGCTTCTCGACGATGATGCCCTGTTTCTTGAGCCCCGGCGTAGCCATCGCCTTCTCGATGTCGCCATAGGCCTGCGGCGGGAGTTCCAATGTCAGAATCACAGCGCCCGAGAGCTTTTCCTCAAAGCCACGGAAACTGTCGCTGGGCGTGAAGCCGGGGGGTGGCGACAGGCCAACCTTCGAGCCGGGTGGAAACACGACCTCCGACCATGCAGGGGTCGTCGCCAGGAGGGCGATCGCGAACGCAGCCTGGAGTAATGTTCGACGCACAGCATCTCCATAGCGCATTTTGTATAGCTGCAGAGCGGTTCTCCGCACGAAATGCAACCAAATATGGGCTTGCGTCGCTTTGCTCACGTTATGGTGACGCCTAGGTTGGCGGTGGCGAGACCCGCCGCAAGGTCAGGTTGAAGCGCCCGCCTTCGGACAGCAAGGTGGAGGTGCCTGTGATGATGCGGTCGACCCCATGAAAGACAAGCCGACGATCGTTCGCGAGCACAAGCGCGTCCCCTGACGCCAGCCGGAGGGTTTGGGTTGGGTCACGCCGCCGCGTTCCGCCGTAGCGGAAAATGCAGGTGTCTCCGAGCGAGAGGGAGACCACCGGGGCGGCGAGGTCGTGCTCGTCACGGTCCTGATGCAGCCCCATTTTGGCTGACGGCCCGTAGTAGTTGATGAGACAGGCCTCGGGAGGGTGGGGATAACGGGCGAGATCCAACCACGCCGCGAGCAGCAGGTCCGGCATCGCGGGCCAGGGCTTGCCCGTGACGGGGTGCGCTTCCTGATAGCGATAGCCATTGATATCGGAAACCCAGCCAAATGGGCCGCAATTGGTCATCCACACGGAAAATGGCGTGCCAGTGCGCGGCATTCGTGGGGGATAAAGCGGGACTTGTCGGATGATCTCGCGGACCGCGGCCAGAAGGCGCTCCTGACCGGCCCGATCGAGGTAGCATGGATAAATCATCCGGCTCGCGCCCGTGGGGACCGGATCATCCGCCCACTTGGTAATGCTCGCATTTTCGTGAACACCTGCCTTGCGGGTCATCGCTGCTCTCCTATATGTGCCAGGGCGCCGCAGGGGCTGCGGTGCAATGTGATCCACACGTGATTCATGGGGGTCGGATCAAGCAAGGCGGGACGCTCGCCCGCCCGCTTGCGCCGGAGCGCCGCAAGGGCCCGGCCGGCCTGCCGCAAAGAGAGGTATAAGATCATGGCAAAAGTCATCGGGATTGATCTCGGGACGACCAATTCCTGCGTGGCGGTGATGGAGGGCTCGACCCCGAAGGTGATCGAGAACTCCGAGGGCATGCGCACGACGCCTTCGATTGTAGCATTCACGGATGATGGTGAGCGGCTCGTCGGGCAGCCGGCGAAGCGCCAGGCCGTCACCAACCCCGAACGTACGTTCTTCGCGGTCAAGCGGCTGATTGGTCGCCGCTATGACGACCCGATGGTCGAGAAGGATAAGAAGCTCGTCCCCTACAAGATCGTGCGCGCGAGCAACGGGGACGCGTGGGTCGAAGCTGAAGGCAAGACCTATTCGCCTTCGCAGATTTCGGCCTTCATCCTGCAGAAGATGAAGGAGACTGCCGAAGCGCACCTGGGTCAGAAGGTCGAGCAGGCGGTCATCACCGTTCCGGCCTATTTCAACGACGCCCAGCGCCAAGCCACCAAGGATGCCGGCAAGATCGCCGGCCTTGAGGTCCTACGCATCATCAACGAGCCGACCGCTGCGGCGCTTGCCTATGGTCTCGACAAGAAGGCTACCGGCACGATCGCGGTCTATGACCTTGGCGGCGGCACGTTTGATGTGTCGATCCTGGAGATCGGTGACGGCGTGTTCGAAGTGAAGTCGACGAACGGCGACACGTTCCTCGGCGGTGAAGATTTCGACATGCGGCTCGTCAACTATCTGGCCGACGAATTCCAGAAAGAGCAGGGCATCGACCTGCGCCGCGACAAGCTCGCGCTGCAGCGGCTCAAGGAGGCGGCCGAGAAGGCGAAAATTGAGCTGTCCTCCACGACCCAGACTGAGATCAATCTGCCGTTCATCACCGCGGATGCGTCGGGACCCAAGCACCTGACCATGAAGCTGACGCGGGCGAAGTTCGAGGCGCTGGTCGACGATCTCATTCAGAAGACGATCGAACCGTGCCGGCTCGCCCTCAAGGATGCTGGTCTGTCGGCGGCCGAGATCAACGAGGTCGTGCTGGTCGGTGGCATGACGCGCATGCCGAAGGTCCAGGAAGTGGTGAAGCAGTTGTTCGGCAAGGAGCCGCACAAGGGCGTCAATCCGGACGAGGTTGTTGCGGTCGGCGCCGCCATTCAGGCAGGCGTGCTGCAGGGCGACGTGAAGGACGTGCTGCTGCTCGATGTGACCCCGCTTTCGCTCGGCATCGAGATTCTCGGCGGCGTGTTCACACGACTGATCGATCGCAACACCACCATCCCGACCAAAAAGAGCCAGGTGTTCTCGACGGCCGAGGACAATCAGAACGCAGTCACCATCCGGGTATTCCAGGGTGAGCGCGAGATGGCGGCAGACAACAAGCTGCTCGGCCAGTTCGACCTGGTCGGCATTCCGCCGGCGCCGCGCGGCGTGCCGCAGATCGAGGTTACTTTCGACATCGACGCCAACGGCATCGTCAACGTCCATGCCAAAGACAAGGGCACCGGCAAGGAACAGCAGATCCGCATCCAGGCGTCCGGTGGCTTATCGGAGACTGACATCCAGAAGATGGTGAAGGATGCCGAGGCGCACGCCGAAGAGGACAAGAAGCGCAAGGCCGCGGTCGAAGCCAAGAACCACGCCGAAGCGCTTGTCCACTCGACCGAGAAGGCGCTCACAGAGCACGGCTCCAAGGTCGGCGAGACCGAGCGGCGAGCGATCGAGAACGCGATGGCCGATCTCAAGGAGGCGCTCAAGGGCGATGACGCCGACGCAATCAGCGCCAAGACTAATGCGCTGGCGCAGGCCTCGATGAAGCTTGGCGAGGCGATGTACAAGTCGCAACAGGACAGCGCCGGCGCTCCGGGTGGCGACGGTACGTCGGGGCCCAAGAAAGACGACGTGGTCGATGCCGAATTCACTGAAGTCGACGACGACAAGAAGAATAAGAAATCGGCCTGACGTTGCTCGGGCGTGAGGACGTCCTCGCACCATGGGGGCCGGGATCCCGACAATCAAACAAGACCTCGCCCCAGAGCTGCGATCCAGATCGCAGTCCTGGGTGCCGGGCTTTCCTTTTTGGGTGAGCTAGGGGATGGCCAAGCGCGACTATTATGAAGTTCTCGGTGTATCCCGCACCGCCAAGGATCCCGAGATCAAGGCCGCGTTTCGCAAGCTCGCGATGCAGCACCATCCGGACCGCAACCCCGGCGACAAGGAATGCGAGCATCTGTTCAAGGAACTCAATGAGGCCTACGACGTCCTCAAGGACGGCGATAAGCGCGCGGCCTATGATCGGTTCGGCCACGCGGCCTTTGAACAGGGCACAGGCGCTGGGGCAGCGGGATTCGGGGCCGATTTTGCGTCGACCTTTGCCGACATTTTCGATGATTTCTTTGGTATGGGCGGGGCGCGCCGCGGCGGCCGCACGAACCGCGAACGCGGTTCAGATCTGCGTTACAACATGGAAATCACGCTCGAGGACGCGTTCCAGGGCAAGGCCGCCCAGATCAATATTCCAACTCCCGTCATTTGCGAGGCATGCTCCGGCACGGGAGCCAAGAGCGGAACGCGACCAAAGACCTGCGCAAGTTGCGGGGGTGCGGGCAAAGTGCGCCATGCGCAAGGCTTCTTCACCATTGAGCGTACCTGCGTCGCTTGCCAAGGGCGCGGCCAGGTCATCGAGCAGCCATGCCCGACCTGCAGCGGCTCCGGACGGGTCCAACGGGCGCGAACGCTTGCGGTCAACATCCCGGCCGGGGTCGAAGACGGTACCCGCATCAGGCTTGCCGGCGAAGGCGAGGCTGGGATTCGAGGCGGGCCGTCAGGTGACCTCTACATTTTCCTCTCGATCGCCGCGCACGCGTTTTTCCAACGCGACGGTGCTGACGTACATTGCCGCGTCCCAGTCTCCATGGTGACGGCAGCGCTCGGCGGTGATTTCGAGATTCCGGCGATCGACGGCAGCAACAGCCGGGTGAAGATACCACCCGGCACCCAATCGGGCCGCCGCTTTCGCCTCTCCGGCAAGGGCATGCCGGTGCTGCGCTCGAAGCAAACCGGCGATATGTACGTTCAGGTCATGGTGGAAACACCGCAAAACCTGACCAAGCGGCAGCGCGAATTGCTGATGGAATTCGAACAATTGTCATCGCATGCGACGCAGCCCGAGGCGGCCGGCTTCTTCGGCAAGGTCAAGGAGTTCTTCGGCGGCCGCGCGAGCTCGGCTTGAGCCCCATCACAGCCAGGGCGGGTCTTGACCACGTGGCCGTGCCGGTCCAATTGTGGCAAACTGCTGTCATAAAACTGACATTTGATGTGTTGCCGATGGCACTGTCGGGGCTGCGTTTGATCGAGAAGAAATTCGAAGGACCGATTCGTCTGTTCGAATTGAAGAAGAGTGCGCTCGAACGGCAGATCGAGCGCCAGTTGCGCGGGTTCGAGCAAAAGCGCGGCATCAATCTCGACGATGATTTGCGGTTCATTCGGTCCTGGCTGGAAAAGCCGCTCGCGATCGGGGCGGTCAAGCCGTCCGGCAAGGTGCTGGCGCGCACCATGGCGCAGTACGTCGACCCGGCGAGCGACGGGCCGATCGTCGAGCTCGGGCCCGGAACCGGGCCGGTGACACAGGCGCTGGTGCAAAAGGGGGTTGATCCATCTCGGCTTGTACTGATCGAGTTCAACGCAACGTTCTGCAGGTTGCTGCGCGCGCGCTATCCGCAGGCAACGGTGGTGCAGGGCGACGCGTACAGCTTGCGGCGGATTCTAGACAACTTCCTGTATCAGCCGGCAGCGGCAATCGTCTCCGGCCTGCCGCTGATGACCAAGCCGGCGCGCATGCGCATGCGGCTGATCGCGGATGCGCTGAGCCTGCTCGCGCCCGGCGCCCCGTTTGTTCAATTCACCTACGCGGTCGTCTCGCCGCTCCCCAAGCGCTTGGCGGGGGTGCGCTCCGAGGCGTCCGAGCGCATCTGGCTCAACATGCCGCCAGCACGGGTGTGGGTATATCGGAAGCAGGGAGCAGTGATCAGTAATCAGTAATCAGGAAGAATGATGCTGCATGCGAATTTCTCTGATCGCTGATGACTGATATCTGATACCTGACCCCATGGACCCGCGCGACCGCCTCATCGTTGCCCTCGACGTGTCTTCGATCGCGAGCGCGGAGGCGATGATCGAGCGTCTTGGCGACGCGGTCACCTTTTACAAGATCGGTTATCAGCTCGCGTTTGCGGGCGGTTTGCCGCTCGCTGAGCGCCTTACGCGCGACGGCAAGCGCGTGTTTCTCGATCTTAAGCTGCACGATATCGGCAACACGGTTGCGAAAGGGGTGACGAGCATCGCGCGGACCGGGGCTTGCTTCCTCACGGTCCATGCCTATCCACAAACCATGCGAGCCGCGGTCGCGGCCTGTCCGCCGGGCTTGCGCATCCTCGCGGTCACCGTGCTCACATCCTATGACAATATGGACCTCGCGGCTGCCGGCTACGCTGGCACAGTGAAGGACCTCGTCGCGAGGCGGGCCGATCAGGCGCGCGAAATTGGTGTCGACGGGCTCGTTTGTTCGGCAGAGGAAGCCACGATGCTGCGAGCGCGCGTTGGCACGGAGATGGTGCTTGTGACGCCGGGCATTCGCCCGGTCGGCGCGGCGAGCGGTGATCAGAAACGAACCATGACACCGGTGGCTGCGATCGCGGCTGGCGCCGACCATCTGGTGGTCGGTCGGCCAATTCTGGAGGCGCCCGATCCAAAGAGCGTCGCCGACGCAATTATCGCTGAGATCGTGACCGCAAGTTGAGATGAGGACACATCATGGTCAAGGGTTATTGGATAGCGCGGCTCGATATCAACGATCAGGCGGCTTATGACGAATACCGCAAACGCAATGCGCTTGCCTTCGCGAATTTCGGCGGCAAATTCCTGGTGCGGGGAGGGCCGTTCCATTGCGTGGTCGGCGAGACGCGCCAGCACAATGTGGTGATCGAGTTTCCGAGCCACGATGCGGCGATCGCCTGCTACCGCTCACCCGAATATCAGGATGCTGTGCAGTATTTGAAGGCCGGCTGCGATGTCGATCTCGTCATCATCGGCGGCTACGACGGCCCGCAGCCTGGTCAATAATCCGAGCTTTCCAATATGTGCCGCTCCCGCTATAGGGACGCCGCGCCGGAGACACACCATGGCTGACATACGGCTGATCGTGGTCGGGGCGGGCGGCCGCATGGGTCGCACGCTGGTCAAGGCCATTGCAGAGGCCGCCGGCGTCAGCGTCGTGGGCGCGGTCGAAGCGGCGGGCTCGCCCCTCATCGGACAAGATGCGGGCGTGCTGGCCGGGCTTACCGCAAACGGCGTTGTACTCACCGACAACATCAAACCGTTGCTCGCGCAAGCTGAAGGTATCGTTGATTTCACGGTACCGGCCGCGACGCTTGGCCATGCGGAACTGGCGGCGCAGAACAGGCTGATCCATATCATCGGCACCACCGGCCTGACCGCCAACGACGATGCCAAGATCGCCGAAGCCGCCAAACGCACCGTGATCGTCAAATCCGGCAACATGAGCATGGGCGTCAATCTGCTGGCCGCGCTGGTGAAGCGGGTGGCAATGACGCTGGATGAAGACTTCGACGTCGAAATCGTCGAAATGCATCACAACAAGAAGGTCGATGCACCGTCCGGAACCGCGCTGCTGCTTGGCCGTGCCGTCGCGCAGGGCCGCAAGGTCGAACTGACCCAACGCTCCGTACGCGGCCGCGACGGCGTGACCGGCGCGCGGCGAGCGGGCGACATCGGCTTTGCGTCGCTACGCGGCGGAACGGTGGTCGGCGAGCACGCGGTGATCTTCGCCGGTCCGGCCGAGCGCGTGGAGCTCGTGCACAAGGCCGAGGATCGCATGATCTTTGCGCGTGGGGCGCTCAAGGCGGCGCAATGGGCGCGCGGCCAGAAACCAGGCCTCTATTCGATGGCCGACGTGTTGGGATTGGGCGATTTGTGAATCAACAACAAACCGGAACCAGACAATGACCGACCGTCTCCTTGTGCTCGTGCGCCACGGCCAAAGCGAATGGAACTTGAAGAATCTGTTCACAGGCTGGCGTGACGTGGGTCTCACCGAGAAGGGCATCGCCGAGGCGCGAGCGGCCGGGCGCAAGCTCAAGGCGCTGGGGCTGCGTTTCGACGTGGCTTACACATCAGCCCTGGTGCGGGCGCAGCGCACTCTTGACCTGATGCTTGAGGAATTGGGTCAACGCAACATCCCGGTGATCAAGGATCTGGCCCTCAACGAGCGCGACTACGGCGACCTTTGCGGGCTCAACAAAGATGATGCGCGCAAGAAATGGGGTGAGGAGCAGGTGCACGTCTGGCGCCGCTCCTATGACGTAGCCCCACCCGGTGGAGAAAGCCTGAAGGACACGGCGGCGCGCGTGCTGCCATACTACATCCAGGACATCCTGCCGCGTGTGCTGCGCGGTGAGCAGGTGCTGGTGAGCGCCCATGGCAACAGCCTGCGCGCTCTGGTGATGGTGCTCGATAACCTGTCGCCACAGGAGATCGTCAAGCGCGAAATCGCGACCGGAGTGCCGCTGATCTACCGGCTCAACGCCGATTCCACGGTCGCCGAGCGGCAGGTGATGGCCGCCTAGATTAGGAGGCGCGGCGCCGCTGCTTGCGACGACCTACGGGTTACGGGCGGGGTTTGCTCCGACACGCCCGACCTCCCAGCCGAGCATCGCGCGCTTGCGGGTAAGGCCCCAGTGATAGCCGGTCAGGTCGCCGCTTTTGCCGAGCACGCGATGGCACGGGATCACGAATGAGATCGGGTTCTTGCCGACCGCCGCGCCGACGGCGCGCGCCGCAGTCGGCTTGCCGAGATGCCGCGCAATACCCGAATAGGTCGCTGCCTTGCCCATCGGGATGGCGGCGAGCGTCTGCCACACTCGCACTTCGAAGTCGGTCCCGATCAGCACGACCCGCAGCGGCCGGTCCGCGTGCCAAAATCCGGTGTCGAAGATGCGCTGCGCCAGCACTCCGGTGCGCGCCGCATCTTCGACGTAGATTGCGCTCGGCCAGCGTTGCTGCATGTCGGCGAGCGCGGTTGCTTCCTCGCCCGCGTCCGCAAAAGCAAGCCCTGCCAGGCCGCGCCCGGTCGCGATCACCAGCGCGGTTCCGAACGGCGAAGGGTGGAAACCGTAATACATGGTCAGGCCCTCAGCGCCGGTTTTCCATTCGCCTGGCGACATGGCCTCGTGGGTGATGAAGAGATCGTGCAGCCGGCCTGGGCCGGAGAGTCCGACCTCATAGGCGGCGTCGAGCACGCTCGCGGAATCACGCAACAGGGCGCGCGCATGATCGATCGTGAGCGCCTGCAGAAACGCTTTGGGGGTCAGCCCGGCCCAGCGTCGAAACAGGTGGTGCAGTTCGTCGGGGGTGACGCCCGCGGCATCGGCGATCGTTTCAATCGCAGGCTGGTCGCGCCAATGCCCGCGAATATGTGCGATAGCCCGGCGTACGACCGCGTAGTCATCGGCGGCGTGCGCAAGCGCATCTGGGACACGGTCCGGGGAAAGCATGGCGGTCTCCGTCATCTTTGCCATCGAGCTAGATCGTCCGGAGCCGCACTGCCACCCGGTTTCTGGAGGTGCTGAGGCACCGTACGCGTGGGCCCGCGCTTGGCTTCGCCGATCGCCGCGCCCAGCGCTGTGGCAAAGCTCTCCCTCTCCTCCGGGCTGAGGAAGGTGGCGATTGGCAGCCGGCGTTCGCGCGAGAGCAGGACCAGCCGCTGCAGCCCGAATTCCTCGTGCACCTCGCGGTCGAGCCGCACCCAGAGCGGATTGAGATTCCATTCGGTGACCCGGCCGTCGTGCGTGACCTTGCGCACTTTGAGCTCGGAGGCAGTGACTGAAACCTGCTCGAACGCGGTCGCGGTGCGGTAGTTGATGCGAAACGCCACATAGACCAACAGCACGTCGAGGCCAAAGAAGCCGAATACCGGCCACGCCCCCAGCAGCAGAAATGTCATCCCGGCGGCGAAGCTCAATCCGCCGACCGCAGCCATCAGAATCAGAAAGCCGGTGGCGCTGAGCGATCTGTGCGGTGTCAGGATCGCTGAAAACAGTGTAGGTTCGGCCGCTATGTCATTGCCGGATGTCATCGGGTTTCATTATACGAACATCATGGCTCGAAAAACGATCCCCAAAACACCAGGGCGCAAGGCCACCGGGCGTGCCAAGCTTGGCAAACCGGTGCCCGCCCGACGCAAGGTGGCGAAACCAAAGCCTTGGACACCAGCCGAAGTGGAGGAAGCGTTCCGCCGCTTTGCGAAGGCCAACCCGACGCCGCGCGGCGAGCTTGAGCATGTCGATCCCTACACGCTCCTGATCGCGGTGGTGCTTTCGGCGCAGGCGACTGATGCCGGCGTCAACAAAGCGACGCCCGCGCTGTTCGCGGCGGCCGATACGCCGGTCAAGATGGTTACGCTCGGCGAGGACCGGGTCCGCGATTACATCAAGAGCATCGGGCTCTTTCGCACCAAGGCAAAAAACGTGATCGCGCTGTCGCAGAAGCTCCTCGATCTGCACGGCGGCGTGGTACCGCCCTCGCGCGAAGCGCTGGAAGCGCTGCCCGGCGTCGGACGCAAGACCGCAAATGTGGTGCTCAATGTTGCGTTTGGCGAGCCGACGATTGCGGTCGATACCCACATTTTCAGGGTCGGCAATCGGACCGGGCTTGCACCTGGCAAGACCCCGCTCGAGGTCGAGATGAACCTCGAGAAGGTGGTACCGGACCAATACAAGCGCCACGCCCACCACTGGCTCATTCTGCACGGCCGCTACATCTGCCTGGCGCGGCGACCGTCGTGCGAGAAATGTCTGATCAACGATCTGTGCCGCTGGCCGGAAAAGACCATTTAGGCTGCCGTGGTGCGCGTGCCCGGCACCGCAACGAGCCGCTTGTACATGTGCACCATGAGCGCCATTCCAAACAGCGGGGTTGCCAGATTGATGATCGGAATCGACACGAAGACCGAAATCAGCACGCCCGCAACGAACACCGTACCGGCATTGGCGCGGCGCAGCGCCTTGGCTTCAACAACTGGGTGAAAGCGCATGGCGGCGAGTTCGAAATATTGCCGGCCGAGCACATAGGCGGCGGCGAAGAAGAAGATCAAGGCGCCGATCCCGGCGAACAGCAGGAACGGCACCGCGCAGAGGTAGATCAGAATGGTGAGTAGTGCGGCCTTGATCGCCTCGATGGTGGCGCGAAGGAGCGGGAGCGCGACGCCTGAGGGATCGGCCGGATAGTAGGTGCGCTCCACCAACTCGGCGATTTCATCTGAAAAGAAGCCGGCCACCAGCGAGGTGACGGCGGGCATCAGGAAGATGGCGCCCGCAATGAGGCCAAGGCCGAGTGCTATTGCAATCGCCCAGCCAGCGATGGTCAGGGGCCAATGGGTCAGCGGTCCGAGCGTCGTCTCGATCCATTGGCCGCCAGCCCCAGACAGCCATACCAACAGCCAGTGGAGCGCGATCCCGAGCGCCACCAGGAACAGCACCGCGAGTCCCGCCGATTTGAGCAGCACCGCGCGAAACGGCGGGGAAAGCATTTGCTCCAGCGCCTTGATGGCGGCGTCGATCATGAGATTGCCCTGATGGTCGCGGAAGAGTGGTTTTGCAGTCATGTGATTTGCGCAACGAGTCCGCTTCGGGCAAGTTGCCGCGGAACAATGCGCGAACGGATTCAATGAGCATCAGCCGTCGGTCGTTTCTTGCCGTAACCGCGGCCGCCGCGGCAAGCCCCGCACTCGGGGCCGTGCCGGCGTCGGGCGACGTCGATGTTGTGATTATCGGGGCTGGGGCGGCTGGCATTGCGGCGGCGCGCCGGGTTGCGGCTGCCAACCGGCGCTATGCCTTGCTCGAGGCAAACGACATTATCGGCGGCCGCTGCCTCACCAACACCAGCATTTTCGGCGTACCCTATGATGTCGGCGCCCATTGGATCCATATGCCCGATGTCAATCCGGTCGCAAAGCTTGCGAAGCAGAACGGGATTGGCACCTATCCGGCACCGCGCGGGCAGCGCATCCGAATCGGCCGCCGCTACGCCCGCGAAGGCGAACAGGAGGAATTCCTGTCGGCGTTCGTGCGCTCTGTGCGTGCGATCGACGAGGCGACGCGGAAGGCTGACATGTCGTGCGCGCAAGCCTTGCCCAAGGATCTGGGCGAGTGGCGCGCAACCATTGACTTCGTGCTTGGCCCGTATAGCTGCGGCAAGGACCTGGCCGACGTGTCGGCCGTCGACTTTTCCAAATCGGCCGAGCGCGACATCGACGCATTCTGCAAGAGCGGGTTCGGCACGCTGCTGGCAAAGCTCGCTGCCGACATTCCGGCGCAGCTTGCAACGCCTGCGCGACGCATCGAGTGGGCCGGCCGGCTCGGGGTGGAGGTGGAAACCCCCAAGGGGGTAATCAGAGCGCGCGCTGCGATCGTTACCGTGTCAACCGGCGTGTTGGCGGCCGGCAAGATCAAGTTCGTTCCGGACCTGCCAAAGCGCCAGCAGGACGCGATCGGCAAGCTCACGCTCGGGAGCTATGAACACATCGCGCTCGAGCTGCCGGGTAATCCGCTCGGGTTGCAGCCGGATGATCTAATTTTCGAAAGATCCAGCAGCACGCGCACCGCTGGCATTTTGGCGAATGTTTCCGGAACCCCGCTATGCATCGTCGATGTTGGCGGCGCATTCGGCCGCGATCTCGCGCGGCGCGGCGAAGAGGCGATGGTCGACTTCGCGCTTGATTGGCTCGAAGGTCTGTATGGCAGCAATTTCAGGAAAGTGATTCAACGCGCCAGCGCGACTCGCTGGTACAACGAACCATGGGTCCTGGGCTCGTTCTCGTGCGCCGCCGTTGGCGGCCAGCCGTCACGCCGCGTGCTGATGGAACCGCTGAACTCGCGGCTCTGGTTCGCCGGCGAGGCGGTTCACGAAACCCTATGGGGCACCGTCGGCGGCGCCTGGGAGTCGGGCGAGCGCGCCGCCACCGAAGTGCTTAAGCGGATCGGCGCCATCGTGGAACCGCCGCCCGAGGCGGCGCAACGGCCGCGGCCGCAGCGACGCCGCGTGCGGTAGGTCGTTGGGACTTCCCGCCTATCCCCGCAAAACTCCACCGGTGCGCTTACCCACCTCTGCCACGATCTTTGCGGCGACTGCGTCGATCTCTCCGTCGGTCATGGTCCTTTCGCGCGGCTGCAGCGTGACCGCGATCGCGACCGACTTTTTGTCGGGGTCGATGCCGGCGCCTTCATAGACGTCGAATACGCTGATATTGCTGATGAGCTTGCGGTCGACGTTCTGAGCGGCGCGCACGATATCGCCGGCCTTGGTAATGCGCGGTACGACGAACGCAAAATCGCGCTCCACCGGCTGGAATGCGGAGAGCTCGAGCTGAGGCCGGGCGCGCGTTGCCTTCGCCCGTTGCTCGGGAATGCGCTCCAGGATGACCTCGAATGCGACCAGCGGCCCTTCGGCGCCGAGCGCCTGCAGGGCTTTCGGATGGAGTTCGCCGAACCAGCCGAGCATGTTCTGCGGCCCGATCTGAATCGTGCCAGAGCGCCCGGGATGCAGCCAACCGGGTGCGCCTGGCACGACTTGCAGCGTTTGTGGTGCGGCTCCCGCCGCGGCGAGCAGTGCGAGCGCATCCGCCTTGGCGTCGAAGGTATCGACCTCGGCGATGGGCGTCGACCAATGGCGGCCGCCCGTCGGCTTCGCACGCCAACGACGCACGCCGCTCGCGGCGGTGAGTTGGTCCTCGGGCCGATCGCCCTTGAAGATCTGGCCGACCTCGAACAGACCGGTATCCGGAAAACCGCGGTCGGCGTTCTTCTGAGCTGCCGTCACGAGGCCGGGGATCAGGCTCGGGCGCATATCGGAAAGATCGCTTGCGATTGGATTTGCTAGCGCGAGCTCGTCCTGGCCGCCGCCAAACAGCTCGGCATGGGGCTTTGAGACGAACGACCAGGTCACGGCTTCGACGAGCCCGCGCGCGGCGAGCGTCCGTTTGGCCTTGCGGGTACGCCGCTGGATCTGGGTGAGCACTGGTTTGCGCGGCGCGTCGCCGCGCTCGAACGGGGCGAGCGGAATGCGCTCGACGCCGACGATGCGCACGATCTCCTCGACGAGGTCGGTCTTGCCTTCGACGTCCGGCCGCCACGACGGCACGGTCACGTGGAGAGATGGGCCTGGGCCCGCGACCGCGAAGCCGAGATCACCCAGGATCTGGTTAATGTCCGTAAGGCTCACGTCGATTCCCGCGAGACGCTTGACTTCGGTCACCGGAAAATCGATCACCCGGCGTCGCGGTTGCGCGTTCCCAGCCACCGTGATGGTCGACGGCTCGCCACCGCACAGGTCCATCACCATGCGGGTCGCGAACTCCAGCCCAGGCACCATGAAGGCCGGGTCTACGCCGCGTTCGAATCGGTAGCGGGCATCCGAGTTGATCCCGAGCTTACGGCCGGTATGGGCGATGTTCATCGGCTCCCACAGCGCCAACTCGATCAGCACATCCGTGGTCGCGCTCGAGCATCCGCTTGCGTCGCCTCCCATGATGCCGGCAAGCAACTCGACGCCCTGCCCATCAGCGATCACGCACATGCCAGCATCGAGGGAGTAGGTCTTGCCGTCGAGCGCGGTGAGTGTCTCGCCTGGGTGCGCGCGCCGCACAACCAGATTGCCCTTCACCTTGGCGGCGTCGAAAACGTGCAGCGGGCGCGCCCGGTCGAAGGCGATGTAGTTGGTGATGTCGACCAGTGCGTTGATCGGGCGCAGTCCGATCGCGATCAATCGTCGCTGCAGCCAATCCGGGCTCGCGCCGTTCTTCACGCCGCGCACCAGACGAAGTGCGAACGCCGGACACAGCGATGGCGTCGAGCCGAAATCGAGATTTACGCTCACCGAACACGGAAAAGTTCCTTCGATCGATTTGATCGAAGCGGGCTTGAGCGTTCCCATGCGGGCGGCTGCGAGATCGCGTGCAATACCTGCCACGCCAGCGCAGTCCGGTCGGTTGGGCGTAAGATTGATCTCGATCACCGGGTCGTCGAGTCCGGCCCAGCTAGCGTAGCGCTCGCCGACCGGGGCGTCCGCCGGCAGATCAATGATGCCCTCGTGATCATCAGAGATTTGCAGCTCGAACTCCGACACCAGCATGCCGCGGCTTTCAACCCCACGGATTTTACCGACACCTAGCGTCAGGTTCTTTCCGGGAATGAATGAACCGGGCGGCGAGAACACGCCCTTCATGCCGGCCCGCGCGTTGGGGGCGCCGCAGACGACCTGAACCGGATCGCCGCTGCCGGTGTCGACCATGCAGACGCGCAGCCGGTCGGCATTCGGATGCTGCTCGGCCGAGATCACGCGCGCGATAGTGAACGGCGCGAGTGCAGTTAGCTTGTCTTCGACGCGCTCGACCTCGAGCCCGATCATGGTGAGCTTGTCGACGATCCGGCCGAGCGGCTCTGAGGTCGCGAGATGCTCCTTGAGCCAGGCGAGGGTGAATTTCACGAACTCAGGCCCCCTGCCAGCGTCGGAAAGTCGAGCGGCCGGAAGCCGTAGTGCGCAAGCCAGCGCACGTCGGCCTCAAAGAACGCACGCAAGTCCGGCATGCCGTACTTGAGCATGGCAATGCGGTCGATGCCCATGCCCCAGGCAAAGCCCTGGTACTCGTCGGGGTCGAGGCCGCAATTGCGCATCACGTTCGGGTGCACCATGCCGCAACCGAGAATTTCCAGCCAATCCTCGCCCTCGCCGAAGCGGATCTCGCCCTTGTCGCGCCGGCATTGGATGTCGACCTCGAGCGAGGGCTCGGTGAACGGAAAGAAGGACGGACGAAACCGCATCTTCACATCGTCCACTTCAAAAAAAGCCTTGCAGAACTCGGCCAGGATCCACTTGAGGTGACCAAGATGTGACCCCTTATCGATTACCAATCCCTCGACCTGGTGGAACATGGGCGTATGGGTCTGATCGGAATCGTTGCGATAGGTACGGCCCGGAATGATCACGCGGATCGGCGGCTTTTGGCTTTGCATGGTGCGCACCTGCACCGGCGAGGTGTGGGTGCGCAGCAGCAGGCGCGAGCCATCGGGCTTGGGGTTGAAGAAGAACGTGTCATGCATCTCCCGCGCCGGATGGCCTTCGGGAAAATTCAGCTTAGTGAAGTTGAGGTCGTCGGTCTCGATGTCAGGCCCCTCGACGATCGCAAAACCCATGTCGGCGAAAATCACCGTGAGTTCGTCGATCACCTGACTGATCGGGTGAATGCGGCCAGTCTCGGTCGGCGGGTCCAGCACAGGGAGGGTAACGTCGACAGTTTCAGTGTTGAGGCGCTTCTCCAATGCCTGATCGCTGAGCGCGGCTTTTCGGGCGGCGAGCGCAGTCGTTATCCGATCCTTGAGTCCGTTGATCTGCGGACCCATTTCGCGGCGCTGGTCCGGCGTCATGGTTCCGAGCGTCTTCAGCAATTCCGATACCGACCCCTTGCGGCCGAGCGCCGCGACGCGCACGGCTTCGAGCGCTGCCTCATCGGCGGCAGCCGCAATCGATTGATTGAGCTCCCGTTCGAGCGCATTCAGATCGGTCACAGCATTACTCCGGCATGATGAACAAATCGGTATCGTGCGGCTTGCCGCCGGCTTGCGTCAGCATGCTGTGCACCTGGCCACGATGATGGGTCTGGTGATTGAACATATGCGTGACCGTCACCCATCTCGGTTTGGTGAGCTCGCGTCTGGCGCCGCCCGAATACCAGGTCAGCGCGCCGTCGAGCCACGCCTCATCGAGCCCGTCGGCCCAACCGATCATTGTCGCGTCAAACGCTGCGCGCTCGCGCCGCAACGGTTCCCAGTCCGGATAGAGCGACACCGATTCCGGAATGCCGCCTTCCGGGCGCGGCAAATCCGCGAACCGGCTCATCCAAATTCGGTCGGCCCACATCAGGTGGCTGAGCGTCTTGTGGATCGACCCGAAGAACGCCCTGCGCTCGCGTCGGCGCTCTTCGTCCGAAAGGCCGTCGGCGACGCCATAGAGATTTTCGTTCTGCCAGCGATTGTAGCGCGCCATGCGCTGAACGTAGGCGGGGTCGATCATTGTCCGGTCAGGCCGCCAGCGCGGCTTTTGCCTTCTCCACGATTGCCGCAAACGCTGCCGGTTCGCGGATCGCGAGGTCCGAGAGCACCTTTCTGTCGATGGTGATCTCTGCCTTGTTCAGCCCGGCGATGAATCGGCTGTAGGTGAGGTCGAACTGGCGCACCGCCGCGTTGAGGCGCTGGATCCACAGTGCGCGGAATGTCCGCTTGCGCCGCTTGCGATCGCGGTAGGCGTACTGGTTCGCCTTCTCCACCGCCTGCTTGGCGATTCGAATCGTGTTCTTGCGCCGGCCGTAGAATCCCTTGGCGGCTTTGAGGATCTTCTTGTGCTTCGCGTGGGTGGTGACACCCCGTTTGACCCGGGCCATGACCTAACTCCTGTAACTGAATTGACGCTTCGCAATGCGTCCGCGCGGAAACGGACGCAGCGGCCGGATCAGCCGTTTGGCAGCCAGTATTTCTTGATATTGTCGCCGTCGGTTTTGAACAGCACCTTGGTGCCGCGGTGCTCGCGCACCTGCTTGGTGCTGCGCTTGATCATGCCGTGGCGTTTGCCGGACTGCTGGTACAGAACCTTGCCGGTGCCGGTGATCTTGAAGCGCTTTTTGGCGCCCGATTTGGTCTTCAACTTGGGCATTTGGCTCTCCTATGTCGGCGGTCGCGAGGCCTATCGGCCGCGGCTCCGGCTATGCTCACAATTGAGCGGTGCTCGACAAGCGATGATGGCTTTTGAGCTATGTCCGTCGCCACGGCAGCCCTTTGGCCGGGCGACGGAAGGGCGGCGTTATGGCAGAGACCGCCGCAAAAGACAACCGCCCAAACGGCGTGCCCCCAGCGGCTAAGGGCGGCAAAACCCCTTGCACGCGAGCGGTTTCGCCGATGCCTTACCGCGGCGCCAGCACCATGACCATCTGGCGCCCTTCAAACCGGGCGTCCTGTTCGACCTTGGCAAATTTGGAAGTGTCGTCGCGAACGCGGTCCAGGAGCTTGGTACCGAGTTCCTGGTGGGCCATCTCACGGCCGCGAAACCGCAACGTGACCTTCACCTTGTCGCCTTCCTCGAAGAACCGCTGCATGGAGCGCATCTTCACGTCGTAATCGTGATCGTCGATCATTGGTCGAAACTTGATCTCTTTGACCTCGACGACCTTTTGCTTCTTACGCGCCTCAGCTGCCTTTTTCTGCTCCTGGTATTTGTATTTTCCATAATCGAGCAGCTTGCAGACCGGCGGGCTGGCATTGGGCGCGATCTCGACCAGATCAAGACTGGCGGCTTGCGCGGCGGCTAAAGCATCCGTAATGGACACGTTGCCCCGGTTAGAGCCGTCCTTATCGATCAGGTGTACTAGGCGGGCGTGGATCTCCTCGTTTATGCGCGGGCCGTCTTTCTGGACGGGCGGCGCGGTTCTCATCGGGCGGCGAATGGCGAAGCTCCTCTGTTGTTACACCAGTGCCGAGCTATCCAGCACTTACCGGAAAAGCTCAACCCCAAGACAATCGGTATAATCCCGGCCCAAGTCAACGGCGGCGGCACGAGATATTTCACCGGCTACAAGGCAGCTCCACCTTCGCAAAGGCACGCAATACCATCCGCACCGGAAGCATGTCGCAAATGACGGATTTAGATATTGAATTCCTGCAGGTTGGAACAGCGTCCGAGGGGCGCACGATTGCGGTCAATGCGCGCTCCGGCGATACACCGGGGATCTTCTGGCTGAGCGGGTTCAAGTCCGACATGCAGGGGACCAAAGCGGAAGCGCTCGCCGCCTGGGCCGACCGGGCCGGGCGCGCGTGCGTGCGCTTCGACTATTCCGGGCACGGCCAATCCAAGGGTCAATTCACCGACGGCACCATTGGCCGCTGGCTGGAAGAAACAGTCGCCGTGTTCGAACGGTTCTGTCATGGACCGCAGGTTGTGGTCGGCTCTTCCATGGGTGGTTGGCTCGCGCTCTTGCTTGCACGCGAACTCAAGAGGCGGGGTTCGGAAGTGCCGCTCGCCGGCCTTGTTTTGATTGCGCCGGCGGTCGATTTCACTGAAGCACTGATGTGGAAGAATTTCCCGGCCGAGGTGAAGCGCGAGCTTGAAACCAAGGGCATGTGGGTGCGGCCGTCGCAATACGATGACAGAGGTTACCCAATCACATGGCGGCTGATCGAGGAGGGTCGCGCGCATTTGTTGCTGGGTGGCATGATCGAGACTGGCTGCCCGGTGCGTATCCTGCAGGGTGTGCTCGACCCGGACGTGCCATGGGGCCACGCGGTCGAACTGGTATCGCGGCTCGCGCAGGATGACGTGGTGCTGACCCTGGTCAAGGATGGTGACCACCGCCTGTCGCGCCCGGAAGATATCGAGCGGCTGATCGGCGTAGTGCAGGAATTTTGAGATTCTATGTGGTGAGCGCCGCCGCCCATTCTTCCTCTACGTCGGCCACGTCGCCATGACGTCGCGCGGCGAGCGCTGCTAGTCTTTGCGGTGCAAGTCGGCCCAGCGCCCATACGGCAGCGCCGCGCACGAGCGGCGATGCATCGCTGATGAGTCGCTCCGCTTCGGGCGCGAGTCCTTGGTCAGCGCTGTTGCCGATTGCGATCAATACATTGCGCACAAACCGGTCGCGGCCAGTGCGTTTGATCGTGGTCTTGGCAAACCGCACCCGAAACGCCGCGTCATCGAGGCGTGCAAGCTCGGCTAGGCGTGGCTCGCGCAATGCGTCGCGGGCGGCGAGTTTGGCTTCCCGTCCGGCGCGCGCGAACTTGTTCCACGGGCAAACCGCGAGGCAGTCGTCGCAGCCGTAGATGCGATTACCCATCAGCGGGCGGAGCGCACGCGCAATCGGTCCTTTGTGCTCGATTGTCAGGTAGGAAATGCAGCGCCGCGCATCGAGCCGATAGGGTGACGGGAAGGCCGCAGTCGGACAAACGTCGAGACATGCGTGACAGGTGCCACAGCGGTCGACCTCGGGCTGATCGGGCGCGAGTTCAAGCGTGGTAAAGATCGCACCAACAAAAAGCCACGAGCCGAGCTCGCGCGACACCAGATTGGTGTGTTTGCCCTGCCAGCCAATGCCGGCGGCTGCGGCCAGCGGCTTTTCCATCAGGGCGGCCGTGTCCACAAACACCTTCACCTCGCCCCCCGCAGTCGCAATGAGCCAGCGGGCGAGGTTCTTGATGCGCTTTTTGACAACGTCATGATAGTCGTCGCCTTGCGCGTAAAGCGAGATCGCGGCGCGATCTCGCTTTTGAAGAATCGCCAGCGGGTCGCACTCCGGCCCGTAGTTGAGCCCCAGCATGATGATCGCGCGGGCGGCGGGCCAAAGCGCGCCCGGATCACCTCGGCGGGGATCGGTCATCCAGCTCATATCGCCGTGGGCGCCGTCGGCCAGAAACTGCGCCAGGCGACCCTTGGCCTGTGGGGCGGCACCGGGTGACGTTACTCCAATCGCATCAAAGCCGTGCTCTCGCGCCGCCTGCACGAGAGCCGCTTTGACCTGGCGCGGATCGGTCAGAAGTCGAGGTTGGCGTAAGTCTTGGAGGGCGGAATGCCGGCGTGGGTGTCGGCCAACAGCGGTCGGAACGACGGGCGCGACTTCACCCGCGCGTACCAGGCCTTCGCGGCTTCGTCTTCGTCCCACGGCACGTCACCCAGGTAATCAACCACCGACAAATGCGCCGCTGCTGCCAGATCGGCGAAGCTCATGCGCTCGCCCCCCAGCCAGTCGCGCGTGCGCGCCAGCCACCCGACATAGGCCAGATGATAGCGGATGTTGGCGAGCGCGGCACGAATGGCATAGATGTCCGGAGGTCCGCCGCCCTGAGCGGTAGGCATATGGCGCTTGAATATTCGTTCCAAGGTCAGCGGCCCACTGACTTCGTGGCTGAACTTGTCGTGAAACCAGGCGCACAGCCGCCGCACCTCGATGCGCGTGGCCATGTCGCGCGGCAGCAGGCGGTGTGCGCCGAGACCATCGCCATACGTCTCATCGAGATACTCGGCGATGATGCGCGCATCCGGTACGGGTGGAGCGCCTTCCGCGACCAGCACCGGCGTCGTTCCGGCCGGGTTCAGGGTGAGGAACTCGGTGCGGCGATCCCACGCACGCTCCTCGACCAACTGCGCAGTTAATCCATATTCGGCGACCGCAAGGCGGGCGAAGCGCGAAAACGGGCAGAGCGGCTGGTGGAACAAGGTCAGCATTGCGGATGTCGAAGGAGGACTCGGATCGGCGGGACAATTGCGGCGTCAGGGTACATAAATCGTTAACGCCGGATAGGGGGGTGTAGATATACCGGCGTGGCTACCCCATTGCCCTCGATCCCGGGTTGCGCCACAAGGCCGGGTCCCGCCGCGCCGCCTCCCGGAGCCATGCATGCTGTTCGACCTGATCAAGGCCGCTATTCTGGGGATAGTTGAAGGGTTGACCGAGTATCTGCCGGTTTCCTCGACTGGACATCTGCTGCTGGTCGAGCATTTCTTTGGCTTCAGCGACGAAGATTTCGGCAAGACGTTTGCGATTTTGATCCAGCTCGGCGCGATCCTGGCGTTGCTGTCGATCTATTTCACCCGGCTTTGGCAGCTCGCGCTCGGCTTCTTTACCGATGCGACCTCGCGTCGGTTCGTGATCGGCGTGCTGATCGCGTTCCTGCCGGCGGCGGTGATCGGGGCAATCGCGCACAACTTCATCAAGTCGGTGCTGTTCAATCCCTGGATTGTCTGCTTCACCCTGATCGCCGGCGGCGCCGTGCTGCTGTGGATCGACACGTTGACGCTCAAGCCGAAATACCACGACGTGACCACGTTCTCGCTGCCAACTTACCTCGGCATCGGCATCGCGCAATGCGCCGCCATGATCCCCGGGGTCTCGCGCTCAGGCGCGACCATCGTCGGCGCGATGCTGATGGGCGCCGATCGGCGCACCGCTGCAGAATTCTCGTTCTGGCTAGCCATGCCGACCATGGTCGGCGCGTTTGCCTACGATCTCTACAAAAGCGGCGCACACCTCTCCGGCAGCAACGTAGTGGTCATTGCGGTCGGCTTCATTACGTCATTCATCTTCGGCTGGATCGTGGTCAAGACGTTCCTCGGTTACGTCTCGCGCCACAGCTTTGCGTTGTTCGCGTGGTGGCGCGTGATTGTCGGCTCTCTCGGGCTGATCGGGCTGGCGCTGGGTAAATAGAAATCAACAGATCGCAACCGACCGATACGCCAAGTATCGCTAACTCCTAGTTCTTCGACGGCGCCCGGTAGAGCTTGTCCCGGGTGATCTGGCTGACGCTGGTGCTGCCCGTCAGGATCATCGCGTTGTCGAAGCTCTCGCGGATGACCTCGATCGCGGCTGCGACGCCGGCCTCCCCCATGGCGGCGAGGCCATAGAGGTAAGCCCGCCCAATCAGGCAACCTCGCGCCCCGTTCGCCAGCGCCTTGAATACGTCGTGACCGGAGCGCACGCCGCCGTCGAACAGCACTTCCAGCCGGTCGCCAACCGCATCCACAATGTGCGGTAGGACGGAGATCGAGCCTGAGGCGCCGTCGAGCTGGCGGCCCCCGTGGTTGGACACCACGATCCCATCGACGCCTTCCTCGGCCGCGCGTTTGGCATCCTCAACGTCGAGAATACCCTTGAGCACGAGCTTGCCCTTCCAGCGCTCGCGGATCCAATCGAGGTCGCGCCAATTGAGGCTCTGGTCGGAATTGCTGGTCGCCCAGGAGCCGGTTTTCAGCACACCCGGCGCATAGCTTGGTGTATTGCCGAGGTAGGTATCGAGATTGCCGAACGATTTGCGTTTGCTCATGAGCACGCTCATCGTCCAAGTGGGCTTGGTGGCAATATCCCAACAATTGCGCAGGCTGAGCCGCGGTGGCACCGTGAGGCCATTCTTGATGTCGGCATGGCGCTGGCCGCGATACGGCAGATCGACGGTGAGGAACATCGCCGAGCACCCGACAGCACTCGCGCGCTCGATCATGGCACGCGCGAAGCCGCGGTCCTTGAACACATACAGCTGATACCAAATCGGCTGCTTGACCGCCGCTGCCACGTCCTCGATCGTGCAGATTGACAGGGTCGAGAGGCAGAACTTCAGGCCAGCGGCTTCGGCAGCACGCGCCGCCAAAATCTCGCCATCGCCGTGAATGAGGCCGGTCAGGCCGGTGGGCGCGATCGCGACCGGCATTGCGACCTTCTCTCCCAGCATTGTGGTCGCAAGGTCGCGCTTTGAGGTGTCCACGAGCACGCGTTGACGCAATTTGATGGTGTCGAGGTCGGTGCGGTTGGCGCGCAGCGTGAGCTCATCGTAGGAACCGCCGTCGACATACTCGAACAACGCCTTCGGGACGCGCCGGCGCGCAAGCACCCGCAGGTCTTCGATGTTGGTGATCGGTGGCGCCATCGAGCTCACGCCATCCGGGCGCCGAATTGGCCGGTCTTGCGAAAGCGCCACAAGTAGGTAGGAACAATCACCTCCACAGCTTCGGCCTGGATGCCAAGACCAGTAAGGGTACGGCCTTCGCGCTCGGCCGTCTCAGAGACCACGTTGTCGGTGCGTAGAAGCTCAACCTGATCGGGCGTGAGCAGCGGTTTCGGGAGCAACTGCAGTAGGCTCGCCTGCATCCTCGCCACCGGGAACGGCAGCGGGACCAGGAAGCGATGGCGCTGGGTTGTCGCCAGCACGTAGTCCATCAACTGCCTGAAGGTGAACACTTCGGGACCGCCCAGTTCATAGACGGTGCCGGGCCTGGTTTCGCCGACCGCCGCTTTGGCGATTGCCGAGGCCACGTCGCCCGCGAACACCGGCTGAAAACGGGTGTGGCCGCCGCCAACCAGGGGAAGCGCCGGCAGGAACCGGGCGAGCGAGGCGAACTTGTTGAAAAAGTCGTCGTCCGGGCCGAACAGCACGGACGGCCGGAAGATCGATGCCTCCGGCGTGGCCGCCAGCACGAGCTTCTCGCCGTGCGCCTTGCTGCGGGCATAGAGCGAGGTCGAATGTTCGTCAGCGCCGATGGCGGAGACATGGATCATGTGGGCGCCCCGGGCCGCGGCAGCCTGCGCCACGGTTCCAGCCCCCATCGCCTGAATGGCCTCGAAACGCTGACGGCCGCGCTCGAACAGGATCCCCACGAGGTTGATGACGATGCTGGCTCCCCGGACCGCCGCGGCGACCGAGGCCGGATCGCGCAGGTTGGCCTGCACGGCGTGGATCTGTCCGACGCGCCCAAGCGGCTGAAGGTGCCCGGCCAGATCAGGACGGCGGACGGCGACCCGGATGCGGAAATATCTCCTGGCCAGCGCCTGGACGACATGACGGCCCAGAAAGCCCGAGCCACCGAACACTGTCACCAGGGTGTCGACTTGGCTTTGTATGGTCATGGACGGCCCGCGGCCGGAGGAATGCTGCAGCTGCGAGCCGAATATCGCATCGGTGTCCGGGTGTATAGGGGACGCCGGGGAGTACCTTGGGTCGTTGACAACCCAAAAGCTGCGCCCTTATCTGTGGCCGCGAGCCCAGGTGGCGGAATTGGTAGACGCGCTGGTTTCAGGTACCAGTGGTTAATAGCCGTGGAGGTTCGAGTCCTCTCCTGGGCACCATCGTTTTCTCGTAAATGAGCTTCGTTTCGGCCCCCGAGATTTTTCAGGGTCTGATCGAATTCGTATTGTCGCGGTCGAGCGAAATCGGCACCAGCTGGATTTTGCAGTCGAGGCAAGCCAACAATGGCATTCTTGTCCGCTCGCAAATTGCGTCAGATGGGGTTTGCCCATCTCGGCCGCGCCGTCAAAGTGAGCACGCGCGCCGCCATTTATGAACCTGAGAGGATCTCGATCGGCGATTATTCCCGCATTGACGATTTTTGCGTCGTGTCCGGAAAGGTCACCATCGGGCGGAATGTCCATGTCTCGGTGTTCGCCAATCTGGCCGGCAGCGAGGCTGGAATCGAGATTGGCGACTTTGTGGCAATTTCCTACGCAACGCAGTTGTTCGCGCAGTCCGATGACTACAGCGGCGGTGCGCTGACGGGCTCGACGGTTCCGGACCGCTTCACAAACCCGTTGAAGGCTCCGGTCGTGGTCGGCCGCCACGCGATCATCGGGGCGGGCGCAATTGTATTCCCCGGGGTGACGATCGCGGAGGGCTGTGCGGTTGGGGCCCACGCGACGGTCATGTCGTCCACCAAGCCTTGGGGTATCTATGTGGGAACGCCCGCGCGCCTCCTGCGCAAACGCAAGCAAGACTTACTGCTTCTGGAGCAGGAATATCTGAAGACGATCAAATCGAGACCACGCGGACGGGGTGGATCACGATGACGGCACGGACTTCAACCCGCGGCGCTGACGCGGTATGCTGACCCGTGGCAACCAGCCCGACGCGTCGCATGGTTGTCTTGGGGCCTGATATTGACAATTCGATCTCAAACGACCGGCCATCACCTGACGTCCACGCGACGCGTGGAGCTCAGTGTGGTCATCCCGGTTTATGGTTGCAGTGGGATCCTGCGGTCGCTTTACGAGCAGCTCAGCGATGTGCTTCCCAAGCTGTCTGATCGATATGAGGTCATTTTCGTCGATGACCGGGCCGGCGACGGATCGTGGCCGATCTTGCAGGAGCTGGCAGCGGCTGACCCCTGCGTGATCGCCTGCCGGTTGTCGCGCAATTTTGGCCAACAGATCGCCATCACCGCGGGTCTTGAGCAGTCTTGCGGCGATCATGTGATAGTGATGGATTGCGACCTGCAGGATCCGCCCGAAGTCATTGCCGAGTTGGTGAACGCGGCGCGCCGCGGATTTGACATTGTGTTCGCGCGGCGCAAATCGGCATATCGGTCGGCCTTTCGCACCATCGCGGGCCGCGTCTATTTCCGTCTGCTCGGTCTTCTGTCGGGATGTTGGATCGATGCCGAAGTCGGCGCGTTCAGCATCATATCGCGCCGGGTGGTGCAGGCGTTTCTGGAGTTCCGCGAACGTGACCGTCACTATTTGATGATCCTCCGCTGGCTCGGCTTCGATAGCACCACGATCGAATACGATCGAGCGGCTCGCACCATCGGGAGATCGAGCTATAGCTTGACGAGGCTGTTCAATTTCGGTCTGGCCGGCGTATTCTTCACGACCACGCGGCTACTGCACTGGGTGATCTATGTTGGGCTGGCACTTGCAGGGTCGGGCTTGCTGTTGGCGCTGTTCTTCATCATTCGTTGGTTTATGTACGGCTCCGTGCCCGGCTGGACCAGCCTGATCGTGGTGCAGCTCGTTGTCGGCGGTCTGATTTCGCTATGTATCGGAGTAGCAGCGCTTTATGTCGGCAAGATATTCGAAGCCAGCCAGCAGCGCCCACTCTATTTGATGCAGGATCGGATCGACGGTCGTGAATTGGCCGATGCGCGCAGCGCCAATCCGGTGACGGCGCGTCGCCATCCATGAAGATCACGTTCAACCGACCGACAGTGACGGGCAAGGAGCTCGCCTATATTCGGACGGCACTCGAACACAATCACATCTCCGGCGATGGGGTTTTCACGCAACGCTGTCACGCATGGCTGCAAGAGGCCCTCGGTGCGCCAAAAGCGTTGCTGACGCATTCCTGCACGGCAGCGCTCGAAATGGCTGCGCTGCTGTGTGAGCTTTCGTCGGGGGACGAAGTCATCATGCCGTCCTACACGTTCGTGTCAACGGCGAACGCCGTTGTCTTGCGCGGCGCGGTGCCCGTTTTCGTCGATATCCGCGACGACACGCTCAATATCGACGAAACCCAGATTGAATCTGCGGTTACGCCGCGCACCAAGGCCATTTTTGTCGTCCACTACGCTGGCGGCGCCTGCGAGATGGGCACGATCATGGATATCGCTGAACGTCACGGCCTTGTCGTCGTCGAGGATGCCGCGCACGCGCTGATGTCGCGATATCGCGACCGCCCGCTTGGCAGCTTCGGGCAACTCGCGGCCTTCAGTTTCCATGAAACCAAGAACCTGATCTCCGGCGAAGGCGGCGCACTCATTGTCAATGACCCGCGCTTTATCGATCGTGCCGAGATCATCCGGGAGAAAGGAACCAACCGAGCGAGCTTCTTTCGTGGCAGTACCGACAAATACACCTGGGTCGATCTCGGATCGTCCTACCTGCCGAGTGACATGATCGCGGCCTTCCTGCTCGCGCAGTTGGAGAATGCTGACGCGCTTCTGGCGCGACGGCGAGCCCTGTGGGAGCGCTATCACGCAGGACTCGCCCCGCTGGAGCGCGCCGGCCACGTTCGCCGGCCGATCGTGCCGGAGGCCGAGCTCGGCCTTCAGCGTCACATCGACCGCGCCATCGAATGTAAGTCCTGCGAGGGCCAGGTCGGCGCGCCTTAACTCGGGCGCCTTGGTGCCCGAACCAACGTCGGCGACGCGCAGGCATCGTGTGTAGAGGATCGGCAGCACGACGAAGGCTGGCCCCTCGGAGCGGCCAACGATACGGATGCGGCCCGGGAATGGGGTTATGTCCACCTCTGCGCGCGCGAGAACTCTCGCGCGGCGCGGCGCCCTGTACGAAAGCGACTGCCCGAAGATCGGCGCCGCTTTTGAGTTTGGCCAGGAACGCAGTGGCGTCGCTGACAGGTTCGACGCGTTGCACCGGGAAACCATGGACGTTCGCGTCGGGGAGCTCGATCAACAGCCGCTGCGTGCTCGCCCCCGCCCGTGCACGTTCGTTACCGAAATGGGGAGCCTCGTCGACGACAATGAAACGTACGCCCAACAGCTCGAGCACGGGCCTCGATGGGTAAGTGAGGAGATAGCTGTTGCGCATGTCCTGCACCGTGTCCGGGCGTGCCAACGCGCGCGTCGCCAGCAAATACAGGGTCGGCGAAATGATCAGCGAATATTCCTGGAGTGTTGGGATGTCGAAGTGCCAAAGACCGAGGAAGCGGTGATCGTTCCCGACCTCGCGCACATGGCGCAGGTCATCCATGATCATCCGGTCCCAGCTCACACCGGTGCCTTGTCGCTCGTTCGTGACAATGGTGGCAACGCGCCCCTTGAACAGCGCCCCCGGGATGAGTGCGGTCTCGCGGCGCAGAATGCGAGTGATCTCCGTGTCGCGCGTGGCGAGGTAGGGATTGTAGCCCTTGAGCGGGCCGTCGATTGCGAAACGCACCGCGACCAGGCCCGCGATTCCGAGGATCCAGGCGTGCGCGGATGTGGCGACGAACGCTCCGCCGGTCTCGCGGCCCAACCCGCGGCGGATTGCGGCTGCGGCGGCGATCGCGATCGCCGCAACGGTCAGCGTCGTCGCCGGCAGGATCGGGAACTCGAAGTACAGGAGGCGCAGCGTATACACGACGGGCAACCCGAAAAGGTAGGCGTCGACGAGCCGTAGGAAGGGTCCCGCTGCCCAGATGCCGATTGTCAGCGTCGCCGTGACCGCGGCACATTGCACGAGCGGGCTGCTTTTCAACTCGCGGTAACGGATCAGCACCAGCGCAGTGGAACCAAATCCGCTGACGAGGGACAACAATGCGCCAACGGGATAACGCTGCCACGCGTATATGATCGATGCCAACGCAAGCCCGGATCGATACGGCGGGATTTCGCTCAGGAAAAATGCCGCGGGATTGAACGAAACAAGCGCGGCCGCATACTGGAACACGCCGGCCAGGACAAGTATCGCACCCACCCATACCAGTGCGGACGACTTGAGCAGAAATTCGCGCCGGCTATGCGACAGGACCGTCAGCAGCGCAAAGGCGACGAGGAGCGGCGGGAGCAACACGACGATCGCTTGCGGAACAAGCACGCAGAGCTAAACGAGATAGGCCCCGATCGCCGAACTGATCAGGGCGGCAAGCATCCATGAGGCGTTGCGCAGGAAAACAAAACCCAGCACCGACCAGACGAATGTCAACCCCCATTCGAAATACTGGGGCGCGATGATGTACATGGGGAAGGTGAGCATTTCCCAGAACAGCGGCACGCTGATGATCGCGACGATCCACGCTGCAAGGATGCCCGTGAGTGGCGGGAGCTCGAGCAGAACAGCCGCCGCCACAAGGCTTACCGCGGTCGCCGCAAGGTACCCCATGTAGATCCATAGAGGCGCAATTTCGGCTCCCCACACGAGATCGTGCAGTCGGAACAGTGGCAGCATTCGGTAGTTGCCGGCGGAGAAGAAATTGAACGGGCCGCGGATCGGATCGATGGTCAGGCCGAACTGGGTCCCAAGCCAGGTGCTTTCGCTGCGCAGGATGTCAGCCAGCACGCCGCCATCCACAAACCAGAACAGCAGGTGCTCGCGTGCCGAAAGAATCCACCCTACGAGGCCGAGGAGGAGCAGCAGGTGCGCGACCACGATGGTGGTTTGCCGCCATGCGGCGTACCCCGCAGGTGACCACCCGAGCGACCGCGTATTGGAGGACGTCATCGCGCGCCACTCACGACATCGCCGAGCGGCGCGGCGATTGCAACGTCGGAGCGCTGTAGGCGGCCTTCGCGGCCGAGCCGCGCGTGCACCGCGGTCAACGGCTCGACCGTTGCAGACGCAGGCACCACCAGGTTGTGTTTGTTGAGCAGGTAGCCAAGAGTGACAGAGAGCCCGGATATGCCCTTCATCTCCATGACGTGCAGACCAACGGCACGCACCTCGTCGGCGATCTCATCGGCAGTGAACACGCGGCTGTTTATCCATCGATATCGGGATGTCGGATCAGCTCGTCGAGGTCGTGCATCAAGGCGAGCCGCAGGTTCCAGAGCCGCGCCGTCGGGTGACGCTCCGTATCACGCTCCGCGACACCGATGACGTCGAACCATGGACTGAGTTGGAGATTCCTCAACAGTTCGGCCCCCAGTAGCCCAACCCAACTAATCCTCCACCGATCACGCTTTCGTTCCGATGAATCTGGTGCGATGCTAGTTTACGATCGATCTTTGTGCCAGCCTCGAAGCGAGGCTGGCATTGCGCAAGGCGGGGAAATATATAATAAAAACAATTGGGTGATATGCTATCTTGCGCCGTGTCCAACCCCATCATCGTCCACGTTCTGGACTTGCTTGAACATCGATCCTGCATGCCATGACCATTCGCCTGCATCGCGGCGATCTCCCGGACCTGACCCGCTATCGGGGCGCGGTCGCGATCGATACCGAGACGATGGGTCTCAATCCACACCGCGACCGCTTGTGCGTGGTGCAACTATCGCCTGGCGACGGCAGCGCTGACGTGGTGCAGATACCCGCAGGCGCAACCGACGCGCCCAATCTCAAGCGGCTCATGACCGATCCCGCTGCCGTGAAGATATTTCACTTCGCGCGCTTCGATATCGCGGCGCTCTACAACCGTTTCGGGGTGATGCCGGCGCCGATCTACTGCACCAAGATCGCCTCGCGGCTGACCCGCACCTATACCGACAAGCACGGCCTGAAGGATCTGGTGCGCGAGGTGCTGGGCATCGACCTGTCGAAGCAACAGCAGCTTTCGGATTGGGGGGCGGCGGAGCTCAGTGAGCCACAGGTCGCCTACGCTGCGTCCGATGTGCTGCATTTGCATGCGCTGCGGGAAAAGCTCAACGTCATGCTGGCGCGCGAGGGCCGCGAGCAGCTGGCGGCGGCCTGTTTCGCGTTTCTGCCCCATCGCGCCCGGCTCGACCTCGCGGGTTGGGCAGATGAGGATATTTTTGCCCATTCCTAGCGGGGCCGTCCGACCGCCGCGCCGCGGCCACATTCCGGGGCGATTTTGGGACGGGGTGATCGTATGACGGGGAAGGGCCGGGCTGCCTGCTGGCCCTTGTGACGGGGGATAGGCGTCTGACAACGCTATCGACCACCGAGGATCTGCGCGAGCTCGGGCGTGCCGATCCCGCCAAGTTTCGTGCGGCCGTGCGGCACAGCCGCCTGGTCCGGCTGCTGCGCGGGGCGATTCCGGTGACAATCCTGGTCGTCTTCGCGCTGCTGGTGGTGGCTGCTTATTTCAATCCGTTCCGGGTTTTGGCGCGGTTACCCATCGATCCGGGCAAAATCGTGCTGCACGGTACGCGGATCACCATGGAAGCACCGCGGGTCGCGGGCTTTACCAAGGACGCTCGCCCCTACGAAGTTACCGCGCGGGCAGCATCACAGGACATCACCAAGCCTGATATTGTTGAACTCAAGGAGATCCGGGCCAAGGTCGAGATGCAGGACAATGTCACGGTGGAGATGACCGCGGTGAGCGGCGTCTATGAGGCCAAAGTCGATCGCCTCACCCTGGATCAGGATATCGTGTTAACGTCAACGTCCGGCTACTCGGGACATCTGCGCGGCGCGGTGATCGACGTGAAGAAGGGCAGCATCGTCTCGCAAAGCCCGGTCGAGCTGAAGATGCTCAACGGCACGCTCAACGCCAATAGCCTGGAAGTCGACGATCGCGGTGACGTGATCCGGTTCGACGGCGGCGTGGTCATGAACCTGCTGCTTAATCCGCCTCAGGATAGCGAGAAGAAATCGCCATGAGCGTGAACCTCGTTACGCGAACCTGTCTGGCGGCGGTCGCGGCCGCAGCCTTTGCCGCGCTCGCCCAGGCGCAGCCGCCGGCTCCATCGGCACAACAGCAGCCCAGCGGTCCGGCAAATGCACTGCAGGGCTTCGCACAAAACCGGGACCAGCCGGTGAAGATCGATGCTGGCCAGTTGGAAGTGCGCGACAAGGACAAGGTCGCCACGTTCTCGGGCAATGTAAAGGTCGTGCAGGGCGACACGATGATGCGGAGCCGGAGCCTCGCGGTCTTCTATGATGGGGACGGGAGCACCGCCAACGCGCTGACCTCGGCCAAGCCTGGACCCGCCGGGCAGCAGCGCATCCGGCGGCTCGAGGCAAAGGGCGGCGTCAGGGTCTGTCAGAACGATCAGGTTGCGACCGGTGACATCGGTATTTTCGACATGAAGGCAAATACCGTAACGCTGGAGAAGAACGTCGTCCTGACCAAAGGGGCCAACGTGCTCAAGGGTGAGCGCCTGACGGTCAATCTCAGCACCGGGGAAGCCAAAATCGAGGGCGGAAAAGGCGGTGGTGTGTCGGCGCTGCTCCTTCCCGCGAGCATTGACGACGCTAAAAAGGCGGCCGAGCAACCTCAAAAGCAGCCGGCCTCGGCCAACAAGCCGCCCTGCACCCTTTAGCCTGTCGGAACGGCGGCGTGGTCGACTTCTTCAGCATGTTCCGCCGCGCCGGATCGAAGCGCCGATGGGCGTTGTCGCCCGCGAAGTTTGCCATCAACCTGCAAAGCCTGGGCGGGGCCATTGGCCGCATTCACGCCGAGCCGATGCGGCTTCCGGGCGTCGCAGAGCGCGCACCCGCCGCGCAGCCGGTGACTGCACCGGAGAAGATTGTCCGGCCGGTCAAAAAGCCCGATCCCGGGCGTGAGGCGTCGCCGTTCGCAAAGCTCAAACCCAAGGAGCCCAGCCAGGGTGCTGGCGTCACCCGCACTGAAAATCGCCCGGCCGCGACTGTCTCCACCTTGAGTAGGCCAGTCGGGAAGCGCCCGGGGACTCAGGATTTTCTCGCTGTCCATGGGGTCGAGAAGAGCTTCGTCGGACGCAAAGTGGTGAAAAGCGTGAGCCTTTATGTTCGCGGCGGCGAGGCGGTCGGGCTCCTCGGTCCCAACGGAGCCGGCAAAACGACGGTGTTCTACATGATCACGGGCCTGATCCAGGCGGATCGCGGCCGCATCGAGCTTGACGGTTATGATGTGACCAAGCTGCCGATGTATCAACGCGCACGCCTGGGCATCGGTTATCTACCGCAGGAAGCCTCGATCTTTCGTGGCCTCAATGTCGAAGACAACATCCGCTCGGTGCTCGAGATCGTTGAGCCCAACAGGCGACGGCGCGAGGCCGCGCTCGACGAACTGCTGGAAGAGTTCAACATCTCGCGGCTGCGCAAATCGCCTTCGATCGCGCTCTCCGGAGGCGAGCGCCGGCGTGTCGAGATTGCCCGCGCGCTCGCAACCCGCCCGCGTTACATGCTGCTCGACGAGCCGTTCGCCGGTATCGATCCGATCGCGGTTGGTGACATCCAGGCGTTGGTCCGGCACCTGACCCAGCGGGGCATCGGCGTCCTGATCACCGACCACAACGTGCGCGAAACCCTGGGCCTGACCGACCGCGGTTATATCATCTATTCGGGTGAGGTTCTGATGGAGGGGCGCGCCGACGACATCGTCAATCACCCGGAAGTCCGGCGGCTCTATCTGGGCGAGGAATTCCGCATGTAGCCTGGGGCGCAGATAGGCCGAAGGGATGGGTGTACAGCCGCGGTAGAACCGGATAAGCAAGAACCGGACCAACTATCCCTGTAACTCATGGCGCTCACGCAGAAATTACAGCTTCGCCAGGCGCAAGCGCTGGTTATGACCCCGCAGCTGATGCAAGCCATCAAGCTGCTGCAGTTGTCCAACCTTGATTTGACCGCGCATGTGGACGCGGAGCTCGAACGCAACCCGTTGCTGGAACGAGCAAATGAGGGCGAAGGCGAAGCTCGCGACGGGGCTCGCGAGGAGCCCTCGCCCGACGGGGAAAGCGCTTCCCAGACTGGGGATTGGCTCGGCGAGGAGCTTGAAACCAGCCGGTCCAGCATCGAAGCGCGGCTCGATACCAGCCTGGAAAACGTCTTTCCGGGCGACACCAGCACGCGTTTACGGGCGGCCGAGGTACCGGTGCAATCGGAATGGGCGGGTATGCGCGGCGCCGCGCGCGAGGACGGCGACTACAATCTCGAGGCTTTCGTGGCGGCGGAGGCGACGCTCGCCGGTCATTTGGCGGAGCAGATGAAGCTGGTGATTGCCGATCCGCGCGACCAGCTCATCGGCCAATACCTGATCGATCTTGTCGACGAGACCGGCTACCTCACCGGCGACCTCGCTGACGCCGCTGACAGGCTTGGCGCGCCGCCCGCCCGGGTCGAGGCGGTGCTGCGCGTGCTGCAAACCCTGGACCCGGCGGGGGTCTGCGCGCGCGGCCTGGCCGAGTGCCTGATCATCCAGCTCAAAGAGCGCGATCGCTTCGATCCGGCCATGCAGGCGCTGGTCGGGCACCTCGACTTGCTGGCAAAGCGGGACTTGGGGGCGCTGAAAAGACTATGTGGCGTCGACGATGAAGATCTGCTCGACATGATCGCGGAGCTGCGCGCGCTCGATCCCAAACCGGGCCTCGCCTTCGGGTCAGCACCGGTGCAGCCGGTTGTTCCGGACGTGTTTGTTCGCAAAGCTCAGGACGGGACCTGGGTCGTGGAGCTCAATTCGGACACGCTGCCGAAAGTTCTGGTCAGCCAGACCTACTATGCGGAAGTGTCGAAGACCGCGAAAAACGCCGCCGAAAAGGCCTATCTGGCCGACTGTCTGCAATCCGCCAGCTGGCTCGTGCGCGCGCTTGATCAGCGCGCCAAGACCATTCTCAAGGTCGCGACCGAGATCGTGCGCCAGCAGGACGCGTTTCTGTTGTTCGGCGTTGCGCACCTCAAGCCGCTCAACCTCAAGACTGTGGCCGAAGCGATCAGCATGCACGAGTTTACGGTTTCCCGGGTCACGGCGAATAAATACATGGCCACCAGCCGCGGTATCTTTGAATTGAAATATTTTTTCACCTCTGCGATCGCGGCATCTGATGGCGGCGAGGCGCATTCGGCCGAGGCGGTGCGTCATCGCATCAAAAAACTGATCGACGCCGAAACCATCGCCGACGTGCTGTCCGACGACACGATCGTGGAAAAGCTGCGCGGCGACGGAATCGACATCGCCCGCCGGACCGTGGCGAAGTACCGCGAGGCCATGCGGATTCCGTCGTCGGTTCAGCGCCGGCGTGAGAAGCAGACGGTGATCGGCCCAAGTTGATCGAAAGGTGCGCGGTCTTGCACTTGCGCTGATTGCGCCGCGGCGACAGGAGTGGCAAGCCGAACCGCAAGCTGGAGGAAACGATGGCCTTTCGGGTGTCGGGCAAGAATATCGATGTAGGTGAAGTGCTGCGGGCCCGCATCAGCGAGCGTATTGAGGAGTTGGTCGCGAGGTTTATTGACCGCGGCTATTCCGGTCACGCGACGGTCAGCAAGGAAGGATTCGGCTTCCGCACCGAGTGCGCCATTCATCTCGATACCGGCAGGGTGCTGCAGGCAGACGGACTGGCGGCCGACGCTTATGCGAGCGCGGATCAGGCGGCCCTTCGAATCGAGAAGCGCCTGCGCCGCTACCGCGGGCGCCTCAAGTCACACCCGGCACGCGCGGACGGTGCGCGCCGCGCCATGCCTGCGATCGATGCCGCGAGCTATGTGATCGCGGCCCCCGATCAGGAGGAGGAGGTGACGGACTTCAGCCCCGCGGTCATTGCCGAATCCACCACGTCGCTCGAAACGCTGTCGGTCAGTGAAGCCGTGATGGAGCTTGACATGACCGGCGCGCCGGTCGTGGTCTTTTGTCATGCGGCCAGCGGCCGCGTGAACATGGTCTATCGCCGCGCCGACGGAAATATCGGTTGGATCGATCCGCCTGCGGCAAAAACCGAGTGACCGCATCAAATATTGTGATTGCCTCACCATAGATTTTCGCAACGCTGATCATCTTGTGCGCTGGCGTCGTTTATGATCCGTTGGCGCGCTGCAGGCGCAACAGCGAAAGTTCCAGCCATGGCCGATGATGACGATCCTGCGCCCGGTCTCGCCCCCGTCGATTCGCTGGTTGTAGACGTGGTGACTGACGATGTCAGTGACACGTATGTCAGCAAGACGTTGTTTGCTGTATCGGAGTTCTCCAACGTCATCCTGGCCGGCGCGAAGATACTCTCCGGCGAGGCGCTGCTGTGTGCGAACCTGGGGCTTGGTCTGCGGTTGGTGTCGAAAGCGGGCGAGATCGAGCACACCCTGTTGTTTGACACCGGTCCGGAAGGCACGATCTTCCTGCGCAACTGCCAGAACCTCGGCATTCGCTTGGGCGAGGTCGAATGCATTGCAGTGAGCCATGGACACTGGGATCACATGGCGGCGCTTCCCGACACGATCGATGCGATCGTGCGCGAGGGCGGCCAGGTTGCGGTCCATGTCAACCCGGGAATGTTCAACGAACGCGCCATCAGGCTTGCGAGCGGAACCGTGGTGCCCGTCGCCAAGGTCCCGCTCCCGGCTGCGATGGAGGCACGCGGAGCCAAGGTGATCAATCGGTCCGACGCCCGACTGCTGCTCGATCGCCACTTTTACTACAGCGGCGAAATTCCACGGCTGACACCGTTCGAGAAAGGCCGCACAGACCATCTGAGCCGCACCGGTCCAAGCGCGGCATGGCAACCGGACCCACTGCTGATGGATGAGCGCATGCTGGTCGCGCACGTGCGCGATTTGGGACTGATCGTTTTCAGCGCCTGCTCGCATGCCGGCATCGTCAACGTATGCACCGATGTGAGACGGCGCTTTCCGGACATTCCGATCCATTGCGCGATGGGCGGGCTTCACCTCGGAGGTGTGATGGAACGGATCATCCCACAGACGGTGGATGGACTGCGGCCGTTCGCCATCGGGCACATCATCACCGGCCACTGCACCGGCTGGCGAGCCCTGCATGCTCTGGCCAACGCGTTCGGCGACGCGGTCAGTCAATCTGCGGTCGGCACGCGCTACACGTTTGCGGCCGGCCACCGGCCCGACGCGGCGTCGTGACGATGGCCGGCTTTGCGGAGCCCGCCACGCCGGCGCGATTGCCGGTGACGATCGTGACCGGTTTCCTCGGGAGCGGAAAAACGACGCTGGTGAATCACATTCTGGCAAACCAGTCGGGCCTGCGTACCGGCGTCATCGTCAACGACCTGAGTGACGTCAACATCGACAGCGAATTGATCATTTCCACCGATGACGGCCTGGTGGAGCTGAGCAACGGGTGTATCTGCTGCTCCCTCAACAGCAATTTTATGGATGCGGTGTTTCGGGTGCTGGACCGTCCGCATCGGCTCGATCACCTGGTGGTCGAAACCACCGGGATTGCCGATCCGCTGCCGGTCGCGCTCACTTTCCTGCGCACGGAGCTACGCGATCAGGTTCGGCTCGAATTCCATCGTCACGGTTGCGGACGCGGAAAATTCTGTCCTGCCTCGCCTCGATAGCCTGGCGGTTCGCAACCAGCTTGCCTACGGCGACGTGATACTGCTCAACAAGTGTGATCTGGTCGGCCTCGAGCGTTTGCGCGAGCTTGAAACAGCGATCGCGAAGGTGGCGGCACGCGCGCGCATTATTCGCGCTACCCGTTGCGACGTTCCGCTCGCGCTGATCCTGAGTGTTGGCCAATTTCAGTCGGACCGGTTCTTCGGCGATCACGCGCGGGATCATGCAACCATGCCGGCTGACCACGATCACTTGGCGGCCGATGGTTTTGAGTCGCTTTCGTTTCAGAGCGAGCGGCCTTTCGGAGTGCATGCGTTCCAGGACTTCCTCGAAACCCTTCCAGACAACGTCTATCGCGCCAAAGGGCTGCTTTGGATCGCTGAGAGCGACAAGCGCTACATCTTTCACCTGGTGGCGAAACGCTTCGCTCTCGACGAATGGCGCCCGGATGGCGCGCGGACGAACAAGCTCGTGCTGATCGGACGCCACCTCGATCACGCGCGGCTGCGGCGCGCGCTCGAAGCCTGCGTTGTACCGGTGCCAGCCGGGGCGATCTGAACGCGTCGCAGCCGGGAGACGCAACTCAGGGCTGCGGGGGTCGAGGGGCGCGTCGGCGGCCGGATTTTCGTGGTGGGGTTGAAGCGGGGGAAAGCGAGCGCTCGCCCGTGGTGTTCAGAAGCAGGTCCTTGGCTTGATTGATCTTGACGGTCAAGTAATGCGAGCCGCCTCGATCGGGATGGATCAGTTGAACCAGCCGCCGATGCGCGTCATTGATCTGCCAATCCGTCGCATCGGCCCCGAGTTCCAGGATCTCCAACGCTTCCGCTTCCGACAACGGCGCGGCCGTGCGATCCCGATCGTGACCGTTGCCATTGTGGTGGGTGCGGCCGTCGGTTGGTCGCGCGGCGGTCGTGGGCGCGTCGCTCCCGTTGTGTTTGGGAATTCCCGCGGTTCGCTGCAGATACTCTTCCAAAACGGCGATCGACCGCTGGATCAGCTCCGGATCGGCGGTCGCGGCATCCGATCCGCTTGCACTACGTTCCGGCGCAGGTGCAGGGGGGCTCCAATCGGGCACGAGACGACGCGGCCCAAGCCGCGCCAGCATTTGCGGGCCATAGAACGCGAAAGCCAGGAGCATCACGGCGGCGAGCGCGATTGCGGCCGTCCATTTCTCCGTGAGCAGCAGTCCGAGCAGCAGCGGCACTGACGCGACGGCCAGGCTGATGCCCGCCAGGCGCCCGGTGTGCGCAATCACCTTCGGATCGCTGTGGATGAACCAGTCGATCAGCCTGACCGCGGAGACGATTCCCGACAGGCTGAGGCCAATTGCTGCGATCAAGAAAAGAGGATCACCCATCATGTTTCAGCCTGCGGTTTCGATGCACACAAGCTCGCGCAGACGACGACCCGGTCATGCGTTACGCTCCCTCATGCGGGTTCCCCGCGCGATTGAACTTCGGTTTGGGCGGCGGCGCATCAGCCCGATCTGGAACGCTTTTCGTCTTCTCGCTCAAGTATTCCTGAAATGCCTGATGATCGTCCTGGGTGACCTCGGCCTTGCGTCGGAGATAATCCTCGATTTGTTGTTTGGTGGCCAATGCACCCCGGCTCTGCATCGCGACTGCGGAACTGTCAACGGTAGGATGTTCCCAGTGTCCCGATTCCGAAGTTCGCTTTATCCTGGCCGCACCCTCTGGAGCGAACTTCGGAATCAAAGGGACACTGGCAAATATATGACTCTAGTGTGGTTTTGGATTTGAAGTTCCTATGACGAGCGTGCCGCAAGAATGATAGGAACTTCAAATCCACCACACTAGCGTGCTCCAGTTTGATTTTCGGCGTGCTGTCGACTTCATCCTTGACGGTCGTCTTTTTTCCCGGCTCCGACATATGTTGCCCCGGTGTTGAATATTGCGATGATGTTGGACAGAACGTCAGTAGAAGCGACGAAAGAAACGTTGTCAGACGGTCCTACGGAAGTCAATATAGTGGCCCGCCGCGCAGACATAGGCGTCGCTCGCCGTAACTTATTGAAGGTCGTCGCCGGCACGGCGGTGGCCGGTGAGGCCGCTGCGGTCGGGTATTCCTGGGTCACTGGCGGGTCGGTATCAGACCAGGGCGCCAAGCACGCCGGCAGCCGATATACTGAAGCTCAACGCCACAATATCGTGCGCGAGCTGATCGATTCGAAATCCGATGTCGGAGGGCGCGGACTCGGCAAATGGATTCTACTGCTCCCGACCAAGCTCGGCGGCGGCACTTATGCGCTCGACCTCAATACCAACAGGGTCCTGGCATCGATCTGGTACTGGACCTATGGCGACTACAACCCGATCTCACATCACCTGTGCGCGTTCCCGAGTGCCGACCCGTATCACTCCGCAGGGTGGCAAGAACTGTCTGATCTACGGCATCAACACCCCGATGGTGACGCCGGAGCCCGGTTTCAACATTTATCGGGTGCGCTACGACGGCTCCCAGATGGAGTTGATCGAGAACGTGTCGGAGACGACCGGGCTTGGGCTCGGCGTTCACGTGACCATCAACCCCAAGGACGCTCAGTCCTATTTCGTGACCGACGGACAGAAGGACATCGCGGCCTGCTTCGACCGCACGTCGGGGCGGGTGATTGCCGCGTTGAAATTCGACTGGGCCGGGAATTCGAGCAACCTGAGGGATTGCTGGCAGAAGGGCGGCACCCTCAAGATCTCGAAGATCTTTCCTGATCCCAAGACCGGAAAGTTCGATTACCGCGGAACCAAAGGCCAGAAGATCGAATGGGAAATGGTGCCGATGGGAGAACTGTACGTCGAGGAGGGCACGATCCCGGGCGATTCTCCCCACACTCTGACAGGCGCCGACGGCACGATCTGGCATCCGACCGGCCGTTGGGCCGCAACCGTCATTCGCCTCTGCGGTGGCATCGCGATTCTCGACGCAGAGAACAATTTCAACCCGGTCGCCTTCCTGCAGTTCAACAAGGATTCGCAGGATCAATATCCGGTCAGGCGCATCGACGACGACCATTGGGAGGTCGTGTTCGACAAGGTGTTCTCGCCGGGGCACGAAATCGGGTTCTCGCCCGACGGGCGGTTCCTTTGCATGATGAACAATCTGCGCGAAAACAATTGCTCGGTGTTCGACGTCCGCGATCCCGACCCGACCAAATGGAAGAAGATCGCCCACGTCGAAGACCCGCTATGGGGCGGCAAATATCCGAACCCGTTCCACATGGTGTTCTCGCTCGACAGCTCGAAACTCTACCTCTCGGTCCTGCATCCGTCGCCGGCGGCGAGCGGCGTCATGGTGGTGGATACGGCGACCTGGACCATCAAGAAGGAAATCCAGGGCATTGGTCCCGACCTGCAGACGCCGGCGATCACCTATGACGGAAAATATGTGCTGGTGCCGTTCAGCGGGTTTCAACGTCTGTCCAGCGGCATTGCGGTGATCGACACGGAGAAAGATGAACTTCTGGGTATTTTGCCGAGCAATGGCGGTCACCATGATTGCGTGGTGATCCCGACCGAACTCGAGCACATGAAGCATACGCGCTCGTGTACGCTCTAGCTCGCCAGGGGCCGGCGCCAGCCCCCACTCCCGATGCCTGACACGTCTGGGATCCGGTTTCTGCTTGGCAGCCTGGCGCTGCAAAATCTCGGACGACGCAAGGTACGCACGCTGTTGCTGGTGGGCGCGGTGGCGATTTGCGCGGGCGCCATTTTTACCGGTGCCGTGTTGATGCGAAGCATCGAGACCAGCATGGCGGTCGGCTTTACCAGGTTGGGGGCCGATATGCTGATCGTGCCGGCTGGGACGCTCACCAATATCACGTCGGCATTGCTGACGGCGGAGCCCACCGACTTCACACTCGATGACAAGATGCTGGCTCGGTTGCAAGGACTGAAAGGCGTGCGCAGAGTGGCGCCGCAGCTCATCTTTCGCACCGATGCTTCGGGCTATGGGCGCAGCGGCGATCTGGTCGATCTGATCGCGTTCGATCCCGCGCGCGATATCACGGTCCAACCCTGGTTGGAGCAGCACCTGGATCGTCCAATGCGGTCAGGCGACGTGATCGTCGGCGGGCGGCGTGAGGAGGCGCTCGGGTCCGAATTGCTGCTGTTCGGCCGGCCGCTCACCGTGTACGGCAAGCTCGGAAGAACCGCCGTCGGCACCCACGAGCGCGGCCTCTTCATCACGTTCGCGACGCTCGGCGATTTGCGCGAGGCGATTCAGCAGGTTTGCGGCATGAAGGCACCGCTCGAACCTAACAAATTATCCGGCGTGCTGCTCGAGCTTGCACCCGGGGCAACCACCCAGCAGGTGCGCTTTGCGGCGCTGGCGAATGTGCCAGGCATCAAGGTCGTGGCCGGCGACACGGTGCTCACGTCAATACGTCAGGGTTTGGCGGCGCTGCTCCACGGCATACTCGGCCTCATGGCGATCATGTTCGTCAGCACCGTCCTGCTGGTCAGCGTGTTGTTCTCCGCGATCATCACCGAGCGGCGCCGCGAATTGGGTTTGCTCAAGGCCATCGGGGCCCGCCGGGGACAGATCATCGGCATGCTCCTGACCGAAGCGGCGCTGGCGACCGCCGCCGGGGGCCTCGCCGGGTGCGTGCTGGGCGTGCTGTTGATGCGTCTCTACGAGCACTCCCTGGTCTATTATCTCAACAGCCTAGGGGTTCCGTTTGCCTGGCTCAGCGGCGGCACGATAGCGCTGGTTGCGGCGCTGTGCGTTCTGTTCGCGTCGCTCATCGGAGCGCTGGGCGCGCTTGTTCCGGCCTGGCGCGCAAGTCGTCGGGATCCCTATGATCTCATTCGATCTGAGGGGTAGCCGATGCTGTCGTGCGCCGCCGTGACCAAGACCTACATGACCGAGCGCGGCACTATCGAAGCTGTCAAGAGCATCGACATCGACGTGCCGAGCGGTCAGTTCGCCGCCATCGTGGGGCGCTCCGGTTCCGGCAAGTCGTCGCTGCTGGCGATGATCGGCGGATTGAGTTGTCCGACACACGGTGCCGTTCGGGTCGAGGACACGGATATCTGGACATTGTCGGACGACCGCTTGGCGGACTTTCGCAATCGCCGGATCGGTTTCGTGTTTCAGTTTGCGAGTTTGCTTCCGACCCTGCGGGTGATCGACAACGTCGCGTTGCCGGCGCTGCTCGGTCGCAAGCGAGATGCCGTGGCCGCCTTCGAACGAGCGGCCGCCCTGCTCGACCAACTTGGCCTCGCCGGAAATCTCGACGCCTATCCGGGTGAAATCTCGGCTGGGGAACAGCGCCGTGCCGTCATCGCGCGCGCCCTCATCAATACCCCGGCGCTTCTGCTCGCTGATGAGCCCACTTCGGATCTGGACGAGGAGACGGAACGCGGGATTATGGCGCAGTTTCGCGCCCTGAACCGGGAACGTGCGGTGACGCTGATCATGGTGACGCACAACCTCCGGCTGGCGGAGCAGAGCGACCGGGTCGTGCATATCGCCGACGGCAGGCTCGCTCCGTGACAAGCGACAAGCACGAATCCCCGCTCGAGAGTTTGTCCAACGCCGACAAGGACGCGCTGATTCTTCGGTTGTGGCGCGATCTGGAGGATGAACGCGCGCGCTCAAAGACGCTCGCAGAGCGTCTGTCCCGGACAGAGAGCGCTTCGGGAGCCGCCGCCGCGAGCCCGCTATTGGCGCAACTTCAGCGCGTCGGCAGCCGCCAACGAGAGGGGATCACAAGCCCCCGGATCAGGTTGGGTCGCGGCCTCGAGTTCCTGCGGTCCAGGTTTCTTCTCGGCGCTGTCCTGATCGTCGTGCTCGCATTTGGGTGCGATTATGCAATCGGCAAGTATCAGAACTACCGGTTGGATCAAAAGCGACGTGAGGCCCTCAAACTCGAACATGCCGCCTACCAAGGGCTCTACGTCGAACTGGTCAAAGTCGCATACGAGGCTGATCAAAAGTCCTATCGGGTCACCATGAAGATGACCAATGTCGATCCGAACCAGCCAATTTATGTGATGCAAAGCCCGGTCCGCGTGTTTGAACAGTCCGGCTTGGCCTGGAAGGAAGTCCCGTCAAGGGCACCGGACGGTATGGCCGCGAGCGTCGTCAAGCTCATGGATCCGCAGATATACGAGACGGTGTTCGAACCCAACCTCAGCGATTGGACCGAGCTCATGCCGGGCTATATGCACATTCGCTTCGAGAGCCTAAGCCTCATCAGCCAACGCAGTGACCCGGAGGACGACATCATTGAGCGCGCCGATCGCTACTACGTGTATTTGAAGCCCCATGGCGCGGATGATGACGCGATCCGCCGGCGCATGAAATATCAGGGCGAGCCACCGGTCTACATTCCGATGCCGCCGCACTAAATTAGAGAGCATCGATGGAAGAGCTCGTGTTGCGCATCGTCGTGTTCGCGCTCGTGGGCGCGGCGTCGGGTTTCCTGTCCGGCCTGTTCGGGATCGGTGGCGGTATCGTCCGATTGCCGATCTTTCTGCACCTGCTGCCTCTGTTTGGGGTCGCGCATGCGCTCGTGATGCACGTGGCCGTGGGAACATCGATCGCGCTGGTGCTGCCGGCGGCCGTAGCGGCAACGCATAAGCAAATCGCGCTTGGAAACCTGGACCTGTCATTCTACCGGACCTGGGCCACTGGCGTTCTGGCTGGCGCGTTGGTCGGCGGCCTGCTGCTGCCGCACGCATCGACCGAGAACCTCACGGCGATATTTGCGACCTACATCGTTTTGGTTGGAATCTACGAGGGGTTCATCAAAGGCCGCGTGAGCGCTGCCAAAGCGCCGCCCCGTGGGGCGGCCAAGCTGGGTGTGGCCGCGGTCATCGGTTGTGTGTCGGCGTTGACCGGAACCGCCGGGGGTACGATCACGACGCCGGTTCTGCAGGCCTTCGGCGTGCGTATCGAGGCTGCGATCGCGACCGCTTCGGCGACCGGGCTGGTGACCGGCGGGGTCGGCACTCTCGCGGCAATCCTGGCGGGCTGGAACGTCCAAGGCCGGCCGGCCTTCAGCCTGGGCTACGTCGACCTGGTCGTTTTCGCCGTGATGCTTCCGACCACCATGCTCGCGGCCCCCATCGGCGTGCGTACCGGGCAGATGTTGAACGAGGTCTGGCTGCGGCGCGCGTTCACCGTTCTGCTCTTCGTCGTTGCAGCCGACCTCATTCTCAAACTGGTCGGGTGACCCGCGCTTTCGCCACCGGTGGACAACCCAGCGGTTATCGGGGAATGTCGGGCGCCCGCTCCACGTCCACGGGCCAAGGAATGCTCTCGTCCAGGATGAAAGCCCGATGCCTGCCCGCGCCTCCAAAGCCTTGTCGCGTTTCACCGTCCTCGACCTCACCCGCGTGCGCGCGGGGCCGACCTGCGTACGCCAGCTCGCCGATTGGGGGGCGAATGTCATCAAGATCGAGATGCCCGAGCACGTGGAAGCGGCCGATATGGGCGGGCCGCGTAGCGGGCCGGACTTTTCCAATCTTCATCGCAACAAGCGCAGCATCACCCTCAACCTCAAGTCGCCGGAAGGTGTGGCGGCGCTCAAGCGGATGGTGAAGAAGGCCAACGTCCTGGTCGAGAATTACCGGCCGGACGTGAAACGGCGCTTGGGCATCGACTACAAATCGCTGGCCAAGATCAATCCCAAGCTCGTCTACGCGAGCATTTCCGGCTTCGGTCAGACCGGGCCATACGCGACCCGTCCGGGCTTCGACCAGATCGCCCAGGGCATGGGCGGGCTGATGTCGATCACCGGCCTGCCGGGTCAAGGCCCGGTACGCGCCGGTATCGCGGTGGCCGACCTGTGTGCCGGATTGTTTGCAGCGCTCGGAATTCTTACCGCCCTGTTGGAACGCGAACGATCGGGCAAAGGCCAGCAAATCGAGACATCGCTGCTGCAGGCGCAGATCTTCATGCTCGATTTCCAGGCGGCGCGCTGGCTCATGGCCGGAGAGATTCCCAAGCAGGCCGGCAACAATCATCCGACCAGCGCGCCAACCGGCGTCTACAAGACGTCGGATGGCTACATCAACATTGCCACCACCGGCACCAAGATGTGGCAGCGCATGTGCGAAGCGCTCGGCGCCCCCGAATTGATCAAGCGGCCGGAATACGCCAGCGCCGCCGAACGGCTGAAACACCGCGATGCGCTCAATGCGGATATCGATGCGCGAACCATCAGGCGCACCAGCAAGCAATGGGTCGACATCCTCAACGAGGCCGGGGTGCCGACCGGCCCCATCTACGCCATCAATGAGGTCTTTACCGACCCGCAGGTGAAGCATCTCGGGATCGCGCAGACCGTGAAGGGCAAAGATCGGTCGATGACCATCGTCGGCCAGCCGGTGACGCTCTCGCGCACGCCGAGCCGGCTTGTCACCCCGCCGCCGGCGCTCGGCCAGCATACCAACGCGGTGCTCAAGGAGTTCGGATTCAGCAACAAACAGATCGCCGAGCTCCGCAGCGCCCGCGCGATCTGACGGCTTTGTACAGCAACGAGGACTTCATGACCCAAACGGACAAGATGCTGTCGCGCAAGGAAGACGGCATCGGCTATCTGATCTTCAACAATCCTGATCGGCTCAACGCGGTGTCGCTCGACATGTGGGCCGCCACCGACCGTATTCTCCAAGACTTCCGCAATGACGGCGACGTGCGGGTGGTGGTCGTCACCGGCGCCGGCGGCAAGGCCTTCGTGTCGGGCGCGGATATTTCCGAGTTCGAGAAACAGCGTTCGAACCAGGAGCAGGTCGATAAATACAACGCGACCAGCGACAAAGCGTTTACCGGTCTTTACGAGTTTCCCAAGCCGACGATCGCCATGATCCTGGGGTACTGCATCGGCGGCGGACTCGGACTTGCCATGTGCTGCGACATGCGGATCTGCTCCGACAATTCCAAATTTGGCATCCCGGCCGCCAAGCTCGGCCTCGGCTACGGCTATGTCGGCATCAAACGCCTGGTCGACGTGGTCGGACCGTCATTCGCCAAGGAAATCTTCTACACCGCGCGTCAATTCGACGCCGAAGAGGCGCGCCTGATGGGCCTCGTCAATCGGGTCGTGCCGAAGCTCGAGCTCGAGACCTATGTGAAGAATTACGCCGGCATGATCTCCGGCAATGCGCCGCTGACCGTGCACGCGGTCAAATACACGGTCAACGAGGCCGTCAAGGACGAGTCCGCCCGCAATATCAAGCGCTGCGCCGAGATGGTGGAACGCTGCTTTGCCAGCAATGACTACGCCGAAGGCCGCAAGGCCTTCATGGAAAAGCGCAAGCCGGTGTTCTCCGGAACCTGAGGCCGCGCGTGGCGTCCGTCGAACTGCGCGGCCTCACCAGGCGCTACGGGACGCAAACCGTCGTCGACCATGTGTCGCTGACGGTTCCACACGGCGCGCTGATGTGCCTGCTCGGACCGTCCGGTTGCGGCAAGACGACGACATTGCGGCTGATCGCAGGGTTCGTGGAGCCGAGCGAAGGCGAGATTCTGGTCGCCGACCGGGTGGTTTCATCGCCGGCCAGGACGCTACCGCCCGAGCAGCGCAACATGTCGATGATCTTTCAGAGCTACGCCCTGTGGCCACACATGACGGTCGGCGAAAATGTCGCCTACGGCCTCACCTTGCGCAAGCTCGATCGCTCGACCATCGCCAAGAAGGTCAATGCCATCCTGACGACTGCCCGCCTGTCGGCGCTTGCCGACCGCTATCCGGGTGAGCTGTCGGGCGGGCAGCAACAGCGCGTGGCCTTGGCGCGTGCGCTGGTGGTCGAACCGCAAACGCTACTGCTCGACGAGCCGCTGTCGAACCTCGATGCCAACCTGCGCGAGGAAATGCGCTTCGAGATCCGCCGCCTGCATGACCAGTACCGATACACCACGATCTATGTGACCCATGATCAGGCCGAGGCCATGACCACCGCCGACCAGATCGCGGTGATGAATGCGGGGCGCGTGGAGCAGCTCGGTTCGCCGCAGGACATCTACGATGCGCCGAACTCGGAGTTCGTTGCACGCTTCCTGGGGGCGAGCAACATCGTCAAAGGTACGAGTGTCGGCGACGGACGCGTCTCGGTTGCCGGGGTTGCGCTGCGCTGCACGGGTGCGAGCCCGGCGGCGGGCGGCGAGCGCGCGATTGCAATCCGGCAGCACGACCTGCGTCTTCTGGCAACGCAGCCGCCGGATGCGGAGAATGTCTTGCCGGCGACCGTGGTGCGCAACGTCTTTCTTGGCGCAAGCCGGGACTATATGGTGGAGCTCGCCGATGGTACGCAGCTGCGCGTCGTGACCGCGCCTGGCGAGAATATCCCACAAGGCGCCAAGGTCTGGCTGCATATGCCGTTCGAGCGCTGCCGCGCGTTGCAGAGGTAGTCTCTGGATCGCGGCCAATCGAGCAGGGAGGAGCGTGATGCCGAAGAGGATGTCCAGGCGCACAATGCTGCAAGGAACCGGTGCGGTGGCCGCGACGGCGTTCGCGTCGCCGATCAAGGCGGCGCCGCCCGAACCAGCGACCGTCACCCCCCAACTGATCGAAGCCGCCCGGCGCGAAGGCAAGGTCGTCTGGTACACGTCGGTCGATCTTCCGCTGGCCGAGAAGGTCGCCAAATCCTTCGAGGCCAAATATCCCGGCGTTGCGGCGCGGGTCGAGCGAACCGGGGCCGAGCGCGTGTTTCAGCGCATCGGCCAGGAATATGCGAGCCGCATCTACGCGGTCGACGTGGTCAATTCCTCCGATGCGGCACACTTCATTTCTTGGAAGCGCGACGGGGTGCTTGCACCCTACCTGCCGCAGGACGTGGCGCAGTCCTATCCGCCCGAGCACAAGGACCCGGACGGCATGTTTGCGAGCTTCCGGGTCTGGCTGAGCGTGATTGCCTACAACACCAACCTGGTCAAACCGGAGGACGCGCCCAAGAGTTTTGCCGACCTGCTCGATCCAAAGTGGGCGGGCAAGATCGTGAAGGGACATCCCGGCTACAGCGGCACCATCATGACGGCGACCTATCAGATGGCGCGCGAGCTCGGATGGGATTATTTCGAAAAGCTCGCCAAGCAGAGGGTGATGCAGGTGCAGTCCTCGGCCGACCCGCCCAAGAAGCTGGCGCTCGGCGAACGCGCCGTGATGGCCGACGGCAACGAATACAACATCTTTCAGATGAAGGAGCAGGGCCAGCCGGTCGAGTTGGTCTATCCGACCGAGGGTGCACCATTGATCGTCGGTCCCAACGGTCTGTTCAAGAACGCACCCAATCCAAACGCGGCGCGCCTGTTCCAGAACTATTGCTTCAGCGTCGAGGCGCAGCAATTCATCATCGACGTGGGCGGATTGCGCTCCATGCATCCCGGCACCAAGGAAAAGCCGGGCCGCAAACCGTTCCGGGAGATCAAGACGATGAAAGACGATCCAGCTGGGGTCGAGCGGACCGCCGAAGACGTGAAGGCGCGCTATGCGCAGATATTCCGCGTGTGACTCTCTTTCCTCGTCATGGCCAACGATGACGGACGAGAGTGATGGCATTGTCGCTCACACAGGCAGAGCACCGGCCGGTCCGTCTCGACCTGTCCTGGCCGATCTTGCTTGCATCGGCTCTCATCCTGTGCGCTCTGATCATCGCGCCGTTGGCTTGGCTCGCCTATTTCAGCGTCGTCGATCGCGCCGGTAACTTTACGTTCGACAACTTTCGTCAACTCGTCACCACGCCGGCTTTCGTCGAACCGCTGATCACGACCGTGATCCTCTCGGTCAGCGCCAGTATTGCCTGCTGCGTGGTCGCGGCGCCGCTCGCGTTCCTGGTGGCGCGCACCGACATGCCTTTGCGCGGCACCATCCGCGCCCTGATGACTGCGTCGTTCGTGACCCCGCCATTTCTCGGCGCCATTGCGTGGGAACTCTTGGCTGCGCCCAACAGCGGGCTCATCAATCAGGCCTACCGCGCGCTCACCGGCGTGGAGTCGGACCAGTATCTGTTCAACATCTACACTCTCACCGGTCTGATCTTCGTCACCTCCTGCTATACCTGCCCATATGTGTTCGTGCTTGTTGCCAACTCGCTCGACCGCATACCTGGCGACCTGGAGGATGCCTCTGCCATCCTAGGCGGCCGCAAGTGGGTCACGGCGCGGCGAATCATCATTCCGTTGGCGCTTCCGGCGGTTCTGGCTGGTGCGCTGGTGGCGTTCCTGCAGTCGATGACGCTGTTCGGCGCGCCCGCCATCCTGGCGTTGCCGGCAGGCTTCCACACCATGACCACGAAGATCTGGAGCCTGTTTCAATATCCGCCCAAGCCGGAATTGGCAGCGGCCGCCTCGCTTCCGCTCCTGATCCTGACCGTGCTGCTGCTGCGCGGGCAGCACCTGATTCTGGGCCGGCGTGGTTATGCGGTGGTTGGCGGCCGCCAGGGTGCGGCGCGGGTCACGCGGCTTGGCGGCTGGAAATGGGTCGCGCTCGCATTTGCGCTGGTGGTGCTGCTCAACCCGGTCTTTCTCCCCTATGGGGCCCTGCTCAACGCCGCCTTCTCGCGCGTGCCTTCACAACTCGTCGGCTTCGGCAATTTGACCATGCACAATTTCGAGTTCGTGTTTTTTGAACTGTCGGCCACAAGGCTTGCGTTTCGCAACACCCTGATCCTTTGCACCCTCGCTGCCACGATCGGGACCCTGATCGCGCTCGTCGTCTCCTATCTCACGTCGCGGCAGGCCATCGCCTTCCATCGCGCGCTCGGATTTTTGGCGACTGCGCCGGTCGCGGTGCCCGGTATCGTGCTCGGCGTCGGATTGTTTCTGACCTATACGCGCCCGCCATTCGTGCTTTACGGCACGTTGTGGATCCTGCTGATTGCGTTCGTTACCATTGCGATGCCATCGGCCTATCAGCAATTGCAATCGGCGTTTCGCTCGGTCAGTCCCGATCTCGAAGAGGCGAGCCGAATCCTCGGGGCGTCGCGCATCAGGACGCTTGGCCGCGTCACGGCACCATTGCTGCGCACCAGCGTGATCGCCACTTGGTGCTTCATTTTCGTCGGCGTGATTCGCGAGCTTTCGGCGGCGATCATGCTTTTCACCTCGGAGACGAAAGTCATCTCGGTGTTGATCTTCGATCTCAACGAAAGCGGCGACCTCGGCGCGATCGCGGTGCTCGGTCTGATCATGCTGGCGATCACGTTTGCGGTCGTCGTCTTGGTCAATCGCATCCCCGGCTTCGGCGCGATCCGGAGCACCTGAATGAACGAGGCGCTGCCAGCGGTTTCGATTGCCGAGCAACTGGTCGACGCCATCTTGGCCATCGACCGGATACCGCAAGCCATGCACGCCAAGTGCGAGGCACTGGCAATCGACGTTATCGGGCTCTGCGTTGTGGCGCGCCGGACAGATTACGTCGCAGCGGCGCTCAACGGGTTCGAGGACGACGGTCCCTGTACGGCGATTGGTCATGGCCGCGGCCTGACGGCGGCAGGCGCGGCATTCGTCAACGGCACTGCCGCCCATGGCGAGGATTTCGACGACACGTTCGAAGGCGGACCGGTCCACGCCGGCGCCGTTGTCGTTCCGGCGGTCCTCGCCGCCGCGGAACGCCTGGGTGCGCCGGGATCGGCGGCCCTGCGCGGCGTTGCGATCGGGACTGAAGCCATGTGTCGGCTCAGTCTGGTGGCGCCGAAACTCGTGCACCAGGCAGGCTTTCACCCGACCGCGGTGTTCGGCACGTTGGCGGCCGCCCTCGCGGTCGCGGCGACGCTCGGGCTCAATCGTCGCCAGATGGTTGATGCGCTCGGCATTGCCGGCAGCATGGCCGGCGGCATCATCGAATACCTGGCGGAGGGTGCCTGGACCAAGCGTCTGCACGCCGGCTGGGCCGCGCAGTCGGGGCTGCGCGCTGCGCTGTTGGGGCGCGCGGGCTTTGACGGCCCGCGCACCGTACTGGAGGGAACGCACGGTCTGTTCCACGGCTTCGCTCACAGCAGCAAGGGCGACTATGCGGCGCTCGTCGGCGATTTCGGCAGGCAATGGGTCAGCGAATCGCTGGCGTTCAAGCTCTATCCATGCGGGACCATGACGCATCCCTATATCGACTGCGCGCGCCGCCTGGCGGCGCGCGGGATTGCGGCGGATGAGATCGAGGACCTTGTCTGCGACGTCGGCGAAGGCACCGTGCATCGGCTGTGGGAACCGCTTCCTGCGAAGCAGCGTCCGGCCAACGGCTATGGTGCCAAGTTCTCCACGCCCTACTGCATTGCCGCCGGCTTCGTGCGCCGCAATGTTGGGCTGGATTCGTTCACCGACGCCGCCGTGCAAGACCCGCAGGTGCTCGCGCTCGCCCGCAAGGTCCGCTATGTGATCGATCCCGCGAACCCCTATCCGCAAAATTTCACCGGGCATATTCGGGTGCGCCTGCGTGACGGCCGCGAAATCGAGGAGCGCCAGCCGCATATGCGCGGCGGCGCACATGAGCCGCTGACGCGAGCAGACATCGAGGACAAATTCGCGCTCAATTGCCGCCAGGGGGGCTGGGACGCGGCGCGCATCGCCGCCGCACTGGGCCTTGCGCACACGCTCTTCGATGAGACGATCAACCTCGGAGTCCTGCGGGGATAGACCACATGGCAGACAAGGAACTGGCCGGTCGGGTCGCGGTGATCACCGGTGCCGGGCGCAATATCGGCCACGCCATTGCGCTCGCGCTCGCCCAAGGCGGCGCTGCTGTCGTGGTCAACGCCAAGAGCGACAAGGCACAAGTCGATGCGGTCGTGCACGAGATCGAAGCGGGCGGCGGCAAAGCTCTGGGATATCTGGCCGATGTCGCCGATGTCGGCGCCGTCAATGCCATGATCGAAGTCGCGGTGGCGCGCTTCGGGCGCATCGATTACCTGATCAACAACGCGGCCTTACGGCGCGAGCAACCGCTTGACCAGATGACGCCGGCATCATGGCGCGAGGTCGTGGCGGTCACGCTCGACGGCCAGTTCTATTGCGTGCTGGCGTGCCTGCCGCATCTCAAGGCCAGCGGCGCGGGCGCAGTCGTCAACATCGGGGGACTGAGTGCCTATACGGGCTCGAAGGGGCGTGCCCACGTGGTCGCCGCCAAGGCCGGCCTGATCGGTCTCACCCGCGCGCTCGCGACCGACCTCGCGGAGCACAAGGTCACCGTCAACCTGGTCTCGCCCGGGCTGATCGGCAGGCCAACCACTGGCCGGCCCGAACCGGCGCATCACGCGACCCATCCCACGCTGAGCGGCGAGCGCGGCAGGCCCGAGGACATCGCCAGCATGGTGCGCTTCCTGTGCGGGCCGCAGGCGCGCTACGTCACGGGCCAGACAATTCATGTGAACGGCGGCGCGTTTTTTGGATAGCTGAGACCCTTTGCAAATCCGTGCCTGGAGGCATCAGGCGTTTGCGGTCCCGTGGATGCCCGCAGGGGGTGCGTGCGCACGAGGGCATCCACGGGCATCCATGGCAAGTCGCCGGCAACGTGCGCTCACGGCCTTACTGCCGGCGCATCCATCGGCATGCCGCGGGCGCGCCACATCAGGAACGCTTCGAGCGCGACCGCGTCCGGTGCCTCGTAGTCGTAGGGCTCGGCGCGCATCCCGAACAAGCAGTTGCGCAGGCGTCGCTGCAGCGAGCCGAGGCTCTGCCATTCCAGCCGATAGATCGGGTAGCCGGTCGGATGGGCTTGCGGAATGGTGCTGCCGGCGAGTTGACGGCCCCAATTGTCGTCGTGGCATTGCGCGCAGGACAGGTTGAGCTGGCCCTGTCGCTCGTTGAACATTGCGCGGCCAGCGTCGACGAACGGCTTCATGCGCTCATCGCTCGCCTCGATCGGCATGCCGCGCGACTGGCGCGCCACAAATGCGGTGAGCGCGAGCAGCTCGCGGCTTTCAAACCGGAACGGCGTCGCATTCTGGCGCTCACTGCGGCAGATGTTGATCTGCTGCGCGAGATCGACCGGGCCGCGGCGTTTTGCATCAAAAGCCGGATAGCGCGCCGCAACCCCCTTCATGCTGGAACTCGCATCGCCGTGGCAGTCCGCGCACGATTTTGTGTTTGCGCCCTTCGCGTTCCACAGCGCTTCGCCCTCGATTACCCACAGCGTCGCAGGATTTGCCATGTCGTCGTCCTGCATCGCCCTGGTTTCGCGGCTCATGGTGTCGTAGCCGGAGCGCCGTTCAGAAAAGGGGATGTCATCGCCGAAGGCGCACGCGACGACGCCGAGCACGACAAGGATGCAGCCGAGACGGACAACGCCAATGTTGATGCGGTCCGGTCTCATTCGACCGTGATGGAAGTCTGCCCGGATGCGGAAAACCCGTTGTCGCCGGTCCAGGTGAACGTGAGCGTTCCGGATTCGGTCGCGACAGTGTGGAACGTGATGAACGGGTTGGCGGCAATCGCGGGAGAAAGATCGGCGCGGAAGATCTCTTCGCCGTTATAGCTGCAGACGAGCCGGGTGATGATGTCGCGCGGCAGCATCTCCCCGATACTGGACGGACGAAATCCGGTCTCCATGACATGCGAGATCAACGTCTTGATCTCGATGACCTCGCCGCGCTTGGCTTTCGGCGGTACGTTGATGAGAGGGCGCGTCATCACAGGCCCTCCACGCACGCTGCCAGCGTTACGATTACATCGACCTGATCGGACCAGACCGAACCGTCGCTCATTTGCGCGATTGCCACCACCTTCTGGGAATCAGCGAGGCGGATGCGCGTCGAGATTCTGGCCTTGCCGGCGCGGGGCCCGAGGTGAATGCCGATGACGTTGGGCTGCGGGTTCTTTTCGTTGAAGATGTGGATCGCCTTGACGAAGTCGGTCGCAGTCATCGGGCTCTCGACCGAGACCGTCAGCGGCACGGTGTTGCCGTTCTCAACCAGCGGCGGGATGTCGAGCGTCACTCTGCCCTTGCCGATTTCGGCGTTGCCAAACACGCCGGTGATGGCGGCCTGCATCGTGTCCGGGGTTGCCTTCGCACTGCGGACCGTGAGCAGCAACATCCCGCACGCGAGCGCGCCTGCACCTTTGATCAGCTCGCGTCGGCCTTGGTTCATGGCCTTCACCTATCGTTTGAGCATGTCCTTGCCGCAAAACCGGTTCCTACTTTTGCGGGGCATGCTAGTGCCGCCGATTTGAAGTTCCTGCACCAGCTGCCGCAATGTCGTTCAGGAACTTCAAATCGAGAAGCGGCACTAGAATCATATACTAGCTAGTGCCCGTTTGTTTCCGAAGTTCGTGTCAGAGGATGCCGGCATGTATCACGAACTTCGGAAACCTGGCACTAGTCCTTCAAAGTCATCAGGAAAGCAACCACATCTTCGATTTGTTCCGCCGTCAGGATCGGCTTGTCGCGAAAGTTGGAGGCAACCCGCACCAGACCATCGACCCGGTAATAGGGTGGCATGATCGTGTTCGGGTTGAGGCGGCTCGCGGCAACAATGCGTAAGCGCAACTGTCCGGCGCTAGCGCGCGCGCCCGCGCCCGCGAGGTCCGGCGCCAGATTGCCCTGAAAGCGCTCCTGCGGAAACGGCCCGGTGTGGCAAAGGAGGCAAAGCCCGACCTGACGATTGCCCACGATCGCCCGCCCGCGCGCCGGATCGCCGGCCGCGCCCGTGAGGGAAGCAGGAATCGCATCGCCGACGACCGCATAGGGCTTCAAGTCCTCCGCGCGCGCGTTGGCGAGCTGTGCAACCAGCAGCATTACGCTGGCCGCCGTCCTAACCAAAGATCTCACCCATGGTGGTTGCAAACCAGGCATCCGCCGATTTCGCTTCCCGCACGCGTAGCGCCGGCGCCGGGTCGACTGGCGTGCTCACGACCGAGCCTTCGATCTCCACGAACTGTCCGCCGACCGCGTGGTATCTGCCGGCGATGGCCAGCGCAAAATCCGGCGCGAGCAGGCTGTAGCAATTGCTGGCAAGCTCGCTTGGTTGCGGCGCAACGCCGTCGAGGAGCTTGGCGATCGCGGCAGCACAAATCTTTCCGGCGTCGTTGGCAGCGGAGGCTGCCTTCGGCATCGCACCTGCGATGGCAGCGTCGCCGATCACGTGGATATTCGGCACCAGCTGGGATTCGAACGTGACCGGATCGACCGGGCACCAGCCGGTCCGATCGGCGACGCCCGCCGCGATCGCGATGCGTCCCGTCCGCTGTGGTGGAATCACATTGGCAACATCGGCCTTGTAGGTTTCGAAATCGGTGATCAGCGACTTGGTTGCGACGTCAACTGCGGTCACGTTGCCGCCTTGCGATAGTGGCACCCACTCGATCAAGTCGGGATAGAGTTCCGCCCACGCGCGCTCGAATTGCCGCTGCATGACGAACGTGTCCTTGGCATCGAGCACGATCAACTTGCAGCGCGGCTTCTTTGATTTGAGGTAGAACGCGATCATGCTGGCGCGCTCGTAAGGACCGAGCGGACAACGCAGCGGCGCCACCGGCACCGAGATCACCACGCGGCCGCCGTCGGGCATCGCCTCGAGTTGTCGCTGCAGCAGTCCGACTTGCGCGCCGTCGGTCCAGGCATGTGGCATCGTCTCGGCCGCGGCTTGGTCATAGCCCTTGATCGCGTCGAACCGCACGTCGATGCCGGGCGCTATCACGAGCCGGTCATAGGCCAGTCGGTCGCCGTTGCGCAGCCTCACCATTCTCGCCTTGGGGTCGATGGTTGTCGCTGGCGCAAACGCGACGGTGACGCCGGCGCCGGCGATTTTCTGGTAGCCGAATTGCTGGGCCGTGAGCGGGCGCAGGCCGCCGAGCACGGCGTTGCTCAGCGGAAACGCCGTGTAGACCTCGCTCTCGGCAACGAGCGTCACCGAGAGCCGTGGATTGATGACCTTGAGCGCCCGCGCGCAATTTGCGCCGCCAAAGCCGCCACCGATTACGACGATCTTGGCGGCGCCCTGGGCGAGCGCGGGTGCGTCTAGCCCGGCGACAACCGACCCTGCAGCAAGCTTGAGAACGTCGCGTCGGCTTGTGTGTCCTGCGACCACCGACCTCTCCTCGTCATGGCCGGGCCTGTCCGGCCTGTCCCGGCCATCTCGACCAGAAGGGCACCGCGCCACCTTCAGCGAGATGCGCGGGACAAGCCCGCGCATGTACGCCGGAACTGCGCCTTGGCCGCCTCGAAGGATCACGCCGTGCGCAGGTCGTGATTCTTCAGCGGGATGTCGCGGATCCGCTTGCCGGTCGCTGCGAAGATCGCGTTGAGTACGGCCGGTGCCGCAACCGCGATCGTGGGTTCGCCGACGCCGCCCCAGAAGTCGTAGGACGGCATGACGATCGCCTCGACCTTGGGCATCTCGTCCATGCGCATCACGTCATAGGTATCGAAGTTCTCCTTCTCCATACGGCCGTCCTTCACGGTGCATTCGCCGTAGAGCGCCGCCGACAGGCCATAGACGAACGAGCCTGCCACCTGGCGCTCGATCTGCGCCGGGTTCACGACATGGCCGCTGTTGGTGGCGGCGACGATGCGATGGATCTTCAGCCGCCCGTTGGTGACCGAGACCTCCGCCACCGCTGCCACGTAGCTGCCATAGCCCATGAACTGGGCGAGGCCGCGATAGACACCGGCCGCCGCCGGCTTGCCCCATCCGGCCCGATCCGCGACCGCATTAAGCACCGCCAGATGTTTGGGATGGTCGGCCAGCAGCTTCTGTCGGAACGCCAGCGGGTCCTGTCCGGCCGCATGGGCGAGTTCGTCCATGAAGCATTCCACGTAGATGGCGTTCTGATTGGTGTTGACCCCGCGCCAGAAGCCGGGCCGCACCGGAGTGTTGCGCATCGCATGATCGATCAGCAGGTTCGGGATCGTGTAGCCGAAATGGCCCTCCGGACTGTTCGGCGTCAGGCCTTGGAACACGGCCGGATCCATGCCGTTCTGCAGGTTCTGCGGAAACACGTAGGCGAGGATCGACTGGCTGGCGATCCGCATGTGCAGGGCCATCAGGTTTCCGGCCGCATCGAATCCGGCGGTCAGCTTGCACTGCGAGATCGGGTGGTAATAGTCGTGCGCCATGTCGTCTTCGCGCGACCACACCAGTTTCACCGGCGTGCCCGGCATCTGCTTGGCAATCGTCACAGCCTGCCGCACGTAGTCGCTCATGCCGCGGCGGCCGAAACCGCCCCCGAGGTCATATTTGTAGACTTCGCATTTTGCGACCGGCAACCCGGCCGCGTCTGCACAGACCGCAAGCGCCGCTTCGCCGTTCTGGGTCGGGCACCAGACCTCGCATTTGTCGGGCGTGTACCGCGCGGTCGCGTTCATTGGCTCCATGGTGGCGTGGGCCTGGAACGGATAGCTGTAGACCGCCTCCACGGTCTTGGCGGCGCCGGCCAGTGCGGCCTTGGCATCGCCCTGCTTGTTGCCGACAAACGTCTGATCGGCGCCCAGCCCTTCCTTGAGCATGGCTGCGATCGTTGCGCTTGAGACCTTGGTGTTGTCGCCGCCGTCCCATTCGATCGGCAGGCCGGCGAGTGCGGTCTTTGCTTGGTAGAACGTGTCGCCGATCACCGCGACCGCGTTGTCACCGACCTGCACCACACGTTGTACGCCCGGCTTGCCCTCCGCCTTGCTGGCGTCGAAGCTCTTCACCTTGCCGTTGAGAATCGGCAATTCCTTGATTGCCGCGACCTTCATCCCGGGCAACTTGATATCGAGGCCGTAGATCAGCGAGCCGTCGGTCTTGGGCAGCGTGTCGAGCCGTTTGACCGGCTTGCCTGCGATAGTCCAATCCTTCGGGTTCTTGAGTGGTACGTCCTTCGGCGCATCGAGCTTACCGGCTGCGTCGGCGACCTTGCCGTAGGTGGTCGTGCGTCCGCTCGGTTGGTGGGTGATGACGCTGTTTGCCGCGCTGCATTCGGAAGCCGGCACATTCCACGCATTGGCAGCGGCCGCAATCAGCATCATGCGTGCCGCCGCTCCGCCCTTGCGCACATACTCGTTGGATTCGCGGATGCCGCGGCTGCCGCCGGTCGAGAAATTCTGCCACACGCGGTTGCGGGCGACGTTCTGGCCGGGGGTCGGATATTCGGTCGTAACCTTCGACCAGTCGCATTGCAGCTCTTCGGCCACCAGCTGGGCGAGGCCGGTGCGGGTGCCTTGGCCCATTTCCGAGCGGGCAATGCGGATGACGACTGTGTCGTCGGGCTTGATCACCACCCAGGCATTGACCTCGGGTGTTGCGGTCTGGGCCTGTGCTTCATCGCCAAACGGGATGTGGAAGCCAAGCGAGAGTCCGGCAGCCGTGGAGCTGACCAAGAAGGTGCGACGATCGAGTCTCGGCATGTGGTTCATGGTCGCCTCCCTACGCGCTCGCCGCCGCGTGAATGGCCTGGCGCACTTGCTGATAGGTGCCGCAGCGGCAGATGTTGGTCATCGCCGCGTCGATGTCCGCGTCGGTCGGCTTCGGCTTGTCCTTGAGCAGCGCTACCGCCGCCATGATCATACCGCTTTGGCAATAGCCGCATTGCGGTACTTCGTTATCGAGCCACGCCTTCTGGATCGGGTGCGGCGCGCCTCCCTGGGCCAGGCCCTCGATCGTGGTGATCTGATTGCTGGTCACGGCGCCCACCGGGATCGAGCAGGAGCGTGTTGCAACACCATCAACATGGACCGTGCAGGCACCGCATTGTGCAATGCCGCATCCGTATTTGGTGCCGGTCAAGCCGACCCATTCGCGCAGCACCCACAGCAGCGGCGTGTCGGGATCAACGTCGACCTCATGCGGTTTGCCGTTGATGGTGAGCTTGACCATTGTCCACCTCCCTTGTTGAAATTGTTTGGATGGCTGGACTGATGATAACCAGTTTTGAACTGCTCCAAAAAGTATTGATGCGCGCTGCTGATATGCGTTCACGGGATCGTGAGATGATGGCGGCGCGAACAGCGACATCAATGGATTTCTCGTGACCATCGACGATCCCGATCCTCCAAGCGTGCCGATGTCAGTTGGGCGCGAGCGGCGCAAGTCCTATATCGGCCGGCCGTTACCGCGCTTGGAGGACGCGCGGCTGATTGCCGGCCGGGGCCGTTTTACCGACGACACCGCATTTTCGGATCAGATTTGCGGCGTGTTCGTGCGTTCGCCCTATCCACACGCCCGCATCGTTATGATCGATCAGACCGCAGCGCAGGCCCTGCCTGGGGTCGTCGCGGTGTTCACGGCCGCGGACTACGCGGCGTCAGGGGCGCGCGGCGTCACCCACAATCCCAACCCCGCCGACACGATTGACTACAAGGTCAAAGCATTCCGCCGCCATGGGACTCCGTTCGAACTGCCGCATCTTCCGTTTGCGCGCGAGCGGGTGCGTTATGTCGGTGAACCGGTCGCACTTGTCGTCGCGGCTGACCTCGCTGCCGCGCGCAACGCGGCGGAGGCGGTCGCCGTCGAATACGAGGTTTTGCCGGCGGTGGTCGATGCGATGGCCGCCGTCGCCCCGGGCGCGCCGCAGTTGTTCGAAGGCGCTCCGCACAACATCGCGCTCGCCGACGAATTCGGCGATGGCCCGCAGGTGGAAGAAGCGCTGGTGCGCGCGCACCTCGTGGTCGAGCGCACGTTTCATATTCAGCGTGTCGCTGCCGTGCAGATGGAGCCACGCTCGGCTATCGGCCGCTACGACAAGGCCACCGGCGCACTCACCCTCATCACCGGCAGTCAAGGCGCGGTGCGCGTGAAGACCGACATCGCCGCCTGCCTGGGCATGTCACCCGACCAGGTCCGCGTCCTCACCGAGGACGTTGGCGGCGCATTCGGGCTGCGCACCCACCTCAATCCCGAGCAGATCGCGATTGCCTGGGCGGCACGGCAGCTCGGCCGCACCGTCAAGTGGACCAGCGATCGCACCGAGGCGTTTCTCGCCGACTATCAGGGTCGCGACATGATCGCCCACGGCCGCCTCGGATTCGACGCCAAAGGCCGCATGGTTGCACTGGCGGTCGAGATGACCGGCAATGTGGGCGGTCATCCGGTCTCGTTCGTGTCGCTGAACAACGCCTATCGGGTATTGCCGACGGTCTACGATCTGCCGGTCGCTCACGTGACGGTGCGCGCTGTCCTGACCAACACGGTGCCGACGGCACCCTATCGTGGCGCCGGGCGTCCGGAAGCGATCTTCGTGCTGGAACGCTTGATCGACATTGGCGCCGCGCGGCTCGGCATCGACCGGCTGGCGTTGCGCCGCCGTAACCTCATCAAGCGGTCGCAGCTGCCCTATCGCTCGGCCATGCAACTGACCTTCGACAGCGGCGATTTTGTCGGGAACCAGGACAAGGTCGCGCGGGCGGCCGACTGGGCAGGCTTCAGGCGGCGCCGCCGGTCGGCGGCAAGGCGCAAGAAGCTCGCCGGCATCGGCGTGGCGAATTATGTCGAGACCCCGGTCGGCGCCCCGATCGAGTGGGTCGCGGTCAAGGTCCTGGCCGAGGGCAAGGTCGAGATCGCGGCCGGCACCCAATCGAGCGGACAGGGTCACGAAACCACGTTCGCCCAGGTGATGGCTGACCGACTGGGCGTCACGCCGGAAGATGTGCGGCTGATCACTGGCGACACCGCGATCGTGGCGGCCGGTGGTGGCACCCATTCGGATCGCTCCATGCGGCTCGCCGGGCTGCTGCTGGTCGAGGCCGCCGATAAGATCGTTGCGCAGGCGCGCACGGCGTTTGCTGCATTCGTCGATGTACCCGAAAGCGAGGTCGCCTTCGACGATGGCCTGTTCTCGGCCCCGCGTTCCAACCGGCGGCTCGGCCTGTTCGATCTCGCGCGTGCGCTGGAGGCCGAGCCCGGGCTGACGCCGCAGCTGCGCCAGCCATTTGCGAGCGAGGCCAAATTCGTCGGACGCTTTCCGGCCTATCCGACCGGCGCGGCGGTCGCCGAGGTCGAGATCGATCCCGACACCGGCGCCGTGACCATCGTGCGCTACACCACGGTCGACGATGCCGGTCAGCCGATCAACCCGCTAATTCTCGACGGTCAGACCCACGGCGGCATCGTGCAGGGCGCCGGCCAGGCTTTAGTCGAGGCCATCGCGCATGATGCGGACTCCGGGCAGGTGGTGAATGCGAGCTTCATGGACTATGGGGTCCTGCGCGCCGACATGGTTCCGAATTTTTCCGTGGCGTTGGTCGAGGATCCGCTGAAAAGCCATCCGCTGCGGGTCAAGGGCGGCGGCGAGGGCGGCATCGTGCCGGCGCTTGCCTGCGTGATGAATGCGGTCGTAGATGCACTTTCGGCCTACGGCATCGAGCACCTTGAAATGCCGGCGACACCGGCGCGCGTATGGGCCGCAATGCAAGACGCGCGCGCCAAGGGGAAGGGTTCATGACGACCTATGTTCTGGTTCATGGCGCCTGGCATGGCGCGTGGTGCTGGCGGCGGGTGACGCGGATGCTCACCGCGCACGATCACGAGGTGTTCACGCCGACCCTCACGGGCGTCGGCGAGCGCTCGCATCTGCTGACGCCGGAGATCGATCTCGACACCCATATCACCGACGTGGTGAATGTGATGAAATGGGAACGGCTCGATCAGATCGTGCTGGTCGGACATTCCTACGGCGGTCTGGTTGTCTCGGGTGTCGCGGAACAAAGGAAAGATGCAATCGCCGCGATCGTGTTGCTCGACGCGTTCTATCCGGACAACGGCCAGAGCCTCGCCGATCAGGCGACGAAGATGACGCGCGACGCCATCGAGGCTGCCGTGCAGAAGCGCGACACCGTGCTGGCGCCGCGTCCGGCCGCCATGTTCAAGGTCAACGAAAAGGATTGCGCCTGGGTCGATGCCTTGTGCGTGCCGCATCCGATCCGTTGCTTTACCCAGAAGATTCACCTCACCGGTGCGAGCGACCGTATCGCGCGCAAGACGTACATCCGTGCCGCCGGCTATCCGAACGAAGGCTTCGACGCGGCGCGCGCCAAGGCGAAGGCCAATGGTTGGCGAATACACGACGTGGCCTGCGGTCACAACGTCATGGTTGATATGCCCGAGGCGCTGACCGGGATATTGGAAGAGGTTTGAATCTCCCCGACCTCATCCAGAGGAGCACGCGCGCTCGGCGCACGTGCGTCTTGAACCCTCATGGTGAGGAGCGCCCGAACGGCGCGTCTCGAACCATGGCCAAGGCGCATGCAACAGCGCCCGCAAGGTGAATGCAATCGGAGACTGAATTATTACTGCGCGGCTGCGATCGCCGCCCGCGCCTCGTTCGACAGCGGAATATCGACCGGCTCGTTGCGCTCCGCCGAGAGGTCCGCCGCGGTGTAGACTTCCATCACAACACGTGCGCTTTCCGGCGTGACCATGACCGGACGATCGAGCATGATCGACTCGAGAAAATGGATTGTCTCCGGCCCCATCGCGCCGGCGTAGACGTGATCGACCTGTTCCCCCGGCATGGTCGACATCGGAAACACGGTGCCCTTGTCGACGGTATTGAGCCAAACGTCGCGGTGGGTATCGTCGAGAATGAGCGCACCTTCGGTGCCGGTGATCTCGACCCAGGTGGACGAGAAGTTCGGGTAGCCAGGCGGCAGGTTCCAGCCGGCGCCGATCACCACCAGCACGCCGCTGTCCATGGTCACCGTCGTCCACATCGTGTCGTAGGAGCCGCTGACCGGCTGCATCACCCCGTAGGCGCCCTGCGAATAGACCCGTACCGGTTTGGCCGGCTCCAACAGCCAGAACACGAAGTCGAGGTCGTGCGTTGCCTCCATGGCGGCCGGCGAGAGTTTCACCCGGCTCGCGATCTTCTTGCCGAGGCTGCGCGAGAGGTGCCGGCTCACCACCGCGCTCACCGGCCGGCCGAGCGTGCCGTCCATGATCTTCTTCTTGGCGTAGGCGTATTTGGTATTGAAGCGTTGCGAATAGCCGATGGTGAACTTCAGGCGATTGCGCTTGGCGATGGCGATCAGTTCATCGGCTTCGAACAGCTCGAGCGCGATCGGCTTCTCCAGAAAAACGTGCTTGCCGGCGCGCAGGCAGTCGCGCGCAATCGGATAGTGGGTCGGCTCCGGTGTGGTCGAGATATAGACCACGGCGATGACAGGATTCTTGACGATGTCCTGATAGTCGAGGGTTGCGGTCGCCGCGCGCGTAAGCGTCTGGATTTCCTTGAGCCGGTCGGGACGGATTTCGCAGACATGCAGCTTCTTCACCAGCGCCGAGCGAGACAGGGTTTCGGAGCAAATCCCCCCGCACCAGCCGGTGCCGATCACCGCGACTTCAAGTGCTTCCACAATTTCTCTCCTGTCAGTAAGGGTCCTATGCGGCTTGATCGATCCCAAACACACGCGCCGCGAATTGCGGATAGACCTCCGCCACCTCGGACGCAACAACGTCCCGCATCAGCCGCAGGGTCTCGGCGTCAGGCGCCGCGGTGACGGGTACCTGCTCCGGTTGATCGAAATCAAATCCGGTGTGCTCGATCACCTCCTCCACGCTGTGGCCCGGGTGCAGGCTTGTGAGCTGGAAGCGTTTGCGCGCGCGATCGAACCCGAACAGGCATCGGTTGGTGATGAGGCAGATGGGGCCACCGGTACGGTAGACATTGTCCGGGCTGCCGCCCGGCGCGCTGATGAAATCGACCCGTGGCACGAGCGTGCGGCGCGAATGCTCGGTGCGGAACAAAATCACCTTGGGCACGACGTAATAGAGATAGCCCGAGCCGAACGAACCGGGGAAACGAGCCGCCGGCCGGTCGTAATCCCCGACGCTGACCAGGTTGATGTTGCCCTCGCCGTCGATCTGTCCGCCGGACAGAAAGAATACGTCGATACGGCCCTGGCCGGCACAATCGAACAACTCGACCCCGCCGTCGGTGAAGAACTGTTTGCGGCTGCCGAGCAGAGAAACATACGGCCGGCCGCCGCCGCGCGCCCGCGCCAGCAGCGCCGCCGTCGCCGGGATCGGCGATGCATTACCGACCGCCACGTGGCGCACGTCGCCGATCAGGTCGGCGATGGTGCTGGCGAGCAGCTCCTCGTCGCGGAAGCTTGAGAATATTTGATCGAGGTTTCCGCGCATCTCAAGCTCAAGCCGCGCGGCGTTCATTCACATACGTGTCGAGATATTTCGCAAACCCCTCAGCGCTGGCGGCGAGCTGCGCATATTCGGCAAGGTGTGTCACGTCGGCCGCGTAGTATTCGGGCAAACCAAGCGGCCAGGCACCGCGCGGCGCTACCGCGACCGCCTCGACATAGAATCCCGGTAGGGTCCCAGCCGCCAACGTGGGATCGTCCAGCAGATTGCCGTCATGCAACCGTTCGACCGTCACGATCGTTTTCGCGGACGCATGCGCGAGTGTCACGAGGTCGCGTTGGCGGCCAATCCAGATGTTGCCGTGCGCGTCCGCCATGGCGGCATGAAACAATGCCACGTCGGGTTTGATCGCCGGCAACAGCACCACCGGATCGTCGTTACCGAACGGATTGTCGATGACGCGCCACTCCGGACGATGCGCCAGGAGGTCGGAGCCGATCAGACCGCGCAGCGGCATGAACGGAATGCCCTTCTCGGCCGCCTGCAGGGCGGCGTAGATCGCCGGACAGGTGGCATCTTTCATGTTGATCGCGCCGGCCTTCACGGCGGCCGTGAACCGGGGCGCCGGGCCAATCTCGCCCAGGCTGACAGCCAACGTCTCCAGCGTTGCAACCGCGCCTGCGCCGATCAGCAAGTCCGCCTGCAGGGTCGAGGTCGGCAAAGCAACGAGATGCAGGTTTTTGACGCCACGCCGGATCAGTGCGCGCGTGGCCTCCATGGCGACGCCGGACTGTTCGCGCGGCACCGCCAGCATGACACCGTCGGTGATGGCTTCGAGCGCCGCGTCGAGAGGTTGGATGATTGTTTGAGGCACAGCGATGCAACAGGCTTACCTCTCCCCGCTTGCGGGGAGAGGTCGGATCGCGAAGCGATCCGGGTGAGGGGGCACAGCAACACGTCTGAGCATTCGGAGAGTCCCCCTCACCCGATTTCTCGCTGCGCTCGAAATCGACCTCTCCCCGCAAGCGGGGAGAGGTGACCGTGGGGTATCTCTGTATGCTCTGGTAAAACCCATTCGCGTATCCTACGACAGCGCTGCCTTTACGCGGTCGGGCGAGAACGGCACCCGCCGGATGCGCACCCCGGTGGCATCGAAGATCGCGTTGGCGATGGCGGCCGCGACCGGCCGGATCGACGGCTCACCGGCGCCGGTCGGCGGTAGCTCAGGATGGTTGAGCAGCACTACGTCGATCGTCTGCGGGGTCTCGGTGATGTCGAGGATCGGGTAGGTCAGCCAGTCGTTCACACTGAGTGCGATTTTTTCGGTCACGGACTCCTCCCCGGGAGATGGCTACTGCAGGTTGTCCGAAAGCCTAGTCCACTCCGCTCACGTTGGAAACCGGGTCGATCCAAGTCTACATTTGCTCCCGGGAGGAACCACGTGGGCGAAGTCAGTCTCATCGACGTGTCGAAGCGTTTTACGTTGCGGGTCGGAAGCGAAACCCAGACCGTGCAGGCGCTCGCGCACGTGAGCTTCACGGTCAATGATGGCGAGATCGTCGCGCTGATTGGGCCATCCGGCTGCGGCAAGACAACGGCGCTGCGCGTCGCCATGGGGCTCGAAACCGCGAGCGGTGGCCGCGTCATGGTTGATGGCCGCGAGATCAAGGGCTGCGGCCACGACCGCGGCATGGTGTTCCAACATGCCGAGCTGCTGCCGTGGCTGACCGCCGAGCAGAACGTGATGTTCGGCCTGGAGATGAAAGGCGTGCGCGGCGTTGAGCTGCGCGCGACTGCGCAGCGCTATCTTGATTTGGTCGGCCTCGCCGCGTCAGGTGCGCGGCGCCCGCACCAGCTCTCCGGCGGCATGAAGCAGCGCGTCGGCATCGCGCGCGCGCTCGCGATCGATCCGAAGGTGTTGTTGATGGACGAGCCGTTCGGTGCGCTCGACGCGCAGACGCGCGAGACGATGCAAGGCGAACTGCTCGACATCCATACTCGTACCGGCAAGACGATCCTGTTCGTTACGCATGATCTCGACGAGGCGGTGTTGATTGCCGACCGCGTCGTGGTGCTGCGCGAGGGGGTGGTGCAGGAGATCATGGACGTGCCGCTGCCGCGCCCGCGCGGCGACCTCGGCGCCGTGCGCGGCACCAGGGCCTTCGCCGAAACGCGTTACCGGGTCTGGCAGGCGCTGCACGGGACGAAGCACTGATGGTTGACGCGAACACCGATACGCCCGCCTCACCGCCACGGCGGATTCCCTCGTGGCTGATCACGGTCGGGTCGGTTGTGCTCTTCCTGGCGGTCTGGGAATGGTTTGGCCGCAACGTCAATCCGGTGTTCGGTTCCTATCCGAGTGCGATCGCGCTCGCGTTCGTCGACCTCGTGCGCTCCGGCAAGCTCGGCACGGCGCTGATCGAGAGCCTGCAACCGTTTGTCGCCGGCTACGCGCTGGCCATCGTGCTCGGGGTCCCGCTCGGCCTCCTGATCGGCCGCTTCCGCGTCGCCGAAGCGGCGCTCGGCATCTATGTCACCGCCGGCTATGCCATGCCGCTGGTCGCACTGGTCCCGCTGCTGGTGCTCTGGCTGGGCCTGGGATTCGCAGTCAAGGCAGCGGTCGTGTTCCTGATGTCGGTGTTCCCGATCTGCATCAACACCTGGCTCGGGGTCACCGCGGTCCCGAAAAGCCTGATCGAGGTCGGCAAGTCGTTCGTGGCGCCGGACCTCGTCATTCTGCGCCGGATCGTGCTGCCGGCCACCCTGCCCTACATCATGGCCGGCATCCGGCTTGCGGTTGGGCGCGCCGTGGTTGCCATGGTGATAGCCGAGTTCTTCACCTCGATCTCGGGCCTCGGCGCCATCATCATCAACTCGGCCAACAATTTCGACACCGCCACCATGTTCGTGCCGATCATCGTGCTGATGGTGTTGGCGGTCGGGCTCAATGCGCTGATCGGTTTCGTCGAGCGCCGTGTTGCGCCCTGGCAGGCCGAGATCGCGGGAAGGGATGAGTAGGATGGGTTGAGCGAAGGCGAAACCCATCAACGATCGATGTGTGAATGATGGGTTTCGCCCTCGCTCAACCCATCCTACAAGCTTGCCACGATGCATGCCGATCGGTATCGCTGACGCTAGATCCATCCTTCGCCCCAAAACCAGGAGATACGCATGGCCAACAACCAAAAACTCGGCTGGATCGGCATGGGCCGCATGGGCTTTCCCATGGCCGAGCGGCTCATCAAGGCCGGCTATGACGTGTCGATCTGGAATCGCACGCGGGCCAAAGCTGAACCGCTCGCCGCCAAGGGCGGCAAGGTCGTCGATAAGCCGGCGGATCTTGCCGGCGTCGACGTGCTGTTCTCGATCGTGTCCACCGGCAAGGATCTCAAGGAGGTTCTGTTCGGACCCAATGGCGCCGCAACCACCCATAGGGTGCCGCCGGTCGTGGTCGATTGCTCGACTATCGCGGTCGAGGATTCCGCCAATGTGCGCGCGATGCTCAAGACGCACGGCGCCGAGTTTGTCGCCGCGCCAGTGAGCGGCAACGCCAAGGTGATCAAGGCCGGCAAGCTGTCGGCGGTCGTCTCCGGACCCGAAGCCGCCTGCAAGGCAGTCACGCCGATGATCGAGGTGTTCGCGCCGAGCGGCGTCTCCTACGTGGGCGACGGCGAACTCGCGCGCGTGTGCAAGATCGCCCACAACGTCATGCTCGGCGTCGTGATCGAGAACCTGATCGAGATCACGCTGCTGGCCAACAAAATGGGCGTGCCGCGCCACGCGTTCCTGGCGTTCATGAACAACAGCGTCATGGGCTCGATGTTCACACGCTACAAGTCGCCGGCGTTGGTCAATCTCGACTGGACGACGACGTTCACGCCGGAGCTGCTGCGCAAGGACCTTGATCTCGGGCTCGAGCTCGGACGCGAGCATGACGTGCCGATGCCGGTGACCGCGGCGACCCGCGAAGTGCTGCAGTCGCATTTCGGCGCGGCCACGCTCAAGTCCAATCCGGACGAGTACCTGCAGAAGGACTTCGCCGCCCTGATGGAGACCATGGGGCTCCTGGCCGGCATGGCGCTTAAGAGCGAGAACAAGAACGTGCCGACGGGGCTGGAGTAGTACTGGGCAGCTCTAACGTTCGGGCCTCATCCTGAGGACCACGCGCGCATTGGCGCGCGTGCGTCTCGAAGGATGGCCAGAGCGAGCGCACTTAATTTGGCCGTCCTTCGAGACGCTTCGGCCCTGCGGGCCTCGCTCCTCAGGGCGAGGCCCAGGGTAATAGCGCCCGTTCCTATCTCACCCATTATCCCCTTCGATCGCGTGCAGTACCGCGTCGGTCACTTGGCGGGTCGTGGCGTTGCCGCCGAGATCGGGCGTGAACACCTGCGCGGCGGTCACGCGCTCGATCGCACGCATCAGCCGCGCGGCGGCGGCGCGTTCGCCAAGATGTCCAAGCATCATCACCGCGGTCCAGAACGCGCCGATCGGATTGGCGATGCCCTTGCCGGTGATGTCGAAGGCCGAGCCATGGATCGGCTCGAACATCGAGGGCGCCTTGCGATCGGGATTGAGATTCGCGGTCGGCGCAATCCCGAGCGACCCGGCGAGCGCGGCCGCAAGGTCGGACAAAATATCGGCGTGCAGGTTGGTGGCGACGATCGTGTCGAGTGTCTGGGGTCGCAGCGTCATGCGCATGGTCATGGCGTCGACCAGCATCTTGTCCCAGGTCACGTCGGGAAATTCGCTGGCCACTTCGGCGGCAATCTCATCCCACAGCACGAGCCCATGACGCTGGGCGTTCGACTTGGTCACGACCGTGAGTTGCTTCTTCGGTCGCGCCTGCGCCAAGCCGAACGCAAAGCGCATGATGCGGGTGACGCCCGCGCGGGTGAACACCGCGGTTTCGGTCGCGACTTCTTCGGGCATGCCGCGATGGACGCGCCCGCCGACACCGGAATATTCGCCCTCCGAGTTCTCGCGCACGATCACCCAGTCGAGGTCGCCGGGCTCGCGCAATGGGCCGCGGATGCCGGCCAGGAGCCGCGCCGGCCGCACATTGGCGTATTGATCGAGGCCTTGGCAGATCGCGAGGCGCAGCCCCCACAGGGTCACATGGTCCGGAATATCAGGCGCGCCGACCGCCCCGAAATAGATCGCGTCAAGCGAGCGCAGCTGCTCGACGCCGTCGGCGGGCATCATCACGCCGTGTTTGCGGTAATAGTTCGACCCCCAGTCGAACGGCACGACCTCGAGCTCGAAGCCGTCGCGGCGGGCGCAGGTGTAGAGAACCTCAACGCCGGCCATGATCACTTCGGGCCCGATTCCGTCGCCCGGAATGGAAGCAATCTTGTGCGCTCGCATGTTCCGCCCCACTGCGAATTTGCGCGCCGATGGATATGGAAGGCGCGCGCCGGCCGCGTATACTAATCCAAACCTTCACTCGCCGAGAAGGAACCCGCGTGCGCTCTCCTCTTGTCGCTCTGCTGCCCGCAATTCTGTTCGCCCTGCTGTTGGGCGGCCCCGCCGGAGCCGAGAAGGTCTCCATTGATGAGCTGTTGTCCGGCGTCGTCGCGGTGAAGACTTTCATCAATCCGGACGGGCGCACCGTCGAGAATCTCGGCCGCGAGCGCGAAGGGTCCGAAATCGTGATCGACGATCAGGGGCTCGTGCTCACCATCGGCTACCTGATGGTCGAGGCGCACGCCGCCCAGGTCTCGACCAACGCCGGCCACACGGTGCCGGCCAATGTGGTCGGCTACGATCACATCACCGGCTTCGGCCTCTTGCAGGCGATCGTGCCGCTCAAAGTGCGGCCGATGACGTTTGGCAAGTCCGCCGAGCTGCGCAAAGGCGATCCGGCGGTGGTGGCGAGCGCGGGCGGACCCGCCAGTGCCCAGCCGGTGCGCGTGGTGGCGCGGCGCGAGTTCGCCGGCAGCTGGGAATACCTGGTCGACAGCGCAATCTTTACGGCTCCGCCGCACCTCGCCTGGAGCGGGGCTGCCCTGATCAACCGCGACGGCAAGCTTGTCGGAGTCGGCTCGCTGATCGTCGGCGACGCCGGCGGCAAAGAGCAACCCGGCAACATGTTCGTGCCGATCGACGGGCTGGCGCCGATCCTGGCCGACCTGCTGGCGCAGGGACGCCCGGCCGGGCCGGCGCAACCTTGGCTCGGGCTCAACACTGAGGAGCAAGGCGGACGGCTGGTGGTCACGCGCGTGACTCCCGCCGGGCCGGCCGAAAAGGCCGGGCTCGAGCGCGGCGACGTGATCCTCGGTGTCGGCGGCGTCGCGGCGAAAACCCTGCCCGATTTCTATCGCAAGGTCTGGGCGCTCGGCGCCGCCGGCACCGTCATTCCGCTCGACATCAAGGAGGCCAATGGCAAGCGCCGGGTCGACGTGAAGTCGATGAACCGCCTGGATCACCTGAAACTGAAGTCGACGTTTTAGTACGACAGTCGAGGCCCGTCCTCACCCTCCCCAGGGGTGACCCGCCGCACTGCCTCGCTCCTCCGGCGGCTCCGGACTTGTTGATCGCCTACCCAACCCGGGTCACATCAAGCAAAACCTTGCCCAACCCATCGCGCGCTTCCGCAAGTTCATGGGCGAGCACCGCCTGCGACAGCGGCAGGATCTGATCGATCAGCACCCGCAGCTTGCCTTCCGCCGCCGCCCGCAGGGCGACTTCGAAGCTGTCGGGGCTGTCGCGCGGATCGCCGAAGATGGTGATGCCGTTGAGATAGAGATGCTTCACGTCGAGGGTGACCTTGCCGCCGCCATGTGCGCCGGCGGTCACCAGGCGCCCGCCAAAGGCGAGCGTCGCGAAGGCCTTGGGAAACAGGTCGGGGTCGGCGATGTTCTCCAGCACCACATTCACGCCGGCGCCGTTGGTGATGCGGCGCACTTCAGCCGTGAGGTCCTGCGCCCGGTAGTTCACGCCCGCATCGGCGCCGAGCGCAATGGCCGCATCGACCCTGGCATCGGAGCCGGCCGCCGCGATCACCTTGGCGCCAAGATATTTCGCGACCTGAACCTCGGTGCTGCCGAGCCCGCCGGCGGCGCCCATCACCAGCACCCATTCGCCGGGTTTCACCTTGGCACGGTCGCGCAGTTGGGTGAACGCGAGCGGCCCATGGCGCCCCACCACGGTGGCGGTCTGAAAGTCGAGCCCCTCCGGAACGAGATGGGTGACGCGCGCCGGCACCTTCACATATTCGGCGTAGCCGCCCCAAATGTTCACACCCAGGAGGCGCGGCGCGCCCGAGGGGTCGGTCCCGACGATCGGCCCGCACACCACCCGGTCGCCGACTTTGCGGGTGGTCACCTCCGGTCCGACCGCCGTGATCACCCCGCACGGATCGACGCCGAGCACGTGCGGCAACGGCGGCTTGCGCGCATAAAGGCCGGCCCGGACCACGAGGTCCAAGGTTCGATTGACCGAGACCATGTGAACCTTGATCAGCACCTCGCCGGGGCCGGGCTCGGGGGTGGGCACGTCCTCGAGCCGCAGCACGTCCGGCGGTCCGAACTCGTGAAACACGACGGCTTTCACGGCGATCCTCCCCATCGGCAGCGTTGTTTGAGAATCCTTAGCACCGATTGCGCGCTCTGCCGACATCGAGGGCACGCCGTGCCGTGAGCCCGCGATGCAGCCGCAACTTGCGGTCACGATGCCGGCCGAGACGCACACCATGCGCCACGGCGCGTTTGTCTTGTCGGCGCCGTTGGCCTTTTTCCGCTATGGCCATCCTGGCTGCGCATACCCGCCGATCAGTCCGCACTTCGTGCACACCAATCGCCGGCTTACATCCTCGATCGTCACGCCGCGATCGAGCGTCGCGAGGCTGACGATGCCGCGGTGAAAGCAGCGCTGCGGCCAGGCCCCGCACCACACCCTAAGCTCGGTCACGCTCTGGCCGGCGAGCTCGCCGAGCGTCGGCACCGGCCCGGGCGCGGCATGCACCGGCGATTTGCGCGGCGGATCTTCGCGGTTCGGGCCGCCTCGGTTGCGATTACGCGCGCCCATGCCGGAGTTCTCCGGCGTCCCTCGCTGCCATGACTCCCGATTTTGTGGCGCGACACAATCCCCCATGTCCGTTGTTTTTCTTATGATGCGCAGGGCATCGCGGGAGGAGAGACGCAGCGGAACGCCGGGTACGGCCCGACGCGGCGAAGATTCCGATGCGCGGCCGTTCCGACGCTCCTGCTCGCGCTCGTTGCGGTCGCACCCGAGGCCATTTTCAAAAGCGCCAACATCAAGCTCGAATAGGAAACTCTGATGCGAGCCCTGATTTTGCGTTTGCTGGTCGCGGCCGGCCCAGTCGTGATGGTCGCGAGCAGCGTGCACGCCGAAGACATGGATGCGAGCCCCCAGCAGAAATTTGTCACGGCGTTGCAGAGCGCGATCCGATCGGGCGACAAGAACTGGCTTGCCACCCACATGAGCTACCCGGTGCGGTTTTTCGGCAAGCGGAAGACGACGATCCAGAACAAGGCGGCGTTTTTGGCAGGCTATTCGTCGTTCGTGGGTCCGAAGCTCAAGGCCGCGGTGCTGGCGCAGGATCCGGCGGATGTGTTCGAGAACTGGCAGGGTGCCATGGTGGGTGACGGTAACTACAACGTCTGGATCACCCAGGTCGGCGACGCCGCCAACGCGCCCTACCAGATCATCACGATCAATGATGCGGAGTAGTGCTGCCGCAGGCATGGCGCTTTTTGATCAAGGTCAAGTGCCGGCGGCGCAAATACGCGTTTAAGATCGCCAGGCAAGCAAAGGAAGCATTCATGCGCACGCGCACGCAGGTCGCCATTATCGGCGCGGGTCCGGCCGGCCTGCTGCTCGGCCAGTTGCTGCACAAGCACGGGATCGACAACATCATCCTGGAGCGACACACGCCGCAATATGTGCTGGAGCGGATCCGCGCCGGGGTGATCGAACAAGGCGCAGTGGATCTGCTCACCGAAGCCGGAGTTGGGGAGCGCATGGGGCGCGAGGGGCTCGTGCACGATGGCACCCAGATTTGCGTCGAGGGCATTCGACACCGCATCGATTTCAAGACGCTGACTGGCAAGGCCGTCACCGTGTATGGCCAGACCGAAGTCACCCGGGACCTGATGGACGCCCGCACGCAGACTGGCGCGCGCAGCATCTACGAGGCCTATGACGTAATCCCGCACGATTTCTCCGGACAGCATCCGCGGCTGACCTATCGCCACGACGGCAAAGATGGCGAGATCGAATGCGATTACATCGCTGGATGCGACGGTTTTCACGGGATCTGCCGCAAGAGTGTGCCGCCCAGTGCGATCAACACTTATGAGCGCGTCTATCCGTTTGGCTGGCTCGGGCTCTTGTCGGATACGCCGCCGGTGTCAAAGGAGCTCATTTACGTGCGCCATGAGCTCGGCTTCGCGCTGTGCTCCATGCGCTCGCCGACGCGCAGCCGCTATTATCTGCAATGCAGCCTGGCCGAAGATGTCGATGCCTGGCCGGATGAGCGCTTCTGGGAGGAGTTGAAGTTGCGGCTTGACGACGAGGCGCGGGGCGCGCTCGTCACCGGCCCCTCGCTCGAAAAAAGCATCGCTCCGCTGCGCAGCTTCGTGGCGGAGCCGATGCGTTTCGGCCACCTGCTGCTCGCCGGCGATGCGGCCCATATCGTGCCACCGACCGGCGCCAAGGGCCTCAATCTCGCGGCAAGCGACGTGTACTACCTGACCCAGGCGTTCTTGGAATTCTATCGGGATAAATCGAGTTCCGCGCTCGACCACTATTCGGCACGCGCGCTCGCTCGGGTGTGGAAGGCCGAGCGCTTTTCCTGGTGGATGACCATGCTGCTGCACACGTTCCCGGACCACAGGTTCGAGGAGAAAATGCAGCTTGCCGAGCTCGATTACATCTTCAATTCGCGCTCCGCCTCGACCGCGCTGGCGGAGAATTACGTGGGCTTGCCGTTTTGATTGCTGCACAGTTCGCGTGGCTGCGGCGCAGCGCGACCAGGAAGCTTTGGGGTAAGTAAGGCCGTCGTGAGAGGAAGCCGGGACGGCCAAAAAATAGTGCCTGCTGCCGACTCTTGGTTATGACGGTTCTTGTGGCCATTCTTCGAGACGCGGGGCCTGCGGCCGCGCGTCCGTAGGATGGGTTGAGCGCAGCGAAACCCATCGCGTTGAGGCATATGATGGGTTTCGCAAGGGGCTCAACCCATCCTACAAGATCTTGCGCGCAGCGCGGGCGTCTCGAAGGATGGCCCGGACTCATCGGCGCGCCCGAAAACATTTCTTGACAATTGCATAACAAAATGCATTATAACCGCATTCCGGCTCACCAAGGGGCGTTTCTCGAGACGGTCCGGAAGCGGAGCCAGAATGCGGCCGATCCCTCGGCCTCCGGCGGGCACGGTTACGAGTCGCACCCACAGGCACCGCGCTCCACGCGGCTTTGTGAGCCAGAGGGGGCGTTCGCGCACCTCGTAGAAGCGGAGTTAACCGGACCCTCTACGCGGCCGCGCGGGCGGCCGTTCAAGCCGTCCCGCCGAGAGGCGGGCCGTGTTCCTCCGTCAAGGGAACGCGGGTCCGCGTCGAAAGCGCGGACGATGTGTTGAACTTACTCGCCGGCCTCGGCGCTCCCATCCCCTTGGGGAAACGGAAAAGAGGACAATGGGTGGCCCGGCACCCGTTTTCTCCGGGCGGCGCAGCGTTGGCTGCGCGGGCTATTTGACACGTGAATCCGATTTACGCGTTCGCGGCCTGCGGGGGCACGGTCGCGGGCGTGGCTGGCGGCGGGGCCGGCAACATGCGATGCCCTGGCACGTTCTCGGGTTTGAGCAGCAGCACCGTGCGCTGCTCCGAGAGTGCGGCACGCGCCTGGTCGAGGGCGAGCGTGAAGATCGCCACATTGGTCTCGTCGAGCTGGCCGCGCTCGGCCTGGTGGATCGCTGTCCCCAAAATGTTGTCGGCCTCGTCCTGCAGGCGGTCGAGTTCCTCGACCGATTGCACGCTGCGCGCCTTCTTGATGAGTTGCATCAGGCGGTGGAGCTGTCGGATGCGCTGGGTGTTCTTGTCGGCCCTAAAATAGCTTGCGACGCCGGCCAGCGCTGATCCGATGATCGGGAAAATCAACAGCCCATAGAAAATCTCGTCGCCGTATTTGTCGAAGAACGACTTGGTATTGTCGCCGAGGTACGCGGCGGCACCCGGATGCACGAGGATTGCCGCATCCTTGTCGGTCGACGGTGACTCGATCGCGACGGTGCCGGGCAGCTGGTAGGTGAGCGACTGCCGGTCCTGATAGAGATACTTGGCAAAACTCGCGATCTTGTCCTCGCTCAGGTTTTTGCGTGCCACGATATAGATCGGATATTTGAGCGTGGTCAGTTTGTCGTCTGGCTCTGGCGGGACGCCGCCAAACGCGCCGGCCACGATGTCCTCCAATTCGTAGGGTGGAACGCGTTTGCCGATTCCTTCGGCCTGGTCGATCTCGATGAAGCTCGGGCCTTGCTTGCCGGCGGAGGAAGCCTGCACGGCTTGCGCGATGGCGTCGCCAGTCTCCGGACCGGCGACCAGAACGACATCGATCAGATCGTCGTGGATCGCCTTCTTGAGATCCTGCGGCGCGACGTTGACGACTTTCACCTTGTCGGCCGGCACGCCGTAGTGTTTCAGGATGAGGCTGAGCAACTCGGGGCCGCCGTCCGTGCCCTCGACGATGCCGACGCGCTTGCCAACGAGCTCACTGACCTTCTCGATCTTTTCGGGGTGCCGGTTCCGCTTCCCCTTTTTCTCCGCGAAGGCCGCGGGCGCCGGCACGATCAACACCGCCACGTCCTGGCGCAAGATCGCCACCACCGGCCAGTCCGTTGACAGATCCATATTGCCGCGCACGACCGCGAGATCGAATGGCGCCTTGCCGCGAATGTCCTGCAACGTTACTGGCCCATTCTCGACCACCGGCTGGATTCGGATCGGGGCGCGCTCGGAGCGGAACTTGTCTTCCAGCTTCTGGACGAACTCAACGTCCTTGCTGCCCTTGGGACCGACAGCCATCTTCATGACGGTGGCCTTGGTGGTCAGGTAAACGGTCAGGACGACAAGCCCAGCCAATGCGATGAGGCCGAAGATCGACAAAAACGTTGCATAGCGCACCCAGATCATGCGCATCCGCCGGTTCATCGCGTCTTCGATTAAGTCAAGGTCAATTGGCATCCCTGCAGACCTCTTTTGAGCGCGCCTGACTTTGTTCGCCGCGCGCGACGAAGGATCACGCTTCCAGAACCGAAACATGATCCAAACGCGTTTGACCATCGACAAGTTGGGAACAGGCGGCATGGTCATCCACTACGCTGATCGGACTGGGCCGCACCGTCGCCCGTCAGGCGGCCTCTCGGATCGTCTGTCAATCTATATAGCGGCTCGGCCGTTGTTATTCCGGCCTGCCGCATCCTACCAGCAACCCTTCGGAATTTCTCAGCCAAATCAGCGGCAAAGCGTCCCTGCCGGTTTGATGGTTAACGGCGCCATGTAAACGCCAAAATGGGGCCATTCGGCGACTTTCCGACACCTGCCTATTCGGCCGACTTGCCCAGCGGGAGCTAGATCCCCATTTTGCACGCGGACTTCCGGAGGGCCACATGTCCGAGCGAACCGCCGACTGGGATCAACACGAGCGAGACACGCGTCGCGTTCGGCGCGATTTTTGGGGGAAGGCAAAACGCGTCGCCGCGCGGCTGCCGTTTGCCGAGGATCTGCTCGCCGCTTACTACTGCGCGTTTGACCGCTCGACGCCGCGTCACGTGCAGGTTGCGCTCATCGGGGCGCTGGCCTATTTCGTCATGCCCTTCGATTTCGTCCCTGATGTGCTGCCGCTGCTCGGCTTCACCGACGACGCGGCCGTGCTCGCCACCGCGCTGCGGCTGGTCGCCAGCCACATCGGGCCACAGCACCACGATGCCGCCCGGCGCGCGCTCGCGCGCAACCTCGCGGCTGAGTGAATGCGGTGACGGCGGCGAACGAGGAAGCATCCTCGGTCATCCGCTGGTTGATGACGAGCGCCCGCAAGGTCGCCGACCCAAGCGAATTCCTGGAAGCGTTCGCGCAGCAACTGCGCGCTGCGGGCGTAGACGTGACGCGCATCACAACCGGGGTTCCACTGCTGCACCCGCAAATCGCGTCGTTCAGCGGCATCTGGCAATTGGGCCGCCCCGTATCTGAGCGCCGCTATCGGGCGAGCAGCGATCGCCAGCCGCTCCACGACAGCCCCATCATCATCGCCTACAAGGGCGGCGGCCCGGTTCGCTGCCGCATGACCGGTCCGCCGAGCGCAACCGAATTTCCGATCGTCAAGGAACTGCGCGCGGAAGGCCTGACGGACTACATCGTGTTGTCGATCCCGTTTGCCGATGGCTCGCACAAGGCACTTTCGCTTGCCACCAATCAGCCCGCGGGGTTTCGCGACGGCGACGTCGCGTTGTTTGAAGCGCTGGTGCCGGCGTTTGCGTTCAACCTGGAAATCCAGGCCCTGCGGCGCACCGCGCGCACTCTGCTCGACACATATGTCGGACGGCAGGCCAGCGGCCGCGTGCTCGACGGGCAGATCCAGCGCGGCATGGGCGAGACCATTCGCGCGGTGATCTGGCTGTGCGATCTGCGCGGCTTCACCGGCCTGTCCGAGCGGCTGCCGCGGGATGCGCTGATCGATATGCTCAATTCGTACTTCGGTCCGATGTGCGATGGGGTCGAGAATGCGGGCGGCGAGGTTTTGAAGTTCATCGGCGATGCGATGTTGGCGATCTTTCCGGTGGCTGATGACCCAGCGCCCGCCTGCCGCCAGGCGCTGGCAGCCGCCGCGAACGCAAGTGCGGCGGTGGCCGTGACGAATCGTCAGCGGGTCGCGGCCGCGCTCCCACCGATCAATTACGGGATCGCGCTGCATCTCGGCGAGGTGATGTACGGCAATATCGGTGGCGACACGCGGCTCGACTTCACCGTCATCGGACCAGCGGTCAATTTGACCGCGCGCATCGAATCGCTGTGCGGCGAGCTGCGTCGTCCGTTGTTGCTGTCGGCGGATTTCGTGTCGGCCGCCGGCATCGCGGCCAACGAGGTTGGCGAGTTTGCGCTTGACGGCGTCGCGGCGAAACAGCGCGTGTTTGCGTTGAGTGACGTCGCCTGATCCTACGGCCGCAGGATCACCTTGCCCATGGCCGAGCGGTTGGCGATCGCCTTCAACGCGTCGGCGGTCTGCGCCAGGGGATAGACCGCGTGCACGTGTACGGCGAGCTTGCCGTCCGCGCACCAGCGCATGAGCTGCGCAATGTTCGCCCGATGGGCGTCGGGCGCGCGCTCGGACCAAGCGCCCCAGAATACGCCGCGCACGTCGCAGTTCTTCAACAACACCAGATTGAGCGGCAGCTTGGGGATATCGCCGGCCGCAAATCCGACCACGAGGAAGCGGCCCTCCCAGGCGATGGCGCGCAAGGCCGGCTCGCTGTAAGGGCCGCCGACCGGATCGTAGATCACGTCAGGTCCCTTGCCGCCGGTGACGCGCCGCAGGGCGTCCTTGATGTCCTCCTCGGCGTAGTTGATCGCGTCGTCGGCGCCGTGCCGGCGTGCCAAGGCGAGCTTGTCGGCAGACGACGCGCAGGCAATCACCCGTGCGCCCATGAGCTTGCCGAGTTCGACGGCCGCGAGACCAACACCGCCCGACGCGCCGAGCACGGCCAGGGTCTCGCCCGCCTTGAGCTGGGCGCGATCCTTGAGGGCATGGAGCGTCGTGCCGTAGGTGATGATCAGGCCGGCGGCGCGCTCGAAGTCGACGCTGTCGGGCACCGCGACGAGCCGGTCGGCGGCGATCACCACGCGTTCGCGCGCCGCCCCGTAGCCCATGGATGCGGCGACCCGGTCGCCGGGTTTCAGTGCGCTCACCCCGCTACCGATGCGGTCCACCAGGCCGGCAAATTCGGCGGCCGGCGAGAACGGAAATGCAGGCTTCATTTGATATTTACCCGCAATGATCAAAGTATCGAAGAAGTTCAGGGCCGCTGCCTTGACGGCGACCACGACTTCGCCCGCGCCGGGTATCGGATCCGGCAGGTCTTTGAGTTCCAGGTCGTCGGGTCCGCCATAGCGGGTGCAGAGAATGGCCTTCATGACACGCCTTCAGGTTGCCGATTTTCTCGTTATTCCATTACAATGACTGGGGATTGGCACATTCATCGATGTAGCGAGGCCCGATGACGCGCCGTCAGCTCATACCTTGCGCGCTGGTCGCGACGCTTGCTTTTGCACCGCTGGCGCACGCGCAGCAACCGGCCCAACAGCCGTCTGCCGCACCCGCGCCGGCGAAGCCGGCCAAGAAGAAAACGACGGCAAAGCCGAAAGCCGCCCCCGCGGACAAGCCCAAACCCGCCGCGGCCGCACCGGCAGCGGGCGGTTCTGCTCCCAATCTGCTCGGGCAATATGACGAATGGGGAGCCTACACGGCCGTCGCTGGCGGCAAGAAGGTCTGCTTTGCGCTGGCGAAACCCAGCAAGTCCTCGACCAACCCGCCCGATCGGCCGCGCGACCAGCCCTACATGTTTGTTTCCTCTCGCCCGTCGGAAAAAGTGAAGGACGAAGTCTCCGTTATCATCGGTTACGGGATCAAGCCCAACGCCGACGCATCGATTGATGTGGGCGGCGCGACGTACGCGATGGCCACCCAAAACGATGGCGCCTGGCTCAAGAATCCGGCCGATGAACCGCGGCTGGTCGACGCCATGCGCAAAGCACCAAACGCGGTGGTCAAAGGCGTGTCTGCGCGCGGCACCGCCTCGACCGATACGTACGGGCTGCGTGGTCTCGCCCAGGCCCTCGATCGGGTCGGCCAGGAGTGCCGGTAGGCCGCAAGCGCGGCACCAGCGCGTAGCCGGCGCCCGCGATCGCCATCGTTTGTGCCGGAGCGCGGCCCAGCCTATCTATGGGTCATGATCGCATCCCCGCACATGTCCGAGCAGGTCAGCAGCATCGAAAAGGCGCCGCTCGAACGCTATGTGGCGCCGGCCAGGCCGTCTTTGGTCGGCATGACGCGGAGCGAACTGTCAGCGGCGCTCGGCCAAGTCGGTGTGCCCGAAACACAGCGCAGGATGCGGGTGCAGCAGCTCTGGCACTGGATCTACCTGCGCGGCGCCCACGCGTTCGACGACATGACAAGCGTGTCGAAGGATCTGCGCGGTGCGCTCGATGCGCGTTTCACGCTCGCGCGGCCCAAGGTCGCCGCCGAGCAGGTCTCGGTCGACGGGACGCGCAAATGGCTCTTGCGGCTCCCAAGCGAGCACGCGGGCGAGCGGGCGTACGAAGTCGAATGCGTCTACATCCCGGAAGCAGGCCGCGGAACCCTGTGCGTGTCGAGCCAGGTCGGCTGCACGCTCAACTGTTCGTTCTGCCACACCGGCACCCAGCGGCTGGTACGCAATCTCACCGCCGGCGAGATCGTCGGACAGATCCTGGTCGCGCGCGATCGTCTCGGTGATTGGGCGGGACGTTCGGCACCGGCGCGCGATGCCGCAATGGCTGAAGGTGCCCGCTTTGTCACCAACATTGTCATGATGGGGATGGGCGAGCCGCTCTACAACTTCGAGGCCGTGCGCGACGCGTTGCTGATCGCAGCGGACGGTGACGGCATCGGCATTTCCAAGCGCAAGATCACGCTCTCGACCTCAGGCGTCGTGCCCAATATCGGGCGCGCCGGCGCGGAGATCGGGGTCATGCTGGCGGTCTCGCTGCATGCGGTGCGCGATGAGCTGCGCGACCAGTTGGTCCCGCTCAATCGCAAATATCCGATCCGTGAATTGCTGGCGGCCTGCCGCGAGTATCCGGGCTTGAGCAATGCGCGGCGCATCACGTTCGAGTACGTGATGCTCAAGGGGGTCAATGACAGCCTCGCCGACGCCAAGGCCCTGGTGAAGCTGCTCAGGGGTATTCCAGCCAAGATCAACCTCATTCCGTTCAACCCATGGCCCGGTTCGTCGTACGAGTGCTCCGACTGGGAGCGGATTGAGAAATTCTCCGAGATCATCTTCAACGCCGGTTATGCGTCCCCGGTGCGCACGCCGCGCGGGCGCGATATCCTGGCTGCCTGCGGCCAGCTCAAGAGCGCGACCGAAAAACTATCAGCGCGCGAGCGCCTTGCGCTCCGCGCCATGGTGATGACGGAGTGAACATGGAGGCGCTCGGCCGCCTGATTCTGCGCGTCCTGCTGGTGCCGCTCGGCGCGCTGATCGCGATCCTGGTCGCGGCGATGACGCTGATCGCGGCGAACCGCGCGGCACTGGTTGCGATCGCCAATTCGGATCCGCAACAGCAGAGCTATTTCGTCTATGCGCTGCCGCTGCTGATCTTCGGCCTTGGCCTGTCGACCATCCTGATGATGTTGCCGGCCGCGATCGGAGCGCTCATCGCCGAGGCATTCGCGATCCGCTCCGCGATCTACCACGCGCTCAACGGCGGGCTTTCCGCTTGGGTCGGCTGGTCGGCGATCAGCGACATGCGTGAAGACTATGCATTTCTCAGTGATCCGAAGATCATTATCGCTGCGGGCCTTGCGGCCGGTTTCGCATATTGGCTCGTGGCCGGCTGGAGCGCGGGTTTCTGGAAGCCGGTTTTTCGGCGCGCGCCGCAACTGGCCGCGACGGTGAAACCATGAACCCGGTTCCTGCTACGCGCTGCAGTCGCTGCGCGGTGCCGATCGCCTGCAATCCCGGCGATTGCTGGTGCGAGCAAGTGGCGCCGCTTGCGGCTCCCAATCCCGAACTCGCGTGTTATTGCCCGAGTTGCTTGAGATTGATGAGCGAAGCAAGCGGCCGGCACCAACGCACGGCGGCGAGTGACAGTTCGCCATAGAGATGTGGGAACAGGGCGCCTCCGCGCGAGGGCTCCCATTGTAATGCCGCACCCAGCGCCTGCGCGTCGATCGCGATCAGCACGAGCCCCTCTTCGGCAGCAAAGTACTTCTCGACCGTGCCCGGCACCTGTGCGGCCGTGGAAAAATGGATGAAGCCGTCGCGCCGATCGTCCGGCGAGCCGCGAAAGATGCGGTCGCGCTCGGCCGCAGCCCATTCATCGGGGCGGCAGATTTTGTAGATGGTTGTTTGATTGATGGTGGCCAATCGTGCTCTCGCTCGCCGCGGAGGAGAACCAACAACTGGTTCCGCCCGCCGGAGCTCAGGAGAAACCGCCCCGGGCAGGAAATTCAAGGGGCATCAATCGTTTTTCGAGCGCTGGCGCTGCCGATGTTCGGTGAGGCGGGCTGCCCGCGGTCGCGCGAAACTGACGCGGCCGATCTTGACACCGTCCTTGAGGTCGAACGACTTGCCGTTCGGCATGATGATCTTGCGCGACACGACGCAAAGTTCACCCTCTTCGCTCTGGTGTCCCTCGATGACGTAGCGGGTGCCAACCGGAAATCGGCTGGGGAGCTGGCGTACAGCCATGGATCACTCTCCTCCGGGTCGCGAACGAGGGGACAACACCGTCCAGGCTCGCTCGTTTCGCCCATTTAAAAAGAATTACGGGGACAACCACCTGCAAATTCCGACAATTACACGGCTGGCACGCCACCTCGCAGCGTGCCGTAAAAAATGCTAGGAAACACTTGTGACATATGGATGTCAGATTGTGACCGCACCGCTGAAAACAGTTGATAATTCCGGGGATATCGCGGACATCATGGAAGCCATCGGCCGCCGCGCCCGGGCGGCCGCACGCATCCTTGCGCTGGCGCCCCCGTCCCAAAAAGATACCGCGCTCACCGCGATGGCGGGAGCGATCCGGTCCGCGGCCGCGGATATTCTGGCGGCCAATGCGGAAGATGTCGCCGAGGCCCGCAACGCCGGCGCAACTTCAGCCTTCGTCGATCGCTTGCAGCTCGACGGCAAACGCGTGGCCGCCATGGCGGATGGGGTCGACGTGGTACGTGCGCTACGCGATCCGGTCGGGGCGATTACCGAAACGTGGTCACGGCCCAACGGCCTGCGGATCGAGCGCGTACGCGTGCCGCTCGGGGTGATCGGTGTGATCTATGAAAGCCGCCCCAACGTAACGGCCGATGCGGGGGCGCTTGGATTGAAGGCGGGCAACGCCGTTATCCTGCGCGGTGGCTCGGAGAGCTTTCGTTCCGCGCGGGCGATTTACCGGGCGCTGGTCGCGGGCCTTGCTGCCGCTCGTCTGCCGGAAGACGCAATCGCGCTGGTGCCGACCCGTGACCGCGCGGCGGTCGGTGAAATGCTGCGCGGACTCGGCGGTGCGATTGACGTGCTGGTTCCGCGCGGCGGCAAGGGTTTGGTGGCGCGCGTGCAGAGCGATGCGCGCGTGCCGGTGTTCGCGCATCTCGACGGTAACTGCCACGTCTATATCGATGGCGCCGCCCGGCTCGACATGGCGAAGACCATTGTCCTGAATGCCAAAATGCGCCGCACCGGCGTCTGCGGTGCGGCCGAGACGCTGCTGGTGGATCGCGCCTGCGCGGCAACGCATCTCCAGCCACTGGTTGAAATGCTGCTCAATGCCGGTTGCGAGGTGCGCGGCGACGCTGAGACGCGCAAGGTCGATACCCGGGTGAAGCCGGCCAGCGAAGCCGATTGGTCGACCGAGTATCTCGACGCGATCATCGCTGCCAAGGTCGTGGATGGGGTCGACGGCGCCATCGCCCATATCGAGAGCCACGGGTCGCATCACACCGATGCGATCGTGAGTGAGGATCATGCGGCAGCGGACAAATTCCTGGCCAACGTCGACTCGGCAATCGTGCTGCACAACGCCTCGACCCAATTCGCCGACGGGGGGGAGTTCGGATTTGGCGCCGAGATCGGTATTGCCACCGGCCGACTGCATGCGCGCGGGCCGGTCGGGGTCGAGCAGCTCACGACCTTCAAGTATCGCATTCACGGCAGCGGGCAGATCAGACCGTGACATGTGAGCGGTCGCGGGCGCCCCAGGGCGGCCGGGTTATTCTTCCTCCCCACGCGCCGGGACTGAAGGTCGGCCTGTTCGGCGGCACCTTCGATCCGCCCCATCAGGCGCATTTGGCGGCGAGTTTGCTTGCCATGAAGCGTCTCGGCCTTGACCGGATCTGGTGGCTGGTCACGCCGGGCAATCCGCTCAAGGACACGCGACATCTTGAAACCCTGGAGCGGCGCATGGCGGCGGTGCGCGCGTTGACGCGCCACCCGCGCATCGATGTCAGTGCTCTCGAAGCTCAGATCGGTACGCGTTACACGTATGACACGATTTCCTACATTCTTTCGCGCTGCCGTCATGTGCGGTTCGTGTGGATCATGGGGGCTGACAATTTGCGCAGCTTCCACCGCTGGCAGAGATGGCGCGCGATCGCCGACATGATCCCGATTGCGGTGGTCGATCGTCTCGGTCCGAGCCTCTATGCGGGCGCCAGCGTCGCCGGGCAGGCACTGATGGGAGCGCGGATCCCTGAACGGGAGGCGCGCTCGCTCGCCGATCGTGCGCCGCCCGCCTGGGTGTTCCTGCACGGGCTCAAATCACCTCTGTCGTCGACGGCGTTGCGGGCGCTTCGAGAGTCATGAAACTGGCACACCGCGTGCTTATATTCAGCCATGGCGGAAGGCGGCAGTTGATTCCTGTTAACCGACTGCGCATATTTTGAGAATTGGGCTTCGGCTCACGAGGCCTTGCAACGGAAGGAAGGGCCCCTGAACACATCACCTGTCTCGCGGGCAAGCGTGCATACCGCGCCCGCTCCCGTCTCCAAGCCAGGTCCTGGCACTGCGGCCCCTGACGCTCAGGAGACACTCCAACTGGTCCTCGCCCAGCTTGACGATATGAAAGCCGAGGACACCGTCACCATCGACCTTCACGGCAAATCCAGCATCGGCGACTACATGGTCGTGTCCAGCGGACGCTCGAACCGTCATGTTGGCTCGATCGCTGATCGCGTGATCGAGCAACTGGGCCGTGCCGGCATCAGGACCCGCGTAGAAGGCATGCCTCACGCCGATTGGGTCTTGATCGACGCGGGTGACGTCATCGTCCACGTGTTTCGACCGGAAGTTCGCAGCTTCTACAATCTGGAGAAGATGTGGGTTTCCGGCAAAAGCGAGCGGCGCGTGAGTTGATCTCGCAGGCAAGCCGTGCAGCTTGAGCCCGGGCCGTTCGCGCAATGGCGTTCGGTTCGGTCGACATCCAGCACCGGGGCATAGCTGATGCGGCTTATCGTAGCCGCGGTTGGGCGGCTCAAGGCCGGCCCCGAGCGGGAACTCGCCGAGCGCTACCGCGAGCGCACGAGTAAACTCACCCGTTCGCTCGGCCTCCACCCGCTCGACCTCATAGAGATCGATGAAAGCCGGGCACGCCGCCCCGAAGATCGGGTTGCGCAGGAGGCCGGGGCGCTGGCCGGGCTCATGTCTGGCGATTTTGTGCGGATTGCGCTCGATGCCCGGGGGCAACCCCTTACCAGCGAGGCGCTTGCCGAGCGCTTGGCGCGGTGGCGCGATAACGGCCGTGGTGCCGCTTATTTTCTCATCGGCGGAGCGGACGGGCTCGCCGCCGAGATCAGGCAAGGTGCCGAGCTCGTACTGGCATTCGGCGCCGCAACCTGGCCCCATCAGCTCGTGCGAATCATGCTGTTGGAACAACTTTACCGGGCTGTAACAATCCTGTCCGGCCACCCCTATCATCGGGCCTGATCCAGGCCTGAAAACCGGTTCCGGGGAAAAGCGGCTCGAGCCTGTCGGCGCTAACACTTCAATCACAACAGCGTGTCAAGCTGCCGCCTCATTATGGTCTTAGATGCGGACGATACAGCCCACTTGGCACGGCGTTTGCGATTTAAGGGGGCGCGGCGCTCGGTGAGCCTTGGCATCATTTTCCGCAGCACAATTCGCATATTGGGCATGATCCTGACGTTGCACCGCCCGCCCGGTCGAGCCGTGGTTGCCGCTGGCTTCGTGGCGCTGAATATGGGTCTGCCCTCGTTTGTACAGGCGCAGGCGGTGGATGGCGCTTCGCCAGCCGACACGATCAAGCAACGCACCCAGGAGCTCGATGCGTTGCGGAGCCAGCAAAAGCGGTCTGCCGAAACCACCGAAAGGCTACAGCGCGAAATCGATGCCATTGGTGAAGATCGGCGCAAACTCAATGCGTCGCTGATCGAGACCGCTGGTCGTGTCCGCCTGGTGGAAGAGCGCATTGCCGGAACCGAAGCGCGGCTACGATCGCTCGATGTCGGCGAGCGCAAGCTGCATGCCTCGCTCGACGGCCGGCGCGCGGTCATCGCCGAAGTGCTGGCGGCGCTGCAGCGGATGGGGCGCAGGCCGCCGCCCGCGATTCTGATCCGCCCCGAGGATGCGCTCGAATCCGTGCGTACCGCGATGCTGCTTGGCGCAGTGCTGCCCGACATGCGCAACGAGGTCGAAGCCCTCACGGCGGATCTGACCAACCTGGTGCGTGTGCGCGGCGAAATCTCCGCGGAACGTGAAAAGCTCAACGGGGATCTTGCGGCGCTGTCGCAGGAGCGGTTGCGCATGGCTGCGCTGGTCGCGGAGCGCCAGAAACGCCAGGCCGAAGCCGGAGCGGCGCTCGATGCCGAACGCCAGCGCGCGGCCCAGCTTGGCCGGCAGATCGACAACCTCAAGGACCTCGTCAACAAGCTCGAGGATGCAACGACACGGGCAGCGCGGTCCGCGCCGCGGCCCCAGGACAATCGCCCGAGCGCCGCGGGTCCCAACGGCCTCGGTCCGGCGGTCGCTTTCGCGTCCGCCAAGGGGCTCCTGCCGTTGCCCGTCAATGGCGTGAAAACCAAGGGCTTTGGCGCTCCCGATGCAATTGGCGGCACCGAAAAGGGGATCACCATCATGACGCGCCCGGGCGCCCAGGTGACGGCGCCCTGCGATGGGTGGGTGGTCTATGCGGCACCGTACCGTTCCTACGGCCAGCTTTTGATCTTGAACGCCGGTGGCGGGTATCACGTGCTGGTGGCGGGCATGGAGCGAATCTCCGTCGATGTCGGCCAATTCGTGCTGACCGGGGAACCCGTGGCCGTGATGGGAAGCGGCGCCCAGACGGCGTCCACCGTGGCGGCCGGTTCCGGTCCCGCGGCGCTTTATGTCGAGTTTAGGAAAGACGGAACACCGATTGATCCCGGTCCATGGTGGGCGACAGACGACAACGAAAAGGTTCGCGGATGATGCGCAAAACGGTTTTGGTTCTCCTGGGCGCGGCCGCCGGTGCCGGGCTCACCGCACTCGTAGCCCAGCCGCCGTCCTGGATCGGGACCAGCGCAAGTGCCGCCGCCGCCGGCGACACGTACCGGCAGCTCAATCTTTTTGGCGACATTTTCGAGCGTGTCCGCTCGCATTACGTCGAGAAGCCAGACGAAACCAAGTTGGTCGAAGGCGCCATCAACGGCATGCTCAATGGGCTCGATCCGCACTCGAGCTACCTCGATCCCAAGAACCTGGACGACATGCGGAAAATTGTTGTGGAAGGGAAGTTCGGTGGCCTCGGCCTCGAAGTCACCATGGAGGACGGCCTGGTCAAAGTGGTGGCGCCGATCGACGACACGCCCGCCGCCAAAGCCGGCATCCGCGCCGGCGATATTATCACCCACCTGAATGGCGAAGCCGTGCAAGGGCTGACTCTCAACCAGGCGGTTGAGAAGATGCGTGGCGATCCCAACACCAAGCTCGACCTCAGGGTGATGCGCAAGGGCGCCGTCAAGCCGCTCGAGATTTCGATCGTGCGCGACATCATTCGCGTGCGGTCGGTGCGCTCAAAGGTCGAGGACGATGTCGGTGTCATTCGCATCACCCAGTTCACCGAGCAGACGACTGACGGCCTGAAGAAGGCGATCAAGGACATCACCGATCAGGTCCCGGCCGAGAAGCTCAAGGGCTTCGTGCTCGACTTGCGCAACAATCCGGGCGGTCTGCTCGACCAGGCAATCTCGGTTTCGGATGCGTTCCTGGAGCGCGGCGAAATCGTTTCCACGCGTGGCCGCGATGCAGAGGAGACACAACGCTTCAACGCACGGCCCGGCGACCTCGTCAAAGGCAAGCCGGTGATCGTGCTGATCAACGGCGGCTCGGCCTCGGCCTCGGAGATCGTCGCCGGCGCCCTGCAGGACCACAAGCGCGCAACCCTCGTGGGCACGCGCTCGTTCGGCAAGGGTTCGGTGCAGACGATCATCCCGCTCGGGCCCAGCAATGGCGCGCTGCGGCTGACCACGGCGCGCTACTACACGCCGGCGGGCCGCTCGATCCAGGCCAAGGGCATCGTGCCCGACATCGAGGTGCTGCAGGAGGTGCCCGAAGAGGTGAAGGCGCAAGCGTCCGCCGAGACCAAGGGCGAGTCATCGCTGCCAAGGCACCTCAAACCGGCGGAAGGCGAGGAGCAGGCGGGCTCGCAGTCTTATGTCCCAACCGACGCCAAGGATGACAAGGCGATGAATGCGGCCTTCGATCTCCTGCGCGGCACCAGGGTCAACTCGGCGTTCCCACCCAACGCGAAGGCGTCGGTGGTTCCGAATTAAGCGCAGCGATGACGGGCACCGCCAATAAGCGCGGTCAGGGAGGTCGAATGCCCGTGTACCGGAAAAACGCGGATCACCGCCGCAAGGGTGCGGCGGTCGCGCGGCGCTGCCGCTGGACAGGCCGGGCCTCTCGCCGTTCGCGAGGCCAACTCTTGATCCCTCATGGTGGCGGCGGGTATCATGCCGTTGCGCTGGCGCCGATCGAATCTCGGTCGGCGCTGGTCAGTTTGCCCCAGCGGGGAAACTCGCGGCCGAAATGGGGGGCGGGGCCGGGTTGTGGTAACGGGCTCCGGCCGGCCGGCGCCCCGTAGCAAGGTTGAAATGACGGGATGCCGATTGGTCCCGTCGCAGTGGTGGGCGAAAAACGACAAACGAAAAGGTCGCGGATGATGCGCAAAACGTCTTTGGTTCTCCTTGGTGCGGCCGTCGGCGCCGGGCTCACCGCTCTGGTTACCCAGCCGCCCGCATGGATCGGGGCAAGCGCACGCGCAGCTGCTGCCGACACGTATCGGCAACTCAATCTGTTTGGCGATATTTTCGAGCGCGTCCGCTCGCACTACGTCGAGAAGCCAGACAATTCGAAGCTGATCGAGGCTGCGGTCAACGGCATGCTCAATGGGCTCGATCCGCACTCGAGCTACCTCGATCCCAAGAACTTCCGCGACATGCAGATCCAAACCCGAGGCGAGTTTGGTGGGTTGGGGATCGAGGTCACCATGGAGGACGGGCTGGTCAAGGTGGTGGCGCCGATCGACGACACGCCCGCCGCCAAGGCGGGCATCCGCGCTGGCGACATCATCACCCATCTCGATGATGAGGCCGTGCAGGGGCTGACCCTCAACCAGGCGGTCGAAAAGATGCGCGGGCCGGTCAACACCAAGATCAACCTCAAGGTCATGCGCAAGGGCGCCGACAAGCCGCTCGAGATCTCGATCGTGCGCGACATCATTCGCGTACGGTCGGTGCGCTCGAAGGTCGAGGATGACATCGGCTATATCCGCATCACTCAGTTCAACGATCAGACAACCGACGGCCTGAAGAAGGCGATCAAGGACATCACCGATCAGGTCCCGGCCGAGAAGCTCAAGGGCTTCGTGCTCGACTTGCGCAACAATCCGGGCGGCCTGCTCGACCAGGCAATCTCGGTGTCGGATGCGTTCCTGGAACGCGGCGAAATCGTTTCCACGCGTGGCCGCGATCCAGAGGAGACACAACGCTTCAACGCACGGCCTGGCGACCTCGTCAAAGGCAAGCCGGTGATCGTGCTGATCAACGGCGGCTCGGCCTCGGCCTCGGAGATCGTCGCCGGCGCCCTGCAGGACCACAAGCGCGCAACCCTCGTGGGCACGCGCTCGTTCGGCAAGGGTTCGGTGCAGACGATCATCCCGCTCGGGCCCGGCAATGGCGCGCTGCGGCTGACCACGGCGCGCTACTACACGCCGGCGGGCCGCTCGATCCAGGCCAAGGGCATCGTGCCCGACATCGAGGTGCTGCAGGAGGTGCCCGAAGAGGTAAAGGCGCGCGCGTCTGGCGAGACCAAGGGCGAGTCCTCGTTGCGTGGCCATCTCAAGGCGGCGGAAGGCGAGGAACAGGGGGGCTCGCAGTCCTACATTCCGACCGACGCCAAGGACGACAAGGCGTTGAACGCGGCTTTCAACCTCCTGCGTGGCACCATGGTCAACTCGGCGTTCCCGCCCAGCGCAAAGACGTCAGCGGTTCCGAACTAAGCCAGCGGTTCGGCGTTGGTTTGAAAGGAAGGGCGGCCATGGCCGCCCTTCCTGTTTGCGGCGAGCACGAGCGGAGCATCACGCGCACGCCTGCGCGCTGGTGGTGACGGAGCCTAGATGGCACGTTTCGAGGATCTCCCGTATCGGCCGTGCGCCGGAACAGCGGTGCTCAACCGGGAGGGGCTGGTCTTCATCGGCCGCCGTGTCGAAGGGCCTGAGCACATCGATGAGACCCATGCCTGGCAGATGCCGCAAGGCGGGATCGATGAAGGCGAAGATCCCTACCCGGCGGCGCTACGCGAGCTTCATGAGGAGACCAACATCCGCTCGGTCGAAAAACTCGGCGAGATCAAGGACTGGCTCTATTACGACATTCCTCGCGAGATCGTCGGGCGGGCATGGAAGGGTCGTTACCGCGGACAGAAACAGAAATGGTATGTGCTTCGGTTTGTCGGCAGGGAGAGCGAGATCGACATTGTGAATCCGGCGGGAGGGCATGAGCCGGAATTCGTCGAATGGCGTTGGGAGCCGATGGCGAACCTGCCCAATCTCGTCGTGCCGTTCAAGCGCAAGGTCTACGAGCTGGTGGCCCGGGAAATTGGCAAGTTTGCCAAGTGATGCTCGCGTGGGATCTAGAGCGCATCCCGATGGCAAGGAATGGGATGCGCTCTAGAATCTTCTTTTGCGCATGTCCTTATCGGAAAACCGGCATCCACTTTTCCGGGACATGCGCTAGCGCAGCGCGTCGATTGCCTTGAAATGATCCAGTCGTTCGACTTCGCGATCGTGTAATGCGCCAGGCTCGGTGTGCTTGATCAAATCTTCGATCTCGGTAATGCGCGCTGCGAGCGCGGTTGGATCCAAGTCTGCGACCGCGGCCGCGTAATCCGCGAGCACGGTGAGGCCCTGCGGCGAGATTTCCGCGAAGCCGCCGAAGATCACAATGCGTTGCGTTTCGCCTGCGACCATGACGGCCAGGACACCGGGACGCAGGAGCACAATCATCGGCGCGTGGTCGGCCAGGACGCCGAAATCGCCTTCGACCCCCGGAAGGTCTACCTGATCGACATCACCAGAAAACAGCAGCTTATCCGGCGCAACCAGGTCGAAGTGGAAGGTAGCCATCCGTGAGCTCGTTTCTTGGTCGGGCGCTTGCGTGTTGCGCTTACGCGGCCTCGGCCGCCAGGCGTTTGCCCTTCTCGACCGCGCCCTCGATGGTGCCGACCATGTAGAAGGCGGCTTCCGGCAGGTAATCGTATTTGCCTTCGCAAAGGCCCTGGAAGCCGCGGATCGTGTCCGCAACGTCGACGAACACGCCTTTGGCGCCGGTGAAGACTTCGGCGACATGGAACGGCTGACTGAGGAAGCGCTCGATCTTGCGCGCGCGCGCGACGGTCACCTTGTCTTCTTCCGACAGTTCGTCCATGCCAAGGATGGCGATGATGTCCTGCAGTGCCTTGTATCGTTGCAGAATTGCCTGCACCTGGCGCGCCACGTTGTAATGCTCTTCGCCGACGACGCGCGGGTCGAGCATGCGCGACGTTGAGTCGAGCGGATCGACCGCCGGATAAATGCCCTTTTCGGCAATCGAGCGCGACAGCACGGTGGTCGCATCGAGGTGGGCGAACGAGGTGGCCGGCGCCGGGTCGGTGAGATCGTCGGCCGGCACATAGATTGCCTGTACCGACGTGACTGAGCCCTTCTGAGTCGTCGTGATGCGCTCCTGCAGGGCGCCCATGTCGGTGGCGAGCGTCGGCTGATAACCGACTGCCGACGGAATGCGGCCCAGCAGCGCCGATACTTCCGAGCCAGCCTGGGTGAAGCGGAAGATGTTGTCGACGAAGAACAGCACGTCCTGGCCCTGGTCGCGGAAATACTCAGCGACCGTGAGCCCGGAAAGGCCGACGCGCGCGCGCGCGCCTGGCGGTTCATTCATCTGGCCGTACACCAGCGCGCACTTCGAACCGGCGGCCGAGCCATTGTTCTTCTTCGGGTCCTTGTTGACGTTGGACTCGATCATCTCATGATAGAGATCGTTGCCCTCGCGGGTGCGCTCACCGACGCCGGCGAACACCGAATAACCGCCGTGGGCTTTGGCGATGTTGTTGATCAGCTCCTGGATGATGACCGTCTTGCCGACGCCGGCGCCGCCGAACAGGCCGACCTTGCCGCCGCGGGCATAGGGTGCCAGCAGATCGACGACCTTGATTCCGGTCACCAGGACCTGGGCCTCGGTTGATTGATCCGTATAGGCCGGCGTCGGTTGGTGAATGGCGCGCCGCTCGGTCGCTTGAACCGGACCGGCTTCGTCGACCGGCTCGCCGATGACGTTGATGATGCGCCCGAGCGTCGCGTCGCCGACCGGCACGGTGATCGGCTGGCCGGTATCGACGACCTCCTGGCCACGCACGAGACCCTCGGTCGTATCCATGGCGACGGTTCGTACAGTCGATTCGCCGAGGTGCTGTGCGACCTCCAGCACCAGTCGCTGGCCTTGGTTCTTGGTCTCGATCGCGTTCAAAATCGCCGGCAGGTGACCTTCGAACTGCACATCGACCACCGCGCCGATGACCTGCGTAATCCGTCCAGTTTCGTTGGCCATTGGGTCCCTCGTTCGGAATTCTGCTCAGAGCGCCTCGGCGCCCGAAATGATCTCGATCAGCTCTTTAGTGATCATCGCCTGGCGGGTGCGATTGTAGGCAAGCGTCTGCTTGCGGATCATGTCACCGGCGTTGCGGGTCGCGTTGTCCATGGCGCTCATCTGTGCGCCGTAGAACGAGGCATTGTTTTCGAGCAACGCTCTGAAGATTTGCACCGCGATGTTGCGCGGTAACAGCTCGTCCAGAAGATCATCCTGCTCCGGCTCGAATTCGTAAGCGGGGCCTGCGCCGTTCGCGTCCTGTTCGGGAACAAGCGCCGGAATGATCTGCTGAGCGGTCGGTACCTGCGCGATCACTGATCTGAAGCGGGAATAGAACAGCGTGCAGACGTCGAATGCGCCTTCCTGGTAGAGCGCGATCAGGCGCTTCGCGATGGCCTCGGCGTTGGAAAAGCCGATCTGTCGGACCGAGCGCAGTTCGACGGTCTCGATGATCTGCTTCTCGAAGTTGCGTTTGATCTGGTCATAGCCCTTGCGGCCGACGCAGAAAAACTTCACGTCCTTGCCCTGGCCGCTCAACGTATTGGCGCGTTCGCGCGCAAGCCGCACGATGGCCGAATTGAACGGTCCGCACAGACCGCGCTCGCCGGTGCACACCAGCAGCAGGTGTACATTGTCGCTACCGGTTCCGGCCAGCAGCTTGGGCGCGGCCGAAATGTCAGATACGGACCCGGCGATTTTGCCGAGCACCCGCCCCATGCGCTCTGCGTAAGGTCGCCCCGCCTCGGCCGCGCTCTGCGCACGCCGCAGCTTGGACGCTGCCACCATCTGCATGGCCTTGGTGATTTTCTGCGTCGCCTTGGTGGCGGCGATGCGCACCCGCATGTCCTTCAGGCTGGGCATGGACGATCAGTCCTCGATGGCGGCTGCACCCAGGTCACGCGAACGTCTTCGCATATTCGTCGACTACCGCCTTGAGCTTTCCGGCAGCGGCGTCATCGAGATCGCGGGTGTCACGGATGGTGTCGAGAATCTCGGCGTGCTTGGAATGCATCAGGTGCAGCAGTCCGGTTTCGAATGCGCGCACGCGGTCGACCGGGAACCGATCCAGATAGCCGTTGACGCCCGCATAGATGACGATCACCTGCTCTTCCATGTTCAGCGGGGAGAACTGCGGCTGTTTGAGCAGCTCGGTGAGCCGCGAGCCGCGGTTGAGCAACCGCTGGGTCGTCGCGTCGAGATCGGAGCCGAATTGCGCAAACGCTGCCATTTCGCGGTATTGCGCGAGCTCGCCCTTGATCCGGCCGGCGACTTTCTTCATCGCCTTGGTCTGCGCCGACGAGCCGACGCGCGACACCGACAGGCCGACGTTCACGGCGGGCCGGATGCCCTGATAGAACAGGTCGGTTTCCAAGAAGATTTGTCCGTCCGTGATCGAGATCACGTTGGTCGGAATGTAGGCCGAGACGTCGTTGGCCTGGGTTTCGATCACCGGCAGCGCAGTCAGCGAACCGTTGCCATGGGCGTCGTTCATCTTGGCGGCGCGTTCGAGCAGGCGCGAATGCAAATAGAAAACGTCGCCCGGATAGGCTTCGCGTCCCGGCGGCCGGCGCAGCAGGAGCGACATCTGCCGGTAGGCGACGGCCTGCTTTGAGAGGTCGTCGTAGATGATCACCGCGTGCATGCCGTTGTCGCGGAAGTATTCGCCCATGGTGCAGCCCGCAAATGGCGCCAAGTACTGCATGGGCGCCGGATCGGAGGCGGTGGCCGCGACGATGATCGAGTAGTCGAGCGCGCCGTGTTCCTCCAGCACTTTGACGAACTGCGCGACGGTCGAGCGCTTCTGTCCGATCGCCACATAGACGCAATAAAGCTTGATCTTCTCGTCGCCGGAGGCGTTGAGCGGTTTCTGGTTGAGGATGGTGTCGAGCGCGATGGCGGTCTTACCGGTCTGGCGATCGCCGATGATCAGTTCGCGCTGGCCACGCCCGATCGGGATCAGCGCATCGATCGCCTTGAGGCCGGTCGCCATCGGCTCGTGCACTGATTTCCGTGGAATGATACCGGGCGCCTTCACGTCGACCCGGCGTCGTTCGGTTGCTGCAATCGGGCCCTTGCCGTCGATCGGATTGCCGAGTGCATCGACCACGCGGCCGAGCAGCGCTTTGCCCACCGGAGCATCGACGATCGCGCGGGTGCGCTTGACGGTCTGGCCTTCCTTGATCTCGCGGTCGGCGCCGAAGATCACGATGCCGACATTGTCGCTCTCGAGGTTGAGCGCCATGCCGCGCACGCCGTTCTCGAATTCGACCATCTCGCCGGACTGCACGTTGTCGAGGCCGTAGACGCGGGCAATGCCGTCGCCGACGGAAAGCACCTGGCCGACCTCCGAGACCTCGGCCTCCTGGCCGAAATTCTTGATCTGCTCTTTGAGGATCGCAGAGATTTCCGCGGCGCGGATGTCCATCAGCCTGCCTCTTTCATCGCGTGCTTGATCGCATTGAGCTTGGTACGCAAAGAACTGTCGACCATGCGGCTGCCGAGCTTGACGATCAGGCCGCCGATGATCGTGGGATCAACATGCAAGTCTACGTGCACGTCTTTGCCGGTTACCGTCGCCAGCGTGTCCCTGATCTCGGCAAGGCGTGCGTCGTTGAGCCGTTCCGCAACCGTGACCTGCGCGGTGACTTCGCCCTTGTGGTTGGCGACCAACGCGCGAAACCCCTGGATGATCTGGCGTACGGCGAACAGCCGCCGATTGGCGGCCACCACTTTGAGGAACTGTGCGGCAAGCCCGGTAATGCCGGCCCGATCGAGCACGGCTGCGAGCGCCTTGGTCTGCTCTTCGGCGCCGAAGACCGGACTGCGGATCAGCCGCGTGAGATCGGGGTTGCTGGCAGCCAAGGCGTCAAAGGCGTCGAGTTCGCCCCTGATCTGGTCGATGGATCCGGCCTCGAGCGCGAGCTCGAAAAGTGCCGTGGCATAACGACCCGCCATTCCGGAAACGATCGATCCTTCGCCTGCCATCGCGCGTCGTCTCTCAGGGCCAGATTCCCAGGCGCGGCCTGGTTATGGCGACCAGCTTCAAACCCTTGATCAGCAAGGGAATTGTGCGATCCCGAGGGCATCGCTAAGGCCCCCGAGCCCAGCAAAATCGCGCGGTTTGCTAACACACGATCAACGGCGGTGCAACAAACGCGGAGGCCGTGGAGTGTCGAACGAGTTGGCCAACGCCGCTGAGCTACGCGCAGGGCGCACAGCGGTCATCCGGCGCCTCATTTCCCACCAGCGCTCATCCCTGTGATAACTGCCTCGTGTCCACCGAGGGTACAAAATGAACATCGTGATCGTGGGCGCCGGCAATGTCGGTCGCGCGCTGGGAGGCGGTTGGCTTCGCGCCGGGCACAAGGTGACGTTCGGGGTGCGCGACCCCGGAAAGCCCGAGCTTGCCGCGCTCAAGCAATCGGGCGCATCGGTCACTTCGAGCGCTGGCGCGGCGACCGCAGGCGACGTGATCGCGCTCACCGTGCCTTGGCAGGCGGTGGGCCCGAGTATCAAGGCCCTGGGGCCTTTGACCGGCAAGATCGTGATCGACGCCACCAATCCGCTGACGCCCGACTTCGCGCTCGCGGTTGGGCACAACGATTCGGCGGGTGAAACGGTCGCACGCCTCGCGAGCGGTGCTCGCGTGATCAAAGCGTTCAATACCACTGGGTTCAACAACATGGCCGACAGCCGCTATGCGGGCGGCAGGCTTGCCATGATGGTCGCGGGCGACGATGGCGAGGCGAAGAAAATCGTGCTGGCGCTCGCTGCCGATCTGGGGTTTGACGCGGTTGACGCCGGGCCATTGACCATGAGCCGTTATCTCGAACCGATGGCCATGGTGTGGATCAAGCTTGCGATCGCGCAGAAGATGGGCCGTGAGTTCGGTTTTGCGATCCTGCGGCGCTAGCGGCTGCCGCCACAACAATCCAAACAGGTGACGCGTGCAACGCGGATCGCCAGATCTCAAGGCCAGGCTCATGCTCGTGGCCCTGAGCTTTGCCTGGGGGCTCACCTGGCCAGCGATGAAGATTGCGCTGAGCGACATCCCGCCGTTCAGCATGCGGTCGGGAAGCCTCGCTGTCGGCACGGCGGCCTTGTATGTGCTGGCCAGGCTGTGGGGCAACGACCTGCGCATCAAACGCCGATTTGATTGGGTGCACGTCTTCGTCATCTGCCTGTTCAATATCGTCTTGTTCAGCATGTGCACGGTGTTCGCGCAGCTCTATGCGACGACAGGGCGGGTCGCGATGCTCGTCTACACCATGCCGATCTGGGCAAGCCTGATGGCGCGCGTCATCCTCGGTGAGCGCTTCACCCGGACCGGCGCTCTTGCGCTCGGGCTTTGCTGTATCGGGATGGCGGTTTTGATTTATCCCCTCGCCCTCAACGGCGTGCCGATCGGGATCGTGCTTGCGCTCGGCGGGGCCATCGGCTGGGCAGCGGGCACCATCTACATGAAATGGTCTGAGATTGCGATCGATCCGGTCGCGTTGGCGCTCTGGCAAGGGCTCATCGGAATCGTCGTGCTGGGCACGTGCATTCCACTGTTTCAGGATTCGGTACATCTGTTCAACGCCCGCCATGAGGCTCTGATAGGCCTCGTGATCAGCGGGCTGTTCGGGACCGGGTTGGCGTATTTCCTCTGGTACAACGTGGTTCAAATGGTACCCGCGATGACGGCCTCGCTCGGTGTGCTGAGCGCGCCTGTAATCGGCGTTATATCGTCGGCGATTATTATTGGGGAACGGCCGACCCTTCCCGACATCGTCGGTTATGTGCTGATCTTTCTTGCGTCCGCGTGCGTCATGCTGCAGCCGCAGGCCGGGCGCGTCACGCCCGATCGGGCGTGAAGTTTACACGAAACTTTGCGGATCGATGTCGACCTCAAGCTTTAGGTTGCCCCTCGGCTTCGGTGCGTGGGCGAGCCAGCCGCGCAGGTAGGCCGAGAGGTCGAAGGCGCGCGCCGACTTCATGAGGATGCGGAACCGGTAACGCCCGCGCACGACCGCCAGCGGCGCTTCCGCTGGGCCCAGAATGCGCACCGTGTCCGTGTGCGGGGCCGCCGTCACGAGCTTGCGTGCAAACGCTTCCGCCGCGTGACGATCGCCGGCCGAAATCACGAGGCTGGCAAGCCGCCCAAACGGTGGATAGCCGGCACGCTCGCGGGCCGCGATCTCGGCGGCGTAGAAGGCTTCGCGATCCTGCGCGACCAGCGCCCGCATCACCGGATGGTCGGGTTGATGCGTCTGCAGCAGGCCGTGGCCGCGGCCTTCCGCCCGTCCGGCGCGTCCAGCGACTTGATGCAGCAGCTGGAACGTGCGCTCCGCCGCCCGCGGGTCGCCATTGGCGAGACCGAGGTCGGCATCGACGATCCCGACCAGATTGAGCTTTGGAAAATGGTGCCCCTTGGCAACGATCTGGGTGCCGATGACGATGTCCACGTGGCCATCGGCGACCGCTTTGAGTTCTTCGCGCATGCGCTCGATCGTCGCCACGAGATCGCTCGAGAGCACGAGAACGCGGGCGCCGGCAAATAGTGACGCCACCTCTTCCTCGATCCGCTCGATTCCAGGGCCGCAGGCAACGAACGACTGGGTCGCCGCGCAATGCGGACAGGCGTCCGGCGTCGGCATGGCAAAACCGCAGTGATGGCAGACGAGCCGGCGCCGGAATCGGTGATCGACCAGCCAGGCGTCGCAGTTCGGGCATGCAAACCGGTAGCCGCACGCGCGACAGAGGGTGAGCGGCGCGTAGCCGCGGCGGTTGAGAAACAACAGCGCCTGCTCGTTGCGCTCGAGCGCAAGCCGCACATCCTCCGCTAGCCGGGGTGCGATGTAACGCCCGCGCGGTGGGCCTTCGCGCCTGAGATCGATCGCCTCGATCGCGGGCAAATGTTGTCCGCCGAACCGCTCCGGCAAGGCGAGCCGGTGATAGCGGCCGCGCCGGGCGTTCACCTCGGTCTCGATCGACGGCGTCGCGGACGCGAGCACGATCGGGATATCGGCGATGCGCGCGCGCACCACCGCCATGTCGCGCGCGTGATAACGCACCCCGTCCTCCTGCTTGTAGGCGGAGTCGTGTTCCTCATCGACCACGATCAGGCCGAGGTCCGCATAAGGCAGAAACAGCGCCGAGCGCGCGCCGGCGACGACACTCACCTCGCCGGCGGCGACGGCGGCCCAGGTACGGGCGCGCTTGCGCGGCGAGAGTTCAGAATGCCATTCGGCCGGCCGCACCCCGAAGCGTTCGGCGAAGCGATCAAGGAATTGTCCGGTGAGGGCGATCTCCGGCATCAGGATCAGGGTCTGCCGGCCCTGGCGCATGTTGTCCGCTGCCGCTTCGAAATAGACTTCGGTCTTGCCGGAGCCGGTCACCCCATCGATCAGCGTGACCGAGAAACCGCCGCGCGCGACACTCGCACGCAGCGCCTCGGCGGCGGCGCGCTGGGCATCAGTCAAATCGGGTGTCAGATGGGACGGGTTCGGTGCGCGTGCGACCGGCGCCGCCGGCAGCGGCAGCGCTTCAAGCGTTCCTTCATCGACGAGCGCATCGATCACGCCGACACCGACACTGGCCTCTTCGGCGGCTTCGCCTTTTTGACGCGCCAGTCCGTCGGCCAGTAGGGCGAGGACGCGTTCGCGCGCGGCCGTCATGCGCCGCGGTGGCGGACCCGCCAGCCTGACCCCGATGCGCACGCGCTCGGGCCCGAGCCGAGTCCCCATGCGCAGACACATGCGCAGCACCATGCCGCGTGAGCTCAGCGTGTAGTCGGCGACCCAATCGACGAATTTGCGCAGTTCCGGCTTGAGTGGAGGGTAGTCGAGCTTTTCGTCGACATCCTTGAGCCGGTTGTCGAGGCGCGGGTTGATCACCGGGTCTTTGGCCCACACCACGCCCAGGGTTTCGCTGGCCCCGAGCGGCACGCCGACAAGGTCACCGGGTTCGAGCGCAAGACCGTCCGGCACGCGGTAAGAGTAGGTGTGATCGAGGGCCAGTGGAACCAGAACCTCGACAATACGCTTGCCCATGCGAACCTCTGATAGAATCGCATTTTAACAAAGCCGCAAGGGTGGGGTGGGATTATCGGTTCCCGCAATTTCCGGATCGATCACATGGCAAGGGCCGACGATCTGTCATACATGGCACCGGACGTTGTCGGCGAGCTTGGTCACTGGATCGATCATTTGTCGGCCGAACGACGCATGTCGCCAAAGACCTGCGAAGCCTATGGGCGCGACGCCGATCAATTTCTTCGCTTCATGTCCAAGCATTTTGGCGCGCGCGTAACCTTGACGCGCCTTGCCGGATTGGCGCCCCAGGACGTACGCGCGTTCATGGCGGCGCGGCGCGCCGCGGGTATCGCCGGCCGCTCGCTCATGCGCACGCTGGCCGGGGTGCGGTCGTTCGCGCGCTTTCTGGAACGCCGCGGCAAGGGCAAGGTCGGTGCTATTGCGGCTGTGCGCGCCCCTAAGGTCGCGCGGACTTTGCCCAAGCCGCTGGCCGTCGCGGCGGCCAGGCGTTTGAGCGATCCCGACCTGCGTGTCGGCGAGGAGCGCGAGCCCTGGATCCTGGCGCGTGACGCGGCGGTATTGGCCCTCCTCTACGGGTCAGGGTTGCGCATCTCCGAGGCACTGGGGCTGCGTCGCATCGACCTCTCGCCCGGTGATGTCCTGGTTGTTACCGGCAAGGGCAATAAAACCCGCATGGTCCCGGTGCTGCCGCAGGTTTTGGAGCTGATCAACACCTACATCGCACGCTGCCCTTATGATTTGTCGCCGAGCGGCGCGCTGTTCCTCGGCGCCAAGGGCGGCCCGCTGTCGCCGCGGATCGTGCAACTGGCGATGGCCCGCCTGCGTGGAGCGCTTGGATTGCCGGACAGCGCCACCCCGCATGCACTGCGGCATTCGTTCGCTACCCATCTGCTCGGGCGCGGCGGCGATCTGCGTGCCATTCAGGAACTGCTGGGCCACGCATCACTGTCGACCACGCAAATCTATACCGGGGTTGATTCCGAACGCCTGATCGAAGTCTACCGCAGCGCGCATCCGCGCGGTTGATCGTCACCCCCTTGCGCCTGCGCGTCGGCTGTTCGATCGTACGTTGTCGGATCGGCGCAATGATGAGGGGGTCATGAGTGCACACGAGCAGATGGAGCATGCCGAGCACGTCGAGCATGCGGCCGCACACAACAAGCAGATCGCGCTCCTGATCGCGGTGCTGGCGCTGTTCCTGGCGTTCTCGGAGACGCTGGGCAAGAGCGCGCAGACCGAAGGGATCAGTGGCAATGTCGAAGCGTCGAACCTGTGGGCGTTCTTCCAGGCCAAGACGATTCGTCGCACCGTCGTGCTCACCGCGGCCGAGGCGATGAAGCTCCAAGTGGAGAGCGCGAGCAACGACGCGTCGAAAGCCGCGATGCTCAAGCAGATCGACGATTGGCAGAAGACCGCGGCGCGCTACCGGTCGGAACCCGAGACCCACGAAGGTACGGCCGAGTTATCGGCGCGCGCCAAGGAAGCCGAGCATGTGCGCGACACGGCCTTGGCGCGCTATCACAACTATGAGTTCGCGTCGGCGGCATTCCAGATCGCAATCGTGCTGGCATCGGCGACGATCATCACCGGCATCATGGCGCTCGGATGGATTGCAGGCTTGGTTGGTGTAGGTGGGTTGGGGTTCATGGGGCTCGGTTTATTTGCTCCCGACTTTCTGCATCATTTGCTGGGTGAGGCGACCCATCACGCGGCGCTTACATGCCTTCCTGTTGCAGCGGCGGTGGCAGGTGCATGCGGCGCCTGATTCGCTGCAGCAGTCGAAATGCCCGCGGGGCGCGGGTCGGACCGAGAATGCGCAATCGATGTTTGATCCTGCGCGCGATCGGATCGACCAGTGCGCGCGCCCGTTGCCGCAGCCATATGACGTAATCATAAAAGGTACGGAACCAATCGAGCTGCAGTAGCTTGTCGCGACCCACGTCGAACACGAACGCCGTCGTTCCGATCGCCGCCACCTTGGCGAAAACGAAGACACCCACCGCCTGGCCCCAGGCACCTTTGGCCATCAGCCAGAGCGCGAACATCTTCAGCGGCAAAATCGCTGCCGCCGGCATCGCCAGCAGGATCAACGTGCCGGTCGGCGGCAACGCATCGATCCAGCGCGCCATCACGGCCTTGAGGCGAGCAAACGGAATGATCGCCACGATGCGGGCGACGATCGGCTCGAGCCGATCCCACAGCCACGCTTCGAACAGAAAGACAATCGCGAGAAACACCAGAACCGGGCGCAAAATTTTGCGCATCGTGGTGCTCCCTTGGGCCACCATTCCCTCTCCCTACATATGGATGGCGCGCTTGGCTACCGCAAGCGCGGCCTCCTTCACGGCTTCCGTGAAGGTCGGGTGCGGGTGGCAGGTGCGGGCGATATCCTCGGACGCGGCTCCGAACTCCATGGCGACCGCAGCCTCCGCGATCATGTTACCGGCGTCGGCACCGATGATGTGCACGCCCAGCACGCGATCGGTCTTGGCATCGGCGAGAATCTTGACGAAGCCTTCGGTCTGCATGTTGGCCTTTGCGCGCCCATTGGCGGTGAAGGGGAATTTGCCCACGTTGTAGGTGATGCCGGCCGCCCGCAGCTCTTCCTCGGTCTTGCCGACGCTGGCGACCTCCGGATAGGTGTAGATCACGTTCGGGATGACATCGTAGTTCACGTGACCCGCTTGTCCGGCGATGATTTCAGCGGCCGCGATACCTTCGTCTTCCGCCTTGTGGGCGAGCATCGGTCCTGCGATCGCGTCGCCGATGGCGTAGATGCCGGGCACGTTGGTTGCGTAGCGGCGGTCGACGTTCACGCGGCCGCGGTTGTCGAGTGCAACGCCCGCCTCCTTCAGCCCAAGGCCGTCGACATATGGCACGCGGCCGATCGCAACCAGCACGACATCGGCTTCGAGCGTGTCGGCAGCGCCGCCCGCCGACGGCTCGACTTTCACCTTCAGTTTGGTGCCGGAACCGTCGACCGCAGTCACTTTCGACGCAAGCCGGAACGTCATGCCCTGTTTTTCGAGGATGCGTTGGAACTGCCGGGCGACCTCGTTATCCATACCTGGCAGAATGCGATCCAGGAACTCGATCACATGCACCTGCGCGCCCAGGCGGCGCCAAACCGAACCGAGCTCGAGCCCGATCACGCCGGCACCGACGATCAGCAGGCGCTCCGGCACCTCGCCGAGTATCAGCGCGCCAGTCGACGACACGATGCGTTTCTCGTCGATCTCGATGCCCTTGAGACGCGCCACGTCGGAGCCGCTGGCGATGACGATGTTTTTGGTCTCGAGGGTTTCGGTTTTGCCGTTGTCGGTCTTGACCTCGACTCGGCCGGGCGCCGCGATACGGCCGACGCCCTGATAGGCATCGATCTTGTTCTTCTTGAACAGAAAGGCGACGCCCTTGACGTTGCCCTCAACGCCTTCGTCCTTGAATTTCATCATGGCGGCAAGATCGAGCTTGGGTGGGCTCACGCCGATGCCCAGCTTGCCGAACTTGTGCCCGGCTTCCTCGAACAGCTCGGACGCGTAGAGGAGTCCCTTCGACGGTATGCAGCCGACGTTGAGACAGGTGCCGCCGAAGGTCGGGTCCTTTTCGACCACCGCGACTTTCATGCCGAGCTGCGCGGCGCGAATCGCGCACACATAGCCGCCGGGACCGGTACCGATGACGATGAGGTCGTAGGTGGGCATGGGATCTCACAAATCCAGCACGAGCCTCGCCGGGTCTTCCAGCACCTCCTTCACCCGCACCAGGAAGGTCACCGCCTCGCGGCCGTCGACCAGACGGTGATCGTAGGAAAGTGCGAGGTACATCATCGGGCGCGCTTCGATCTTGCCGGCGATCACCATCGGCCGCTCCTGAATCTTGTGCATGCCCAGGATGCCGGACTGCGGCGCGTTGAGGATCGGGGTCGACATCAGCGAGCCGTAGACGCCGCCATTGGAGATGGTGAACGTGCCGCCCTGCATATCCTCGAGCTTGAGCGTGCCGTCGCGCGCGCGCCGGCCGAAATCGGCGATCTCTTTTTCGATCTCGGCGAGCGATTTGTGATCGCAGTCGCGCACCACCGGAACCACCAGGCCTTTCTCGGTGCCGACCGCGACGCCGATGTGATAGTAGTTCTTGTAGATCACGTCGGTGCCATCGATCTCACCGTTGACGGCCGGGATTTCCTTGAGTGCCTGCACGCAGGCGCGTACGAAGAAGCCCATGAAGCCGAGCTTCACGCCGTGCTTCTTTTCGAACAAATCCTTGTATTGAGCGCGCAGCGCCATCACGTGGGTCATGTCGACCTCGTTGAAGGTCGTGAGCATGGCCGCGGTGTTTTGGGCGTCCTTGAGCCGGCGCGCGATCGTCTGGCGCAGCCGCGTCATGCGCACGCGCTCTTCCCGCGCCGCATCGTCGGCCGGCGAGGGCGCGCGCACCTGGACGGCCGCCGCCGGCAGCGTCAGCGGCATCGGTTGCGCGGCGGCGCGCTCGATCGCGGCCAGCATGTCGCCCTTGGTCACGCGTCCATCTTTGCCGCTGCCCGGCACGGTCGACGCATCGATTCCGGTTTCGGTCGCGATCTTTCGCACCGATGGCGCCAACGGGGCGTCAGCGGGCGCGGCTTTGGCGGTTGCCGGCGGCGCAGTGGGTGCGGCAGCAACAGGAGCCGCCGGTTTGGGCGGTTGCGGCGCTGCTCTAGCCGGGGTCGCTGCGGTGGGTACGCCGGCGCCCGGCTTAATCTCGCCCAGCAGCGCGCCGACCGCGACGGTCTCGCCGTCCTTGGCAGCAATGTCAGCAAGCACGCCGGCGGTCGGGGCTGGAACCTCGATGGTCACCTTGTCGGTTTCGAGCTCGACCAGCGGCTCGTCCACTTTGACCTCATCGCCCGGCTTCTTGAACCAGCGGCCGATGGTCGCTTCGGTCACGGATTCGCCCAGCGTCGGAACGCGGATTTCGGTCATGGGCTTCGCTCCCCTTGCGACTGCCGTTTGATCTTATCTGAGCGCCTCGTCGAGGAACGCCTTGAACTGCGCGAGGTGCTTCGACATCATCCCTGATGCGGTTGCAGCCGATGCCGGACGACCCGCGTAGCGCGGCCGCCGGTGCGTGGCATTGATCTGGTTGAGCACCCACTCGATATAGTGTTCGGCGAAGTGCCAGGCGCCCATATTGCGCGGCTCTTCCTGACACCACACGACTTCCGCGGTCTTGAAGCGCGTGAGTTCCAAGAGCAGCGCCTTGGTGGGGAAAGGATAAAGTTGCTCGACCCGCAACAGATAAATGTCGTCGATGCCGCGCCGTTCGCGCTCCTCATATAGATCATAGTAGACCTTGCCGGAGCACAGCACCACGCGGCGGATCTTGTCGTCGGCAACGAGCTTGATCTTTTCGTTTGGCAGGAGCTGTGCGTCGTCCCACAGCAACCGATGGAAGCTCGTGTCCGGACCCATTTCGTCGAGTCGCGACACTGCGCGTTTGTGGCGCAGCAAGCTCTTCGGCGTCATCAGGATCAGCGGCTTGCGGAACTCGCGGTGCAGCTGGCGGCGCAGAATGTGGAAGTAGTTGGCCGGTGTCGTGCAGTTTGCGACCTGCATGTTGTCTTCCGCGCACATCTGCAGATAGCGCTCCAGGCGGGCCGAGGAATGCTCCGGCCCCTGCCCCTCATAGCCGTGCGGCAACAGGCACACGAGCCCTGACATGCGCAGCCATTTGCGCTCGCCCGATGAGATGAACTGGTCGAACAGTACCTGCGCCCCGTTGGCGAAGTCGCCGAACTGGGCTTCCCACAGGGTCAGGGCATCGGGCTCGGCCAGCGAGTAGCCATACTCGAATCCGAGCACCGCCTCTTCCGACAGCATGGAGTTCACCACCTCGTAGCGCGCCTGCTTGTCGCTCAGGTGATTGAAGGGCGTATGACGTGCCTCGTTCTCCTGGTCGATCAGCACTGAGTGCCGTTGCGAGAACGTCCCCCGCTCGCTGTCCTGGCCGGACAGACGCACGCGGTGGCCGTCGAGCAGGAGCGAGCAGAACGCGAGCGCCTCTGCGGTCGACCAGTCGATGCCGGCGCCCTCTTCGATCGATTTGCGGCGCGCGTCGAGAAAGCGTTGGATGGTGCGGTGGACGTGGAAGCCTTCCGGCACGGCCGTGATCTTGGCGCCGATCTCCTTCAGCTCCGCGATCGCCACACCGGTGCGGCCGCGACGCGGGTCATCCGAGACTTCCGCGACCTTGACGCCGGCCCAGCGGCCGTCGAGCCAATCGGCGCTGTTCGCCTTGTAGCCCTGGCTCGCCTCGACCTCGGCATCGAGCCGCGCGCGCCAATCGGCTTTCATCTTCTCGACCTCGCCTTCGGTCACCACGCCCTCGCCGGTCAATTGTTTGGCGTAGATGTCGAGCGTCGTCGGATGCTGGCGGATCGCCTTGTACATCATCGGCTGGGTAAACGACGGCTCGTCGCCCTCGTTGTGGCCGAAGCGCCGATAGCAGAACATGTCGATCACGACCGGCTTCTGGAACTTCTGACGGAACTCGGTCGCCACCTTGGCGGCGAACACCACGGCTTCCGGGTCATCGCCATTGGCATGGAAGATCGGCGCTTCGATCATCTTGGCGACGTCGGACGGGTAGGGTGACGAGCGCGAGAAGCGCGGGTAGGTGGTAAACCCGATCTGATTGTTGACGATGAAGTGCAGCGAGCCGCCGGTACGATGGCCGCGCAGGCCGGACAGCCCAAAACATTCCGCAATGACGCCCTGGCCCGCGAATGCGGCGTCGCCGGAGATCAGGAGCGGCATCACCGAGGTACGGTCCGAACCGGTGGCGCCATGTTGGTCCTGCTTGGCGCGCGTTTTGCCGAGCACCACCGGATTGACGATTTCGAGGTGTGACGGATTGGCGGTCAGCGACAGATGCACCTGATTGCCGTCGAACTCGCGGTCCGAGGACGCACCCAGGTGATATTTCACGTCGCCCGATCCTTCGACCGCATCAGGCGTGGCCGAGCCGCCCTTGAACTCGTGGAAGATCGCACGGTGCGGTTTGCCCATCACCTGCGCCAGCACGTTGAGGCGGCCGCGATGCGCCATACCGATCACGATGTCTTTGACGCCGAGCGCGCCGCCGCGTTTGATGATCTGCTCGAGCGCCGGGATCATGGACTCGCCGCCGTCGAGGCCGAAACGCTTGGTCCCGGTGAACTTCAGGTCGCAGAACTTCTCAAAGCCTTCGGCCTCCACCAGCTTGTTGAGGATCGCGCGCTTGCCCTCGCGGGTGAAGCTGATCTCTTTATCCGCCCCTTCGATGCGCTCCTGCAGCCAGCCCTTCTGGGCCGCGTTTGAGATGTGCATGAATTCGACACCGAGCGTCTGACAATAGGTCCGCTGCAGGATCGCGACGATTTCGCGGATGGTGGCAAAGTCGAGCCCGAGCACGCGGTCGATGAAGATTTTGCGGTCGAGATCGGCGTCGGTGAACCCGTAGGTGCGCGGGTCGAGTTCCTCGTGGTCCTTGGGCGGCTCTAATCCAAGCGGATCGAGGTTGGCGTGGAAATGGCCGCGGATGCGGTAGGCGCGGATCAGCATGAGGGCGCGCACGGAGTCGCGGGTCGCCTGCTGCACGTCGGCCTGGGACAGCTCAAGGCCGTTCGTGTGGGCCTTGGCCTTGACCTTGTCGCCGATCGCTTGCTCGACCTCGGACCAATCGCCGTCAAACGCCGAGATGAGGTCGCCGCGTACCGGCGGCGGCCAGTTGGGCCGCTCCCACGACGGCCCGCGCGCGCTCTTGCGCACGTCGGCCGCGCTGTCCTTCAGACTCGCAAAGAACTCCCGCCACTGCGCATCGATCGACTGGGGATTGTCCTCATAGCGGGCGTAGAGCTGCTCGAGATAGTCGGCGTTACCGCCGTACAAAAACGAGGTGCGGGCGAAAGCGGCGTTCGCGTCTTGGCGGGACATGGACAATTCCTGGATGGCGGGGCTTGAGCCCTGTGGTTCTTAAGTCTCAATCCCGAAGCGTGCCAAACGACGCCCCGAGTGAGCCGCCCCCGGCGGGCAATATGGCTGTCGGCTTTATTTAGGGCCTTCTTGCGGCCATTTCATCCAGGCTTTTTGCCGGAAACTGCCCAAAAAGTCAGCAAAAAGGGCAAAGATATGAATCATCATTTCAGTACTTCGACGAGTGTTTTGCCGAGCCGCGCCGGCGATGGCGACACCGTGATGCCGGCAGCCTCCATGGCTGCGACCTTGTGGGGTGCATCGCCCTTGCCACCCGCGATGATCGCGCCCGCGTGGCCCATGCGACGGCCAGGCGGTGCCGTGCGTCCAGCGATGAAGCCGACCACGGGCTTCTTGCGCCCGCGCTTCGCCTCGTCGGTGAGAAACTGGGCGGCGTCTTCCTCGGAGTTGCCGCCGATCTCGCCGATCATCACGATCGACTGGGTCTCGGGATCGGCCAGAAACATTTCCAACACTTCGATGAAATCGGTGCCCTTGACCGGATCGCCGCCGATGCCGACCGCCGTGGTCTGACCGAGGCCCTCGCGGGTGGTCTGGAACACCGCCTCGTAGGTGAGTGTGCCGGAGCGCGACAGGATCCCAACGCTGCCGCGCTTGAAGATGTTGCCCGGCATGATGCCGATCTTGCATTCGCCGGCCGTCATCACGCCGGGGCAATTGGGCCCGATCAGGCGCGACTTTGAACCGGACAACGCGCGCTTCACCTTCACCATGTCGAGCACCGGGATGCCCTCGGTGATGCACACGATGAGCGGGACCTCGGCGGCGATCGCCTCGCAGATCGCGTCCGCCGCACCGGCGGGCGGCACGTAGATCACGCTCGCATCACAGCCGGTCTGTGCGCGCGCTTCCGCGACCGTATCCCAAACCGGCAGCCCGAGATGGGTGGTGCCGCCTTTGCCTGGCGACGTGCCGCCGACCATCTTGGTGCCGTAGGCCTTCGCCTGTTCGGAATGAAAGGTGCCGTTCTTGCCGGTAAAACCCTGGCAGATGACCTTGGTGTTGTTGTCGATGAGGATAGACATCAAGCCTGCTCCCTCACCGCCTTGACGATCTTCTGCGCGGCGTCGTCGAGATCGTCGGCCGACGTGACGTTGAGATTGGAGTGCGCGATGATCTCCTTGCCCTGCGCCACGTTGGTGCCTTCGAGCCGCACCACCAGCGGCACCCGCAAACCGACTTCCTTGACCGCCGCAACCACGCCCTCGGCGATCACGTCGCAGCGCATGATGCCGCCAAAAATGTTGATCAGGATTCCCTTCACGTGGTGGTCGGATGTGATGATCTTGAACGCCGCCGTCACCTTTTCCTTCGAGGCACTGCCGCCAACGTCGAGAAAGTTCGCCGGCGCTTCGCCGTAGAGTTTGATGATGTCCATGGTTGCCATCGCAAGCCCGGCGCCGTTGACCATGCAGCCGATGGTGCCGTCGAGCGCGACGTAGTTGAGATCGTATTTGGAGGCCTCGATCTCCTTCTCGTCCTCCTCGGTGAGGTCGCGCAGCGCGACGATGTCGGGATGGCGATAGAGCGCGTTGTCGTCAAAGCCGATCTTGGCGTCGAGGCAGATCAGCTGTCCGGTCTTGGTCACCACCAGCGGATTGATCTCGAGGAAACTCATGTCCTTGGCAACGAACGCGCCATAAAGCTTGGTCACCAAGCTCTCGGCCTGCTTGGCAAGCTCGCCGGTGAGCCCGAGCGCCTTGGCGGCGCGACGGCCGTGGAACGGCATGATGCCAGTCGCCGGGTCGACCGCGAACGACACGATCTTCTCCGGCTCGTTGCGCGCGACCTCTTCGATGTCCATGCCACCGGCGGTCGAGACCACGAAAGCGACGCGCGATGCGGCGCGATCGACCAGGGCGGAGAGGTAGAACTCCCGGTCGATCGTTGAGCCTTCCTCGATATAGAGCCGATTGACCTGCTTGCCGTGCGGGCCGGTCTGGTGGGTGACCAGCACTGAGCCCAACAGGCGCTCGCTTTCCTTGGTCACGTCCTCGATCGATTTGACGACCTTGACGCCGCCCGCCTTGCCGCGGCCGCCGGCGTGGATCTGGGCCTTCACCACCCAGACCGGACCGCCAAGTTGATGGGCCGCCTTGGCGGCCTCTTCGACCGAGAGCGCCGGCATGCCGCGCGGCACCGGCACCCCGAATTCGCGCAGCACCGTCTTGGCCTGATACTCATGGATGTTCATGCCGCATCCCCTCGAGATTGTTCCGCCGGACGGCTCGCTGCCACGTCGGCGCGCGCCGGTCGAACGCGCCCTACTAGGCGAGGTTGGGCGCGATCTTCTTGCAAGCGTCGATCAGCGCGGCCACCCCGGCGGCGGATTTCTCGAACATGGCGCGCTCGGCGGCATTGAGTTCGATCTCAACAATGCGTTCAACTCCTTTGGCGCCGATCACAACCGGCACCCCGACATAGATGTCGCGCTGGCCGTACTCGCCGGAAAGCCAAGCCGCACACGGCAATACCCGTTTCTTGTCGTGCAGGTAGCTTTGCGCCATTTCCACCGCCGACGCCGCGGGCGCATAGAACGCCGAGCCGGTCTTGAGCAGGTTGACGATCTCGCCGCCGCCGTTGCGGGTACGATCAACGATTGCCTCGAGCCGGGCCTGAGTTGTCCAACCAAGCTTGACCAGGTCGTGCAGCGGAATGCCCGCGACCGTCGAGTAGCGGATCAACGGCACCATGGCGTCGCCGTGGCCACCGAGCACGAAGGCGGTGACGTCCTCGACCGAGACATTGAACTCTTCCGCCAGGAACAGCCGGAAGCGGGCGGAGTCGAGCACGCCCGCCATGCCGACCACCATGTGCTTGGGCAACCCGGAGGTCTTTTGAAGCGCCCACACCATGGCGTCGAGCGGGTTGGTGATGCAGATGACGAACGCCTTCGGGGCATATTTCGCAATGCCCGACCCGACCTGTTCCATGACCTTCAGATTGATGCCGAGAAGATCGTCGCGGCTCATACCAGGCTTGCGTGGAACACCGGCAGTGACGATGCACACGTCGGCGCCGTCAAGCGCGTCGTAGGAATTGGCTCCGACATAGCGTGCATCAAAGCCCTCGACCGGCGATGACTGCGCAATATCAAGCGCTTTTCCCTGCGGAATACCCTCGGCAATGTCGAACAGGACAACGTCGCCAAGCTCCTTGAGGCCGATCAGATGAGCGAGCGTGCCACCAATCTGGCCCGCGCCGATCAGTGCAGTCTTTTTACGCGCCATGAGCGGAGAGATCCTTGGATGAAAAGGCGAAACCGGCCGCCTGGGGTGTTAGCGGTTTCGCATGACCCGTTCAAGGCGCATGCCAAGCCGCCGTGGCGTTCTTAGCTAAGCCTATGTCTCGATGATGCCCTCGGTCGAATGGGTCAGCGTCGGTCGCCCACCGTGTGGCAGCGACAGGTAGGTTTCCGATCCCATTTCAATCAATCGCGATGCGGTGCGCTTGAACTCGCTCGCCTCGAAGCCTTCGTCTGCCCGATACAGCATGGCAGGTTCCGCTTCCGCGGAGGCGACGAGCTTGACGGCGCGATCGTAGAGCGTGTCGATCAGCAGGATGAAGCGCTTGGCTTCATTGTGTTGGTCGTAGGTCATCACCGGGACGCGGTCGATCACGAGGGTGTGGTACTCGCGTGCGATCTTGAGGTAGTCGAGGGCGCCCAGTGGTTGCTCGCACAAGTCATAGAATGCGAACCTTGCTGCCCCCATCGCGGCGCGAGGCACGCGGATGATACGGCCCTTGAGCGCCAGTTCCTGCGGCGCATCCGGATGTCCGGCCGTGAGCCGGCGCCACGCCGTGTCGAGCGCGAGATCAGCGGTCGCGTCGTCCGGCACATACCAGACCCTGGTGCCGGCGAGCTTCTGCAGGCGAAAATCGGTGCGCGCCTCGAGCTTCACCACGTCCATCTTCTCTTCAAGCAGCGCGATGAAGGGCACGAATAGCGCGCGGTTGAGGCCGTCCTTGTAAAGCTCGTCAGGCTCGACATTGGAGGTCGCCACCACCACGACGCCGCGCTCGAACAGCTGGGTGAACAGACGGCCCAAAATCATCGCATCGGCGATGTCGGTGACATGGAACTCGTCGAAGCACAGGACCCACGCCTCGTCGGCAATGTCGGCGGCGGTGCGGGTGATGGGGTCCCCGTTGGTTTCGCCTTGCTTCTGCTTTTGCCGATAGAGCTGCACGCGCTCGTGCACAGCCGCCATGAACTCGTGGAAATGGGTGCGGCGTTTGTGCTGTGCCGGGCAGGTCTCGAAAAACAAGTCCATCAGCATGGTCTTGCCGCGCCCAACGTCGCCCCAGATATAGAGGCCCCTGAGGTCGGTCTCGCCCTTCTCGCGGGTTCCGAACAGCCAGCCGAGGTGCGACGACTTACGCGCCAGCTGGCGCTGCGCCAGCCGTTCGTTCAGACGCGCGAGCCGATCGATGACCCCCCGCTGGGCATTGTCCGGCTCGATCTCTTTGGCCGCCACCCGGGCCCCATAAAGCTCTTTCACGTCAAGCATGGGAGGAAGCGCTCACAGCGGCCGTTGGGTGCTCAGTTTTGCGGTTCTTCCATGGGCAAACGATGAATTCAATTTCATTTGATGCGCGCCGCTAAATCCGGTCATCGTCTTGTCAAAGCCATAGTGCATCGCAATATAGCGAACGATTCGCAGGCTGGAACTCGCTTCAGCCCTGTCCGTGAGGAAGCGACCTTGGTGGGTTAGGGCCGCCGATTTGAAGTTCCGACAGCGGTTGCGGCAAGCTCGGACAGGAACCTCAAATCGAAAAGCGGGACTAGAATCAAAGACTTGCTAGTATCCCCTGTGCTTCCGAAGTTCGTTTCAGGAGGTGCCGCGACAAATCACGAACTTTGGAAGCGGGGCACTAGGGCCGGTCAACCGTGAGGAGACCCGTGATGCACAACGTTCTTGTCGACGGCGGCACGATCCGCAAGCTCTGGATCGGCGAAGCCGCCAAATACCGCGACCACCTTCTGCGGCTCGACCCGGAGAGCCGGCGCAATCGCTTTGGGGGCGCGGTTTCCGACCAGTTCATCGAGAACTTCGTCGAGCTCACCCGTGGGCTCGATGCCGTGCTTCATGGTTTTTTCGTCGATGGCGTGCTGCGCGGCGCCGCCGAGCTGCGTACCCTCGGCGCTGCGCTCGCGCACGAGGCGGAGGCCGCATTCTCGATCGAGAAGCCGTGGCAGAGCCACGGCGTGGGCTCGGAACTGCTCGAACGCACGCTGCTCGCGGCCCGCAATCGCGGCATCAAGCTCGTTCACATGACCTGTCTTGCTCATAATCAGCGCATGCAGCAGCTGGCCCGCAAGTTCGACGCCGAGCTCACCTTCGACTTCGGCAGCGTCGTGGGTGAGGTCGAGGCGCCGTTCCCGACCCCGATGTCCATGCTGCGGGAGTTTGTCGCCGACGGGCACGGCTTTGCGACCGCCGTGCTTGATGCACAATCGCGCCTGCTCGCGGCCGGCAGCCGCCGGACCTAATCCTCAAGCTCGTAGGCGGCTTCCACCACATAGGGTCCGCCGCCGATCGAGGTGCGCGAGGAAAACAGCACAAAGCGCGACGCCCGGAACGTCGTCGAGCGATACGGCTGGCGCACCGACAGGTAGTCGGCGACCTGCCGGCTCGATGTATCGCGCAATCGCGCCAGGGTGACATGGGGGGTGTATTTGCGGCCCTCGGGAGCAAGCCCGATCCGTTGCATGAGCCGCTCATGCTCGGATTGCAGATCGTAGAGCGCCGGGGTTTGGCCGACGGCCGCTACCACGGCGCGTGGTTTGCGCCTGCCGAAAGACGACAGCCCGTCGAGGCGTAGATCGAACGGCGCGCGTGCGACATTGCCCAGGATCAAAGCCACGTCGTGCGCCAGCGCGCCGTCGACATCGCCGATGAAGCGCAGCGTGAGGTGATAGTTGTCCGGCTCGACCCAGCGCGCGCCCGGCAATCCGCCGCGCAGCATGGCGAGCGATTGGGCAACCTGGGAGGGGATTTCAAGCGCGGTGAACAGACGGGGCATGGCGGACGCTGGCACGTTTTCAGGGCGGAGTTTTTCTCCACCCGACGCGACAAACAAAGAATCCCGGGCGAGTTCAAGCCTTACCCGCGCGCCTTCACCTTCGCGACCAATTCTTCCACCTTCGGCAGGATTCCGTCGACGATCAGGTCGATGCCCTTGGCGGTCGGGTGGATGCCGTCCGGCTGGTTGAGCTCGGCACGCCCGGCCACGCCGTCGAGAAAAAATGGATAGAGGATCGCGTCAAAGGTCTGCGCCAGCTCTCGATACATCTGGTGGTACGCGCGCACGAACTCCTGGCCCATGTTGGGCGGCGGGTACATGCCGCACAACAGAATGGCGACGCCATGCGATTTGAGGCGTTGCAGGATCGCCTCCAGCGCCTTGCGCGTGACCGCGGGATCGACCCCACGCAGTGCGTCGTTGGCCCCGAGCTCGATGATCACCGCATCCGCGTCTTTTGGCATTGACCAGTCGAGGCGTGCGAGCCCGCCGGACGCAGTATCGCCGGAGACGCCCGCATTGATGATCTCCGCCTTGATGCCCTTGGCCTTGAGCGCGTGCGCGAGCTTGGCCGGAAACGCGTCGCTTGCCGGCAATCCGTAGCCAGCCGTGAGCGAATCTCCAAACGCCACGATCTTTACCGGGCGTTCGGTCGCGGCGGTGGACGCGCCAACTGCGAGACCGAATGCCGCAGCCGCGAACACAAAAGTGGTAAACGGCGTCAAATTATGGACCTCCCGGGCCCCTAGTGCTCCGATTCCGAAGTTCGCGACACATTGCGGCAGGTTCGTTGCGAACTTCGGAATCGAAAGCGCACTAGCAAATCCATGATTCTAGTGCGGTTTTGGATTTGAAGTTCCTAACCGAGCTTGCCGCGATGTGATAGGAACTTCAAATCCACCGCACTAGCCCTATGTGAGCAAGTCTCATCACCTGAGCAAGTCTCACCGGCATCAAATTCTATTTGGACCCAATGGACGACACATCTGGCGCTTACCGTGTGCCGGCGATCGCGATGTCCGGCGTCAATCTCTCGCTCGGGCGGGGTCCGTCCCGCGTTCACATTCTGAAGGACATCAATCTCACCATTCGGCGCGGCGAAACAGTAGGGCTCGTCGGGCCATCGGGCTCCGGCAAATCGACGTTGCTGATGGTGATGGCGGGGCTCGAGCGCGCCGACACCGGCTCGATCATCGTGGCTGGCGAGGACATCGGCAAGCGCGATGAGGATGCGCTGGCGCGGTTTCGCGGCCGCCACGTGGGCATCGTGTTTCAATCCTTTCACCTGATCCCGACCATGACGGCGATCGAAAACGTCGCGGTGCCGCTTGAGCTTGCCGGCGTCGCGGACGCCTTCGAGCGCGCCGAGCGCGAGCTCGACGCGGTCGGGCTGTCCGAGCGGCGTACACATTATCCGGCGGAACTCTCCGGCGGGGAGCAGCAGCGGGTCGCGCTCGCGCGCGCGCTCGCGCCGCATCCCGCAATCTTGGTCGCCGATGAGCCGACCGGCAATCTCGATGAGGACACCGGGCGCCAGATCATCGATCTGCTGTTCGCCGGACACATCGAGCACGGCACCACGCTGGTGCTCGTCACGCACGACCCGTCGCTGGCCCGGCGTTGCGATCGCGTGGTGCGGATGCGCTCAGGCCATATCGAGGAAGCCCACACGGCGCCATGAGCGAACTCGCCCAGCGCATAGGGTTTCCGTCCCGGCTGCCGCCGGTTCTGCGTATCACGCTGCGCGAATTGCAGGGCGGCCTGCACGGCTTCTACGTGTTCATAGCCTGCATCGCCCTCGGCGTCATGACGATCGCGAGTGTCGGATCGTTTGCACGCGGTCTCACCGAAGGGCTGGCGCGCGAAGGCCGCGTCATCCTCGGTGGCGATGTTTCGTTTTCGCTCATTCAGCGCGCCGCAAGCGCGGACGAACGCGCGTTCGTGACGAGCCGCGGCGCCGTTACGGCGACCGCGACCTTGCGCGCCATGGCGCGGACCACGGGCCCGGACGCCAACACGGCCTTGGTGGAGATCAAGGCGATCGACGGCGCCTATCCGCTTTATGGGGCCGTCGTCACCGAGCCGGCCGGCGATCTTGGGCACCTCCTGGCCAAGCGCGGCGAGACGTTCGGCGCCGTCGTTGATCCGGCGCTGCTGACCCGGCTCAACCTTCGTGTCGGTGACCGCATGGATGTCGGTGAAGCGCATTTCGACATTCGCGCGACACTCGCGGCCGAGCCCGACAAGCTCGCCGGCGGAATTGCGTTCGGTCCGAGATTGCTCATCAGTCAGGACGCCTTAGGTGCGACCGGCCTCATTCAGCCGGGCAGCCTCGTACGCTGGCTCTACCGAGTTCGGCTCCCCGACAATGACGACACTGACAAGGCGGTGCGCACGACCATCGAGGCGGCGCGTCAGCAATTTCCAGCTGCTGGCTGGGAAATCCGTAGCCGCGCCAACGTATCGCCGCAGCTTGAGCGCACGATCGAGCAGTTCACCCAATATCTCACGCTGGTTGGACTCACGGCGCTGCTGGTCGGCGGCGTCGGGATTGCGAACTCGGTGAAATATTATCTCGACCGCAAGCGCGACGTGATCGCCACCTTGAAATCCATGGGCGCCACTGGGACCCGTGTGTTTGCGATCTATCTCGGCGAAATCCTGCTGCTCGCGCTCGGCGGAACCGTCGTTGGCCTATTTGCGGGGGCGGCGCTGCCATTTGTAGTGGCGGCGGTCTTCGGCGCGGTATTCCCGCTGCCATTCGCGCCTTCGATCTTTCCAGGCCAGCTCGCGTTGGCGTTCGCCTACGGGATGCTGACCGCGGTCGCGTTCGCGCTCTGGCCGCTGGGTCGCGCGCATGATGTGCCGGTGTCAGTGCTGTTTCGCGGCGAGATCGCTCCCGAGCGTGGCTGGCCGCGGCGGCGCTATGTGGTGGCCACCGTCATGGCGGTCGCTTTGCTGGCTGCGTTCGCGGTCGCGGCCGCCTACGATCGCAAGATCGCGTTGATCTTTATCGCGGCCGCCGCGGTGGCGTTCCTGGCCCTTCACCTCGTGGCTCGGCTCTTGATGGCGGTGGCTGCCCGGGTCCCACGTCCGCGCTCGACTGTCTTGCGACTCGCCGTTGCCAATATCTACCGCCCTGGCGCGCTCACGCCGACTGTCGTGCTGTCGCTCGGACTTGGGCTCGGCCTTCTGGTCACGGTCCTGGAAATCGACGGCAACCTGCGCCGTCAGTTCACGGCCGCGTTGCCGGCGCGGGCGCCCTCGTTCTATTTCGTCGATATCCAGTCGGCCGATGCCGAGCGCTTCGATGCCTTTGTTCACGCGCAGGCCCCGTCCGGGATTCTCGAGCGGGTGCCGATGCTGCGCGGCCGCATCGTCCGTGCGCACGGCGTTCCGGCCGAAGAGGTCAAGCACCGGCCCGACGTTGCCTGGGTGCTGCAAAGCGATCGCGGTTTCACCTACACCAACCAAGTGCCGGCCGGATCGCGCGTCGTTGCCGGCGACTGGTGGTCTCCCGACTATGAAGGGCCGCCGCTGGTGTCGTTCGACAAGCGCATTGCGGAGGGGCTCGGCCTCAAGCTCGGCGATGAGATCACGGTCAATGTGCTCGGCCGCGATATCACGGCGCGTATCAGCAATTTGCGCAATCTTGACTGGCAATCACTCGGCATCAATTTCATCATGGTCTATACGCCGGCGACGTTCCGCGGGGCGCCCGCCATGCACCTTGCGACGCTGACCTATCCGGGCGGCGGCACCGTCGCTGAGGAGAGCGCCATGCTCAAAGCCGTGGCCGATGCATTTCCGTCGATCACCGCGGTGCGTGTGAAGGACGCGATCGAGGCAGTCGGCGGTCTCGTCAGCAAACTCGTGCTGGCGGTACGCGGGGCGAGCCTGATTACGCTGATCGCGGCCGCCCTGGTGCTCGGCGGCGCGCTTGCTGCCGGCCATCGCCATCGCGTTTACGATGCAGTCATCCTCAAGACCTTGGGTGCCTCGCGCCAACAGTTGATCACCGCTTATGCGCTCGAATATCTGCTACTTGGGCTTGCGACCGCGATCTTCGGGGTGGCGGTCGGATCGATCGCCGCGTGGCGAGTGGTGACCGATATCATGTCCTTAGGCTACGTGTGGCTCGCCGCGCCAGCGGCCGCGGCGGCGCTCGGCGCGCTGGCGGTGACTCTCATGTGCGGGCTTGCCGGCACATTTACCGCGCTTGGCCGCAAGCCGGCGCCGCTGCTCCGCAACCTCTGATACCTTTACGTTGGCGTACTCAAATATTTTTGCACCGGCATATTCAAAAAATAAAATTCGCTGCGACCGGACGTCGTGCTCTAGCGTCCGCAAAACTGGCTTGCGGTTTGCGACAATAGGCCACGCGTCGATGCGCGGGATGCGCCGTCTTGTCATCGGTTGACCAGTGGCGTGCGTGCTATTCTTTGCAATTGAGCCGCACGACGCTGCGCGTGGCGCGCGTCAGGCTCTGAGGAAACAGGCGGGGTCGACAATGACAAATTCAGATCGATCAGGCTTTGATCGCGATTACGGCGTGCGCTACGGGACTGGCGCGCGCGCGGATACCGCGGTCATCGATGCCGGCCTGCGGGCCTATATGCTGCACGTCTACAATTATATGGCACTCGGGCTTGTGATCACCGGCGTGGCCGCAGTGGCGATCTACATGGCGTCGGTCACGGGCGATGCGACGAGTGCCATCAGGGTTACACGCAGCGGCACCTATTTGACCCAGATCGGCTACACGCTGTTCGTCAGCCCGATGAAATGGCTGTTCATGCTGGCGCCACTCGCGTTCGTGCTGCTGTTGAGCTTCGGGATCGAGCGCATGCGGCCGGCCACGGCGCAACTGCTGTTCTGGCTGTTCGCGGCGCTCATGGGTGTCTCGCTCAGCACCATCTTCCTCGTCTACACTCAGACCTCGATCACGCGGGTATTCTTCATCACCGCCGCCTCGTTCGGGGCGCTGTCCTTGTGGGGCTACACCACCAAGCAGGATATCTCGGGCTTCGGCAGCTTCCTGCTGATGGGCCTGTTCGGCGTGGTGGTCGCGAGTTCTGGTCAATCTGTTCGTGCAGAGTTCGATGCTGCAGTGGGTCGTCTCGGTCGTGGGCGTGCTGGTGTTCGCCGGTCTGACCGCATGGGACACTCAGCGGCTCAAGACCGAATATCTCTACGGCGCAATGGCCGGGGAGGTGATGGAGCGTTCGGCAATCCGCGGCGCGCTTTCGCTCTACCTCGATTTCATCAACCTGTTCACGCTTCTGCTGCAACTGTTCGGCGAACGCGAGGAGTGACGGGCGCACGAGGTCGGACAGACCTCACCGATGCTGCGCCTTCCCGGGTTTTCGGCTGGTTCAAACCCAAAACCCATGGTTAACGGCATTTAATGTGGCCATTCGACGCTTGAAATCGGTCCACGCGAGGCTTCCGTTCAGGTCCGACTAGCACTAGATTCACGCCATCAGGTGTGCGCGGCGTCGGCCGCGACGCCGTCCCGGTAATCAATCCGGTACCAGAGGGGTTCTCTATGTCGGACTTCGATCGGAACTACGCGCCCGCTCGCGGCGCCGGTGCGGACCGCGCGCTTGCGATCGACCAGGGCCTGCGCGCCTACATGCTGCGCGTCTACAATTACATGGCACTCGGGGTGGCGCTCACTGGTATCGTTGCCTGGCTGACCTACCAGGCGGCGGTCATCACCAATGCGGCCGGCGGCATCGTTGGCCTGACGGCATTCGGCCAAGCGATCTTCGGCGGCCCGGCGATGATCGTTCTGGTCCTGGCTACCCTGGGGCTGGTGTTCTTCATCAGCTTCCGTATTCAGCATTTGCAGGTTGGGACCGCGCTTGCGCTGTTTCTGCTCTACGCGGGCCTGCTCGGGCTGATGCTGTCGTCGATCTTCCTCGCCTATACGGGCGCTTCCATCACCCGCACGTTCTTCATCTCGGCGGCGTCGTTCGGAGCGCTGAGCCTTTACGGCTACACGACGCAGCGCGATCTGTCGCCCATCGGTTCGTTCCTGATCATGGGCGTGTTCGGGCTCGTGCTCGCCATGATCGTCAACATCTTCCTCAAGAGCACCGGGCTCGACTTCGTGATCTCGGCGGTCGGCGTCCTCGTCTTCGCCGGCATGACCGCCTGGGATACCCAGCGGATCAAGGAGATGTATGACCCACAGGAAGACGGCACCGCGACCGGCCGCAAGGCCGTTATGGGCGCGCTGCAGCTTTATCTCGACTTCATCAACCTGTTCATGTTCATGCTGCGCTTCCTTGGCGATCGGCGCTGAACGAGACCGGCAACCTTGAATGACGCCCCGGCCCCATTGGCCGGGGCGTTTCATTTCGGACCGCGATGACGGACGTCCTGCTCCGCTCGGCCAAAGCCGGCGACATTCCCGAGATCACGCGCATCTATGCACACGCGGTGCTCAACGGCACCGCGTCGTTCGAGCTTGCTGCGCCGGACGTGGCCGAGATGATGCGGCGCTATCGGGCGCTCGTCGCCGCCGGCTTTCCCTATCTGGTGGCGCAGAGCGCGGGGGAACTCTTGGGGTATGCCTATGCGGGCGCCTACCGGGCGCGGCCGGCCTATCGCTGGACGGTGGAGGATTCAGTCTATGTGGCGCCGCATGCCCATCGCCGCGGCGTCGGCAGTGCGTTGTTGCGGCGACTGATCGAAGCGAGCGAAACCGACGGCTATCGGCAGATGATTGCGGTGATCGGCGACACCGCCAATGTGTCTTCGATCGAACTGCACCGCGCGCTCGGGTTCCACATGGTCGGCACGCTCGCCAATACCGGTTTCAAGTTCGGGCGGTGGCTCGACACCGTGCTGATGCAGCGCTCGCTCGGCCCCGGCGCCGCCGCGCCGCCAGTCAGATGAGTTGCGGCGTTAATTCACCACGACGACGAACGAGCCGTCGAGCACCCGCAGAACGCGCTCGAGTTCGCGGCCGCGTCGCATGATCAGGCCGGTCGCCGAGATCACGCTGTAGGCGCCTTGCCGGCGCGCCAGGCGGGGATTCTTCTCGATGCGGTAAATCGGGACCTCAGCCGTTCGGCGAAAGATCGAGAAGACGGCCCGGTCCTTGAGAAAATCAATGGCGTAGTCGCGCCATTCCCCGGCGGCGACCATCCGGCCATAAAGGCCCAGGATACGATTGAGTTCGCGCCGGTCGAAGGTGACCGCGGGTGCGGAGGGCGCAACACCACCCCCGCCCCGCAACGACTCACCTGGTTCGGGTTCGCCGGACAGCATGCGGCGCCTCCTCGTCCTGTGGCTTTGGCTTGGTGATCCTGTCTTGCGACTATCATGATTGCCCCGAACAGGCGTCGGGGCAAGACCTCCGCGTGGATTGTTCGGTACGCTAGCTACATCAATTGCGGGGGGCGGACACAGTGTCGCAGAAACACTCACGCATACGTCAACAGCCGCACAATGAGGCCCAATTTTCGCCAAGCACGGGTCAATCTGTTTTGCGAAAAGAACAGCGTTGCCTCAGGGTCCGGTCCCAAACGCAAGTACCGGATTCCTCGCCCCCCAGCCCCCCGGACTTGTGGGATCGGACCCGAGAGGTACAGCGTTCCAGTTGAGTTTGTTGAAGCGAAAAGGGCCGGCGCCGCCGGCCCTTTTTGTACATGCACCCGAGCGGCGCGCGCTTACTGAAGCGCGGTCATGGCGGCGCCAAGCATTGCTCCAGGCCGCGCCGCCGTGCCGGATTGCACCAGCACCGCCACGGCATCGACGCCATCGCTCTTCACGTCTTTGATTGGCACGCTCCAGGTCGCCTGCGCGCCGTTCCATTCACCGACCTTGATCCAACGCCGCACTGCGTTGTGATACGTGATGGTATGGCCATGATTTTCCCCGCGCCCGATCGCAACCGGGACCGACGACACAATCGGACACACCCACACTTCGGCACGCTCGTCGGAGCGCTTGCCGGCGGGGGCGTCGATGATCAGCTTGTCATCCGCAACCTTGACGGACACCGGCACCGAGAGGGTCGCCGAATTGCGACGGCTCTGCCCGATGGCACGCTCGATGTCGGCTGCGTCACTGCCGAGCGCCTGCGTTATCCCGTTGACCACGACCTGCGGCGTGTACACGCCGCGATCCCCGCGCATCTTCGAGTAGGCCTTCTGTCGGTTGGCGTGACCCGGAAGCGCGAGCGTATCTTTCCAGCCGATATAGTCCCAGTAGTCGATCGACAAGCTGAGCGCGACCACGGTCGGATCGTGCGCGAGCTTGCCCAGCAGGGCGTCGGCGGGGGGACACGATGAACAGCCCTGGCTGGTGAAGAGCTCCACCACCGCGCGCGGCTCGGCAGCGGCGTTCTGGGATGCTCCCGCGAGCGTCACCATCGCCAACAACGCCATGCGGCAGCCCGTCATCGCCCGCTCCGTCTTGGTCCACCGCCCCTGCGCGGGCTTTGCATCGTTCAGAATGCCAGCGCGACACCACCGCGATCGGGGACTTTCTTCTAGAGACGCATCCGTTCACCCGCCACTCAATTCGCGGTGAGGGAGGGCGCCACCAGCGCTCCATGGGGGGCCGTTGACCGGACGGTCAAAAAACCCAGCCCACAGCCGCCGCATCACGCGGCCACAAGATGGCGCAGCACATATTGCAGGATGCCCCCGTTCTTGAAGTAATCGAGCTCGTCGAGCGTATCGATCCGGCAGATCAGCGGCACCCGCTTGAGGCCACCGTCCGCTGCGACGATCTCGGCGATCAGGCGCTGACGCGGTTTGAGTTCCCCGTGCAGGCCGCGGATGGTGACCTGCTCGTTGCCCTTCAGCCCGAGCGTCTGCCACGTGGTCCCTTCCTCGAACACCAGCGGCACCACGCCCATCCCGATCAGGTTGGAGCGATGGATGCGCTCGAATGATTGCGTGACCACCGCCCGTACGCCAAGCAGGATCGTTCCTTTGGCGGCCCAGTCGCGCGAGGAGCCGGTGCCGTATTCCTTGCCGGCGAACACCACCAGCGGCACCTTCTCGGTTTTGTAGCGCATGGCCGCTTCGAAAATCGTCATGCGCTGACCGGACGGGTAGTGGATGGTGAACCCGCCCTCGACCCCGGGCACCATCTGGTTTTTGATGCGGATGTTGCCGAACGTCCCGCGCATCATCACTTCATGGTTGCCGCGCCGCGTGCCGAACTGATTGAAGTCGGCCGGCTTGACCTTGTGTTCGACCAGATACTGCCCGGCCGGGGAATTGAGTTTGATCGAGCCTGCCGGCGAGATGTGGTCGGTGGTGATCGAGTCGAGGAACAGGCCGAGGATGCGCGCCTCGATGATGTCGTCCACCGGCGTCGGCGCGCGGTGCATATGGGCGAAGTAGGGCGGGTTCTGCACGTAGGTCGATTTGCGGTCCCACGCATAGGTGAGGCCGCCCTTGACGGAAATCTTGCGCCAGCTCGCATCGCCTTTGAACACGTCCCCATATTTCTTGGTGAAAATCTGCTTGGTGATGCACTTGCGCATGACCGACGCGATCTCGCGGCTCGACGGCCAGATGTCCTTGAGGAAGACCTTCTGGCCCTTCTTGTCGAGGCCAAGCGGCATCTTGTTCATGTCGATCTGCATGGTGCCGGCGATCGCAAAGGCGACCACCAGCGGCGGCGAGGCGAGGTAGTTGGCGCGCACGTCGGCGTTGACCCGGCCCTCGAAATTGCGATTACCCGAGAGTACGGCTGCGGCCACGATATTGTTGTCGCTGATCGACTTCGAGATTTCCGGCGGCAGCGGTCCGGAATTGCCGATGCAGGTCGTGCACCCGAACCCGACGAGATTGAAACCGAGGCCGTCGAGGTCCTTCTGCAGGCCGGATTTCTCCAGATATTCGGCGACCACCTGCGAGCCGGGCGCGAGCGAAGTCTTCACCCACGGTTTCACCGTCAGGCCTTTTTTGAGTGCATTGCGTGCCAACAGGCCGGCCCCGATCATGACGCTCGGGTTCGACGTATTGGTGCACGAGGTGATCGCGGCGATAACTACGTCGCCATGACCGAGATCGTGCTTGCGCCCCTCGACCGGGAAGCGCTTGGTCAACTCGGCGGCCTTGCCGAACTCCTTGTCCATGGCGCTGGCAAAGCCCGACGCCACCTCCTTGAGCAGCACCCGATCCTGCGGGCGCTTGGGCCCGGCCATCGACGGCTCGATGCTCGCAAGATCAAGCTTGAGCACGTCGGTGAACACCGGGTCGAGCGTATTCTTGGTCATATAGAGGCCCTGCGCCTTGGCGTAGGCGGCGACCAGCGCCACACGGGCTTCCGGCCGGCCGGTGTCGCGCAGATAGCGAATCGTTTCCTCATCGATCGGGAAGAAACCGCAGGTCGCTCCGTATTCGGGCGACATGTTGCCGATGGTCGCGCGGTCGGCGAGCGACAGATTGGCAACGCCGGGACCGAAGAATTCCACGAACCGCCCAACCACGCCGCGTTTGCGGAGCATCTGGGTGACGGTGAGCACGAGGTCAGTCGCCGTCATGCCTTCCTTGAGCTTGCCGGTGAGCTTCACGCCGATCACTTCCGGTAGCAGCATCGAATAGGGCTGGCCGAGCATCGCGGCCTCCGCTTCGATCCCGCCGACACCCCAGCCAAGCACGGCAAGGCCGTTGACCATCGTGGTGTGGGAATCGGTGCCGACCAGCGTGTCCGGATAGGCGATCTCGGCTGCGACTTCCTTGCCGTCGAGTTTGATTCTGCCTTTTGACGCCCACACGGTGTGGGACAGATATTCCAGGTTGACCTGGTGACAAATGCCGGTGCCGGGCGGGACGACACGAAAATTCTCAAACGAGTTCTGCGCCCATTTCAGGAACTGATAGCGTTCCTGATTCTGCTTGTATTCCTCCTCGACGTTCTTCTTGAACGCGGCGTTGTTGCCGTAGAAATTGATGATCACCGAATGATCGATGACGAGGTCCACCGGAACCAGCGGATTGATCTTCCTGGGATCGCCGCCCAGGTTCTTCATGGCGTCGCGCATGGCCGCGAGATCGACCACCGCCGGCACTCCGGTGAAATCCTGCATCAGCACGCGGGCCGGGCGAAACGCGATCTCGCGGTCGGAGGTCTTGGTCTTGAGCCATTGGGCGACGGCCTGGATGTCCTGTTTGGTAATGGTTCGCCCGTCCTCGTGGCGCAGCAGGTTCTCCAGCAGGACCTTCATCGAGAAGGGTAACCGCGATATGCCCTTGAGCCCGCCCTTTTCGGCCGCCGGCAGGCTGTAATAGGCGTACGTTTTGTTACCGACCTCGAGTGTGCGGGCACATTTAAAGCTGTCGAGCGAAGTCATGACACGGGTCCTATCCGGCCGGGGAGGCCGGTTCGACGGTATGATGTTGCGGGAAAGCCTGGGGATCCATGGATCCCACCTGACGAAGCGCTGGCGACCACGATTTCCGTTAACTCGTGGGGTTTATAGGAGGTTTTCGAGTGCTCTGCCACACCAACGATGGTTGTTTTGATTGTTGACGCATGATTTCGATTGAGGCTCCGAGCCGGGATTCGCCGAATTCGGCCGCATCGATTGGCAAAACGCCGTGATGCGGCTGTTGGGGACCACCCTTGCATGCGTGCGGGCCGGGGTTCCGATCTTCCGCGACCTGAATTTTGCCGTCGGCGCCGGCGAGGCGCTGGTGATCACGGGGCCCAATGGTTCAGGCAAGACCACGTTGCTCCGGCTGATCGGGGGGCTCATTCACCCGACCGAAGGTGAAGTCGCGCTCGAAGGGGTGGGCCAGGATGCCGGTGTTGGTGAAGCGGCGCACTATCTTGCCCACCAGGACCCGCTCAAGCCGTCGCTGACGGTCTCCGAGAATGTCCACTTCTGGATCGACTTCTTGGGCGGCACTGCTGCGCCCGACGTGGCGCTTGCCGCGGTTCGGCTCAGCAGCTTGGCGGACCTGCCTGCCGCCTATCTGTCCGCCGGCCAGCGCCGCCGCCTGTCGCTCGCGAGGCTGTTGTCGGTGCCCCGCCCGATCTGGCTTCTGGATGAGCCGACCGCTGCCCTCGACGCTGCCGGACAGGCCATGCTGGTCGACATGATGCGCCAGCACCTCGCCGGCGGGGGCATGATCGTGGCGGCAACGCACGGGCCGCTCGGGATCGAGGGGGCGATCGAATTGAGGTTGGGGCAGGCGGACCAACGATTGGACGCACAGCCGTTATCCGCGGGACAGAGTGCTCCCGCTCCCCGCTTGCGGGGAGAGGGTCGGGGTGAGGGGGACCCTCGAAATGCTCAGACGCGCGGAAGCCCCCCCTCACCCGGCCGCTTCGCGGCCGATCCCGGATCAAGTCCGGGGCAAGCTCTCTCCCCGCAAGCGGGGAGAGGTGGAGGAGGCGGCGCGGTCTGGCAATCCCTCACCGCCATCCTCGCCCGCGACACAAAAATCGCGTGGCGCGTCGGTGGTGGCGCCCTCACGGGCGTGCTGTTCTTCCTTGCGGTCGTCACCTTGATCCCGTTCGCGCTCGGCCCCGATCTTGCGCTGCTGCGCCGGGTCGGGCCGGCGATCCTGTGGCTTGGTGCGCTGCTCGCTTCGCTGCTTGCGCTCGACCGCCTGCTCGCCGTCGATCAGGAGGACGGCTCGCTCGATCTCATCCTCATGGGACGTGTGCCGCTCGAACTGGTCGTCGGGGCGAAGGCCGTCGCCCATTGGCTGACGACCGGAATGCCGCTGGTGATCGCCTCGCCGCTGCTCGGCGTGCTGCTCAATCTCCAACCAGCGTCAATCGGCGCGGTCGCGCTGACGTTGGCGGTCGGCACGCCGGCCCTGACCTTCATCGGGCTGATCGGCGCGGCGCTCGCAGTCGCGTTGCGCCGCGGCGGGATCCTGTTGCCGATCCTGGTGTTGCCGCTGACGATTCCGGTGCTGATCTTCGGCGTCTCGGCTGCGAACGCTGCGCTCGGGGGGCCGGTCCCGTTTGCCGCGCCATTCACAATTTTGTGCGCGCTGACCCTGATCAGCCTGGTGATCGGCCCATTCGCAGCGGCGGCGACCTTGCGCCACATGGAGTAGGGAATTGCGACCCCGACGCCGATCGTTCATGAGAAACCCATGGCCCTGATCGATCTTGCCAATCCGTCACGCTTTCTCGCCCTGGTCGGGCGTGTGCTGCCGTGGCTCGTGGTCGCGACCGCAATTGCGTTCGCGGTCGGCATCGCGCTCGTGTTCGCGGCGCCCGACGACTATCAGCAAGGCGCGACCGTCAAGATCATGTTCGTGCACGTGCCGCCGGCTATCCTGGCCTCCGTCATCTGGGGCGTGATGACCATCGCGGCGCTCGGCACCTTGGTGTGGCGTCATCCGCTCGCCAACGTCGCTGCCAAGACCGCGGCGCCGATCGGCGCTGCCTTCACGTTCCTGTGTCTGTTCGCAGGCTCCATGTGGGGACGCCCGATGTGGGGCACGTATTGGGTCTGGGACGCGCGGCTGACCTCGGTGCTGGTGATGTTCCTGATGTATCTCGGCCTGATCGCGCTCTGGCACACGGTCGAAGACCCCTCGCGCGCCGCTCGCGCGGCCGCGGTCCTGACGCTGGTGGGTGCGCTCAACCTTCCGATCATCAAATTCTCGGTCGACTGGTGGAACACGCTGCATCAGGGCGCATCGCTGTTTCGGCTCGAAGGCCCGAGCATTCATCCGAGCATTCTGGCGCCGCTGCTGGTGATGCTGCTGGCATTCGGGCTCCTGTTCGTTACGCTGCATCTCGCCGCCATGCGTAACGAGATCCTGCGCCGGCGTGTCCGCACCCTGCGGCTCCTGCAGGCGCATGGAGCGTGAGCGTGGAGCTTCCGGCCCACGCCGCCTTTATCGTTGCGGCATATGCGGCGACGATCCTCGTGGTGATCGGGCTCGTCGCCTGGGTGATCGCCGATTATCGCGCGCAGCAGCGGGTGCTCGACGAGCTCGAGGCGCGCGGGCTCGGGCGCAAGCCCGGCAACGCTGGCTGATCTAAGTATCTTCGAGAAATTTGCACACTGCCTGAGAGATCCGCGTGAACAACAAGCAACTGGTCGTTCTGTTGCCGCTGGCGGCGTTCCTCGCACTGGTCGCGTTGTTCTTCGTGCGGCTGGGCGCCGGCGACCCGTCGCAATTACCCTCGGCTTTGATCGGCCAGCCGGCACCACCGATCGACCTGCCGGCGGTCGAAGGCCTCATGCGCGACGGCGCGCCCGTGCCGGGCCTCACCAGCGCCGACTTCGCCGGCAAGGTGACCGTGCTCAACGTCTGGGCGTCCTGGTGCGTGCCGTGCCACGACGAGGCGCCATTGCTACTGCAACTCGCGAAGGATCATCGCATCCGGGTCGCCGGCATCAACTATAAGGACCAGCCCGAAAACGCGCGCCGCTTTCTCGGCCGCTACGGCAATCCGTTCGCCGTCTCCGGTGCCGATCCGAGCGGCCGCGCGGCGATCGAATGGGGCGTCTATGGGGTGCCGGAGACGTTCGTGGTCGGCCGCGACGGCAAGATCGCGTTCAAGCTCGTCGGCCCGATCACGGCGGAGAACTTGCGCGACACGCTCAAGCCGGCGATCGAGAAGGCACTGGGGAGTGGCTGACGCCACGTCGCAGCGCCAACCGGAGCTCCGGACTTCAGGTTCCGCCTTTCCTGGTGCGCTTCGGCTTTGATTTGGCAGGCTTCGGCGGAAGGGTTTGCACGAAGGCAGTCGCGAGCGACACCCAGTCTCGCAGCGTTGCATCGTCAAGCCCGGCCGGATCGACACGAACATAGCCTACGACGGGCCGGCCCCGCATGATCACTTGGCGCGTGCCGGGGCGCTCGAGCGCATCGCGCTGGCGGTCTTTGCCCACGCGCAGCATCAGGCCGCGGCCCGAGGCTGCGGCCACCATGTTGCCGTTGAGCATGAATCCGACCCCGCCAAACATCTTCACTTCGCGCATCGTGCCGATACCGGCGAGAGCCGCGCGCACGCGAGCCGTGAGATTTTGATCAGAGGCCATGCGTCACTCTTACGTGAAAGGGTGTTCAAGCGGGAGTAGATTAACCACGGGACCGCGACAAGTGATCATGACAATCGGGGAGGAGTTGGTATGAGCGTTGAAAACCGTATTCTGACCACCCACGTGGGTTCGCTCGCGCGGCCGGCGCAACTCCTCGATTACATCAGTGCGATCGAGAAGGGCGTCGCGGTCCAGGAGAATGCGTTCGAGTCCTGCCTCAAGGCCTCGGTGGCGGAGGTCGTTGCGCAGCAGGCCAAGGCCGGCGTTGACATCGTCAGCGACGGCGAGTTCGGCAAGTTCCGGACCTGGTCGGCCTATGTGCTGGAGCGGCTGGGTGGGATCGAGGAGCGGGAGATCGCCGCGGCGACCGGTGCCGGCAAGGACCAGCGCATGTTTCCCGAATTCTACGCCCAGTACTTCCACACCCAGAACCTGCCCAAACGCGGCGTCATCGTCGCGGTCGCGCCGCTGACCTACAAGGGCCAACACGCCATCAAGCGTGACATCGACAATCTGAAAGCGGCACTTGGGCAGAGCAACGTCACCGCCGGGTTCCTGCCGGTTGTCGCGCCCGCGAGCGCGGTGCCGCGCCACAAGAACGAATTCTACAAGAGCGACGAGGAGTTCTTCTTCGCGCTCGCCGACGCGCTGCGCGAGGAATACGCCGCCATCATCAATGCAGGACTCTATCTGCAGGTCGATGACGCCTTTCTGCCCTACATGTACGACGTGGCGTTCGCGGATCAGCCGGTCGAGAACTTCCGCAAATGGGCGGGATTGCGCATCGACGCGCTCAATCATGCGCTGCGCGGGCTGCCGGAGGACAAGGTCCGCTATCATATCTGCTGGGGTAGCTTCAACACACCGCACACGACTGATGTGCCGCTGCGCGACATTGTCGATCTCGTGCTGCAGGTGAAGGCCGGCGCCTATTGTCTCGAAATGGCGAACCCACGCCATGAGCACGAGTGGCGGGTGTGGGAAGGCACCAAGTTGCCGGCCGGACGCAAACTCATCCCGGGCGTTGTCGGCCACGCCACCAACATTGTCGAGCACCCGGAGCTGGTGGCGGAACGAATCGTGCGGCTCGCCAAGCTCGTCGGTCGCGACAACGTCATCGGTGGAACCGATTGCGGCTTCGCCCAGGCGCCGTTCACCAACCGGGTGCATCCTTCGATCATGTGGGCCAAGCTTGCGGCGCTCGCCGAAGGCGCGCGCATCGCAACCAAGGAGCTTTGGGGCAAGTAAGGGTGTAGTCAGCGGAAGCCGGTACGGCTAGAAAAGTAGTGCCTGGCGCGGCTCTTGGTTATGGCGGGTGTTTGTGGCCATCCTTCGAGACGCGCGGCCTGCGGCTGCGGGACCGTAGGATGGGTTGAGCGCAGCGAAACCCATCGCTTTGAGGCAGATGATGGGTTTCGCAAGGGGCTCAACCCATCCTACAAGATCTTGCGCGCAGCGCGGGCGTCTCGAAGGATGGCCCAGAACTCATCGGCGCGCCCGAAAACATTTCTTGACAATTGCATAACAAAATGCATTATAACCGCATTCCGGCTCACCAAGGGGGCGTTTCTCGAGACGATCCTGAAGCGGGGCGGGAATGCGGTGCCTGCGGGTCCGGCTCGTAACCGGGCACTCGGGAGGCTCTTGGGATTAGCCGGGACGATAATACGGTCGTCCCGCGGGGACTGCGTAGGGGGTCCGGGTGGACGCCCGCTCCTACGCGGATCCCGAAAGCTCCTTGGAGCTCACAAAGCCGCGTGGAGCGCCGAGAGGCGGGCCGTGTTCCTTCACTGGACGCGGGTCCGCGTCGAAAGCGCGGACGATGTGTTGACCTTACTCGCCGGCCTCGGCGCTCCCATCCCCTTGGGGAAACGGAAAAGAGGACAATGGGTGGCCCGGCACCCGCTTTCTCCGGGCGGCGCAGCGTTGGCTGCGCGGACTATTTGACACGTGAATCGGAAACACCCTCCCCCGTGCGGGGAGGGTCGGCCGCGCAACGGCCGGGCACGGCGCCACCCTCCCCCTTGTGGGGAGGGTCGCGAGCGAAGCGAGCGGGGTGGGGGTCGAAGTGGAGCGCGGCGCGCACTCAACGCATCTCAACACCCACCCCCACCCCGATCGCCTGCGCTTCGCTTCGGCGATCGACCCTCCCCACAAGGGGGAGGGTAAAGGAGAGGCCGTGCCGCCTTTCAACAAATATACAGCGGCGATTTTTTGATGTAGCCCGCATGGAGCGGAGCGGAATGCGGGTCGGGCCGATCCAACCTATCCCACGCCCTCGGTCTCCTTGGCGGCGTACTTTTGGATCACCGGATATTGCAACGCTGCGAAAATCAGGGTGAGCGGCAGGAAGCCGAACACCTTGAACGTGACCCAGGTGTCCGTGCTCTGGGTGCGCCAGATGATCTCGTTCAGAACGGCGAGGGCAAAAAAGAACACCGCCCAGCGAATCGTGAGTTTGCGCCAGCCTTCCGGATTGAGGTGGAACATCTGATCGAACACAATCGCCAGCAACGGCTTACCCATGAGCTGACCGCCGGCGAGCACCGCGCCGAACAGTACATAGATGATCGTCGGCTTCATCTTGATGAAGGTCTCGTTGTGCAGGATGAGCGTCAGCGAGCCCATCACCACCACGATCAGCGCAGATACCAGTGGCATCAGCGGTATGTGGCGCGTCAGCGCATAGCCGACCGCGAGCGCAATCACCGTCGCGACCATGAACACTGCGGTTGCGACAAACAGGTCGGTGCGGCCATAGGCCACGAAGAACAACACGAGCGGGCCAAGATCGAGGGCGATCTTGAGCCACGGGTTGATCGGTGTTTTGCCTTGCGGGGTCATCGATAGCCTGCCCTCTGCTTGCTGCCATGCTGATCAGTCAAGTCCGGCGAGCGCACGCGCGAAATCCTTGGCCTCGAATGGCGCAAGGTCGTCGACGCCTTCCCCGACACCGATGAAATGTACCGGCAGACCGTATTTCGCCGCCAGGGCCACGAGAATGCCGCCGCGCGCGGTGCCGTCGAGCTTGGTCATGACGAGGCCGGTCACGCCGGCGGTTTTCTGGAACTCGCCGACCTGCGAGAGTGCGTTCTGCCCGACCGTGGCGTCGAGTACGAGGAGCACCGCCTGCGGTGCGGCCGGATCGAGCTTCTTCATCACGCGCACGATCTTGTCGAGCTCGCTCATCAGCGCGGTCTTGTTCTGCAGGCGCCCGGCGGTGTCGACAATGAGAATGTCGGTCCCGCGCGCGCGCGCCTCCACCAGCGCGTCATAGGCGAGGCCCGCTGCGTCGGCGCCGGGCTCGCCCGCAACAATGCGCGCGCCCGTGCGCTGGCTCCAGATTTTGAGCTGCTCGGTTGCGGCGGCACGAAACGTGTCGCCGGCCACCAACGTAACGGTCTTGCGCTCGCGCGCCAGCCGCGCCGCGAGCTTGCCGATCGTGGTCGTCTTGCCCGAGCCGTTGACCCCGACCACCAGGATGACGAATGGCCGTGCCTCGGGCGCGATCGCCAGTGGCTTGGCGACCGGGGCAAGGATCTTTTCAACTTCGCCGGCCAGGATCGCCTTCACGGCGTCCGCGCTCACGTCCTTGTCGTAGCGGCCTTCGGCAATCGCGGCCGCCACACGTGCAGCGGTATCGATGCCGAGATCGGCGCGGATCAACACGTCCTCCAGTTCCTCGATGGTGGCACTGTCGAGCTTGCGCTTGGCCACGAGATCGGCGATCGCTCCGCCGATCGAGGCGGAGGTTTGCCGCAATCCGCCGGTCAGCCGCTGCCACCAACTCTTGCCCGCGGTGTTTGTGCTGTTGTCCATGTCGGCAGCCGTGATAGCGGTTTGCACATGATGGTGAAAGACGCCGCGCGCAATGGCCTCACCTCTGGTCCGGCAGCCAGTCGCCCAGGCGTGCCGGTGAGTTCCGACATGCTGTCTCGGGTGCTCTATCGCGATGGCCTGATGCTGGTGATCGACAAGCCGGTCGGCCTGCCGGTGCATCGCGGTCCCAAGGGCGGCGCGAGCCTCGAGGACCAATTCGATGCGCTGCGGTTTGGACTGCCGCGCGCGCCCGCGCTCGCCCACCGCCTCGACAAGGACACGTCGGGCTGCCTCGTGCTGGGCCGCCATCGCAAAGCACTGGCGCACCTTGGGCTCCTGTTCAAGCACGGCAAGATCGACAAGACCTACTGGGCCGTGGTCGAAGGTTCGCCCGGCACCGATGCCGGCACCATCGATCTGCCGCTCGGCCGCCTCAACGACGCGCGCGGCTGGTGGATGAAACCCGACGCCGCGCACGGGATTCCGGCGGTAACCAAATGGCGGGTACTGGGGCGCACGTCTAACCTGACATGGCTCGCGCTCGAACCACAGACCGGCCGCACCCATCAGCTGCGGGTTCATTGTGCTGCCCAGGGGTGGCCGATCGTAGGCGATGCGATCTACGGCCGTGCTCCGCGCACCGGCGGTCCGATCCTGCATCTGCACGCGCGCGAAGTGGTGGTGCCAATTTCCAAAAACCGCCCGCCGGTGCGGGTCACCGCACCGGTACCGTCGCACATGCGGGACCGCCTGCTCGCGTGCGGATGGACCGATGACGAGGCGTCGCGTGCGTCCAGTCCGGGGCCGTGAGATCGCAATCGGATTTCAGAGGCGATCCGCCACCAGGACCCGCCCCTTGGCGCCGACCGCAGTCTCGCCCGCCTGGTTGCGAATGCGCCCGCGCATCTCGATTACGTCGCCGTTGAGGTGTGGCGTGTTCTTCACCCGCACGACCAGCCATTCCATCTCGATCGTCTCGTCCGCATAGATCGGTTTCTTGAACCGGAACGAGAAATCGAGGCCGACCATGTCGCCGCGCTCGGCAAAATGGGTCGCGCTCAGCGCCATCAGGTGCGCGACGGTCTGAGTCCCGCTGGCGATCGGCCGCCGGTAGCGAGTACGGGCGGCCGCTTCTGGATCATGATGCAGCGGATTGAGGTCGCCGGCCGCGCGCGCGAACGCACTGACCGTGTCGGGCGTGAGCCGCCGCGTCGAGGCGAAGCGTTCGTGCGGACGCGCTTTCATGGGGGATCGGACTAATGAAAGAACTCTGCCAAAGGGCGAAACGAACCGTGCCGCAACCAACGTCGCAATCGGGGCCCTTGTTAGACGGCGATCAGCTGCTGACCGTCGTGGCCCGCAATGGCAACGTCGACAATGCGAGCAGCCTCGATCGGCGCTCCAAACCGTACTTTGGTGAATTGCGCGGTGCGCCCGATTGCATTCGTTTCGCTCAGCACGTTTTGCCGGGTGCCGACCTGTGACTGCAGATGAGCTCGCAACGCCATGTCGCCGCGCTCGCGCAGCCGCCGGGCGCGGTCCTTGATGGCGGCGCGGTCGACCTGCGGCATGCGTGCGGCTGGGGTATCAGGGCGCGGCGAGAACGGAAACACGTGCAGGTGCACGAGCTCGCATTCCGCAACGAGATCGAGCGAGCGGGCGAACATGTCTTCGGTCTCGGTCGGAAAGCCCGCGATGATGTCGGCGCCGAACACGACATCGGGACGCAGCCGCCGCGCGTTGCGGCAGAACGCGATCGCGTCCGCCCGCAGGTGCCGCCGCTTCATGCGCTTGAGGATGAGATCGTCGCCGGCTTGCAGCGACAAATGCAGGTGCGGCATCAGCCGGGGTTCGGTTGCGAGCACATCCAGGAGGTCGCGGTCGGCCTCAATCGAATCGATTGAGGAGAGCCGCAGCCGTAGCAAATCTGGCACCTCGCACAGGATGCGCTTCACCAAGTTGCCGAGCCGGGGTGCGCCATCGGCGCTGTAGCTCGTGATATCGACGCCGGTGAGCACCACTTCCGGCACGCCGTGTTCGATGAGCCAGCGTACCTGGGCGAGGACGTCCAGCGCCGGCACCGAGCGCGAATTGCCGCGTCCGAACGGGATGATGCAGAAGGTGCAGCGGTGATCGCAGCCATTCTGCACCTGCACGAAGGCGCGCGTCCGCCCGTCGCGGAATTCGATCGGGGGCGTGGCGCTCGACTTGACCGCCATGATGTTGCTGACCGCAATTTTCTGCGCAGCGTCTGGCGCAGCGCCCACCAGCGCGGCGCCCATCCGTGCCCAGGCTTGCGCCTGCAGCTTGTCATGGTTGCCGATGACGCGCGCGACCTCGGGCATCGCGGCAAACGTGGCAGGATCGGTTTGCGCCGCGCACCCGGTGACGACGATGCGGGCGTGCGGGTGCGCTCGAGCCTGCGCCCTGATCGCCTGGCGTCCTTGGCGCGCCGCTTCGGCGGTGACCGCGCAGGTGTTCACGACCACAATATCGTCGAGGCCCGCGCGCTCGACATTGCGGCGGATCACGTCCAACTCATGGGCATTGAGCCGGCAGCCGAAAGTGAGAACATCGATGCTCACGCCGCGCCTTGCCTTGCAAACAGCTCCGGCTCGAAGTGGCCTTCGAATTCATACTCGACCGGCCCCGTCATCAGGACATGGCCGTCGCTTTGCCGCCAGTCGATCAGGAGATCGCCGCCCGGCAAGGTCACCGTCACCCTGCGGCCGGTGCGGTGGGTGCGGGCGGCAGCGACCGCGACCGCGCAGGCGGCCGAGCCGCACGCCTTGGTCAGTCCGGCGCCCCGCTCCCAGGTGCGTATCGTCACGTGCGACGCCGAGGTGACCACCGCCAGCGAAATGTTGGCGCGCTCCGGAAACATCGGATGGGTCTCGAGCGTCGGGCCCAGGCGGGCGAGGTCATAGGCGGCCACATCCTCGACCCAGAACACGGCGTGCGGGTTGCCCATGTTGACCGCCGATGGGGATTGCAGCACCGGCTCGTCGAGCGGTCCGATCTGCAGCGCGATCGCGCGGGTGTCGGAACATTCTTCCGCGAGCGGGATTTCGTGCCAGGCAAATCTGGGTGCGCCCATGTCGACGGTTAAAACCTGCGCTCGTTCCCCGGGCCAGCAATTCACGCGCGCGGCTTTGGTCTCGAAGGTCAGGACCGGCTTGCCGGTTTCCGCGAACAGCACGTCGGCGACACAGCGCATGCCGTTGCCACAGGCTTCCGCTTCCGAGCCGTCGTTGTTGTAAATGCGCACGAACGCATCGGTCTCGGGGGCGCGGGCGGGATAAAGCACCATCATCTGGTCGAAGTGCACGGCGGCGGCGGCCATGCGTGCGTCGGCGGCGGTGACGACCAATGGGGCTCGGCGCATGTCGACCACGACAATCTCGTTGCCGAGACCGTTCATCTTGCGGAAGCGGTAGTTGGCAAGGGCGCTCATGGCTGCACCTTATATGGGCACCAGCCGGCGGTTGGCCAGCACATATCGCATGACACCCGATACACTCATGCATCCTGCCCCGTGACTTGCGCCTTCCGTTGGCGGATATTGGTGTAACGGATTGGATGATTCCGGCATCGCCGACGGGGAGGCCCCGATGTTTCGTTCTCGCATGGCCGTTTTGGCCCTCGCCGCCGCCGTTGCGGTCGGACTGGCGCCTGGACCGATGCCGGCCCTCGGCCAACCGGTCGCTCCCGCGCCGCAGAAGCCAACTGAACCGGCGGCGGACCCGTTCGGCGAGGAGGTCACCCTCGAGGCGAAGAACATCATCTACTTCAAGGGTACCGGGAACTGGGATTCGGCGTTTGAGACCATCGTCGACGCGTTCAAGACCGTGAACGCCTATCTGGCCAAGCAAGGTATCAAGCCAACCGGTTCGCTGATGACGATCTATACGTCGACCGACGATAGCAGCTTCCAGTTCGAGGCCGCGGTTCCGGTCAGTGATCCGCCGGCAGACCCGCCCAAGGGCGATATCGCGGTTGGCAAATCGCCCTCCGGCCGTGCCTTCAAGTTCATCCACCGCGGTTCCTACGACGCCATGGATACGACCTACGAGGCGATCACCAATTACCTCGACGAGAAGCAGCTCGAAGCCAAGGATCTGTTCGTCGAGGAATACGTTACCGATCCGGTCACGACGCCGGAGGACAAGCTCGTGATCAACATCTACGTCCCGATCAAATAGCTGATTTCCTCGCAGGCTTTCCGGAAACTCCTCAAAGCTCCCACACCTCGCCGGGACGCAAAACGCGAAACACCTCCGGCGCCAGACCGGCGACGGCGCGCGCCATATCAAGCGCCAGCACCGGTGCATCGATCGGCTCGTCGGTCAACTTGAACGTGCCGTAATGGTGGCCGAGCGCCAGCGAGGCGCCGCAATCGAGGAATGCCTGCACCAACTCGGCCGGATTCATGTGCTGATCGCGCATGAACCAACGCGGCTCGTAATGGCCGATCGGCAAGATCGCGAGCCGCGGCGCCCCGTAGTGGTCACGCACGGTCTTGAAATAGTGACCGTCGCCGTATCCGGAATCCCCGACGTGCAGGATGCGGCCCGCTGGGGTCTCGATCACAAAGGCGGCCCATAGGGCGCAGTTGCGGTCGCGCACGCCGCGCGCCGACCAATGACGTGTCGGGCACAGGGTGACCGCAACCTCATCGTTGAGCGCGACCCGATCGCGCCAATCAAAGGCTTGCGCACGGATGGCTTTGTCGTGTGCCCGCATGATGGTGTCGTTGCCGAGCGGCGTGATGACGATCGGATCGTGGGTGCGCGCAAGCCGCGTGAGCGTCGCCAGGTCAAGATGATCGTAATGATTATGCGTCACCAGGACGGTATCGATCGGCGGCAGCGCATCGAACGCGATCCCCGGCTCGGACACCCGTTTCGGACCGAGGAAGTTCACGGGCGAACAACGTTGCGACCAGATCGGATCGATCAGGATGTTGCGACCCGCGGTTTGTATGAGCAAGCTCGCATGGCCCACATAGGAAATGCGCCACACGTGGCTGTCGACGCGCGCCGGTGGTCGGTCCGCAAAGGCATTGGGTACGTGCGCGGGCCAGTGGCCGCGATCGCCGCGCAGCCACCAGCGCAGCACGTCGCCCAAGCGCTTTGGCGGCATGCCGTGCGGGTCGACGAACCGTTCGCCGTCGAAATGATCCGATACCGGTCCTTGGTAGTAGCGGCGGGTCAAACCCATGGCACTCCGCGTGAGAGGTTGTAGACTTCTATCCAATCAACATGGGAGGACACCATGCATCAGTTCGTGCCTGGACGCTTTTTGTTGGTGGTTGCCTTGGTCGCCTTGGCTGGTCTTGCGGGTCAAGCGCGCGCGGCAATCAAGACCCAGCTGGTCGAATACAAGCAGGGGGACACGACTCTCGAAGGGTATCTGGCCTACGACGATTCGATTCAGGGCAAGCGGCCGGGCGTGCTGGTCGTGCATGAATGGGACGGACTTGGCGACTACGCCAAGATGCGGGCCGACATGCTGGCGAAGCTCGGCTACGTGGCTTTTGCGGCCGACATCTATGGCAAGGGCGTGCGTCCCAAGGGCCCGCAGGAATCCGCCGCCAAATCCAGCAAATACGGGCGCGATCGCGCCTTGATGCGCGCCCGTGCGCTGGCTGGACTCGATCAGCTGAAGAACAATCCAATGGTTGATACAAACAAGATCGCGGCCATCGGCTATTGTTTCGGCGGCACGACCGTGCTCGAACTCGCGCGCAGCGGCGCCGATATTGCCGGCGTCGTGACCTTCCATGGCGGCCTGAGCAATCCGAACCCGGAGGATGCGAAGAAGATCAAAGCCAAGGTGCTGGTGCTCGCGGGCGCCGATGATCCGCTGGTGCCGCCAAAGGACATCGAACAGTTCCAGAAGGACATGCGCGACGCCAAGGTCGACCTCTCGTACGTCTCCTACAGCGGAACCCTGCATGCGTTCACCAATCCGAAGGTGAATGACCCCGCTCACGGGGTGCAATACAACGCGCGGTCCGACAAGCGCTCCTGGCAGGCCATGCGAGACTTCTTCGCCGAGATTTTCGGGCAGTAGGTCGGGCGGGACCCGTGCGGCGAGGTTGACTTGCGTTCCCGCCTCGCCTACCTGTCCGGCGCTCTCGTATGAGACCGTGACCTCAGGCCTGACCGATCCGGTGTGATCGGCGCCCAACGCCCGACAGCGCGATGCGCCCTCGGGCGCGAAATGCGTTGGAATGCAAGCACTTGGACTAGCGAACCCATAGGCAGCCATGTTCGACAACCTGTCGGAAAAGCTATCGGGCATTCTTGACCGCCTCACCGGACGGGGCGCGCTGTCGCCGGCCGACGTGGACGCGGCCGCGCGCGAGGTCAGGCGTGCGCTGCTCGAGGCCGACGTGGCGCTCGACGTGGTGCGGGGGTTCATCGACAAGCTGCGCGAACGGGCGGTCGGCGTCGAGGTCATCAAGTCGGTCAAGCCCGGCCAGATGGTCGTGAAGATCGTGCACGACGAGCTCGTCGCCATGCTGGGTTCGAACGCCGAACCGATCGACCTCAATGCGCCGGCCCCGGTGCCGATCATGCTGGTCGGCCTGCAAGGCTCGGGTAAGACCACGACCGCGGCCAAGATTGCCAAGCGCCTGACCGAGCAGATGCGGCGCAAGGTATTGATGGCCTCGCTCGACACGCGTCGGCCGGCCGCCATGGAACAGCTTGCGGTGCTCGGTCACCAGGTCGGGGTTGACACGTTGCCCATCGTGGCCGGTCAGACGCCCGTGCAGATCGCGCGCCGCGCGCTCGAAGCCGGCCGGCTCGGCGGCTATGACGCGGTGCTGCTCGATACGGCCGGTCGTATCACGCTCGATGAAGCGATGATGGCGGAGGCCGCCGAAGTCGAGCGCGCCGCCGGTCCGCACGAGGTGTTGCTGGTTGCCGATGCGCTCACCGGCCAGGACGCGGTCAATCTGGCACGCGCCTTCAATGAGCGGGTGGGGCTCACCGGTATCGTGCTGACGAGGGTCGACGGCGACGGACGCGGCGGCGCTGCGCTCTCGATGCGGAGCGTCACCGGCAAGCCGATCAAGCTGATCGGCACCGGCGAGAAGATGGATGCATTGGAAGACTTCCACCCCGCCCGCATCGCCGATCGCATTCTCGGCATGGGCGATATTGTTTCGCTGGTCGAGAAGGCGGCCGCCACCATCGATGCCGAGAAGGCTGCGCGCACTGCCGAGCGCATGCGTAAAGGCGCGTTCGATCTCAACGATTTGCGCGAACAGCTCAATCAGATGCAGCGCATGGGTGGGCTCAGCGGTCTGATGGGCATGCTGCCCGGCATTGCCAAGATGAAGAACCAGATGGCTGCCGCGAACCTCAACGAAAATATGCTCAAGCATCAGGTCGCGATCATCGATTCCATGACGGTGCAGGAGCGACGCAACCCGGACGTACTGAAGGCGAGCCGCAAGAAGCGCGTCGCCGCAGGCTCTGGCACGAGGGTCGAGGACATCAACAAGTTGCTCAAGATGCATCGCACCATGGCCGACATGATGAGAGCGATGGGGAGCGGCAAGCGCGGACCGCTCGCAGGTCTCGCCAACATGTTCGGAATGGGCGGCGGCATGCCGTCCCAGGACGAACTGGCGGAGCTCGCTGCCAAGATGCCGGGCGGATTGACCACGGGCCTGCCGGGTGGATTGCCGGGCGGCGCGAACCTGCCGCCGACGATGCCGGGTCTGCCACCAAAACTTCCCGCCGGATTGCCGGGCGGGCTGCCGGGCCTGGGCGGCAAATTGCCGGGCGGCGCGTTGCCAGGGCTCGGCGGATTTCCCGGTCTTGGGAAGAAGAAATGAAATCGATCTGACAAGGAAAGGAACGAGATGTCTCTCAAAATTCGCATGGCCCGTGCCGGCACCAAGAAGCGGCCGGTCTATCACATCGTGGTGGCTGACAGCCGCTCGCCGCGTGATGGGCGCTTCATCGAGCGGCTCGGATTTTTCAATCCGCTTTTGCCAAAGGACAACAAGGAGCGCCTCAAGCTCGACTTTGAGAAGGTCAAGAGCTGGCTGGCCAAGGGCGCGCAGCCGTCGGACCGCATCATGCGTTTCCTCGATGCCGAAGGCATTCGCAAGCGCGAGCCACGCAACAATCCCGAAAAGGCGGTCCCGCGCAAGGAACGCAAGGCACGCGCCGAGGCCGCGGCTAAAGCCGGCGGCGCCGCGCCAGCTGCGGCTCCGGCAGCTTGAAGCGCGTCTGCGTCGGACGGATCGGTGCGCCGCATGGTGTACGCGGCGAGGTCAAGCTTTGGCCGTTCACAGCTGACCCGCTCGCCGTCGCCCGCTACGGCGAACTCAAGACTGCCGACGGTGCCCGCACCTTCGAGGTCGAGGCACTGCGGCCGGCGCGCGACCATGTGGTAGCGCGCTTCAAGGGCGTGCGCGACCGTGCCGCCGCCGAAGCACTGCGCAATCTCGAACTTTACGTGCCACGCGACCGCCTACCGGCGATCGAGGCTGATGACGAGTTTTATTACGCGGATCTGGTCGGGCTCGCAGCCACCGATCGTGACGGCAGCGCAATCGGCACCATTGTGGCGGTCCACAATTTCGGTGCTGGCGATCTGCTCGAGGTCGAACCGGTCGACGGTCGGGATACCGTACTGGTTCCATTCACCGAAGCGACCGTACCCGAGATCGATATCGCGGCCGGCAAGGTCGTGGTCGACTACGATCCGCAGGCTAGGGAATCGTGAGGGCTCCCGATGTGGAGCGCCACTGTGCTCACCCTGTTTCCGGAGATGTTTCCGGGTCCGCTGGCGATAAGCCTTGCCGGCAAGGCGCTCGCCGCCAAGCTCTGGGCACTGGAAGCAATCGACATTCGAGCCAGCGCCAGCGACCGCCATCGCACCGTCGATGATACGCCGGCCGGTGGCGGCCCCGGCATGGTGATGAAGCCCGACGTGCTGGCGCGCGCGATCAACTCCGTGCCGGCGCTCGGGCGGCCGCGTGTGCTCATGAGCCCACGCGGAAAACCCTTAAGTCAGGCGCGGGTCGAAGCGCTTGCGCGGGGCCCAGGCGCCATCGTGGTGTGCGGCCGCTTTGAGGGGGTCGACGAGCGGGTGATTGCGGGGCGCGACCTTGAAGAGATCTCGCTCGGCGATTATGTGCTCTCGGGCGGCGAGGTTGCGGCGCTGGCGCTGCTCGACGCTTGCGTGCGGCTCATTCCGGGGGTGGTCGGGGCCGAGGCCTCAATCGCAGAGGAGAGTTTCGCCGGGGGTCTCCTCGAGTACCCCCAGTTTACGCGGCCACCTGTGTTCGAAGGCCACCCGATTCCGGATGTTCTGCTGTCCGGTGACCACGCCAAGGTAGCGGCCTGGCGGCGGGCCGAGGCGGAACGGATCACCCGCGAACGGCGGCCCGATCTGTGGCAAGCCTACGCGGCGCGGCGGCCAAAAAGCCCGTGACGACAGGGTGACAAGCGAGTTCGTTTAGCGTAGAAGCCAGCCCAACCCGAAACACAACGCCGACGTGCGCCCTGCATTAACCGGCGCGGCCGACGGAGAATCCCAATGAATCTGATCGAACAGCTCGATAAAGAGCAAGTGGCGAAGCTTTCCGCCGGCAAAGAGATCCCCGACTTCGAGCCTGGCGACACCCTGCAGGTCAACGTCAAGGTGGTCGAGGGCGACCGCACCCGCATCCAGGCCTACGAAGGCGTGTGCATCGGCCGTTCCGGCCATGGCGTGAATGAGAACTTCACGGTGCGCAAGATTTCCTACGGCGAGGGGGTGGAGCGCGTGTTTCCGCTCTATTCGCCGATGCTCAATTCGATCAAGGTCGTGCGCCGCGGCAAGGTGCGCCGCGCCAAGCTTTATTATCTGCGCGGCCGGCGCGGCAAGTCGGCGCGCATCGCCGAGGGCCAGGGCCATGGAGGCGCTGGCGGCGACGCACCTGAGCCGAAGGCTGCCGAGTGAGGCCGCGAGGGATCGGCGGCCAGTAATCAGCAATCAGATTTGATCGTCTTGATTGGTGATTGCCGACCCGTCCTAATTACTGATCACTGACCACTGATGTCTGAGATGCGTACCCTCTACGACAAGATCTGGGACGACCATCTGGTCGACGAAGCGCCGGACGGAACGTGCCTGCTTTATATCGATCGCCATCTCGTACATGAAGTGACGAGCCCGCAGGCGTTCGAAGGGCTGCGCATGTCCGGCCGCAAGCTGCGCGCCCCGGAAAAAACGTTGGCCGTTGTCGATCACAATGTGCCCACGACGGATCGAAGCAAACCCAATCCAGATCCGGAGAGCGCCGAACAGATCAGGACGCTGGCGCAGAATGCCAAGGATTTTGGCATCGAATATTTCGACGAGCACGACCGCCGCCAGGGCATCGTGCACATCATCGGGCCCGAGCAGGGTTTCACGCTGCCCGGCACGACTATCGTCTGTGGCGATAGCCACACTGCAACGCATGGCGCGTTCGGTGCGCTCGCCTACGGAATCGGGACGTCCGAGGTCGAGCATGTGCTCGCCACCCAGACCCTGATCCAAAAGAAATCGAAGAACATGCTGGTCAACGTCAGCGGCCGGCTTCCTCCGGGCGTGACCGCCAAGGACATTATTCTGGGATTGATCGGCGAAATCGGCACCGCTGGCGGCACTGGCTACACGATCGAATATGCCGGCGAAGCGGTGCGTGCGCTCTCCATGGAAGGGCGCATGACCATGTGCAACATGTCGATCGAAGGCGGCGCCCGCGCCGGCATGGTGGCGCCGGACGAGAAGACCTATGCCTACCTGAAGGACCGGCCGAAATCGCCGAAGGGCAATGCCTGGGACGCGGCAATGCGCTATTGGGAGACGCTGCACTCGGACGCGGGCGCAGTGTTCGATGCGGTGGTCAAGCTCGATGCCAGCAAGCTGCCGCCGCTGGTGACCTGGGGCACGAGCCCAGAGCAGGTAACGTCGGTCACCGGCCACGTGCCGGTTCCGGCCGAGATCACCGACGAACACAAGCGCAAGGCGGCCGAAATCGCACTCGCCTACATGGGACTCAAGGGCGGTGAGAGGATCACCGACATCGGGCTCAACCGGGTGTTCATCGGTTCCTGCACCAACGGCCGCATCGAGGATCTGCGCGAGGTCGCGCGGATCGTGAACGGCAAGACCGTGAACCCCAGCGTCAATGCGATGATCGTGCCGGGATCAGGCCTCGTGAAAGAACAGGCCGAAGCCGAAGGGCTCGACAAGATCTTCGTCAAGGCCGGCTTCGAATGGCGCGAGCCCGGCTGCTCGATGTGCCTTGCCATGAACCCCGACAAGCTCAAGCCCGGCGAGCGCTGCGCCTCAACCTCGAACCGCAATTTCGAAGGCCGCCAGGGCTACAAGGGTCGCACTCACCTGGTATCACCGGTGATGGCGGCCGCGGCGGCGATCGCCGGGCACTTCGTCGAACGTCCGGGACTGGCGCTGACTGGCTGACCGCTCAATGCCAATAGCTGTAGCGGTGCCAGTAATGGCGCCGCCAGCCGTAGTGATGTCCGCGATACCTGCCATAATGCCGGCCGTGATACCAGGCTTTGGTCACGCCTTGCTCCGGCGTGGTTTGTTTGATGATGCCAGTTGCCGACGCACCCGCTACCGCCAGCGGCGTCGCATACGCACTGCCGCCGATCATGCCAGCAAGAAGTGCGGCCGCACCGAGAATCGTGAATTTGCGCATGGTCTCCTCCGGAAAGCCGGTTGTTGAGGAGAAACGCGCTCGCGCAAGCAACGGTTCCGACCCCAGGGGCCGTCTCAATGCGCCTAATACGCGTAGTAGCGCTTCACCCATTGGCAGCGCATTTTAGGCACGACGGTAGGCCCCGTGAGCCGCGGCTCGACCGCATACCAGTCGACGCAATCGCGATAATATTGCACGCGCACGCGCGGAGAGACTTGGATCCGAGGGATCGGCCGTGCGTAAGGAGCACCCGGTGGTGCGGGAGGCGGATAAGTCTGCGCAATGGCTGCTGTCGCGGTCAACGCGGTCAGAATGACAGCTGTCGCAACCAGGATCGATCTGCGCATCTTTGGCCTCCGCGCGGCGACATGTTCGCATCGACCTGCTGGTCGCCGATGCGCCGTCAGCCACAGCGTCGAAAATACGCTAAAACATTCGAATGTCCGAGCCCCCGCAGTCCGATCCGCCGACTTGGCGCGCCCTGCAGGCTCCGTCGCTGGCAGAATTGGAACTCCTCGCCTCGGAGGTCTTTCGCGGGCTGCCGGAGAAATTTCGTGCACTCTGCGTCGATCTCGTCATTCGGGTCGAGGATTTTGCCACCGAGGAGGTGCTCGATCAGATGGGGATCGAAAGCCCGTTCGATCTGATGGGCCTGTTCCAGGGCATCGGGCTTCCGTTTCGTTCGGAGAGCGCGTCCGGCACCATGCCCAATATGATCTGGCTCTATCGGCGCCCGATCCTGGACTTTTGGGCGGAGCATGAGGAGTCGCTCGGGGCTGTGGTTGCGCACGTCTTGGTGCACGAGATCGGCCATCACTTCGGTTTGTCGGACGCCGATATGGAAGCGATCGAAGCCGAGGCGGATGATTGAAGCCGGATCGGCGGACCAGTTCGGCCGGCCTCAAGGATGTTCAGACGATCCTCGAGGCGGATCAGCCGCGCGTTGAAGCGGATGGCCATGTGGATCCCGACGTAAATGAGAGGCAACAGGCCGATGGCGAGCGCCGCCGCTTCCGGCCAATCGCCATAGCGGCTGCCGACGAACGGCACCGCCGAAAGCCCGAAGCCGCTCAGGGCCAGGCACACGCCGACCATGGGCCAGTCGGATCTTTGCCAGATTGTCGAACTCATTTACGCGCCCCATGTCATGCCGAACGTCGCCCGGGTGCGATTCAGGGCCGTTCGAACCCAAAGTCAACCAGCCGCTGCGCATAGCCCACTTGACCGGGGCGCCGCGAATGGCCATGACCTGCCAGTCGGAGAACCTGCCATGGACAAATTTACAACCCTCGAAGGGGTCGCGGCGCCGATCAACCAGATCAACGTCGACACCGATATGATCATCCCGAAGCAGTACCTGAAAACGATCAAGCGCACGGGTCTCGGCAAGGGCCTGTTTTCGGAAAAGCGCTACCGCGATGACGGCAGCGAGAACCCGGATTTCGTGCTCAACAAGCCAGCCTATCGCAAGGCGAAGGTCCTGGTCGCCGACGACAATTTCGGCTGTGGATCGTCGCGCGAGCATGCGCCCTGGGCGTTGCTCGATTTTGGCATCCGCTGCGTGATCTCGACCTCGTTCGGGGACATTTTCTACAACAACTGTTTCAAGAACGGCATTCTGCCGGTCAAAGTCTCGCGCGAAGATCTGGACAAGCTGTTCGACGATGCTGAGCGCGGGGCCAACGCGACGCTCACGATCGATCTGGCGAAGCAGGAAATCCGCGGCCCCGACGGCGGCGTGGTAACGTTCGAGATCGACCAGCACCGCAAGCACTGCCTCCTCAACGGCCTCGACGATATCGGGTTGACGTTGGAGAAGAAGGCCAAGATCGACACGTTCGAAGGCAAGGCGAAAGCCGAGCGGCCTTGGCTGTGAGGTCTGCGTAGGAGCCCTTCTACGGACCTTCCGCTTTGCCGTAGCCATATCCGGCTGGCGCGACCTCAAGTCCGGGAATTCGGCTCTTCTCGATCGCGCTCGTCAGGAAACCCGACGTGCGCGCTTCGTCGATGAAGCGATTGACCTCGGCAAGCACGTCAGCCTTGCCCTTCGGCACGATGATGGTCTGTGGCACGTCGAAAATGTTGTCCGGCAACAGCCGGTAGCCGGGCATGTCGGCGACCAGGTTGGTCAGCCGCTGCCGGTTGGCCCCGAACGCATCAATCTCGCCGTTGGCAAACTTGCGCTTGCTATCGGCCGGGGTGTTGTCGGTCTCGATCAGCGTGGCCTTCTTGAGCGTGCGCCCCAGGAAGAGCGTGATCGAGTCGCCCTTTCCGCCGCCGATGCGCCGGCCCGGCTGATCGATGTCGCTGACGGAGCGAATCGGCGAATTCTCCGGCACCAGAAAGCTCTGCCGCACCAGCATATAGGTCTGCGAAAACGCAACGGTGCCCGTTCGCGAGGGTGCGTAGGCGACAAAGCCGATATCGGCGTCGCCCTTGCTAACCGCCTCGATCACGGTCTGCGGGCTCGCGGATGGGATCAGCGTCACCGGCACACCGATGCGGTGCCCGAGTTCGCGTGCCAGATCCGCAGAGGCGCCACGGATTTCACCGTTCGATGGATCACGCACCGCCTGGGCCGGATTATTGGCGAGGTAGACGGCGCGCAGGGTGCCGGTCGGCGCAAGCTCGTTTGCAAGGCCGGGGGCGCTGAAGGCAAACGCCAGCGCGCACGCTGCAATGGCTCCAGTTCGCATGGCTCGCTCCCAGGGCACGTTCAGCACAAGACTATACCCGTGCCTCGATCGCGTCTGCCACCGCGACTGTGCGTTGCGCGATATCGGCGTGCATGCGCTCGACCATACGGCCGTCGATCTGCACGACCCCCTTGTTCTTGTTCTCCGGCTGCGCGAAGGCGGCGATGATCTTGCGTGCCTGCGCGACCTCGTCGGGCGAGGGCGAGAACGTCTCATTGCACGGCTCGATCTGATTGGGATGGATCAGGGTCTTACCGTCAAAGCCGAGGTCGCGCGCTTCGGCGCATTCGCGCACGAAGCCCTCGGTGTCTACGAGATTGTTGTAGACGCCGTCCAGAATGTCGATGCCGTAGGTGCGCGCCGCCAGCACGCAGGTCGAAAGCCACGCGAGCATCGGGGCGCGTCCCGGCACGATGTGCGCGCGCGTCTCCTTGGCGAGATCGTTGGTGCCCATGACAAAGCCACCGAGCCGGTCTTCCGAGTCGCGCGCCTGGGCGGCGAGCGCCACTGCGTTGAAAATTGCGAGCGGCGTTTCGATCATGGCCCAGATGCGAATACGCTTGTCCGCGCGCATGTCGAGCAGGCGCTGGCCGAGCAGGTCGAGTTGTTGGGGGGTCGAAATTTTCGGCACCAGGATGGCGTCCGGTGCGCAATGGACGGCGGCCTCCATATCATCCGAGAACCACGGCGTGTCGATGCCGTTGAGGCGAACAAAAATCTCCCGCTTGCCAAAGCCGCCAGCCCGGACGGCGTCCGCGACCTGTCGGCGCGCGGCCGTCTTGGCGTCGGGCGCGACCGCGTCCTCGAGGTCGAGAATGAAGCCATCGGCCGGCAGCGTTTTGGCCTTTTCGAGCGCGCGGGCATTCGAGCCCGGCATGTAGAGCACACTGCGACGCGGCCGGATGGTCATGGCTCACTCCCCAGAGGACGCGATCGTCAGGGTAGCGGGGGTGCAGGTCCTATGCCAGTTGCGGCGTGGCCAAGGCATGCCGCTTGCAAGCGGGTCGGATGTCGTACCAAAAGGGTGGTCGCCAGCAGACCCAACGGCAAGCGAGTTGAGATGAACCTACCGCGGCGCCTGATCGAAGGTTACGAGGCGTTCCGAACCGGCCGGCTACAGGCCGAGCAGAGCCGTTACCGGGACCTCGCCGAGCAGGGGCAGTCGCCGGACGTCATGGTGATCGGCTGCTGCAACTCACGGGTATCGCCAGAGGTGATTTTCGACGCGCGGCCCGGTGAACTCTTTGTGGTGCGCAACGTGGCCAATCTGGTGCCGCCGTTTTCGCCCGACGGCATGTATCACGGCGTGTCTGCGGCGTTGGAATATGCGGTGCAGGTGCTGCGGGTGAAGCACGTTGTCGTACTGGGGCACGCGCGGTGCGGCGGTATTCGTGCCTTCGCGGAAGGCGGCGAGCCACTATCGCCCGGTGATTTTATCGGCAAGTGGATGTCGATGATCGCGCCCGCCGCCGCCGCAATCGCACCGCGAAGCGAGGCCCCTGGCAGCTATTTCACGCGGTTGGAACATGCCGCATTGGCAACGACGCTCCAGAACCTCATGACCTTTCCCTGCGTGCGTATCCTTGCGGAACGAAGCCGGCTTGCGTTGCATGCTGCCTATTTCGACGTAACGTCGGGCGAGCTTACGGTGCGCGATCCGGCGACAGGCCTGTTCGGCAGCGTGCCCAAGGATACGTTGGATCTGAAGTCGTAAAACGTGCGGACCGAAAAACGGTTCACGCGGCCTTGCGCTTGGCCTCGATCAGCTTGCGTTTGATCAGGCACTCGGCGATCTGAATGGCGTTGAGAGCGGCACCCTTGCGCAAGTTGTCGGAAACGCACCAGAGTACCAATCCATTCTCGACGGTCGGATCCTCGCGCACCCGGCTGATATAGGTCGCGTCCTCGCCGGTGGCCTCGTAGGGCGTCACGTAGCCGCCCGGCTCGCGCTTGTCGATGACTAGGCAACCCGGAGCGTTGCGCAAAATGTCTTGCGCCTCTTCGGCGCTGATCGGGTGCTCGAACTCGATGTTCACCGCTTCGGAATGGCCAATAAACACCGGCACGCGCACGCAAGTCGCCACCACCTTGATCTTGGGGTCGAGGATCTTCTTGGTCTCCACCACCATCTTCCACTCTTCCTTGGTGAAGCCGTCCTCCATGAACACGTCGATCTGCGGGATCACGTTGAAGGCGATACGCTTGGGAAACTTCTGCACATTGATGTCGCCAACCGTGAAGACGGCCTTGGTTTGTGCGAACAGCTCGTCCATCGCCTCCTTGCCGGCGCCCGACACCGATTGATAGGTCGCCACCACGACGCGCTTGATCTTGGCCTTGTCGTGCAGCGGCTTGAGCGCGACCACGAGCTGCGCGGTCGAGCAATTCGGGTTGGCAATGATGCCCCTGCGACGAAAACCGACGATGGCGTCGGCGTTGACCTCGGGAACGATCAAGGGCACGTCGGAGTCGTAACGCCAGCATGAGGAATTATCGATCACCACCGCGCCGGCTGCTGCTATCTTCGGTGACCATTCCTTCGAGACCGCGGAGCCGGCCGACATCAGGCAGATATCGACGTCGGAGAAGTCGTAGTGGTCGAGCGCCCGCACCTTGAGGTCTCGCTCGCCGTAGGAAACTTCCTGACCGAGACTGCGACGCGACGCGAGCGCCACAACTTCATCGGCTGGAAATGCCCGCTCCGCCAGAATATTGAGCATCTCGCGGCCCACGTTGCCGGTGGCTCCTACGACCGCGACCTTGAAACCCATCCTACGTCTCCGAATCCAACGACGCCCAAGTCGGCGTCAAACGCGTTGCGCAATGCGCGCATGTAAGCGTGAAATAGCGGCAAATCAACATTAACGTGGCAACGGGTTTGTGGCTATTTGGCCACAACCGCCGACCAACTCGCCCGCCGGGCGTCCGGAAGACTACCTTTGCTTGTCCCCCTACCCGGAAACCTTTACATTGGCCGAACATCCATAGGATGCGAAACATGCGTCAGAAGATTGTTGCGGGGCTCGCGGTTTTAGCCGCAGCGGCCGCCGCTCTTGCGCTTCCGGCGCAGGCCCAAACTCGTCGTCCGCCAGCCGGCGCGACCGAGTCAATAACGGTCATTGATGAAACCGGCCGAACGCGCACCAAGATTACCGTGCGCCCGCGCTCGTGGCTTGATCCCGGGCCGGAGCAGATTCCGGGCAGCAACAAGTCACTCGACTACGCCATGCCGCCCAACTATTCGATCTTCTATGACCGCAACAACTACAACGGCACTTGGTCGCGTAATCCGCTGCCCGGTCCGTTCGATGTTCCCGGCGGCGGCTGGAACACCGGGTTCTAAACGCGCCGATAAGATCGGTGAGCCGTTAGCGAAACCCATCGCCACTGGATTTGCTCGCCGCTCAAACAATCCTACGCCGCGAGCGCTTGCATCTCTTTGAGGATTGCCCCGCCCATGTCGGCGGTGCCAACGACCGTTGTGCCTTCCGACTTGATATCGGCCGTGCGCAAGCCCTTGGCCAGAGTCGCGGCGATAGCGCGGTCGATGAGATCGGCCTCCTTGCCCATCCCGAACGAATAGCGTAGCGCCATTGCAAATGACGCGATCATGGCGATCGGGTTTGCCAGGCCTTTGCCCGCAATGTCTGGGGCGGAGCCGTGCACCGGCTCGTACAGTGCCCGCCGTTTCTTCGTCTTGCTGTCGATCTCGCCGAGCGATGCCGATGGCAGCATGCCAAGCGAACCGGTGAGCATGGAGGCCACGTCGGACAGCATGTCGCCAAACAGATTGTCGGTGACGATCACATCGAACTGTTTTGGCCATCGCACGAGCTGCATGCCGCCGGCATCTGCGAGTTGATGCTCGAGTTGGACATCCTTGTACTCGCGCACATGCAGCTGGGCCATGACCTCGTGCCACAGCACGCCCGTTTTCATCACGTTACGCTTTTCCATCGAAGTGACTTTGTTGCGCCGTGCCCGAGCAAGCTCGAAGGCGACGCGGCCGATGCGCTCGATCTCGTAGGTATCGTAGACCTGAGTGTCGATGGCGCGCTTCTGGCCGTTGCCGAGGTCGGTAATGGTTTTGGGCTCGCCGAAATAGACGCCGCCGGTGAGTTCGCGCACAATGATGATGTCGAGCCCATCCACCACTTCGCGCTTGAGGCTCGAGGAGTTCCGCGAGCGCCGGATAGCAGAGCGCGGGCCGGATATTGGCGAACAGGCCAAGATCCTTGCGCAGGCGAAGAAGTCCAGCCTCTGGCCGCACCTCGTACGGCACATTGTCCCATTTCGGCCCGCCCACAGCGCCGAATAGGACCGCATCGGCCGCCTTGGCCTTCGCCATGGTTTCATCGGTCACCGCAACCTTGTGACTGTCATAGGCCGACCCGCCGACCAGCGCTTCCTCGGTCGCGAACGTTGCGATGCCGAGCCCGTTCATCCAGGCGATGAGGCGCTTTACTTCGGCCATGACCTCGGGGCCGATGCCGTCGCCGGGAAGAAGAAGAAGATTGATGGTCGTGGGCATGGGAGCGATCTCGATGCAGGATGGCCTACCCGGCAGCAGTGTCGCCGGGGCAGCGATAGCTATCGATCGAAGCCAGGCTTGGCAAGGCACCATCGTTCCAGAACAGCGAAGGCTGCCTGCGCGAATTGCCGATTGTGTGAGAAGCCCTCACATATGATGTTGAGCGGCGATGCAGCCAGGCCATCCGAACGGACGTGCGCTTTGGCGCGATGCCGCAACCATCCTGGTTTTGGCGTTGGCGCCCGCGGCCGGAGTCGGCATCGCGCGCTTCGCCTATTCGCTGCTGCTGCCGGACATGCGTCAAAGCCTCGGCTGGACCTATGCGGCAGCGGGCTTCATGAATACGGTCAATGCAGCCGGCTATCTGGCAGGCGCGCTGATCGCCGCAGCCACCATGCGGCGGGTCGGGCAATTCGGCACGATCCTTTACGGCTCGATCGCCTGCGTGATTGCGCTAGCGCTGTCGGCGATCACTTCGAACTTCCTGTTGCTGAGCGTCCTGCGCCTTGCGGCAGGCATTGGCGGAGCGGTCGCCTTCGTTGGCGGCGGCGTCGCGACTGTGCGATTGTCGCAGCGCCACCCGATGCAAGCGGCGTTTCTCCTGAGCCTGTATTACATCGGGCCTGGTCTCGGCATCCTGGTCTCCGGGATCGCAACGCCGTTGCTGCTTGCCGGACTGGGGCCCGGGTCGTGGTCGATCGCCTGGGGCATGCTGGCGGCCATCAGTGCGGTTTTCTGTCTAGCGCTGTTAGCCGTGCGTGTTGAGGAAACCGGGGGTGGCCTCGAGATGGCCGCCGCACCCACACGGCTTCTGCCCATGGCTGTTGTGCTTGTCAGTTATTGTCTCTTCAGCATCGGTTCGATTGCGTACATGACTTTCATGATTGCCTGGCTCGGCAATGCGGGCGCGGGAGCGGTCGCGCAAAGCGCATTCTGGTCATTGCTGGGGCTCGGGGGCGTCTGCTCGCCTTTGCTGTGGTCATGGGCCGTGGCGCGCCTGCGCGGCGGCCACGCGATTGCGTTGCTGAGCGGAATGACCTTCATCGTCGCCATGCTGGCGCTGTTTACGGATGCGCGCGCGCTGCATTTCCTGTCGGCATTTGGGTTCGGCTCAGTGTTCTTTGCGGTCGTCGCGGGGACGACCGCGTTCGTGCGACGCAATTTGCCGCCAACCGCCTGGCCGAGCGGTGTCGGCGCCATGACGGTGTCCTTTGGACTAGGCCAGGCCATTGGCCCGGTGTTCAGCGGGGCAATCACCGATGCCTCCGGCAGCTTGTCGCTGGGGCTGCAAACTTCCGCGGTGCTGCTGGCGCTAGCCGCGGTCTTGGCTATGTTTCAACGCGATCTCGCGCCTCCGGTCGGGACACGGTAAGTTGCCACCGCCTAACGACGGAGGTCGTGATGAGTTTGCTGGCCCGAGTGATCGGTTATGTGGGTACGCTTGTGGTGATGGCTGCGGCGGCGGGCGCCGCCGAACTCAATCCCGCGGCGGTCGCGTTCAAGCTGCCCGACAAGATCGATTGGAAATCGCCGCCCACAAACGCGGGCGTGCAGCAGGCCATCATGGTTGGCGATCCGTCAAAGCCCGGCCTTTACGTGGTGCTCACCAAATGGCTGCCGGGAAATATGAGCCGGCCGCATTTTCATCCAAACGATCGCTTCATCACGGTGATCAAGGGCACCTGGTGGGTCGGCAGTGGGACCAAATTCGATCCGGCCAGCACGGTGCCGATGCCGGCCGGCACCTTTGTCACCCACTTCGGCAAGCAGGTGCATTACGACGGCGCCAAGGATGAAGAGGCGATTCTCCTGATCGTCGGCGAAGGGCCGGCGACGAGTACGCCTGCCGAGCAGAAATAGAGCACGCGCCCTTCAGCTTCCGCTGAACCAATTGTAGCCCTGATCTTCCCAGTAGCCGCCGCGATCCTCATTGGTCACCACAAGTGCGACCACGTGTTTGGGATTCTTGAACCCGAGCTTGGTCGGCATGCGGATTTTCATCGGATACCCGTATTTGCGCGGCAGGATCTCGTCGGCAAACCGAAACGTCATCTGGGTCTGCGGATGCAACGCCGTCGGCATATCGATGGTGTTGGAATAGCCCTCGGCACATATGAAATAGACGTATTTGGCCGTGAGGTCGGCGCCGATACGCTTGAGAAAGTCGGACAATCGCGCGCCGGTCCAGCTGCCGATTGCGCTCCAGCCCTCGACGCAGATGTGCCGGGTGATCTGCTTCTCCTGCGGTAGCTGGTAGAGCTGGTCGAGCGTCCACGATTGCTTGTTGTCGACGAGGCCCGCGATTTCGAGCTTGTAGGTGTCGCTGTCGACCTCGGGAGCTTCGTCCTCGGCGTAGTAGGCGTTGAACGGGAACGGTTTCGTGATCGCGCTCTCCGGATAGGTCGGCGCCAGCTTGTGCGGCTGGAAGATCAGCGCCTGCACACGATCGTTGAATTTCGAGATGGCGCGCAGCGTGCTTTCCGCCGACATGTTGTCAACGATATCGCAACCCGTGAGCAGCGTGAGCGCGCCGAGGCTGGTCGCGCCGCGCAGAAAGAGCCGGCGCGATGGATCGGGAAGAAGCTTCGCCGCATCGCTGATCAGCAGCTTGGCGTCGACACCAGGAACTTGCTTGCGCACGCGCATTGCTACCTCCCGATCACCATGGCCCGCAGGCTCTTGGGCACGACGACGGCCAGCACGACGTGGATCACCAGGAAAGCAACGATCGTTGCCATGGCGAAGAAATGCACGAAGCGAGCGGCGTCATAACCGCCGAACAGGGCGGTCAGCTCCTGCACCTGCACGGGCTTCCAGATCGAAATCCCGGACAGGACCACCACGATGCCGGCCAGAATAACGCCAAAATAGAGCAGCCGCTGCACCGCGTTGTAGACCGACAGGTCCTCGTGCGAGAGCTTGCCGCGCAGCGCGGCAAAAAAATCGCGCAACACCTGCGAGGGCCGGATCGGAAGCAGCTTGCGCCGGAATCGCCCGGTCGCGAGCCCGAGTGTCAGATAGACGAGGCCATTGATCACGAGCAGCCACATCGCGGCGAAGTGCCAGAGCAAGGCGCCTGCCAGCCAGCCGCCGAGACCGATCGGAAACTCAAACGGGAACAGCGGCGAAGCATTGTAGATCTGCCACCCCGACAGGATCATCAGGATCATGGCAACGGCATTGATCCAATGGGTGACGCGCACCCACGCTGGGTGAATGATCTTGCGGTCGGACGTTGCGAGCGATGCAGTGCTGATGGCTTCGACCGACATGGCCGTCTCCGCGTTGCTGCCCCAAATCTAGCAAAGAATTCGCCCCGGCGTCGTGTCACATCGGCTCACGCTTGCGCGAGGGGCCGGATGAAGACGCGGTGCAGCGTGTACGCTGCACCGCGCCAGCGGAAGCGCCAAGCAGGTGGGCTTGGCGCGGCCTGGGCCGGGTGATCACATCGGCAACAGAACGGTGTCGATGACGTGGATGACGCCGTTCGACTGCAGCACGTCGGGGATGGTGACGGTTGCAACGTCGCCCTTGGCGTCGGTGACCGAGAGCTTGCCGGGGCCGGCCTGCTTGATCCAGATGTCGCCGCCGGCGACCGTCTTGAGCTTGGCTGTCCCCTCGCCGTCCTTGATCGCCTTCATCAGCCCCGCCGCGGTCATGCGACCCGGCACTACGTGATAAGTCAGGATCTTGGTCAGCGTGTCCTTGTTCTCCGGCTTCACCAGGTTGTCCACGGTGCCGGCCGGCAGCTTGGCGAACGCCGCGTTGGTTGGCGCGAAAACGGTGAATGGGCCGGCGCCTTGCAGCGTGTCGACCAGGCCGGCGGCCTTCACGGCTGCGACCAACGTGGTGTGATCCTTGGAGTTGACCGCATTCTGCACGATGTTCTTGGACGGGTACATCGGCGCACCGCCGACCATCACGGTCTTCTCATTCATGGTCTCCGCCGATGCCGGGAGCGAGGCGAGGAGGAGGGTCGCGACTGCAGCCGAGGTAAGCAGGTTGAAGCGAGGCATGACGATCTCCTGAAGGTGTCGGTTGTCGGGCGTGAACCGCCCAGGTTGAGAAAGACGACAACACCCGTGCCCGCCGCAGGCGCGCCGGGTCGCAAGCCATTTCGTCGTCGCAAGCAGCTACGAGCGCGGTTTGGATTCGGTTGCGCCGGTTGCGGCGTTCTCACGCGCTCGTGATGGTCTGCAACAGAATCGTCATCAGGCGGTAGGATCGCGACGGCGCATCGCCGTCACCTCGATCTCGACCCGCATTTCAGGTCGCAGCAGCCCGACCACGACCAGGATCGTGGCCGCTGGGCGGACATCGCGAAAGACCTCGCCGCAAACCGCAAGCACCGCCTCGGCGTCGGCGTTGTCCACGATGTAGTAGCGGGCCCGCACCACGTCGGCGAGCGTGAAGCCGGCCTCGCCCAGGACACTGGCGATGGTGCGGAAGCAGTTGCGCGTTTGCTCGCCAACCTCGGACGGCATCTGCATGGTTGCATAGTCATAGCCGGTCGTTCCGGCCACAAAACAGAAATCGCCGTCCACGACAGCGCGGCTGTATCCGGAGCTCTTCTCGAACGGCGAACCGGTAGAAATGAGGCGGCGGGGCATGAACGTGCGAGACCTTGAAGCAGCGGTACCGAATGGTAGCCTGTGCCCGCTGCCCACCGATAGAGACATGCGATGAGCAAAGCCAATCCCGGTAACTTCTTCGAGGATTTCCGGATCGGCCAAGTGATCCAGCACGCGACCCCGCGCACCGTTACGGTCGGTGATGCTGCGCTGTACACGGCGCTTTACGGCTCGCGCTTTGCGGTGCAGTCCTCCGACGCGTTTGCCCAGGCGATTGGTTACCCGCTCGCCCCGATCGACGATCTGCTCGTGTTTCATGTCGTGTTCGGGAAAACCGTGCCGGACATTTCGCTCAATGCGGTGGCCAATCTGGGCTATGCGGATTGTCGCTTCCTGGCCGCGGTCTATCCCGACGACACGCTGAGCGCGGCGTCCGAGGTGATCGGACTGCGAGAGAATTCGAGCCGCAAGACCGGCGTCGTCTATGTGCGCTCGACCGGTACCAATCAGGACGGCACCAAGGTTTTGGAGTACGTCCGTTGGGTGATGGTACACAAGCGCGACGAAGCGGCGCCATCTCCGGGTGACCACGTGCCCAACCTGCCCAAGTCGGTGGAGCCGAGCGCGCTCGGCAATGCATGTCCATCCATCGACATCAAGGCCTATGACACAGCGCTCGCGGGGAGTTCGATGCGCTGGCGCGATTACACGGTCGGGGAGAAGATCGACCATGTCGACGGCATCACGGTCGAAGAAGCCGAGCACCAGCTCGCGACCCGGCTCTACCAGAACACGGCGCGTGTGCATTTCAACCAATTTACCGAGGCACAGGGACGCTTCGGCCGCCGCCTGATCTACGGCGGCCACGTGATCTCGCTTGCGCGGGCGTTGTCGTTCAACGGCTTCGCCAACGCGTTCCACATCACGGCGATCAACGGCGGCCGCCACGTAGCGCCATTGTTCGCCGGGCTGACCGTGTTCGCCTGGACCGAGGTGCTGGAGAAAGCGACGCTGCCCGAGCGCGATGACGTGGGCGCGCTGCGCCTGCGCACCGTTGCCACGAAGGACCAACCCTGCGGGCAGTTCCCGCTGCGCGCCGGCGAAAAGGATGATCCGGCGGTTATTCTTGATTTGGATTATTGGGTGTTGATGCCAAGGTAAATGAGTAGCCTGGATCAACTGAAGCGAAATCCGCACGTCAGATTCGTGACCCAGGATTAGGCTGGCGCTCCATCCGGGTTACGCGCCTTCCCGAGCCGTTCGCCGGCCCGCAAATATTCCACCAATTGGCGGGCGTAATTGGGTAACTCGTGAAGATTGCGCACGCAGATTGTCAGCTCACGCAGCGCCCAGGCATCCTTGAGAGTAACCGCCGCGATAGCCATGGTCTTGGCGGCGCGACGTGCGGTCGTCTCGGGCACGATGCCGACGCCTACGTTGCTTTCGACCATCCGGCAAACCGCATCAAAACTGCGCAGCTGGATGCGCAGCCGTAATGGCTTGCCGATCCGTGCCGCTTTGTCGGACAGAAATCGCTGGATTGCGCTCGACCGGTCGAGCCCGACGAAATTCTGGTCGAGCACGTCCGCAAACGCGACTTCACTGCGTTTCGCCAGCGTATGGCCGCGCGCAACCGCCAGCACGAACCGGTCTTTCCGGAACGGAAATGTTGCGAGCGCGCCGGTGTCAACGGTGCCGGCCACAATGCCGATGTCCGCCACGCCCTCCGCAATCAGTCCGACGATTTCGTCGCTCAGCCGCTCTTCCAAGTCGACTGAGACCTGCGGGTGCGCCGACAGGAATGCACCCAGCGCCTCCGGCAGGAACTCGGCGAGCGCATTGGTGTTCGAGAGCACGCGGATCTGGCCGGCGGACGCTCCTGCAAAAGCGCCGAGGTCCTCACGCAGACGCTCGGTTTGCTGCAGGATCGTGCGCGCATGTGCCAGCAGCGCGCGCCCGGCCTGCGTCGGCAAAACGCCTTGGCGCCCGCGCGTGAGCAGCGGCGCACCGAGCGTCTCTTCCAGATGCCGGATGCGCGTGGAAGCGGCACCGAGCGCAAGATTTGCCTTCAGGGCACCGCGCGTGATGCTGCCGGCTTCGACGACATCCCGAAACAGGCTGAGATCGACGAGATCGAAACGCATGGTCTTCGTGAATGGCGAAGGTATCCTACGCCATACGCTCATTGTCTTCGACAGTTTCCGAACCTATTGTTTCGCGAAGGACGAAACAAGTAGCTGCCCATCGGGAGCGTTCGAATTCGGCGCGGAACCTGCAAGCCAGGGGTCAAGGCGCACGCACTTCCGCATGGCGGCAGCACACCAGTGCGTATTGCGACCCTGGTTGGCATTCGATAGGAACGTGCGCGGTTTCGGAGGACGAATATGGCCAACCCAAAGACGCCGTCAGATCTGACCCGCCCACTGTCGCCTCACCTGCAAATCTATCGCCCAATGCTGACGATGATGATGTCGATCGCCCATCGCATCACTGGGGGGGCGCTTTATTTCGGGACCCTGTTGCTGGCTTGGTGGCTGCTTGCAGTTGCGTCGGGGCCCAATGCCTACGCGACGTTCCAGGCGGCTGCTGGAAGCGTCATCGGGCGGCTTGTACTGTTCGGCTACACCTGGGCGCTGATCCATCACATGCTGGGCGGTTTTCGCCACCTGATCTGGGATACCGGGCACGGCTTCGGGCCGGCCGAGCGCGAATGGATGGCGCGTGCGACACTGTTTGGATCACTCACGCTGACACCGCTGCTGTGGGTCTTCATCTATGTGGTGACCAGGGGGCTGCGATGAAGAGCATGCGCACACCGCTGGGGCGCGTCCATGGGCTCGGCTCCGCCAAGGCCGGCACGCAGGATTTCTGGCATCAGCGCCTGACTGCCATCGCCAATATTCCGCTGGTCATCGCCGGCGTGGTCATCGTCGTTTCGCTGATCGGCCGCAATCACGCAGCGGCGGCGCAGATCCTCGGTTCGCCGCTCATCGCCATCCTGCTGCTGCTGTTCATTTTCTCGGTGACCTATCACATGCGCGTCGGGATGCAGGTGATCATCGAGGACTATGTGCACGAGGAAAAGAGCAAGCTCGCCCTTATCGTGTTGAATACGTTCTATACGATCGCCATCGCGCTAGCGTCGGTGTTCGCCATCCTGAAGCTTTCGTTCGGAGTTCTAGAGCATGCCAGGTAATGGAAGCGGCGCGCCCGCGGTCAATGGCCGCGCCTACCCGATCGAAGACCACGCCTACGACGTGGTGGTGGTTGGTGCGGGCGGTTCGGGCTTGCGCGCGACGGTCGGTTGCAGCGAGGCCGGTCTCAAAACGGCGTGCATCACCAAGGTGTTTCCGACCCGCTCGCACACGGTCGCCGCGCAGGGCGGCATTGCGGCGGCGCTCGGCAATATGAGCGAGGACGACTGGCGCTGGCACATGTACGACACGGTCAAAGGTTCCGACTGGCTCGGCGACCAGGATGCGATTGAATACATGTGCCGGCACGCGCCGGCCGCGGTCTACGAACTCGAGCACTGGGGCTTGCCATTCTCGCGTCGTGAGGACGACGGAAAGATCTACCAGCGCCCCTTCGGCGGGATGACCACCCATTATGGCAAAGGCACGGCGCAACGCACGTGCGCGGCCGCCGACCGTACCGGCCACGCCATGCTGCACACGCTCTACGGCGCTGCACTCAAGCACAAGGCCGAGTTCTTCATCGAATACTTCGCCATCGACCTGATTGTTGACGAGGACGGCCGTTGCCGGGGCGTCGTCGCGCTCAAGCTCGACGATGGATCGCTGCACCGGTTCAGCGCCCACATGACCATCATCGCCACTGGCGGCTACGGGCGAGCGTACCTGTCCTGCACCGGGGCGCACACCCAGACCGGCGACGGCAACGCCATGGTGCTGCGCGCGGGGCTGCCGCTGCAGGACATGGAGTTCGTCCAGTTCCATCCGACCGGCATCTACGGCGCCGGCTGCCTGATCACCGAAGGATCACGCGGCGAGGGCGGTTACCTAGTCAATTCCGAAGGCGAGCGCTTCATGGAACGCTACGCGCCTTCAGCCAAGGACCTTGCTTCCCGCGACGTGGTTTCACGCGCCATGACCATCGAGATCCGCGAGGGTCGCGGCGTGGGACCCAAGAAGGATCACATCTTCCTGCACCTCGATCATCTCGATCCCAAGATCCTGCACGAGCGGCTTCCCGGGATTTCCGAAAGCGCGCGCATCTTCGCGGGCGTCGACGTGACCCGCGAGCCGATCCCGGTGCTGCCAACGGTGCATTACAACATGGGCGGCGTCGCCACCAATTATCACGGCGAGGTCGTGATCAAGAAAGACGGCAATGTCGATCACGTCGTGCCCGGATTGATGGCGCTCGGCGAGGCCGCCTGCGTGTCGGTGCATGGCGCCAACCGGCTCGGCTCCAACTCGCTGATCGATCTCGTCGTGTTCGGGCGCGCGGCGGCGCTGCGCTGTGCTGAACTGATCCAGCCCGACGAGAAGCACAGCGATTTGCCAAAGGATTCGGCCGAGCGCTCGCTCACCCGTCTTGACAAGTTTCGTCACGCCAGCGGCTCCACGCCGACCGCCGAATTGCGCACGCGCATGCAGACGGTGATGCAGACGAACTGCGCGGTTTTCCGCACCGGCGAGATCCTGAAGGAAGGCTCGAAGCTCATCCACGACGTCATGACCGGTGTTGCGGACGTACGGGTGTTCGACCGCTCGCTGATTTGGAACACGGACCTGATCGAAACGCTCGAATTCGATAACCTGCTCGTGCAGGCGGTCGTGACCATGGATTCGGCGGTCAACCGCACCGAAAGCCGCGGTGCGCACGCGCGCGAAGATTTCCCCGAGCGCGACGACAAGAATTGGATGAAGCACACGCTCGCATGGCTCGACGCCAAGACCGGCAAGGTCGCGTTCGACTATCGGCCGGTGCACGCCTACACCATGACCAACGAGGTGCAGTACATCGAGCCGAAGGCGAGGGTGTATTGAGGAATTGTGCGGTCTACCGCGCACTACGAAAAGTGAGATCAAAATGGTCCAATTCACCCTGCCCAAGAACTCCAAGATTACGGACGGTCAGACCTGGCCGCTCAAGCACAAGGCCAATGGCAACAAGGGCACGCGCGACTACCGCATTTACCGCTTCGACCCCGGCAGCGGCTCAAATCCCCGCATGGACACCTACACCGTCGATCTCGACGATTGCGGGCCGATGGTTCTCGACGCGCTGATCTGGATCAAGAACAAGATCGATCCGACGCTCACGTTCCGCCGTTCCTGCCGCGAAGGTGTATGCGGTTCCTGCGCCATGAATATCGACGGCACCAACACGCTCGCCTGCACCAAGGATATGGCCGACGTGGCGGGTGCCATCCGTATCTATCCTTTGCCGCATCAACCAGTGGTCAAGGACCTGGTACCGGATCTGACCAACTTCTACGCCCAGCACGCATCGGTCGAGCCCTGGCTCAAGACCGAGAGCGCGACCCCGCAGAAGGAATGGCGGCAGAGTCACGATGATCGGGTCAAGCTCGATGGGCTCTACGAGTGCATTCTGTGTGCCTGCTGTTCGACCGCCTGCCCGAGCTACTGGTGGAATTCGGATCGTTTTCTTGGTCCGGCCGCGTTGCTGCAGGCGGCGCGGTGGCTCGAGGACTCGCGCGATGAGAAGACCGGCGAGCGGCTCGACGATCTCGAGGACCCATTCCGGATCTATCGCTGCCACACCATCATGAATTGCGCCAAGGCATGTCCCAAGAGCCTCAATCCGGCCAAGGCCATTGCCGACACCAAACGCAAGCTGGTCGAACGGCAGGTGTAGGTCCTGTCGCGCCGGTAGGATGGGTTGAAGGCTGGCTCAGCCGATCCCTTGTTTCGCAGGGGCGATGGGTTTCGCTGGCGCTCAACCCATCCTACGATGCGTCTATGGTGTCGAATCCAAACGTCGCCGCACGCAACTATGCCGCCGCTTGCTGGCTCGCGCTCTTCCTCACTGCAGCTACTCCGGCGCATGCGCTGGACTATCCGACACGGCCCGTGCGCATCATCTCGCAAGCCGGCATCGGCAGCGCGCCCGACGTTATGGCGCGCATCATCGCCGACCAGTTGAGCAAAACGTGGGGTCAGCAGGCGATCATCATCAACCGTCCGGGCGCGAGCGGAGCCAACGCGGCTCAGATGGTCGCGAGCGCGGAGCCCGACGGCTATACCCTGTTTCTCGCCAACTCATCGACCTTCAACATCATGCCGGAGATGCAGACCAAGCTTGCGTTCGATGTTGCACGGGATTTTGTGCCGGTGGGGTTCGTGGCTGACCAGCCCATGTTGATCGCGGTCACCGCGGATTTGCCGGTGACAACACTCGGCGAATTGGTTGCACTTGCAAAGGAGCGCCCCGGGCAACTCCTGTACGCAGCAAACGCCGGGGGCTCGACCCCCAATATGACCGGCGAGTATTTCCGCGAGCGTGCCGGCATCGACATCACTTATGTGTCCTATCCTGGCGCCGCGGCCGGACTGACCGATGTGATCGCCGGGCGCGTTCAGATCATCATCGAGGGACTGCCTGCGCTGTTTGGCGCGGTCGAAGCGCGATCGATTCGGCCGCTCGCCGTGCTTGCGACAACACGGCTGCCGAATCTCTCCGATGTTCCGATTGCGGGCGACACGCTGCCCGGTTTCGTCGCCACGGGTTGGTCCGCCATGATGGCGCGCGCCGGCACCGCGCCGGAGATCGTGCAGAAAATATCAAGCGACCTGGCCAAAGGTCTTGACGAGCCGGAAGTGCGTGTGCGTTTTGCGCAGATGGGTGCTTATGTGTGTCCGATGTCGCCCGACGCGCTCACCGCCTATATTCGCGAACAACAGCTGCTGTGGCGTCCGATTGCGCGAAAGGTGTTGGCTAAAGGGCACTGAAACAATCTGGATGCGTCCACGCAGAGAGGAGAGTTGTCTGTGCTCGATCACATTGGCTTTTCGGTTTCCGACTTTGAACGTTCGAAGGCGTTCTACGCGCGTGCGTTGGCCCCGCTCGGCTATACGCTGATCATGGAGGTCAGGGCCGACCAGACCGCGACTGGGCATCCAGCGGCCGGATTTGGGGCGGGCGGCAAGCCGGATTTCTGGATCAGCGCGGACGGCGCGATCAATCGCCCGCTGCACGTTGCCCTCGCCGCCAAGGATCGTGCGACAGTGGACGCATTCCATCGCGCCGCGCTCGCCGCCGGCGGCAAGGACAATGGCGGGCCCGGTGTGCGGCGCTACCACCCAAACTACTACGGGGCGTTTGTGCTCGATCCCGACGGGCATAACGTGGAGGCCGTCTGCCACGCGCCCGCATGACATGATGGCTCCCGCGCGTCCAATCGCCGATGCCTACGACGTTGTCGTCGCCGGCAGCGGGATTGCCGGAGTAGCGGCCGCCTTGGCGGCGGCCGAGGCTGGATTCACGGTCGCGCTGTTTGAAAAGGACGCGCTGATCGGTGGCGGCACCGCGTTGTCGTATGGCGGCATCTGGGCCGGCTGCAATCACGTTGCGCGGGCGGCCGGCATTGCGGATTCGCGCGCAGCCGTGCTCGACTACATGCGATTCGTCGCGGGCGGGGCGGCCGATGACGATTTGCTCGTGACCTTCGTCGACCAGGCGCCGATCGCGATCGAGTTCTTCGCGCGCTGCGGGGTTGCGTTTCAACTCACCCGTGGGCTCGCGGATCATTATTTCCCGGTGGCACCGGGGTCGACCGCCGATGGCCGCTCGATCGAGCCGGTGCCGATTGCGACGCGCGAACTCGGCCCGTGGGGCGCACTGGTCCGCGACTCGTTCATCGACTCCCGTATCTTGAGTGTCGAGGAGTTCGTCGCCTGGGGCGGTGTCGTCAACTACAACAGTTGGGACCACGCCCGCATCACCGAGCGGCGCAAACAGGACATCAAAGCCAATGGCCCGGCACTGATCATCCATTTCATCAAGGCGCTGCTTCGGCGCGACGTTGCGATTTTTCTTACGACACCCGTCGAGCGGCTTCTCATCGATAGTGCCCGCGTCACCGGCGTTCAGGTGCGGGGCGGTCAAGCCATCGCGGCACGTCGCGGGGTCGTGTTGGCGACCGGCGGATGGGAGGGCGACGCCACGCTGGCGCGCGAGTTCGAGGGCATGCCGGACGGCTGCTCGCCGTTTCCCCGGGCAGTGAACGGCGACGGCTGGCGGCTCGCCTGCGCGGCCGGTGCGAGCACCGCACTCATTCGCAACAACCTTGCGATCATGCTCGGCTTTCATGTGCCGCCGGAGGCCGAGGGCGAGCCTGAGTTTCGTCTCGCGCAGATCATGGAATGCCAGTGCCCGCACACCATCATCGTCAACGGGCAGGGCCAACGCTTTTCGGATGAGTCCTATTTCCAGGACACGGTTGAAGCTTTGCGCCGCTATGACATTTGGGCGCGCCGCCACCCCAATTCGCCGAGCTATCTGATCTTCGATCAGCAATATGTCGAGAGCTTTTCGTTTTGCGGGGCGCCGCCCGGAACGGTGCCGCCACAGTGGGTCACGCGCGGCCAATCGGTCGTGGAGCTCGCCGGCAAGCTCGCGATCTCAGCCGATGGTCTCGAACGATCGATCGCGCGTTTCAATGAATTTGCGCGCCGCGGCGTCGATGAGGATTTTCATCGCGGCGAAAAGAAGTGGAGCCTTGCGGATCGCGCCGCGATCAAAGGCGGCAACCCAGCCAATCGCCGGCTCGGAAGGCTGGAACGGTCACCGTTCTACGGGGTACGGCTCTATCCTGGCGTTTTTGTCTCGAGCGGTGGCGTACGGGTGAACCGGCACGGCCAGGCGCTCGACAGCCATGGTGTCGGCATCCCCGGCCTCTACGCCATCGGCAACACGGCGGCGCATCTGGAATACGGCATTGGGTATCAGGCCGGGTATTCACTCGCGTCCGGGATGACGTTTGGCTACTTGGCGGCGCAACATATGCGCGACTCCCAAGGCCGTTTTGATACCTGAGGTGTCGTCATAGATGCCATGGATGCCATGGTTGCCCATGGTTGCCCTGTTGCGCACGCACACCCCTGCGGTCATCCATGGCGCCAGCTTAGGAATGGTTCCCGTTTGCCGGGACATGCAAAATCAAAGCTTCAGCTTCTTCTTCCGCTGCCCGAGCGTGCGCAGGCGCAACGCGTTGAGGCGAATGAAACCGGCAGCATCGCGCTGGTCGTAGGCGACGGCACCCTCCTCGAACGTGACCAGGTCCTGGTCATAGAGCGAATAAGGGCTCTCGCGCCCGATCACGCTCACGTTACCCTTGTAGAGCTTGAGCCGCACGCTGCCGGTCACGTAGGCCTGCGACTTGTCAATTGCAGCCTGCAGCATCTCACGCTCGGGCGTGAACCAGAACCCGTAGTAGATCAGCTCGGCGTATTTCGGCATCAGCTCGTCTTTGAGGTGCGCGGCGCCGCGATCAAGCGTGATCTGCTCGATCCCGCGATGGGCGGTGAGCAGGATGGTGCCGCCCGGCGTCTCATACATGCCGCGCGACTTCATGCCGACGAAGCGGTTCTCCACCAGATCGAGCCGGCCAACACCGTGCTGACGCCCGAGGCGATTGAGTTCGGTGAGCAACGCCGCCGGCGAAAGCTTCTTGCCGTCGACCGCAACCGCGTCACCGCGCTCGAACGTCACGGTGACGACGGCACCGTCGTCGGGTGCGTCCTGCGGATTGAGGGTGCGTGAATAGACATAGTCCGGCACTTCCTGTGCCGGATCTTCCAGCACCTTTCCTTCCGATGAGGTGTGCAGCAAGTTGGCGTCGACCGAAAACGGTGCCTCGCCGCGCTTGTCCCTGGCGATCGGAATCTGATGCTGTTCGGCGAACTCGATCAACCTGGTGCGCGAGGTCAGATCCCATTCGCGCCAGGGTGCGATCACCTTCACGTCTGGCTTGAGTGCGTAGTAGGTGAGCTCGAAGCGGACCTGATCATTGCCCTTGCCGGTCGCGCCGTGGGCGACCGCATCGGCGCCAACCTGTTCGGCGATCTCGATCTGCTTCTTGGCGATCAGCGGCCGCGCGATCGAGGTGCCGAGCAGATACTGTCCCTCATAGACCGTGTTGGCGCGAAACATCGGAAACACGTAGTCGCGCACGAACTCCTCGCGCAGGTCTTCGATAAAGATATTCTCCGGCTTGATGCCCAGAAGCAGCGCCTTTGCGCGCGCCGGCTCGAGCTCCTCGCCTTGACCGAGGTCGGCCGTGAACGTCACGACCTCGCAGCCATAGGTCGTCTGCAGCCATTTCAAAATGATCGAGGTATCAAGCCCGCCCGAGTAGGCGAGCACGACCTTCTTCACGTCGGTTTGAGGCATGAACTCGCGAATTCCTTGATGTATTGGCATTGGCACGCGTGACGCCGGCGGGACTATAGGTGGAACAGCCGAGCCCGCAAGGGCAGTGAAGAAGGATGACCACATGTCCGGCACGCTCGACTTCTTCTTCGAGTTCGCCTCGACCTATTCGTACCCGGCCGCCATGCGCATCGGTGAGGTGGCACGCGCGGCTGGCGTTACGGTGCGGTGGCGGCCGTTTCTCCTCGGGCCCATCTTCAAGGCGCAAGGGTTCGATACCTCACCGTTCAATGTCTATCCGGCGAAGGGCCGCTACATGTGGCGTGACCTGGAACGTATCTGCGACGGCCTTGGATTACCGTTCCAGCGACCTGATCCGTTTCCGCAGAACGGCCTGTTGGCTGCACGCGTCGCCCATGTTGGACTCGAACGGGACTGGGGTGAGGCGTTCTGCCGCGCAGTCTACCGTGCCGAATTCGGGCTGGGCCAGCAGATTGCAGACGAAACCGTGATCGGGGACCTCCTGGTCGGGCTCGGGCAAGTTCCTGACCCGATCCTTACGCGCGCGCATTCAGACGACATCAAGGGCAGGTTGCGTGCGACAACCAACGAGGCGGAACGGCTTGGCATTTTTGGGGCACCGAATTTCATCGTGGGCGACGAGTTGTTCTGGGGCAATGACCGACTTGAACAAGCGATCAGCTATGCCTGCGCCCGATCTGGCATCAAACAACAGTGATGTTGCGGTGAAGCAAAAATCGATCGGATTTGATTGAAATCACTGACCGCGAGGTACGGTTGGATGTACACGAGTTTTTCAAGGAATAGGAGGCGCTTGCCGGAGTTGATAAGTAGGGCCAGGGAGGTCTCTCCCGATGCGCAGCGCGCCGGGCATCGCCATCGCCGTCCTCGCGGTTACTATTGTGCCGAGCCATGCAGGCACTGTGTATCCCTGGTGCACATCGGGCGCCGGGATGGAATTCGGTGCCGTCAACTGCGGCTTCAACACATTCGAACAATGCCTGCAGACGGCACGCGGCAACGGTCAGCACTGTCAACCCAATCCGCTCTATCAGGCACCGTCTCAGTCGCAGGCCAAACACAAACGAGCCACGCGCCCAAACTGAACCGAGGAGGTTAGAATGCGCACGTTCTACACCATCGCCTTTGTTGTGACCGCGACGCTGGTCACGGCGATGAGCGTGAAACCGAGCACCGCGATGGTGATCTATCCCTGGTGCGCTGAATATGGACGTAGCTACGGCGCCGAAAATTGCGGGTTCGTGACGTTTCGGCAGTGCCTCGCGACGATCTGGGGCAACGGCGGCTTCTGTAAGCCGAATCCGTGGTATTACCCGTACCCCCCGCCAACAAGCGGCGCCCCGCCGATTTGGAAGTGAATGTTGGAGCAATCAGCGGAGTCCAAGCGATGAAAGTCGTAGCCGTTTTGGGCTTCTTGTCGCTTATTGCGCTCGACTTGGCTGTCAGCGTGCAGCCAAGCGCGGCGATGGTCATTTATCCTTGGTGCGCGCATTACCGAGGGCGCATGGGTGGTGAGAATTGTGGGTTCACGAGCTTCCGGCAATGTCTGCTCACGCTTGCCGGTAACGGCGGCTTCTGCACGGCGAACGCGTGGTACCAACCTTATCCGCCGCCAACAAGCTACGCGCCACCGCTATGGCGCTGAAGGGCCTGCGGTCGGTCGTCATTGCGGCACTTGTTGCTCCGGTTTTGGCATTGGACGTCCAGCAAGGCATGACGATGGTAATCTATCCCTGGTGCGCTCATTACAGCGAACGACTGCAAGGCGAGAACTGCGCCTTCACGAGCTACCCGCAGTGTCGCACAAGTGTCGCGCGCAAAGGCGGCGCCTGTCAGGCGAACCCCTGGTACCAGCCGTATCCGCCGCCAGCCGGCTATGCGCCGCCGCTGTGGCGGTGACCGGCGAGAGCTGCGTCGATCATATACGGCCGACCACGAGGTCATCGCGGTGGATCATCTCGGCGCGGCCCTCCAGGCCGAGAATCAACACAATGTCGTTCGACGATTTGCCCTTGATTCGCTCAGCGTCCTCGGCGTCGTAGGCGACGAGCCCGCGTCCCACTTCGGCGCCGTCTGGGCCGCGCACCACCACCGCATCGCCGCGCGCGAATCGTCCATCGACCCGGATCACCCCGGCCGGCAACAAGCTGCGTCCGCCGCGCAACGCCGCAACCGCACCGGCGTCGATGGTGAGCGTACCGCGCGGCTCGAGCGATCCGGCGATCCAGCGCTTGCGTGCGGTGACCGGGTTGGCGGGCGTGAGGAACCAGGTGCAGCGCGCGCCCTCAGCGATCGCCTGCAATGGATGCTCGATGTGACCGGACGCGATCACCATGTGGGTGCCTGCGGTGGTGGCGATCTTACCGGCCTCGATCTTGGTCTGCATACCGCCGCGGGAGAGTTCCGAACCCGCCGTGCCGGCCATCAGCTCGATTTCAGGGGTGATGCGCTCCACAATCGGGATGAGCTTCGCATTTGAGTTGAGATGCGGCGGCCCATCATAAAGTCCGTCCACGTCGGATAGCAGCACCAGCAAGTCGGCGCTGGCCATGGTGGCGACGCGCGCCGCCAGCCGATCATTGTCGCCGTAGCGAATCTCGCTCGTTGCCACTGTGTCGTTCTCGTTGATGACCGGCACCGCGCGCCATTCGAGCAGCTTTGCGATGGTGGAGCGCGCATTGAGATAGCGGCGCCGCTCCTCGGTGTCGCCGAGGGTCACGAGAATCTGGCCTGCCTCGATGCCATGGCGACCCAGCGCCTCCGACCATGTGCGCGCAAGCGCAATCTGGCCGACGGCGGCGGCGGCCTGGCTGTCCTCGAGCTTGAGCGCGCCCGGCGGCAGCTTGAGCACTGCGCGGCCAAGCGCAATCGCGCCCGAAGAGACCACCATCACGTCCCGTTGTTCGCTGTGTAAACGGGCGAGGTCGGCTACCAGCGAGGCAAGCCAGTCCGCGTGAATGCGGCCGCCGTCGGTGTCGACCAGCAGCGATGAGCCGACCTTGACCACAATCCGGCGGAAGTCGGTAAGTGCGGGTGTTTTGCGCGACATTTGCGGGTCGACCGAATGAGTGCGCCGCCGGTTTCCCACAAGGGAAGCGGCTTAGCAATACAGCTGGTTCTAGCCGTGAGGTGGTTTTGCCGGCCCGCGGTCACAGACCTTGGGTTTGCAGCCAGCATTCGAGCAACGCAACCTGCCACAGCTTCGAATGCCGCTTCGGGGTAAGTGTCGTTTCTGGGTTGGCCAGCAGGTTGTCGACGTAGTCGCGCTGAAAAAGTTCGCGCCGGCGCGCCGCCGGTTCGTTCAGAACATTGCGTACGAATTCGAGGAACGGCCCGCGCAGATACTTCAGGGCGGGCATCGGGAAATATCCCTTTGGGCGGTCGATGACCTCGTCGGGCACAAGGTTGCGCGCGGCTTGCTTGAGAATGTATTTGCCGCCGCTGCGGACCTTCATGCCGGCTGGCATCCGCATGGCGAGTTCCACGAGTTCGTGATCGAGAAACGGGACCCGCGCTTCCAGGCCCCACGCCATTGTCATGTTGTCGACGCGCTTGACCGGATCGTCGACCAGCATGATCTGTGTGTCGAGACGTAGCACCTTATCGATTGGCGAAGCGTCGGGCAGCCGAGCGAAGAACATCTCGACGAACTCGCGGCTGCAATCACCATTCATGAAACGCGGCACGAGAGCCTCGTTCATCTCCACGTGATCACGGTCGAAATAGGCCCGCGCGTACTCGGCAACCGCGTCGTTTGCCTGCATCATGCGGGGATACCAGTGATAGCCGCCAAAAACTTCGTCGGCGCCCTGCCCGCTTTGGACAACTTTGATGTGCTTGGAGACCTCCTCCGAGAGGAGATAGAAGCCGATTGCGTCGTGGCTGGTCATCGGCTCCGACATGGCTGCGATCACCCCGGGCAGGGCCGCGATCGCACGCGCTGAATCGATCTGTATCCGGTGATGGTCGGTGCCGAATGTTTGTGCGACTAGATCCGAATAACGAAACTCGTCGCCTGCGAGATCGCCAACGCGCTCGAAGCCGATAGAAAAGGTCTTCAGTCGCCTGGTTCCGCCGTTCTGCAAGAGCGCGACCAGCAACGAACTGTCGAGTCCACCGGACAACAGCACTCCGACCGGCACGTCGGCCACACGCCGCCGCTCGACCGCCGTGCGCAGGGTTGCCAGCACGGCGTTGCGCCATTCTGTCTCATCCAGGCCACTTTCGCTGTCGTCGTCACCGCGTGTTGTGGGCAGGTCCCAGTAGATTTCATCGCGCGATTTGCCGTTTGGCTCGATTACCCGGATGGTCGCCGGGGGCAATTTGCGCACGCCTTTCAGTATCGTCATCGGTGCCGGCACGACGGCATGGAAAGACATGTAATGGTGCAGCGCAGCTGGATCGATCTCAGTGTCGGTGTCGCCGGCGGCAAGTAACGCTGGCAAGCTCGAGGCGAAGCGCAACGCTTTGCCGTCCTCTGCAAGATATATTGGCTTGATGCCGAGTTGATCGCGCGCAAGCACGAGGCGGCCGCTGTCGCGCTCGACGATGGCGAACGCGAACATTCCATAGAAACGCTCGACACAACGCGGCCCCCATGCGTGATACGCCTTGAGGATGACCTCAGTGTCGCCGTTGGAAAAGAAGCGATAGCCCTTTTCGCGCAGCGTCTGGCGTAAATCTCGGAAATTGTAGACGCAGCCGTTGAAGACGATGGCGAGGCCGAGCTCAGGATCGATCATCGGCTGCTGCGCCGTCGCCGCGAGATCGAGAATACTCAAGCGACGATGGGCGATTGCGGTCTGGTTTTGCAGGAACAACCCGCCGGCGTCAGGCCCGCGGGGCTCCAGTGCCCAATTCATAGCCGCAACGGCTGCGACACGCGCCTCACGACCGTCGAACCGTATCTCGCCGCAGATGCCGCACATGTCTGCACTGGCAACGCATGGCGCTCAGGTCGGTTCGTGCAAAGCATGCATAAATTTCATGCAAAATCGCGTGTATCGCGACGCGTCGCGACAGAGCTCGGATCACGTGCGAGGGTCTTCGGGCAGCGGCTGCAAGTCCGGAATAAGCATGGGCGCCGGCGCCGCGATCACCTGGGCGAGCGCGCGCAAGACATCAGGCACGCCCTGACCGGTGGCACCTGAGACGACCAAAGGCGCTGTCTTCGCAACGCGCTTGAGCCGCGCGACCTGCTGCTTGAGTTGATCGGGTGTGAGCGCATCTATCTTATTGAGGGCGAGGATCTCCGGCTTGTCGGTGAGGCCATGTCCGTAGGCGGCAAGCTCGGCGCGCACCGTCTTGTAGGCCAGGCCGGCATTCTCGGTCGTGCCATCAACGAGATGCAGCAGCGCGGCACAGCGTTCGATGTGGCCGAGAAAGCGGTCGCCCAGTCCAGCACCCTCGTGGGCTTTCTCGATCAGCCCCGGAATATCAGCCAACACGAACTCGCGCCCGTCGACTTGCACCACGCCAAGCTGGGGATGCAACGTCGTGAACGGATAATCGGCGATCTTCGGTTTGGCAGCGCTGACCGCAGCCAGGAATGTTGACTTGCCGGCGTTCGGCAGGCCGATGAGGCCGGCGTCAGCAATCAGCTTGAGCCGCAGCCAGATCGTGCGCTCCTCGCCGGGTTGACCCGGGTTGGCGTGGCGCGGCGCGCGATTGGTTGATGTCTTGAAATGTGCGTTGCCGAAACCGCCATTACCGCCCTTCGCAATCAAGGCGCGATCGCCGGCTTTTGTGAGGTCGGCGATCAGGGTTTCATTGTCCTCATCGAAGACTTGAGTGCCAGCCGGGACTTTGAGCACCATGTCGGCGCCGCGTGCGCCCGTGCGATTGCGGCCCATGCCGTGGCCGCCGCTCTTGGCCTTGAAGTGCTGCTGGTAGCGATAGTCGATCAGCGTGTTCAGGCCATCAACGCATTGCGCGATAACATCGCCGCCGCGTCCGCCGTCACCACCGTCCGGCCCGCCGAACTCGATGAACTTTTCGCGCCGAAACGACACACAGCCGTTACCACCCGCGCCGGAGGCAATGTAGATCTTGGCTTGATCGAGAAATTTCATAGGCAGCGTGCAGTTGGGTGAAAAACCGAAGCCCGCGTCCCGCGCGCAAGGCCGGTGACCTGACAACTCATCAATACATATGGTGGCGAAGGGATGTAATCGATGGCTACGCCGGGAGGGGCCAGGATGGGCTTTGCCCTACTGATGGCGCCCGATAGGCCGCTCCCGGTCGTATCGTTCGTGGGTTTCCGCCGCTACGCCACGGTCCGAACGGCGCCGTGGCGATCAACGCGGCCGATCTGGCCCGGGGGCATCGTCAACCATCCTTTCGTAGCGTACCGCTGACCAAGGTCTGCGATCGAGGGTAAGCGTCCTCCCCTCGGAGGACGCTGTCAACCCTGGTGACCTCCGGTTTATCCGCCGCGGCGTGTGCTGCCCCAGCTTTTGAGCGACGCCCAGATACCGCGGTCGAGCCGGAAACGGTCGCACGGGGCGGACGAATTCATGGCGCGGATGCGGTAGAGGCCAACGCCGGTCCATTGGAACCCGCATTTTTCCAGTACGCGCCGGGAAGCAGGATTGCTCACCCGCGCACCCGCCTGTAACGCCTCGTGACCGAGGTCCTCGAAGGCGTGATCTATGACGGCGCGCGCCGCTTCGGTCGCAAAGCCTTGGCCCCAGTACGGCGCGCCGAGCCAATAGCCGAGTTCCGGTGTTGGACCGTCGCGCAGGTCGATGCCGCAGGCGCCGACCGGCATGCTATCGAGGGTGATCAGAAAAGTGTGTTTGCCCCCGTCCGTGCCGACGGACGAGATCCATTCGCCAGCGTCGGCGAGTTGATACGGATGCGGAATGCGGGCCGTGTTCTCGGCCACCCGGCGGTCGCTCGCAAGCGTGACTACGGCTTTAGCGTCCTCGAGGCGCGGCGCACGCAAAACCAGCCGCTCGGTCTCGAGGACGGGGGTACTTCCCTCTCGATAGGTCTCGCGGAAGTCTTCTTCCAGTAGGGTCATGGCACGGGCTCCTGGTTAAAAGCGAAAGGGGGATCCGGCATCCCGTCTCCCCCTCCAAGAACCCGATTGGGTCCGCCGGTTCGACTGGATGCCGGCAGACCTCGTATGGTCTACCGTCTATTCGGCCGCCGCCTCCGTCATCGGAACAACAGATACGAAGGTGCGGCCTTTGGCTTTGGTGCGGTATGCGATCCGACCATCGACCAAGGCAAAAAGCGTGTGATCTTTGCCAATGCCGACGTTCGACCCTGCGTGCCACTGGGTACCGCGCTGGCGCACAATGATATTGCCGGCAAGACAGCGCTCGCCGCCGAAAAGCTTCACACCGAGGCGTTGGCCAGCCGAGTCGCGCCCGTTGCGCGACGATCCGCCTGCCTTTTTGTGAGCCATCTCGTTCTCCTCGTCTTTGCCTGTCTAGCTCAGCTTTGTGACGAAATCATCACCAATCTGACCATCACGCTTCGGAATCGGCCGTAGTTGCGGGCGCCTCAGTTTCCGCTGCCCTGGCCGTTGGCTTGGTCTTTCGCTTACGCGCGGCCTTTGCGTCCGGCGACGGTTTCTTACCGTCGGTGAGGATCTCGGTAATACGGATCATCGTAAACTCGTCGCGGAAGCCGCGCTTCCGGCGCGAATTCTTGCGCCGACGTTTCTTGAAAGCGATCACTTTCGGCCCGCGGCCGTGCTCGACCACTTCGGCCGCGACGCTCGCACCCGGGACCGGGTTGCCGAGAACCGGATTATCGCCGCCCACCATCAGCACCTCGGTGAGTTCGACGATCGTGCCCGGCTCGCCATCGAGCCGTGCAACCTTCAGCTTGTCGTCCGGGGCGACGCGGTACTGCTTGCCGCCGGTTTTGATGACTGCGAACATTCTTGCCTCGCGTTCGATCCCGGTGCTCGGACGAGGTCCGGACCGGCTTTTTGACAGTCGGGTTTTGCGTGGTTTTGGCCGCTAGGCAGCCGAAACAAAGAGGCGGGCCAAAAGACCCGCGCTGCGAGGTGGTTATGGCGATCCGGCCGGGTAATGTCAAGGAACCGCAACGCGACGGTCGCCCTCCGGGATGAGCGTAGGCGACCAGCGGACGGAGCGGTCGGCGCTGGATTTCGCCGGTATTGCGGCTAAACCGAGATAAGCCGAATTGGATACCGCATGGGCGCGCTCGACACCGTTAGCCTCACCATTCTGCTCGGCGCTACCCTCGTGTTGGCAGGCATTCTGTCGAGCCTCATCGCCATGCGTTTTGGGGCCCCCCTGCTGCTCGTTTTTCTGCTGGTCGGCATGGGGGCGGGCGAGTCGGGCCTCGGAATCAAGTTCGACGACGTTCGCACCACGTACCTGGTTGGATCGGTGGCGCTTGCGCTCATCCTGTTCGATGGCGGCCTGCGCACGCGTTTTGCGACCTTTCGCAGCGTGCTTGCCCCCTCGCTGACCCTGGCGACGGTCGGCGTCATGCTCAGCGCGGGACTCGCAGCACCCTTTGCCAAATACGCACTTGGCCTCGGCTGGACGCAATCGCTCCTGGTCGGTGCCATGGTGGCGTCGACCGACGCGGCGGCGGTCTTCTTCCTCATTCATGCGCGCGGCCTACGGCTGCGCCCGCGCGTGGGCGCCACGCTCGAGGTTGAATCCGGCACCAACGATCCATTTGCGATCTTTCTAACTCTGACGCTGGTCCGGATTCTGCTCGCCGGGGAACAATCCTGGTGGTCGCCGCTCTTGAGCCTTGCCGGCAAGGGCTTTGGCGGCGCGCTCATCGGATTTGGCGGCGGGCGCGCCACGGTGTGGGCGCTCAATCGGTTGGGTTTGGCGCAAGGTCTGCATGCGCCGTTTGTCGCGACCAGTGTGCTCGTCATATTCGCGCTGAGCGAGTTGGTCGAAGCCTCGGGATTTTTGGCGGTCTATGTGGCGGGGCTGATCGTCGGCAACCGGCCAACCCGGGCCCACAACAACGTGATCGTTTTTTTCGACGCAGCGACCTGGCTCGCCCAGATCGTCATGTTCGTGCTGCTCGGTCTGCTGGTCTGGCCAGGGCATCTGCCACAGCACGCGGTGCCGGCACTGATCGTTGCATTCGGGTTGATGTTCGTCGCGCGACCCGCCTCGGTGTTTCTGTGTCTGGCGCCCTTCCGATTTTCGTCACGTGAAAAGCTATTCATATCCTGGGTCGGGCTGCGGGGCGCGGTCGGCATTTTCCTAGCGTCGATTCCGCTGCTGGTTGGTCTGCCGAACGCTCAACTCTATTTCGATATCGGCTTCGTGGTGGTGTTGGTTTCACTCGCGGCACAAGGCTGGAGCATAGCTGCGGCCGCCCGCCGGCTGCACATCGCATTGCCGCACCACGACCCGCCGCCGCGCCGAGTCGAGCTCGACTTGCCGGGTCAGCTCGCCCAGGAGCTTGTCGGCTACAGCATCGGACAAGATAATCCCTATTTGCGGCGTCACCTGATGCCGTCATGGGCGAAGCCGATGCTTGTTGTGCGGGACGAGGTCGTGCTCAGCAGCGAGGAGGCCGGTCCCGTGCAGGAGGGTGACCATCTTTACTTGCTGGCACCGCCCGAAAAGGCCCAGGCGCTCGATCGCTTCTTCGTTGATATGCCGCCGCCGGCTGCACCCGACCCCAGGCTCCTGGGCGATTTTTTCGTTCCTGCCAGCGCGACGCTCGGAGCGCTCGCGGAAATCTACGGGCTCGATATTCAGTCCGGCCAGAAGGATGTCTCGCTCGCCGACCATTTCGTCCGGCAAATCGGCCATCGCGCCCATACCGGCGATGTTATTCCGCTTGGACCGATTGCGCTCGTCGCCCATACGGTCAACGAAGGCCACGTGACCAACGTTGGCTTGCGGCTGGCGGAGCCGGATGATGACGAGGCTGGGGCCGCGGCGCGGTGGCGCTGGACACGGCAGCTAAAAAGGCGCGCTATCCGCGCCCTGCGGCGTATCAACAAATGAGCGAGGCGAGGGCCTGCCAGGCGTCACGGCTTTCCGCCCTCGCATCTCGACCATTTTTCGACAATGCTGATGAGTGCGTCGAGACCGTCTGTAAGCGCGGCCGGACCCGGTTGCAGAATAATCGCGGATTTGATCTCGCTCAGTGACTCAGTGCGTACGGCCGGGATCACGGAGAACCCCGGCCGCGCTATGACCTTGGCGGGCACGAATTTCTTGCCGCACCAGGATCCAACGATGATGTCCGGTTGCCGCGCAACCACGTCTTGCAACGAGACGACACGCTCGCTGGCGCTTTTGCAGCGCGCGAGGTGTTTGAATACGTCGATGCCGCCGGCCGCCTCGACCAGTTCCGAAACCCAACCGATACCGGCGATCATTGGATCGTCCCACTCTTCGAAATACACTCTGGGCCGGTTCGGCAGCGTCCGTGACCGTACCGCATCGAGGCGACGCTCCAGACTTGAAACCAGTTCCTCGGCGCGAGCCGCCGCGCCCACAAGTGCGCCGAGCGTTCGGATCATGGCGAAAATTCCGGCGATGTCGCGCTGATTGAAGGCATGCACCGCAACGCCGCGTCGAACCAGCGCCGCGACGATGTCTGCCTGCAGGTCGGAGAACGTCAGGACCAGGTCAGGCGCGAGCCTGAAGAATCTTCTCGATATCAGCCGAGATGAACGCGGACACGCGCGGCTTTTCCCGCCGTACCCGCGCCGGTCTGACGGCGTAGCCGGAGACGCCAACGATGCGCGCGTCTTCGCCGAGGAGATAGAGCGTCTCGACGGTCTCCTCGGTAAGGCAAACAATGCGTCGGGGTGGGAACATGGCATTCAACATAGCGTCCCGATTCCGAAGTTCGTCACACTGCAACACGCTCAACACGAACTTCGGAATCGAAAGGACACTAGCAAATCTATGAATTCCAGTGCCCCTTTTGAACCCGAAGTTCGCATTCGAATTCGCCGCAAATGTGTGCGAACTTCGGGTTCGGAGCACTGGCCGGAAAGCGCTCCAAGGTGCCAATTCGAACAATCGGATTCCAGGCGGTCCAATTCGGACCGTGCAATCTCGCAGGGAGGCCCGATGCCCGACCGCAGCGCCAGCGTCCTCGACGGCGACTATGACTATATCATCGTCGGCGCCGGTTCCGCCGGTTGCGTACTGGCTAACCGGCTTTCAGCGGACCAGGGCAAGCGCGTGCTTCTCCTGGAGGCGGGCGGCAAGGACAACTGGATCTGGTTCCACATCCCGGTCGGCTATCTGTTCGCAATCGGCAATCCGCGCTCCGACTGGATGTTTCGCACCGAGCCGGACGCTGGGCTCAATGGGCGCAGCCTTGCCTACCCGCGCGGCAAGGTGATCGGCGGGTCATCCGCCATCAACGCGATGATCTACATGCGCGGGCAAGCCGCCGATTACGATCACTGGCGGCAACTCGGTTTGACCGGCTGGGGCTGGGAGGATGTGCTGCCGGTCTTCAAACAGCATGAGCATCATTTTCTAGGCGCGGGCGATCATCATGCTGTCGGTGGTGAGTGGCGCATCGAGGCGCCGCGCGTGAGTTGGAAATTGTTGGAAGAGTTTCGCAACGCTGCGGAGGAGGCCGGGATTAAGCCGATCGCCGATTTCAACACCGGTGACAACGAAGGCTCATGCTATTTCCATGTCAACCAGAAGTTCGGCCGGCGCTGGTCGGCGGCACGTGGATTCCTCAAGCCCGTGCTGCATCGTCAAAATCTGCGCCTCGAAACTGGCTGCCTGGTGGAAGGTGTCGATTTCGATGCGAAACGCGCAGTCGGCGTACGCTGGCGGCAAAATGGCGCTCGGCGCAGCGCGCGCTGCCGCGGCGAGGTGATCCTCGCGGCCGGCTCGCTCGGGTCGACGCAACTGCTGTTGCTGTCGGGCGTGGGCCCGGCGGCTCAATTACGCGAGTTTGCCGTTCCGGTCGTGCTCGATAAGCCCGGTGTCGGCGAAAACCTGCAGGACCATCTACAGCTCCGCCTCATCTACAAGGTCAGCGGGGTCAAGACGTTGAACGAGGTCTACCATTCGATGCATGGCCGGATCGGCATGGGGCTCAACTACGCGTTACGCCGGCGCGGCCCGCTCACCATGGCGCCTTCTCAGCTTGGATTGTTCGCCCGCTCGGATCCGAAGCGCGAGCGCGCCAACCTGCAGTTTCACGTGCAGCCACTGTCGCTCGACAAGTTCGGTGAGCCGCTGCACACATTCCCGGCGTTCACGGCGAGCGTCTGCAACCTGCAGCCGACCAGTCGCGGGTTCGTGCGCCTTCGATCAGTGGATCCGGCGGCTGCACCGGTGATCAAGCCAAATTACCTTTCGACCGAAGAGGATCGGCGGGTTGCCGCCAATTCGATCCGGGTCGCCCGGCGAATCGTCGCCCAGCCTGCACTCGCCAAATATCACCCGGACGAATATCTGCCGGGCCGCGACGTTGCGCGCGATGATGATGACGCCAGTCTGGTGAAGGCGGCGGGTGCCATCGGCACCACCATTTTTCACCCGGTGGGCACCGCCAAGATGGGACGCGACACCGATCCTTTGGCCGTGGTGGATGAGCGCCTGCGCGTCATTGGGCTCGAACGCCTGCGGGTGATCGACGCATCGGTCATGCCAACGATCACATCCGGCAACACCAACTCGCCGACGATCATGATCGCCGAGAAAGGGGCCACCATGGTCCGGGAAGACGCCCGGTGATCATCCCGCTCCAGGCAGGAGGATGGTTACGCGGCGATCCTGACGTATTCGAAATCGCCCGGCTTGTTGTCGATCCCGACCTTGGGCGGCGAAATCCAGTTCGCGAACTGCCCTGGCGCTGACTGCGGTGTCATCAGGCTTGCGATGAACGCGCCGTCGTCCGCCGAGGGCAGCCACTCTGAATTGCGCCTGTCCCAGGTCCTATCATCGATCAGTTCACCGTTGGGTGTCGCTTTGGCGTCCTTGAACTCGCCGATGTGGCGGTGGAACGCCACATGCGGGAGTTTCAGTTCATAGTTGATGCCGGCCGTGGTGATGACCTTGTTCCAGCGTAGCAGGCCCTTAACGCAATCGGCGGTGTAATCGTCGCGCAGCCGCATATTGAGTGCGGTCAGCGCGGGCTCGTCGACCTGCCGGATCGCGCCGTCCACCAGCTTGAGCACCGGATAGGTCGCATGTTCGAGCCGGTGATCGTCCTCGATCTGCGTCTCGCGATAACGACCCTTAAGGCCGGCATTGAACGAATTGGCGGCGTTGGTCGAAACCTCGGATCCGAACAGGTCGAGCGAGAGCGTGTAGTGCAGGTTGAGCTTCTTCTGGATGGTCGGCAGGTCGATGACGCCAAGCGCGCGCACCTTGGCGATGTCGTTCGCATCCTCAACCCCGGCAGCCTGCATGGCATCGCAGGTGCGCTGGACCGTGCGCGTGATGCCGGTCTCACCGACGAACATATGGTGCGCTTCTTCGGTCAACATGAAGCGGCAGGTACGCGAGAGCGGATCAAAGCCTGACTGCGCCAAGGAATGCAGCTGCATCTTGCCGTCGCGGTCGGTGAAGTAGGTGAACATGAAGAACGACAACCAGTCCGGCGTTGCTTCGTTGAAGGCGCCAAGCATGCGCGGCGCATCCGCGCTGCCGGATCGGCGGCGCAGCAGTTCCTCCGCCTCCTCGCGGCCGTCGCGTCCAAAATACTTGTGCAGCAGGTACACCATGGCCCAGAGGTGACGGCCTTCCTCGACATTGACCTGGAACAGATTGCGCATGTCGTAGAGCGACGGTGCGGTCTTGCCGAGATGACGCTGTTGCTCGACCGAGGCGGGCTCGGTGTCACCCTAAATCACCACCAACCGGCGCAACATGGCGCGGTATTCCCCAGGCACTTCCTGCCAGGCCGGTTCGCCAAAATGCTGGCCGAACGGGATCTTGCGGTTCTCCTCCGCAGGCGCCAGCAAAATGCCCCAGCGGTAATCCGGCATCCGCACATAATCGAACTTGGCCCAGCCGCGCGGATCGACCGCGTAAGCGGTGCGCAAATAAACGAGAGCTTGCTGGAAGCCCTCGGGGCCCATGTCGTTCCACCAGTTGAGATAGCCTGGGTGCCAGCCTTCGAGCGCGCGCAGCACCTGCCGGTCGTTGATCAGGCCGACGTTGTTGGGGATCTTGGTGGAGTAGTCGATGCTGTTGCTGTCCATGGCGGTTGTCCTCGCTTGTCACACGCGCCGCACGTCGAACGCGGCCTTCTGTCCGGTCCCGTAGCGTTTGAGCGCGCCCTCCTCGCCGACTGCGTTGGGGCGCTGGAAAATCCAGTTCTGCCAAGCGGTGAGGCGTGCAAAAATCTTCAACTCCATGGTCTCCGGCCCACCGAAGCGCAGATTGGCTTCCATGCCGGTCAGCGCATCCGGCGAGAAGCTGGTGCGCTCTTCCATGAACACGCGGATTTCGTCGTCCCAATCGATGTCGTCGAGGGCGAACGTGATCAGCCCGAGGGCCTCGGCGTCCTGCGCATCGATCTGCTCGCCAGCCTTCTGCTGCGTCTCCTGCACGCGCTGCGGTTCGCCCAGAAATCGCGATGTCAGCCGCGTGAGATCATTGCTCATCGGATAGGCGCCGAAATTGAGCGGGCTCAGCGCGACTTTTGCTGGCGGCTTGTTGTCGCCCTCGCGCCAGCCGATCAGCATGTAGGAACGGTCGCAGGCGAACGCGACTTCGGCCAAGGTACCGGCAAAACATGATCCGGGTTCGATCAACGCTACCAGGCTGCGCAACGTCACATCGATGCGCTTGAGCACGTTCTTCCAAAGCTGGCGAACTTCGTTGACCAGCCAATGCGTTGCATGCGTTGCGAGAAACGCGTCGTAGGCCAGCACCCGGTCAACGTCGCCGGCCAATTTGAACACCAAGGTGCCGATCTCGAACTCGTTGTTGCGCAAATGCAGGATGGCGTCGTCAAGCTCACGCGCGATCTGCAACGGCCAGAATGCCGCGCCTTGTGCGGTCAACGCGTCGATATGCTCGGGCGGAGCTTGATCGGGACCATGCAGCGTGATGGTGGCCGTACGCTTTGCGCGGTCGATCGCGACGTTCGCGAATCCATAGTCCACCGTGTCGTCATCGAACGTGCGTCGCAGGGGAGCGAGCCGGATACCCGTTGCGCCATTGGTGCGCTTGGATTGCTGCGCGAGTTCCTGGGCGCGCTCGCGGGCACGCGCTTCGAGCCTGGTTTGCGGCACGACTTCGTCGACCAGCCGCCACGCGACCGCGCGCTTGCCCTTGATGCCTTCCTCGATGGTGCAGAACACATCGGCATGATCGCGCCGCACTTTGCGCTTGTCGGTGACGCGCGTCAGGCCGCCGGTGCCGGGCAGCACGGCAAGCAGTGGAAGTTCAGGCAGCGCCACCGCGGACGAGCCGTCATCCACCAGAATGATGTGATCGGCAGCGAGCGCGAGCTCGTAGCCGCCGCCGGCCGCGGTGCCGTTGATCACACAGATGAACGACAAACCGGAATTGCGGCTCGCGTCCTCGATGCCATTGCGGGTCTCGTTGGTGAACTTGCAGAAGTTGACCTTATGGGCATGCGAAGCACCAGCCAGCATACGGATGTTGGCGCCCGCGCAAAACACGCGGTTCTTCGCCGAGCGCAGCAGCACGGCTTTGACGGCCGGATGCTCGAAGCGCAGACGCTGCAGCGCATCGGCGAGTTCGATGTCGACGCCAAGGTCGTAGGAATTGAGTTTAAGCTGATAGCCCTCGAACAGCCCAGCGTTCTCGTGAACGTCAAGCGCTAAGGTGGCAACGTCGCCGTCGACGGTAAGCTTCCAATGCCGGTAGCGCGACGGCTCGGTCTGAAAATCGATGCGCACGGCACCATTCGACAGGAGGTGTTCAGCCATGGCGTGTCATCTCATTGCTCAACCGGCGTCAGTTTAGCGCCAATAAAGGCTGGGTATCGATCTCCTTAAGCAGCCTGATCAGCGATTTGTACCTCGCGGTACCGGTCCTCGCGATCACGTGAGCCTCGTGCTGCCGGGCCAGGCGCTTGATGCTTTCGAACGATTTCCGACCTTCGACAGTCAGGAACAGGGCGTGCGAGCGCCGGTCGGAGGTCGAGCGCATGCGCTGGATCATTCCGCGCCGTTCAAGCTCGTCGAGGACGCGCACGAGCCGGGCCGGCTCAATGCCGACCACGTCAGCGACCTCGGATTGAGCGAGGCCCGGATTGGCGTTGATGATCACCAGAACCGAGTAGTGGGAAATGCGGATCCCGGCGCTGGCGAGCGTCTGGATGAGATCCTGGAAGATCCATACCTGGAAGCGGCGGGCGAAGTAACCGATGTGCTCGTCAAGCTCGCCGAGCTTCAAAGCTCGAGCGTTGCGGCGGCGCCCGTCATCCACCGCGGCGGGCAACGCAACCGCAACCGATTTCGTCGCAAGCTTGCTCGGCCGCGCCATGGGCGTCCTCCGAGATCGTATTCTCGATAAATAATTGCTCTTGTCAATAATATGTTTTGATAATCGATCACGGCCCCGACCCAGGCTATTTGTGCTTACCGGCCAAGGGATTCCAACTCGGGAAACGGCTTGAAGTCGGCATGCTCGCGGGCCTACGCGGCTGCTGGCCGTTGCTCGGCAAAACGGTCGAAGCGGCCATGGATATAAACCGCCATCCCTTGCTCAGTCCGGTGTAGCGCCCATCCCTGTCCTTGGCGTTATAGCGCACGCATACGACGTACCGTTCCTGGGAGCCGCCGCTCGGATCGAGCAGATTGGCGAAGCGCCCCGGAGAACCTCCGGCGCGATCCGGCGAAGCACTAACCGGCATCAAGACAGGGTCTGCAATCGCGGCGTCGTGGATCTGAGTTGGGTCGTTAATGTAGGTGTGCAGGTAGCCGAGCAGCTCGGTTTTGTAGTTCTCGGGATATGCATTTGCACGTTCGTCCGATCTCGGACGGCCATGTCCCGCGCAATCGGCGAGTGCAGCTGCAACCGCTACATATGCGGTCATGACCGGGTCAAGCGACATGCTCTCGGGGTCATCGCCGGTTCATGACCTTCAAGGCTCATGGACTTGCAAGCGCCCGCCCCACGAACTCCGCGATCACGTGCAACGTGCGCTCAGGGGCTTCGCGCTGCGGTGCGTGCTGTCCCCCTTCGATCAGCGTCGCCTCGACCGGACAATAACACTCTTCTTCCGCCACCATGATTTGCCGCTTCGTTCCATACTGATCATCGACGCCTTGCACGGGTCGCAATCGGGACCCGGATATAGGCGAGCGCGTGGGTAATGTCCCACTTGCGAAAAGCAGGGTCGAGCCAGGCTTCATTCCAGCCCTTGAAGGCAGCGTCGACGTTCTTGTGCCAGCGCGCGAGCTTGGGCCGCAGATCGCCGGTCTCGTAAGCAAGCCTGGCGCGGGCGATTTCGGCGACGCCCATGTCCTCGACGAAGAAATGCGGGGCGATCAGCACAAGTCCATTGATCCGATGATCCTCGATACTGCCTGCATAAATGGTTGCGATCGACGCTCCGTCGGAATGGCCGATCAGCACGCCTTTCCGAAAGCCGATTGCCTGCAACACTCGGGGCAGCACGTCGACCGCTTCGTCACGCATATAGTTCAGCGGTCGCGGCATCCTGATTGTGCTCGATCCGCCATAGCCGGCGCCGGGAGTAGACGAACACCCCCAGCCCGGTGGCCGCGGCCAAGCGGTCGGGAAAATTGCCCCACAGGCCGACGCAGCCCAGGCCTTCGTGCAGTAGTACCAGGGTGGGGGCATCGGCCGGGCGCGGGCCGATGCAGCGATATTCGAGCTGCTGGTCGTCGAGATCGAGCATCCGGGTGTCTGTCGATCCGGACATTTGCAGAACCGCGCAGCTCAGATACGGTCTCACGTTACCGACCGGGCAGTCAGCAGACAAGCGTAAGCAACTCTGCGCGACCGCGGGTTCAGCGCGTGGAACGAATATGGTTTGATTGGGTTGCCGTCACCGGACCGGACGGGGAGCGTCAATGCGATCCAAATGTGGCCGCGAGGATGCGGAATGGATCCGGAACGTCGTGCCGCGGAACCCTCGTACTATAAGCGAGCCATCCGCACGAGCATCGGCCGCGGCCTGCGCAACTACTATGATTTGTCCGAACCAATTCCCGAGCACATGCTGAAGTTTCTCAAGCAAATAGACGCAAAATCCAACACTCAGGACCAACAGGCCAACGACAAAGAGCCGGAAGACGCTCCGGAGCGCGGATCGAACTGAGGTTCTCCGATTTTCGGCGCCGCTATAGGATCTTCTTTTTGCACATGTCCTTATCGGAAAACCGGCATCCACTTTTCCGGGACATGCGCTAGACGCCGATATATCTTGCCACCATCGCGCTGTCGGCGAGTAGCGCGCGGGCGCCCCCTCAAACACGATCTCGCCGCGAAACGACACAATTGTGCGCCCGGCGATTTGCGCCAAACGCTCCAAGATCGCGGTCGATGATGACGGCGGAAA
>CAWHYZ010000002.1:0-399453 GCA_963833605.1 uncultured Alphaproteobacteria bacterium
GCACGCCGACCGCGCGCTACGGGCTCGCGGCCGCCGAGTAGGTGGAAGCTTGTAGCTTGTAGGATGGGTTGAGCAACGCGAAACCCATCACTTTCATCAACACACCGTTATGATGGGTTTCCGCCGCATCAAGTGCGGCGTCAACCCATCCTACATACTAACACCTTCCAACCAATCCGCGGCCGCGCGCCAGAGCGTGTCGCGGTGGACCGGGCGGAAGAATCCGAAATGCCCGATCGGGCCGGCGCCGAGCGCACGCGGGTCGATCTGCTGGTGTTGCGGCTGCGTGCCGGTGAAACCCGAGAGCAAAAGGTCGATCGCCACCGGCGGCGCCCAGGGATCGTCGTCGATTCCGATCGCCCGCAGCGGGCCGCGGTAGCGCGGAAAATTGGCGAGCTCGGGGAGCGTCGGATCGTCGAGGAAATAGCGCTTGCTCATCACCCATCCGGCCCATTCCAGAAAAACACCCCTGGGCAGGTCTTCGCCGATGCCGGCCCAGCCCGGCGTGTAGCCGAACAGGTTGGTGATCAGCCGCCCGAGATTCATCATCGCCAGTATGCGGTAGTTCTCCGGCCACTGGAACAGCCGCCAATAGCCGGCCTGGGCGGCGATCATCAGCACACGCGCGAGTTCGCTGTTGTTCGGCAGAAGGCCGATGGTCTGCCCTCCGAACGAATGCCCGACCGCATAGACCGGCACGTCCGGCCAGCGCGCGCGCACGTGATCGAGCGCGGCGGTCGCATCGAGCGCCGCCCAGTCGCGCATGCGCGCAGGAAATCCAACCAGCGAGGCCGGGCGCGAGTTCGCGATCCCGCGATAATCGTAGGTCAGAACCGCAAGGCCGCGCTCCGCCAGATACTCGGCAAAGCCGCGATAGATCCGGCGCGGCACTGCGGTCGCCGAATTGAGCACGACCGCGGCGCGCACCGGTCCGCCCGGCAGGAACTCGGTCCCTGCCAGGGCGTAGCCGTCGCGGGCCTTGAAGGTCATCTCGCTGGCTGTGTCAGGCATGCCGTCAGCTTTAGCCGGGGTGGCAGGTCGCCGCCAAGTCGCGCGCGGGCTCGCGCAATCGCACGCCACCAAGGCTGCGACTGCACCGGACGCACCGACCGGGTAATCACACCAGCCAGAACTTTTGGTTTAATTGTTGTTGACATTCGAAAACAAAAAAATGATAATGGTGTTTATCTCGCTCGCGCCTGAGGGGCGTCTTCCGGAAGACGTTCGGAGATGGAGCGGGTGCGGTGCCCAAGGACCCGGGGGTAAACCCGGATCCTTGGGAGGCCTGGTCCTCGTCCGGCCCCGGCGGTTTCCGGGGTCTGCCGTTGTGGACGTGCTGGACGTGGACCGGTCCGAAACGCGTGTAGTGGCACTGCCATCCGTGGCATGGTTCGAGATACCGGCGCAAGTCCCAGGTCTCGGCCAAGGTCCTTGCGGAACAGGGCCCGACCCCGCGTTCGCGAACCGGGCCCGGAAGAACGGTGCCAGACTTAAGACGCCGCGGTGGAGCGCCGATAGGCGACCCGCATTCAGCAACACGAATGCGGGCCGCGCGGACGGGCCGGGGTGCAAACCTTGGTTCTGGTCGCGCGGATCCCAAAACGATGCGCCTGTCGGCGCTCCGCCCCCCTCGCGGGGGCGAAGGAAGAACTGAAGGGTGGCCCGGCACCCAGTTGCACCGGGTCGCGGAGCGTTGGCTGCGGAGTGAAGCGCGGGTTGCCCGTAGCCCGCATGGAGCGAAGCGCAATGCGGGTCGGACGTTCCCGGATTACGCTTCGCTCCATCCGGGCTACTGTTTTCTGCACGGCGCGTAGCCCGCATGGAGCGCAGCGCAATGCGGGTCGGACGTTCCCGGATTTCGCTTGCGCTCCATCCGGGCTACTCTATATCCACCGGCCTCCCCATGAGGCCCTAGTGGTCTGACCCCAATATTTGGTACCCAAATGTTGGGACAAGTCAGCCCACTCGGATATTGATTTTAGTGGGGCGACTTCCCAAACAGATGCGAAGCATCTGTTTGGGTCGCACCACGGGAGTATCGCGTCATGCAGCAGCGCTGGACGCCCGACAGTTGGCGCGGCAAGCCGATCGTGCAGGTGCCGGACTATCCGGACGCGCAAGCGCTCGCCGACGTCGAAAAGCAACTCGCGACCTTTCCGCCGCTGGTGTTTGCAGGCGAGGCGCGCGCCCTGAAGAAAGCCCTGGCGCGCGTCGTGTCAGGGGAGGCTTTCCTGCTGCAGGGCGGCGACTGCGCCGAGAGCTTCGCCGAACATGGCGCCAACAACATCCGCGACTTCTTCCGGGTGTTTCTGCAGATGGCGGTGGTGATGACGTTCGCGGCGGCCTCGCCGGTGGTGAAGGTCGGCCGCATCGCCGGCCAGTTCGCCAAGCCGCGCTCGGCCCCGACCGAGAAGCGCGGCAATCTGGAGCTCGCAAGCTATCGCGGTGACATCATCAACGACATCGCGTTCACGCCGGAGGCGCGTACGGCCGACCCGCGCCGACAGGTCGAGGCCTATCGCCAGTCGGCCGCGACGCTCAACCTGTTGCGCGCCTTCGCCCACGGCGGTTATGCCAACCTGAAGAGCGTGCACAACTGGATGCTCGGCTTCGTCAAGGACAGCCCGCAGTCGCGCCGCTATGCGGAACTCGCCGATCGCATCTCCCAGGCGCTCGGATTCATGGAAGCCTGCGGCCTCGACCTCGAGAGCCATCCGGAGCTGCGCACGACCGATTTCTACACCAGTCATGAGGCCCTGCTGCTCGGGTTCGAGCAGGCGCTCACGCGCGAGGACTCGACCGAGCCCGGCAACTGGTATGCCACCTCCGGCCACATGGTCTGGATCGGCGACCGCACCCGCCAGGCCGATCACGCGCACGTGGAATATTGCCGCGGCATCAAGAACCCGCTCGGCCTCAAATGCGGACCCTCGCTCAAGACCGACGATCTCATCCGGCTGATCGACATCCTCAATCCGGACAACGAGCCCGGACGCCTGACCCTGATCTGCCGCGTCGGCGCCGACAAGGCGGCCGAGGCGCTGCCGCCGCTGATCCGCGCGGTCAAGCGCGAGGGCAGGGCGGTGGTGTGGTCATGCGACCCGATGCACGGCAACACCATCACGGCGGCGAGTGGCTACAAGACGCGGCCCTTCGACCGGATCCTGGCAGAGGTGAAGACCTTCTTCGCCGCCCACGCGGCGGAAGGAACCTACGCCGGCGGCGTCCATCTCGAGATGACCGGCCAGAACGTCACCGAGTGCACCGGCGGGGCGCGCGCCATCACCGATGAGGATCTCAACGACCGCTATCACACGGTGTGCGACCCGCGCCTCAATGCCGAGCAGTCGATCGATCTGGCGTTCCTGTTGGCCGACCTGCTGAAGAACGAGCGCGGCGCCGTAAAGCCGCTCGCAGCGGTGGCGGGGCTCTAGTGTGGCGGATTTGACGTCCCTATCAGCATTGCGGCGAGTCCTGCGTAGGAACGTCAAATCCAAAGCCACACTAGAATCAGACGGTTGCTACTGTCCCTTCGGTTCCAACGTTCGCATCAAACAGCGCGGCAAGGGATGCGAACGCTGGAACCGGGACACTAGGGCGGAGGTTGCCCGAGGCGCCGGCGCTGGTCGCGGCGATGAGCTATGCGCTGATCGCAGCGCTGCTACATGTGACTACGGTCGCTCTCGTCTCCCGGCAAAATCCTCATCTAGGCCGGAAATTGAGACAAATCGCCCTATTGTTCAGGACGTTGTCATAGATGAGGATTTCTGAGCGGATTCTCATCTATGAAGCCCGAACTCTCATCTATGGCGAAAATGACCGCGCGCCGTGCATAGCTCCACGCGCAAAAACCCTCGGCGAAATCCCATTTTCCAAGTTCAGATTTCGCTTTAAAGATTTTGCATGAACCATCCCCCCGATCGACTGACCATCGCGGTTGCCCAGCTCAACCCGGTCGTCGGTGATGTTGCCGGCAATGTCGAAAAGGTGAGAAGCGCCCGCGCCGAAGCGGCGGGTGCCGACCTGGTCGTTTTTCCCGAGTTGTTCATCGCCGGCTACCCGCCGGAAGACCTGGTGCTCAAGCCGGCATTTCAGGCGACGTGCCGGCAGGCGATCGAGGATCTGGCGCGCGAGAGCGCGGACGGGCCGGCGCTGCTGATCGGCACGCCCTGGGTCGAGGACGGCAAGCTCTACAACGCCGTGGCCATGATCGAGGCTGGCCGCATCGGCGCGCTGCGCTTCAAGGTCGATCTGCCGAACTACGGCGTGTTCGACGAGAAGCGGGTGTTTGCCCCCGGCCCGCTGCCTGGGCCGATCGGCTTTCGCGGCGTGCGGATCGGCGTTCCGATCTGCGAGGATATCTGGGGGCCGGAGCCGGTCGAATGCATCGCCGAGACCGGCGGCGAGATCCTGCTGGTGCCAAACGGCTCGCCCTATCGCCGCAGCGTCATCAACGAACGGCTCAATGTCGCGGTCGCGCGGGTCGTGGAAGCGCGGCTGCCGCTCCTCTACGTCAACCAGGTCGGCGCACAGGACGAACTCGTGTTCGAGGGCGCCTCGTTCGCGCTCAACGCCGACGGCGCGCTCGCAGTGCAGCTGCCGGCGTTCCGCGAAATGGTCGCCCTCACCCATTGGTCGCGCGCCGGCGAGGCCTGGCGGTGCGAGGGGTTGGTCGCCGCGCTCGAAGAAGGCGACAAGGCCGACTACAGCGCCTGCGTGCTGGGGCTGCGCGACTACGTCGACAAGAACGGCTTTCCTGGTGTGGTGTTCGGGCTATCGGGCGGCATCGACTCGGCCCTGTGCGCCGCAATTGCGGTCGATGCGCTGGGCGCGCGCCGGGTACGCGCCGTGATGCTGCCATATCGTTTCACCTCACAGGCTTCGATCGATGATGCCGCGCAGGTCGCGCGCGCGCTCGGCATTTCGTACGAAGTGGTGCCGATCGCCGCCGCGGTCGAAGGGCTCGAAGCCTCGCTGGCCCCGGTCTTTGCCGGGCTGCCGCGCAACGTCACCGAAGAAAACCTGCAGGCGCGAGCGCGCGGCACCATCTTGATGGCGATCTCCAACAAGTTCGGCGCCATGGTGGTCACGACCGGCAACAAGTCGGAAATGTCGGTCGGCTACGCGACACTCTATGGCGACATGAACGGCGGCTTCAATCCGATCAAGGACCTCTACAAGACCGAGGTCTATCGGCTTTCGCGCCTGCGCAACGGCTGGAAACCGGCGTGGGCGCACGGCCCCGACGGCGTTGTGATTCCCGAGCGCATCCTGGTGCGCGCGCCAACCGCGGAATTGCGCGAGAACCAGACCGACCAGGATTCGCTGCCGCCCTACGACCTGCTCGACGCGATCCTGGAACGGCTGGTCGAACGCGAACAGCCGGTCGCAAGCATCATTGCCGAAGGTTTCGACCGCGACACGGTGGTTCGGATCGAGCGCATGCTCAATGTTGCCGAGTACAAGCGCCGGCAGGCCGCGCCGGGGGTCAAGGTCACGCTGCGCAACTTCGGGCGCGACCGCCGCTATCCGATCACCAACCGGTTCCGCGATCTCGGCACGGTCGCGCCCAAGGCCGAGCCGGCGCCGGTGAAAGGCGCCGCCCGCAGCGAAGCGATCGATTTCTGAGGTAGAGAGAAGCAATCGACTTCTGACGTAACGAAAGGTTCAGGGGATGGAACGTCGACATGGAAGTGTCCGCGCGGCGCTGATTGTGATCGCCTTGATCGCGCTTGCCGCGCCGGCCGCGCGCGCCGAAACCTATCCGTCGCGGCCGGTGCGCCTTGTGCTGCCGTTCGGCGCCGGTGGCGTCGCCGATATCTCGGCGCGGGTCGTCGCCGACAAGCTCGGCGACCAGCTGGGCCAGCGTTTCATCGTCGACAACCAGCCGGGCGCGGGCGGCATCGCGGCGGCACGCACCGCGCTGTCGGCCCCGCGCGACGGCTACACGCTCTCGCTGCTGACCAACGCCACCGCGATTAGCGTTCCGCTGTTCAACAACCTCCCGTTCGATCCGCTCAAGGATTTCACCCCGATCTCGACGCTCGGGTATTTCGACTGCCTGTTCGTCACCAACGCGGCGTCGGAGTTTCGCAGCCTGCCGGATTTTCTCAGAATCGCCCGCGCCAAGCCCGGCGCGCTCAACGTCGGTACCGTCAATCCCGGCAGCACCCAGCATCTGACCGCCGAGTTGTTCAAGAGCACTGCTGGCGTCGATTTCGTCATCGTACCATTCCGCACCACGCCGGAAGCGGTGCTGGCGCTGTTGCGCGGCGACATCCAGATGGTGATCGACTTCTACGCCGGGCTGAAACCCGGATTGGTCGACGGCAAGACCCGGGCAATCGCCTGGAGTGCAAGCACCCGCTCGCCGGCACTGCCGGATGTTCCGACCGTGCAGGAAGGCGGCGTGGCCGGCTTCAACGTGACGTTCCTGGAACGCCCTTTACGCGCCGGCCGGCGATCACCCGGAGGTCGTCGAGACGATCAACCGGAGCCTGCGCGCCGTACTGGCCGACCCCGACGTGAAGCGCCGGCTGCTCGATCTTGGCATCAACTCCAGAGCCAGTACGCCGGCGGAGCTCGACGCGCAGATGCGGGCCGATATCAAGAAGTGGGCCGGCGTGATCGAGCGCGCCGGAATCGCTAAACAATGATCCAACATCACGCCGTCTCGCGTGTGCTCGGCGGCTTCGCTGTTCGCCGGGCCTCCGCCCGCAAGCTCCAGAGCACCCCGGCGAAGATCAGGCCGCCGCCCGCAAACACGATGGGATCGAGCGGCTCGCCGTAGATCAGCCAGGCGAGAACGGCGATCAGCGGGAGGCGCAGGAAATCCAACGGAATGACTACGCTCGCGTCTCCGGCGCCGAGCGCCTTGGTCAGGCAGTAATGCGACGACAGGCCGCCGAAGCCGACGATTAAGGCGCCCGCGAGATTGCCGGTATCGATCCGCAGGAAAAACAGCGGATCACTGGCCGCATAGGCGACCGGAAACTGCATCAAGTTCATCCACAGAATGATGGCGAAGGCGCTTTCCGTTGTCGTCAGTTTCTTGGTGGCGGCGTAGGTGACCGCGTATCCGAACGCCGCCGCGAGCACCAAGAGCGCCGCCGGCTGGAAGGTGGCGATGCCGGGGCGCACGATCAGCAAAACGCCCAGGAACCCGCACGCCACGGCGCCAACGCGGGTCAACGTCAGCCGTTCCCCCAGCACCGCCACCGCCAGCAGTGTCGTCCATGCCGGCGTCGTGAACTCGAGCGCAAACACGGTCGCGAGCGGGAGCAGCGCGATGCTCGCTGTCCAAAGATATTGGGCAACGATGTGAGTGCCGTTGCGCACCGCGTGCAGGCCGATCCGGTGCAGCGTAAAGCCGCGAAACAGGTGCGGGTGCGAAGCCCCGATCGCCAGCATGGCGACGAGCCCGCAACCGGTCCGCAACGCGAGAATTTCGAAGGTGGTGAAGGTGCCGGCGAGGTTGCGAATCCCGAGCGCCATGCCGGAAAACGACAGCAGCGCGCCCGCCATCCAGAGCACGACCCAGGCAAGTGGGGGAAGCTTCACGTCCGGATCGTGTCCGCGGGCATCGGCAAAGCGCGGGCGCCGTACCGGTCACTCGGCATCGGGTTGGTTTTCCGGACGCGCCTTCTCGAAGGCCGGCAGCTTGGCGCAGGCGACCTCGACGCCGGCGATCTTGGGATAGCGCTCGAGCGGAACCTTGAAACGACGCGCGTTGTAGACCTGCGGCACCAGGCAGATATCGGCAAGCCCGACCTCGGCGCCGAACGCGTAGGGCCCCGGATTGATCAGCGACTCGACCGCGTCAAAACCGGCAACGACCCAATGCGCGTACCAGGCATTGATGGCGCTCTCGTCGGCCTTGAACTGCCGGCGCAAATAGTTGAGCGGCGCCGTGTTGTTGAGCGGGTGAATGTCGCAGGCAATGATCTGCGCCACCGCGCGCACGTGCGCGCGTTGCAACGGGTCGGCGGGGACAAAACGCGGATGCGGCTGCAGGTCGTCGAGGTATTCGATGATGGCGAGCGACTGCAGCAGAATCTCGCCGCTCGGGAGCGCCATCGCCGGCACGCGCATTTGCGGATTGATCTCCCGATAGGCGGCCTGGTTTTGCTGTCCGCCATCCCTGGTCAGATGAACCGAGCTCGTCTCATACGCGAGACCCTTGAGGTTGAGCGCGATCCGAACCCGAAAGGCGGCGGACGACCGGAAATACGAATAGAGCTTCACGACGTTTCCTCGTTTTGATGTTGTTGTGAGAGGGCTGCTGCCCGGCAGTTGCGCCCGGACACGGGGGCCTCACGCTGAGCCGCGGTCGCTGTCGAGCACGGCGCGAACCTTTCGCGCCAGGATCTCGTAGGTATAGGGTTTCATCAGGACCTCCACGCCGGGGTCGAGCCGGCCATGATGGATGATCGCGTTGCGGGTGTAGCCGGTCGCGAACAGCACCTTGATTTTGGGCTGTCTCTTGACCGCCATGTGGGCCAGCTCGCGGCCGTTCATCCCCCCCGGCAGGACGACGTCTGTGAACAGGAGATCGAAGTCGTGATCATTCATCCGCGTCAGTGCCTGTGGGCCATCGAATACTGACACGACGGTATAGCCGAGATCCTGCAGCACCTCGGTCGCGAAGCGATTGACGGTTTCGTCGTCCTCGACCAGCAGAACGGTCTCGCGGCCGGCGCCGCGCGGCATTGCCTCGATTTTCGCCGGGGCCGCCGGCGTGGGCGCACTTTCGCGCGGTTCGATCACACGCGGAAAATACATCTTGACCGCGGTCCCGTGTCCGACCTCGCTATAGATTTTCACGTGGCCGCCCGATTGCTTGACGAAGCCGTAGACCATGCTCAAGCCTAGGCCGGTTCCAATCCCCTTGGGTTTGGTGGTGAAAAACGGCTCGAACGCCTGTTCGATCACGTCGTGACTCATGCCGCTGCCGCTGTCGGACACCGCAATGAGGACGTACTGGCCGGCCGCAATCTCAGCGCCTTCCTTCGCGAGATAGTCGTCGTCGAGATAGGCATTGGACGTTCTCGATGGTCACGCGGCCGCCATCGGCCATAGCGTCGCGCGAATTGACGGCAAGGTTGAGCAGCGCCGATTCGAGCTCGTTGGGATCGATCGCGACCCTCCACAGCCCGGCGCCGAGAACGGTCTCGATCGTCACCGATTCCCCGAGCGTGCTGCTCAGGAGCTCGGACATATCGCGCACCAGCCGATTGACGTCGGTCAGGCTCACTTCGTGCGGCTGCTGGCGCGAAAATGCCAGCAGCCGCGAAATCAACGCCGCGGCGCGCTGGGCGGCTTCCTTGGCGGCCGACATGGAGCGCTCGACGCGCGCGTCGCTGCCACCCAGGCGGCGCAGCGCGAGGTCCATGTTGCCGATGATCGCGGTCAGGAGATTGTTGAAGTCGTGGGCGATGCCGCCGGTCAGGCGTCCGACCGCCTCCATCTTCTGCGCCTGGCGCAACGCATGCTCGGTGCTCTCGCGCAGCGTCGTTTCCTCGCGCAGTTGGGCGTAGGCGGCGGATTCGCGCCTGGTCTGCACCAAGGCGAACCAGCACAGCCCGATCAGTGCGAGCGTTGCCGGAAATCCGAAAATGAGGTGATAGCCGATCGTCGCGGCCCACCGCATCACGATGGCTGACTTGGAGGCGCCCACCAGCACATAGACGCCTTCGCGCGGCAGCCGCCGGAACGCAAAAATCCGCTCGGTATTGTCGGCGGGAGAGACGTCAGTCACAAATTCGCTGGTGCCTGCCTGCATCGCCGTGACCAGCGGACCGTTTGCGGGCAGGCGTGTGATCGGTTCCGGCACCGGCGGGTACCACGCCAGGATCGCGCCATCGGCGCGCACCAGTCCGACCGTGTAGTCCTGGGCGGCGGGCAGGCGCGCATAGTAGTCGGAAAAATATTCCGGCGCGATTGCGGTGGTGACGACGCCGCGAAACGGCACCTTCTCGCCGCGAAACAGCCGCCGCCGAGCGATCAGAAACAGGTTGCGGTCGGCGGCCCGTGAGCGGATGACGTTGCTGAGATAGCTGTCGGCCTTTTCGTTGTCCTTGAGGAACCGGTAAAACTCCCGATCGGACAGATCCAGATTGTAGTTCATCGGGTAGATCGTGCCGGACACGATCGGATGCCCTTCCAGATCGATCACGAAGACATCGCGCAGTTGCGGCAGCGTAGTGGTCAGGCGCTTGAGCCGCTCGTGGTAGCGCAGTTCGGCCAGCCGTATTTCGTCGTTGCTGACATCGCCGATGAGCTGATCGACATAGACGGCTGTGATCTCAAACGTCTCGAACACCTTGGTCGCGTGCTCGGTGACGGTGCCGAGCGTGCGCTCCAGCCGATCGTGGGCGTCCACGAAGGCCTGATGATAGGAAATGATCGAACCGACCGCGAGAACAAGCAGCGGCAAAACGACCGACGCGCCCAACAGCCACCATAACGGCCTCTCTGCGCGCCCTGACGGCACCCGGCGTCCTGCTGGATCTGGGGATCTTGTTTGCACGAGCGGTTGATCGTTCTGCTGGCCCGTCGAGGGTAGGCAATCAGTACTGGGAATATGCCGAGCGTTCAACGGCGACGGACCGCGCCGGGTTCCGCCCCAGCCGGTATCTCACCAATGATCGGGCTACCGAGAGCCTACCGGGAACACTCGATGGCGACGAGGTTTTCGCACTGACCGTCGGGACAGTCTTGTGCCGACACCGCCATGGCTCTGCCGCTGTCGCGTGCGAGGCGCCGGAACGATACGACCTGCTCGAATTCGCGCGCCCGGCAGTAAGCGGTCGCCACCGCGACGCCGCACGGCGCCCCGGTCGCGAGACAGCGATCGATGCCATAGCCGTCCGGATTGTTGGCGATCGTGAAGGTGCGTTTTTCCGCCTGGGCGGGTGCGGCACAGAGTATCGCAGGAATGATCAACGCCACCAGGCTACGCATGAACAGGCTCACTCGAACAATCCACCACACGCGTTTCCAGCGAGCAGAATGCAGGCAAATCCGTTAAAAACAGGTGAAAAAGCGTTAATTCTGAGCGAGATAACACTCTTGACGAACCGTCCGCGCTTGCCCATTGTGCCGCCCCATGAACGGCCTTGTTGCGACCTGCGGCATTTGCGCGGACATTATTGGCTAGCGACCAACGCTGGCTGCGGCCGTCTTTTCTCAATGCCTGATCGGACGCCCGCCCAGCCTCGTGGCGGATTTGAGGAGCGTCCATGCAATTGAAGCTGCACGACACATTGACACGCGCCAAGCGGCTGTTCGAGCCGATCGAGGCGAGGCGCGTGCGCATGTATGTGTGCGGCCCGACCGTCTACGACTTTGCCCATATCGGCAACGCCCGACCGGTCATTGTCTTCGATGTGCTGTTCCGGCTGCTGCGCTATCTCTACGAGCCCGAGCGCGTCGTTTACGTGCGCAACATCACCGACGTCGATGACAAGATCAATGCACGGGCGGCGGAAGAATATCCCGGCCTGCCGCTGAACGATGCGATCCGGAAAGTGACCGAGGCCACCGACCGCCAGTTTCACCAGGACGTGGCGGCGCTCGGTTGCCTGCCGCCCACAATCGAGCCGCGCGCGACCGAGCACATCGAGGAGATGAAGGCGCTGATCGAACGACTGATCGGTGATGGCAATGCGTATGTCGCCGCGGACCACGTGCTGTTCGCGGTCTCCACCATGCCGGACTACGGCAAGCTGTCCGGGCGCTCGCTTGATGAGATGCTCGCCGGCGCGCGCGTCGAAGTCGCCCCTTACAAGCGCGACCCGATGGATTTCGTGCTGTGGAAGCCCTCGAAGCCGGACGAGCCGTCTTGGCCATCACCGGCCGGTATCGCGGTTGCTGGCCGCCCCGGCTGGCATATCGAGTGCTCGGCGATGGCCTGGAAACACCTGGGCGAGACCTTCGATATTCATGGCGGCGGCATCGACCTCGTGTTTCCGCACCACGAGAACGAGATCGCCCAGTCGCGCTGCGCGTTCCACACGCCGCTGATGGCGAAGACCTGGATGCACAATGGCTTCCTGCAGGTCGAAGGCGAGAAGATGGCGAAGTCGGCGGGCAACTTCATCACCATCCGGGAGCTTCTGAACGATTGGCCGGGTGAGGTGCTCCGGTTCCAGATGCTGATGACGCATTACCGGCAACCGATCGACTGGACACGTTCGGCGACCGATCAAGCGGCGGTCGCGCTCGACACGTTTGAACACGTGGTCACGACCGCGCAGGCGCGCGAGGGCCGCCTTTCGCCGGCCGTGCTCGAGGCCCTGGCCGACGATTTGAACACACCTCAGGCGATCGCCGAGCTGCACCGGCTCGCCGCGGAAGCGCGCAAAGGTAATTTTCACGCTGCTTGCGATTTGAAATCCACTTGCCGCTTTCTCGGGATCAGTCTTGTTGGGGTGAGCCTGCAGGACATCCGCAAGCGCCAGCACGGGAGCTTGGATGAAACCAAGATCCAATCGCTGATCGATGCGCGGGCAAAGGCGCGCGCATCGAAGGACTTTGCCGAGTCCGATCGCATCCGTGATGAGCTTGCCACGATGGGCGTCGTGCTCAAGGATTCCAAGGAAGGCACGACCTGGGAGGTTGCACCGTGAGCGCGCCGTTCCGCAGGCTCGCGTTGCGGCCGTTTCTGCCAGCAGACGCGCCGCTGCTCGCCGCCATCTTCGCGGCCAGCATCGAACAATTGACAGCCGACGAGTACGACAGTGGCCAGCAGGCTGCCTGGGCCGCGCTCGCCGACGATGAAGAATCCTTCGGCGAGCGCCTCGCCGGGCAGCTCACCCTGATCGCGACCATGGACGGTGCACCGGTCGGGTTCGCGTCGCTACGCGGCAATGATCACATCGACATGCTCTATGTTCACCCAGCCGTGGCACGCCAAGGCGTTGCGACCGCGCTGATCGACGCGCTGGAGAAGCTCGCGCACGCCCGCGGCGCCGCGCAACTGACTGTCGACGCCAGCGATACCGCCAAGCCGTTTTTTGATCGGCGCGGCTACACGGCTCAGCGACGCAACGCCATTGCGGTCGGCAGCGAATGGCTCGGCAACGTATCGATGAACAAGCAGCTGTCAGCGCTGCAGCCCGAAAGCAAGATTCAATGACCCGCGAGCGCCTGTATTTGTTTGATACGACCCTGCGCGATGGTGCGCAGACCAACGGCGTCGATTTCACGCTCGCCGACAAGCTCGCGATTGCCGGCATGCTCGACGAGCTCGGCATCGATTATGTGGAAGGCGGCTACCCCGGCGCCAACCCGATTGATACCGAGCTGTTCGGTCAGGAGCGCGGACTAGGCGCCACGTTCACGGCCTTCGGCATGACGCGACGACCCGGGCGCTCCGCCTCGAACGATCCCGGCCTGGTGGCGCTGCTCGACGCGCACGCGCCGGCGATTTGTTTTGTTGCCAAATCGTCGGATTATCATGTCCGCGTTGCGCTCGAGACCACGCCCGAAGAAAACATCGCCTCCATCCGGGACAGCGTGCGCGCCGCGCGCGCCAAGGGCCGTGAGGTCCTGCTCGACTGCGAGCACTTCTTCGACGGCTACAAGGCCAATCCGGCGTTCGCGCTTGCCTGCGCGCGCGCCGCCTACGAGGAGGGTGCCCGCTGGATCGTGCTCTGCGACACCAATGGCGGCGCGCTGCCGCACGAAGTCGAGTCGATCGTGGGCGAGGTGGTGAAGACCATTCCGGGCGACCACGTCGGCATCCACGCCCACAACGATACCGAACAGGCGGTGGCGAACTCGCTTGCCGCAGTGCGGGCGGGGGCACGCCAGATCCAGGGCGCCCTCAACGGGCTAGGAGAGCGTTGCGGCAACGCCAACCTCTGCTCGATCATTCCGACGCTGAAGCTCAAGGCCGAGTTTGCGCAGCGCTTCGAGATTGGCGTGTCGGACGAGAGGCTGAAAACGCTCACGCACGTGTCGCACGCCCTCGACGAGCTGCTCAATCGCGCCTCCAACCGCCACGCGCCCTATGTGGGCGAGAGCGCGTTTGTGACCAAGGCCGGCATTCATGCGTCCGCCATCGTCAAGGACCCGGCGACCTACGAGCATGTCGCGCCCGAAGCGGTCGGAAATCGCCGCAAGCTCCTGGTTTCAGACCAGGCGGGCCGGTCGAATGTGCTCGCCGAACTCGAACGCATCGGGCTCACGGTCGAGAAGGACGATGCGCGCGTGGTTCGGCTGCTCGACGAGGTGAAGGAACGCGAGGCGGCCGGCTTCGCCTATGAGGCGGCCGATGCGTCGTTCGAGCTTCTCGCACGCCGGATGCTCGGCACCGTGCCTGACTATTTCGACGTCGAGACGTTCGACGTCTGGGTGGAGCAGCGGTTCGGCGCCAAGGGCGAGCGCCAGACCGTCACCATGGCGGTGGTCAAGGTGAAGATCGGTAACGAGCACCTGATTTCGGCGGCCGAAGGCAACGGTCCGGTCAACGCACTCGATCTCGCGCTGCGCAAGGACCTCGGCAAATTCCAGCCGTTCATCGCTGGCCTCGAACTGACCGACTACCGGGTGCGTATCCTCAATGGCGGGAGCGGCGCAGTGACCCGCGTGCTGATCGAAAGCCGTGACGAGAGCGGCGAGCGCTGGACGACGATCGGCGTATCGCCAAATATCATCGAAGCCTCGTTCCAGGCGCTGATGGATTCAATCGTGTTCAAGCTCGTACGCGCGCACGCGCCAGCATAGCGCCAGGGATTTTCATGACCACAACCGAACAGTGCTTCGACATTCTGCGCCGGGTCACCACGGCGACGATCACGACCATGCTGCTCAAGAAAGGCATTCGCCGGTGCTGGATGAGCGGGCCAAAGCCGCTCACGCCGGGCGGCGATCGCCTGGTCGGGCCGGCCTTTACGCTGCGCTTCGTCCCGGTGCGCGAGGACCTTGCAACACCCGAGAGCTGGGGCCATCCGATTTCGACGCGGGGCGCGATCGAGGATATGCCGGCTGGCTGCGTTGCGGTCGCCGATGCGATGGGCGTGATGAGCGCGGGCATTTTCGGCGACATCCTCACGGCCCGCATGATGAAGCGCGGCGTCACCGCACTCGTCACCGACGGCGCCGTGCGCGACAAGGCCGGTGTGCTCGCCTCGCGGCTGCCGGTCTGGTGCGCGGGCGTTGCGGCGCCCGCTTCGGTGAATGGTTTGACGTTCGTGGGGTGGCAGCAGCCGATCGCCTGCGGCGGCTGCGCGATCTTTCCGGGCGACGTGATCGTGCTCGACGACGACGGCGCCGTCGTCATTCCGCAAAACCTCGTCGAATTCGCCGCCCATGAAGGTGCCGAGCATGAGCTCTATGAAAGCTGGGTCGTGAGCGAGGTCGAGCACGGCGCCAAGCTGCCGGGCCTCTATCCCCCGAATGAGGAAGCCAAGGCCCGCTATGCGGCCTGGCGCAAGCAACGCGACTGACGTCGGCGCTCATGTTCTTCATCCTGTCGAAGACGCTCGGCTTCTTCACACTGCCGTCCAACCTTCTCATCCTGCTGGCGCTTGCCGGCACGGTTCTGCTGTTCACGCGGTTTGCGCGCGTCGGGCGCGGCCTCCTCGTCGTCGCCATGCTGGGGATTGTCGTGTTCGGAGTCTCGCCGCTCGGCAGGGTGCTGTTCTACGCGTTGGAGAGCCGCTTTCCGGCCTGGACCGAGACCGGCGCCGCACCGACGGGCTTCATCGTGCTGGGCGGTTCGATCGACCCGGACGTGTCGGCGGCGCGCGGTGAAGTGGCGCTCACCGATGCGGCCGAGCGTCTGACGGTCGCGGCGGATCTCGCCAAGCGATATCCAGGCGCGCGCGTCATCTTCACCGGCGGCAACGCCAGTCTGTTGGGCGGGACGGCCGAAGCCGACTATGTCACCAAGCTGTTCGCCAGTTTCGGCATCGCGCCGGGGCGGGTTGAGACCGAAGGTCGCTCGCGCAATACGCTCGAGAACGCGCAGTTCACCAAGATCGTGGCGGCGCCGAAGCCGGGCGATCGCTGGGTGCTGATCACCTCGGCCTATCACATGCCGCGCGCGATGGCGGCCTTTCGCAATGTGGGATTCGAAGTCGAGGGTTGTCCGGTCGATTGGCAGTTTGCAAACGCAAGCGACCTCTACTGGCCGTATCGCGCGTTGATCGGCGGGATCGCGATGACCGACACGGCGGCGCGCGAGTTCATCGGGCTGGCGGTCTATTGGTTGACCGGCCATTCCCGCGAACTTTTTCCGGGGCCGCGCTGATCGAACGCGCGGTTTCTAACCCGTGTCGCGGATTTCGCTTGCGCGCCATCCGGGCTACAACAGGCGCGCTTGGTTCAAGGAGATGACCATGCCACAGCAGATCACGGTCCACGTCGACGCAATGGTGCAGGCGGCCGAACGTGAAATCGAAAATCTGGACGTTGCCGACGCGGTCAAGCTGCACGGTCGCGACAACGTCCTGTTTGTGGATCTTCGCGACATCCGCGAGCTCGCGCGCGATGGGCGTGTGCCGGGCGCGTTCCACTGCCCGCGCGGCATGCTGGAGTTCTGGATCGATCCGATGAGCAAATACCACAAGCCGGAATTCGCGCAGGACAAGCGGTTCGTGTTCTTCTGCGCGGCCGGGGCGCGCTCGGCGCTGGCTACGCAGGCCGCCCAGCGCATGGGGTTGCGGCCGGTTGCGCATATCCGCGGCGGTTTTGGCGCGTGGAAGGCGGCGGGAGGCCCGGTCGAGATGCCGCCGCCGGCAAATCCGAAAACGGTTTGATCAGGTCCGCAGGGTGGGGTGATGCATCTGATCCTCGGCAACAAGAACTATTCGTCCTGGTCCATGCGGCCGTGGGTTGCCATGAAGGTCGCAGGTCTTGCGTTCGACGAAGAGGTGATCTCGCTCAACGCGCCGGAGTTCAAGGGCCGGCTGCTGGCGGTGTCGGGGACCGGCAAGGTGCCGACCCTGATCGACGGCGATGTTCGCGTCTGGGAATCGCTCGCGATCCTTGAATATTTGGCGGAGAGGTTTCCAGCGGCGAAGCTCTGGCCTGCGGATCCGAAGGCCCGCGCCCACGCCCGCGCGATCGCGAACGAGATGCACGCCGGCTTCCTGCCGTTGCGCCGAAGCTGCCCGATGAACCTGTGGCGGCCGGTGAAGAAGCTCGCGCTCAACGACGAGACGGCCGCCAATGTACGCCGCATTGAGGCCATGTGGACGGAGTGCCGGACGCGCTACGGGGAGGGTGGACCATTCCTGTTTGGCCATTTCACCGCCGCCGACGCCATGTATGCGCCGGTGGTGTCGCGCTTTCACACCTACGCGGTCGATGTCGGCCCAGCCGCACGCAGCTACATGAATTCCATGATGGCCTTGCCGGCGTGGCGGGAATGGCGGGACGCCGCGCTCAAGGAGCCCTGGGTCCTGCCGGAAGACGAGCCCGATTGGCCGCAGGTTTTGCGCGAGCAAGTTTGACGATTGAGGCCCGCATCGCGCGCAGCGAAATGCGGCTCTCCCGGATTTCACCTCGTTTCATCCGAGCTACGAGCTTTGCAATTTCCTCCTCAACTCCAAAAGCAATGGCCGTTGATAGCCGATGATCTTGTCCATGGCTTCGGCCAGGCCGAACCAGGCGGCACGATCGACTTCGGGATAGTGCTGGCGCCGGCCGGAGCGCGGCGGCCATTCGAGCTCGAACGTGTTGCTCGTCAGTTCGGCCGGATTGAAGTCGCCCACGCAAGCAAAGCCATGCACGACTTTTCCGCTCGCCTGTTTGACCGGCGTCAGCGCCACGAACGGGCCGTGCGCCACAAAACCGGTCTCTTCGGTGAATTCGCGCTGGGCCGTTGCGAGCAAAGCGTTATCGCCAGCCGCCTCCACCAGGCCCTTGGGGATGGTCCAGGCGCCGGCATCCTTTCTCACCCAAAACGGTCCGCCCGGGTGTGCGAGCAACACTTCGACGCCGTGGGCACCGAATCGGTAGACCAGCAGGCCGGCACTCACCTGCGCTGAGCGCGGTGGCCGCGCCATCACGTCACAGCGGCGGGCGCGATTGCGTCGATATCGGTCACGACATCGATGATCACCGGGCGGTTGGCTGCGAGGGCTTGTGCGAATGCCGGCGCGAATTGCGCGGGCGCTTCGACCCGCAGTCCGAGCGCGCCCATTTCCTCGGCGATGCGCGCAAAATTGACCTTGCGGTAGGTCCACAGCTCGCGTGCCTGCTGGGTTTGTTCGCCGCCGTAGGCACGGTCGAAACCGCGCTTGGACTGGTTGCCGCCGGCGTTGTTGTTGACCACCGTGATGGTGTTGATCCCCCAGCGCGCAGCGGTCTCGACTTCGGCGATGTGGTACCAGAAGCCGGCGTCGCCGGTGAACACGACCGTAGGGCGCTCCGGGCAGGCGCACTTGGCCCCGAGGCCGGCCGGAAATGCCCAGCCCAGATGGCCGGCGCTGCGCATGTAGCTTTGGCTGGCGCTGGTGAGATCGAACATACCGCCCATCCACATGCCGGCGTGGCCGGTGTCGACCACGACGATGGCATTGTCCGGTACAAGCCGGGTCAGTTCATGGCAGATGCGTTCGGGCCGGATCGGGACTGCGTCGGAGGCGAGGGCCGAAGCATATTTTTTGCTCCAGTCGTGACACAGCGCCTGCGCTTGCGCGATCCACGCTTTGCGCTTTATGGCGCTGGCTCGATCGGCCTGTGCGTTCATCGCCGCGAGCGTCACTTTCGCGTCCCCCAGCACGCCGGCGTGCAGGGGAAAATTGCGGCCAAGCGCTTCCGGATCAAGGTCGATCTGGATCGCCGGCGTGCCGATCTTCGGCACCTCCCAGAAGTGCGTTGTCATGCCGCCGGTCTCGCTCCCCACGAAGCACACGAGGTCGGCGCGGTTGACCACGCGGTTGGCGCTTTCGCGCGAATAGGTGCCGACGACGCCGACGCTGAGCGGATGCGTTCCTGGGATTGCGTCCTTGCCGTTGAGCGAGGTCGCGACCGGGATTTGCAATGCCTCGGCCAGTGCCACGAGCTCGGCCTGTGCACCGGAGGCGCGCACGCCGCCGCCGGCGACGATGACCGGGCGCTCGGCCTGCGCCAGCAGCGCGAGCGCAGCGGCAACGCTGGCGGAGTCCGGCTGCGGCCGGAACGGCGGCACGCGTGCAAACGCCTTCTCGACCAGCGGCTCCATCTCGGCTTCTTCGGCATCGATCTGTCCCTCGTTGCCGCGAAACTGCAGGTGCACGGGCCCGGGCGTGCCTGACACGGCGACCCGAAACGCCTGCCGCACCATGTCCGGGAAGCGCGCCACATCGTCCACAGTGGCGTTGAATTTGGTCACCGGCTCGAACGCCGGGACATCGTCGATCTCCTGGTAGACCTTGCGGAACTTGGTCTTGGGCTCGCGTCCCCCGGTAAACGCAATGACCGGCGCGTGCGCCAAGAAGGCGTCGCGCAGGCCGGCCGCGAGGTTCATCGCACCGATCACCTGCGCCATGCAGATGCCCGGCTTGCCGGACGCGCGCGCGTACCCGTCCGCCATATAGGCGGCGGCCTTCTCGCCATGGGCGTGGATGCGCTTGATCGCAGTCCGCCGCTCCATTTCCGCCAGGGTCCGGCGCAGGACAGCCGGCACCATGAACACGTGGGTGACCCCATAGCCGTCGAGCATGTCGGCGAGGCATTGCGCCCCGGTCATGCGGCGATTGTGTCCGAGCATGGATCTTGTCGCTCTATTTGATTGCCAGCGGATTGGTCGGGGAGCCGACCGCCCCGGTGATCGGGATTGCCGGCGCGACGAACATGAACTCGTAGACCCGATCCTGGGCGCAATCGCGCGCCAGCTCCGCCACGTGGAAGATTTCGCCCATGGTGATGCCCATGATCGGGATGGTGATCCAGTGCCAGGGCTGGTTGATCCCGGCCTCGGTCTCGTTCGGCCGCACCTCGCAGCCCCAGGTGTCGCTCGCGATCGCGGCGATTTGGGTGCGATGGATCCATTCCAGCGTCTCGAACGAGAAGCCGGGCGCGTCGCCGCCGGGGTAACCGTCCCAGCTTTTGGCCGCGAGGCAGCGCTCCATCTGGCCGGTGCGCACAATCACGTAGTCACCGCGTTTGACACTGACGCCCTGCGCCTTGCAGGTCGTTTCCAGGTCGGCGCTGGTGATGGCGTAGCCGTCGTCCAGCGCGTCCTTGCCGAGCGCGCGCGGAACGTCGAGAAATACCCCGCGTCCGACCATCTTGTTCTTGGTCTTTTCGATCCCGCATTTCTGCGCGCCGAAGCTCGTTACCTCGCGGCAGTCGTACCCGTTCCACATGAAGTTCTCGTAGAACACGTGCCCGAGTCCGTCCCATTGGGTGCCGCATTGGAGCGGCATCACCACCATGTCATCGGCGGCGCGGATGCCGCGATGATCGAGCACGCCCGCGTAGGCATCGGTACCCGTGCGCAGCATCACATGCAGCGGATTGATGCGCCCGAGTGCCGGGTAGGCCGACTTGGCGCCCTGCGGTCCATGCTGGTCAAAGTTGAGGGCAAGGGAGATGACTTTGCCCTGACGCACCAGCCTTGCTGCGGCAATGATGTCATCCGCAGTGGTGTAATTGAGCGTGCCGATTTCGTCATTGGCGCCCCACTTGCCCCAATTTTTGTATTTTTCCGCCGCGTCGCGCAGGTCTTGGCGCGTGAATTTCCTTGCCATGCATTTCCCCGTTACTGTGTGATGCACAGGGGCGATGATAACATTCGCACCCAAACAAGGGAGGGCCCCATGGTGTTGTTCTTGCGCGCCGTTGCCTGCGCGCTCGTGTTCGCGTCCTCGGCGCCGATTTTTGCCGAAACTGCTTCGGCACAAAGCTATCCGTCGCATTCCGTGCGTATGCTCGTGCCGTTTGCTGCAGCCGGTCCGACCGACGTGATCGCGCGCATTCTGGCGCAAAAGCTTTCGGACAATCTCGGCCAACAGTTCTATGTCGAAAACGTTCCGGGGGGCGGCGGTAATACCGGCACTGCCCAGGCCGCAAAGTCCGCGCCCGACGGCTATACGATTCTCGTTGTGAGCACCGGTTTCATCATCAATCCGAGCCTCTATGCCAAGGTGCCCTACGATCCGATGCGGGATTTTGCGCCGGTCACGCTGGTGGCGGCGTCGCCCAACGTGCTGAGCGTGAACCCGGCGGTGCCGGCGAAGTCGGTCAAGGAACTCGTCGATCTCATCAAGGCCAATCCTGGCAAGTACAGTTTCGCTCAACCCGCGACCGGTTCGACTCCGCATCTGTCTGGCGAACTGTTCAAATTGACGTTCGGTCTCGACCTCGTGATGGTGCCTTTCCCGGGCGCGGGGCCGGCGATCACCTCGACAATCGGCGGCCACACTCCGATCGCGTTCACCGCCTTGCCGCCCGCGCTTGCCAGCATCCAGGACGGCAAGCTCCGGGGACTGGCGGTGTTGGCCGAGAAGCGGGTTGCTGGTTTGCCTGATGTTCCGACCATGGCCGAAGCCGGCGTTCCGGACCAGGAGGCTGACACGCTGACCGGGATCGCGGTCCCGGTCGGTACGCCGCCCGAGATCGTCGAATTGCTGTATCGCGAGATCGCAAAGATCGTTGCGCTGCCCGACGTGCAGCAAAAGATGGCGACCCTCGGGTTCGTGACGATCGCCAACACGCCGGCGCAATTCTCGGTTCGCCTCAAGTCCGAGTTCGCCAAGTGGGCCAAGGTGATCAAGGATGCCGGGATCAAGATCGAATAGAACGCTTCAGCGTCAGTACGGTGGATGCGGCAGCGGTTGTGGCAGCCGATCGACAGGGAGGACCGCGTGGGCTTCGTCCGGGCGCTGATTGGCGCCGCTGTCTTCATCGCCTTCGCGTCCGTCGCCGGAGGCGCCGAGACCTACCCCGACCGCCCTGTGCGCATCATCGTGCCGTTTGCGCCAGCCGGGCCCGGTGACGTCATGGCGCGACTGCTGGCGCAGAAGCTCTCGGATGATCTCGGCAAGCAGTTCTATGTCGAGAACCAGCCGGGCGCTGGCGGCAATATTGGCATGGGCAATGCTGCGCACGCCGCGCCCGACGGTTACACGATCCTGGTGACGTCGTCCGCCCTCGTGGTCAATCCGAGCCTCTACGAAAAGCTCTCCTACGACCCGCTCAAGGATTTTGCACCGATCAGCGTCGCGGGTGTCTCCCCCAACGTGCTGGTGGTTCATCCGTCATTGCCCGTTAAGACCGTCAAGGAACTGGTCGACTACATACGGACCCATCCCGGCATCAACAACTTTGCAACACCGGGTGCCAGCACCACTCCGCATTTGTCGGGTGAGTTGTTCAAGCATGTCGCTCGGGCTCGACCTCATTCCTGTGCCGTTCAACGGCGCGGCCCCTGCGTTGCAGTCCACCGTCGGCGGCCACACGCCGATTGCTTTCACGGCGCTGCCGCCCGCGACCCCGCTGGTCAAGGACGGCAAGCTGCGTGCGCTCGCCGTTACCAGCCGCGCGCGTTCGCCGGCGCTGCCGGACGTGCCGACCATGGCGGAAGCCGGCCTGAAGGATCAGGAGGCCGACACCCTGCAGGGCATGCTGGTTCCGGTCGGCACGCCGCAACCAGTCATCGACCTTCTGCACCGCGAAATCGTGAAGATCGTCCAGATGCCCGACGTGAAGGAGCGGTTCGCGGCCCTCGGCTTTGATCCGATCGCCAACACGCCGGCTGAATTCGTCGCCCAGATGCGTGCCGAGATCACCAAGTGGGGTCGAGTGATCAAGGACGCGGGGATCAGGGCGGAGTAGGCTTGCCGCGTCAGATGCGGCCCATCAGTGCCAGCACGATGACGATGACCAGGATAAGCCCGAGGCCGCCGCCCGGTCCGTATCCCCATCCGCTGCTGTAAGGCCACGTCGGCAACGCGCCGATCAGCAGTAGGATCAGGATGATGATGAGAATCGTCGAAAGCATTTTGTCCTCTCCTGCCCCGGTCCTAACAACGCCAGCCTGAGGATCGGGTTCCCGTTGAGGAACTGATGTTCTGCAATGACCGACATTGCGGCGCGAAGGAACTTGCGGCCTGCATTCAGCGTTATTTGATGGAGCGCCTGCGAATGTCGCTCTTCGCCGAACCCCGCGGAAGAGAGACTTCTCACTTCGTCCTGGCCGTGTCCGGGAAGGTTCGGCCAAAATGCTCATCAGACGCGGCGACTTTCAGCCTTTCGATCAAATCTGGCCAAGGGTCTGACGTTTGACCTCTCTCGCCCAAAGCGAAAGCGCGGCCTGCAAACCGTGGTATCGCCGCGTGGCGAATGCCCTGGGGCCGGGCCTCATCACCGGTGCGTCAGACGACGATCCGAGTGGGATCGCCACCTATTCGCAGGCCGGGGCGCAGTTTGGCTTCACCATTTCCTGGACCATGCTCGCGACCTATCCGTTGATGACGGCGATCCAAGAGATCAGCGCGCGTATAGGGCGCACGACCGGCCGGGGGCTCGCGGGAAACATCAGACGATGTTACCCAACCTGGCTGCTTCATCTCGTTGTTGGGCTGCTGGTGGTCGCCAACACGATCAATATCGGCGCGGATTTGAGCGCCATGGGAGACGCAGCCCATTTTCTTGTTGGCGGCCCACCGTTGCTCTATGTGGGCATGCTCGCGTTTGTCTGTGCGACGCTGCAGATCTTTGTAAGCTACGAGCGATATGCGTCGCTGCTGCGTTGGCTGACGCTCGCGCTGTTCGCCTATTTCGGCACGGTCCTGACCATCAAAGTACCGTGGCAGCAGGTGATTGAGGGGTTGTTCATTCCGACACTGTCGCGCGATACCGGGTTCTGGACCACGGTGGTTGCGATTTTCGGAACGACCATCAGTCCATATCTGTTCTTCTGGCAGGCGTCGCAGGAAGCTGAGGAATTGCGGGTCGATCCCGACCGCGAGCCGTTCAAGCACGCGCCGAAACAGTTTGCGTTCGAGATCGGGCGCATCCGGACCGATACCTACATCGGAATGGCGTTTTCGAACCTGGTGGCTTTGGCGATCATCGTCACCGCGGCCGCCACCCTGCATGCCAATGGTATCACCGAGGTCCAGACATCCGCCGACGCCGCCAAGGCGCTGGAACCGGTGGCGGGCCATTTTGCGTCTGCGGTTTTCGCGCTTGGCATTTTGGGAACCGGATTGCTGGCCGTACCGGTTCTGGCCGGTTCGGCGGCGTATGCGCTGGCCGAGGCATGGAAATGGCCGGTCGGGCTCGCCCGGCAGCCCGCCCGCGCCAAGGGTTTCTACACCACCATCGCGTTGGCGACGATGGTTGGGGCGGCGGTCAATTTCGCGACCTTCAGTCCGATGAAGGCGTTGTTTTGGAGCGCGGTCATCAATGGCGTGGTGTCGGCCCCTGTCATGGTCGTCATGATGCTGATGGCACGGAGTCCGCGCGTCATGGGCAAGTTCCGCGTGAGCGGGGCGCTCGAACTGACGGGCTGGATCGCAACCGCGGTGATGGCACTCGCCTCGGTCGCAATGTTCTTCACATCGATTTTCTAGCTCGGGAAGCCCTTCATCCCGCATCGAGGGGAACCGCATCAGGGCGCGGGCGTTGATGCCTCAGGTTTGAATAACATGGAGTCGTCACATGGGACGCTACATGCTGCTTTGGTTGCTTGGCGTGCCAATCCCGATCCTGCTGCTGATCTGGGCCTTTGGTGGGCTTCACTGATCGGGCGGTCGCTGGCGTCGTGGGGCGGGATTGTTTGTAGCGCGGCTGGTGAAGGGTCCAGATGGCGGCCAATCCTGACAATCTCCTTGTTTGCGCCGAATTGCTGGACGCGTTACCTGCAGCCATCTACACCACCGACGCCGAGGGCAAGATCACTTACTACAATCAGGCGGCAGCAGACCTCTGGGGTCATCGTCCCGAACTCGGAAGCAGTCAATGGTGTGGGTCGTGGCGTTTGTTTTGGCCCGACGGCCGGCCGCTGCCGCATGACCAGTGCCCAATGGCAATCACGCTGAAGGAAGGGCGCGCCGTGCGCGGCGTCGAGGCAATCGCCGAAAGGCCCGATGGCACGCGTGTTCATTTTGTTCCCTATCCAACCCCGCTGCGCGATAGCTCCGGCCGCATCACGGGCGCAATCAACCTGCTGATGGACGTGACCGAGCGGCGCAAAACCGAGGTCGAGACCGCGCGCCTGGCTGCGATCGTCGCTTCATCCGATGATGCCATCGTCAGCAAGACGCTGGAGGGCAGGATCACCTCCTGGAATTCCGGCGCCACGCGGATCTTTGGCTATTCGGCAAGTGAAATGATCGGCCAGCCGATTACCAAGATAATCCCGCCCGAACTTCACGTACAGGAGGAAGAGATCCTGCGGCGACTGCGGCTCGGCGACTATATCGAGCATTTCGAGACGACGCGCATTGCAAAGGACGGGCGTCGGATCAACATGTCGATCACCGTGTCTCCCTTGCACGACAAATCCGGCCGGATCATCGGCGCGTCGAAGATTGGACGCGATATAACCGAGCGCAAGCAGGCTGAGAAGTTGCAGCGCTTGCTCATCGATGAACTCAATCATCGAGTTCAAGAACACATTGGCGACCGTGCAGGCAATCGCGCGCCAATCGTTGCGGCGTGCGCGAAGTCCGAGCGATTTTGTGGACAGCTTCACCGGCCGCGTGCAGGCTTTGGCGTCGGCTCATACGCTGCTGACGCAAAACACGTTCCACGGCGCGCAGATCATGGATTTGGTGCGCGAACAGGTCATGCTGGGCGCCCCTGAAGACGGCCGCGTCGCCTGCTCGGGTCCGCTGCTGGTGCTCGATGCTCAAATGGCGTTGCACTTGGCTTTGGTGCTGCACGAGCTCGCGACCAATGCCCGCAAATATGGCGCGCTGTCCGTCCCGCAGGGCCGTCTGTTAGTGGATTGGAGCGTAATGACCAATAACGGGAGCAATCTCATGATGCGTTGGAAAGAGGCGGGCGGTCCTAGGGTTAGCGCGCCGTCCAAGCACGGGTTCGGCACCACTCTCGTCGAACACGCCCTGCAGGCTCACGGAGGCGAGGCCTCAATTCAATACGGCGCCCATGGAGTGACCTGCGACATCAGATTGCCGCTCCCGACGGAAGCGGCCACGGCCATTTCCGCAACTTCGGCTCGAGGCGCCGTCGAGCAAGCCCTCGTCCAACGGCCTGGCCTGCGATCGGGCGCTGCCGCCAAACGCATTCTCGTCATTGAGGATGAGCCGTTCGTGTCGATGGACTTGGAAGCGGGCCTTCTGGCGGCCGGTTGCGAGGTCATCGGGCCGGCCGGGACGCTCGACAGCGCAAGGCGACTGATTGCCAACACGCAGTTCGAGGCCGCCCTTCTTGATGTCAATCTTTCCGGGCAGCCTGTCGACGAGCTTGCAGCCGAACTTACCAGGCTGAATATCCCGTTTGCGTTCGTCACTGGTTATGGACGTGAGGGCTTGCCACATGCGTTCCGGGATGCGCTCCTGCTCGGCAAGCCGTTCGACCATCAAGGCGTAGCCGCCGTGGTCGAGACGCTGCTGGACCAAAAGTCCGCCGTCGTCGTGCCGCTGCGACAAAAGCATGGGTAGGAGTCTGCTGCGGGCTGACGCAACCTACATCAGCGGGCGCGGCTGCCGGTCACGGACGTCATAGATGGCAAGTTCCGACAGCTTGTCCCAATCAAGGATCTTGAACGTGCGATCGCGCCAGCTCAGCACCTTCATATTGTAGAGACGCCGCAGCGTCTTGTTGGTGTGAACAAGCGATATGCCGAGCGCATCCGCCACGTGTTGTTGGGTGAAAGGAAATTGCGCGGTCTTGTTTTTGGCCAGACCAACGTCTTCGGCGCGGCGGTAGAGATGCATGAGGAGAAACGCCACGCGTTCAAGCGCCGAGCGGCGACCGACACTGAGCAAATGCTCGTCGACCAGTTGTTCCTCGCGCGCGGCCAGCCACGTGACATCGAACGCGAGACTCGCAAAGCGGGTATACAAGTCCCAGAGTTTCTCACGCGGGAACACGCACAGCACCGCCGGGGTCAAAATTTCGACCGAGTGCTGCATCTCGTTGAGTACGCAGGCTTGCAGACCGAGGAATTCCCCGGGAAACGCAAAATTGAGAATCTGTCTGCGGCCGTCAGGCAAGGTCATATAACGAAAAGCCCAACCCGAAAGCAGAGTGTAGAGATGGGCGACATGAGCGCCTTGAAGAAATAAGGTCGTTCCCGGTTTCGCGGTCAATTCGCCCGATTTGAAATTGCTGATAAAATCCAGTTCATCCGGAGAGAATTCTCGAAAAACCCGCAACGGCCGCAGCGGGCATTTCTCGCAAGGGACTTGTTTCCGTTGCGTGGAAACCAAATCGACCATTGTACCCTGCGCCCGTAACGCTGCGATTGGATCGAATGACTGCTAGTGGGTATGTCTTTTTTTAATGACGACCGCTCCATTGAGTTCCAAGAGAAGGCGTTTTATTCATAATCGGCATTGCGTTGTGTAACTTTTGTGCGCCATGTGTGCGCCAAGCCTGGAGCGAAACGAGGATGCGCGGATGAGCCACCCGGGAGCGGCACAGGCCGACCCCCTTGCGAGCGCGCAAGTTCTCGTAGTCGAAGACGAATTTCTCATCGCGACAGCGGTCGAGGACATGCTCCGGGAGGCCGGGGTTGAAAACGTCATCAGTGCATTGAATTTCAAGGACGCTCAGGAGGCACTCGCACGGGAGCCGCCGGTTGACATTGTGGTGTTCGACATTCAGCTCGACCGCAGCCCGGATGCGGGACTGATCCTGGCGGAGGTTGCGCTCAAGCGCGCAATTCCGTTCATTTTTGCGACTGGATATAACAGCAACGTCACTCTTCCGGAGCATTTTGCAGGCATTCCGGTGCTCTCGAAGCCTTACATACCGAAAGACCTGATTGACACGCTTCGCGCAGCCATCATGCAGGCACGGCGTCGTTCTTGACTGTCAGCCTGGCGGTGCCTCGCGTGGACGAGGCCACCGAAGCCACCGCGGGGCCGAACGGGTCAGCCTGGCAATTCGGCGTCCCGGTCAGCGACCAATTGGTTGAAGATCACGAGCCCAATGATCAGGAATGGGACAGAGAGGAGGGCGCCGAGCGGTCCCCAAAGCCACGTCCAGAACGTGAGACTGAGGAACACGGCCAATGGGTCCAATGTCATACGGCTGCCGATGATATTGGGCGTGACGACGTGGCCCTCGATGGTGGTCAGACCGATAAACAGCAGCGGCGCCAGCAGCGCATAGCCGAGCGAGGGAAAGCTGATCAATCCGGCTCCAATCAGGATCAGCACCACGAACGCCGGCCCGATATATGGGATATAGTTGCACGCGAAAGCCAGCATTCCAGTCAGCAACGGGTTGGGGAACCCCAAAAGCCATGCGCCGACGGCCGTAAGCGTCCCGACGCCCAGGTTGATGAGCGTCACGGTGCCGACGTAGCGCGTCAATTCGCTTTCCGTCTCGTTGAAGATGCGGATAGCACGCAGCCGGTCATCTTGGCCTTGGAAGAGAAGGATGAAGTTGCGGCGCAGATCGTTGCGCCCAAGCAGATAGAAGAACAGGGTGGCAAAGAAAACGACCAACTCGCTCAGCGCGGGCGTCAGAAATGCCAGGATCGGCTGAATCAGCGTGGTGATGTCCAGTTTCACGCCGGCTTCCGTCTGATTCGTCCCCAGCGCGTCCTGCAGGTTCCGAAAAGCGGCGAACCAAGGTTCAAGCGCCAGGAGCTTGTGCCGGATTGCATCGACGAAATCGGGCGCGTGTCGGACCCATTCGATGACGGATGCCGATAATGCGATGGTGGCGCCTTGCAGCAGCGCCATGATTGTTACAACCACGAGGGACGCGAACGCCCATGCTGGGATGCGGTGGTCGGCAGCGCGCCGTTGCAGCGGGCCCAGCACTGTGCCGATCACGAACGCCGCCGCGACAGGCATCAAGGCGGCCCGCGCAAAGTAGAGGAGCGCGCCGAAAATCATCAAAAAAATGCCGATCGTCGCTATCTGCGTGATGCGCCGCCATTGCGCGCTTTCGGCCGATCGTTCCGGGCCAGTAGGGTCTTGCGACCGGGTCGGGTCGGAAGGCTGAAATAGGGGTTGATCCAAGGGTTTTCTCTGCGAACGAACAGCGGAGTGAACGAAACCGGCACGCCGCGCACCTCGCCCATGTGCAGCGCGGCAGGTAGAGCAACGGCCGTACCCCGCTTCCAACAACGCACATGTTCCAGAAACGAGGTGGGTGACCCATCGTCACAGGAAGAAGGCGCGCCGCCGCAGGCCCTGATGAGCTTTGGCACTACAATCAGGGCTGATCTCAGTACGAAATCGAACGGGTGCGTCACTTTTGCACCCCGCCGCGCAAAAATTTCCAAAAATCGCCGTGGTTCGGTATATAGCCGGCTGCCGACGGGACCTCCCCGCGAACAACCGCCGGCGGGGGCCGCATAACAGTTCGGGTAGTTCCAAGGAGAGACTTTGCCATGCGCGTTCGCTTTCTCGCGATCGTCCCCGCATTCTTGTGCCTCGCCGCGGCCGCGGCAGCTGCCGAGCGGCCGGACGTGAAGGGACTCTATTTGCTTGCGGATTATCCGGCCGTTTCGGTGCAGCCGGGCACCACCGCCAACATCCCGATCAAGCTGCAGAATTACGGCGTCGCTCCCGAGCGGCTGCAGCTGTCGGTGTCAGGTGTGCCTGCTGGCTGGACCGCGACCTTGCTGGGTGGGGGCCAGCCGATTGCAGCCGCAATGCCGGCGACCGACGCCGGGGTGAGCCTTGAGCTGCGCCTGGAAGTGCCGGCCAACGCCGGTTCCGGGACCCAGACCGTGACAGTCAGCGCCGCGGGTCAGGGCAATACGGTGAGCCTGCCGATCGCGGTAACACTCGCCCAGCAGTTGCCGGCCAAGCTCAAGGTCGACACCGCGCTGCCGGCATTGCGTGGCACCGCCAAATCGAGCTTCGAGTATCAACTCACCATCAAGAACGATTCCGGCCGCAACCTAACGGTGAGCTTTACAGCCCAGGCGCCGAAGAATTTCGAGACCTCGTTCACGGAGGCCTATGGCAGTCAGGAATTGTCCTCGGTCGCGATCGAGGCCGGCAAGTCCAAGGACGTCAAGTTGAAGGTGCGGCCGCCCTCGAGCGTCGATGCTGGGACCTATCCGGTGTCTGTCACGGTCTCGGCTGAAGGGGCGACCGCCAAGACCGACGTGTCGCTAGAGATCATCGGCCAGCCGCGACTTTCGATTTCCGGCCGCGACGGGCTCCTGAGCATGCGCGCCGAAGCCGGCCAGCAGGCGACTTTTCCGATCATTGTGAGCAATACCGGTAGCGCCGCTGCCGATGACATCGAGCTGTCCGGAAACGCACCGAGCGGCTGGAAGCTCGAATTCAACCCCAAGACCATTGCCAAGATCGAGGCCGGCAAGGACGCCGAAGCCCAGGCTTTGGTGACGCCGACCGAAAAATCGCTGGCGGGCGATTATCAGACGACACTGCGCGCCTCATCGCGTGGCGAGACCGCGTCTTCCCAGGTCCGCGTCACGGTCGTCACCTCGACGGTGTGGGGCATCGCCGGCGTCGGCATCATTGCGGCTGCACTGCTGATCATGGTCGGCGCAGTGGTGAGGTTCGGACGCCGATGACCGAAAATGTCATCACGGCGCGCGGGCTGACCAAACGTTACCGGCGCGCCACCGTCGTTGACGCCGTCGACTTCGACGTCGCCAAGGGCGAGATCTTCGGTCTGCTCGGTCCCAACGGCGCGGGCAAGACCACGACGATCCTGATGATGCTCGGATTGACCGAGATCAGCGCCGGTACCGTTAGAGTTCTGGGTCACGATCCGGTGCGCGAACCGCTGGCGGTCAAGCGGCGGGTTGGCTATCTGCCCGACTCGGTCGGATTCTACGACTATCTGACCGCGGCCGAGAATCTGGCCTACACGGCACGACTGATGCGGTTTTCACCGTCCGAGCGCTCACAACGGATCGCCGACGCACTCAAGCGCGTGCAACTGGGCGACGTCGCGGACAAGCGCGTCGCAACGTTCTCGCGCGGCATGCGGCAGCGGCTAGGGCTTGCCGAGATCGTGATGAAGGGAGCCGAAATCGCGATTCTCGACGAGCCGACTTCTGGTCTCGATCCGCAGGCGACTGTCGACTTTCTGACGCTGATCGAGCAGCTCAAGCACGAGGGCGTCACCGTGCTGTTGTCCTCGCACCTGCTCGATCAGGTCCAGCGCGTGTGCGATCGTGTTGCGCTGTTCCAAAGCGGTCGTATCGTCTTGCAGGGCACGGTGGCGGAGCTGGCAAAACAGGTGCTGGGCGCCGGTTTTGTGGTCGAAGTCGACGCGGTCGCGCCGCCTGGCGCCGACCTCGAGACACGACTGCTGGCCGTTCCGGGAGTGACCGCGGTCCAGCGCGTCGGAGACCGCTACCGGCTGACGGCCACGCGGGATGTGCGTCCGGATGCTGCGCGCGCCGTGGTCGCCGCCGACGGGGCGCTGACGCAACTGTCAGTGGACACTCCAAGTCTCGAGGCGATCTATACCCGCTTCTTCCAGCGCAGGGCGCAGCCCGAAGGAGTCCGCGATGCGGCGTGAAGGGTCTGCCTTTCAGGGCCTCGGCACGGTCGTGCTGAAGGAACTGTCCGATCAGATGTCGAGCATTCGCATCTTTGTCATCGAATTTCTGGTGGCCGCGATCGCGTTTGTGGCGCTCTATCGCGCGATTGGGCGACTTGCCGACACGACGGCGGAAGACCCGTTCCTATTTCTGCGGCTTTTCACCGTCGACACCCCGCCGGTACCGTCGTTTGCCGGGTTGCTCGGATTTTTGATACCGCTGGTTGCGATCGGACTGGGGTTCGATGCGGTGAGCAGCGAGCATAACCGCCGCACGCTGTCGCGCGTGCTTTCGCAGCCGATCTATCGCGATGCGCTGCTTATGGGGAAGTTTCTGGCTGCCCTGGCGACGCTCGGGATCATGCTGCTCGGTCTGTGGCTGCTGGTGATCGGGGCCGGGCTGCTTCTGCTGGGCGTGCCGCCCAACGGGGACGAAGTGGCACGCTCGCTGGTGTTCCTTCTGATCGCGCTTTGCTACTGCGGCGTCTGGCTTGCCTTGGCACTTCTGCTGTCGATCGTGTTTCGCTCCGCTGCGACCGCGGCCCTGGTGGCGCTCGGGCTGTGGCTGTTCTTCGTGTTGATTTGGCCGATCCTGTCGTCCGCCCTGGCAGTGGCAATCGCCCCACCCGACATTCGTTACGTCATGCTTGGGCTTCCCACGCCGGCAACCATAGAGATGCAGCAGATGCTGGCGCGGATCTCGCCCAACCAGCTGTTTGCCGAGTCCGTGCTCGCTATTCTGTCGCCGTCGACGCGCGCGCTCGGACCGATCTACCTCGAACAGCTGCAGGGCGCAGTGGTGGGGACAGCGTTGCCGCTCCGCCAGAGCCTGCTGATCGCCTGGCCGCAGATCGTCGGCCTGATCGCGTCCACGATCGTGCTGTTCGTTGCTGGCTATGTCGTGTTCCAGCGGCAGGAAGTGCGAGCCTGAGCGTCTAGCGCGTCTGCGTCGCGTAGCAAAGAAAAGGGGACGGCGTGCCGTCCCCTTCCTTTTGGCATCCGGCTTCGCCGCCTCAGACGGGCAGGATCGCTATGATCCTGTGAGTGCGCGGGTCGACAATGATGATCTCCTCGCTGACGATGAAATACTCGTAGCTTCGCCAGCCTGGGTTGATTTCAACCAACGCCGTTGGGACCGGGGCGAACCGGACCGTCTGTGGGACAACGGTGCCGACATTGAGCGAGAAGTTCACGTTGGTAACGCGCGGCGCATTGCTGGCGTTGATGACGGTCTCGCGGATCTTGGTCTTCTGCTCGGCGTTGAGCGTGACGTTGCCGCTCGCGGCAGCGCTCGTGTTAGCCTGGGTCGAGGTCGAGCTTGACGTGCCGGCCTGACCGGAAGCGCCAGCTTTCCCGGCGGCGCCGGGTTGCTGGAGCGCTCTTGCTAGCGTGCGCTCGGTGCCTCGCTGCATTGCACCCTGGCCGCTCTGCGCTCCCTTCGTCGACGGCGTTATCCTGGGCTGCGCTGGCTGCTTTGCATGCCTTGGTCGTGCGGCTGCGCCTGCGAACTCGGACTGCGATTGTTGTCGGACTGCGCAGTCGAGCCGGCCTTGTTCGACTTTTCACCCGACGGGGACGTTTGCGCCCGTTCAGCTGCGTTTGGTTTTGCGCCACCGCCTTGCTGCGCACCCTGACTCATATTGCCGGCGGCGCCCTGACTTGTTTTGCCAGCCGAACCTGGCTGCGCGCCTTGGCTCATGCCTGCACCACCACCCGGACTCGCGCCAGATTCCGGTTTCGCGCCTTGGCCTCCGGGCCCTTGTGCGGCTGCTACACCGACACCTAACGCCAGCGCGGCGGCCGTCGAGATCAACAACTTGCTCCTCATCGGAAAGCTCCTCATCAGGCCCCCGCGACGCCGGTGTCGCCCGGCGCCAGTACAACGGGCTTTCGCAGCGCTTGTTCCGATGCGATCGCGTTCAGTTGGCATGAACGGTTATATTCTTTGAAATTGTAGTTCCACACTCGCTGCGTTGCGCAAAGTCTCGCGAGCAACGAGCAACGGCCGGTGCCGTTTCTCTCAGCCCGCTTGTGCCATCAGCGGTTGGGCGCGGTTGGGCGCGGAGCTTGCACCGGGCCCGAGCGCTGCGGATCCTGAAGCTGGCTCTGGAGTCCCTTGGTATTGGCGGACGGCGTCCCGCCGACCTGGGAACTGTCGCCGGTACGCGGCGCCTGCTTGACTTCATTGCCCACACCTGCAGGTGAATTCTGCGGTGCGTTGTTAATGGTCTGGGCCAGGGTGCTGCCAGTCATGAGCGCGGCGACCGCTGTGGCCAGCAAGAGTTTCCTGGTCATGGCGACTCCTGTAGGTTCTTAACACCCCCCGATTTGACAACGAGGGGCGAATAAAGCGGTTCCGAAATTCGACGATAGGGTTTCATACTGGCGGTTGAGTTTTGGCTGCACCCAGGACTACGTACCAAAGCGGGGCACAGCGTCGCATGCGGGGGAACTTTTGACGGCCATCACGTCACTGATCGATCCAGGGAGCGCCGAGTTTCGCGCGAATGCCGCCGCCATGGGCGCGCTGGTTGAGGAGCTGCATCAGCGCCGGGCCGAAGCGGCGCTCGGCGGTTCGGCGCGAGCGCGCGAGCGGCATGTTGCGCGCGGCAAACTTCTGCCGCGCGACCGTGTCATGACGCTCATCGATCCAGGTGCGCCGTTTCTGGAGCTTTCGCCGCTTGCCGCCAACGGCATGTACGATGACGCCATCCATGGCGCGGGCATCATTACCGGCATCGCTCGGATCGAGGGCCGCGAATGCATGATCGTGTGCAACGATTCCACCATCAAGGGCGGAACCTATTTCCCGATGACGGTGAAGAAACATCTGCGTGCCCAGGAGATTGCGCGCGAGAACCGGCTTCCGTGCATCTATCTGGTGGATTCCGGCGGCGCCAACCTGCCGCACCAGACGGATGTGTTCCCGGATCGCGAGCACTTCGGCCGAATCTTCTACAATCAGGCTACGCTGTCGGCCGCCGGTATTCCACAGATCGCCGCGGTGATGGGCTCGTGCACGGCCGGCGGTGCCTACGTGCCGGCGATGTCGGACGAAACGATAATCGTGCGAAATCAGGGCACGATCTTTCTCGGCGGCCCACCGCTGGTGAGGGCCGCGACAGGCGAGGTGGTAACCGCCGAGGATCTAGGCGGTGCCGACGTACATGCGCGCCGGTCGGGCGTCGCCGACCACTACGCGGCCGACGACCATCATGCGCTCGCGCTCTGCCGGCGCATCGTCGCCAACCTCAACACCAGGAAACGCGTGCGACATCCCGTTGCTCACCCCGCGCGAGCCGGGGCTCGATCCTGCCGAACTCGACGGGATCGTGCCGGTCGATCTCAAGAAGCAATACGATCCGCGCGACGTCATCGCGCGACTGGTAGACGCGTCCGAGTTCGACGAGTTCAAGGCACTGTATGGCACGACACTCGTTTGCGGCTTCGCGCATCTCCATGGCATGCCGATCGGAATCCTCGCCAATAACGGGATTCTGTTCTCGGAGTCCGCGCTGAAGGCGGCCCATTTCATCGAGCTGTGCTGTCAGCGTCGCATCCCGCTGCTGTTCCTGCAGAACATCGTTGGCTTCATGGTTGGGCGCGAGTATGAGGCCCGCGGCATCGCCAAGGACGGCGCCAAGATGGTGACCGCGGTAGCCTGCGCGCAGGTGCCCAAGATCACGGTCATCGTCGGCGGGTCATACGGAGCCGGCAATTACGGCATGTGCGGGCGTGCCTACGGCCCGCGCTTCCTGTTCATGTGGCCGAACGCACAGCATCTCGGTGATGGGCGGTGAGCAGGCTGCGAGCGTCCTCGCGATCGTCAAGCGCGAGGGGATCGAGGCTGCAGGAGGAGAGTGGAGCGAGGTCGAGGAGGAGGAATTCAAGCAGCCGATCCGCGAGCAATACGAAGCCGAGGGCAATCCATATTTCGCGACCGCGCGCCTGTGGGACGACGGCATCATCGCGCCGCAGGAGACTCGCCGGGTGTTAGCGTTGGCGTTTTCGGCCGCACTGAATGCCCCGATCCCGGAGACCAGGTGGGGCGTGTTCAGGATGTAGCGTTGTCGCGCCGTCGAGACTCTTCGCAAACGATTGCACACGTCACGGCCAGGAACGGGATCCATTGGATTATGCCGATCCGGTGCCACGCGATGAATGCGGCGACAAATCCGCCGAAACCATAGACGAGGAATATGCCGATCTGCCGAATCGTGCTGATGCGTACTGGCGGATACAGGTCGGGCTTCGCGATGGCGCCCGTCACCGACATGACGATCGACACGAGCGTGCTGGTGAACACGATGGTGTTGATACCGGGGGCGTTGAAGTGGCGCGCGATCACGCCTTGGATTCCCATGGCGGTTGCCGAAAGGAGGATCAGGGCGTCAAGTCCGAGACTTTGCATCGAACGATCGACGAAATACCAGGTCGCCGCAAAACCGCCGAGACACGCGATCTCCAGGACGAACAGGGGCCGCAGAACGAGCCGCGCCGGGCGCATGCGCGGATTGTAGATGGCTGTCGCAAGGGCGACACCGAACACGAAGCCCACGAGAGCCAGCAACGAAAGCAGCGCTGATACGAAGCGTCCCTGGCCGACCGCGATGGCCAGCAATGCCATGTTCCCGGTCATCGCCGAAGTGAAGATATTCCCCAACAGGAGGAAGGCCATGACGTCCGTACTGCCAGAGGCAAATGCCAGCAGCGCCAGTCCGAAATCGGTCGCACCGAAGCGTTCGGGCGTGCCCTCAGAGCTCAACGACCTTGCCATCGTCCGCCGTCTCGTATTCGACTTTCTCCAATCGGCTCAGAATGTCTTCGCTCATGTGGGTGAGGATCACGCGCTTGGCGCCGATGGCCGGCAGATGCTGGCGCAGGGTCGCGAGCGCCATGTGGGCGCGCACCGGCTTTTCGTACATGTAGCACTCGCAAATGAATAGGTCGGCGCCGCGGGCGGCATCGGTTAGAGTATCGACCCACTCGGTGTCACCCGAAAAGCAGACCGTCCGGCCATCCAACGCGATCCGATAAGCGAGGCAGGGTCCGGCACGGTCATCGTGGCGCACGTGAAACGGGGTCACGTCGAGGTCGCCGATACGATTGGGCTTGCCGATTTCGACTTCGCGCAGCGCGAGCGGGAAGGGGAGCTCGCGATCGCCTGGGAACGCCGCCGCGAAGGCGCGCTCGTACCAGCTCTCCAGGCCCGGCGGCCCCGCGATCGTTAGGGGCCGCGTTCGTTTGGCCACAAACTGTGCATCGAGCACGAAGAACGGAACGCCGCCAAAGTGGTCGGCGTGAAAATGCGTGAGTAGGATCAGATCAATTGCATTGCGGTCGATTCCCAGTCGCTTCATTGCGATGAGCGAAGAGGCACCGCAATCGATCAGAAATCGGGTTCGTTCCGCCGTGACATGGAAGCAGGTGTTGAAGCGGCCGCCAGAACCAAAGGCGTCTCCCGAGCCGACGAACGTGAGCCGCATGCCCCCTCCGGTGTTCAGGTGCTGAGAGACATCAAACCCTACGCGAGTGCGTGCCGCAGGGCGTCGAGTTGGTTATCCGTTTTTTCGGCCGGCGGGCGACTTCAGCCTACCGTGGGTGATCGCCGGGCCAACCATTGCAATGCGCGAGCTCATGACGGCGGATCTGGCCTTGGATGTGCGCCGTCACCGGTCCCCCTATACGCGGAATCATCAGGAAGCACCTGTGCTCGTCAACCTTCGAGCAGCCGAGGGCGCGATACGGCGACACGATCCCGTGCATCGTGTGGCAAAAGTGCTCGACTTGCGCCAGGGTGCCTTGCCGCACGGTCAGGGCGCCTTTGTAAGCATGATCATAGATGGCCGGCGGGGGAGCGATCGGACGGATCGGGGGTTGCGCGGTATCCATGGTCACGCGGTTCGCTGGTTCGAGGTCATTTTCGATGACATCCGCGTCGGCGCATCGGCACGCGACGACAGACTTGCATTTCCATCTCCTCCAAACGGCGTCGGCGCAATCTCCGCTGCAGGCGATAGACTGACCGCTGCACTTCCAGTCTGGTCGTACCCTTGCCGTTTGTCATCGATTTTTTTGTGCGCAACGCTGGTGCCACTCTAGCGCCCCGATTCCGAAGTTCGCAATCGAACTCGCGGCGCGGGCGTGCGAAACTTCGGCTTGGGATACTGGGCCATAGTGATACAGGTGCACGTCTTTGCCAATCAGACACACGCGTGCCGCTACCGGCTGCAACGGAGAAATGAAATGGGCGACAACGACTTCAATGAATTCAAAACGGCGCTGATCGTCGGCGCGGGTTCCGGCTTGAGCGCAGCGCTGGCGCGCACCCTGACGCGCGCAGGTTTGAAAATTGCGCTGGCCGCGCGCACCACTGACGATCTCGCCGCTTTGCAGCGCGAGACTGGCGCACAGACTTTGGCGTGCGACGCTGCCAAGACCTCCGACGTGGAGAAGCTGTTCGCCGCACTCGATCAGAATTTCGGGGCGCCGGACGTTGTCATCTACAATGCCAGCGCACGAGCGCGCGGCCCGCTCATCGATCTTGTTCCGGCGGAGGTCGAGAAGGCGCTCGCGGTCAGCGCCTTTGGCGCCTTTCTGGTTGCGCAGCAGGCCGCACGCCGGATGTTGCGCAACAATCGCGGTGTGATCGTCTTTACGGGTGCTTCGGCGAGCGTGAAGGGGTATGCGCAATCCGCGCCTTTTGCCATGGGCAAGTTTGCGCTGCGCGGTCTCGCGCAGAGTATGGCACGCGAACTTGCCCCGCAAGGCATCCACGTGGCGCACGTCGTGATCGATGGCGGCATCCAAAGTCCGTCCCGGCTGGATCCGCCGGACAAGCCGGCGAGCTTCCTCGATCCCGATGCGATCGCCACAACCTATCTGCAGCTCATCCAACAGCCGCGCAGTGCCTGGGCCTGGGAGATCGAGCTGCGGCCGTGGGCGGAGAAGTTCTAGCCATCATCTAACGGCGTGTCCGCGGCAGTCGGCTCTGGCGCGCGGGCCGGTTCCCGCGCCAATCCGTCGAACAGGTCGAGCATCTGCGCGCGCCAACCAAGCAGCACGGCGTCGCCAGTGTCGATCAGGTCAAATGGACTAACGGCGTGCCCACTGAAACAGGCTGAACAAGATGTAGTCCGGATAGGCAGGCGCAGACCCGGACAGAAACGGCTGAACCCGGAGGCTGGAGCGCGCCGGATCGAGCGCACGCCGGAATTCCTTCACACGCGTGTCGCGGCTTGCGCGCAGCTCTTCGAGCGGCCTGCCAAAGATCTTTTCCATCTGCGCGCGCAGATATGCGGCATCGCCCGCATCGCCGCACTCGGTCACGTCCGCCATGAGCATGGGCGCCGCCTGCGGGATCAGCGTGCGGTCGACCCAATTGTTGACGATGCGCGCCAAGAAAATTAGCTGTAGCGGCGGGCCTGTAAACCGCATAGCTCGTAGAGTATCAGCGTGCCATGCGCGCCACAGACTAAACTAGTCAAGGATTTTGTAGAGACGTTGGTCGTAGAGCGCGCCCAGCATCGGTTGCAGCTGGTTGCGGAACTGGACCACGGTAGGCGTCGTGCCGCGTGTCTCGAACACTTTGCGGTTGGGCCAGACTTCCACGACTGAAATGTGGTTGGGGCGCCCGTCCTGCTGCAGTACTTCGAAGCGACTATTGCCTGCATCTCTGCGGCTCGCCTCCGCCAACTGGGTCAATAACGTGGTGGCGTCTTTGGTATGCGACGGGATGACATCGACATGGGTGACCGCGTAGGTCACGCGCCCGGTGGGTGTCGGTTGCGGCGGCAGAACGGAAAGGCCGCCATGGACACGCTCATCATATGGGCTTTCCAGCATCGGCCGCAGCTTGTCGCGAAGTGCCACGGCGGTCGGGTTGGTCGCGTGAGCCTCGAACGCTGCCTTGTCCTTCCAAATTTGAAGCGTTGCGAATTGATTTGGCTGCTCGAGCCGCTGGATCACCTCGCAGCGCAGGTTCCCATCCTCCTTGCGGCAGCTGTCGCGAAATTGCTTAAAAGCCGAGATGGCGGCGTTCTTCATGGAGGGCAGGACATCGATATAGCCCACGACGTAAACCGGCGCGTCGGGTTCGACATTCGGCGGAGCGGGTGCCTGCGCACGCGCTTGCCAAGGCCCCATCATCAAGGCGCAGCCCACTAACAAGACAATACTGGATCGCATCGCATCCCTCGGCTGACGGCATTCCACGTCGCTTGCGGCGTAACGCTACCTGTGCGCTGTACGCGCCGTCAACAAATCTGCAGCACCACCTTGCCACCGGCGCCGCGTTCTACCGCCTCATGCGCGGCGACGATCTGATCAAGCGGAAATGTAGCCGCAACGTTGTGTACCAGGCGTCCCTCGGTGAGCATCTTGGTGATCGCCGCCGCGGCATTCAGCATGTCCGCCGAAGTCATTTCGTAGACCAGGATGAACCGGACTGCGATGTTGTTGGTCAGACAGAACGCCGCCGGAATCGTGTGCTCGGGTGCGCTGGTCCCATAAACGATCACCGTGCCGTGCGGGCGCAGGATCGCCGGCCACAACTTGGCGCCGGCCCCAAGATCGACTTCGAGGATCGCGTCCACGGGCTTGCGGCCGGTGATCTCCATCACGCGTGAGGCCGTATCCTCGGTTCGATAATTGATTACGTGATCGGCCCCTGCCTGTCGCGCGATCGCCGCCTTGGCTTCTGAACTGACCGTCGTGATGACGGTCGCATGGCGCGCCTTCGCGAACTGAATCGCGTAGTTGCCGACCGATCCGGCCCCGGCTGGAATGAACATGGTTCCGCCATCGGCAGACAGCGCCAGAGCAACCCCATACCATGCGGTCATTGCCGGAATCCCGATCCCGGCGCCGACGTTGAAGCTGACGCTTGTCGGCAACGCCACAGCCTGCGAAGACGGCAGGACCACAAATTCAGCCGCCGTGCCGGATGGTCGTTTCCATTGTGCGTTAAAGGTCCAAACCCGCTCGCCAACGCGAGAGCGTGCAACACCGTCGCCAACCATGTCGATCTCGCCGGCGCCGTCGCTGTGGGGGACCACGCGCGCAAAGGCGATTTTGCGCGTAAGGCCGGCGCGACCCTTCACGTCCGACGGGTTGATGCCTGACGTCCTGAGCCTGACGCGCACCTCGCCTGGTCCCGGCGTCGGCGTTTCAATGTTGCCGACGTGCAAAACGTCGGCGGCACGTCCATTCTGCTCATAGTACGCCGCGCGCATGCTCGTTTCCTCGCCATCATTGTTCTGGTTAAGGGAGCAGAATAGCACGGCACCACCCATGCCGCACCGGTTTGCAAACGATATGTGCGAGGCCCAATGCCGCTCAAGCACCGGTTCGTCTGCCGTTAGGAATTTCTACAAAATTGTGCTGCCGCACGGATCTACTTCGTGGTCAGGCGGTCCCACTCTTCCTTGGCGCGCACGGCGGCGGTGCGGGTGAGCTCGGTCGCGACGTCCCAGTTCACCAGCTTCTTGGAGTTGTCCAGTCCGCGATCATGAAAATAGGCGAAGCCAACCGTCGCCAGAATTCCAAGGATAAATGCGGTAAGGCCGCGCATGGGAGGCTCCTTTGCGCTTCCCTTAAGCTATTCGTGAAGATTCGCAAAGGTGCCGAAACGGGAGTACAAATCACGCTTAACCCGGGAGGAAGCAATGCCGATTTTTGTGACCCAGGGCCGGTATACGCGCGAGGCCATCAAGGGAATGGTCGCACGCCCCGAGGATCGCTCCGAAGCGCTGTCACGCCTGTTCTCCAAGGCCGGCGGCCGGCTGATCGGGTTCTATTTGACCTTCGGCGAATACGACTTCCTCACCATCGCCGAGGTCAAAAGTGAGACCCAAATGGCGGCCGTGCTGCTCGCCGGCGCAAGTCATGGCGGGGTGACCGACCTGCGCACCACGCTAGCGCTCACGCCGGCCGAGGCCAAAGGAGCCTTTACGGCCGCCAGTGACCTCGCCCACGGCTTTCGCTCCGCTGGAGGGACCTAATCAGTTAGAAAGCGAAGAAGTCGCGACAACAAATCGCCATGCTGGGTTCCACTCTTGCGGGACATGATCTAGTCCTGCGGCTTGAGCTTGGCGACGCGGATATACTCGGGCCAGATGGCGAGGTCCCGTATCATCTGCGCCTGTCCTTCTTCGGGGGTTGCAATCCATGGCTCAGTACCGAACTTGGTCAGGAACGCTCGCGTCTCCGGCATGGCGAGAACGGTGGCGAACCACGCGTTGATTTGATTGACGATCGGCCTTGGCGTTGCCGACGGGACGAGTGCGGCAAACCAGCTCAGGATATCGATGGGAATGCCCTGCTCCGCCATGGTCTGCAGGTCGGGCGCGGCCGGCAGTCGCTCTTTGGAGCCTACCCCCAGAACGCGGACGCGGCCAGCTTGCGCCTGTGACATGGACACGATTGGATCGTAAAGCGCGAAATCAAGCGCTCCGCTTGCGAGATCGTTGAGCGAATCCGGAGCCGATTTGTACTGCACGTCGACGGCGGCGAGTCCGGCAAGCTCGCGGTACATCCCACCCATGATCAGCCCGATATTGGCGGAGGCACCGTAGGTCGCCTGCTCGCCTTTGCGTTTCATGGCCGCGGTCAACTCGGCGAGCGTGCGCCACGGCTGCTTGGCGGCGACCACCAACATGAAGGCCTGCTTGTTGATGGTCGCCGCCACCTGCATCGCTTGCGCCGGGTCGAACGGCGGTTTCCTGAGCAGATATTTGACCGATGCCATGGTGTTGCCGGCGTGAGTAAAGATCGTATGGCCGTCGGGCTTTGAGCGCGCCACGTATTCCGCCGCAATGATGCCGCCGGCGCCGGGCTTGTTCTCGACCACAACCGGCTGAGGGACCAACGGGCGCATTTTTTCGGCGATGAAGCGCATGACAGTGTCAGAGCCACTGCCTGGCGGAAACGCACTGATGAAATGGATGTCGCGGCTCGGGTACGATTCAGCCCCAGCGGGAAGCGATGCAACGAAGGTCGCAATTGGGATGACGAAACGCAGCAAGCCCCGGCTCATCCTCTCCTCCGCGTTGAGGGGAGGATGAGCGCGCGCCACGAAAAATCAAGGCTTTGCACCGGCCCTGCACCATCAGGCGGGTACTCTGGCTCCTCGAATTGGCGACGGCTTCAGCCCCGGCGCCAGCCCCAATGGTGATACCAGCCGTAATGCCGGTGCCAGCCGTAGTGGCGCCATCCATGATGGTGCCATCCGTCATGCCGGTGCCAACCGCGATACCAGTGAGCGGAGGCATCGGTTGCCGGAAGGGCAGCAGTTCCGATTGCCGTCACGGCGGCAAGGGCGAGGATTGTATTGCGCAGCATGTTTATCTCCCTTTCGAACGGGCCGGTTCTTGCAGCCCGGTATTCGGTGTTCGGCTGCCCTCGTGTCGCCGATTTGAAGTTCCTGGGGCACTGGTGGCAGTTGCGGTCGATCTTTGCGCTGCCGCCCTGAACCCACGCTGAGCCTCTGATTTCGCGGCTGTTTATCAAGGTGAACCGGTGCGCGCCGCGCCATTCATGCGGCATTCATGGCCTTGCCGCTTGTACGGGTCGCCGTTATAAGCCGCGCCAGTCTTCCAGGTCGTAATCCCAAGCAAAAGGACGCCTGCCCCATGGCGATTGAGCGCACGTTTTCAATCATCAAGCCCGACGCAACCGCGCGCAATCTCACGGGGACCATCAATGCCATGATCGAGCGGGCGGGGTTACGCATCATTGCTCAGAAGCGCGTGCGCATCAGCAAGGAGCAGGCCGAGGCGTTCTACGCGGTCCACCGCGAGCGCCCATTCTTTCGCGAGCTCGTGAATTTCATGACATCGGGCCCGGTGGTGGTGCAGGTGCTTGAGGGCGAGAACGCGATTACCAAATACCGCGACATCATGGGGGCCACCGATCCGGCAAAAGCGGCGGCCGATACCATCCGCAAGTCCCATGCCAAATCCATCGGCGAGAACTCAGTGCACGGCTCGGACGCCCCCGAGACCGCCGTCAAGGAAATCGGCCAGTTCTTCTCGGAAAATGAAATCGTTGGTTGAGACAATACCGGGGCGCTTGTTGGCAGCGCTAGTGCGCTGGTCAGGGTGCCCGTTTCGCCTGTAGATTAGGACGAAGCTATAAGGGCAGGGGCGACGGCGACCGCCCGCGAGGGGAGCGAAAGGAACATCCCTTGGGTTCGATGGGAAACATTCTGGATTCCGGCACGTGGCTTGGCATGGTCACGAGCGGGTGGAACGAGATGGGACAGACGGCCTTCTGGGTCGCTCTCCTAAAGATCATGTGGATCAATGTTCTGCTGTCCGGCGACAACGCCGTCGTCATTGCCATGGCATGCATCGGCCTTCCCCCGCGCCAGCGGTTCTGGGGCATGGTGCTCGGCGCCGGTGTTGCGGTGGTCCTGCGCATCATCTTTACGGTGGTGATCGCGCAACTGATGCTGCTCCCCTACCTCAAGATCATTGGAGGCTTGGCGCTGTTCTACATCGCCGCCAAGTTGCTGGTGCCCGAGGATGAGGACGAGGGCGAAGTTCAAGCAGTTGAGCACCTGTGGCGGGCGGTCCGCATCGTGGCGGTGGCCGATATCGTCATGAGCCTTGACAACGTCATTGCCATTGCGGCGGCCGCCCAGGGAAATTTCGCACTCATCCTGATCGGGCTCGCCATCAGCATTCCGCTCATCGTTGCGGGGGCCGCTCTGATCATGGCCTTGTTGGAACGCTTTCCAATCCTGGTCTGGGCCGGTGCCGCGCTGCTAGGGTGGATTGTTGGTGAGACGATCGCGACCGATCCGGTGATCGCATCTTACCTCACGCCCAGGCTCGGCGCCGAAGGCTTTCACTACGTCACCCTGTTTGCCGCCTTCCTCGGTGCGATCCTTGTGCTGGTCGTGGGTGGGCTGTGGCGGCGCTCCAAGCAGGGCTCGAGCCGGGAGAAAGTGTCTGCCGCCGAGTAGACGCAGGAAGCGGAGACGCGATGAACGAGATTATTCGCGGAGACGTCATCGCCGATTCGGATCGGCGCCTCCGCCTGCCCGCACGATTGCCCTTCGACCTGCGCGCTGGAGGTCGAGCTTCTTGATGGACGAACCATCGGCCGTATCCACGGCGCCGAGGACAACACCTATACTGCCGGTGTGATCTGCGCCAAGGTAGCGCGCTACGCTGAGCGCGTGCATCATCCTGCGCGGCTGCTGACGCCGCTGCGACGCAAAGGCCCCAAGGGTTCAGGAGAGTTCGCGCCGCTGTCCTGGGATGATGCGCTCGATCTCGTCGCCGACGAATTCGCCCGGGCCGAACAGCGACATGGCAGTGAGGCAATCTGGCCCTATCAGTACGCCGGCACCATGGGCCTGGTGATGCGCGACGGCATCAACCGGCTGCGCCACGTCAAGAGATACTCGGGCTTCCATTCGACGATCTGTGTCAACCCCGCTTGGACCGGCTTCGTTGCCGGCACCGGCCGGCTGGCGGGGCCCGACCCGCGCGAAATGGCGAAGTCGGACCTGGTCGTCATCTGGGGGACCAATGCGGTCAATACTCAGGTCAATGTAATGACCCATGCGGTACGCGCCCGCAAGGAGCGCGGCGCCAAGATCGCAGCAGTCGATATCTACATGAACGGCACCATGCGGCAAGCCGATCTGCCGGTGCTGATCCGTCCGGGCACCGATGGCGCGCTCGCCTGCGCGCTGATGCACTGCCTGTTTCGCGACGGCAAGGCGGATTGGGACTTCCTCGAGCGCCATACCGATGCGCCGCATGAACTCGCCGAGCATGTGCGGACCCGCAATCCGGTGTGGGCCGCTCGTATCACCGGATGCGATGTCGAAACCATCGAGGCTTTCGCGCTCCTGATCGGCGAGCGCAAGCGCACCTTCTTCCGCCTCGGTTACGGGTTCTCGCGCTCGCGCAATGGCGCCGTGAATATGCATGCCGCGAGCTGCATCGCGGCTGTGACTGGCGCGTGGCAACATGAAGGTGGCGGCGCGTTCCATAACAACGGCGCGATCTTTCATTGGAACCGCCGCATGATTGAAGGCCTCGATGCCATCGATCGATCGATCCGCGTGCTCGACCAATCGCGCATCGGCCCCATTCTTTGTGGCGAGAAGGCTGCGCTCGCCGGCGGGCCGCCGGTGAGCGCGATGCTCATCCAGAATACCAACCCAATTTCGGTGTGTCCGGAGCAGGAGCTGGTGAAGCAGGGTTTTGCGCGCGCGGATCTGTTCACCTGCGTGCACGAGCAGTTCATGACTGAGACCGCGCGGATGGCCGATGTGGTGTTACCGGCAACCATGTTCCTGGAGCATGACGACATCTATCAGGGGGGCGGGCACCAGTACATTCTGCTCGGACCGAAGCTGATCGACCCACCAGGCGAGTGCAGGTCCAATCACGACGTGATCTGCGCGCTCGCGCAGCGGCTCGGCGCCGCGCATCCTGGTTTTGCAATGACGCCGCGCGAGCTCATCGACTGGACGCTGCGGCAGTCGGGCTGGGGAACGCTGGCCGCTCTTGAGCAGAACCGGTGGATCGACTGCCAGCCCGATTTCGAGATTGCGCACTACACCGCGGGTTTTGCCTGGCCAGACAAGAAATTTCGCTTCAAGCCCGACTGGCATCATGTCCCGTTCCGCAGTCCGTGGCTCGCGGGGCCGGTCGATGAGATGCCGACTTTACCGGACCACTGGGGAGTAATCGAAGAAGCCGACGCACGACACTCGTTCCGGCTGGCGACGTTACCCTCGCGCAACTTTCTCAACTCGACCTTCAACGAGACGCCGACATCACGCGCATTGCAGGGCCGGCCAGAAGTCATGATCCATCCCGATGACGCGGCCGCAGCCGGGATCGGCGACGGTGACGAGGTCGTTATCGGCAACGCTCGCGGCGAGGTGCGGCTGCATGCGCGCGTGTTTGCAGGCGTGCGCCGTGGCGTCTTGATCAGCGAGGGAGTTTGGCCGAACGATGCGTTTGCGGATGGACGCGGCATCAACACGATAACCGGTGCCGATGCGATCGCTCCTTTCGGGGGTGCGGCGTTTCACGATAATCGGGTGTGGATCCGAACACGGTCTACCACCTGAATTCGATTCCGACGCTGCCACCCTGAGAACTCGAAACCGCCGCGGAAGCGAGCATCGTAGGTCGCGTACAGGCGGGCGAGCGGCGAGATTCGCAACGATGCCATAGCGCCTGTCTCATAGCCCAGTCTTGATTCGGTCGGGGGCTGGATGGGCTGGCTGATCGCTATTCCGGCGGCCGGCGCAATCGCGAACTGCGGGGCGTTGTAGGAGACGATATCTACAAGTCGTCCATAGGCGCTCACGTCGATCATGGTCTTGTCGAGCATCCAGAACTGACCGATCTCACCGCCGGCGAAGATGCGTGTGCGACTGATCGTAAGCGCCGGTACGGACGCCGGCAGCAGACCGCCCTGCTCGGCATAAGGGTCGGTGCGGCTTCGTAGCCAATCGGTGCCAACCCGCGGCACGAGACGCATGCGGCCGAGCGCCACGTAGTAGCTCAGATCGGCGAGCCCGCCCCACAAGCCGCCGTTGTAACGGGCCGTCGACGGACCGGACAGCGAGTTCGGCTCGAACTCAGTTCGGCAATCGCCACGCACCACCGCACCGGACACCGTCCAAGGGCCGGTTTGGATCGCGCCGCTCATCCCGAACTGGGTGAGATCGTATTGCCCTTGCTGTGGTGGTTCAGCGACGTTGATCTTGGTGTGGCTCTGATCAATCGAGGCGTTAAGCGTGATGCCGGGCGAGACGAGCATTCCAAAGCCGGCCACAGCGCCAGCACTGTGACGTTTGTCGCCTGGGATATTTGCAACGGCATCGTTGCGTGATTGCACGCCGTAGTCTTCGGCCCAGGTACGATAGCGCGGATCACTCGGCGAGTCCGGTGCGCCACCGCCGTTCGGATTGGGAGCACCGAACAAGTGGGCAAGGTCGGCGAGGCCGCCTTGCCCGCTCGAATTGTACAGATATCGCGTGCCCAGATCGAAGGCGGCCAAATTGGCAGAGATAACCGTGGCGGCCGCGTCGGGGGTCATGATCGGCAACGGCCGCGGCGGCGCCTGGGAGCGAGCAGCAGTGAGCGTGGCGCCGATCAGCGCAAGTGCGGTCACAAAACTGGCGACGATCTTGCCGCTCACGTCGAAGGATCCCGTTTTTCTGGGAGCAAGACGTACCATGATGTTGACGACGCGCGCGTTGGTCGGGCGTGATCGTGCAAATTATTGGTGGCTGTTGCATGAACGTCATGGTTCGCCGCTTGCAGCGCATGCAAAAGTCTTGCTTCAGCCGCATTTTCGATATCTTTACGGCACGCAATCGGATTTTGGCCGTTTCGGCTGCTGAGCGCGGTGCACGCAATCGCTTCGGATCTTCGGCACCGTCAAATGGTTCAACCCGACCAAAGGCTACGGGTTTATTCGTCCGACCACTGGAGACAAGGACGTGTTTGTCCACATCTCGGCGGTGCAACGGGCCGGCCTGAACACGCTCAACGAGGGACAGACCGTCGAGTTCGAACTGGTCACCAACCGGGGTAAGGCGTCGGCGGAAAATCTCAAGGTCGCGTGAAGCACTTCTCAGCGGTGTTTTTCTTGGCCCCCGGTTTACGCCGAGGGCCTTTTCTTTGGCTGCTCGTCAAATCGAAAAGCGGCTAGAATCATAGACTTGCTAGTGCCGCTTCACTCCCGAAGTTCGCATCGGAAAGTGCCGCGCGGTATTTCGAATTTCGGGGCGCTAGGATGGCGCCAGCCGCACCCGTCCTTCAGCAACTGCCCGCAACGCCGTCGGATAGATCTCATGTTCCACGGCGAGCACGCGAGCGGCGAGAGCCTCCGGCGTATCGCCCGCGAGCACCGGCACTTTAGCCTGCGCGATGATCGGCCCTGCATCCATTTCCGGGACCACGAAATGGACGGTTGCGCCATGGGTCTTCACGCCGGCCGCCAGCGCCCGCGCGTGAGTATGGAGGCCGCGAAACGCCGGCAGCAGGGCCGGGTGGATGTTGATGATGCGGCCTTGCCAAGCCGAGGTGAACGCTCCCGTCAGGAGGCGCATGAAGCCGGCAAGGCAAATAAGTTCGATGCGATGGATGTCGAGCACGTGCTGAAGCGCGTGTTCGAAAGCGGCGCGATCCCCGGCGAAGGGCTTGTGATCGACCACCGCCGTGGCAATGCCCGCTGCGCGCGCCCGGTCGAGTCCGGCGGCGTCCGGATTGTTTGACACGACCAGCGCAATTTCGGCCGGATAGGACGGGTCCTTCGCAGCCTCGATCAGAGCGGCCATGTTGGAGCCGCGGCCCGAAATGAACAGGGCGACCCGCTTGCGCTCGCCTTTACGCAAGGTCGAGGGATCCATCGTAGACAACGCCGGTTGCGCGAGCTTCAACCTTGCCTAGGGGGACGACCGTCTCGCCCGCGCTGGCCAGCGCCGCCGCCACTGCGCGCGCTTCGCTCGGCGCGACCACCAGCACCATTCCGATCCCGCAATTGAACGTGCGCAGCATTTCGGGCTCGGCAATACGGCCGGTCGCGGCCAGCCATTTGAACACGGGCAATACCGGGACCACGGTAAGATCGATGCGCACGCCCAGCCCTTTCGGCAACGCCCGCGGGATATTGTCCGGGAAGCCGCCGCCGGTGATGTGCGCCATAGCCTTGATCGCGTCGGACTGCCGGAGCGCGGCGAGGCAGGACGCAACGTAAATGCGGGTGGGCGTCAGCAGAGCGTTGGCGAGCGAACGGCTGCGATCAAACGGGGCGAGGGCGTCCCACGCAATCCCGCTGTCATCAACCACCTTGCGCACCAGCGAGTACCCGTTGGAATGCACGCCGGATGACGCGATTCCGAGGATCGCATCGCCGGGAACGATGTCATTGCGCGGTAGCAGACGGTCGCGCTCGGCCGCACCGACCGCAAAACCTGCCAGGTCGTAGTCGCCTGGCTGGTAAAGGCCAGGCATTTCGGCAGTTTCGCCGCCGATCAGGGCGCAGCCGGCTTGGCGGCAACCAGCCGCGATTCCTGCGACGACAGCCGCACCGACGCTCGGGTCGAGCTTGCTGCAGGCGAAATAATCTAGGAAGAACAGGGGCTCGGCGCCCTGAACCACGAGGTCGTTGACCGACATGGCGACGAGGTCGATGCCGATCGTGTCATGGCGGCCGGCTTCGACCGCGATTTTGACCTTGGTGCCGACCCCGTCGGTGGAGGCCACCAGAACCGGATCGCGAAACCCCGCGCGCTTCAGGTCGAACAGGCCGCCAAACCCACCGATCTCAGCGTCGGCGCCGGGGCGCGCCGTGGCCCGAACTAGCGGCTTGATAAGCTCGACCATGCGGTTGCCGGCGTCGATGTCGACACCTGCTTTGGCATAGGTGAGGGGGCTTTGCGTCATCGTCCATCCACACTGCGGTGATCATGCCCCTACGGGCCCGCGTGTGAGACCGATAGAAGACGTGCGTGGCTGGGACAAGCCTGCGCTGAGCGGTGGATATGAAGGTCCTGCGCTTGCGCGCAATCTCGTACAGAAATTTCACATCCAAAACTGCACTAGAATCATAAGTTTGCTGCTCGCCCTATGGATTTTCGCGGTGGTTGCGGACGTGTCTGCAAGGTGTGGCAAACTTTGCAGGCCGGACACTAGCCGATTACCGGGGGGGAAGTTCGGGGCGTGCAATCCCTGCTTGGCAATGGTCGCGTCCGGGATCATGTTGCGCGCGCCGTAGCTTGCATCTCGGGGCCATCCTTTGAGTCTTCCCAATCTCATTACGCTTGCCCGCATCCTGTCGGTGCCCGTGATGGTCTGGGCGATCGCGTCCGACCAGATGACGATCGCCTTCGTTCTGTTCGTGGCTGCCGGCATCAGTGACGGGGTCGACGGTTTCCTGGCCAAGCGCTTCGGGATGGCAACGGAGATCGGCGCTTACCTTGACCCGCTCGCCGACAAGGTCCTGATCGTTTCGATCTACGTGTCGCTCGGCGTCGTCGAGGCAATTCCGCGCTGGCTCGTGATCCTGGTCGTATCGCGCGATCTGCTGATCGTTGGTGGAATCATGCTGTCGTGGTTCCTCGGTGATCCCATCACCATCAAGCCAGCCGCGGTATCAAGACTCAACACCGTGGCTCAGATCGTGCTCGGCGGCGTCGTGATCGCGGCGCGGGCCTTTCACTGGGATGTAGCGCTTTGGGCGGCGCTGCTGATGGCGCTCGTCGCCGCGTTGACCCTCCTCTCAATTGCCGTCTACCTGCAAGAATGGGTTCGGCACGTCGGCGGCGCGCGCGAGGGACGCGCGTGACGGTCGATGAAGTTGGATGTATCGGCGGGGGCCAACCCGCGTGAACACGCCGTTGCAGTTGGTCCTCGGCTTTGGGCACGAGGTCAGTTTTTCGCGCGATGATTTTCTCGAGGGTCCCTCGAACGCCGCCGCCCTGGGCCTAGTGGAACGTTGGCCGGATTGGCCAGCCCGGATCATGGTCCTCACCGGTCCGGGAGGCAGCGGCAAAAGCCACCTTGCTGACATCTGGTCGAACCGGGCCGGCGCCCGTCGGCTCTCCGCCCGCGCGCTCGATCAGGCCTCAGTGCCGGAAGCGCTCGCGACCGGCGCACTGGTGTTGGAAAGCGTTGCCGATGAGCTTGACGAAATCGCTTTGTTCCATTTGCTCAACCTCGCCAAAGAACAAGACGCGTATGTACTTTTGACCGCGCGCCGGCCGCCGGCGCTTTGGGCGATCCGGCTGCCGGATCTTGCATCGCGTGTGCGCGCGTTGCCGGTCGTCGAACTGACCCCGCCGGACGACGCGTTGCTGCGTGCTGTGCTCGTCAAGCTTTTTGTCGACCGGCAGCTGGCGGTTGACGAAAGCCTGATTGGTTATCTCGCGACTAGGATCGAGCGCTCGTTCGCCGCGGCCCGTGCCACGGTTGGAATACTCGATCGCGAGGCTCTGCGGCAGCGGCGGCCTGTGACGCGCGCACTCGCGGTGGAGCTCTTTGGGAATTCCAGCGGCCGATGATCGGAAGACGGAAAATGCTTGGGTCAATTTCAAGGTCGGAAGTAGGTTCTGGCGCAAGATTTGATACTGGCCATCGGCTGGCGATTCCTGGTATTTGACCACGCATCGCGCATCGGCAAATCCTGCTAGCCTGATCGCCGGGCGTTCAATTCAGATTGTGTCGGACATGCCGCAAGTCGCTGTTCTTTCTGAGGAAATCGCGCGTGAGCAAATCGCGGCTCCGGTCCCACCGAGCGTGGTCGATCTGGCCGACAGCCCGCAGCGGTTCATCAATCGCGAATTATCGTGGCTGCAATTTAATCGACGAGTACTGGAGGAGGCGCAGAACGCCAATCATCCGCTGCTCGAGCGTGTGCGGTTTCTGTCGATCTCGGCCAACAACCTCGACGAGTTTTTCATGGTGCGCGTTGCCGGGCTCAAGGGCCAAGTCCGCGAGGGCATCACCACCGCAAGCCCCGATGGACTCAACCCAGCCGAGCAACTCGGCCGGATCACTGACGCCGTGTCCGTGCTGGCGAGCGATCAGCAGAAGCGTTGGCAGGACCTGCGCGAGGATCTCGCTCGGCACGGCATCATTCTGGTCGATGGGCACGCAATCAAGAAGCCGGAGCGCGCATGGCTGGAGGACTATTTCCTGCAGCACATCTTTCCGGTGTTGACGCCGCTCGCCATCGACCCTGCGCACCCGTTCCCATTCATTCCCAATCTTGGCTTCTCTATTGCGCTGCAGCTCGCCCGCGTCCGCGATGGCAAGCCGATGAACGCGTTGATCCGTGTGCCGCAGAAGGTCGATCGGTTCATTCGCCTACCGCCCGCTGCCGATAGCGGCGCCACGCGGATAATCATGCTCGAGCACGTGACCGGGTTGTTTATCCCCAACCTGTTCCCCGGCTACACGGTCAAGGGTCAAGGCGCCTTCCGGGTCATTCGTGATTCCGATATCGAAATCGAAGAAGAGGCCGAAGATCTCGTTCGTCTGTTCGAGACCGTGCTCAAGCAGCGCCGCCGCGGATCGGTGATCCGGCTGGAGCTCGAAGCCTCGATGCCGGCAGAATTGCGCCGCTTTGTACAGCATGCACTGGCGGTGGCGGACGATGAGGTGATCCTGGTTGATGGCATGCTGGCGCTCGCCGAGTTGTCTCAGCTCATGCTCGTGGACCGTCCCGACCTCGAGTTCGTGCCATACAATCCGCGCTTCCCTGAACGCATTCGCGACCACGCCGGCGATTGCTTCGCTGCCATCCGCCAGAAAGATCTTATCGTCCACCACCCCTACGAATCGTTCGATGTGGTGGTGCAATTCCTGGCTCAGGCCGCACGCGATCCCGACGTGGTGGCGATCAAGCAGACACTCTACCGCACGTCGAAGGACAGCCCAATTGTTCACGCGCTCGCCGAGGCGGCAGAAGCCGGCAAGTCGGTCACCGCGTTGGTCGAGCTCAAGGCGCGCTTCGATGAAGAGGCCAATATACGCTGGGCGCGCGACCTCGAACGGGCGGGCGTGCAGGTCGTCTACGGCTTCATCGAGCTCAAAACCCATGCCAAGCTGTCGCTCGTGGTGCGTCGCCAGGGGGGGGCGCTGACGTCCTACGTGCACGTCGGCACCGGCAACTATCATCCTGTCACCGCTCGCATCTACACCGATCTTTCCTTTTTTACGGCCGATCCGGTGATCGCTCGCGATGTGGCGCGCATCTTCAACTTCATCACCGGTTATGCGGAACCGGCTCAGCTCGAACGCATGGCGGTCTCCCCGCTGAGCCTGCGTGCCAGCATCCTCCAGCATGTTGCCGGCGAAATCGCCCATGCGCGTGCCGGCCGGCCGGCTGCGATCTGGATGAAAATGAACTCGCTGGTCGACCCCGAGATCATCGATGCGCTTTATAAAGCGTCGCGCGCCGGCGTTGCTGTTGACCTCGTCGTGCGCGGCATCTGTTGCCTGCGGCCTGGTGTGCCCGGGCTTTCGGAGAACATCCGGGCCAAGTCGATCATCGGACGATTTCTCGAGCACGGGCGCATCTATTGCTTCGGCAATGGACATGGTCTGCCCCACCCGCAGGCGGCGATCTATATCTCGTCCGCCGACATGATGCCGCGCAACCTCGACCGCCGCGTCGAAGCGCTGTGCCCGATCCTCAATCCGACCGTGCACGAGCAGGTGCTGGATCAGATCATGCTCGCCAACCTGAAGGACAACGAGCAGAGTTGGGCGTATCTCCCGGACGGCACCACCACGCGGATCAAGCCCGCAGACGGCGAGGAACCGTTCAACGCTCATAAGTATTTTATGACCAATCCCAGCTTGTCAGGACGCGGCAAATCGCTCAAGGACTCATCGCCCCGCAGTCTCACCCGCCGCACCGACCGTGCTAAATCGCCTAGCCAAGCCTAATAACAACGCGCAAGGCCGGATCGACCGAGGTCCGCCCATTGCCGTTATCGATATCGGGTCGAATTCGGTCCGCCTCGTTGCCTATGAAGGGCTCGCGCGCAGCCTGACACCGGTGTTCAACGAAAAGGTGCTCGCTGGGCTCGGACGCGAAGTGCAATCGACGGGATTGCTCGCACCGGACGCGGTCGAGAAGGCCCTCGGTGCTCTGCGCCGGTTCCGCCAGCTGTGCGAAACAATTCGGGTCAAGCGGCTGCTGGCGATCGCGACCGCAGCCTGTCGCGACGCCCGCAATGGGCCTGCGTTTATCGCGGAGGCTGAACAAATCTGCGGCACGACCATTGACGTTCTTTCCGGCAAGCGCGAGGCGATGCTGTCGGCGCTTGGGGTCGTGTCAGGCTTTCATCGCCCTGACGGGATTGTCGGTGACCTCGGCGGCGGATCCTTGGAGCTCATCGATGTGCAGGGGCGACGGATCAAGGCCGGAGCGACGCTGCCGCTGGGCGGCCTTGCCTTGCAGGATATCTCCAAGAAATCGTTGAAATATGCGGAAAAGGTCGTGAGCAAGGAGCTTGCGCGCATACCCTCGCTCGAGATCGGCGCGCACCGTACCTTCTACGCGGTCGGCGGGACTTGGCGCGCAATCGCTCGCCTCCACATGTGGCAGACCGGATATCCGCTGCACGTCACCCACGGCTATTCGGTTCCGACCAAGGAGGTCCTGGAGTTCGCCCGGCTCGTGCGCCGGGTGGACGCCAACACGCTGTCCAAGATCGAGGTCGTCGCCGATGCTCGCCGTCCGCTGCTCGCCTACGCGGCGATCGTGCTGGAGCAACTGGTTCGCAAGTCGCGTCCCAAACAGGTGGTGTTTTCGGCACTCGGCGTGCGCGAAGGGATGCTCTACGCCCTGCTCAACGAAGCCGAGCAGAAGCAAGATGCGCTGATCGCTGCGGCCCAGGAACTCAATGTCCTGCGCTCGCGCTCACCGCGCCACGGCGAGGAGCTCATTGAGTGGACCGACCGCTTCATGAGCACGTCCGGTCTCGACGAGAGCACGGAAGAGAAACGGCTGCGGCACGCAGCCTGCCTCCTGGCCGATATCGGCTGGCGCGCGCACCCCGACTACCGTGGCGAACAGTCACTCAACATCATTGCCAATGCGGCGTTCCTCGCGATCGATCATCCGGGCCGGGCCTTTCTGGGCCTGTCGGTTTTTTATCGACATGTTGGCCTGATCGATGAGGAATTGTCGCCGCACGTGCGCGAGCTTGCCACGACGCGCATGATTGATCGAGCGCGCGTGCTGGGCGCGGCCATGCGGGTCGCCTATGTCACGTCGGCTGCGATGCCGGGCGTGCTGCCGCACACGCCGATGATTGTCGAGCGCGGCAAGTTGAAGTTGACCCTGACCGGACGCTTTGCCGCCTACGATGGGGAACGTGTGTTTGCGAGGTTGCGTCAGCTCGCTCGCCTGATCGGCCGCGAGCCGATCATCGCGATTGCTTGATATTGATGTTCCTCAGGGAAGAACCCGGCGCGCCCTAATCTCGAGGAGCAGCCGAAACGTCGTTCCTCCGTCCGACGAGTGCTCGCCAAGCCAGCAAAACAACGTCGGCGCGATCTCAGTGAAGCTCCAGCGCACTGGATTTCCGGCCTCGTCATGGCCCTCCTGGACGATATCGTTGTCGCGGGCGCGGCCGATCTGCCTCCGATAGACCTGATTGAGAGGATCCGTCCAAAGAATGTGCCAGGCATCGAGCTTGGGATCGTACACCCGCAGGGTCGTGCCATGGAAATCACCCGGCCTCGGTGGGTCCGGCCGCTCGGCATCGCGCGCCGGAATGATCCATACATCTTGGATTGCGCGGCCTTCGAGCACCCAGCCGGCGTGGATTTCGCCACGGCTACGGCGCGGCGTCCCCTCCGCCAGGTAGTACGTTGCATCGGCCGCCCACCGGCCGACCAGCCAGCCATAGAGGCTCATCTTGTCCGCCCGGTCGGGTGCCGGGCCATCGACGTGCAGTGCGTCTGCGAATGATGGAGACGTTGAACCTATCATCGGGCGTCCTCGCGACCAATTTGGTGCTGGTCACGATCTAATGCGCCGCTCCCGGCCGGCGCTTGGCAAAAGTTGCTGAGGGCGCCCGCGAATCTCGTCAGGCGCGTTCGCGGGCGACCACGCGCCCGCGTTCAACCGACAACGACAGCCGCCCCTGTTTGAGCGCCAGCGCCTTGTCGCCGAACAGTTCGCGCCGCCATCCCCTAAACGCCGGCACGTCAGCTGCATCGTCCGCAGCCATTTGTTCGAGATCGTCCACCGTCGCGATAATTTTTGCGGCGACGCCGTGCTGCTCCGCGGTCATGCGCAGAAGCACCTTCAGCAGTTCGACCGTTGCACCATTGGCGTTGGTGGGCTTCTGCCGTTCGACGGCGGGCAGTGTCTTGGGATCACGGTTGAGGCCGCGCAGGACCGTGTCTATTACGTCCTGACCCCAGCGCGAGCGCTCAAATCCCTTCGGCAGGGAGCGCACGTGGGACAGACGTTCGAGCGTCGTCGGCGCCTGGATGGCGATGTCGCCGAGCGCGTCGTCGCGCAGCACGCGGCCGCGCGGTAGATCGCGCGTCTGCGCTTCACGCTCGCGCCAGGCCGCGATCTCGATCAGCACCGCAAGCTCTTTCGCCTTGCGCACGCGGGTCTTCAGGCGCTGCCAGGCCCGTTCCGGCTCTGCGCGATAGGTGTCCGGCGAGGTCAGGATTTCCATTTCCTCACCAACCCATTCGCTGCGGCCGCGCTCGGCGAGGTCGGCTGCCAGCGCCAGGTACACATCGCGCAAATGTGTGACATCGGACACAGCATAGGCGAGTTGTGCGCCCGACAGCGGTCGGCGCGACCAATCGGTGAAACGATTGGACTTGTCGAGAGTGTCGCCGGTGATGCGTTGGACCAATTGGTCGTAAGAGATCAAATCGCCATAGCCGAGCACCATGGCGGCGACCTGACTGTCGAAGATCGGGTGCGGGATTCGTCCCGCCATGTGCCAGACGATTTCGATGTCCTGACGCGCGGCATGAAAGACCTTCAGCACACGCTCATCGACCATCAGATCGAAGAACGGCGTCAGGTCGATTCCCGGCGCCAACGTGTCGATCACCACCGCCTCGTCGGCGCTTGCGATCTGGGCCACGCAGAGCAAAGGATAGTAAGTGGTTTCGCGCAGGAACTCGGTGTCCACGGTCACAAAAGGCTGGCGCGCCAGCCGCGCGCACACCGCCGCAAGATCGCGCGTTGTCGTAATCGGCTCCACGGCCATATTATTAGCGGAGTCGCGCAAACTTGTCGCGGCTTCCTGGGTGGCGTGGCGCGGTCGTCCGCTCATCGTCCGCGCACCCTAGGCATCATGATGAACTCCCATGGCGATGGCATGGGCCCTACGGGAACCTCGATCAACGTCGGCCCGTCGTGGCGTTGCAGCGCGCGCCGCAGCGCGCCGCGCAACTCGTCCGGATTGCGTGCCCGCTCGGCCGCAGCGCCGAAGCTGTCGGCAAAGCGCACGAAGTCCGGATTGGTGAGATCGCATGCAATCAAATGATTCCCGAATTGCTCCTGCTGGATTTGGCGCACGTTGCCGAAAGCCCCGTCGGTGAACACAACAACGATCAGCGGAATGCGGTGCCGCACGGCGGTGGCCATTTCGTTCGCCGTGTAGAGAAAACCGCCATCGCCGCTGATCGAAACTACAGGCACGTCGCGGCGGGCGTCCTGTGCCCCGAGCGCCGTTGCGAAACCCCAGCCGAGGTTGTCCTGGTAGCCGGGGGACAGGAATGTACGCGGGCGATAGACCGGAAATGCGAGGCGCGCAGCGAATCCTACCTGCGTCACCTCATCGACCAAAATGCCGTTCTCCGGCAACTCGGCGCGAATCGCCGCCAGGAAACCGAGCTGCGGCGCGAGCTTGGTCAGCCGCTTGGTCCATCGCGACTGCCGCTCCTCCATTTCGCTGGTCCGGGGTGGACGGGCGACGTTGTGCGCGCCGACCGCGTCGACCAGACGGCGCATGATTGGCGTTGCGTCGCCGATCAGCGCCACCTCCGGCTTGCGAAAGCGCGCCGGTTCCTCTGGGTCGGCCTCGATGCGAATCACCGCGAGGTTGTCGTCCGTGCCCCACTGCCGCTGTTGCATCAACAGGTGCGTGCCGACCGCCAGCACCACGTCCGCTTCGGCCCACAGTTCGTGACCGAGCGGAAGCGTTACGCTCAACGGGTCGCGGCTATCAAGCACGCCACGGCCGCGGCGATAGCCGAGCACCGGCGCCTGCAGCATTTTGGAAAGCTGCGTCACTTCCGCGGCGGCGTCCTGCGCGCCGGCGCCGCAAACGATCATTGGCCGCTTGGCCTCGCCAAGCCGCTTGGCCGCCGCCGTGATGGCGTCTTCGTCGATCGCTACCTGAGGCGCCGGCCAGGGAGGCTCGAGCACGACGTCACCAGTCCTGCCCCAAACATCGATCGCACATTCAAGCGCCGCCGGGCCGGGCCGGCCAGCTGCCATCGATTGGATCGCCTGCGTCACCAGCCGCGAGGCCGCGTCGGGACCGCGAATCAAATCCGAGAAATCGACCAGCCGCGCGATGATCCCGGCCTGGTCGCGAATTTCATGCAGATGGCCGAACCCGCGCCCGATATCGGCGTGGGGAATCTGTCCGATCAGGGCAAGCACCGGCGCATTCATGGAATAGGCCGTGAGCAGCGCTGCGCTGGTGTTGAGGAGCCCTGGTCCCGGAACGACGGCGTAAGTCTGCGGCTTGTTGGTCGCAAGCGCGGCGCCTAGCGCCATGTAGGCGGCGCCCTGCTCGTGGCGGCTATGAACAACCCTGATAGCGTCCGCGGCTTTGAACAGCGCTTCGAACAGGTGATCGTTGTGCACGCCGGGCAGGGCGTACATTGTGTCGATACCATGGGCGATCAGGGTGGCGACGGTTGCGTCCGCCGTCGTCATGGATTGAGACTGTGCAGCCATTCTGGACGCCGAGTGTGCAGATCAGAGCCGTTCTGTCGAGGGGGCATCATCGAAGTCACGGACGGGCGTTGCCTTGACAAAACGCAACCCGCATGCGCCTTTCGCCCGCCTTCACCGAGCCGATCCATGCACCGTTACCGCTCGCATACCTGTGGCGCACTGCGCGCCGCCGACATTGGCCAGACCGTTCGCGTTTCGGGCTGGTGCCATCGCATCCGCGATCATGGCGGCGTGTTGTTCATCGATTTGCGCGACCATTACGGCTTGGTGCAGGTCGTGGCCGACCCGGATTCGCCGGCTTTTCGAACTGCCGAGACCCTGCGCGCGGAATGGGTTGCAAAGATCGACGGCAGGGTGCGCGCACGCCCGGCCGGTACCGAGAATCCCGAGCTTCCGACCGGGGCAATCGAGGTCTATGCGAGCGATATCGAAGTGCTGGGGCCGGCCGGCGAACTGCCGATGCCGGTGTTCGGTGACCAGGAATATCCGGAGGACATCAGGCTCAGGTACCGTTTTCTTGATTTGCGCCGTGAGCGCCTGCATCGCAACATCATGCGGCGCGGCGCCATCATCGAGTCGCTGCGCCGGCGCATGCGCGAGCAGGGCTTCTTCGAATTCCAGACTCCGATCCTGACGGCATCGAGCCCGGAAGGCGCCCGCGACTATCTGGTGCCGTCGCGCCTGCATCCCGGCAAGTTCTACGCGCTGCCGCAGGCACCGCAGCAGTTCAAGCAGCTGATCATGATTTCGGGGTTCGATCGCTATTTCCAAATCGCGCCCTGTTTTCGCGACGAGGACGCGCGCGCCGACCGCTCGCCCGGCGAATTCTATCAGCTCGATATCGAGATGAGCTTCGTCACCCAGGACGACGTGTTTGCTGCGGTCGAGCCGGTGCTACGCGGCGTATTCGAGGAGTTTGGCGACGGCAAACCGGTGACTCCCAAGTTCCCACTCATCCCCTACAGTGAGGCGATCAGACAATTCGGCAGTGACAAGCCTGATCTGCGCAATCCGATCCGGATGCAGAACGTCAGCGAGGTCTTCCGCGGTTCGGGATTCAAGGTATTTGCCAACATGCTGGCGGGCGATCCGGCCGCGGAGGTGTGGGCGCTTCCTGCACCTGGCGGCGGCAATCGCGCGTTCTGCGATCGCATGAACGAATGGGCCAAGGGCGAGGACCAACCGGGACTCGGTTACATCTTCTGGCGCGAGGGTGAGGAGGGCGGTGCCGGCCCGCTGGCCAAGAACATCGGGCCGGATCGCACTACGGCGATCCGTGATCAACTCGGGCTCCGCGTCGCCGATGCAGTGTTCTTTATTGCTGGCAAGCCGAAAGACTTCATCAAGTTTGCCGGACCCGCGCGCAACCGGGTCGGCGAGGAGTTGAAGCTGATCGAGAAGGATCGGTTCGAACTCTGCTGGATCGTCGATTTTCCGATGTATGAATGGAACGAGGAGGAGAAGAAGATCGACTTCTCCCACAACCCTTTCTCGATGCCCAACATGTCGGTGGACGAGTTCCTGGCGCTTGATCCGGCCGACCATGAGAAGTTGCTGAGCCTGAAGGCGATCCAATATGATGTTGTTTGCAATGGGGTTGAGCTCTCCTCCGGCGCGATTCGCAATCATCGCCCGGAGGTGATGAAGAAGGCGTTCGCCATTGCGGGCTATGGCGCTGATACGCTGGAAACGAAATTCGGCGGCATGCTGCACGCGCTCTCGCTCGGCGCGCCGCCGCATGGTGGCATCGCACCTGGCATTGACCGCATCGTCATGCTGCTGTGCGGGGAAGAGAATCTGCGCGAGGTAGTGCTGTTTCCGATGAACCAGCGCGCCGAAGACTTGATGATGGGCGCTCCCTCCGAGGTGACCGCCAAGCAGCTGCGCGAGCTGCACATCCGGCTCAATTTGCCTGAAAAGGGGTGAGCGTCAGCTCCCCGTGCATTCTTTTGCCATGCGAAATTGCGGTAGCCCGTGTCGGCGAAAGGTGCCTTGGGCAAAAAGAGTCCGTAGATGCCATCCCGCCTAGAGAGGGCATCTATGGCATCTGAGGGCATGTATGGACGAACCGCACTGAAACAGTCCCGGCAGATATGCATGGCTTTTCGGCTTCCAGTGGGGCGCCGGTTCACGGCACCAACATCCGCGTTGTTGCAATGTGCTCCCTACGCAAACCGCGGCAGCAGCCGCAGCGCGTTGTCGCGGTCGAGCGCGCGCATGTCGTTTGCGGAAAAACCGACGTCCGCAAGGCCGTCGATGATGCTGCGGCTGGTGCCGCTCGGGTAGTCGGTGCCGAACAGGACCTGCGTGATGGCGACGAGCTGCATGAGCGAGACGAGGGCGCCCGGATTGGCTGCGCCGGCCACGTCATAATAGAACTTCCGCATCTCGCTGATCGCGCCGTTGGGCAGCCGCTTGGCGTGATCCGCGACGCGCGGCACCGAGGCTTCGATTCGCCCGGCTAGGAACGGCGCGGTGCCACCCGCGTGCGACCAGATGAACCGGATATCGGGAAAGCGCACAGCGGCGCCGCTGAACAGGATGCCCAGAATGGCGCGGGTCGTATCGGTCCCGTATTCCATCACCCCGGGCTGCACGTCTGGAACGAGGTTCATGCAGCAGGCGGCCGCGGTCGGGTGAACGAACACCAGCGCCTTGCGGCGGTTGAGTTCCTCCATTACCGGGATGAACGCGTCATTGCCGAGCCAGATATCGCGATAGCTGGTGAAGAGCCCGATGCCGTCGGCCTTCAACGTGTCGAGCGCATATTCGATCTCGCGCAAGGTCGCCTGCACGTCGGGCAGCGGCATGGCGGCGAACATGCCGAAGCGCAACGGATGATCGGCGACCAGCCTCGCCATCATCTCATTGCTCTCGCGCGCGAGCCGCGCGGTCTGCACCTGGTCGCCGAACCAGAGGCCTGGATTGGTGACCGACACCACAGCCGCGGTGACGCCGCCCTTGTCCATGTCATCGAGTGACCGTTCGGCCGTCCAGTTGCGGGTCGCCGGCTGCAGCAGGTCGCGGCCGATCACCTCGGCGAGCCATTTTGGCGGCGCCACATGATGATGCACGTCAATGCGTTCGGACGCGACCGCGGCGCCTGTCTGCGCCGTTGCCCGCGTCGATACCATCGCGGCCGTGCCGGCGGCCGCGAGCCCGCCAGCGACGAATGTCCGCCGCCCAGGTAAAAAGTCCGTCGGCATGGTGGCGGCTTCGAAGCAGCACGGACAGCCGCGCAGGAACCAGCGTGACGTGGAACGATCGGACATGCTTCCCCCTGGTGCGATGGGCTTGAAATTCCTACGATGATGGCAGCAGGTTTTACAGGAACTTCGAATCCACCGCAGCAGCGGCGCTTGGCATGGGTGACCGTGACGCAAACACCGCTTGATGTTCCGCACCGGCGGCCGATCGTCGAAAAGCTTGCGACCTCGTTGCAGAAGCGGCGGTTCTGGCTGCAAGCCCTGATCGGCGGGCACGCTCGCATCCTGCACTGCCGTTATTTCGGCGCGCAGTTCATCGTCGATCTCGACGAGGTGATCGGATACGAGATCGCGATCCGCCGCTTCGAGTGGCGCGAGCTCAAGCTGATGATCGACGCGTGCCGACGGCTCAAGCCGGCGATCTTTCTGGATGTGGGCGCCAACATCGGCCTTTACGCGTGCGTGCTCGGCCGGCAGCGCGTGGTGCCGAAAATCCTTGCGCTGGAGCCGGACCGCGAGAACTTTGCGCGGCTGCAGGCGAATGTCGAGCTCAATGAATTGTCGGATATCGTCGATGCGCGTCCTGCCGCCGCCGCCGCAAGCGCCGGCACGCTGACGCTTGTGCCATCGGGCAAGGCCAACCGCGGCATGTCGCGCATCGAGGCGGGCGCCCAAGGCGGTTACGACGTGGCCGCCGTTGCCCTCGATGAAGTCGTGCCGCTGCGTGATGGCGTCATTGCGCTCAAGATCGATGTGGAGGGCTTCGAGGCGCAGGTGCTGACGGGCGCCGAACGCCTGTTGTCAGGCAATCGCGGCTTTGCTCAGATTGAATCCCGCGAGGACGCTGCCGCCGCGTATGTGGCTGAGCGCATGGCCGCGCTCGGGTGGCGCTTCGTGGAGCGCCACGGGCTCGATCTGCGGTTTGAAAAGCCGTGATCTCGTTGCTGCCGGATTTCGCTCGTCCAGCATTCGGGCTACACAATCCCAGGAAAGCCGACGCTGGAGATGCCTGTGTCATCCAACTTGTCCGACGACCTGCACGCGAGCGCGCTCGTGTATCACCAGCTGCCGCGACCGGGAAAGCTCGAAATCCGTGCCACCAAGCCGCTGGGCAACCAGCGCGACCTCGCGCTCGCGTATTCGCCGGGCGTCGCCGCCGCCTGCCAGGCGATCGCCGCCGATCCGGCAATGGCCGCCGAGCTCACCACGCGCGCCAATCTGGTTGCGGTCGTCTCCAACGGCAGCGCAGTGCTCGGGCTTGGCAACATCGGGCCGCTCGCCGGCAAGCCGGTGATGGAAGGCAAGGCCGTTCTGTTCAAGAAGTTCGCCGGCATCGACGTGTTCGACATTGAGGTCGCGGCGAACGAGCCCGACCGGCTGGTCGAGGTGGTGGCGGCGCTCGAGCCGACATTCGGCGGTATCAACCTGGAAGATATCAAGGCGCCCGAGTGCTTCGAGGTCGAGGCCAAGCTGCGCGAGCGCATGAAAATTCCAGTGTTCCACGACGACCAGCACGGCACCGCGATCATCGTGGCGGCGGCGGTGCGCAATGCGCTCGATCTTGCCGGCAAGCGCATCGAGGACGTGACGCTCGTCGCGTCCGGTGCCGGGGCCGCCGCAATCGCCTGCCTCAACCTGCTGGTCGCGTTCGGGATGCGGCGCGAGCACATCTTCGTCACCGACATCGAGGGCGTCGTTTACGAGGGTCGCGCCAAGCTCATGGATCGCTGGAAGGACGTCTACGCGCGCAAGACCGACAAGCGCACCCTTGGCGATGTGATCGAGGGCGCCGACATTTTTCTTGGACTGTCGGCCGGCGGCGTCCTCAAACCCGACATGGTCAAGCGCATGGCGCAGCGGCCGCTCATTCTTGCGCTCGCCAATCCGAATCCGGAGATCGAGCCCGAGCAGGCGCTTGCAGTTCGGCCTGACGCCATGATCTGTACCGGTCGATCGGACTATCCCAACCAGGTCAACAACGTTCTCTGCTTTCCGTTTATTTTCCGCGGCGCGCTCAACGTCGGCGCCACCGCCATCAACGAGGCGATGAAAGGCGCGGCCGTCGAAGCGATCGCGGCGCTGGCCCGCGAGGCGCCCTCGGATGTCGCGGCACGCGCCTATGGGGGCGAGTTCAGCACGTTCGGCGCCGGCTCGCTCATTCCCAATCCGTTCGACCCGCGGCTCATTCTGCGCATCGCGCCCGCGGTTGCCAGGGCGGCCATGGAGTCCGGCGTCGCCACCCGGCCGATCGTCGATTTCGCGCGCTATCAGGACCGGCTCAACGAGTTTGTGTTTCGCTCAGGATTCGTCATGAAGCCGGTGTTCACGCAGGCCAAGACTGCTCCCATGCGGATCGTCTATGCGGATGGCGAGGATGAACGCATCCTGCGCGCCACGCAGGCCGTGGTCGAGGAAGGGCTGGCGGCGCCGATCCTGATAGGCCGGCCGGCGGTGATCGACGCCCGCCTCGAACGGTTCGGGTTGGCAGTTCGGCCGGGACGCGACTTCGTGCTGATCGATCCTGAGGACGATCCACGCTACCGCATTTATGTGCAGGCCTATCTGGAAATAGCCGGCCGCAAGGGCGTCACGCCCGATGCCGCTCGAACGATTTTGCGCACAGATGCGACTGTCATCGCAGCGCTGATGGTCGAGCGCGGTGACGCCGACGCCATGCTGTGCGGGGTCGAGGGCCGGTTCACCACGCATCTGGGTCACATCCGTGACATCATCGGATATGCGCCCGGCGTACAGGATTTTGCCGCGCTGGCGCTGGTGATCACCCCGAAGGGCGCATACTTCCTGGCAGACACGGAGGTCAGGACCGATCCAACCGCATCTGAGATCGCCGAGATGGTACGGCTCGCGGCAGCTCACGTTCGGCGCTTTGGAATGGAACCCAAGATCGCGCTGCTGTCCCATTCCGACTTCGGCAGTTCCGACAGCAAGTCGGCCCGCAAGATGCGCGCCGCTACCGCGCTGCTGGCCGCCCAGCATCCCGAGCTCGAGCTTGACGGTGAGATGCATGGCGACACTGCACTCGACCCGTTGCTGCGCGACCATGTGTACCCACATGCACGCATCCAGGGCCAGGCCAACGTGCTGATCATGCCGACGCTCGATGCCGCCAACATCACCTATCAGCTGATCAAGGCGATTGCCGATGCGCTTCCGGTCGGCCCGATCCTGATCGGCGCGGCGAAGCCGGCGCACATCCTGAGCCCGTCGGTCACCGCGCGCGGCATCGTCAACATGACCGCGGTCGCGGTGGTGGAGGCGCAGGATCGGCGGAAGTCAGGAGGCAGCAGTCAGTGATCAGTGGTCCGTAATCAGATGGCACGCGATGACGGATCGATTGATGACTGGTTACTGACGTTGATCCTGATCCTCAGATCATCAGCGTGCCGGCCTTTGCGGCCGCATAGCGTTCGGCGATCTTGTTCCAGTTCACCACATTCCACCAGGCCTTGAGATAGTCGCCGCGCCGATTTTGATAGTTGAGGTAATACGCGTGCTCCCACACGTCGTTGCCAAACAGCACGCGCTTGCCGTCCATGATCGGCGTGTCCTGATTGGGCCGCGGTTCGAGCGCAAGCTTGCCCTCGGGCGTGACGGTCACCATGACCCAACCGGAGCCGAATACTCGCAGCCCTGCATCGTTGAAGCGCGCCTGCAGCGTATCGACTCCGCCGAAGTCGCGCGTGATGGCGGCGAACAGTTCGCCTTCGGGCGTACCACCGTTGGGTCCCATGATCTCCCAGAACATTGAGTGATTGGCATGGCCGCCGCCGTTGTTGCGCAACGCCGTGCGGATCGCCTCGGGCATCTCGCTGAGCTTGGCGAGGATGTCCTGCAGCTTCATGGCGGCGACGTTGGGGTAATCCTTCGCGGCGGCGTTGAGGTTCGTCACGTAGGCCTGATGATGGCGATCGTGGTGAATTTCCATCGTCTTGGCATCGATGTTGGGCTCGAACACGTTGGTCGCGTATGGCAGCGGCGGTAGCGTGAACGGGCCGGCGGCCTGCGCGCAGGCGATGCGCGGATAGGCCGCGGCCGCCGCGACGGCAGTTGCACCAGCCAGCAATATGCGGCGATTGATCGACATGTCGTTTCTCCTGTTTTGTTGAGCTGGCCGCGGTCCGGCGGCTGCCTGTAAATCGACGGTATTCCGACGCTAATTCCGTTGCTGCGCAATTCGAAGCCACGTTTTCGACAAGAACATCCTCGAATCAGGCGCGTACTGGCGAAGACCTCCGAGGCCGATCAAGGCATTTTCGGGCTGCATTCCAGACGAGTACCGCAGCGCGCGCAACCCACAACAGCGCGAGCGGCGTTTTGCGGGATCGCAGGGGTCCAAGGAGCGGGGAAGATGGAGGACGGAAATGATCTCTAAGACGACGCTGGCATTAGGCGCGTTGGTCACGTTTCTCGTCGCGCAGCCTGCCGCGGCGCAGAACAACACCCTCGGCGGCGCACTGTTCGGTGGCGCGTTGGGCGGCATTATCGGGGGAGCCGCAACCGGCAGCGCTGGCGGCGCGGTCGCGGGCGCGCTGATCGGCGGCGCGACCGGGGCACTGATCGGCTCGGAAGCTGATCGACGGCGCAGCTATTACTGGTGGCGGGGCGGGTGTTACCAGGCCGTCCAGGGTGGCTATAGGCGAATTCCGAACCGCTACTGCTACTGACAGGAACCAGGAAACAGGATCTCAGGAGTTGGGAACACCGGGCCTCTTCCTGACTCCTGATCCTTGATCGCTGATCCCTAAGATTCCCATCCGATACTGAACTTCCGGCGGGACCCGATAGTCGCGCATGACCTGGCGGCTGTCGCGCAGTCCGCAGGCCTCGCGCTGGACCATGAAATGCCAGAGCGCGTCGCCGGCATCTGCCACCAGGATGCGACGCTCGCGGTCGCGGGACTGACCGTCGACGGTGACGGTCTCGTCGAATTGCGCGAGCACCAGCAAGGACCGCTCCAGGCGGCGTCCGTGGCGACCGAGTGCAGCCGCCATCTCCTGGGCGATCTCATAATCGAGCGCCGCTGCCGGCGTCCTGTCGGCGGAAAGTTTGGGGTTGCGGCTGGGAACCATTGCTCAAAATCTGCGCGACTACAGTTCAACAGACTCAGATCGGGAGCAGGTATCTCAGCAGATAGATGATGCCAATGACGATGACGACGACGCGCACGATCTGTTTGGTGCGCCCGTCAAGCGGAAGCATATTGACGAGGTAGAGCACAAGAACGATGACCACAAACGTGATCAGAATATTCAGCAGCAGGTACATGGCGCCCCCGCCGGGTTGGTTTGGCAGCGCCGCTCAAGCGGACGGCGTATTGACCACCTATTGGTCGATGGTGCGTATCACGTCGGAGGTCGGCCGCTGGCTTACAGTCGGCAGCTTCTGATCTTTCATCAACATTTCGTCGTAGGCGGGCAGCGTACTCACCTGATCCTTGGCGGTCATGTGCACGATCTTGTAGCCGTTGAGCTTGAGCTGATCGAGCAGCGTTGCGATTGCTTCCGCGGTGGCGTGCTGAAAATCGTGCATCAGTACGATGCCCTTGCCGTGTTTCTTCAGCTTATCCATGACCGATTTGATGACCTGCTCGGGCTTGCGCATCTTGAAGTCGAACGAGTCCATATCGGTCGAGAAGATCGCGATATTGCGCTCGCCCAGATAGGTGACCATCTCGGGCGGATGCTGGAGTGCCGGGAAGCGGAAGAACGGCGCCATCGGGGCGCCTTCGAGCGCCCAATGCACCGCGCTAATGCCCTTCTCGATTTCGGCCTTGGCGTCGTCGGGATTCTTCATTTTTGACAGAACGGCATGTGACCAGGTGTGCGAACCGATGGTGTGGCCCGCCGCAGCGACCTGCCGGAGGATTTCCGGATAGTAGGTGGCGTGCTTGCCGATCGGGAAGAACGTCGCCTTGATGCAGTGGTTTGCGAGCGCCGCAAGCACAGCGGGTGTGTTGTTGGGCCAGGGGCCGTCGTCGAACGTGAGCACGACCTCGCCGGGCTTGAGGAAATCGTGGGTCTTGAAGTGCTCGAACCCGAAGCCGGGGCCGCCGGTGGTATCGACCTGCACCGTGCGGGTAAGTCCGAGCGCGTTCGGATTGGCGCAGGCGACCGGCTGTGGCGCAGGCATCGCGGGTGGCGCGGCTGCGGCCGGCGCCGCGGGGGCCGGCGCTGCAGGGGCCGCCGCCGCGGGAGCCGCCGGCGGCGTGGAGGTCGAGGCTGCAAGCGTCGTCGGCTTCGATGACGGGCTAACGGCCGCCGCCACAGGTGTCGCCGCTGGGGCCGCATCGGGCGCCGCGACCGGGGCAACCGTCGCAACCGTCATGACCGGATCGGCAGGGGGTTTCAGAGCCACGGGCTTGGCAGGCAAAGCCGGAGCGTTGCTCGCCATCGTCTTCGGCTGCGTCAACACACTGGTCCTTGTCAGCGCAATCGCTGCCAGGACCGACAGAAGCACCAGAGCGCAAGCAATGATGACGCGCATGGGCAACCCTCCGGGCTTTGGCTAACCCCCAGCGGCAAAGTAATGCAAGTGGGACCAACGTGCTAGCAAATGCGGCGACAATGCCTAAAGAGACGGATGTTAGTTGCTTTTTTGCCGCAATCGACCGGTTCTGAACGGGCTTTTCTAGATCTTTATTCCTAGATGTTTCGGTATTGAGGCTGGACGGGCTTGACCTGATCGGTTTTGATCATCCCTGCGTTCGATCCTGCCGACCGCCGCCACCACAAGAAATCAATAAGGGGGGGACATGCGCCTCAACCGATTCGCGCTCAGCCTGCTCGCCGCCACGCTCGTGACGAGCGGGGGCGCTACCGCGCAGGACTTGCTAAAGATCGCGGTCCCTCAACGCGGGGCCTGGGACACCGCCGTGCCGGAACTGGGGCAACGCGGCGGCATATTCAACAAACACGGACTCACGCTCGAGATTCTCTACACCCAGGGCGGCCCTGATTCGATTCAGGCCGTGGTTTCCGGCAGCATGGATATCGGGACCGGCGTAGGCGTCTCGGCAGCCGTCGCGGCTTTCGCGAAGGGGGCCCCGATACGCCTGATTGGCAGCGAAATGATCGGCCAGCCGGACCTGTTCTGGTACGTGCGTTCCGATTCGACGATCCGCAAGATCGAGGACCTCAACGGCAAGACAGTCGGATTTTCCCAGAACGGCTCGTCGAGTCACGCGGCGTTGCTGGAGCTCATCAAACAGTACAGTCTCGACGCCAAGCCGGTGGCACTCGGCGGTATGCAGGCAACCTTCACCCAAGCGATGACCGGCCAGGTCGACGTTGGCTGGGCGGCTGCCCCGTTCGGTCTCGACGCCATCGCGGACGGCAAGATTTGCATCGTCGCGCGGGGAACCGACGTGGCGGCACTGCAGCACCGTTCAACCCGCGTCAACGTCTCCAGTGTGACGATGATCGAGAAGCGCCGCGATGCACTCGTGCGCTTTATGCGCGCCTATCTCGAGACGATCGACTGGATGTATTCCGATCCTGCCGCGCTCAAGCTCTATGGCGACTATTCCGGCCTGCCGGACGCGATCGTGCGGCGGGTCCGCGAATTCATCCCCAAAGACACGATGGCGCCTGACCGCATTGTGGGCATGGACCAGATCATCGCCGACGCGCAACGGTTGAAATTCATAGCCGAGCCGCTCAAGCCGGAGCAGCTGAGGGAATTCGTGCAGATTCCCGGTTCGTAGCGGGCGTCAAGTGTACGGACTGCGATGAGACTGCTGTCCCTCGGTCGCGGCCAGAACAAGCCTGCGCATGACGCCGGGAAGCCGAGGTAGATCCGGCTAACCTGAATTGCGCTCAACGCCGATCCGGGTACACTGCGGCCTGCCTGCCCGGGGGCGGGCAATCGCAATTTCGTCCGAAGAGGGCATGGCCATGCAAATCGTTTATCTGATCGGGCGTTTTTTGTTGGTGGCGATTTTCCTCGTGTCCGGCGTGCGCAAGCTGCTGGATCTGCCCGGGACCGCTAAGCTGATCGAGCCCAAGCTCTGGGCGCTGCCGGCAGCAGCCCAACCCTACGTCGACAAACTGACGACAATGTCGGGCACGTCGAGCCCGCAGCTCGTGGCGATCGTGCTCGCAATCGTCCAGATCGTGTTCGCGCTGTTTATCATTTTCAACGTTGGCTCGCGGTTTGCGGCAGTCGTGCTCGCAATCTACATCGCGGTCGCCACATTCTACTCCTACGATTTCGCCAATTTCGGCGAACTCGCGCGCGGAGAGGCCGGTACCGGCCTGATGAAAAACATCGCCCTGTTCGGCGGGCTCATGGTCCTGTTCGTGATCGGTTCCTGGCAGCCAGGCGTGATTGAAGAGGAGGAAGAGTACGTGCATGAGACCCATGCGTGACGCGTCGCGACGCCATCCCTGCACCAGCAGGATACGCTGATGTCTGAGGCACGCCACCACGATCACGCGCATGCACCGAAATGGAAGTTCGACGGCGTGCGCGTGATTCCAGGCCACACGCTCGATCCCAACACCGCGCAGACTCCCGGCATGGATCGCAAGGCGGCGATCAACGCGGCGCGCGTGGGAGCACAAAAGATCTGGGCCGGCACAGTGAGCATTTCCCCCAATGCCAAAACAGGCGCGCACCATCACGGCGCGCTCGAGAGCGTCATCTACGTGGTGCGCGGGCGTGCGCGCATGCGCTGGGGCGAAGCGCTCGAATTCGTAGCCGAAGCCGGACCCGGCGATTTCATCTTTGTTCCCCCGTATGTGCCGCACCAGGAAATCAACGCGTCCGCCGATGAAGTGCTGGAATGCGTGTTGGTACGCTCGGACAACGAGGCGGTGGTGGTCAATCTCGAGATCACGCCGGTCGAGCGGCCCGAGAATGTGCCCTGGGTCGATCCGATCCACAAAGGCTGAGCTAACCGCGCCAGCGCCGGCCCGCGGCATCTTCCGTTTGCGTCATCGCTCCTTAGATAGAACTGGCAACTTTAGGAGCGGAAACATGCTGGATCGCCCAATGCGGTGTGCCTGCGCGCTGGCCATGAGTTTGGCATCGGCCGCCATTCTCGTGTCGCCGGTTCGGGCGGCCGATGAACCCGACCTGATCTTCAAGCGGTCGACCGTATTCAAGTGGCTTACGCCCAATGACAAGCTCGCCACCTACGGACTTGATGATCCGGACGTTCGACGGAGTTGCCTGCCATTTCACGGTGCCCGAGCGGGGTGGCCTCAAGGGCTGGATCGGTGTCGCCGAGGAGGTGTCGGACATATCGCTCGCTTGCCGACAGATCGGGCCGATCCGCTTCAAGCAGAAATTTGCTCAAGGCGAAGACATGTTCCGCCAGCGCCGCTCGCTGTTCTTCAAGAAGATGCAGATCGTGCGCGGTTGCGACCCGAAGCGCAATGTTCTCGTCTACATGGTCTATTCGGACAAGTTGATCGAAGGCTCGCCGAAGAACTCGACCTCGTCGGTGCCCATCATGCCATGGGGTACCAGCGACCAGGTCCAACGCTGCGCCGATTTTGTCGAAAAATGAGGTTGGGTGTAGCGCGGAACTGCGCTATCGTGTGACGGGTTTTTTGGGTTGTTGCAGCGAAGTTTGGGGAGGGGTGCAAGGAGGATCGCGTGTCGATCGTGCACCGTGCGTACCCGCCCCCGCGAAGACCCCTCCATGTATCCCCTTATTTCTACGTCCCGCCCAAGCGGCGATGGTGGCCGTTGCTCGCAGCCTTTGGGGTTGGCGGGGTCTGCGTGCTCGCTCTTCTGGGACCCTCGCAACCGTCCGGTGATGCGGGCGCCAAGCCCGTCGCTCAGTTGGTGAAGCCTCTACCCAAACACCATACCGGCCGCTTGGCGAAGCAGCGGGGGGCTGCACAGGAGGCGCAGTCCGCCGCCGCGGAACCTAATACCGCCGTTGGCGATTGGGGGCTCGGCGCGGCGCCAATGCCGGCCGCTACGCCGTCGGAGCTGCCTACGCCCACGGCAGCACCGCCAGATCAACCCGCCGTGACCGCCGATTCGGCCGCGCCATCGGTGACTGCCGCCAAAGCCCCGGTCCGGCATGCGGCCAAGTCAACGCATCGGCGGGTCGCCAAGAAATCGCGCCGGCATGAGGACACATGGGCGCGCGGCTACGACGATTACCGAGGCTACCGGCGCTATAGTGGCTTTGCCGGCTACGGCTATGGGGGATCCTGGGGTGGGCGAACCCGGACGATGTGGTGAACTCGCTACAACCCCAGATTTTCGCGTGAAAGTCACGCCGGGGGCATGAATTTGCCGAAAATGGGTGCGACTAGATCTCTAGGTGGCAAGGGTTGGGGACAATGCCATTGGGGGACAAGCTGCGAAAATTCATCGTTGCGGTTGTAGCCGCGGTCGTCGCCGGCGGCAGTGGGTTGGTGTTGACCCAGATCAGCCGCGCACCCGATAGGGCGGCCATTGCGGCTGACGAGGCAACGCCCACTGTGGGCGAGGGCCGCAATCTAACCCGCGAGGTCCTGCGCTCACGCCGCGAGCACTCTGAAGCACTTGCCGAGGTCCGTCCCGACCCATCCCTGGGCGCGCGCGAGCCGGTTGCCAGCAAGGACACCGCCGTCAAGGAAGCGGCTGCCAAGGAAGCGAAGGAACATTCGGCGATAAAGGACGCGCCGAAGCCCAAGCCAGCTAGCATCGCGTTAGCCAATGCCCCGGCCATGGCGGTGCTGCCGCGCATCCGTCCGGACGGAACGGCCGAACCGGCGCCTCATGATACGGTGGCCAACATTCCAGTCGCTAACGCTCCTGTCGCCAATACCCCCGGTGCCAATATTCCTAGCGCCAGTATCCCGGTCGTCGGTGATCCACCACCGCAACCGGAGCCGCCGCGCAGCATTGGCTCGATGGTGTTCTCGACCGTATCCGATCTCTCCGGCAAAGCGGCAAACCTCACCGGCGACACTGCCAACTTCGTGATCGAACTGCCGGGGAAACTGATCGCCGCGGGCGGCAGGCTTTTCGAGCGCCCACAGCCGCCCCCAGCCAAGCGCGAAGCCCTGTAACGCTTCACGACGGCAGGTTTTCAGGCGTCAGGAATTGCGCCACGCCTATTGCTCCATTGTGAACCTTGATAACCTGCTTCCCTACATCTGAAGCCTGAACCCTGGAGAGAGGACGCCATGCCGGAAATCGTTGTCTATGCGCTTGAAGGACGCTCGGTCGACCAGAAGCGTGGTCTCGTCAAGGACCTCACCAGCGCGATGGTGAAAAACTACGGCGTGCCGGCGGATGCGGTCGTGGTGACCGTGGTCGAGACCGCCAAGCACGACAAGGCCAAGGGCGGTATTCTATTCAGCGAGATGAGCGCCCCCCCGCACGCCAAAGCGTCTTGACGCTGGCGTCGGTCTGCTGATCGCTCCCACGCGCGCAACTTGATCCCCGGGCGTGAAGCGGGCCCGGGACCCCTCGCCGGGTGTGACGGCCAAAATGACCTTGATCCGACAGCGTGTCGACCGCGCGATGCGTGGCGGCGCTTGTTCGGCGAGTTGCGAACCCGTTACGCGCGCGCCGTTTGGTACCCCTTCAGCGGCGCGAAACGAACCGTTGTCTCGAATGCGTACCCGCAGGCCTGGCAGGCCCACAGGTGCCGAACCCGGCAGTCATCGACATGCTCGGACCATTCGGGCGTGAAAATCGTATCGCCGCACTGGGCACAGGTGTTGACGGGCCTCGGGACAAACCTGCGTGGGTCGTTGGTACGCAGCTCCATGATGCCAGCTCCATATGCACGATGCGTTGGAGCCCCACCCATTTGCCACACTAGCGCGGTAGCCTCCGGTGTGAAGCAGGGGGGCTGACCTAACGCTGGTGTTGCGGTAGGGCCGCGTTGCCGGTTACGCCATAAGCCGATATGTAGCCTGCGATCGAACGGGGGACCCGGTGCGTCGCCTAGGGCTGCTGATTGCCGTACTGGCGGGTGTAACGGGGATCGTGTTTGCGATCGACCCGCGCCTCGACGTGCAGATCAGCTCGTTTTTCTTTGATCCGCAAACGCACAGTTTCCCGCTCGCATCCGATCCGCTTGCGATCTTTTTACGCGGCAAGAGCACGTGGATCTTCGTTGCGTTCGCCGTGGGCGTGGCGGCTGCCGGGCTGGCGCGACTGGCGTTGCCGGCAAGGGTCTTGCCAATTCGCGGCCGGGCGGTGGTCTTCCTCGCACTCACACTCGCGCTTGGCCCCGGCCTCTTGGTCAACGGACTGCTCAAGGAGCATTGGTCGCGGCCGCGGCCGGGCGAGGTAGTTGAGTTCGGCGGCAGCCTGCCGTTCGTCCCCTGGTGGGACCCGCGTGGGCGCTGCGAGCAGAACTGCTCGTTTGTTTCGGGCGAAACATCGGGTGCCGCCTGGACGGTGGCGCCGGCGTTGCTCTTGTCGGGCACCCTGCGCGCGGTAGCGCTCGGCGCTGCCGGCCTTTTCACGGTCGTGATCGGGACTTTGCGCATAGCGTTCGGTGGGCATTTTGCGAGCGACGTGATCCTCGCTGCGCTGATTACACTGGCGCTGATCTGGGCGGTCTACGGGTTGCTGTTCCGTATGGACTGGACGCGCGCTCCGATCGGCCCGCTCGTGTCTCGCTTCCGAAGTTCGTCACACCTCCCCGCACGCGCGATCCGAACTTCGGAATCGAAAGGGCACTAGCGGCGTCCTGATGGTTCGCGCCGGTCGGCGCAAGCTAGCAAACGTGATCCGGGACGCGGTCGCGGCCGAGAAGAGCAGGGCGACCTCCAGCGTCTCGCGGCAAGCTTCCGGACAACATTCACCATGACCACGCGCCTATCTGCGTTTGCGTTGATGTTTGGAAATATTGCGGTTGGTGTCGCAGTCCTGGCGCCGGCTGGCATGCTGTCCGATCTCGCCGCGGGGCTCGTAGTGAGCATCAAGGACGCCGGTCTGCTGGTCGCGTATGGCGCGATCATTCTCTGCTTCGGCTCCCCGCTGATGGCGTGGGTGACCAGCAATGTCGATCGTCGCCGGCTGCTGGCGGCAACGCTCGCGATCCTGGCAGTTGGCCAGGTGGCGTCGGCGTTTGCGCCCGATTACGTGGTCCTTCTCGCGCTTCGCCTGCTGATGCTGGCGGTCGCGGCGATCTACACGCCGCAGGCCGCAAGCACGATCGCGATGATCGTGCCGGAGCGAGACCGTCCGAGCGCCATCTCGTTCGTGTTCCTAGGTTGGTCGCTGTCGATTGCGGTCGCGTTGCCGCTGGTGACTTTTCTGTCCGCCCATCTCGGCTGGCGCGCCACCTATGCGGTGCTCGGCGCGGCGGCGGCGCTCGGGTTCGCGCTCATCGTGGTCGGATTGCCGGCTGGTCTGCGCGGCGTGCCGCTCTCGATTGCGAGTTTCGCCGTCATCGCGCGCAATCGCACCGTTGTGCTGCTGCTGCTGGTCACCCTGTTCTGGACGGCGGCGATGTTCGTGATCTTTCCCTATCTGGGGCCGCTGCTGGCGCGTCTTGCCGGGGCCGGCGCCACGACATCCGGCGCGTTCTTCGCGCTCTACGGCGTCATGGGATTTGCGGGCAACGTGATCGCGACCCGCGTGGTCAAGCAATTCGGCGCTTTCAATACATCGGCCGTCGCTCTCGGCACGATGTTCGCCGGTACCCTGGTCTGGTCGCTCGGCGCCGGAACGCTGATGCTGATGGGGGCCGGCATGCTGATGCTTGGGCTGGGATTTGCCGCTACCAACTCGATGCAACAGGCGCGCCTGGTGGCGGCGGCGCCCGGCCTGTCGAGCGCCACCGTTGCACTCAACACGTCGTGGCTCTACGCCGGCCAGGCGCTGGGCTCGTGGCTGGGCGGTGTGCTCTATGCGCACGACCAACTGCTGGCGAACGGATACATGGCCGCCGCTTTCATGCTGGGCGCGCTGGTTACGCTGCGCCTGACCCGGTTCAGCAATCGGTAATCAAGGATCGGTAGGATGTCACATTGGATGACCGACCCCCGACCTCGAAGGCGGTGATGAACGATCTCCTGCATGGGGAAGTCCTCGTCGGCTTCATGGTCAGCCTTGTCAATATCGCTATTCACGCCTGCATGATGGCGGTCCTGGTTTGGACAGCGCACCGCGCCTCGCATTTGACGCGCGCGGTCCATCCGCGCACCCAGCTGGTTGTGGTGATGTGGGCCACCGTGACAGTGCTGATGTTCGCACATCTGGGCGAGGTCGTGGTCTGGGGCTTGACCTACGAACTGCTCAATGCGGTCCCGCAACATGCCGATTCGTTCTACTTCGCGTTCGTCAACTACACGACGCTGGGCTATGGCGACATTATTCCGGCGACGCGCTGGCGGTTGCTGGGGCCGCTTACGGCCATGAACGGCGTCCTGCTGTTTGGCTGGTCGACTGCAGTGATCTACGACATCCTGCGCACGGTGGTGAATGTCATCCCGATGACCGGGGCAGCGGTCAGGAATCACTAATCAGAGGCCCATCCGTAGAATCTGATTGCTGACTACTGATCATTGATCCTGACCACGGATTCCCGTTCCACGTCGTGAAACTTCCCATAGTCGAGGATCATGCGTCCGTCGGCCCAGGACGTGATATCGGCGTAGCGGTGCTGCCAGCGGATGTCCTGGTGCGAGTAGGCTTGGCGCGCCCACAGCTGCTGGGCCGAGCTGTCGTCGAAGCCGCTGATTGTCAGCACCAATGCGGCTTCGCCTTTAGCGAGGTGTTCCGCATCCAGTCCCGACAGCGGGCTGTACTCGTCGATGGCGTGGAAGATCGTCCAGCTGAACGCGAAAATCGGATTCTCCTTGCGGTCGAGCGTGAGCTCATAATAACGGCGCAGCGTCTGGCCTTCCGGCGTCGTCTCCGCGCGGATCAGCCAGAGCTTGGCGTTGGCGCCCGAGATCGTGTTGTGGCGCGCGTTGGCGACACGGATCATCAACGTCGGGCGTCCGAGGTGCATCGTCACGACCGCGTGGCGGGCGAATACGAAGCGCGCCTTGGGGCGTGAGAAGCGGGCGAACACGAGGCCGGTCATAACCGCCAGGAACGACATGCCGGTGAAGATTTCCGCGGTCGCGACGATATGGCCGTAGTCGCTCTGCGGGTGCATGTCGCCGTAACCGACGGTCGCCAGGGTCTCGATCGAAAAGAAGAAGAACTCCAGGAAGCTTTCGGACCGGACATTGGCGACCGGCCTATCGCCGAGATAGAACAGGGTCGCGAACACGGCGTTGAGGAAGATGAAGACCGCCGCCGCCGAGGCGAAGAACGCCGGCCACCGGACCATCATCGCGTGATGGTAGAGATCGGTCCAGAACCCGCCCGAAAGTCCACGAATATCGACCTCGCGATTGGCGATCCTTACGATCTGCGATTTGGACTGCCGGGACAGTCGTTCAAACGGGCGCATGCAAGCGACTTGGCGTGGTTGCGTCGAGTTGCCGCAATATGAGGATGTGCCGCATTTTCTGCAACAAATCCTGACAAGGCGAGTTGCCACCGCATGTCCAGGAGAGGCGGAATGTTCACAGCGCGCCGCATGCGTTTCTCCGGCCTTGGGCTCGCGACGGCCCTCTGCGGTGCCGGTCCAGCGTTCGGTCTCGAGCTGAAGCTCCCGATCGCCTGCGAGGTCGGACAGACCTGCTTCATCCAGAACTATGTCGATCACGACGCTTCGCCCGGCGCCCGCGACTACACGTGCGCAGGCGAAACCTACGAGGCGCACAACGGCACCGACTTCCGGCTGCCGAGCATGGCGCGGCAGCACGCCGGCGTTGCCGTCCTGGCCGCTGCCGACGGCCGGGTGCTGCGCACCCGCGACGGCATGACCGACGTGTCGGTGCGAGCAATCGGGATCGATCAGGTCAAAGGTCGCGAATGCGGCAATGGCGTCATCGTGCAGCACGCTGATGGTTTCGAATCCGAATATTGCCACCTGGCGCGCGGCAGTGTTCGCGTGAAGCCCGGCGAAACAGTTGCGGCCGGCGAACAGCTCGGCAACGTCGGCTTGTCCGGCAATACCGAATTCCCCCATCTGCACTTCACGCTGCGACAGGACGGCAAGGTGGTCGATCCGTTCGCCTATGGGGCGGCCGGTGGCACCTGCGGCGGGGCCACCTCGCTGTGGGATACGAAGCTCGCGGCCGAACTCGCCTACCGGCCGATCGCGGTCCTCAATGCAGGATTTGCGGCGCGGCCGGTGTCGGTCGAGGATATCGAAACAGGTGCTGCCGAGACCGCGACGCCGGGGCTGGATGCGGCGGACCTCATCGCCTACGTGCGCGCGATTGGGCTGCGGGCCGGCGATGTGCAGCACCTCACCGTCATCGACCCGAACGGCAAGCCGTTCGCTGCCTATGCGGTCGAGCCGCTTGTCCGCGATATGGCGCAATACACGCTCATGACCGGACGCAAGCGCCCGCCCAACGGGTGGGTGCACGGCGTATACCATGCGACCTACACGGTCGAGCACAATGGCGAGCACCGTATCGAAAAGGCGTTTGAACTGCGGTTATAGAATTCTTGGTAGCCCTTGATCTAACGCAAGATCGTCGGCGTCGCGAAAGGGCAGAGTTTTGGCATTCGCAAGGAGAAGCCGTCATGTCGGAAATCAAACCCAAAAAAGACGATTACCGAGCGGAAGGAGAGTCGAAGCCAGGAAAGCAGAAGGACGGCGATTCCCCCAAGCCGCACGGCGACAAGCTGCAACACGCGGTGGACGAAGCTGCACAGCCGGCGAAGAAGAAAAGCTAGCAACTACATCCGTTTCGCGAGGGTCAGCATCGCCGCCGTAACGCCGCGGCGATTGGGTTTCGTGGCGACTGCGCCAAAGCATCATCGACATGCGGCCGAGCATGCGCTCGGGGGCGACCTTGAACGGGGAGCGTGACTTCGCTTCCCTCGCCGTCGTCTTCCAGAAGGTATTCGGTCTGCACCCGAAAGCCGCGCGCACCGCCTGCATGCACAAGACGCCGTAGCGGTTCGACTGCAAGAACCTGATAACTCACGTCGATCACGTCGCCGCCAGGCTTGGCGCGGGTCGTGATGACCCACCCGCCTCAAGTCCCCCATCGGGGCAATTGTTGCGTCGAAGAGGTCGGGCAGGACCTGCGGCCGGCGCCGCACTGTCTCGAGTGTGCGCCACACCGCTGCGCGGGTTGCCGGGGTGGACAGCGTAATGGTGGCGGGCAAGTGACGCAAAATTGAGCATCTTGCACAAACGCAATGGTTGAAAGTTACCGATCCGCGCTCGCACATAAATGTGTCCGCGCTGGTCGAGCAGATTCCCGAGGATTGTGTATCATTTCAAGCCTGAGCAAATAGTCCCACCCGGGTAAATCTCTGTTCCCAATTCCCATCACAGCACACAGAGGGATGTCATGGTTCCTGTCATCGAATCGACCAAGCTTCCGCGCGCCCACGTTCAGGGATCGAAGGACAAGACGGTCAACTGGGCCGGCGCGTTTGCGACCTGCGGCGGCAATCACGCGGTGCAGTCATCCACCGTCGTCTATGAGATCGAGCCGGGCGGACATCTCGGTTGGCACACCGACGCGACCGAGGAGACCCAGTATATCCTCGCAGGCAAGGGCGAACTGCGTATGGAGGACGGCAAGCACGCCGTCGGACCCGGCAGCGTATTCGCGATCCCGGCCAACGAGCGCCATGACCTCGCCAATGTAGGCACCGAGACGTTGCGTGCCGTCGCGTTCTTCGCGGCCGCAATGTTTACGCAGACCTTCGATGAAGTGATGCTGCCGCCCAAGAGCCACACTCTAGGCACCCCCAACCGCGAAGGTTGATGATTTGATTTCGTACAGGGCTCGAACAAGGGCGCTCTGGCCCCTGGCCAGCGCGCCGCCGCACTGCTGCGTGCCGCAAATCTGCATGCTAAGTTTGCGCGTTCATAACGTGTCGCTAGGAGTCCGCCATGACCGCCGCTTCGCTCGCGCAGGCGCTTCCGCCAGAGATGAAGACGCTGCAGACGCGACCGCTTTTCATCTTCCAGCTCGAGGTGAAGCCCCCGAGCATCATCGGTGCCTGTCCGGGGTATGATCGCCGCGTCGGCGAGATCACCGGCGGGCGTTTTGAGGGCGAGCGGTTACGCGGCAAGATCCTCTCCGGCGGCAGCGATTGGCAATCGCTGCGCAACGATGCGGCCCTCACGCTCGACGTGCGCTTCATCATGGAGACCGACGACGGTCATTTGATCGGCGTGACCTATCGCGGGATGCGTCACGGCCCCAAGGAGGTGATGGACCGCATTGGTCGCGGCGAGGCGGTGGGCCCGTCCGAATATTATCTGCGCGCGGTCCCATTTTTCGAGACCGCATCGGAGCGCTACGGCTGGATCAATCGGGTTATCGGGGTGGCAACCGGCCACCGCTTAAAGACTGGGCCGATCTATCAGGTGTTCGAAATATTGTAGCGTTGGTGATATTGCGTCGTAGATGCGCCTGCCCCTATTCCATTGCATCTTCGCTGTTCTGCTCTACGTGTGCCTGATCGAAGGCGCGCGCGCCGACATGGGTCCATGCCGGAAGGTCACGGATGGTGGCGTCCTCTGCGGTGACGGTAACAACTCGGCGCTTGTGATCAACGGTACGGTTTCGCCCTCCAAGCGTCTCGCCTTTGCATGGCGCCAGCCCGACGATCTGCCAAAGTTCGATCCCGGCGATGTCGAAATGCTGCTGGTCCGGCTCGCCGATGGCGCCATTCTGGCCCAGCTCAAGGGCGAATATTGGGAAACGGCCAGCGGCGGGAACGCTAACCGCATGGACGAGTGGGCGGCATGGTCGGCAGACAGCCGCCTCGTGGTCGAGATCTTCAATGAACGCTGGGATGCGACCATTACGCTTTACCCAATCTCCGGCGATGACGAAGTCGGCAAGCCAGTGGACCTGCGCGGGCTCATCGAAAAGGCCGCGGTCGGCCGGTTCTCGAACTGGGGCAAGGGCAAGCTCGCCGATCATGCGCTGCGCGCCGCCAAAGGTGCCCGTTTCAAGAAGGATGGCACCCTGGTATTGCCGATCTTTCTGTACGTTCCCAAACAGGACGATCCAGAGCTGCGGCTCAACGTCTCGCTTGCGATCGCGCGAAAGGACAACGCGGTCAGCGTCAAGGTGCTGTCGCTGCGACGAGCGAATTGGGATGCGTGGAATTAACGATTTGCGCCAAATGCGTCCGGCCTGGAAGCACGGCTGGCGTGCCTTGGCACGCAAGAGAACATATGGCAAACTGCGGCGTGGGGTTGATTTGGCGTAGTTTTTGGCCGTCGATTTGTAGTTCGCACCAAACCGCATGGGCGAGGCGGGGATGGCAGGGCGATCCTTCAAGATTGTGCTGATCAAGCCGTCGCACTACGACGCCGACGGTTACGTCATCCAATGGCGACGCTCGATGATACCGTCGACCAGTCTGGCGAGCCTTTATGGGCTACTCGCCGACTGTGCGGCCGCCAGGGTGCTCGGGCCCGATGTCGAGATCTCGATTGAAGCCTACGACGAAACCAATACGGTCATCGATGTCGGGGGCGCTATTGCGAAAATTCGCGCAGCCGGGGCGGGCTTCATCGGCCTTATCGGCGTCCAGTCGAATCAGTTCCCGCGCGCGCTCGATCTTGGCCGCCAGTTCCGCGCCGCCGGCCTGCCGGTCGTCATCGGCGGCTTTCACGTTAGCGGCTGCATCTCAATGCTGCCGGAACTGCCGGTGGACCTCAAGACGGCGGTCGATCTCGGCATTACCCTTTACGCCGGCGAGGCCGAGGGCCGCATGGAATTGCTGCTGCGCGATATTGACAGCGGCGCGCTCAAGCCGATCTACAACTATCTGCACGACCTGCCCGACATGGGATCGGCGTCGCGCCGAGCGCTGCCGGGACGCATCTCCTCGCGCATCGTAGGACATTATGCGGGGTTCGATGCCGGTCGCGGTTGTCCGTTCCAATGTAGTTTCTGCACCATCATCAACGTGCAGGGCCGCAAGTCGCGCTATCGCTCGGCCGACGAGGTCGAGGAACTGATCCGCGACAATGCGCTTCAGGGCGTGACTCGGTTCTTCGTCACCGACGACAACTTTGCCCGCAACAAGAACTGGGAGGCGATACTCGATCGGCTCATCCGGATGCGCGAGCGCGACGGCTTCAACATCAAGCTCGTGATTCAGGTCGATACCCTGTGCCACAAGATTCCAGGCTTCATCGAGAAGGCGGCGCGCGCCGGCTGCAACTGCGTCTTCATCGGGCTTGAGAACATCAATCCCGAATCGCTGATGGGCGCCAAGAAACGGCAGAACAAGATCTGGGAATACCGGGAAATGCTGCTGGCTTGGCGCAAGGCCAAGGTTATCACCTGGGCCGGGTACATTCTCGGTTTTCCCAACGATACGCCGGAGACGATCGCGCGCGACATCGAGATCATCAAGAAAGAGCTGCCGATCGACATCCTGGAGTTCTTCTGTCTCACACCGTTGCCGGGCTCGGAAGATCACAAAAACCTGTATGCGCGCGGGGTTCCGATGGAACCCGACATGAACAAGTATGACCTCGAGCATGTGTGCACCGCGCACTCCATCATGTCGAAGGCGACCTGGGAGCAGGTCTATCGCGACGCCTGGACGCGCTACTATACCGATGCGCATGTCGAGACCATCATGCGGCGCGGCATGGCGACCGGGCTCAACTTGCGCAAGATTATCGAGCCGATCACGGTGTTCGCGGGCGCGACCCGGATCGAAGGCGTGCACCCGCTGCAGTTCGGCTACGTGCGCCGCAAGATCCGTACCCAGCGCCGCCACGGCATGCCAATCGTGAATCCGCTCCTGTTCTACCCTTGGCGTGCGTTCGATTTCTCGCTCATGGCCTATCGCTGGCTGCGCCTCGCACTCCGCTACAGCGCTATCAAGAAACGCGTGCTGGCGACGCCGGATGCGAAGAGCTACATGGACGACGCACTGTTGCGGCCGACGACCCCCGAAACCGATCACCTGGTCGAACTTTATGCGGAGGCGATACCGCAGACCCATGGCGCCCCGGTTCGCAAGCGGGTGGCCGCAGCGGGTTGAGTTGCAGCGCGCGGTTCGCTCGAATGAGGTCAGAGCTTCCTCAATTAATTGCGATCATCTGCTTACCGTGACCGGCCGTGATGCCGTCGGGGTTGAAACCACCGCTTGACCGCGCCAACCTTGGCTTTCAACAACGGCCGGATTTCGCTCGCGTTGTATCCGGGCTACGTTTGCGGCCGAGAACAGGCTTCACCGAGGGAGGACAGGCATGAGCAGGCTCGGCACCTCGCTGCGCGCGGCAGTAAGTGCGGCTCTGACGCTGATTACGTTCGCAGCAGTCGCGGCAGACTATCCGGCGCCGAAGCAGGGCGACTTCATCGCGTCCGACTTCCGCTTTCACACCGGCGAGGTCATGCGCGAGCTACGGCTGCACTACACCACGGTCGGGGCCCCCTCTGGCGCACCGGTGCTGATCCTGCATGGCACCACGGGCTCCGGAGCCGGCATGCTGACACAGGCTTTCGCCGGCGAGCTGTTCGGCCCCGGCCAGCCGCTCGATGCGAGCAAATATTTCATCATCCTCACCGACGCGATCGGTGCCGGGAGGTCGTCAAAACCTTCCGACGGCCTGCGCGCCCAATTCCCCAAGTACAATTACGACGACATGGTCGCGGCGCAGTATCGCCTGGTGACCGAAGGTTTGGGCATCCGCCACCTGCGCATGGTGTTGGGCAACTCCATGGGCGGCATGCACACGTGGCTCTGGGGCGTTACGCACCCCGATTTCATGGACGCGCTGGTGCCGATGGCCTCGCAGCCGACCGAAATGTCAGGACGCAACTGGATGATGCGGCGGCTGCTGATCGACGCCATCCGGAATGATCCCGACTGGAAAGGCGGCGACTACACGACCCAGCCGCGCGCGTTGAAGGCCGCCAACGTGTTCTTCGGCGTTGCCACCAGCGGCGGCACGCTTGCCTACTACGATGAAGCACCCACGCGTGCGGCCGCCGACAAACTCATTGATAAACGGCTGGCGGCGCCGTTCACCGCCGACGCTAACGATTTTCTCTACCAATGGGACGCTTCGCGCGACTACAACCCGGCACCCGGCCTGGAGCGCATCACGGCGGCACTGCTTGCGATCAACTCGGCCGACGATGAGCGCAATCCGCCCGAGCTCGGGATCATGGAGCGCGAGCTAAAACGCATCAGGAACGCGCGCCTCTACCTGATTCCGGCGAGCCCCGAGACCCGCGGCCACGGCACGACCGGGATAGCGAGATTTTGGAAGACGCAATTGCAAGAACTGCTGCAGGCGGCGCCGCGGCGTCAGGGCGTCGAGTAGAGCCACCATGAATGAATTCCACGGCGTCTTTCCCTATCTGGTCTCTCCGATCGATCCATCGGGCGGCGTGCGCGCTGATGTGCTGGGCCGGCTCGCGAACGACCTGATCGCGGCCGGTGTGCACGGGCTGACCCCGCTCGGCTCGACCGGGGAATTCGCCTACCTCGACCGCAAGCAGCGTGCAGCGGTGGTGCATGCCACGATCGAGGCAAGCGCCGGGCGGGTGCCGGTGGTCGCCGGGGTCGCGTCGACCGCGACCAGCGACGCGGTCGAACAGGCCAAGGCCTATCAGCGCCTGGGCGCGGACGGCATCCTGGCTATCCTTGAGGCTTACTTCCCCATCAAGGATGCGCAGGTCGAGGCTTATTTCCGTGCCATCGCCGACGCAGTCGATGTTCCGATCGTGCTCTACACCAATCCGCAATTTCAACGCAGCGATCTCTCGCTCGATGTGATCGAAAGACTCAGTCGGCATCCCCGCATCCGCTATATCAAGGATGCCTCGACCAATACCGGGCGACTGCTGTCGATCATGAATCGCTGCGGAGGCGAGCTGTCCGTGTTCTCAGCCTCCGCGCATATTCCGGTCTGCGTCATGCTCATCGGTGGCGTCGGCTGGATGGCAGGTCCAGCCTGTGTCATCCCGCGTCAGAGCGTGCGGCTCTACGAGCTCTGCCGCGCTGGCAAGTGGGCGCAGGCGATGGAGCTGCAGCGGCGGCTTTGGCGCGTCAACGAAGTGTTCGCTCGCTTCAACCTTGCGGCTTGCATCAAGGCCGGACTGGAGACACAGGGATATCGGGTGGGAGACCCGGTTGCGCCGCAAGCAGCGCTCACCGCCGACGAGCGACGCGTCGTCGAAACCGCCCTGGCCGAGGTTGGCGCGCTCGTTGAGTTCGGCGCGCCGCAACCGGCGCTGTGACGATATTGTCATGCTGAAACGGTCTTCCGATCATCCGCCGCCAGGTGATTGCGTCGAACGCGCGCGCCGGCTGACGCCGATGATCGCCGCCGCGGCGGCGCGGATCGAACGGGAACGCGCCATCCCGGCCGAGATCATCGACGCCATGCACGCGGCGCACCTGTTTCGGCTTCTGACGCCGCGCGCCTATGGCGGTGAGGAGGTCGAACCGATCGTCTACCTCCAGGCGATCGAGGAAGTCACCACGGCCGACGCCAGCACGGCTTGGTGCATGGCGCAGGCGTCGGGTTCCTCGCTCGCGGCCGCCTTCCTGGCGCCCGGGGTCGCGCGCGAGATTTTTGGCGACCCGCGCGCCGTGATTGCGTCGGGGCCGCCGGGCTCGCAGGCACGGGCTATCGCGGTTGACGGCGGTTTTCGCGTTACTGGCAGCTGGCCGTTTGCGAGCGGGATCACGCATGCGACCTGGCTTGCCGCCCACTGCGCCATCTACGGCCGCGATGGCGCGCCGCATGGCGCGGCCAACGGCAGGCTGCGCGAGCGCACGCTGTTCTTTCCCAAGTCGAGCGCCGTGATCAATCCGGGGTGGGACGTGATCGGCCTGCGCGGAACCGGCAGCCACGGCTACGCGGTCACCGATTTGTTTGTTCCGGAGGCTTATTCGTTTTCGCGTGATTCAACCGCCGAACGGCGCGAGCCGGGACCGCTCTACAGTTTCCCACTATTGAACATCTTCGGGTTGAGCTTCGCCGCCGTTGCACTTGGTATTGCGCGGGCGACCCTTGACGCATTCGTTCGCCTGGCAGCCGTAAAGGCGCCACGCGTCTCGGGGCTGTTGTTGCGCGACGATCCCGTGGTGCAATCCGAGGTAGCGGTGGCGGAGGCGCGGTTGCGGGCCGCGCGAGCTTATCTGTTCGAGACCCTGCGCGAGGCCTGGGATGCGGCCGCGGGCGGTTTCACCCCGGCGCAGTGTGCTCTCATGCGCTTGGCCTCGACCTATGTCATCGGGCAGGCCCGCGAGGTCGTCGACACCGCTTATCGGGCGGCTGGCGCAACCGCGATCTTCGAAAGTCAGGATTTTGAGCGTCGGTTTCGTGACATGCATACCGTGTCGCAGCAGGTCCAGGCCCACCAATGGAACTTTGAGGTCGCGGGCCAGTACCTGCTGGGTCTGCACGCAAGCCGCTAGTCGGATGCCCTTGTCCCGATCGCGCCCAATTTATTCCCGATATCGCCAAATGAACGACAAATTTGCTGCCGATACAGGCAATTCGGGGCTTGGGGGACTTCTGGCGCATATGACGGCCGCGTGACGGTACCGCCCCGGAAGGAGCAATGCATGAAGCTATTGGCAGGGGTGGTCGGTGTCGTGCTGCTCGCCACCGGCGCGCAGGCTTACGCAGAATCGATCCGGTTCGCGATCGTGCGCAATGGAGAGCAAATCGGCACCCATGCGCTCGAAATTAATCGATCCGGGCCGGAGACCTCGGTCAAGATCGCGACCGATCTCGAGGTCAAGGTTCTGTTCGTTACCGCCTATCGTCTCCAGCATACGGCGATGGAACGCTGGGTCGACGGTCGCCTTGTAGCGCTGAATTCGAGCACCGATAACAACGGCACGCGGCACAAGGTGTCGGTGATCGAAACGCCGAACGGTATGGAGGTTCGCGCCGATGGCAAGGTCGTTCGTGCGGACCGCACCATCATGCCCGGAAGTCTGTGGAACCCGGAACTTTTGAGCCGTTCAATGATGCTGGACGAACAGGACGGAGCAATCCTGCCTCTGTCCGTCGTCGATCATGGTTCGAAGCAATTGACCATAAAGTCGCGCGTCATGAAGGCGCGCCATTACACTCTCAAAAGCAAATGGACGCAGGATGTCTGGTACGACGAGCAGGCGCGCCTCGTGAAAGCCAGTCTTATCGCAAGCGACGGCTCGGAAATCCTCTACAAGTTGTACTGAAAGTCGGCCCCAGCGTCATTCCGCCGGCGCGTTGGCTCGGCTAGCCTGTGCCACTCGGCGCGGTTCGGTGCCGATCAGCCGCGCGCCGATCGGAAGCCGGCTGATACCCGCGCTCGCCGCCCAGCTTAGCATGAGCGTCCCGCTGAAGACGATCAGGGCCTTTGCAACGGCGAACAACGCCACCCCGAGCAAGGCGTACTGCAGCCAGGTCACGAACACGTAGTGGATGAGATAAATGCCGTAGGCATTTGCCGAGAGGCTGTCGGCCACCGGCCAGCGCTTGGTGCCGAAGCGTACGAACACCGCCGCAAAGGCGAAACAGTTCGCCGCTGTTGCCAGCACCAAGCCAAGATCCGCGATCGTCTTCAATCCCGGCACCGCATCGCCTTGGAAGACCAGCGCCGTCGGTATGATCCACAATAGGAAAGTTCCGAACGCGGCGGCGACCCACATCCGCCAGCGCTTCGCCAGTGCACCGGCCTGTCCGAGCAAACCGTTCTCCAGCCCGCCGACGCCGATGCCAAGGCCGGCGAAGAAGAACACCAGGTAGTGCAGCGCATAGCTCGGCTGAAAGTTGAACGGAATGAGGCGGACCCATTCCCACGGCCACGGACCGAACCGGACCCAGTCCCACGGCGCGAACACGGCCGCGAGCGGCAAATAGGCCAGCGCCGAAATCGCCACCAGCCCGAAATAGTAGCGGCCCGGGTAGGCATTGCCGGCTGCCGACAGGCGCCCGAGAAATTCGCCGGTGGCCGGCGCAATCCGGTAGAGTCCGGCGGCGATCGCGTTGAGCACCAGAAGGAACCAGAGGAACCACAATGGCCCGCTTGTCCAGAACGGCAGCGCCGTCCAATGTTGCCAGAAGGCGGACCAACTCGGATCGGTGGCCGTGACCCGGTATACAGGATAGTGCGCAATCGGCATCAGCAGGTAGACGCCGAGCACGAACGGCACCCCAAGGCGCATGAAACGTTCATACAGAAACGGTCCGCTCCCCCTGCGCTTGAGGCTCGGCCAGACGAACAGGCCCGACAGGAAGAACATGAAATGCATCAAGTAGTCGTATTGGAAAGCGCAGAACAGGTCGAAACCAAACCAGCGATCGCTGTCGATGATGGGGGTCGCGAGCCAGAGATACGGCGGATCGTCAAACGCCGCCGACGCGGCGGGCGAGTGGCCCTGATAGGCGAGCACAGAATGGAACGCCACCACGATCAGAATGACGAAGGCGCGCAGATTGCTCAGCGCCGTACTCGAGCCATGCATACCCGCGTTGCCCCTCGTGCGGGCCGCATTTATTGCGGCGGCGTCGGCCGCCCAACAGCCCATGCAAATATCTTATCATTCCAACACTCATGCAACCACAATGGTCCGAGAACCGGACCCGTCGCCCCGCAACTCGGCTGATGCGCACCACGGTTGGCTGATCGTGCTGCTGGGCTGATTGTTCACCAAGGGACATGCGATGGAGATTGGTCGATTTACACCTATTACTTTGACGCTTGCGTCGCGCAATCTGTTTCACGACCGCATTCGACTGATCGCTACACTGGTCGGGATCATCTTCTCCGTCGTTCTGTTCACGGTGCAACTTGGGCTGTTTCTGGGGTTTGAACGCATGGTGACGACCATGATCGATCACGCCCAGGCCGACCTCTGGATCGCGCCCGCCGAGACCAAGAGCTTCGAGGCGACTGCATTGCTGGACGGCCGCGAGCGGTTTCGGGCATTGGCGGTTCCAGGGGTTGCGGATGTCACCCCAGCGATCATTGGCTTCACCTACTGGCGCAAACCGAACGGCAAGTCGCTGACACCCATCTTTCTCATCGGTACGCAGCCAGGGGCGGGTGGATTGCAGCCCTGGAATCTCATCGAGGGAACGATCGACGATCTCGCAGGGCCGCAGGCCGTCGCGGTGGACCGTTCCTATTTCGACCGGCTTGGAGTCGCCGGGTTGGGCGACTATGCGGAGATCGGAGACAAGAAGGCACGCGTCGCAGCGGTCACCAAGGGCATAAGGTCGTTCACCACGACACCCTACGTGTTCACGTCGATCGAGCGGGCGCGGGCCTATATCGGAGCTCCGCCGTCGTCCGCAACCTATTTTCTGGTGCGCACGTCGCCGGGCGCGAACGTGGGCGACGTTCGCCAGCAGCTTGCGGCCGCCCTTCCCAACCTCGAAATCATTACGTCCGAAGAGTTTCGCCGCCGCAGTCGGTCCTATTGGCTGTTCGGGACCGGCGCCGGCGCTGCGCTGTTCGGGAGCGCGGTGCTGGAAATCGTGGTCGGCACCGTTATCGTGGCACAGACGCTTTATTCCAGCACCAAAGACCATCTTAGCGAGTTTGCCACGCTGCGGGCCATGGGATCCTCGCGTCGCTACCTCTACAAGGTCATCCTCTTTCAGGCGCTGCTGAGCGCCATCATTGGCTTCGCTATTGCGGCTGGCGTCGGCTTGGCGCTTGCGCGCGGCAGTACCGAGACGGCACTGCCGATTGTTATGACCCCCACGTTGATGCTGGGCCTGTTCATCCTGACGGTAGCCATGAGCGTCATATCGGCGATTTCGGCGATCGTCGTGGTGACTCGGGTTGATCCTGTGACGGTCCTGGCACGATGACCGAACCGGTGATCGAGGCGAGTGACGTCGTCAAATATCTGGGCACCGGGGCAGGGCGCGTTGCGGCCCTGCGCGGCGTCAGTCTGTCGCTCTCCGGCGGAGAATTGGTGCTGCTCATGGGGCCGTCCGGCAGCGGCAAGACGACTTTGCTGACCGTGCTTGGATGCATGCTGACGCCGACGAGCGGCAGCGTCCGGCTGCTCGGCCAGACGACATCCGGAGTCCGTCCCGAGAAGCTCGCCGATCTGCGGCGCCGCCATGTCGGCTTCATCTTCCAATCCTATCATCTGTTTCCCACGCTGACGGCGGTGGAGAACGTCAGACTGGCGCTCGAGATGGGCGGCGAGCGGGCTTGGCGCGCCCACGCGAAGGCGATTGACGCCCTGACGACCGTCGGCCTTGCTCACAAGATCAACGCATTTCCCAGCCAGCTGAGCTCCGGCGAGCAGCAGCGGGTCGCGATCGCGCGTGCGATTGTCGGAAATGCCGCCGCTGTCCTCGCCGACGAGCCGACTGCGGCGTTGGATAGTGCCAACGGGCTCGCGATCATGTCGCTGCTGTCCCAAATCGCGAAGGACCCGTTGCGCACGGTGCTCGTCGTCACCCACGATCCACGCGTTCTGCCGTTCGCCGATCGCATCGTGCTGATCGAAGATGGACGGCTCGTGGACAAGGTACGGGATACCAAAGCAATAGTTGCGCCAAGCGAGCCAGCGACAGGTTGAATGTGAAGAGTGTTCTAGGCCGCACGGCCGCGCGCTGGCCTCGACTGGATGGCGGCTATAGAGTGCAACATCACCACCACCGGAGAGCGACGAAATGCGGGTTTTGCTTTGCGCAGCCGTGCTTGCGATGGTCTCGGCGACCGCAGGTGCGCAGGCGCCTCAGGTCGACCGGATCAACGTTCTCGATTTTGGGGTCTATACCGCCAAGTTTACCCAGAAGGGTAAAGACGACCGGACCGCTTCAGGCTACGTCAACACGCTCGCGGGGTATAAGCTCGTCAAACAGACCGAAACCGTTTCGGCCCGTATCGGGCAGCGGTTTGAAATCAAATACCTCGTGGTTGGGCAGCCGAAAGGCAAGGTCGTGACGCTCGACTGGCTTACGCGGTTTCCGCCGCAGGGCGTTGTCAACCCCAAGGGGGAGAAATTCTACGAAAATCAATTCACCCGCACCGCGATCATCGGGGAGACTACGTTTCGCAGTTACACCTTCGAGGAAACCTGGGAGTTGGTGCCCGGGACCTGGGTGTTCGAGTTCTATTATCAAGGCCGCAAGCTGGGCGAAAAGCGCTTCAATGTCGTGGTGGGTGAGTAACCACGCTGAAGGGCTTTTTGCATATCAATGCGCACGCGCGAGGTGACGATGGCGTCGACGCTTATATGGAACTGGATCAGATACGCGTTGCCGGCGATGGCAGCGACCGCCGTTGCGTTGGCCTGCGCATTGCCGTCGAGTGTGCGCGCACAGGACCAGCGTCCTCCCACCCGATCCAATTCGCCAGCGCGCAAATGGGACGCGACCGCTCCTGGCCGGATCGAGCCGCGCACCCCGGATGTGCGAGTTGTCGCCGGCGTGGCGGGACGAATTGCGGAAGTCCGGGTCAAGACCAACGACAAGGTATTTGCCGGCCAATTGCTGGTTCGCCTCGATGATGAGGAGGCCTTGGCCCGGCTGGCCGGTGCTGAAGCACAGGTTGCCGCACGTGAGCGTGTTGCCGACGATCAAAGACGAAAGGGACCAGCCGATCGTCGCCGCGCCGAGGACAACGTCGCCGATGCGGCACGAGCGGTGGCGCAGGCGTGGGATGGGCTTGATATCATTTCGACACCTCGCGACACGATGCCGACGGCGGTCGAGGATGCGGCCTTGAGCTCCGCGCGCTCCGCGCTCGCGCGCGCCCAGGATCAGCTTCGACAGAAGCAGGAGGCGCTGCGCCGGGTCAAGGACGATGCGGGCCTTCCGACCCGCGAGGAGAGCGAGCTCAGCGCCGCGCGGGCCGATCTAATGCTGGCCCAGGTGGCACTGCAGAAGACCAGGATCCGTGCCCCGATTGCGGGCAATGTGCTGCAGCTCCGCGCCAGAGTGGGCGAGATGGCCATTCCGTCGCCGGACCAATGGCTTGTATTGCTGGGCGACCTGTCGGGTCTGAGCGTGCGAGCGGAGCTCGACGAGCACGATTTTGCCAAGGTGCGCGTTGGTCAGCGGGTCGTGGTGCGCGCATACGCATTTCCCGACCGGGAGTTCGAGGGGCGCGTGCGTTCCATTGCCCGCTATGTCGGGCCCGGGCGCCTGAGCTCGCAGGGCCAGCGTAACAAGCTGACTGACATCGATGTGGCCGATGTGATGGTCGATCTGACCGACCCGGGACCGCTGGCGGTCGGCATGCAGGCGGACGTTTATTTCAGCTCCGATGGTGAGTTCGCCTACGACGCGTTGATCTGGACTCCGGCGCGATCTTCAGATTCATCATATGTCGGATCGCACGATGTGCCTTTCGTGCGGAAACGGCGCTACACTTAACCGTCCGACAAGTGAGGGGGAAAACCACAATGGCTAACGCCGACAACGCCCACGGAATGATCGCCGTCGACAAGATGGGCGGGAAGGTTCTGTTTCTTAATCCTGCGACCTACGAGACCGAGGTTGTGATCGACGGCTTTCCGCGGACTGTCCACGAGTTGCTGGTCGTGCCGGAAACCGGGCTCGCCTATGTGCCGATCTTTGGCGATGGCATCCATGGGCGTAATCCGAATCCCGGCCATCTCCTGTGCATCATCGATCTTGTCCGGCGCGCCCATGTCGGCGATATCGATCTGCGGCCCTATATTGCGCCGCATACGTTGAAGCTCGCGCCCGATGGCCTGATTTACATTACTTGCGAGAACAGCGCCGTGGTGGCGGTTATCGACCGCGCGACCCACAAGGTCGTCGAGGCCATCAATTCCGGCTCGACCAATGGCCACCGCCTGATCATTTCGCCGGACGGCCGGCGGCTCTACACCGAGAACGAGGAGGACGGCACGGTCTCAGTGATCGATCTTGCGACCCGCAAGCTCCTGGGCAAGATCAAAACCCCACGTCCGCTGGCGGGCATCGCCATCTCGGCTGACGGCCGTACCGTGGTCGCGGTTGACGACGAGGAGCCGACCCTGTTTCTGATCGACACGGCGGCTGAACGCGTCGTCGATACGGTGCGCCTCGATGGCGTTCCGCAGGCCGCGCAAATCGCCCGCTATAGCCCCGACAACAGCCTGATCGGTGTCACCAGTCTCAGGAGCGATACCGTGAGCCTGGTCGACCCGTCGTTTCGCACGCAGACCGCGATCAAGGTCGGCAATCAACCGATGGACATGGCGTTTCGCGGCGATGAATTGTTTGTCGCCTGTCAGGGCGACGGGTCCGTGCACGTCATCGACATTCCGAGCCGGCGCACCAAGGGCAGCTTCAAAGCCGGTACGGGCTGCGAGTCGGTGGGGTTTTTTTAGGTTTCGATCGATTTGAGTTGCACCACTCCGCGTCATCGCCGAGCTCTTCGCCGCCACCTTCGGGCTTGTCCAATGGGCAACGATGCGACAAGCCTACCAGTGTCATGGCCTGCGTTCGCGGAGCATGACGTAGGAGGGCAGTCACGGAGAAGCCTGAGCGTTGCGAGCCGAGAGCATAACGTGCGCATGACCGGGGGCCACTGATGACCATCGAATTCCTGATCACATCGTTGATCGTCATCGTGTCGCCCGGGACCGGCGTACTCTATACGCTGGCGGCCGGCTTGTCGCGCGGTTCGCGCGCGAGCATCGTCGCGGCGTTCGGCTGCACGCTCGGGATCGTGCCGCACATGGCGGCCGCGATCCTCGGGCTGGCGGCGCTCCTGCACACGAGCGCACTTGCGTTCCACACCTTCAAGTACCTCGGCGTCGCCTATCTCCTCTATATGGCCTGGAACGCGCTCAAGGAGCATGGCGCGCTGCGAGTCGAAAACCAGGTTGGCGCGCGCTCGGCCCTGCAGGTGACCGTCACCGCCATCCTGATCAACATCCTCAATCCAAAGCTTTCGATTTTCTTTCTGGCATTCCTGCCGCAATTCGTGAGCGCGACCGAGCCGCATCCGCTCTCGCGCATGCTGCTGCTGAGCGTCGCGTTCATGCTGATGACCTTCGTGGTGTTCGTCGGCTATGGGCTGTTTGCTGCGTCCATCCGCACCCACGTCATTTCGCGTCCGCGTGTCCTGACCTGGCTGCGCCGCGCCTTTGCGGGCGCGTTTGTCGCGCTCGGCGCCAGGCTGGCCTTGGCCGATCGGTAAGAACCCGTTGTCCTGAGCCTATTCGGCTGCGACGCGCATGTCATGCGCAAGCGGCGACCCGAGCGCGGCCTGTATCGCCTGATGATAATGGATCATGGCGGGCTCGTTGCGGCCGAACACCGTGTGCGACTGCGCGCCCGACGTGAGCCCGAGCTGGATGCTGCGGCCGGCCGGGAAATCTTCGCCGGTGACAATGTCGAGGACGAGCTGCATGTTCTTGTCCCAATGGGTGCGTTCCTCCTGCGTGACCGGCGCGCGGGGGACGTAGAGTCCGAGCTCCATGACGGCGCGATCGACGCGCCCGTCGCAGGGGAAGATGCGCGACAGCTCGACGTGATCGCCCTGCACCATCAACACCGTGTTGGGGAACAGCGAGTAGATCAGTGTCGTGTTCCACATCAGGTCCCAGCTCTCTTGCGGCTCGGTCCTCAGGCGCTCAAGCTTCTTGCGCGGGAAGGTCAGGCGATGATTGCGCCCGAACGGCTCGAAGTCCGCAACGTTGCCGTGCAGGATCGAGCGCAGCAACTCCCGGTGCAGAAAGCCGATGTGATAGCCCTCATGGAACGTATCCACGATGATCTTCCAGTTCATGGTCTCGGGGATCACGCGCTTGTCGTAGAACACCCAGGATTCGAATCCATACGATCCGAGCTCGGGTCCGAGCCCGCCGAGCCACGGGTCGATGTCGAAGCCGGTCGCACCGTCCGCGGCCGGCGTCGGGATCACCCACACCAGCCCATGCTTCTCGCATAACGGCAGCGCCGTGAGCGACGGCCGCTCGCTACGTACTTCCGGGAAGCAGTGCTCGTGCGGAATACCGGTCACCTGCCCCGCGAGGTCGTAGGTCCAGGCATGATAGGGACATGAAAAGACGCGCGCCTCGCCGCAGCCTTGGGCCACCTGAGCGCCGCGGTGACGGCAAACGTTGAGAAAGGCCCGCAGTTGGTTGTCGCGGCCGCGTACGACGAGGATCGGCACGCCGGCAAGATCGTCGGTGCGGAACGCGCCGGGCATCCCCCACTCCGAAGCGAAGCCCATCAGGATCGGATGTTGGCGAAACAAGATCTGCTGTTCGCGCGCCAAATGATCGGGTGCGGTATAGACCGATACGTCGTTACGCCACGGCGCATCGGCGAGGTACGTCGTTCTGGTCTCGACGTAGTGCAGCAGCCGATTCAAGAGATCGATCTGGTGTTGCGGTTCCATTGTCGAGGTTTCCTCCTTCGGCGGCGCCGGGGCGGCGTACGTGCACGAGGTCCGAAAATGGCTTTCCGAGCAGCGGCCGCCAGCTCTCCAGGCAGGGCTTTGCGCCCAGTCGCGTTCTTGATACGGTAGCGTATCAAAACGCTACCACGGCCGGCCGGTTTGTCAATACGGCACCGTATCGCAAAGTCGTGAGGTGACGAATGACGGGTTCGGGCGGGCGCGACATGTGGATCGAGGCGGCCCTCAAGGAAATCGGGCAGGGCGGTGTCGAACGCGTGCGGGTCGAGGTGCTGGCCGCGCGGCTCGGCATCACCAAGGGCGGGTTCTACCGGCGCTTCAAGGATCGCCGGGCGCTGCTCGACGCCCTGTTGGAGACGTGGACGCGCGCGCGCATCGCGGCGGTCGAAGCGCAGACCGCGCTCGGCGACGAGAGCCCGCGCGACCGGCTGAGATCGGTGATCCGGCTCTATTCCGAACGGCTCAACCCGGAAGGGATGGCGATCGAACTGGCGATTCGTCAATGGTCGCGCGCCGACCGGGGGGCGCTCGCCGCGGTCGCCAGCGTCGATGCGGCGCGCCTGAAGAACGTCGCCCAGCTCTATCGCGAGCTCGGACTCGCGCCCGAAGAGGCGCAGGCGCGCGCCGTTCTTTTCTACGCCTTCATCTTTGGGCAGGGCCTGCTCGTGCTCGACCAGGCGCCGCGCAAACGCGCCAGCTTGACCGCGGCGTGCGCCGAGTTTTTGACAGAGCTGAAAGCAGATTGACGTCAGTCGGAACTGGCGGACACGCCGATCACTTCCCGCCGGCCGCCTTGAGGATCATGTCCGTGTCGGCGAGCCAGACCGCATCCTCCTTCTGGAGACGCACGAGCACCCGCCGCATGGCGGCCGCGCCGTCCGGCGTGCCCACCACAAACGGGTGGATGCCGATCACCACCGTCGTCGCCTCGCGGGTCGGGTCGGCGCGCGCCTCGCGCGCGAGCTCCAGCACATAGTCCAGCCACAAGGTCTCGAGTTCGCTCGGCCCTTTCATGCGCGCCAGAAACTGCCCCATGTCGACGGTCACAGTCGGATAGGGCAGCAGCACCAGCGATCCGTCCGGCGTCTTCAACCGCGAAATGATGTCGGAATCCATCTGATCGATGGTGTAGGTGATGCCCTCGGCGGCGATCGCCTGCATGGTGTCGGCATTGGAATAGACACTCGGCGAGGACCAGCCGGTCGGCCGCACCCCGGTCGCGCTCGCGATCAGGTCCAGCGTGCGGCGGACATAGGCTTTCTGCTCGGCGAGCCCGCGTCCGAGCGGCAGCTGGTTGTTGGTGTTGTTCATGCCGTGGGCCATGACCGGCGCGGTCGGCTGGGCAGTGCGGAACTCCTTCCAGGCTGCCGGCTGCTTGCCGGGAAATTCGGCGTTCAAGGCGATGCTGAGCGGAACGTTGAGCTCCTTGAATAGCCGGCCGACGCGCGCGTTGCCCCAGTCGATCGAGTATTGGCGGAACGCCTCGTTCACGAGGTCAGGGCTGCGGGTTACCATTTCCGGGCGCAATGTGGGGCCCTGACCGAAGCCGAACTCCTCGACGAACAACGCGAAGCTGACGGCGACCTTTTTGCCGCCCGGCCAGGCTGCGACATGGATCGGGTTGCGCGGAAACCCGGTGACCCGATCCGGTCCGTCCTGCGCCAAAGTCGCGGCCGGCAGGTGAATGGCAATCAAGAGCGTCAGCCCGGCAAGGAAGGCAGGCTCCCAGGTCTTTCGTGTCATCAGCTCCTCGCGCGTCATGATGCCGCCCTCGCCACAGAGCGTAGTCCCGTCGCATGCGCGACGACAACCGCCCTCGAGTGCGATAAATTCCACTCTTCCACGGGGAAATCACAATGACAATCAACCAAAAGAATCGCTATCTGCTGACGTCACTCCTTACCATGCTCGCAGCTTGTGTGGTCGTGACCGCGGCCATCGCTCAGTCGTTTCCGTCGCGCAACATCCGCATTCTGGTTCCGGGCGGTCCCGGCACGCCGCCGGATATTGTGACGCGCGTGGTTGCCAATGCGGTGACCGAGTCGGAAGGCTGGACCTTCGTGATCGAAAACAAGCCGGGCGCGATCCAAACCTTGGCCGGTGCCGAGGTGCTGCGCAGTCCCGCCGACGGCTATACGATATTTGCCCAGGCGATGCCGATCGCGTCCGCGCCGACCATGCTCGCCAACATGTCGTTCAACCTGATTACCGATTTCGCGCCCGTGATCCGGCTTTCCGCCTCCTACAATGTGTTGGTCGTCAACCCATCCGTTGCGGCCAATTCGATCGCGGACTTGGTCGCTCTGATCAGGAGCCAGCCGGACAAGCTCACGTTTTCGTCCGGTGGCGCCGGCACACCCGCGCATCTCACCGGCGAGCTGTTCAAACTGCAGAACGGCCTACGCGCGACCCACGTTCCCTATCCGACCAACTTTTCCAATGCGATCGCCGATCTGCTTAACGGCACCAACCAGTTCATGTTCATCACCACGCTGCCGGTGGTCGATTTGATCGCGGCCGGCAAGCTGCGCGCGCTCGCTGTGACGGCGCCGAAGCGGATCGATGCGTTGAAGGACGTCCCCAGTGTGGTCGAGCAGGGGTTTCCAAATCTGGTTGTCGAAGAATGGATCGGGCTTTCAGTAAAGAGCGGGACGCCCGAGGACATCATCATGCGGCTCAACGGCGCGATCAACAAGGTGCTGACCACGCAGAAGGTCAAGGACGCATTTGTCAAGATCGGCGCCGTGCCGGTCGGCGGGACGCCGGAAAGCTACGGCGCCCTCGTTAAACAGCAGGTCGAATATTGGGGGAAAGTCGTGAAGGATGCCGGCATCAGGCCGGAGTGAATTCTCGTAACATCACTCCGCCTTGATCCCGGCCTCGCGAATGATACGGCCATAGTCCTCGACCTGCGCGCGCAGGAAGTCGCCGAACGGCGGCCCACAGCGCCCGACCGGAAAGAGTCCCTGCGCGGCGAGCTTTTGGTCCATCTCCGGCGCGCCGAGCGCTGTGCGAAACCAATCTGCGAGACGTGCCAACACGTCGGGCGGCGTCTTCGCCGGTGCAACGATGCCGTAGAAGATCTCGGCCTCGTATTTTGAAAGCCCGGTTTGCGCGAGCGTGGGCACGTCGGGGAGCGTGGGCACCGGCGCCGGCGAGGTGGTCACGAGGGCGCGCAGCGTTCCCGACTTGAGCTGCGCCACCACCGTCGGGTAGTCGGCAAAAACCGACGTCACGTGTCCGCCCATGAGGGCGTTGATCGCCGGCGCGGTGCCGCCATAGGGCACGTAGGTCATGGTGACGTCGGCTGCGCGGCGCACGACCTCGAAGGCCACGTGCAGGGCCGAGGCCGGGCCACCGCTCGCGAGCGACAATTCGCCGGGTTTGGCGCGCGCCGCAGCGAGGAGATCGGCGAGGGTGCGATAGGGGGAATCGCCCTTGACCACCAACACGAGCGGGGTCGATGCGAGATAGCAGACCGGTGCGAAACTCGTGAGATCGTAACTGCCTTTCTTGAGCGCCGGGTTGACGGCGAACGAATTGCCGACGAGCAGCACCGTGTTGCCGTCGGGATCGGCGCGCGCGACGAGCTCAGTGCCGACCAGCGTGCCGCCGCCGGGCCGGTTCTCGACCAGCACGGTCAGCCCCTGTGCACGGCCGATCTCATTCGCCATCAGCCGCGACAGGATGTCAGGGCCGCTGCCGGGTGTGTAGGGGACCACGATCTTGACTGGTCCGGACTGCGCATGCACGGCCGGTGCAGAGAGGGCGCACGCGAGCAGCGCGAAACAGGTGATTGCCGAATGCCGGAGAAGATCCATCGAAAGTCCTTGGGGTGGTTGGTCGGTGAAGGTGGTTGAGCGTGGATGGTTTCAAGGAGCGGCGCAAGAACCACGCGCGGCGCTACTGCGGGGGGGGGCCGCCTTGAACGCAGTAACGGTCTCTTACCGCGCGTAGCGTGTCAGCAGCACCATGACAGCGGCTATGGCCGCTAGCGTGACGAGAGCCATGATCGCAAGGTGCAACGGGCTGCTGAACACGTGTCGAAGCAAGCCGAACCACGTGCTCTCGGGCCGCAAGGCCATTCCGCACGTCGGGCATTCCCCGGGGCTCGGCAGACGTACGTCAGGATGTTTGGGGCAAACGTAAACTTGCGGTGAGTTTGGCCTCTGATCCATTGGCGACCCCTGAGCGAGCGATAGTGCACAGCATGAACTGGCTGCGTTTCCATGCGTTGATCTACATCAACACGCTCGCTGACGCCTCAAAGTGAAGCTGACCGCCCAATGTGGTCTTGCCGGCTTCAGTTCTTCTCCAGCACGATGCGGAATTTGATATCCTTCTTTTGCTCGTAAACTTTGGCGTCGAGCTGTCCGACGATGTATTTGACGGTTTGGTCGCTGATGAAGATCGGTTCTCCGACCCTGATCTGCAGCTCATTGTCCTCGCCATAACGCTGCGCGGTGAAATGCAGGCGGCCACCGGAGCGGAGCATGCGCAAGAGTTTTCGAAGGACGACGATCGGGTCGCGGACATGCTCAAACGCCTCCTGGAAGACCACGAAATCCACAGAACCCGGCGCAACGATGCTGTCCAGATCGTCGCGATCCAGGTCGACCAGGTGTGATTCGATGCCCAGTTCCGACGCGATAAAGTCGACAGACGGCGCAGACATCTCCAGCCCGATCAGTTTTGGTGGTTGCCGCAGTTCCTTCAACAACGACAGAACTTGGCCGGCGCCGCAGGCCGCGTCCACGACCGTTTGCGTGTTGTCGGGAAAATAGCTCTGGTAAGTCTTGGCCGCCCCGAGAAACTCGCTCGCGCCTTGGCGCTTGAATCTCGCCACCTTGCTGGTGTCGTGCACGTAAGTTGCATGATCGTCGTCTTTCGGATTGCGAAAGACCGACTCGCACCGCGCGCAAATGTCATAACAGAATATATCCTGGGGCACCTTCAGCGTGGGCAGATAGTCCAGATAGAGTTGATCGATGTCACTGCCAGGTGAATCGATATGAGCGGTCTTGCTCAAGCGCGTCTGCGGCAGTTGCCAAAGCCGGCCGAATTCAAGGCTGCCGCAGACGGGACAGCGGTCGAGCTGGATTGGGCCCGCAAGCCGGAACTGCGCGGCGAACCTCGCAAACGGATTGAATGGAGAGGCTGACATCGAAACGGAATCCTAAGTCCTACGCAGTGGGAGCGCAAACCCTGTGGGTGTTTCGTCCTGGTGTTTGCGCGTTTGATCGCATCAGCCGTCAGCGGACGTTTTTCCAATTGTCGGCGATGTATCCTTGCGGATCGACGGTGACCAGGGCTTTTCCCGCGACGGCGCGGCGGCCATTGCAGGACCAGGCGTAGATCGTGGCGTGACCGGTTGCCGACATCGGGATGACGTTCGATCCCGGATTCTCGCGACACCAGGCGGTCGCGCCCGGTAGCGCGCGACGCGTCTCGGCCTTGTCGCAGACGAGATTGGCGCCGACGAAGCACCCCATGAGCTTACGCCCAGCACATCGCACGAACGCTACGCCAAGCGAGGCGCTGTCGAGGGCGAAGGCGTATGCCACGGCGGCGACCAGGTCCGGCGGGACCTTTGCCGGGGCGGCGTGGGCCGGGTTCGGACAATAGGGCTCCGCGGCGACGGCCGGCCGCACGGACGCGATGCCGACGCCGGACATGAGAGCGGCGACCACCAATGCCCCGATGGCGAGATTTGCAACGCGTTGTGGCACACGCAGCGCGAACTTCGGAGTCGAAGGGGCACCGGCAAACATGGGATCCTCGCGCGGCTTTTGGATTCGACGTTCCGACGCGAGCTTGCCGCAATGGATCAGGAACTTCAAACCCCCGATGTGAGGCCCGTTCTGATCCTGGGAAGGCGCATTGGATTCTTCACCGAAATCAATTCACTGTCCGCGTCATCGCCGGATTTGATGGTCCACGCGCCGCTGGCGGCGCGGGAGCACGGCCCGTGCCTTGCCAAGCGAAATCGCCGGGACGGGGCACACCGCGTTTGCGCGCGGGGACGCCGACGCCGGAGATAGTGGATCAACATGAACAGAACATACGCTATAATGTGCCGACTTACACCGGAGGCAACCTGCTATGGGCTGGCTTCATCTGTTTTTCGGTTTCAGCGGGCGCATCAACCGGGCGAAATATTGGCTGTTGTTGATTCTATGGATTGTGTTCTGGGCAATCGCCGCGATCGTGTTGATCGGGGCGGTTCTCGCCATTCTGGGTTTGAATGTGACGGACGGCAAGCTGCCGGGCCCCGAGGACGCCGGCAAGTTTGTGCATATGATCCTGGATTACGTGGTCTTGTTCATCGTCGTCGTTGGTATTGCGATCGCGAGCTGGGTTTCTGGCTTCGCGATCGGCGTCAAACGGCTTCATGATCGCAACAAGAGCGGGTGGTGGATCCTCGTGTTCTATGTCGCGCCGTCCGTGCTCGGGAGCGTCGCGGAAAAGGGCGCCGACGATACATCGGGCGCCGTCATGGAACTTATCGGGCTCGTCCTTTTGATTTGGGGCCTGGTGGAGCTTGGTTTTCTGCGCGGCACCGTCGGACCAAACCGGTTCGGCCCCGATCCGCTACAGCCCCAGATCGGGGTTGGCGCTGCGCAGGAGGCACCAAAACCGGCGACGTGATTTTATGTCGATTGAACCGCACCCGACACCCATGGCGGCTTTGGGGAAGGCCTTCGCGTAGCGGCGGTCGGTGTTCGATTAGGAGAATGCATGTCGATGCTCTATGTTGCGCCCGCGCACGCAAGACCATAACCCACAGGGGCAAAGGCAACCGACGTGACCAAACCCGAACTCGGCACTAAACGCATCTGCAGCAGCTGCAATTTGAAATTTTATGACCTGCACAAGAGCCCTATCGTCTGTCCGACCTGCAAGACCGTGTTTGAGCTGCCCAAGGTCGTATCGGCAAAGCCGCGACGACCGTGGGACGTCCCAACCGCACCTGTGCCGGCAAAGCCGCAAGCGCCAGCCGCGATCGTTCCCGACGATGCGCCCGACGAAGGCGCCGTGGCGGCGAACGAGGCGAACGACGAAAACGTGAGCATCGATGAGGACTTCGAGAAAGAATGACATTCAGGGCCGCTCCCAGCGCGCGCAACCGCGCGGGGACGCCGAGGAGCCCGGCCTAACGGAGAAAGCGGATCGACTGCTCTCGTACCGGTGAGTTGGGCTCGTTGGGCGGCTTTTGAGCCTTTCCGGTTGACAGAAGCGTCGGGTTGGTTGCTCCCTGATCAATGCTGTTCACCATCGAGTTTATCAGGGCGGTTTCGGGCGAAAGCCTGCCCCGGGCCCGATCCCGGGAGGGCGTCGGTTCGCGATCGGACAACGCGGCAAGCAATAAGTCCGGAGCGGCTTCCGGTTTGCACAAAAAGGGATCCCGCTCGGGGATCGATGAGGGGCGGCTCCCGGCCGAGGTTCTCGACCGGCAGAATATCGAGGCATCCGATCTCGAAGCGGCAAAGCGTAGGGCGAGGGTGTTGTTTCGCACGATCGACCTGCGGCACGAACCGGACGCTTTCCGTATCCTGAACGGAGACGGTACCGAAGCGTTTCACTGGAATCTCGAGAACGATGGCGCCGAGGAATCCGCGATCGGAAGCGCCCGGCCGACATGACCGTGCACGACATCCGCCATCGAGGATGGTATTGCGGCCGCCGACCGGATAGTCTGTGGCTCGCTGCAAAGGGAGACTACCATGACCATCGGTACCGTTAAGTTTTTCAACACGCAAAAGGGATTCGGCTTTATCGCTCCCGAAGGCGGAGCGTCAGATGTTTTTGTTCATATCAGCGCTGTCGAGCAGGCCGGGATGACGACCCTGCACGAGGGACAACGGGTGTCGTTCGACGTGGTGACCGATCCGAAACGCGGGAAGACCAACGCTCAGAACTTGAAGGCTGTCTAGACCACCCGCGACGACCGGGTCCTTGATCCCTGGACCCGTCGCCAACTTCATGGCAGGCTTGGTTTTGGCGCGGCGGCAAAGCGATTTCGCGCTGGCCCAGGGGTTCTACGAACTGCTCGCGGACGACAATTCGCTGGGCTTGGCTGCGGCGAGCAGAGCGGCGAACGAGTAGTAGAGGGAATAGCGCCAGCCACGTTTAGAACGGAGTAAAGGGCGGCGTACAGCCGCCCTTGTCTGTCGTTGCTGTCTCCCGAATGGTAACCTCTACGAACACCCCGTCGTGCTGCCGCAGGTGTCGCACTTCAGGCACGTGCCGTTGCGCACCAGCGTGAAATTCCCGCACTCGCCGCAGGCCTCGCCCTCGTAGCCCTTGGCGCGCGCCTCGGCGCGTTTCTCGGCCGCTGCGGCCTTGGCGTGCGAGCGCGCGTCGGTCCAGTTGAGCGCCTCCAGCGCCTGCGCGGGAGAGAGCTTTGCTTCGGGCTCGGACTTGAGCGCGGTGGCGGCGCCGGAAAGTTCGGCGCGGGTCTGGTTGCTGCCGAAGGCGGTGATGTTGGTCGCCCCACCCCGCCCGGCGCCTTCTGCGCCGGCCGATCCAGGGGAGGGTGGGGCGGCTCTGTCGGTGGCGCGGTCGGCGCCCCCCTGCATGACGACGAGCTTGTCGGTGCGCGAGCGCGTGAGGCCCTTCGACACGTAGTTCGGCGAGGGCGCGCCTTCCTCCACGCCCTTGCCGAGCGCATCGAAATTGGTCTCGGTCGGATCGACATGGGCGAGATCGAAGCGCGTGAGGTAGCACACCGCGAGCTCGCGGAATACGTAATCGAGGATCGAAGTGGCGTATTTGATCGAGTCGTTGCCCTGCACCGGGCCGGACGGCTCGAAGCGGGTGAACGTGAATGCGTCGACATATTCCTCGAGCGGCACGCCGTATTGCAGGCCGAGCGACACCGCGATCGCGAAGTTGTTCAACAAGGAGCGAAGCGCCGCGCCCTCCTTGTGCATGTCGATGAAGATCTCGCCCAGCCGGCCGTCGTCATACTCGCCGGTGCGCAGATAGACCTTGTGGCCGCCGACCACCGCCTTCTGGGTGTAGCCCTTGCGGCGATCAGGCATGCGCTCGCGCTCGCGGATCACGGTGATGCGCTCGATGATCTTCTCCACCACCTTCTCGGACAGCGCCGCGGCGCGCGCCGCCATCGGCTTCTCGAGAAAGACTTCGACGTCGTCGTCCTCGTCCTCGTCGGCAATCAGCTGGCTCTGTAGCGGCTGCGAGAGCTTGGAGCCGTCGCGGTAGAGCGCGTTGGCCTTCAGTGCGAGTTTCCAGGACAAGAGATAGGCGGCCTTGCAGTCCTCGATTTCGGCGTCGTTGGGCATGTTGATGGTCTTGGAGATCGCGCCCGAGATGAACGGCTGCGCCGCCGCCAGCATGCGGATGTGGCTCTCGACCGATAGATAGCGCTTGCCGTTACGCCCGCACGGATTGGCGCAGTCGAACACCGGATAGTGCTCGGCCTTCAGATAGGGCGCGCCCTCGACCGTCATGGCCCCGCACACGTGCACGTTGGCGGCATCGATCTCGCGCCGCGTGAAGCCGAGGTGAGTGAGCATGTCGAAGGTCGGCTTGGCGAGCTCGTCGGCCGCAATGCCGAGCACCTCGCGGCAGAACTCTTCGCCCAAGGTCCATTTGTTGAACGCGAACTTGATGTCGAATGCGGTCGGCAGCGCCTTCTCGATCTTGGCGATCGCCTCATCGGTGAAGCCTTTGGCCTTGAGCGTCGTGTGATTGATGGCCGGCGCATTGCTCATGCGTGCCGTGGCCGACCGCATACGCCTCGATCTCGGCGATTTCGGCTTCGCTGTAACCAAGGACGCGCAACGCCTCCGGTACCGCGCGGTTGATGATCTTGAAGTAGCCGCCGCCGGCGAGCTTCTTGAACTTCACCAACGCGAAGTCGGGCTCGATACCGGTGGTGTCGCAATCCATGACAAGGCCGATGGTGCCGGTCGGCGCCACCACGCTCGCCTGCGCGTTGCGGAAGCCGTGCTCCTCGCCGAGCGACAGCGCGCGGTCCCAGGCCGACTTGGCGTGGGCGATCAGGTCTTGGTCCGGACAGGCGCTGTGCTGCAGCGGCACCGGCGGCATCGCGACCTTCTCGTACCCGGTGCGTTCGCCATAAGCGGCACGGCGATGGTTGCGGATCACGCGCAGCATATGCTCGCGGTTCTTCTTGTAGCCCGGGAAGGCGCCGAGGATCGATGCCATCTCGGCCGAGGTCGCGTAGCTGACGCCGGTCATGATCGCGGTCAGCGCGGCGCAGATCGCGCGACCGGCCTCCGAATCATACGCAATGCCGGACGACATCAAGAGCCCGCCGACGTTGGCGTAGCCGAGGCCGAGCGTGCGGTATTCGAACGAGAGCTGCGCGATCTCCTTGGACGGGAACTGCGCCATCATCACCGAGATTTCGAGCACGATGGTCCACAGCCGCACCGCGTGCTCGTAGGCCGCAACGTCGAACTTGCGGGTGTTCGGCTCATGGAAGGCGAGCAGATTGAGCGAGGCGAGATTGCACGCCGTATCGTCCAGGAACATGTATTCCGAGCACGGGTTGGACGCGCGGATCGGCCCCGACGCCGGGCATGTGTGCCAGTCGTTGATAGTGGTGTGGAACTGCAGGCCGGGATCGGCCGAGGCCCAGGCGGCGGTCGCGATCTTGTCCCACAGCCCGCGCGCCTTCATGGTCTTGGCCAACTTGCCGGTCGTGCGCCAGGTCAGATCCCAGTCGCCGTCCGCTTCCACCGCCTTGAGAAAGTCGTCGGTCACTCGCACGGTGTTGTTGGAGTTCTGGCCGGAGACGGTGAGATAGGCCTCCGAATCCCAGTCGGTGTCGTAGATCGGGAACTCGATGTCCTTGTAGCCCTGGCGCGCGAACTGGATCACCCGCTTGATGTAGTTGTCGGGCACGAACGCCTTGCGGGCGAGCTTGATCTCGCGGCGCAGTGCAGGGTTCTTGTCGGGCGTGAAGCAGTCGTCGCCGGAGCCCTCGCAGTTCACGCACGCCTTCAGGATCGCACGCAGGTGTTTCTGGTTGATCTTGGAGCCGGTGACGAGCGCCGCCACCTTCTGCTCCTCCTTCACCTTCCAGTCGATGTACTGCTCGATGTCGGGATGGTCGACATCGACGATCACCATCTTGGCGGCGCGCCGCGTAGTGCCGCCCGACTTGATCGCGCCCGCTGCGCGGTCGCCGATCTTTAGGAAGCTCATCAGGCCGGACGAGCGGCCGCCGCCGGAAAGTTTCTCGTTCTCGCCGCGCAGGCGCGAGAAGTTGGAGCCGGTGCCGGAGCCGTACTTGAACAGCCGCGCCTCGCGCACCCACAAATCCATGATTCCGCCGTCGCCGACGAGGTCGTCAGCAATCGACTGGATGAAGCAGGCGTGCGGCTGCGGATGCTCGTAGGCGGATTTCGATCTGGTGAGCTTGCCGGTCGCGAAATCGACGTAGTAGTGGCCCTGGCTTGGGCCGTCGATGCCGTAGGCCCAGAACAAGCCGGTGTTGAACCACTGCGGCGAGTTGGGCGCGCACATCTGCATCGCCAGCATGTAGCGGTGCTCGTCGAAAAACGCGCGCGCGTCCTCCTCCGAATCGAAATAACCGCCCTTCCAGCCCCAATAGGTCCAGGTGCCGGCCAGGCGATCAAACACCTGCTGGGCGGTGCGCTCGCCGACCGCGCGCTCTTTCTCGGGCAATTCCTTGAGCGCGGCATCATCCGGCACCGAGCGCCACAGCCAGGACGGGACGGTCTCTTCCTCGACCTTTTTCAGGCGCGTGGGCACGCCGGCCTTACGGAAATATTTCTGCGCCAGGACATCGGAGGCGACCTGCGACCAGTGGGCCGGCACCTCGACGTTGTCGGCACGAAACACCACTGATCCGTCCGGGTTGCGTATCTCGCTCGTGGTCAGGCGGAACCCGATGCCCGCGTAGGGTGACTGGCCGGTCGTGGTGAAGCGTCGCTCGATTCGCATGTCTGCCCCTTCGGCTGCTGCTGGCGTCAACGCTGGTGCTCATCAAGCAGAACGCGCCGACGCAACTTCCTTCGCGCAGCCTGTCCGGCTCGCGCGCGTTTCCTCGCTCGTGTCTCGTTTGACGCCCTGAACGCGGCTCCGGGTGGACCCGGATGCAGTCTGCGACGATGCCCACCAAATTCGTTGCCGGACCGGCCGCCTGGGCGCGCCAGGATTTCCGACCAGGAAATCCTGCAGGGACTCGACTTTGGGGTCGACCCCCTCGCCTGAGGCACGCGATTCCACAGCCACAAGAGCCATTTGGCCCCTGCGGGAGGGTCTCGCAAGCCTCTTCGGGATTGGTCCGGCAGAGACTTGATACTCCCCCGCCGCAGAGTGCAAACGCTATGCCGACTCCGCGGCACCCGTCAAGGGATAGTGTTGAAATCTGAACGAACCCCTAAATGCTGGGGTCGTGCGGTGAATTCTGGGGAAAGAATCGGGGAGAACGCGGCAAGTATCGGATATCGCCGCAGGATTCGAAAGAGGGTTTGTCGTCACTCTGTCACGCGGCCGTCAGCCGTCTGCCACAATGTCCACAGCCGCGTGCGGCCGCCGGCTTGAGCCCCGTTTTTCGCCCTGCCTCAAAAGTGTGCAGGTGCAGCCCCCAAAAAACTCTCATCCATGGACTCGAAAGAGGATGAAAGACCAGTCAAATCAATATTTTGTACATGGATGAGAAATTTAATTTCGTTCCTCATCCATGATCTCGATTCTCTCATCCATGGTCGATTTTCCTCATCCATGGAGGCCGTTTCCTCATCAATGGATGGGGCGTCATGTCTTCCGTGAAAGACCCGCACGAGTGATATGGCTCGGCCGCTGCGGCGCGCCCGCTGGACATCACTGAGTCGCGGTGGCATCAACGCCGTGCCATGTCGCTGAAAACCTTCTTTTTGCGCATTTTCACGTGGTGGAACGGCCAGACCTTTGGAACCCAGGTCTGGACCGCGCTCTATGGCGAATTCGTCGGCGAGGACGAGCGCGGCAACCGCTACTACCGGACCAAGGGCGGCAAGATCGACCCGGTGCTGCATTTCGAGCGGCGCTGGGTGATCTACAACGGCTATGCCGAGGCCACCACCATCGGGCCTGATTGGCACGGCTGGATCCACCACACGGTGGACATCCCACCGACCCAGGAGAAGGTCGAGCCGCGGCCGTGGTGGAAGCCGCACCTGCCCAACATGACCGGCACGCCCTTCGCCTACCGGCCGCCCGGATCGACGCTCGCCGAGGCCCGCCGTCCGCAGGCCACCGGCGATTACGAGCCCTGGAAACCAGAGTAGTCAGCAGTCAGGTTGGCAGGCGTCGGGAAGAGCGTCCTGTCGGTGCGTTTCTTCCTGACACTTGACCTCCCGGTCCCTGACCCAGAACCCTGGAATCGCCTCAATCACCGTGTTTACGTGCGTAGGGTAGCGGGTGGCGGCCGATCGGGCGGCCAAAACATTCAATGCGAATCTCTCTGCGCTTGGGACTCATGACCGCGGCCGGTCTGGCGCTGTTGGCCCAACCGGCTGCCGCGCAATTCGGCGCCAATCCGCCGCGACCGCCAAGCGCGGTCCCCAATCGGGGGCCCGCGCCGCCACCGCCCATGGCTGCTCCCGTCGCGCCACCTCCCAACATGCAGGACGCGATGCCGCCCGAGGAGATGGACGAGGATGCGGCACCGCCACCGGTGCCGACGCGGCCGCAGACCACCGCCCGCGGGGCGCCCGCACCGGCTCCTCCTGGAGTGCCAGGCAGCATCCGCTCACAGCCCTTGCCGCCGCCGCCCGGCAGCGTTGCTAATGCGCCGGGCACCGGTCCGACCGTGGCGCCGATCGGGCCGCCTGGAACCGGCGGCGCCGGTCAGATGAAGCCGCCGGCCCCGGCCAACACCGCGCCGCAGCCGGGCGACGAAGTGGTCATGGAAATGCCGGCGGTGAAAATCCAGAATCCGACCGCGGTGTTTGCCGGCCTCGATAAGATCACGGGCCGCATCATCGCATTCGACGTGAAGCTCAACGAAACGGTGCAGTTCGGCGCGCTGCAGGTGACGCCGCGGGTCTGCTACACGCGCCCGGCCACCGAGGCCGCGAACATCGACGGCTTCGTGGACGTGGACGAGGTCACCCTGCAGGGCGAGGTCAAGCGCATCTTCACTGGCTGGATGTTTGCATCAAGCCCGGGCCTGCACGCGGTCGAGCATCCGATCTACGACGTGTGGCTGACGAGTTGCAAAGGTGGCACGACGGTCGTGGCCGATACCCAACCGGGAGCGCAAGGCGCGACCCAGTCGGCGCCGGCGGGTTCGGCAAAAACGCCGCCATCGTCACAGCAGCGTTCATCGACGCAGCCGGCGGGAGCTCCCACCGGCGCAACCGCCGCCGGAACGGCGCCGGCGCAGCCGAGGCAGCGCCAGCAGGCCCAGCAGCCAGTCCAGCAGGCGCCGGACCAACTGCAGCCGCTGCCACCACCTGCGGGCTCGACCCCGGTGCAGTGGCCGCCTCGAAGATAGGCGACACAGAACAGCCGACGCAGCGCGGATAACCGCGTCCTATCTGTCGTCTGTCGCCCGCCCCCCGTTGTCTGGATCGCCAACCGCCAACTTCAGCGCGTCCGCGCCGGACATCGGGCGAGCCACCGGCAGCGCAGCGAAATCCGCTTCGCCGATCAGCGCGTCGGCCAGGAGCTTGTGATATTGTCGGCGCGAGACCTCGACCGCGCCGAACGTCATCAGATGCTCGGTCACGAACTGCGTATCGAGCAATCGAAAATGGCCGACCTTCAGCCGCGCGACGAGATGCACGAGCGCGATCTTGGAGGCGTCGCGGGTGCGGTGGAACATGCTCTCGCCGAAGAAGGTCGAGCCGAGGCTTACGCCATAGAGGCCGCCGACGAGCGCATCGCCGTCATAGACCTCGACCGTGTGGCAATGGCCGATGTCGAACAGGCCGCGATAGAGCCGCCGGATGCGCGCGTTGATCCAGGTGTGGGTGCGGCCGGGCTTGGCTTCCGCGCACCCGGCCAGCACCGCATCGAAGTCGCGATTGACGAGAACCGTGAAGCGACTAGCGCGCACACTGCGCGCGAGTCGCGCCGGCACGTGGAAGCCATCGAGCGGAATGATCCCGCGCGCCTCCGGCTCGATCCAATAGAGCGCCGGATCGTCGGCGCTCTCCGCCATCGGAAAGATCCCGCACGCATAGGCCTTGAGCAGGACCTCGGGCGTGATCTCGACGATCGCGTGTTCCTTGCTGGCCATCAGATTCGTCCGTGAATGACCTCCGAAATCTAGTGCATTTTCTGCCGGGCGCGACCCCCTTGCGTCATCAACGCGGACCGAACCCGCGCATGACGAGGCTCGTTCACACCCCGATAACCACGATCTTCTTAAATTTTCGCAAGGTGGCAAACATCAGCCTAGGTTTGATGTTGTGTCTGCGAAACTGCGATTTGCAAACGGCGAGGAGCCTGATCGTGGACGTGTGTGTTTGCCCTCGGCGCGTGCTGGTGGTGGAAGATGACGCCAGCGTGCGCGATCTCATCGTTGAGGTGCTGATCGACGATGGCTTCGAGGTGCACGCCGTAGCCGATGCGCACGAAGCATTGTCGCACCTTGGCGCGCGCTGGCCGGTCGACGTGCTTTTCACCGACGTCGAACTGCCAGGTGAAATCGACGGCGCGCGCCTCGCGCTGCTGGCGCGCAGGCTGCGCCCTGATCTCGCGGTCGTCTACACATCCGGCCGGGTGCGCGACATTGAACAGGTTTCGGGTTCCGCGTTCGTGGCAAAGCCCTACGAGCCGGGCGCTGTCTGCGCGCTGCTGACGCGGCTCACGCAGCGCCGCCGGCGTTCCTATTCCTTGAGCCCGCCACTCGCCAGGAATGCCTCCAGCCAATGGATGTGATAATTGCCGTCGAGCACGTCTCTGTCGCGCACCAGCGCGCGGAACAGGGGTAGCGTCGTCTCGACTCCGTCGACCACGAATTCGTCGAGCGCACGCTTGAGCCGCATCAGGCATTCGCCACGGGTCTTGCCATGCACGATCAGTTTGCCGAGGAGCAAGTCGTAGTAGGGCGGGATGGCATAACCCTGATAGGCGGCGGAATCGATCCGCACCCCCATGCCGCCGGGCGGATGGTAGTGCACGATCCGTCCGGGTGAGGGTCGAAACGATACCGGGTTCTCGGCGTTGATCCGGCACTCGATGGCGTGGCCGTGAAACTTCACGTCCTTCTGCGTAATCGCTAGCGCGGCACCATCGGCCACCCGGATCTGCTCGAGGATCAGGTCGATGTCGGTGATCATCTCGGTCACCGGATGCTCGACCTGAATGCGGGTGTTCATCTCAATGAAATAGAACCGACCGTCCTCGTACAGGAACTCGACCGTACCGGCACTCAGATACTTGATCTCGCGCATCGCGGCGGCGACGATATCCCCGATCTCGGCGCGCTCGGAAGCGTTGAGCGCGGGCGAGGGGCTTTCCTCCAGAAGTTTCTGGTGGCGGCGTTGCAGCGAGCAGTCGCGTTCGCCGAGGTGAATGGCGTTGCCCTGGCCGTCGCCCAGCACCTGGATCTCGATGTGGCGCGGGGTTGCAAGATATTTCTCCAGGTAGACCGCATCGTCTCCAAACGCTGCTTTCGCCTCGGCGCGTGCGGTCGCGAGCGCCGTCGGCAGGTCAGCGGCGCTGTCCGCGATCTTCATGCCGCGCCCGCCGCCCCCCGCTGCCGCCTTGACCAAGACCGGAAAGCCGATGTCGTTCGCGATCGCGATCGCGTCGGTATCTGATTTGATGCCGCCGTCGGAGCCGGGCACGACCGGAATGCCGAGCTTGATCGCGGTACGTTTGGCCTCGATCTTGTCGCCCATGAGGCGAATGTGCGCGGGCTTCGGGCCGATGAAATGCACGCCGTGCGAGGTCAGAATTTCGGCGAAGCGGGCGTTCTCCGAGAGAAAGCCGTAGCCCGGATGCACTGCGTCGGCGCCAGTGATCTCGCAGGCGGAGAGGAGCGAGGGGACGTTGAGATAGGAGTTTTTGGCGGGCGGCGGGCCGATGCACACGCTCTCGTCGGCGAGCCGCACGTGCATTGCGTCGGCGTCGGCGGTCGAGTGCACCGCGACCGTCGCAATGCCGAGCTCCTTGCAGGCGCGCAGCACGCGCAGTGCAATCTCGCCGCGGTTGGCGATCAGGATCTTTTCGAACATCGGCCGTGCCTGCTCCCTCCCACCGCTTGCGGGGAGAGAGTCGGGGTGAGGGGGCTTAGCCGGGAGTCCATACGCTCATTGCGAATCCCCCTCACCCGGCGCTGCGCGCCGACCTTTTCCCGCAAGCGGGGAGAGGTAGAGGAAAGGCTGCGGTCCGGATGCATGTTCACTCGATAATCAGCAGCGGCTCTCCGAACTCGACCGGCTGCGCGTCTTCGAACAGGATTTGCACCACGGTCCCGGCGCGTGGCGCCGGGATCTGGTTCATGGTCTTCATCGCCTCGATGATCAGCAGGGTTGCGCCGGCCTCGACCACGGTGCCAACCTCGACGAACGGCTTGGACCCCGGCTCCGGCGCCCGGTAGGCGGTGCCGACCATCGGCGAGGTAATGACGCCAGGGTGCTGCGCCGGGTCGGCCAGCCCGGCGCCCGGCAGCGGCGCCGAACTTGACACCGGCGCTGCCATCGCAACGCTGTGCAGCGGCGTGCCAGCAGCTGCGTGCTGGCGGGCAACCCGCACCCGCAAGCCGCCCTGCTCGACCTCGATTTCGGTGAGCCCGGTCTCATCAATAAGCGCCGCCAGCACCCGCACAACTCGCTGGTAGTCGGCGTCCTGGATGGTCGGCTGGCGTTCCTCGTTCACTTCGTTTGCGCCTTTGCCCCGAGTAGGGCCGCGAGGCCCACGATGGCGAGCTCATAGCCCTCGATGCCAAACCCGCACACCACCGCCTTGGCCACGCGCGACACGTAAGAGTGCCGGCGGAATTCTTCGCGCGCGTGGATGTTGCTGATGTGTACTTCGACGACGGGAATTTCGGCCGCAATGATAGCGTCGAGGATCGCAATCGATGTGTGGGTGAACGCGCCCGGATTGATGATCACGCCGGCGGCCTGCTGGCGGGCCTCCTGCAGCCAGTCGACGATATCGCCTTCGTGGTTGGACTGCCGAAATGTGATTGCAAAGCCGTGGCGCTTGGCGACGGCGTGGCACAGCGCCTCGACGTCTGCGAGTGTGTTGCGGCCATAGATCTCAGGCTGGCGCTGGCCCAGCAGATTGAGGTTGGGACCATTGAGAACATAGATGGTCTTGGCCATACCGATGTGCCAAACCACGACGCGCGCGGTTTGCCCCCCCCATCGCGTTGTCCGGGGAAGTGGACCCCGGGTTTCCGAAGAAAATGCGACAAACAGTCTAACGCGATTTAGTTCCTGGTCAGCACGACGCCGTCGCGCACCGCGCCGCCTTCACCTTGTCCTTGAGCGCGGCGAGCCCGACCGCGCCGATTACCACGTCGCTGCCGACCACGTAACTCGGCGTACCGTTAAGTCCGAGCTGCTCGGCGAGCTTCATGCTTTCGTCGAGCGTGGCCTTGACCTCCGGGCTTGCCATGTCGCGCTCGATCCGCGCCATGTCGAAGCCGGCGTCCTTGGCGGCAGCCAACGCGCGTGCCCGATCGGCCTGGCCGCGGCCCGCGAGCAGGCGCTGGTGGAAGTCGAAATACTTCTTGCCGCTCTTGTCCTGCATGCGTGCCGCCACCGCGACCTGTGCGGCTTCCACCGAGCCCGGACCAAGCACCGGAAACTCCTTCAGAACCACCCGCAGCTTGCCGTCGTCCTTCATCAGATCCGTAAGGTCGCTCAGCGCGCGCTTGCAGTAGCCGCAGTTGTAATCGAAGAACTCGACCAGGGTCACATCGCCCTGCGGGTTGCCGACGACCACCTGATGGCTCGAATCGAACAGGGTCGCCGCATTGTTCTTGATCGCAGTTTTGCTCTTTTCGGCCTCCGCAATGGCTTGCCGCTTCTCAAGCTCCGCCATCGCCTCTTGCAGCACCTCGGGATGGCTGACCAGATAGTCCCGAATGATGCCATGCAGTTCGCTCTTCTGCTGATCCGAAAAGCTTTGCGCGCGCGCCGCCGGCGGTATGGTCAACACGGCGCAGGCAAGTCCTGCGGCAATAAACGAAAGGCTGCGTTTCATCGTGTTTCCCTGTGATGTTGTTGTGACCATTTCGTTGATCCGTCCGCTCCAAAGATGCCCTACAACGGGCCTCGGCTGGGTGGCTTGAAGCCTTCGATATCGTCGGCCTTGACCCAACCTGGAGCGCCGACCGGGAACCGCGCTTTGGCGCGTTTTGCGAGCTGCCGTGCGGTCTTAAAGTCGCCCTTCACAAACGCGGCTTGGGCCGAGGCGAGATCAGCATGGGGGATGTCGCCCTTGCGCCCGTATGCCATCGCGAGTTGGCTGTAGGCATCCGGAATGTCGGGGTCGTGCAGGATCGCGTTTTGCAAGCTGCTGATCGCCTCGTTGGCGGCGGCCGGGTTGTTGGTTGCGATCAGCGCCTGTCCGAGCATGACCAGTATCAGCGTTGGGTTGGGGGCGAGTGAGATCGCGTGACGCAGCGGTCCGATCGCCTCGGCCGGGCGGCCGCTCTCGAGCAGCACCTGGCCCTTGAGCTCGTAGAAATAGGGGTTGTTTGGCATACTGGCGATCAGACCGTCGATCTGTGCCAGGGCGGAACGCACGTCGCTGAACCGATAAGATGCAATCGCGCGCGCGTAGCGTGCCGGCAGCGACTGGTCGCTCGCCGGATAAAGCCGAGCCACGGTGTCGGGCCGTTCGAGATAGCCGCGCAGTTTCGCGCGCATCAGATCATGGCGCACCTGCAATTCGGGCGAATCCTTCTTGTCCCAGTTCGGGCTCGAACGGGCGACTTCGGCCAGCGCCTCCATGCGCTCTTTCGACAGCGGGTGCGAGCGCATGTAAGGCGAGGTCCCCTGCGCGCGGTAGAGCTCATCGTCCGAGAAGCGCTTGAAGGTTTCGTACATCCCCCTGGGGCTCTGGCCGGTGGCGTTGAGGAACTTTACACCGGCCTTGTCTGCCTGCTCTTCCTGCTGGCGCTGATAGGACAAGAGCGTCATCATCATCGCCGACTGGGGCGCCATCACGGCCGCCATTGCGGCATCGCCAACTCCGTTGCCGCCGCGGGCCCCGGCCATGGCGGCACCGAGGCCAAGCAGCATTGCCAGGATGGCGGCGGTCTGCGCATTGGCCAGTTCGGCCCGCAGCTTGGAGAGATGTCCGCCGGCGATGTGCCCGGACTCGTGCGCCATGACGCCGATGATCTGATTGGGCGTCTTCGAGTCGATCAGCGCGCCGGCGTTCACGAAAATGCGCTTGGCATCGATCACGAAGGCGTTGAAGGAGCGGTCGTTGATGATGACCGGATGAATATTCTGCTGCGCAAGGCCGGCGGCGCGCAGGATCGGCTGCGTATAGTCGCGCAGCAGTTGCTCGGTCTCGGCATCCCGAATGACCGGAAGGCCGCCCTCGGCGCGAACCGGAACGCTTGCGAATGCGACAGCCGCGGCTGTAAACGCGGCGATGGCCCGGGCTGCTGGCGCCACGCACCGCTGGCTGCTAGGTCTGGTCTCAATCATCTGAAACGAGGTCCCCGCCGTGCTCGTATCCCGCTTCCGAAGTTCGTAAGTCCTCGCGCCACCGTGGGCGCGGGTCCGCGACGCGGGCGAAACTAAGGATGCAACCGGGCATGGTCAACTTAGCCGGTTTGCCGATGCAGATCGCTCACAAATGCGGCAATTGCGGCAACAGCGCGGCGGCTGCGCGCTGATGCTTGACGCCGCTCAACGGTTGGTTTCGGCCTCGGTTCGCAGCGATGTGCCGCCGTTCATGGTCATGGATGTGATGGCGGCGGCCGCGCGCCTGGAAGAGCAGGGCCGCAGGGTCATCCACATGGAGGTCGGCCAGCCGGCAGCACCCCCGCCGACGAGCGCGCTTGCAGCCGCCCGGGCGGCGCTCGCCGGGCGCATCGCCTATACGGAATCCCTCGGCATTCCATCGCTGCGCGTCCGCATCGCGCGCCATTATGGGGAAATCTATGGGATAGAGGTCGATCCCAGGCGAATCATCGTCACGACGGGCTCCTCGGCCGCCTTTATCCTGGCATTCCTTGCCTTGTTCGAGGCCGGCGACCGGGTCGCGCTGCCGGTGCCCGGGTATCCGCCGTCGCGCCATATCCTCACGGCGCTCGGCTGCGAGGTCGTGCCGATCGAGACCTCCGCGGCGTCCCGCTGGGCGCTGACCGGCGAGATGCTGCTGGCCGCCCATCGCAGGGCCCCGCTCAAAGGCGTGCTGGTGGCAAGCCCAGCCAATCCGACCGGCACCATGATGACCGGCGATGCTTTGGCCGAGCTCACGGGGGTAGCGGAGGATGCCGGGATCCGTTTCGTCTCGGACGAGATTTATCACGGCCTTGACTATGCGTTCCCGGCCGCGACCGCGGCGCGTCTCTCCAACAACGCCACGATCGTTAACTCATTCTCGAAATATTTCTGCATGACCGGCTGGCGGGTCGGATGGATGATCGCACCCGAGCCGCTGGTACGGCCGATCGACCGGCTGCAACAAAACCTCGCGATTTCGGTGCCGACGCTCTCGCAAATCGCCGCGCAGGCGGCATTCGATGGGCGCGCCGAAATGGAGGCGGTTAAACACGGCTATGAGGAAAACCGGCGCATTCTGATCGAAGGCTTGCCGGCGGCCGGACTCGACAAGTTCCTTCCGGTCGACGGCGCGTTCTATCTCTATGCCGATGTGTCGCAGTTCACCGATGACAGCTTCGATTTTGCCAAGCGCATGCTCGATGACGCCGGCGTCGCCGCCACTCCGGGCGTTGATTTCGATCCGTTCCACGGCCGCCAGTTCCTGCGGTTCTGCTACGCCGGCGCCGCGGCCGAGATGCGCGAGGCCGTGGAGCGGATTGGAGCCTGGCTGCGCCGCGGGTGAGGTGCATCACACCTTGATACTGATCGCCGTGCGGCCGTCCTCGGCGGCAAAACTTGTGAGCCATTGCTTGGGATCGGACAGGCGCTCGCGATAGGGTTTGGACTCGCCGCCGAAATTCAGGTTGGTCGTGATCAGGACGCCGCGTGGGCGCAGCAGCGCGCGTAGCTCCTTGAGATTGCGCAACGTCGGATCGAAACCGTCGAAGAAACCCACATCGTAGCCGGGCTTGAGCGTCGGCAGGAGGTCGTCGAAGGCGCCCTCATGTAGCGTGACTCGCTTGGCGAATCCGGCGCCCTCGATGTTGGCGCGCGCAAGCCGCACATGCTCAGGATCGAAATCGATCGTATCGATGTGCGCGTCCGGCGCGCCATGAACGAACCAGCACGCCGTATAACCGAGTGCGGTGCCGAGCTCGACGATGCGCTGGGCGCGTACCGCGCCCGCGATCGCGCCGAGGAGCGAGCCGTCGAAGAACGGATAGCAGCCGCAGCCGTGCCGGCGCAGATGCGCGAGCGTGCCATCGCGGATGGCATCGAACGGATCAACTGAGCGTCGCGCGGCCATCGCGTAACATTATTTGGGTTGCACGCATTCTTTCATCTCAAGCCAAATCTATCTTTCCGGAATATGCTCAGTTGATCTTGATATCGGCCGCCTTGATGACCGGTATCCAGCGCGCGATATCGGCTTCGGTGCGGGCGCGAAACTGCGCGGGCGTGGTCGGGATCGGCGTCATCAGTTGAGTTGCAAGCTTCGCGCGGATCGCGGGTGCGGTGATGGCGGCGGCAAACGCCTTCTGGATTTGCACAATGATAGGCTCGGGCGTCCTCGCCGGAGCGACCAGCCCCATCCAGGCATCGGCTTCAACGTCAATTCCTTGTTCCTTCAGCGTCGGGATCCCGGGCAGCAGCGGGTCGCGCTCGGCGGTCGAGATTGCCAGGATCTTGACCTGGCCGGACCCGAGTTGCGGCGTGACCGCGATCGCCGGCAGGCAAGCGATCTGGACATCGCCGCGCATCAAGGCCGTCACCGCCTGCGGCGAGCTCGGATAGGGCACGTGCACCATCTGCGTCCCGCTCTTGAGCGCGATTGCTTCCATCGCGAGGTGAGACAGCGAACCATTGCCGATGGAGCCGAAATTGTATTTGCCGGGGTTGCGCTTGAGCAGCGCGATAAGCTCGGCAACGTTGTCCACCTTGAGATTGGCGTTGACCACAAGCGCGCTCGGCTGGGTAGCCAGCATGGTAATGAACGCGAGGTCCTTGCTGGGATCGTAGGGAAGCTTGCTAAACAGGAGCGGGTTAATGGCGAGCGGTCCGCCAATGCTGATGCCAAGGGTGTAACCATCAGGGTCTGCCTTGGCGACGGCGTCGGTGCCGAGGTTGCCGCTCGCGCCGGGCTTGTCCTCGACCACGAACGGCTGCCCGAATTTCGCCTGCAGCTCGTCTGCTAGAAGACGCGCCACGATGTCCGGTGTCGCGCCCGCGGCGAACGGTACGATCAGTTTGACGCTCTTGGTCGGCCAGTCCTGCGCCAGCGCGGGCGCGACTGCAAAAACTGCCAACAGAATGGCTGCCAGTCGTCGCTTCATCCCGGTCTCTTCCTCGTTGTTGGCGTTGCCCTTGTCTGACCGGCCAAGTGCGCGCCGTCAACTTGGGTCACCCGGTCCCGAGCCGACCCGTTCTTGCCATCGGGCCCGTCATCGCTTCTACTCCGGCCCGATTGGGACAAAGCCATGGGCCTTGCGGTACTCATACTCGGGCTCGTCGTGTTTCTCGGCGTGCATGTGTTCACGACGCTGCGGGACCAGCGCGCCGAGCTGATCGCGCGCATCGGTCTTGGGCCCTATAAGGGGCTCTATTCGCTGATCGCCGCAGTCGGCTTCGTTCTCATCATTGTCGGTTTCGGGCAATACCGTGTCGCCGGCCCGATCAGTGTCTGGAGCCCACCGTTCTGGGCCCACGACCTGGCCGTAGTTCTGGTATGGCCGGCGTTCATCTGCGTCACCGCGGCCTATATCCGCGGCGACATGGCGCGTGTACTCAAACACCCGATGCTGGTCGGCGTAAAGCTGTGGGCGGTTGCGCACCTCATCGCCAATGGCGACCTCGGCTCCATCATCCTGTTCGGCTCCGTGCTCGCCTGGGCGGTGTATGACCGTATTTCGCTCAAAGGCCGTAGCGACCCGGGCGCGCCGCCTATACCCTACGGGGGACGCCGCAACGACATCGTTGCCGTTGTGGTAGGGACTATTATCTATTTGGCGTTCGGCCTCGTGTTTCACCCACTTTGGATCGGCAGCTCGCCGTTTGGTAGGACCGCGTTGGTGACCTAGATGTCCATTCAGGCCAATCAGAAACGACTGACCGCGCCCGACATTCGCGCCCGCAAAGGCGGCGCGCCCATCGTCTCGCTCACCTCCTATCACGCCCACACTGCGGCATTGCTCGACAAGCACTGCGATCTCATCCTGGTCGGCAATTCGCTCGGCATGGTGATGCACGGGCTCGAAACCACCATTCCGGTGACGCTCGACATGATGATCCTGCAGGGCAAGGCGGTCATGCGCGGGACAGCCGTGCGCTGGTCGTGGTCGATATGCCGTTCGGGTCTTATGAGGCTTCGCGTGAGCAGGCCTTCATGTCGGCGGCGCGGGTGATGAAGGAGACCGGCTGCGGCGCGATCAAGCTGGAAGGCGGCGCGCGCATGGTTGACACGATCACATTTCTGGTCGAACGCGGCATTCCGGTCATGGGCCATGTCGGTCTAACGCCGCAATCGATCAATGCGTTAGGCGGATTCCGCACGCAGGGCCGCGATCCGTCCGACTGGGCGCCGATCGAGGCGGACGCGCGCGCTGTCGCCGAGGCGGGTGCCTTTGCGATGGTGATGGAGGCGATGGCCGAGCCGCTGGCCGCCAAGATCACCCGCCAGGTCGCAATCCCGACCATCGGGATCGGCGCCAGCGCCGCTTGCGATGGGCAAATCCTCGTGCTCGAGGACATGCTTGGCCTGTCGCCGCGGGTACCGAAATTCGTCAAGCGCTACAGCGATCTCGGCTCGGCGATCGATCGCGCGGTGGCGGCCTACGCGGCCGAGGTGCGTTCGCGCAGCTTCCCGTCGGCCGACAATGTTTACGAAATCAAACCCAGGGTGGCGAAAGCACCCTAATCGGGTGGGCCGCGCAGGTCCTGCCGGGCCAGCAAGGCGGTCTTAACCAGCCGCGTGAAAACGCCGCGGGCTCATAGGGTTACCCACATGCGGCGAGGCTGCTTTGCCATGCGGTCGCCATATCGCTAGTTTAGTGGGTTAAGTGGTGCCGCTGGGGGCGGCGCCGATGGGGGATCATGTCCGACATTTTCCAAGAGGTCGACGAGGCTGTCCGGCGCGAGAAGCTGGAAAAGCTCTGGAAGCGCTACGGCAACTTCGTGATCGCTGGCGCTGTGCTGCTCGTGCTCGCGATCGGCGCGTGGCGCGGGTACCAGTGGTGGGAAGCGCAGAAGGCTGCCAAAGCGAGCGCCGCCTTCGAGGCTGCCACAGAACTCGCCGACCAAGGTAAGCCTGCGGAAGCCGAAGCGGCATTCGCGCGCCTCGCCGCGGACGGCACAGCAGGTTATCGGGTGCTGGCGCGGCTGCGTGAAGCGTCGGTGCTTGCAGAGCGCGATCCCAAGGCAGCGGTCGTGGCCTATGATGCAATCGCCAATGACGCCTCGGTCGGCTGGACCCTGCAGGAACTTGCCGGCGTGCGGGCTGCCTTGCTGCTGGTCGACAGCGCGCCGCTATCCGAAATGACGCGCCGGCTCGAGCCGCTGACGCAGCCCGACAGTGCGTTTCGCCACACCGCGCGCGAAATTCTCGCGCTTGCGGCCTTCAAGGCCGGCGATAAGGTAGCGGCACGAAAGTGGTTTGACATGATCGCGAGCGACGCCGAGACGCCGCAAAGCCTGCGCGGCCGGGTCGATGTGCTGAAGACGCTTTCGGACGATACTGGGAAAAGCTGAACCGATGCGCGCGACCCGCCCCATTCTGTTGGCGCTGCTGGTCATGACCGGCCTTACGCTCGCCGCCTGCGAGAGCATCGAAAATCTCACCAACATGCTCGACACTAAGAAAAAGCTGCCCGGCGATCGCAAACCGGTATTTCCTGAAGGCGTCCCTGGCGTGTCGATGGGCGTGCCCCCGGAGATGATGAAAGGATACCACGAGCAGTCCGAGCAACAGCAACAACAGCAACAACAACAGGCTCAGCCCGGGCAGGGCGCGCAACCGCAGTCCGATAAGAATCCGGTCGAACAGGCTGAACAGAAGGACGCAGAGAAGCCCAAGCCGAAGAAGGTGGTGGTGCGGCCCAAGCCCAAGCCCAAGCCTGAACAGACCACTTCCTCGCAAGCGAACGCGCCGCCGGCAGCACCATCAACTCAGACTGCCGCGTGGCCGGCGCAACCCGCGCAGGCGCAAGCCGGTTCACCGCCGGCGCAATCGCCGCCGCCTTGGCCCGGCCAGCCCCAACAGCAGCAACAATCACCGGCTTGGCCAGACGTCGCGTTGACCGCGGCTTGGTGTAGGCGGATTTGACGTTCCACCGGCGTTGCGGCAAATCTTTGTAGGAACGTCAAATCCAAGGCCACACCGAAATCATTCAGCTGCCGGTGTTCCTTCGGTTCCGACGTTCATCCAAACACGTGCCGCAAACGGATGCGAACGTGGAACCGGGACACGAGCGACCATGAGTTTCACCGTCGCCATCGTCGGCCGGCCGAACGTCGGCAAGTCGACCCTCTTCAATCGGCTGGCCGGCAAGCGACTCGCTTTGGTCGATGACACGCCAGGCGTCACCCGCGACCGTCGTGAAGCCGACGCGCAACTTGGCGACCTGACTTTCCGGGTGATCGACACCGCCGGGTTCGAAGAAGCCGCCGCCGAAACCCTGCCGGGCCGCATGCGGGCGCAGACCCAAGCCGCGCTCGCGGGTGCGGACGCAGTGCTCTTTCTGATCGACGCGCGCACCGGACTGTTACCTGCCGACCGCGCCTTCGCCGATATCGTGCGCAAGGTCGGCAAGCCGGCGATTCTGATCGCCAACAAGAGCGAGGGTCGGGCGGGGGATGCGGGCGCCTATGAGGCCTACGGCCTCGGCCTCGGCGAGCCGGTCGCGCTTTCGGCCGAGCACGGCGAGGGACTGGCCGATCTCTATGCGGCGCTACGGGCTGCATTGCCCGAGCACACCGCAGCAACAAGCGCAGAAGGGCTCGCGCCAGCGCGCGCCGCCGAGCGACCGATCCGGGTCGCAGTGGTCGGGCGGCCGAACGTCGGCAAATCGACGCTGGTCAACCGGCTCGTTGGTGAGGAGCGGCTGCTGACCGGCCCGGAAGCTGGCATCACCCGCGACGCCATCGCGGTCGCGCTCTCGTGGCGGGGACGGTCCTTCCAAGTGTACGACACAGCCGGAATGCGACGGCGGGCGCGGATTGAAGACAAGCTCGAGAAGCTGTCGGTGGCGGATGCGCTCGATGCGATTCGAATTCGCCGAGGTCGTCGTCGTGTTGATGGACGCACAAGCGACATTCGAAGTGCAGGACTTGCGGCTTGCCGATCTGGTCGAGCGCGAGGGGCGTGCGCTGGTCATCGGCGTCAACAAGTGGGACCTCACGGATAAACCCGGAGCGATCAGCAAGCTGCGCGCGGAGGTCGATCACTGGTTGCCGCAGGTGAAGGGTGTGCCGGTGGTCGCGCTCTCCGGCCTCACCGGCCAGGGGCTCGATCAGCTCATGCAGGCCATCATCGAGATCCACGCCGTCTGGAACAAGCGGGTACCGACAAACCAGCTCAATCGCTGGCTCAACGCCGCGCTCGCTGCCCATCCGCCGCCAGCGGTGTCGGGACGCCGCCTCAAGCTCAACTACATGACCCAACCCAAGGCGCGTCCGCCCAGCTTTGTGATCTTCTGTACGCGCGCCGATGCGGTGCCGGAAGCTTATGAGCGCTATCTCATCAACGGCCTGCGCGATGAATTCCACCTGCCCGGTACACCGATCCGTCTGACCCTGCGCGAGAAGGCAAACCCGTATGCAGGACGTAAGTAGCGAGCGGGCGATGACGCAAACTGCGCTTGCGCCGGCGCGTCAGGCCGCGTTCGTCTTCATCCTGGTGACTGTATTTCTCGACATGTTGGCGCTCGGCATGATCGTGCCGATCCTGCCGCGTCTTGTGATCGATTTCGTCGGCGGTAACCACGGCCGAGGCGGCCGATATCTATGGCTTGTTCAGCACGGTCTGGGCGTTCATGCAGTTTCTATTCTCGCCGGTGCAGGGGGCGTTGTCGGATCGGTTCGGCCGGCGTCCCGTGATCCTCGCATCCAACATCGGCCTCGGGCTCGACTACGTCTTGATGGCGCTGGCGCCGTCGCTCATGTTGTTGTTCGTGGGCCGTGTGATTTCCGGCATGACGGCAGCGAGCTTCTCGGTTGCCAATGCCTACGTGGCCGATGTGACGCCGCCCGAGCAGCGCGCCGGCCGTTACGGATTGATCGGCGCCGCGTTCGGGGCCGGATTCATCATCGGACCCGCGCTCGGCGGAATGCTTGGCAGCGTCAATCCGCGGCTGCCGTTCTGGATCGCGGCCGCCTTCAGTCTGGTCAACGGGCTATACGGCATATTCGTGCTGCCAGAATCGCTGCCGCGCAGTAAGCGCGCGGTGTTTTCCTGGGGACGCGCCAATCCGCTCGGGTCGCTCACCCTCCTGCGCTCGCATCATGAGTTGTTCGGGCTTGCGTCCGCGAGTTTCCTCAACAGCCTCGCCCACGCGGCGCTGCCGAGTGTCACCGTGCTCTACATGACGTTCCGCTATGGCTGGGACGCGTTCATGATCGGTCTCTGCATGACGTTCATCGGCGCGTGCGCTTTGGTCGTGCAGGGTGGCTTGATCGGCCGGTTTGTCGCACGCTTCGGCGACCGTGCGGCGCTGATCACCGGGCTTGCCTTTGGTGTCGCCGGGTTTGCGAGCTTCGGGCTCGCATGGACCGGGGCCTTGTTTTGGATCGGCATCCCTATCCTGTCGTTGTGGGGTCTTGGCGGCGCAGCGATCCAGGCCCTCATGACGAAGCGCGTCTCGGCTCACGAACAGGGCCAGCTGCAGGGCGCCAACGCAAGCCTGATGGGGATCGCCAATATGATCGGCCCGGTCTTCTTCGCCGTGAGCTATGCGCGCGCCATCGAGAGCTCGTTCGGACCCTGGCTGTCCGGCGCGCCGTTCCTGCTGGCGGCAACGTTTCTGGCGCTCGCGCTGGTGATCGGTTGGCGGGTAACGCGGCCGCAGTAGCGCCCGTCCTACTCGGGCTTGCGGAATTCCACGAGCTTGCGGGCGGGGAAATCATAATACTTCCCGGTCTCGGTCATGCTCGGCAGGCAAAGCTCGACGATCTTGTCCGCGACTTTGTCCGGCTTTTCCACATGCGACATGTCGAGCCCCGGGCGCGCCGTCGCCAGCATACGGGTGCGGATTTGACCGGGCGCCATAACGTTCACCCGCACGTTGGTGGTTGCGGTCTCGGCCGCGAACGTGCGCGCCAGCACTTCGAGCGCTGCTTTCGACATCGCGTATGGACCCCAATAAGCCATGCCACGGCTTGCCACGGCCGATGATACGTAGACGACGCGCCCGGCATCGGACTTCCTGAGCAGGTCCGCGAACACCCGCGTGAGCCGGTAGTTGGCCGTAATATTGACTCGCGACCACATCATCCCAATCGCTCGGGGGCACATGGTCGATCGGCGAAAGCGGTCCCAAAATGCCGGCGTTGGCGACAAGGATATCGAGCCGGCCATAGCGTTGGCCCACCGCGGCGGCGAGCCGGTCGATACCGGGATAGTCTTTCAGGTCGAGCGGCACCAGGGTGGCAGTGCTGCCGGCGGCGCGAATGGCGTCGTCGAGCTCTTCCAGGCCGCCGACGGTGCGGGCGACCGCAATGACGTGCGCGCCGGCTTGGGCGAGCGCGAGCGCAGTCGCGTACCCGATGCCGCGCGAGGCGCCGGTGACCAGAGCGATGCGGTCGGCGAGGGGTTTTGGTGCCGCGGTCATGATGCAATTCAACCAAGCGAACCGGTCAAACGCGAGCGGCCGTCAGGTTGATATCAGCTCGCCTCGGCCAGCAGCGAGAGCTGGCGCGGCGAGGCCTCCTGCCCGGTGCGGTCGGTAAGCGGGGTCGGATACTCGCCGGTGAAGCAATGGTCAGTGAACTGCGGCCGCACCGGGTCGCGCCGCGCTTCGCCCATGGCCCGGTAGAGTCCCTCGACCGACAGGAACGCGAGCGAGTCCGCGTCGATCAGTCGCCGCATGCCTTCGAGGTCGTGCACCGCGGCGAGCAGCTTGTCGCGTTCGGGTGTGTCGATCCCGTAGTAATCGGGATGTGTGATCGGTGGCGAGGCGATGCGAAAATGCACTTCACGTGCGCCGGCTTCGCGGATCATGCGCACGATCTTGACCGAGGTCGTGCCGCGCACCAGCGAATCATCGATCAGCACGACGCGCCTGCCGGCGATGACTGCCCGGTTGGCGTTGTGCTTCATGCGCACCCCCAGCTCGCGGATCGATTGCGTCGGCTGAATGAAGGTGCGTCCCACATAGTGGTTGCGGATAATGCCAAGTTCGTACGGGATACCCGAAGCCTGGGCATAGCCGAGTGCGGCCGGCACGCCGGAATCCGGCACCGGCACCACCACCTCGGCGTCGGCGGGTGCCTCAAGGGCAAGCTCGCGGCCGACGTTCTTGCGGATCTCATAGACGCTGCGTCCGCCAACCACCGAGTCTGGACGCGCGAAATAGATGTATTCGAAGATACAGGGCCGCGGTGGCATCGGCGGAAACGGCTTGTGGGTCTGCCAGCCCTCGTCGGAGTAGACAACGATCTCGCCATTCTCAACATCGCGCACGTAACGCGCGCCGATGATGTCCAGCGCGCAGGTCTCCGACGTGAAGATCGGGCAGCCGTCGAGTTCGCCGATCACGAGCGGCCGGATGCCGACAGGATCGCGCGCACCGATGAGTTTCTTGTTGGTCAGTGAGACCAGCGAATAGGAGCCCTCGAGTTGGCGCAGGCCCTCGATGAACTTGTCGATGAAGCGCGCGCGACGGGAGCGCGCCACGAGGTGCAAAATTACCTCGGTGTCGGTGGTAGACTGCATGATAGCGCCTTCGCCGACGAGTTGCCGGCGTAAGGTGAGCCCGTTGGTGAGATTGCCGTTGTGGCCGACCGCAAAGCCGCCGCCGTTGAGTTCGGCGAACAGCGGCTGCACGTTGCGCAAAATAGTGGCGCCAGTGGTGGAATAGCGTACGTGACCGACCGCCAGCATCCCGGGGAGACGGTCGATCACGTCCCGACGCGAAAATGTGTCGCCGACGAGTCCGAGTCGACGCTCGGAATGAAACCGCTTGCCATCATAAGTTACGATACCGGCGGCTTCCTGGCCCCGGTGCTGAAGCGCGTGCAGACCGAGCGCCGTGATGGCCGCTGCATCAGGATGCCCGTAGATGCCGAACACGCCGCACTCTTCGCGCAGCCGATCGGCATCGAGTTCTTCGCTCAGCAGGCCTTCGTCGGCATCGGCCATCGACTACCTTTTGGTTTCGATCAGTTGGCGCATGTTGGCTCGGTCCGTTCGGTCGTAGCCCGTAACGTCGGTGCGCGCCGCCCCGCCGGGCGGACGCATGTCGGTCCGCTGGTCCGGCGGCGTGTCGGGCGGCGTCTCCTCCTCGCCCTTCGGGCCTTTTTTGAACGCCTTTGAGATATATTTATCAACGTCCTCCGGCAAAAGGGACATGAGCCACGAACCGGTCGCTTGCAGCACGACCCGGGATTTCGCGTTTGCAACCCACGCGGGCTGCTGTTTGGTCTGCACCAGCCAGTCAAAAAAGATGTACGCCACGGCCACGATGATGAGCCCGCGCGCCAGCCCGAACAGGAAGCCGAGGGTGCGGTCGAGAGCGCCGATGCGGCTGTCGAGGATCTTGTCGGAAATCCGGACCGTGAAGATCGATACGATGATCAGCGTGAAAAGAAATATGCCGGCTGCGGTGATCGCCGAGGCAACGGTGTCATTGTTGAAGTATTGCTGGGCATAGGGCTTGAGCTTCGCGAACGCATAGAGCGTTGCCGCCGCCGCCGCGACCCAGCCCGCGATCGACAGGATCTCGCGGAAGAACCCGCGGATCATGGCGAGCAGCCCCGATATGAGCATTACGGCGAGCAGGATCCCATCGAGCAGAGTGATCGGCATCGGTACCGCGTTTGATCTGAAGCGCGCGCTCGTCGGAAAAGCTTGCCCAAGGGGACGCCACGCCGGACCGTTCCGGGGGCAGGCTTTTCCGGAAGCTCGCGCGCTTCCTGGAACTCACGTTTGCGTTCGAACACAGCCAAATCGGCAGCGATTGGGTAGCTAACTGACCCTAATATTCCGTCACCGGCAAGCGCGCCGGTGGGCAGGACTGCGGCTGCGGCAGATTGCCGTTTCGTGCCTGTGCTTCGGCATCTGCGCCAAGGCCCCGGCCAGCCCGAGCGGCCCGTGTATAACCTTGCAACTGACCGCCGTCACCCGTCTTGTTGGCGCAATCTCGTGACCCGCCGGTCGCGCTCTACGCCTTGGGCGGCGATCTCCGAAACGAGGCTCGCAAGCGAGGCTATCGCGGTCACTGCCAGCTCGGTTTCGGCGGTATCTGCGCGCGCCGTTTGCGGGATGGCGGCACGGGTGAAGCCGAGCTTTTGGGCCTCCTTGAGCCGGACGGCAGTCTGGCCGACCGGCCTCACGACGCCCGAGAGCGAGACTTCGCCGAAATAAACAGCGTCAGCTGGCAGGGCTGCGTTGACCAGCGAGGACACGAGCGCGGCCGCAACCGCGAGGTCGGCGGCCGGTTCCACGATACGAAGCCCGCCCGCAACATTGAGATAGACGTCGTGAGTGGAGAGTCGCACTCCACAATGCGCTTCCAATACTGCGATAACCATCGACAGGCGATTGGGATCCCACCCGACGACGGCGCGGCGCGGGGTTCCGAGCGAGGTCGGCGCCACCAGCGCCTGGATCTCGACCAGCAGGGGACGGGTGCCTTCGACACCGGCAAAGACTGCCGTGCCGGGCGTGCCGCGATCTCGTTCGGAAAGAAAAAGCTGCGATGGGTTGGCGACCTCCTGCAGCCCGCCGCCGGTCATTTCAAATACGCCGATCTCGTCGGTTGGCCCGAACCGGTTCTTGACTGCGCGCAGGATACGGAACTGATGCGCACCGTCACCCTCGAACGAGAGCACCGCGTCAACCATGTGCTCGACCACGCGTGGACCTGCGATCTGTCCGTCCTTGGTGACGTGACCAACGAGGATCACTGTGGCGCCGGAGCGCTTGGCGAAGCGGATCAGCACCTGCGCACTGCCGCGCACCTGGGTAACGGTGCCGGGCGCGGACTCGACCGTGTCGGTCCACATGGTCTGGATCGAATCGACGATCACGAGCCGCGGCGTTTTGCCCTGGCTGAGCGTCGCCACGATGTCCTCGACCGAGGTCTCGGCCGCGAGTTCGACCGGCGCCGAAGAAAGTCCGAGCCGCTCGGCGCGCAGGCGCACCTGTGCCACGGCCTCTTCGCCTGAGATGTAGACGGCGCGGTGGCCCGAGCGCGCGAGCGCGGCTGCGGCCTGGATGAGGAGCGTGGATTTGCCGATGCCCGGATCCCCGCCGACCAACAGCGCCGAGCCGTGCACAAAGCCGCCGCCGGTGACGCGGTCGAATTCGGCGATGCCAGAGGAAAGCCGCGGGGCTTCGTGCGTTTCACCGGCGAGGGGCTCGAGCGCAAACGTCCGGCCCTTGCGCCCGGACCGACCTGGGCCGATCGCGGGCGACTGCACGCGCGAGCTCTCCTCCGCGATCGTATTCCACTCGCCGCAGGCTTCGCACTTACCCTGCCAGCGGCCGTAGACCGCGCCGCAGTTCTGGCAGATGAAGGAGGAAGGCGCGTTGCGGGCCATGGCATGCTGATTCCAAACACGACATATTAGGTAACACGTTGTGCGCTGTTTATCGCAATCTGGAGGGACGAGCCGAAACTAACCCTGTTCGTGTGTTGCAGAATCCCTTTCCATCAAATTCAGCCAACCGGAAGCAATCGGTTCAATCAGGGACTGTGTGCGACGATGCCGACAAACTAGGCGCCACGGTGGCCAGCCCAAATCAGTCGCCCCAGGCGGCAAAGGCTTCGCCGAAGGCGCGTTGACCCGAATCACCTTTTGCGACTGCCAGAATGGCGCGTTTGTCATCCCTGTAAACAATTGCAAGATCGATCCAGGCTCGCCGAAGCAGTTTGAAATTTTGCGCACGGTCGAAGTCGAACGGCGACAGACGCACAACGAATGAACCAGGAAAGATGGCGCGGGAGACTCCGGTAAGTGCCACGCCGCGGGTCCGCTCAGATTCCTTCATTAAAATCCCGCGTAGCTCCGCAATTCCAAGGTGCGGAAAATCTGTTGGCACCTTAAAGGCCAAGGAGATTGTGTGGCTCGCTGGCAAAGAGCTGTCATCGTTGCGTTGCATCAACCAGGTGACGACCAGCCTGCGGTCTGGAATCGTTATATCTGCACGGATGGCAGGAGCGTCGGACGACGAAGACGCGGGTTCTAGCTGCCACGTCACCGAACCGATGAAGCTCTGACCCACCGAGGTTTTATCTTCCTCGTACAGCACCACCCTGGCCGAAAAGGGCGATTGTGCGTTGGAAGCCGTGACCCAGATCGAAGCAACTGCGACAATGGCGGCGGCTACACCTGTGCTGCCCGAGCGGCGAGCTCGTCTGAACGAACGCATGTGCTAAGCCACAGTGTTCAGCTTTTCCACGCGCGGTGAAAGCGCCGACCCAGGCGCGTCAGCACATCATAGTTGATGGTGCGGGCCCAGCTGGCCATCTCATCGACGCCGATGCCGTCGCCGAGGAGCGTGACCCAATCACCACGATGTACATCCTTGGGCAGATCGGTGATGTCGACGGCCACGAGATCCATCGACACGCGGCCGATGATCGGGCAGCGCACGCCGTGCACGACGGCCTCGCCGCCGCGCCGGCTGTCGGACGAGCCGATCGGGCGCGAATAGCCGTCGGCATATCCGATCGACACGATTGCAATGCGTGACGTGCGCTTGGCATGCCAGGTCGCGCCATAGCCGACCGCCGCGCCTTCCGGCACAATGCGCGCCTGCAGCAGGCGTGCTTTGAGCTCCACTACCGGGCGCATCGGATTGAGGTCGGCGGCGGTCGGGTTTGCGCCGTAGAGTGCAATGCCAGGCCGCACCAGATCGAAATGCGCCGCCGGGTCTAGAAAAATGCCGGCCGAGTTGGCGAGTGAGGCCGGAATGCCGCGAAACATCGTCCGTACCTCGCGAAACTCCCGGATTTGTTTCTGATTGAGCGGATGCTGGGGTTCATCCGCACAGGCAAAGTGGCTCATGACCAGTGTGATGCCGTGGTTGGGTGCAGCCATCACGCGTGCCGAAAGTCCGGGCACTTCATCGAGCGGAAGGCCAAGGCAATTCATCCCAGTATCAAAGTGCAGCGCGGCGCCTCCGGACCAGGAATGCACAGCGCGGAACGCGTCCCATTCGGTCAGCTCACCCAGGTTTCCGATCACTGGCCGTGCGTTGACCTCAGCAAAGAGCTGTGCGCTGCCGGGCACGATCCCGTTGAGCACGTAGATCGCGGCGTCGGGTGCGACTGCCCGCACGCGGCGCGCCTCAGCGAGATGGGCGACGAAGAACGTGCTACAGCCGGACGCCGCGAGAATGGAGGTGACCGGTTCGAGTCCGCAGCCATAGGCGTCGGCCTTAACCACGGCAGCGCAGTCGGCTGGTGCGGCCCGGCTCGCAAGGGTTCGCCAATTCTGTGCCAAGGCCGCGCAATCGATCGTGAGTATGGCGCCGACCTCACCAGCGGGCAGGGTTTCGCCGGGGGTGATCGGCGCAGGCGAGGCTCTGGCCGGGCTGGTCTGGGGCGGGGCCAGCGCTGCCGCCCCTTGTGCAGAAGGCTCGGCCGTTGATACCGGCGCCTGAGCTTGCGCTGCGGGCTCAGTGCTCGCCGCTGTTTCGGGCTTCTTGACCCTGACTTTGCGTCTGCCAAAGAGCATGAAAGACCTGCGCCCCCACGACCGCTCCAGGACGCAATAGCGATGTCTGTGGGCAACGACAAGCGCGCCGGCGCGCTCGTCTTAACGGGGCCCAGGTAGATGATTGTCTTCGGCGAGGTCGGCAAATCGCGTGACGTCGGCCTTGAACTGCAATGACACCGTGCCGGTCGGTCCGTGGCGCTGCTTGCCGATGATGACTTCGGCTTTACCGTGGACCTCCTCCATTTCGGCCTGCCATTTGAAATGGTCCTCGGTGCCGGCGCGCGGTTCGCGATTGCGCAGGTAGTACTCCTCGCGGAATACGAACATCACAACGTCGGCGTCCTGCTCGATCGAACCCAATTCGCGCAGGTCGGACAGCTGAGGGCGCTTGTCATCACGGTTCTCGACCTGACGCGACAATTGCGACAGCGCCATGATCGGCACGCTCAATTCCTTGGCCAATGCTTTGAGGCTGGTGGTGATTTCGGTCACTTCCTGGACCCGACTTTCGGCGGCCCGGCGGATCGACCCCTGCAGCAACTGAATGTAATCGACCACCAGGAGGTCAAGGCCACGCTGGCGCTTAAGACGGCGCGCGCGCGCCGCCAGTTGCGCCACCGAAAGACCGCCGGTCTCGTCGATGTAGAGCGGGAGCACTTCGATCTCGCGCGCGGTTTCAACGATACGGTCGAAATCGGTCGGATCGATCTCGCCCCGCCGAATGCGGTAGGATGGAATTTCGGTTTGCTCCGAGATGATGCGGGTGGCGAGCTGCTCAGCCGACATTTCTAGCGAGAAGAAGCCGACCACACCGCCGTTGATCGTCGCGGTGCGCCCGTCGGCCTGCACGTCGCCGCGCCACGCGCGCGCAATGTTGTAGGCGATGTTGGTCGCGAGCGCGGTCTTGCCCATGCCCGGACGCCCGGCGACGATGACAAGGTCGGATTTCTGCAGGCCGCCCATCATCCGGTCGAGGTCTTTGAGGCCGGTCGCAATTCCGGACAACTTGCCATCGCGCTGATAGGCGTGTGCCGCCATGTCGACTGCGGTCGTCAGCGCCTGCGCAAAACGCTGGAAGCCGCCGTCGTATTTTCCGGTTTCGGCGATTTCGTAGAGTTTGCGTTCGGCGTCCTCGATCTGCGCCGTGGGTGCAAAGTCTACCGGCGCGTCATAGGCGACGTTGACCATGTCCTCGCCGATGATAATCAGGTCGCGGCGGATGGCGAGGTCGTAGATGGTACGCCCGTAGTCCTCGGCATTGATGACCGTTGTCGCCTCGGCAGCGAGTCGGGCCAGATACTGACTGGCATTGAGCCCAGCGATGTCGAGATCTGCCGGTAGGAAGGTCTTGAGGGTGACCGGGCTTGCGACCTTGCCTTGGCGCACTAGGCTGCTGGCCAGTTCGTAGATTTTCTGATGCAGCTGCTCGAAGAAGTGCCGCGCGTCGAGGAAATCGGAGACCCGGTAGAACGCCTCGTTATTCACCAGGATTGCGCCGAGCAGGGCCTGCTCCACCTCGATGTTGTGCGGTGCGGCGCGAAGCCGGGTGGCTTCCGGCAATTGCTTGCGTGCGACTGATTCGATGGCCATAGCGCGGCACTTTCACAGCAGTTTCTTTGTATGCAAGCGTTTTTGGAGACGCCATTTTGCGAAACGCGCACGCCACAGACCATCCGCTCTTACATCGGCGGCAGAAATTCCGGGACGCATCTTTGCAATTGTCCCCGCTTATCACCGTCGATGTCGGGCGGCGCAAATGAAGCTTGACGAACCGCGACTTGCTGATGGCGGCGCTATTCTCCGGCAAGCCGTAGCGGCGTGCGGCGTTTCGCTTCGAGCCCCGCGAGCCGCGCTTCTTCTTCGGCGATGTAGCTGCGGGTGATCGGTACGATGCCCTGGCGCTTGGTCAATTGGATTTGAAACACCATGAAGTTGTGATGACGGAACGACATTTCCGAAGCAGCAAGATAAAATTCCCACATGCGAACGAAGGACGGGTCGTAAAGCCGTTCCACCTCCTCGCGATGGGCAAGAAAGCGCGCGCGCCAGGCCTTGAGCGTTTCCGCGTAGTGCAGGCGCAGAATTTCAATGTCGGTCACCAGCATCCCCGCGCGCTCGATCGCCGGAAGGACTTCCGAGAGCGACGGGATGTAGCCGCCCGGGAAGATATATTTTGCGATCCACGGGTTGGTGGTGCCGGGTCCCTCGGGGCGGCCGATGGAATGCAGCACCATCACGCCGTTCTGGGAGAGAAGCCGCGCGCATTGGCGAAAGAACGCGTCGTAGTGGCCGACGCCGACGTGCTCGAACATACCGACCGAAACGATCCGGTCGTAGGGGGCCGCAACGTCGCGATAATCCTGCATTCGGAATTGGACGGCGGCGTCGAGGTTCTGCTCGCTCGCGCGCCGGCGCGCAATTTCGAGCTGCTCACGTGACAGGGTGATGCCGGTGACGCGCGCCTCGGCGAGCTCGCCGAGATAAAGTGCGAGGCCTCCCCAGCCGCACCCGATGTCGAGCACTCGTTGCCGGGGCTCGCGCAACATGAGCTTGGCCGCGAGATGGCGCTTCTTGGCAAGCTGGGCGTCGTCGAGGGTCGCGGCTGGCGTTTCGAAATAGGCGCAACTGTATTGCAGATCCGAATCAAGGAAGAGCGAATAGAGCCGCGCATCGAGGTCGTAGTGATGCGCGACGTTGCGTCGTGCGCGTGGTCGCGGATTATACTGCTGCAGCCGTCGGCACAGATGGCGCACCAGGGCGCGCGGCCGGATCCAGCCCGGGGCGTCGCCCGCGCAGTCTTGGACGAAGATCAGCTCCAAAAAGTCGGCGATCGAACCTTGTTCGACGACGAACGTGCCATCCATGTACGCTTCGCCGAGCTTGAGCTCCGGATGCAAAAGGATCGCGCGTTCGGTCTGCGGGGAGGTGATGCGCACTGCGACTGGCGCGCCGGAGCCGTCGCCAACCGTTATCACGGTGCCTCGCGCCGTGGTCATCCGCAGATGACCACGCTTAACGATCGACCTGAGAAGCCAGCGCAGCAATTGGTCCATTGGCGACCTCCTGGCGCCTGACCAGACACATTCCAACGTGGAAATCCTGCCCGAGGTTTCGACGCCTTGCAAGATCGCGGCACGTCTTGGCCGCATTCTGTCCGCAGTCACGGCAAAAATTAGACCAAAATCCCGGGCGGTCGGCAATGTGCTGACGCGCCCCAGGCGCTCGCGAATTTTTGGGTCAAAATCCTGCGCGGAATAGGTTAAGGGAAGGTCCTGGGGATGAGGCTATCTTTGCGATACGGTGGGTGACGATGAGCTTCTCTGTGCGCTTTTTGTTAGCGGCGGGTGCCTTGGCGGCGCTGCCCGGCATGGCAATGGCCCAGGCCGACTACAGCGCGGGCAAGACGCCGCCGCAGCTGTTTGCTTCCGATTGCTCGGCCTGTCATCGCTCACCACAGGGCCTCGCGAACGGCCGTGACGCGTACACCCTCACGAGCTTCCTGCGCGAGCACTACACCACAAAGATTAAATCGGCCGGATTGCTTGCCAACTACCTCGCCGGCATTGGTGGCCGGCCGCAACCCACTGCGCGTGGCCAGCAGCCTACGGCCCCGACCGCAGAACGTACGCCGCGTCCGCCTGGCAGTGTCGAGGGTGAGACACCAGCACGCGATCGTGCGAAACCGAGCGCGAGGGCCAAGCTCACCCCAGCCGAAGAAAGCGCAAAGGCCGCAGCCGAGGCCTTGCAGGGCAAGCTGCGCAGCTACGCGACCGCGGGCGAAGAGGCCAAAATCAGACCGGGCGTGTCCGAAGCGACCGTACCCGCGACGACCGCCCCCCCTGTGGCGGCGGCACCACCCGAAGAGCCCCCATCGATCGCTCAAGAAGCCAGGCCGGATGCGGGTGCTGCGTCCGGCGGCGCTGCGGTCGCGCCGGCCCAGCCGGAGCCGCCGGCGCCGGCCGCACCTGTCGGCGAGAAGCCGCCTGCGCCTCCGCCGGGGTAGCGCGTGTCACCGCCTATTTGCGCGCGGCCGGGGCATCTTCCTGCTCTGATCCTTCCGTCGCGCTCAGTTGTTCGGAATCCTCCGGCCGCTCGAAAAATGCGGCTGCCTGGGCGGCGGCTGCGGCCTCTTCGGCGGCTTCGCGGCTCAACCTGATGTCCTCGCCGCGGGCCAAGCGCTCCGCCTCATCGGCGCTGCGCGCCACGTTGATCTTGATGGTGACTTCGACCTCGGGATGCAGCGCCACCGGCACGACATGCGAACCGATCGACTTGATCGGCGCGTTGAGCACGATCTGGCTGCGGTTCACCATGAATCCGCCGTCGGACAGCAGCGTTGCGATGTCGCGCGCCGACACCGAGCCGTAGAGCTGGCCGGTTTCTGAAGCCTGCCGGAGCACGACGAAACTCTGTCCGTCCAGCTTTCCGGCGACGCCGCGGGCCTCACTCTGCTGCTCAAGGTTGCGCACCTCGAGCTGCGATTTCATGGTCTCGAACTTGGCCCGATTGTCCTTGGTCGCGCGCAGCGCCTTGCCTTTCGGCAGCAGAAAGTTGCGGGCAAACCCGTCCTTGACGCGCACCACGTCGCCCATCTGGCCGAGCTTGGCGACACGTTCCAACAAGATCACTTCCATGACTGTCCTCTCCGTCGTTAATGGAATTCGGTCTATTCGCGAACAGCCGGCGGCCGTCCGCGCGCCACCCGCCCGCGCAGGTCAAAAACCAGATCGATGAGCGCGAGCATCGCGAGGGCGATCACCGGCCAATGCAGGACACGCAACAGCCCGAAGATCGGTAGCGTCGCATAGATCGCCGCCAACACGCCGCTACGGCCGGGCATACCTCGCGTCATCATGTGCACGACCGCGAGGCCCAGCGCAGTGTGGGCGACCAGCAGTGCTGAGGCGCCGATCCCGGCCGCAATACCGAGCATGCCTGGGGCAAAAGAGCCCAGCAGGGTCGCAACAAGCAGCGCCGGAGCAACAGGTGGAAACCGCATGGCTGGCAAGTCCGGCCATGGCCGGCGCAGCCGCCCGGAGATGTTCAACACGCGGCCGGCAAGCCACAGGTTGAGCATATTGGTGACCGTGCTCAATGCGGCGGCCGCGGGCGGCATCACGTTCACCAGGAAATCGACGAACCGTGCCAAATCGGTCACGCCTGGGATGGTGGGCGTACCGGCCGGAGCTGCATCACTCGGCATCCGAAGCGCAGCCTCCAGCGTGCCGCGCAATGAAGCCTGAAAGGTCTCCTGGTCCCATCCATAGAATGGAATCACGGCAAACATTTCGAGCGCGCCCAGCACCGCGGTCCAGAACACCAGCGACCCGGCCGGATACCATTCGATCCCCCCGCTGGCGGGGTTCGGTCGCGCGAGCAACGCCAAGTAACCAAGCCACCAAGCCGGGACGCCAACTCCCATGATGAACGGCACCACGTTGGACTGGAACGCCGCTGGGCCGAAAACCAAGGTGAGGCTGGCGATGGCGACCGCGACCGCGAACAGGCCGGCCCAATGGCTCCAGCCGATTGCCGCGATCAGGATCGGCAGTGGTGCGAGGATCAGTAGCAGCAGCGCCAGCGGTGTTCCCGATGCCGGCGACGCGAACAGCAGGGCGGTCGCTATGCCCGCGCCGATAGCGATCAAGGCGTTCTGTATCATCATCAGCTGTCCCGCGCTGCGCACGACCGACGATCACCGCGCGTGGTGATCAATCTGTCATGGGAGCGGTTAGGGGCGCGCTTTCGCCCCAACCATCAGCCCCGGACCAGCGTCCGGAACTTCTCGTAGTCTGGCGCCGCAATCATGCGAACGTCCGTTCGGTGATCGCCTCAAACGGGCAACGCGCTTAACGGATTACATAGGGCAGCAGCCCGAGAAAGCGCGCGCGCTTGATGGCGCGGGCGAGTTCCCGCTGTTTCTTGGCCGAGACGGCGGTGATGCGGCTTGGCACGACCTTGCCGCGCTCCGAGATATACCGCTGCAGAAGCTTGACATCCTTGTAGTCGATCTTCGGCGCGTTCGTGCCGGAGAACGGGCAGCTCTTGCGGCGGCGAAAGAACGGCCGGCGCGCGCCGGCGCCTGATTGCATAAAGCTCATGCCACATCCTCCGCAATTTCGCTCTCATCATCGTCGCGCCCGCGCCCCTCGCGGTCGCGGCGGCGATCACCGCGCCGCTCGTCGCCCCGGCGCTCATCGCGCCGTTCATCGCGCTCGCGATCGCGATCAACCTTGCGCATCATCGCCGACGGCCCTTCCTCGAGCTCGTCGACCCGTACTGTCATGAAGCGAAGCACGTCTTCGTTGATGCGTTCCTGGCGCTCGACTTCGGCCACCGCTGCGGGCGGCGCATCCAGGTTGAGCAGCGTGAAATGCGCCTTCCAATTCTTGCGCATCCGAAAAGTCAGCGACTTGACGCCCCAATATTCGGTCTTGGCGACTTTGCCGCCCAGGCCTTCAACGATGCCTTTGAGTTGTCCGGTCAATTCCTCGACCTGCTGCGCCGACAGGTCCTGGCGCGCAATATAGACGTGTTCATACAGCGGCATTGATATGCCTTTCCTTTGTCGAGCTCGTCCGGCGCCAAGCCCTTCGTGCCTTTCGGAAAGGCTCGAAAGCTCTGAAGGCGGGAACACGGGACGCCGGGCCACGCGGCCCTGCCGCCCCCGCGGGGCGGCCGTCCGTTCAGCTCCCGGCCGGATCGAGCGGAAGCGGGGTTTATAGGGATTTTACGGGCGAATGCAAGGTTGAGGTCGGCACTTTCCCATACCGGCGCGGCCGCGGTTCGTCCGGCGGGTTGCGGCTTATCCTGCGGCATCCTGCGGCTGCCGGTTGCTTGACAGTTTCTGGTTGCCAGTGTCTCTCCGGCGCGTTTTGCGTGAGGGAGAGCTGATGGCGATTGCATTCGTATTTCCGGGCCAAGGGAGTCAGGCCGTCGGAATGGGCCTCGCGTTGGCGAACGCGTTTGCGATCGCACGGCATACCTTCGAGGAGATTGACGCCGCGCTCTCCGACAATCTGACTCGCGTCATGTGGGAGGGGCCAGCTGAAACCCTGACATTGACGCAAAACGCGCAGCCGGCTCTGCTTGCGGTCTCAGTCGCGGCGCTGCGCGTACTCCAGGCTGAAGCTGGGCTCGATCTCGCGCGTGACGCTACGTTCGTGGCGGGCCATTCGCTGGGGGAGTATTCCGCGCTTGCCGCCGCCGGTGCTTTTGCACTGGATGACGCCGCGCGTTTAGTGCGATTGCGCGGGCAGGCAATGCAGAAAGCCGTCCCGGTAGGCGCCGGTGCCATGGCGGCGTTGCTTGGGCTCGAATTCGAGACGGTCGTCGCAGTGGCGGACGAAGCCGCCCGGGGGCAGATCTGCCAGGCAGCCAATGACAACGGCGGCGGTCAGGTCGTGATTTCCGGCGACAAGGCAGCGGTCGAGCGCGCGGTCGAGATCGCGAAGACCAGGGGTGCCAAGCGCGCGATGATGCTGCCGGTCTCCGCCCCATTTCATAGCCGCATGATGCTGCCTGCCGCGGAGGTGATGGCGCGGGCGCTCGCCGACGTCGCCGTGAAGGCGCCGGTGGTTCCGCTGGTCGCCAATGTACTCGCCGCGCCGATCACCGAACCAGCAGAGATCGTGCGCCGCCTGGTCGAGCAGGTTACCGGGACGGTGCGCTGGCGTGAGTCGGTTGCCTATATGGCGGCGCACGGAATCTCCACATTCTATGAGATTGGCTCTGGCAAGGTGTTGACCGGGCTTATCAAGCGGATCGTCGACAACGCGGAAAATCTCGCAGTCGGCACGCCGCAGGATGTCGAGGCATTCAAGCTGACATTCGTTGGTGCGAGGAATCTTACGGCAAAATTAAGCAGTTAGGCGTCCCGGCCGTGCGCTGGCAAAGCCATATGAAGTGTGATAACCGAACCCCGGGGCTGGACGCCGAGGGCCGGGGCAGTTGCAATTCGCCTTCGGGTGGAACACAAACCAGCTGTGTGAATAACCACGACGACGCCGCGCCGCAGCGACGAGCCGCCGGTTCGGCCGGGCCAATTCGAAGCGCACGAGGTTTGAAAGATGAGTGACATTGGCGAGCGGGTGAAGAAGATCGTCGTGGAGCACCTAGGGGTCGAACCCGATAAGGTGACCGAAAACGCGAGCTTTATCGACGACCTCGGTGCCGACAGCCTCGACACGGTCGAGTTGGTGATGGCCTTCGAAGAGGAATTCGGATGTGAGATTCCTGACGATGCGGCCGAAACCATTCTAACCGTCGGTGATGCGGTCAAGTTTCTCGAGAAGAACGCCAAAAGCTGACGGTCGCGAGCCAGTGGGCGAAGTGAGCGCGGGCCTCGTGATCACGACCCATCGTGGATCGAAATACATCAAAGAGTTTGTGGCATCTTTGCGTGCGCGTTGTCCGGCAGCGCCGAACCCGTGTGTAACGCTTTGCGAATGTTCATGGCGTGGCTACATTTGGTAGCTGACGCCGTTGCGTCGCGTCCGGCACGCAACGACACAGCGGGACCCGGCGATGCGGCCCGGGTGGGAAGCCGAGAATGAGACGCGTGGTCGTTACTGGATTGGGGATGTTGACGCCGCTTGGTTGCGGCGTGGAACCAACATGGAAACGGCTGCTCGCAGGTGAGAGCGGTGCGCGCAAAATCGAACACTTCGACGTTTCCGACATCCCGTGCAAGATCGCGATGCAGATCCCGCGCGGCGACGGGAGCAACGGCAGCTTCAATCCGGATCAATGGATGGAGCCGAAGGAGCAGCGCAAGGTCGACCACTTCATCGTGTTTGCCATGTGCGCCGCGCGACAGGCGCTCGACGATGCGGGTTGGCACCCGCAATCCTACGAGGACCAGACTCGCACCGGCGTGATGATCGGCTCGGGCATCGGCGGCATCGGCGGCATCGCTGATGCGACCCTGCTGTTGCAGGAACGCGGTGCGCGTCGCATGTCGCCGTTTTTCATTCCAGGTCGACTGATCAATCTTGCATCTGGCTACGTGTCGATCGAGTTCGGCCTCAAGGGTCCCAATCATGCCGTCGTGACCGCCTGCTCAACCGGGGCGCACGCCATCGGCGACGCCGCGCGCCTGATTGCGCTCGAGGACGCCGATGTGATGGTCGCGGGCGGCACTGAGTCGCCGGTCCATCGCGTGAGCATGGTGGGCTTTACCGCCTGTCGCGCTCTGTCCACCGGCTTCAACGATACGCCCGAGCGCGCGTCGCGGCCCTACGATCGCGACCGCGATGGTTTCGTGATGGGCGAGGGGGCCGGTGTGGTCGTGCTCGAAGAGCTCGAACATGCCAAGGCACGCGGTGCCAATATCTATGCCGAGGTCGTTGGTTACGGCCTCTCGGGCGATGCGCACCATATTACGGCACCGGCAGAAGACGGCGATGGAGCGTACCGCTGCATGATGGCGGCGATCAAACGTGCCGGCATTTCGCCCGCGGAAATTGATTACGTAAACGCCCACGGCACCTCGACCCAAGTGGGGGACGAGATCGAGCTTGGCGCCGTGCAGCGCGTGGTCGGCAACGCCGCCGGCCGCATTTCAATGTCATCGACCAAATCATCGGTCGGGCACTTGTTGGGTGCGGCCGGCGCAGTCGAGACGATCTTCTCGATTCTCGCCCTTCGCGACCAGGTCGCACCCCCGACCATCAATCTCGATAATCCGTCGGTGGAGACGCCAATCGACCTCGTGCCGCATCACGCGCGCAAGCGCGAGATCAACGTAGTGCTCTCGAATTCCTTCGGTTTCGGCGGCACCAATGCGTCCCTTATCGTGCGCCGGATGGCAGCCTGAGTGAGGCCCGATCTGTGCCTCCGACGCCGGTCACACCCTTCTGCCACATTTTCGGACAAACTTCCTTCGGCCGGGGCACTCGTGTAACCTCAGGGGGCGCGCGGTAGCGTGTTCCGGAAAAGCGCTTGCCCTTCGGGCTTGAACTCGGATGGGGTGCCGGATTTCCGCAGGATTGGTGTGACGACTTTCCAGGCAGACGAGAGGCGTCTGTTTGGTTCGCGCGACCAGGAGGTCAGTCGATGCTGTGGCGCCGCAAACGCGATGCAACGCAGGAAAATGCGCACGCCAAGCCGGCTGACCGCGTGCCGGAGGCCGAAACGGCCGGCGAGTTGAACATCAAACGCCAGCCACAACCGGATCGCCCGAGAGGCGCGCCCAAAAGCCCCCGCGCTGCGCTCCAGCCGGAACGGGTGCCGATGCCCACGCGCCGCTCCGAGCGTGCCCGTCATCCGATGGTGGTGGCCGGCAATTTCCTGTTTACGGCTCTGATTGCCCTGTTCATCGTAATCGGCGGCGGCCTGTGGGTGATCAAGTCGAAGCTGGGTTCGCCTGGTCCTCTGCAGGACGACAAGATCGTCAACGTGGCACGCGCAGGCGCGCCCGATGTGGCCGACGCGCTGGAGCGCGAGGGCGTGATCAACCAGCGGTGGCCATTCATCATTGCGGTGTGGCTCAACAAGGTGCGCGGCAGTGATGTCAAGGCCGGCGAATATCAATTTGGCAAACATGCAAGCCTGCAAGATGTGATCAACACGTTGACTGACGGCAAAGTGATCCAACACGCGCTCACGATTCCCGAAGGTCTCACGTCGGAGCAGATCGTCCAGCGCCTGCTCGATACCGATTTTCTCGCCGGCAACATCAAGTCGATCCCGCGCGAAGGATCGTTGCTGCCGGAGACCTACCGGTTCGCCCGATCAACCCAGCGCGAACAGGTGATTCAACGCATGCAAAGAGATCAGCGCGACATCGTGCAGAAGGCTTGGGAGCGGCGCAGCCCTGATCTGCCGCTCAAATCGCCCGATCAACTGATCGTTCTCGCGTCCGTCGTCGAGAAAGAAACCGGCAGGCCCGAGGAGCGCTCGCGGGTCGCTGCGGTGTTTGTCAATCGGCTCAAGCAAAAGATGCGACTGCAATCGGATCCGACCATCATCTATGGTCTGGTCGGCGGCAAAGGGTCGCTCGGCCGGCCCATCACCAAGAGCGAAATCACCCAGCCGACGCCCTACAACACCTACACGATCGACGGCTTGCCGCCGGGCCCGATTGCCAATCCGGGACGCGCCTCGCTCGAGGCCGCGGCCAATCCGGCCCGTACCAAGGACTTGTACTTCGTGGCCGACGGCACCGGCGGGCATGCGTTTGCGGAAACGCTCGATCAGCACCAGAAGAACGTTGCGCATCTGCGCGCGCTCGAGCAGGGCGAAACCGCCGCCGCTCCTGACGAGCCCGCGACCCCGGCTGAGCCGTCGCCACCAACCCCGACCCCCAAGCCCCGTGTCGTGAAGCCGGCGCCTCCCAAGCCAAAGCCGCCGGCGCAGGCTCAAAACCAAAATCCCGGTCCGACACAGGCACCACTGCCGCGGCCGCAATGATCAACATCGTGTCGTTCGCCTTTGGCTCTCAGTGCAGACTTGCGCGGCTGGAGCCGACACGTGCGCTCGTGGCAGGCGCTCGCTGCTGTGGCTGATCTGACGTTTCTAGCTGCGTTGCGGCGCGTTCGTATGATCACGCGCCGCAAAGGGATACGAACGTCGGAACCGGGACACTAGCGGCGGCGGACGTTGCATGACCCTCTCCAGCATGACCGGATTTGCGCGCAACCAGGGTCGGTTGGCCTCCTACGCGTGGACCTGGGAAGTGAAGTCGGTCAACGCCAAAAGCCTCGATCTGCGGCTGCGGTTGCCGCCGGGCTGGGATTCGATCGAAGTGCCAGTGCGTGGGCGGACGGCCGAGAAACTAGCCCGCGGAGCCCTGCAAGCGGCGCTCTCGATCGCGCGCGAGGGCGTTGCTCCGGTCGTACGGGTCAACGACGCCGTGTTGGAAGCGGTGCTGGGGGCGTTGCAGAAGCTTGCTGGGCGCGTCGCCGCAGAGCCCGCGCGGCTCGACGGGATCCTGGGCGTCAAGGGCGTGATTGAGGTGGTCGATGCCCAGGAGCAGGAGAGCGAGCGGGCCGCTGCTGAGGTTGCGGTGCTGGCTGGGTTCGAGGCCGCGCTCGCCGACCTCGCGCAGATGCGGCAGCATGAAGGCGAGGCGCTCGGCCGGGTGCTGAGCGATCGCCTGTCGGAGATCGCGAAGCTGGCGGTACGCGCCGACGCTGCGCCAGGCCGCCGGCCGGAGGCGATCAAACAGCGGCTGACCGAGCAGGTCACTGCGCTGCTGGAGAACAGCGCGCGGCTCGACCCAGACCGGCTTTACCAGGAAGCGATCCTGCTTGCCGCCAAGGCCGATGTTCGCGAGGAACTCGATCGCCTGAAGGCGCATGTCGATCAGGCGCGCAAGCTGCTCACGGGGGGCGGCGCCATCGGCCGGCGTCTCGATTTCCTGGCTCAGGAGCTCAATCGGGAGTCCAACACCTTGTGCGCGAAATCGAACGATATCGAGCTCACTAACATCGGCCTTGAGTTGAAGAGCGTGGTGGAGCAATTCCGCGAGCAGGTCCAGAACCTGGAATGAAAGCATGGCGCGCCCGCCCACCCGGCACCAGACGCCACCCGCCGTCGATCGCCGCGGATTGATGTTGGTTCTCTCTTCCCCGTCCGGCGCCGGGAAGAGCACGCTCTCCAGAATGCTGTTGGGGGATGCGGGGGTCGAACTTTCGATCTCGGTCACCACGCGCGCCAAGCGCCCGGGTGAAGTCGACGGCAAGCATTACCACTTCATCGATAGGCGACGTTTCGACGAGATGGTGCGGAGCGGCGATCTATTGGAATGGGCAGAGGTTTTCGGCAACTTCTACGGCACCCCGCGCGCGCCGGTCGAAAAAGCGCTGGCGGCCGGCCGGGACATGCTGTTCGACCTCGACTGGCAGGGCACGCAGCAAATGCGCGAGCGCGCAGGCAAGGATCTCGTCAGCGTCTTCGTGCTGCCGCCGTCGGTGCCGGAACTCGAGCGCCGTCTCAAATCGCGCGCTCAGGACAGCGATGCCGTGATCCACGGCCGCATGGAACGCGCCAGCGACGAGATGAGCCATTGGGCGGAGTATGACTACGTGGTCATCAACCACGATCTCAACCAGGCGTTCGGCGATGTGCGTGCGATCCTGGCAGCCGAGCGCCTCAAGCGCGAACGCCAGATCGGACTATCCGCGTTCGTGCGCTCGCTGCAGAGCGAGTTGTAGCAGCCCGCCGCCGTCAGGGTGAGTTTACATCATCCCAAAAACCGGCCGCTGCGAAAATCCGCAAATGCCTGGCGGATCTCTTCCGCGGTGTTCATCACGAACGGCCCGCCGAATACAACCGGCTCGTTGATCGGAGGCGCCGCAAACAGCAACGCGCGGAACGGCGCGTCGGCAGCGATCGTCAACGTATCGGCGCCACCGCCGTCGGTGGGGTCAAACCACGCGACCTGCATGGCCGCGACCGCGGTGGCGCGCGCGCCGAGCTGTGCGCGGCCCTCGCGGACATAGAGAAAGCCCCGATAATCGGCAGGCATCTCCTGGGTCAGCGTCCGGCCGGCGTCAACGCGGATATCGAGCAGCATCAGCGGCCAGTCGCTGCCGTGCGGTGCTTCCTTGTCGCCCGATCGGCCCGCATAGACGCGCACCGTGAAACCGTCACCGTGGCGCACTGGCACCTCGGCGGCGTGCTGATTGACGTAGCGCGCCATCGTCATCTTGAGCCGAGCCGGCAGATTCAGCCAGAGCTGCAGCGTGTGCGCCATCTCGTTTTCGTGCGGCAGTTCGCTGTGCAGCACGCCGCGCCCAGCGGTCATCCATTGCACATCGCCCTCTCGCAAAACGCCGTGCCCGCCGGTGTGATCGCGATGCTCGATCGCGCCATCGAGCACGAAAGTCACGGTCTGCATGCCGCGGTGGGGATGCGTTTCAAACCCGCGCGGGGCGGCGAACCAATCCTCCGACAGCATCAGGAACGGGGTTGTCGCCTCGTAGTTGCTCGGCGGAAAGATGATTTGCTTGTCGTGCACCTGCTCGGACGGGCCGCGCCGTTCGACGCCATGAACACGACGGACCTGTTTTTCCATACGCGGGCTCCGATGATGCTACCAATGTAACCATTGCGGACGGCCGACAAAACCCCGCTCAGCCTTATTGCTCCCGCGCCAACACCCGCGCCAACGCGGCGAACCCTTCGACCGTAACGTCCTGCGCCCGCGCGGTCGGATCAAGGCCGGCAGCGGCGAGCAACGGGGACGGATCAGGTGCAAGCGCTTTGAGGCTCTGGCGCAGCATTTTGCGCCGCTGCCCGAATGCGGCCGCGGTTACGCGCTCGAGGGCATTAAGGGCGCATGGTTGCGGATCGCGTCGCGGGGTGAGACGCACCAGCGACGAGGTAACCTTGGGGCGCGGCACAAACGCCGACGGTGGGATGTCGAACAGAAGCTTGGTGGCACAGCGCCAGCTGGCCAACACCGACAAGCGGCCGTAGCTGCTGGCGCCCGGAGCGGCGACGATGCGCTCCGCCACCTCACGCTGAAACATCAGAACGAGGTTGTCGTACCAGGGCGGCCAGGGTTCGATGCTCAGCCAACGCACCAGCAATGCGGTCGCCACGTTATAGGGCAGGTTGGCGACGACACGCGTCGCCCCGTGATCGAGGAGGGGTTGCGGGTCGAAGTCGAGTGCATCCGCTTCGATTACGGCGAGCCGGCCAGGATAGCGCTCGGCGATTTCGGCGAGGGCCGCGATTGCGCGCGGGTCACGTTCGACAGCGATCACGCGTCGCGCATTGGCGGCGAGCAAGGCGCGCGTCAGTCCGCCCGGGCCAGGACCGACTTCAAGCACGGTCACACCCTCGAGCGGTCCAGCGGCGCGTGCGATGCGCGCCGTGAGGTTGAGGTCAAGCAGGAAGTTTTGACCGAGCGACTTCTTCGCCGACAAGCCGTGGCGGTGAATGACCTCCCGCAGCGGCGGCAGGTCATCGATTGTCGTCATGGCACGGCGGCCGCCGGCGCCGGCGTCTGGTGCGCGAGTCGAGCCGCCAGTCTGATCGCTGCGATCAAACTCGACGGATCGGCGCGTCCGGTTCCGGCAATGTCGAATGCGGTCCCGTGATCCGGCGACGTACGCACGAACGGCAGGCCAAGAGTGACGTTAACCGCGTGGTCGAACGCAAGCGTCTTGATCGGGATCAGGGCTTGGTCGTGATACATGCATAATGCGACGTCGTAGCTCGCGCGCGCGGCGGCGTGGAACATGGTGTCGGCCGGCAACGGTCCGCGAGCGTCGATCCCCTCGGCGCGCAGCCTCTCAACCGCGGGCGCCACGATCGCGTAATCTTCGGTCCCGAGTGCACCATCTTCCCCGGCGTGCGGATTGAGCCCGGCAACGGCGAGGCGCGGTCGCGCGATCCGGAAGCGCGCCACAAGATCGCGCGCCACGATGCGCCCGGTTTCGACAATGAGATCAAAGCTGAGTTGCTGTGGCACCTCGGTCAGCGGCAGATGGATGGTCACTGGCACCACCGCCAGTTCGGGCGCCCACAGCATCATGACGGGCCGGGCCGCGATACCGGTTACCTCGGTTGCGAGCTTGCCGAGAAATTCCGTGTGGCCCGGTTCGGGAAAGCCGGAGCGGTAGAGTACATTTTTGGCAACGGGGTTGGTGACAACAGCCGCAGCCGCGCCACTGAACACGTTGGAAACCGCGGCGCGGATCGCCGCGATCGCCGCCGGCGCACTGGACTGATCGGGAGCGCCTGGTGCGGCAGTTGCCCGGTGGCCGATTTCGACCACGGGCAGGGCGCTCGCGAACGCCGCGCTCGCGTCCCCCGGATCAAGCGTTGATATGACGACCGAAACGCCAAGCCGGCGCGCGCGCTCTTTCAGGTAGCTCGCGTCACCGAGGACATAGAACGGCGGCAGTGCAAGCTCGGCGCGACGCGTCCACGCTGCGATCGTGATGTCGGGTCCGATGCCGGCCGGCTCACCCAGCGTCAGCGCCAGCGGCTTTGGCATTTGTCTCATTCTGCAAGCCGCTCGACCATCGGCCTGTCCGCCCGCCGGCACCCCCGCCTCACTGCGTCTTGACGCTTGGGGCCTTGGCGTTCAACTCCTTCGACGGCTTCGCCCCCTTTTTGGCCTTGGGCTCTTTGATAGGCTCAACCGGCTCTTTGTACTCGATCATCGCGGCCTTGCGGAGCTCTTGCAGGTAGCGTTTACCCTGCGCTTCGAATTTTTCGCTGAACAGCTTGTTCTGGACTTCCTTTTTCCCCGCCTCGTTCTTGGATTCGCGCTTGGCGCAGAGCGCAAATACCTCAACGCCTCGAGTCGTGACCTCCGGCGCGGTCAAATGCCCGAGTGGCACGCGATCGAGAATCTCGCGTACCGCCGGCTGCAGGTCGGCCGATGATCTGACGATCGGCTCTCGCACCGCCACGTCCCGGAGCGCACGCGCGAGTCGGAATGCCCGATTGGCAATTCTCGAAGCGCGCCCGCAGTGCTTCGGCTTCTTTCTTGCGCGCCTCGATCACGTCCTTGTGGGTGCCGCGTCCGACCACGAACAGGATCGGTCGCAGGGTATACTCGAAGGCGACTGCTTTCGCCGCGTCGTCGACATCCTTGCCGTCCTTGTTACCCTCCTTGTTGCCGCTGCTCTCCATAGCCTGCAGCACGTCTTTTTCGTTGACCTGCAACCGCGCCTGGAACCTGCCCTGCACGATGGTCGCCCAGGAAATCTCGGCCTTGATATGCTCCTTCATGGTTGCCGGGTCGACACCGCTCTGGGTCAGCACCTGCTCGAACTGCTGTCGCGTCAAACGCATCCGGCCGCCCATCTCGGCGAACTGTTTGTCAACGTCGGCGTCGGTGATGTCGAGGCGAAAGCGCTTGCCAACTGAGATCTTGATCTTGTCGTTGATCAGGTCGTCGATCAATTCCTGGCGCGGCGCGGTCCGGTGCAAAGTCAGCTGAACCAGCTTTCCACGTTGCTCGATGTCGAAATTGGTAATTGGGTCGCCGTTGACGATGAGCACGACTTGGGCGCGCGCGGGCGCCGCAGCGCCAAACGAGGCCAACACGGCGGCTAGCACGAGGATGCATGACCGCATTGCGCCGGTACGACGTGTCGCCGCGGTAGCTTGTGGCGGTCCGACCGCGACGCGTCGGGTACGACCCGCACTCCGGCAATCCCCAAGAGAAGATGTCGACATCAGTGCACCGAGGTTCCTACCCCGCCTCCGCCCAATGTTCGCAAGCTCATCTGCAGCAGGATGGTATGGCTGGTCTGCGCATTTCCGCTGTAGGTATAGTCGGTCACGTAGTTCAGCGACAGCATAAAGCAGTCGTCGATATAACCGACGCCGATACGTGTCTGGTCAAACGAATTGGCGACGAGATCATAGCGTACCGCGCCCAACGCGGCCCAGTTGGCGCTGAGCTTGACCGACGAGGTCGTGAGAATCCCCTGGCGCCGGTCCAGGAACCCGATCTGCGGCTGCGCCGCGTAGCTGCCGTAGAGCACCGAGAGCGCGAAACGATCGAAGCCCGCGCGCCCCTCGACCTCCAGACGCTGAATCGAGAAATCGTTTTCGGAGAAGCGGAAACGCGATGTCACATTGTAGATCGAATTGGGTTGATAGGCGAGCCGCGCCACATAGTCGGAGCGGGTTGTATCTAGACCGCTGGCGATGCCGGTATTGGTGAGGTCGGTCACCGCGTAGGAGTTGACGCCGAACATCTGATAGGACTGCCCGAACAGCATGTTGACGGTGCCGCCCTGGTTGAACTGGGCGGTGTACTGGCCGCCCACGTTGGCGCGGCCTCCGCCTTCGACCCGATCCCAACCGGAGAATTTGTCGACGCGGAACAGATTTCCGTCGTCGAAAATCAGGCTTTGCGCGTCCTCGTTCGGCAGCTTGCCGATGTTGGGCTCGTTGGGGCGAACGATGATCTGGGCGATCGGCTCGAAAGTCTGGGTGCCCCACGGCTGCACGCCAATGAACGGGTAGCGGTATTCCACGCCGACGGTGGGCATGCCGCGCGTGACCTGAGAATTGCCGGGTGCGATAAAATTCTGCACGCCGGTATCGTTGGTGACCGACAGCGCGGCGGCGTCGCCGCGCACCGAAACGAACGGTGTCCAGACCTGGCCGATCGGATCGATCATCTGCTTGCGCCAGTGTGCCTCCGCCGACAGACGCGAGTACTCACCCGGCACGCCGCGCAGCACGCAGTTCGCCGGCGTCTTGAACGCCGAGTCGGCGGTGGTCGGGGCGCAGAATGAAAAGCTGTTCGCCAACTGGTTGGTCGGATCGAATTCCGGCGTCGTGCGCGAAAGACTGGTGAAGTTCACGCTGTAGCCAAGTTCGCCGCCGAATACCGGGGTGCTGAGCGTGCGGTTGTAGTCGATCACCGGACGAATCACCGGGATCGCGGTTTGCACGTCGAATTCCGAGTAGCCGGTGTAGTGGATCGTACGCATGTCGAAATAGCTGCGGTCGCCGCGGCCAGCCAGCAGGAGCTGGGAAATGCCCTCGGTGAGACCCATTCCGGCCGGATCGGGGGTTTTTTGCTGCAGCGACCGGATTTTGTAATCCTGGAAGTAGCTGGCATCCGAAACCAGCACGCCGTCGAACCCCCACACCCACTGCGGCGAAAGGTTGAATCGGCCGGTACCCTCGACAGCTCCTCGGAACTCGCGGAAGCCGGGCGTCGGCGTGCCGTTGGTGTGGATGAAATAGTTCTTGTCGAGCTGATCGATGCCCGACGCGCGCAACGTGTAGTAGCCGCTATCCAACCGCTGACGGAACTCGCCCTGCATCAGCGGACCTTGCTTGGTTGTGATCCTGGGCGACAGCGTCATGTCGTAATCGGGCGCGAGCGCGATGTAGTACGGCGTCTCCGCCGCGAAGCCATAGGCCGAGCTCGAAGACAGCACCGGCATCAGGAAACCAGTTTTGCGCTTCACGGTCGGGTCTGGAGCCGCGAAATACGGGAAATACGCGAGCGGAACGCCGTAGAACTCGATGCTGGCGCTCTCGAAATACATCATCTTTTCAGTCTGATTGTGGATGATGCGCGCGGCCTTGATCTGCCACAGCGGCGGCTTTCGCGGGTCCTCCTTGCAGGGCTCGCAGGCGGTGTAGACGCCGCTCTGAAAGACCGTGAAATTGCCTTCGCTGCGCTCGGCCCGGGCCGCCGCAATGCGGGTCTGGTCCGGGGTCTCGACACGGAGCGAATTGACGAACCCGTCGCGATAGTCATCGGAGAGATCGATCACCTCGCCGTAGCTGATCTTGCCATCGGCGTCGGTCAGGCGGGCATTGCCTTCGGCGCGCAGCCGCTTCGCCTTCTGATCGTACACGACGCGATCGGCTTCGATGGTCGCGCCCTGATAATACATGCGCACGTTGCCGACAGCGGAGACGCGCTGGTTGTTGTAATCGTAATCGAGCTCATCCGCCTGCACGAGCATCTTGGCGTCACGGTCGATCCGGCCGTTGGGGCCCAGCGCACCTGCCACGCCGGGCCCTTTGGGCACCGGCTGGGGACGCAGCTGCGTGCGGAAGTCGAGAAACGGCGTTTGCACCGGCTGGGCCGCGCTCGAGCGCACCCCCGCCACGCTTGCACCCGCGACCGCAAGTGCCAACGCTGCGCCGATCCGGGCCATGCGCGGCCCGGCGGTCAATCCATTTCTGCGGGGATGAGGACGGCCAGTCAGAGTTGCCATCAACCGTCCTCCTGGTAGAGCAACGCAACGAGGCCGGTCAGAGCTCCGACGAGCGCGGGCGTCCATGCCGCCGCCATGGCGGGCATCAACTGCGCCTTGCTCAGATCCTCAGTTATTTTCGACAGCACGTAGAGCAGAAACCCGGCGGCAATTCCGCCCAGAATCATTTTCTGTACGCCGCCAAATCGAAAGAAGCGCAGACTCGCTGCGGCCGCGACCAGAACCATCGCCGCCAACAGGAACGGGCGGGTCAACAGTTTCTGATACTGCAGCTCGTAGCGCGCGGCGCCGACCCCGGCGCGCTCCGCGGTTTCGATGTAGGACGGCAGATCCCAGAATGGCACCAACTCCGGGGTTGCGAAACTCTCGCGCACCTGGGCCGCGGTGAGATTGGTCTTGAGCGTGAAGGTCTTGTTCACGATTGGCGGGACGTTGCTCGCATAGATGCGGGCATCTTCGAGATCCCAGAAGCCGGAACGAAGCACGGCAGTGCTGGCTTCAATTCGCTCCTTGAAGCGGCCGTTCTGGTCGAACGTGAACACCGTCACGCCACCCAATCGCACACCCTGTTCGCTGGTGGTGACGGCGTTGACAATCGACTGACCGTCGGCGCTGCGCTGGCGCAACCAGAAGCCGGCGCCGGTCGACTGCAATCCGGTCTGCGAGCCGCCGAAGGTCTGAACTTCAAGCCGCTTTGATTTTTCCTGCAGCATCGCGGCGATCGGGTTGTAGGCGGTGGTCGCGAGGGCTCCGATCATCCCTGCGGCGAGGAGCGCCGGCGCCACGAATTGCCAGGCCGACATGCCAGCCGCGCGTGCGATTACCAATTCCAGCCGCCGCGATAGATTGAGAAAACTCGACATCGCCGCGATCAGCACCGCGAACGGCATGATCTGTTCACCGAGCTGCGGAACCCGAAAGAACGAAATCTTGGCGATGGTCAGCATGGTCGCGTCGCCGTCCCCGCCGCGGTGGCGCATCAGCTCGATGCAGTCAACGAGGCCGACCAGCAAGATGATGCCGAAGAAGACGGCCGCGAAGGTCGTGAGAAAGCGCAGCGCGAAATAGCGCCCCAGCGTGCCGACCGCGATTGGCCAGGATATGGTCAACGCACCCATCATGCACCCGCCAATCGGCGCGACAGAATTTGCGCGAACGCACCGGACACGGTGCGCACAGCGTATCGACCGATTGATCCCATCGTCCCCTGTGACCCCCAGCAGCACCTCCCGGCATTGACCAACAACATGTGGCCGACCGGAAGTTCTGCAACGCCTTCACCTGCGCAGATATGTCGTCGACGGACGTGCGCTCACTGTGCGCCCGTCCGGTTCGATCGTTCATCCTGCTTGAGCCGGCACTTGCGGCCGGCATTCCCCACCCTAACCCAGCCTCACCCGTTGGTCCCCGTCACGCTGCCCTCTAGGCTATTTACCATCCCTGTACAAAATGGCCGTCCCGAGGCAAACCTGTTGAAAAACAATCGGGAATGGTTAAGGGGTTGCAAGCATGACACGGTGTGGGCGAATGAGCCCTGGCCCTGTTCGTTTAATCCTTCAGGGTGGGCGCGGCGCGAGCCAAAGCGGAAAACCCACCCCCCACAGAGGCCCCTCCATGCCCGAAGCATTCAAGCTGGGATTCTCCGCCTTTGCCTTGCCGTCGCGCGGGGTTCTGGTTGTGTTCTGCAACGATGGTCTCCAGCTCGGGCCCGAGACGCGCGGTTTTTTGGGTCGTGCGGTGGAAATGGTCCGCAAGGCGGCGGCCTTCGAACGCTTCAAGGGGAAGCTCGGCTCAACCCTCGATATCATTCTCCCGAATGGGTTGCAAGTTGGCCGGCTTGTGGTCGTTGGTTGTGGTCAGACACGCGAACTGAAGCCTCCCGATTATCTGCGCCTCGGCGGTATCGCGATGGGGAGGATCCCGGCCGCGGTTGGCGACGCCACAATTTTGGCGGAGCTCCCGGGCGGTGCGATGAAGTCGGAGCAGGCCGCGGATCTGGCCCTCGGGGCACGGCTGCGGGCCTATTCGTTCGACCGCTACAAGACCAAGCAGGGCGACGACGATCCCAAGCCCGGGTCTGCCCATGTCATTATTGGAGTTGCGGAGCCCGGCCCCGCCCGTAAGGCGTGGGCGGCCCGCGAGGCGGTTGCCGACGGCGTGGTGCTTGCACGGGACCTCGTCAACGAGCCTGCCAATATCCTTTACCCTGAGGAATTCGCGCGTCGCACGACCGCGTTGCGCAAGCTCGGCATCGCGGTTGAGGTGCTCGACACCGCGGCGATGAAAAAGCTCGGCATGAATGCGCTCTTGGGCGTCGGCCAAGGCTCGGCTCACGAAAGCCGGCTGGTGGTTATGCGTTGGAACGGCGGCAAGCGCGGAGAAAAGCCGGTCGCCTTCATCGGCAAGGGCGTTTGCTTCGACACTGGGGGAATTTCGATCAAGCCGGCACAGAACATGGAGGACATGAAAGGCGACATGGCTGGCGCCGCGTGCGTTGTCGGCCTGATGCAGGCTCTCGCCGGGCGCAAGGCCGGTGTCAACGCGATCGGCGCCATCGGGCTCGTCGAAAACATGCCGGATGGCAGCGCGCAGCGGCCGGGCGACATCGTCAAGACCATGTCCGGCCAGACAATCGAGATCATCAACACCGACGCCGAAGGGCGCCTGGTGCTCGCCGACGTGCTGCACTATGTGGCCGACCGGTTCGCGCCTAAGTTCATGATCGATCTCGCGACCCTGACCGGCGCTATCATCGTGTCGCTCGGCCAGGAATATGCCGGACTGTTCGCCAATGACGACAAGCTCGCCGACCGCTTGATCAAGTGTGGCGAACGTACCGGCGAACGACTGTGGCGCATGCCACTCGGGCCCGAATACGACAAGATGATCAATTCCAAGTTTGCCGACATGAAGAACACCGGCGGGCGCTTCGGCGGCTCGATCACGGCGGCGCAGTTGCTGCAGCGCTTCGTCGGCAAGACCCACTGGGCACATCTCGATATCGCCGGTACCGCGATGAGCGCGCCGCAGACGGACACCAACAAGAGTTGGGCTTCGGGTTGGGGCGTCCGCCTGCTTGATCGTCTGGTGGCCGATTATTATGAGGATTAACTAAATTATTGTTGGGGGGGACACCGTTTGTGCACGTAACGCGCCATGCCTTATCAAGGTCGCGGCATCGAACTGCGCCGTTTCACAACTTTACGAATGAGCGCAGCGGGCCGGCGGCCTGCGGAAATTTCGCCGCGAGTGCGTCCACATCACCCAACTCGACGTCTGCGGGCTCGACGCCCGGCCATTCCGTACTCGCTCCGAGAAACCAGCGACGCTGACCGATCACCCGCGCGGTATGAAACGTGTCGCCGGGAATCAGCAGTTGCAGACGTTCGCTGCTGCGCAGATCGGGCCCGACAATGACTTGTTCGCAGGTCCCGCCGGCATGCAGCAGCAATACCTCGATCGGATCGCCCAGATAGTAATGATAGAGCTGGTCGTTGTGGATGCGATGCAACTGCACCGGTGCGGCGGGCGTCACCATGAAATAGAGCGCCGAGCCGAGCGGTCGTCCGCCGGCGAACGGTGCGGTGAGCCCCCCGGCTGCGATCGCGCGCGTGCTGCGGAAGGTTTCGCGCACGAACCCACAGGTCGCGTTCGGTTCGAGGCCGAGCAGCGTGCGAACGTCGTCGGCGGTCAGCGCATCGATCATTGTGTCATACTGCAATCGTGCAGGCGGTCTGGTATCCTGCGCCCATGAGTGAGGTCCTTTTCTATCACCTCCAGGAGCAGCCGATCGAGAAGGTGCTGCCGAATCTGCTCGAGCGCTCGCTCGAGCGCGGCTGGCGAGTGGTCGTGCAGGCTTCCTCCGAAGATCGTGTCGATGCGCTCGACGCGCATCTGTGGACCTACAGCGACGACAGCTTTCTGCCACATGGTACCGAGCGCGAGCCAAACGCTGGCGAGCAACCGGTATTGCTCACGGTCAACGATCATAACCCGAATGGCGCGAGCGTCCGGTTTCTGATCGATGGCGCGCCGATGCCATCGGACGCGGCGTCTTATCAGCGCCTGGTGCTGCTGTTCGATGGGGCCGACGAGGACGCGGTCGGGGCGGCGCGCGAACGCTGGACGGCGGCCAAGGCACAAGGCTTCGACGTGACGTACTGGCAGACCGACGAGCGCGGACGCTGGCAACGCAAAGGATGACGCGTCGGTGGGCTTGGCTCATTAACCTTGACCTGGCGGAGCCGTCGCGTGCGGCGCTCGCCGCCATCATGGTGACGCAAAATCCGCCTTGAGATCCTGAGGAGGGACCGGAATGGGTCTTATGCTACGGCACACCGATCGGAAGAGGATGGTCTGGGCGGCAGCCGCGTCGTTTGCGCTCGCGTCCTGTTCGGGGCCCGATCTCTCCCAGGTCAAGGTGCTGCCCAAGGTCGAAGGCACGCTGGTCACGCCGAATTTCAACGAGTTCCAGAAGCGCGAGGAATCGCGTGGTCCGATCACGCCCAGCGATCTGGTCGATGCTGGCGGCCGCTGTTCTGACGCCGGTCCGGCGCGCGCGGCCAACGTCGCAAGCGGCGGACAGAGCGGCGATGGGGCAACGCCGGCCGCGGGGCCGGCGATGCACCCGATCTCGTTGAGGATGAGCGAGTGCGAGGTCGTGCGCGCCATCGGCCCCCCGCAGGACGTGCTGATCGGTAGCAACGAACGCGGCGATCGCGCGGTCAGGTTGCTCTACAAGACTGGTGGTCGTCCGGGGATCTACCATTTTGTGGAGGGCCGGCTGGTCTCGATCGAGCGTGGCGACGAACCGCCCCCTGCCGCCAAGCCGCCGCCGCCGAAGAAGCCGAAGCAGGCCACATGACATCGCCCCAATGCCGTTTGATGCTCGCTGCCGCGATCTGCACGGTGGCGATCGCAAGCCCCGCCGGGCTTGCGCAGACACCACCGGTATCAGGGCAACTAGTGCCGCAGTCGTCATTGACGGCGTCCCCGCCTCCGGCAACCGCCACAGCGACACCGCCAGCGTCGCCACCCTCGGCCGCCGCACAGCCTGGCGCCGATGTCCGACCAAGCCGGCCGGCAGCGGTCGCGCGATTGCCGGGCGAGGTCACCACCATCCAATATCTCGAGGCGCCGGACCGCCGGTTTCAGTTCAAGGCAACTGCCGGCGCAATTCCGCTTTATGATGCGGCTGATGGCAGCCTGCAGGCCGAGGTCGCCTACGTTGCCTACGTGAAATCGGAAGGCGGGCCCGCCCGTCCGGTCACGTTCGTCTTCAACGGCGGCCCGGGGGCAGCGTCGGCCTATCTGCAGATTGGCGCGATCGGGCCGTGGCGCCTGGCACTCGATCAGATCACGCCGTCGACCAGCCCGACGCTCATCCCCAACGCGGAGACCTGGCTCGATTTTACGGATCTCGTGTTTGTTGATCCGCCGGGCACCGGTTACGGCCGGCTCGCCGCGTCCGGCGATGGGCCGCGCCGACACTTCTGGTCGGTCAATGGCGATGCGCAGGCGCTGGCGGTGGTCATCCGCAAATGGATCGAGCGCACTGGGCGGCAGGTGTCGCCTAAGTTCATTGTCGGGGAGAGCTATGGCGGCTTTCGCGCGCCAAAGATCGCGCGTCTGCTGCAGGATGGTCAGAACGTCGGCGTCAACGGCGTCGTGCTGATCTCGCCGGTGCTCGATTTCGGCGTGCGCAATCTCGCCTCGTATCTGCCGGAGCATTGGGTGGCGTACCTGCCGTCGATGGCGGCGACCGCGCGCGAAGCCAAGGCCGGCGGGGAGGCGGGCTTTGATCGCGCGGCGCTGACTGAGGTCGAACAATACGCCGCCGGCGACTACCTGCGCGATCTCATGCGCGGTCCACGCGATCAGGCAGCGGTCGAGCGCATGAGCGCGCGAGTCGCGGCCATCACTGGCCTCGACCCCGAGCTGGTGCGACGCCTTGGCGGCCGCGTCGACAGCGGCACGTTCGAGCGCGAGTTCTATCGGCGACAGGCGCGGGTCGCATCGTCCTACGACGCGACCGTCACCGCGCCCGATCCCAACCCCACCGCGGCGCGCACGCGCTATCCGGACCCTGTGCTCAGCGCCATGTCCGCGCCCCTGACGCTTGCCATGACCGACCTTTATCGGCGCGTCCTGCAATGGAGGGTTGAAGATCAGTACCAGCTGCTCAACAGCGAGGTGAGCAGTCGTTGGGACTACGGGAACAGGCACGGTTCGCCCCAGGCGGTCGACGACATGGTGCAGGTGCTGGCGGCCGACCCGCGGGTTCGTGTGCTGGTCACCCACGGCGCGAGCGACCTCGTCACCCCTTATTTTGAAACCAAGCTCATCCTCAATCAGTTGCCGACGACGGTTGCCGACCGGGTCGCGTTTGCGCTCTACGGCGGCGGCCACATGTACTACAACCGCGACATATCGCGCCGGGCGTTGCGCGCCGATGCCGAAGCGATGTATCGCGCCACCATGCCCGAGGGTTCTCCGCGCGAGTGATGGTGTTGCATGTGCGTTGCCGGCTGTGAACAGGCGGTACGGCGCGCGCTGTCGCGCCGCGGCCTGCTGCGAGGCGCGGGTGCCGCCGCCTTCGCGGCGAGCGCCCTTCCGGCGCACGCGCAGACGCTTGCAGTGCGCCACAGTTTCCAGCGCGTCATCGATCTCACCCACACCATGTCGGCTGAGTTTCCAACGTTCTCGGGCGAGCCCGGCATCGAGATGGAGCGCAAGGACAGCTTCAAGAAAGATCGCTTCAATTTGTTCTGGTGGCACATCATCGAGCATGCCGGCACCCACCTCGACGCCCCGATCCATTTCTCGGAGGATGGGGCCAGCGTGGAGAAGATCGCGGCGTCCGAACTCGTGGTGCCGCTCGCGGTGATCGACGTGTCGGGCAGAGCGGCGCTGGACGCCGATTATCTGCTCTCGCGCGAGGACCTCGCCGCATGGGAACGACGGCACGGGCGGCTGCCGGCCGGCGCCTGCGTCGCCATGTATTCGGGCTGGGGGAAATATGCCGCCGATCCCGCCAAGTTCACCGGACGCAACGTCGACGGCACGCTGCATTTTCCCGGAATCGGTCCGGATGCGGCGGCCTGGCTGCTCAAGGAGCGCCGCATCTCCGGCCTTGCGGTCGATACGCTCTCACTCGACCGCGGTTCCTCCAAGGATTTCAAGACCCACTATCTGTGGCTGCCGGCCGGCCGGTGGGGACTGGAAAACGTTGCGAATCTGGATGCCGTCCCGGCGACGGGTGCGATGCTCGTCGTCGGCGTTGCAAAGGTGAAGGACGCAACTGGCGGGCCCGCGCGGCTGTTCGCCTTGGTTTAGGCGGTATCGCCACGAGAAATTGCCGCGCCGCGGCAGATATCTTTCCGCGACACCTCACGCTGCACCAAAAAGGATGTCCCACGGGCCCCGAGCACACCAACGCACGGGCGCGAATGTCCTTGATCCATCTCAATGCCGACGGCGGTGATTGGACAACCTCGTAAAAATAGCCCCAGTGTCACACGCAACGTGAGCGATAACGCATGCGTCGATGGCCATGAAGCTGGATCACTTTTCAAGGAATGATGATATTTATATACGAGAAACGGGATAAGGCGGAACACGATCGGAGAGAGCATGGCAGAAGAAAGCAAGTGCCCGGTCGCGGGCGGAACCCGCGTACACGCGAACCGTGATTGGTGGCCGAACCAGCTGGACCTGCAGGTTCTCCACCAGAACTCCGCCCTGTCCGATCCAATGGACAAGGCGTTCGACTATGCCAAGGAATTCAAGAGCCTCAACCTCGATGCCGTGATCAAGGACCTGCATGCCTTGATGACGGACTCGCAGGATTGGTGGCCGGCCGACTATGGCCACTACGGCGGGCTGTTCATCCGGATGGCGTGGCATGCCGCAGGCACGTACCGCATCGGCGACGGCCGCGGCGGTGCCGGAGCCGGCCAGCAGCGTTTCGCGCCGGTCAACAGCTGGCCTGACAACGCGAACCTCGACAAGGCGCGCCGGCTGTTGTGGCCGATCAAGCAGAAATACGGCCGGAAAATCTCCTGGGCCGACCTCATGATTCTCGCGGGCAACGTCGCCCTCGATTCGATGGGCTTCAAGACATTCGGCTTCGGCGGCGGGCGCGCGGACGTTCTGGGAACCAGCCGAGGACATCTACTGGGGTCCCGAAGGCAAGTGGCTGGCGGACGAGCGCTACAGCGGCGACCGTGATCTGCAGGGCCCGCTCGCCGCCGTGCAAATGGGCCTGATCTACGTCAATCCGGAAGGGCCGAACGGCAAGCCGGATCCGGTCGCGGCGGCCCGGGATATCCGCGAAACGTTCCGCCGGATGGCGATGAACGACGAAGAAACGGTCGCGCTGATTGCCGGCGGTCACACCTTCGGCAAAACCCACGGCGCCGGCGATGCGACCCTGGTGGGCGCAGAGCCGGAAGCCGCCGCCATCGAGGAGCAGGGCCTCGGCTGGAAGAGCAAGTTTGGCACGGGCAAAGGCGGCGACGCGATCACCGGCGGCCCGGAAGTCATCTGGAGCCAGACGCCGACGAAGTGGAGCAACAACTTCTTCAAGAATCTGTTCGGCTACGAATGGGAGCTCACCAAGAGCCCGGCCGGTACCTATCAGTGGAAACCGAAGAGCGGTGCCGGCGCCGGGACGGTACCGGATGCGCACGACCCGTCAAAGCGTCACGCGCCATCCATGCTGACCACCGACCTCTCCTTGCGGATCGACCCTGCCTACGAAAAGATCTCAAGGCGCTTCTACGAGCATCCGGATCAGTTCGCAGACGCATTCGCCCGGGCGTGGTTCAAGCTGACGCACCGCGACATGGGCCCGATCGGGCGTTATCTCGGCCCGCTTGTTCCGAAGGAGCAGCTGATCTGGCAAGATCCGATCCCGGCGGTCAATCATCCGCTGATCGGGGAGCAGGACATTGCTGCGCTGAAGGCGAAAATCCTCGCCTCTGGCCTGTCCGTTTCCCAGCTGGTCTCGACGGCCTGGGCGTCGGCGTCGACGTTCCGCGGCTCCGACAAGCGCGGTGGAGCGAATGGCGCGCGCATTCGCCTCGCGCCACAAAAGGACTGGGAGGTCAACCAGCCGGCCGAGCTGGCGAAGGTGCTGCGGACGCTCGAAGCAATCCAGAAGGAGTTCAACGCGGCACAGTCCGGCGGGAAAAAGGTCTCGCTTGCCGACCTGATCGTTCTTGGCGGCTGCGCGGCGATCGAGAAAGCCGCGAAAGGCGGCGGGCACGACGTGAAGGTCCCCTTCACACCGGGGCGCATGGATGCATCACAGGAGCAAACCGACGTCGAATCCTTCGCGCCGCTCGAACCGATCGCCGACGGGTTCCGCAACTATCTTGCCGGCAAGCAGCGCCTGTCGCCTGAGGAGCTGTTGGTGGATCGGGCACAATTGCTGACGCTGACGGCGCCGGAGCTGACGGTTCTCGTCGCCGGTCTGCGCGTCCTGGGCGCAAATGCCGGGCACTCCACGCACGGTGTCTTCACCGAGCGGCCCGAGACGCTGACGAACGACTTCTTCGTCAACCTGCTCGACATGCGCACGCAATGGCAGCCGTCCGGCCGCTCTGAGGGCGTGTACGAGGGGCGCGACCGCAAGACGAACGAGCTAAGATGGACCGGCACCCGTGCCGACCTGATCTTCGGTTCGCATTCGCAGCTGCGGGCGCTGGCGGAAGTCTATGCGTGCGCGGACTCGAAGGAGAAGTTTGTGAAAGACTTCGTGGCTGCCTGGAACAAGGTGATGAACCTCGATCGCTTCGACATCGCCTGATCTGCGCGGAAAGGTTCCAGAGCGTAGCCGCGACCGAGCCGAATCGGGTGACCGGGGCTTGAAAGTGCCCTGGAAGCCGTGGACACTCACAATCAGCTGGACGGCGTTTCAGAACGATTTGAAGCGCCGCACTGAGCCAGGCCCTGATGATCTCATTGAGCCGCAGGCTGCCGGCCTTGGCAGTTCCGCGCGCGAGGGCCCGCGATGGGTGCGCGCAACCAAACATTCCGTTATATTGAGGCGGGCGCGCGGGCGCGATGCAGGCGACGTGCCTGGTGCCGCAGGAGGGGCGAATGGACTACATCAGTGACAATCGGATTCGTGCGGAATTCTTTGGCACGCTGGTACTTGTGCTGGTGGGCTGCGCGTCGATCGTGCTGACCGGCTTGGGCGGCGTGTTTCCCCTGGCGGCGCTGCCGATCGGCTTGGCATTTGGGCTCGCCCTAACCGCCATGCTGTATGTGATCGGTCCGGTTTCGGGCTCTCATATCAACCCGGCGGTGACCGCCGCATTCTGGTCCGCCGGGCGCATCAGCGGTGCCGACGCGATCGCCTACGTGGTTGCGCAGTTCCTCGGGGCGATCGTCGGCTCGATCCTGCTGATCATCATCGTCAAGGGCAAGGTCGGCGGCTACTCGGTCTCCGGCAACGGCCTCGGCGACACCACCTGGGGAACCTACGGGATGTGGGCGGCGATCGTCGCTGAGTTTCTGGGGACCACAATCTTCGCGCTCGTGTTCCTGGCGGCGACCGGCGAGAAAGGCCCCGGCGCGATCGCAGGCCTGATCATCGGCCTCACGCTGGTGACCATGCATCTGGCGTTCATCAGCGTATCGGGAGCCTCGGTCAACCCGGCGCGCAGCTTCGGGCCGGCGCTGTTCGTCGGGCACAAGGCGCTCGGCCAAGTCTGGATGTACCTGATCATACCGACACTCGGCGGCCTGTTCGCCGGTTGGCTGATCAAGTCGAAGACGGAGCGCACGTCGTAAGGTAGGTTAGCCGGGTCGCCGTTCGCACAACGCGCGGAGGAACGGCCTAACCGACCGACGTCGTGCGCGCAACCCGCGGTGGGTTTCGGCATGCCCGACGCGAACGCGTCGGACAGTTGCCGCAATCCACCACCACATGATCGCGTAACGGAGCTACCATGATCTCATTGCGTGCACTTGCGTTGTTATGTTTGTTGGTGGCCCTGCCTTGCGCCGGCGCGTCCGCCCAGGATTATCCCAACCGTCCGGTAAAGATCATCGTTCCGTTCGGCGCGGGCGGGCCGGCCGATGTCTACGCGCGCGTGCTCGCTCAGCATCTCTCCGATGTGTTCAAACAGTCGTTCGTGGTCGAGGACCGGCCGGGTGCCGGTTCGATCATCGGCACGGATGCTGTCGCGAAGTCACCGCCTGACGGCTACACGCTGCTCGCCATGTCGAACACGCACACGACCAACGAGTCGCTGATCCCCAACAAGCCATTCCAGCTGATGCGCGACTTCGTTGCGGTGACGCCGATCAATTCCTCCGACCTGGTGATGGTGGTGCACCCGTCAGTACCGGCGAAGGACGTCAAGGAATTCATCGCGCTCGCCAAGTCGAAGCCTGGCGCGCTCAACTACGCGTCATCCGGACCGGGCACCCCCTATCACATGGCTGGCGAGTTGTTCAAAGCCATGAGCGGAACCGACATCGTGCACGTTCCGCACAAGAGTTCAGGCGAGGCGCGCAACAGCGTGCTCGGCGGCCACGTACAGATGATGTTCGACGCGGTTCCGACCATGGCCGAGAACGTGAAAGCCGGGCAGGTGAGGGCGCTGGGAACGACCGGCACCAAGCGCTCGGACGTTCTCCCCAATGTGCCGACGTTGGCGGAGGCCGGCGTGCCCGGCTACGAGGCGCCGATCTGGCTCGGGCTGATGGCGCCGGCGGGAACGCCGAAGCCGATCATCGACAAGTTGAACACGGAGATCGCGGCGATCATGCACCGCCCGGACATCCAGAAATCGTGGGCGGCACAGGGTGCCGAGCCGCAGTTCATGACGCCCGAGCAGTTCGATGCCTACCTTCGTAAGGACATCGAGAAATGGGCGCATGTGGTGAAGGTGTCCGGCGCCAAGGCGGATTGAACGGCGTGGCGCCGGCGCGACCGGGCGTGCCGGAAATGCAAAACCGAATGCAAAATCCCTCCGGGAGGCGCCCATAGGTGCCTTTTCCCCCATAGTTGCCCTCGAAATCGTGTGACCGGCTGGCAGGTCTGGTTCTCCAGAATATTTGTTCTGTAGTATGCTCGACCTCGATGTTAATTTCTGGTCAAGGCGGAACCAGGAAGAACGATTTTCTGTTTGGAAATTTTATGGGCCATCACGGCTCCATAGATGCCCTCATAGTTGCCCTCCATAGTTGCCCTGGCACGCGTCTTGCTTCAGGGCTTGCGTCGCAGCCTCCTCGGGCCACGCGCTCAGCGTTGAGATGAACGGCTTTTCTTCGCAGCCGGACGCGGCGAGCCGCCGACATCGGCGCCCGTGTCTGTGGCGCTCGATCGGCCCGAGACGCCGGCGTTCAACAAATTCACTTGTCAAAAAGCCCGGAAGCGATGCTTCCAAACGCGCCCGGCCGATCGGTCGGGTGCGCATAGGCAAGACACATAGCTTGCGATATTATTTATGTCAATATTTACATTATGAACGGGAGCCGTCCGTCACTCGTCCCATTCGACCGTGCCGGTCTTCCACTCGGACTTGCCCTTTTTGGCGGTCTTGATGAAAGCGTCGAGGGCGTTGGCCGGGCGCTTGTCCGGATTGGCCTTGCAGTAGTCGAGGATCATCGACAGCACCCGGGCGTCGGTGAGCTCACTCATGTCGATGTACTTGGCGTCGTATTCGAGCAGCGCCACGTTGGCGGCGCTCACATAGCCCTGCACCCAGGCGTAGAGCATCATGTTGACCTGATCACTGAGCCCCTCGGCCGGCTTGATATCGGCGGCGAGCTTCCCGCAACTGGAGGCACCGATGCCCTGCGACAGCAGCGGCGTTTCGCCGGCGGCGCTTCCGGCGAGCACCAAGGCGAACAGGATCGATAGAGATGTCCGCATGATCGCTCCCACTATCCGGCTGCCACCCGGCGCTTCCACATTTGCCACGGACGCTCGACATTCTGATCAGCGCGCGCCTGGATCTGCTCATACTCGCCCGGCTCCAGGAACGTGATCGGGCCGCCGAGCGCTATCGCCTGAGCCTGCAGCCTGGCATTGAGCTCGGTGTAGACCGCGCGATAGACCGCGACCATGACATTGCGCCCGACGCAGACATTGCCGTGCCCGCGCATCAAGGCGACATTGCGGTTGCCAAGCGTCGCGGCCAGCGCGCGCCCGAGCGCGGCGTTGCGGATCAAGAGATCGGTCATGCCCGCAACATCACGGATCTCGAAATTGGGCACGCCGCCGCCCAGGAATGCCGACATGTGGAAGATCGGGGTGAGCTTCACCGTGGTCACGCCGAATGGGATCACGGTCGGCGAATGACTGTGTACGACGGCGTTCACGTCGGGGCGCGCCTTGTAGATCTCGCCATGGATGAAGCGCTCGATGTACATCAGGCGGCCTTGCTGATCGACCGGGTTGGAGTCGAGGTCAAACTCCATGATATCGGCGGCCGCAATGATGGCCGGCGCTTTCGAGCGCGACAGAAAATAACGGTCCGGCGTCCCCGGATGACGTACGCTGACGTGACCGAAACCGTCGAGTACCCCCTGGTCGGCCAGGATGCGGTTGGCGGCAACTAGGTCGTCAATGACCGACGGATCGACCGGACCACCGGACTTGGGGATTGGCGCGTTCATGGGGACCGTGACAACAAGGTGGGTCCGTGAATCTACAGGAGTTTGCGCCAATATTGAATGGCCGGTGCCAAAAGGTATTGGATGCCGGGCGTCAAAATGCCCCAAGAGATCGGGCTCTTAACGCGATATTGGGCTTTCGCGCGCTATCGCCCGGGGGACGGACTGACGATTGGCCGCGAGGTTTTGCCGGGACGTGCCCGCCACCGGCGGTTGGCGCCGTAGGGCAAGGTTCGGCATACTGTGAAAAGCCTCGCCCGGAATGACATTGCGGCCGCGCGCGTTTCGCAATGACGGCCGTGACGGTGGTTCTTAAACCCGCCGGTCCGAGCTACAAGGAGGGACAAAATGCTCAGTTTGGATCCATCGACTGGATCATTGACCGTGCCCCTCTGGGTGCTCGCGGTCGTCCTCGCCGTGCTCGTCGCCATGACGATCTTTGCGATCGCGCGCGCGGGCGCGGCCCGCACTGTACTCGCGCTGATCGGGATCCTCATCCTGGGTTATGCGGGCTGGGTCGGCTGGGCGCTCCTCAATCGTTCGGCGGCGAGCGAGCGGGCCGCCGAGCACCATGCATTTGAACAGCGCGCCGCTGCGCTGGCCGCCAATGGGCGGGTGCCTGGCCAAGCGCTGGCGTGCCTCGGTGGCATGGCCGGCGAGCAGGTCGAGAGCGCGTGCGAGCGGGCCGTCTTTGCAACGCCCGATTCAGTCGCAGCGGCGGTGGCTTATGTGGCGGCGCAAGTGGCGTTGTTATCGGATGCCCTCGACGCCTCGCGCCATGGCGAGAACTACGACGCGATCATTGTGCCCGTTCGGCGCGGCCTCGAGACCGACCGCTACGGCATTGTCGCGTATGTGTTGTTGCAGCAGGAAAACTGCTCCCCCGATCAGTGCGCCGGGCTGGCACTGCTGCGCGACGCCAACCACGTACGCTCCAACCTGCAGGAAAAACCGTTCAACGGGCTGGTCGCCAAGTATGCACCAAGCTGGGCGAACGCGCGCCTCGGCCCGCCGATGGCTGACCTGTCGAGGGTCGCTCCTGGGCCTGCGGGGGCACCGACAGGCGTTCCGGTTTCCTCGAAGTACGATTTCCCATCCTCGTCCTCAATTCCGGCCGTCAACATCATGGGCTCCGAGCCCCCCGCGCCACCGCCGGCCGGTGCTACAGCCACCGCACCGCCGCCGGCCGCGACTGGTGGCGCAACCAGCACGGCGCCGGAAGCCGTAGCAACACCGACCCCGGTGCCGCCGCGCCGTCCGCCGGCCGCGCGACCGCCGGCCGCACGCGCGCCCGCCCGCGCGTCCGCAGGTGCGCCCCCTTTGGGGCCGCCGCAGCAGGTACCCGCCGCGCCCGAGCCCGCACAGCCCGCGCAACAGCAATAGCCATTCGGCTGTTGCGTTTGGCGTATTGACTTCCACGCACCGTCGCCCTGAGGTGCCGCCACCTCAACGCGACCGCTCATCCATGTTTTCGTCCGTTCTCATTGCCAACCGCGGCGAGATCGCGGTGCGCGTCGCACGCACCGCCAAACGGCTTGGGCTGCGCACGATCGCGGTCTATTCGGCGCCCGACGCGCAGGCGCTGCACACGCGCGTTTGCGACGAAGCGCATCTGATCGGTCCCGCGCCCGCGGCCGAGAGCTACCTCAAAGGCGAGACCATCCTCGCAATCGCGCAGCAGACCAACGCAGCCTGCATCCATCCGGGCTACGGGTTCCTCGCCGAAAACGCGGATTTTGCGGAGCGCTGCGTGCAAGCAGGCATCACCTTCATAGGTCCGCCGCCGGCGGCGATCCGGGCTATGGGATTGAAGGACCGCGCCAAGACGCTGATGGCGCAGGCCGGCGTCGCGGTGTTGCCGGGCTATCACGGCGCACGTCAGGAGGCGGCCTTTCTCAAGCAAAAAGCCTACGAGGTGGGCTACCCAGTGCTGATCAAGCCGATCGCCGGGGGCGGGGGCAAGGGTATGCACCGCGTCGACCTGCACGCGGATTTCGACGAGGCGCTTGAAAGCGCTCAGCGCGAAGGGCTGTCGGCATTCGGTGACGCGCGCGTGCTGATCGAAAAGTTCGTGACCGCGCCGCGTCATATCGAGGTGCAGATTTTCGCCGACCAGAGCGGCAACATCATTCACCTCAACGAGCGCGACTGCTCTCTGCAACGCCGGCACCAGAAGGTGATCGAGGAGGCGCCGGCGCCGGGCATGACGGTGGAACTGCGCAAGACCATGGGCGAGGCCGCAGTGGCGGCGGCGCGCGCTGTGGGCTACGTCGGGGCCGGTACGGTCGAGTTCATTGCCGATGCATCAAAAGGGCTTGCGGCCGACGCTTTCTGGTTCCTGGAAATGAACACGCGCCTCCAGGTCGAGCACCCGGTGACCGAAGTCGTAACCGGGCTCGATCTTGTCGAGTGGCAGTTTCGAACCGCGGCCGGCGAACCGTTGCCGCTGCGCCAGGAGCAGGTGCCGTTACGCGGCCATGCGATCGAAGCGCGACTTTATGCGGAGGACCCCGAGCGCGGGTTCCTGCCATCGACCGGCGCAGTGCTGGCCTTTGATGTGCCAACAAGCGAGGGCATTCGGGTTGATGCCGGCATTGCAGCGGGCGGCGAGGTCACGCCCTACTACGACCCGATGATCGCCAAGATCATCGCCGGTGCGCCGACCCGCACCGATGCGCTCGAGCGCCTCGCCCTCGCCCTCGATCAGGCGCGCGTGGTCGGTCCGCGCACCAACGCGCCGTTCCTGGCAGCGCTGCTGCGCACGCGCGCCTTTCGCACCGGCAAGTTCGACACCGGCTTCATCGAGAACAATCTCGCCGTGCTGGTGCCCGCGCGCGAGCCGGACCTTGCCGCGGCGGCCGCAGGGGTCACCCGGCTGCTCGAGCACGAACGCGATCGCATCGCGGCCCGGACGGTTGCCGACGATGACCAATTGCCGTCGCCCTGGGATGCGCTCGACGGGTTCCAACTCTCGGGAACGCGCGTGCTTCATCGCCGCATTCTGGTTGACGACGAGCAGATGACGGCGGAGGTCGCCTATCGGCCGGATGGATTGACGGTGACGATCAGCGGCAATTCGGCGGCGCCGGATGCGGCGCTGGTCGAGGCGGGCGACGCAGTCTACGTGGTGCGGGGCGGGCGGCAGTCGGTGGTGCGCTTCGCGCAAAGCGAGGTGCATGATGCGGGCGGCCCATCGGGCGGCGTCGTGACGGCGCCTATGCACGGCAAGCTGCTCGCGCTGCTGGTGGCGAAGGGCGACCCCGTCCGCAAGGGCCAACGGGTTGCAATCCTGGAGGCGATGAAGATGGAGCACGCGTTGCTGGCGCCGATCGACGGCGTGGTAGCGGAGGTGCTGGCGGACGCCGGCAAACAGGTGGCTGAACGGGCGACCGTGCTGGTGATCACGCCGCAGGAGTAATTGATTTGGCGACGATATCCTTTGTGACGCACGGCCATCGCATACGGCACGGCTGCTTACCTCTCCCCGCCTGCGGGGAGAGGTAACCGCGTGGTGCCGCTGTGCCTCTCCGCGACGTCCGCGCGCATGCTGTGTTGGCTGCGCTCTGCCTGACGGCCGCTTCACCCGCCGCCGCGTGCAAATGCGCGCTGGTTGCACGCGAGCAAGTGGTTGCCTCAACACCGGTGGTGTTTGATGGCGAAGTGCTGCGCGTCGAGCTCGACGCGTCCGGCGAGCAAGAGGTCGTCACCTTGCGCGTACATCGTGTGATCAAGGGGCTCTCGGCGCGCGCGGCCTATCGGCTCGATGCGGCGATCCGCCGGCGCCCGGAGAAGACCGTGACCGTCGTCAGCCGCCTGAGCGATTCCGCCTGTGGATGGGACTTTCGAGGAGGCCCAAAACGGCTCACGGTCGGCGCCGAGCGTGATAGGTTCGACACCCTCGTGGCCACGCGCTGCACGATGTACAATCTCAATCGATGAGTTAAGGAATGCCGCTGCATCTCATCAAGCTTTGCGTAGGGTGCGAATCCATCGAGGAGCTCGCGGGCTGGATCAAACAGCGCCTGAAGCAAAAGAAAGCGCGTGGGGAAAAGCCCGAACACATTCACACCACCCGCATGGCCCCCAAGCGCGCCGACGAACTGCTCGACGGCGGCTCGCTGTATTGGGTGATCCGTGGCCAGATCACGTGCCGGCAGACGCTACGCGCGGTGCGGCCGTTCGTCGACAAGGACGGGGTCGGGCGGTGCCGGCTCGTGCTCGTGCCCAAAGTCATCGCGGTCGAGCCGCGGCCGTTCCGCGCCTTCCAGGGCTGGCGTTACCTGACCAGCACGGATGCGCCGCGCGATCTCGATCGGGCCGCGCCGGGCGCGCGCAAAATGCCGGAGCAGATGCGGCGCGAACTGCACGAGCTTGGCCTTCTTTGAAATCGCTGCCCCCGCAGCGTCATTCCGGTCGAGCGCGACGCGCGTGAGCCGCGCGTACAAGGAATACGGGTTGCCCGCTTTCGCGGGCAATGCAGCCGATCGTCCGTGATATGATTGCATCGTAGAAACCGAAAGCGCGAGCCATGATCATCGAAAACCAGCAACAAGTCACCGACGCGGTTCTGAGCGAACTTCGACGCGCCAAGAACCCCCGCTTTCGCGAGATCATGTCGGCGGCCGTGCGCCACCTGCATGCGTTCGCACGCGAGGTGAAACTGACCGAGGAGGAATTCCACCAGGCCTGCGCCTACATCGCGGCGCTCGGCAAGCATACGACCGAGACCCACAATGAGGTCGTGTTGATGGCGGGCTCGCTCGGGTTCTCGACGCTGGTGTGCCTCCTCAATAACGGCAACAAGGGCGCGACCGAGACCACCGCCAACCTGCTTGGTCCGTTCTGGCGCCTCGACTCGCCGCGCACGCCAAATGGCGGCTCGATCGTGCGCTCGCCGACGCCCGGTCCGGCGCTGTTCGTCAATGCCTGGGTGAAGGACCAGAGCGGCAAGCCAGTTGCCGATGCCGAGGTCGATGTCTGGCAATCCTCGCCGGAGGGCTATTACGAGAACCAGGATCCAATTCAAGCCGACATGAACCTGCGCGGCAAGTTCACGACCGACAAGGAGGGCCATTTCTGGTTTCGCAGCGTGAAGCCGGCGGGCTATCCGATCCCGGTCGATGGGCCTGTGGGCGAGCTCGTGCGCGCCCAGGGCCGCCACAACATGCGCCCGGCGCACCTGCACGTGCTGATCTACAAGAAAGGCTACAAGACCCACATTTCGCAGGTCTATGTGAATGACGACGAGCATCTCGAGACCGACGTGCAGTTCGGGGTCACCAGAACGCTGGTCGGCAACTATGTGCATCACGAGAGCGAGCCGGCGCCGGACGCCGGCGTGAAGGGTCCGTGGTATTCGCTCGACTACACGTTCACCGTCGAGTCGGGTGAGGCCAAGCTTCCGCGCCCGCCGATCAGCGGCAAGGCGCGCGGGGAGCGGCCGCAGATCGAGAGATTGGAAAGGGTGTAGCGCGCAACCTTACGCTCGCGGCGGGTCGACCTCGCGCCAGCGGGCGAGCGCCAGAAAGGCGCGGACGCTCGCAGCGAACTCGGCCTTGGCCTGTTTGAGGCTGTCGGTATAGCCGTCGTGCACGATCTTGTCGGGCGGTCCATGCAGTGCGTACAGGTTCCAATGCCAGCGCGCGCGACCGCTGGTGAGCGCGATCTTATGGATCCGCCCAAGGCGCAGGCTGCCGGAGAATACCGCGTAATCTTCGCCCGGAGAACTTCCTGGAATTTCGTCTTTGATCCGTCTCAAAACCAACGACATAGTGTTTGCCCAGCCGGCGAAGCTGTTCAAACAAAAATGCCGGCGGATGTCTAGAGCGTGATGACTTATCTTCGATTCGTCATCCCGCTCTAGGTTCATGTTAGAGCATGATCTTTTCCGAAATCCGGTGTCCACTTTTCGGGATCATGCTGTAGCTAATCGAAGCGGAACATCTGGAAGAAGTCGGTCGGATCGACGAACACCTGCCGCGCCTGCCGGAAGCCGGCCTTGCGGCCGAGCTCGCACCAGACCGCCGCAGTCTCGGGAAAATCGCATGTCGTGACGTGCTGCCAGATCTGATCCCATTCGGCCGGCGTCAGCACGTTCCAGAGCGGCTTGTTGATCCGCTGGAAACGATCGAGAAAGGCCGCCCGATCCTCGCCCTCCCGACAGGTCGGCTCATAGAGCAGGAAAGTTCCGCCGGTGCCGACGGCGCCGCGGATTGCCCGCATCAGGTGCAGCTTGTCGTTCGTCGCGAGGTGATGGATCGACAGGCTGCACCAGGCCGCGTCGGCATGCTCGGGCCGGCGCATCATGGCTTCAACAAAATCGCGGTGATCGAGATCGACCGCGCAGGCCAAGTCTGCAAGGTTCTTGACGGCAAGCTCGAGGGCGGCCTGCGAAAGGTCGATGCCGTGATAGTGACGGACCTTCGTAGCCCCTAGCGCAGCTGTCATCATGCTGGCGTCGCCGCACGCAATATCGAGAAATGCAAACGGCGTGCCGAATTTATCGTTCAGGTGTTGTCGGAGGAGGCGGGCAAGTTCGCGGTGGGCGAGGCAATCGTCTTCAACCAGTTTGCGGTAAGTGGCCCATTGCTGCTGAAACTGCGCCAATGCGGCCGCGTCCACCACCGCGCCATCGGGTTGGAACTGGTTGATATGAACGTTCACCATTGATCCACATTCCGCGATCATGGCCGGGCTTGTCCCGGCCACGCGCGCCCTCTTGCTGATATACTGATGAACCCTGACGTACGCGCGCGTCAGTTAGCGGCAAAGCAGTGCAGCAGGCCGGCACCACCGGAACTCTTGAGCGCGTCCTGGCTGCAGCCACGTGAGCCATGGGACGAGTTCCAGGAATTCATGTGCCGGGTGTCTTTCAATCCGGAGCGGTCATGGTGGCCAACGATGGCCGAACCATCACCGCTCTTGGTCCAGTTCCCGCAGGTGGTGTCGCCGCCGGCCGTGGAAAACATGCCCTGGGGATCCGAGCCGGTCAGGATATCGTGGGTATTAACCGGATCACCGCGCCCGCTGACCGTTTCGCCCTTCTCGGTCAACGCGGTCTGCTTGGTGACATTGGCCGAATCCGAGTGCAGATCCCCAAGGCTCTTGGACACCACGACGCCCTTGGCATTCTGCCATGGTCCCTTGCCGATGCGGTCGCGCGCGTTGACGCCCGCGTTGCCACCTGGTTCGGTCGTGCTGAGGTAGGCGCGCCAGTTGGTGTTGGTCGAGCCGGCAGCCTTCGCGAGCGCCTGGCAGTGGGCGTCAGCGCCGGCGAGGCCGCCGAGGTCCGCACCGTTGCCTTTGCCTGCACTGGTGACGAAGAACGACATGTTGGCCTGCTGCGCTTGTGCGGGAGCCGTCATGCCGAACCCCGCCAATGCAATTGCGACCAGTAAAGGAAGTCCTACTCCAGACGCCATGAAGATCCTCCCGGTTTGGAAAATTATACGCGTGTTTGTGTCATGGCCGCTTGCACGCGGGCCACGCTGTTCTTGATAACATTCGCGCGAATGAGGAACCAGCGGGCCGTCGCGGGGAGGGGCGCTTCGCGAGTCAATTCAATTTGAACGCGCGCCGTTCTATGGTCGTGCCAGCGCGTGTCGGAGGCGCGGGGACGCAAGCGCTCCAGGCCCTGCGCGAGGGTCCGGCTTGCAGATTAGCGCGGGGCAAGCCTGTCGGAGCCCTCGATGTAGGCGGCGTCGCGGCCGGCCGTCTCCACGATCGTCGGCGCAGTCTTTCGAGTGGCCGCGAGCGGAATGCACTGCGTGATCAGGTCACGCATGCGCGCATCGCGCTTGGCATTCGAAGTCCCGCCCAGCACAACCGCCACGATGTGCTTGTCATTGCGACGGACCGATGCGGTCAGGTTGTAGCCGGATGCTTCCGTGTAGCCGGTCTTGATGCCGTCCACACCCTCGACCTGTCCGAGCAGAGCGTTGTGATTGTGCATCTCCCGGCCGCGGTAGCGGAAGCTCGGGGTCGAGAAATAGCGGTAATAGACCGGGAAGCGATCTTGAACAGCGCGACCCAGCAGGGCCTGGTCGCGGGCCGTCGTAATCTGCTCCTCGGCCGGCAACCCGGAGGCGTTGACGTAGGTCGTGCCCATCATGCCGAGCGCGCGCGCCTTGCGGGTCATGAGCTTGGCGAATTCCTCTTGGCTGCCGGCGATCGCTTCGCTGACCACCACGGCGGCGTCATTCGCCGATTTGGTCACCAAGCCCTTGATCGCGTCCTCGACCTTGAGGGTCTGGTTGGCCTTGAGGCCGAGTTTTGTGGGGGCCTGCATGGCGGCGAAGGCAGAGATCTGCAGCGGCGTGTCGAGTTTGAGTTTGCCGGCCTCGATCTGCTCGAACAGCAGGTAAAGGGTCATGATCTTGGTGAGCGACGCCGGATGGCGCGGCGCGTCGGCATTCTCCTCGTGCAGCACCTGGCCGGAATTGTCATCGACCACGATCGCCGCGTAGGGCGGATGATAATTGGGTCCATGAATGACGCGCTTGTGTGCATGCGACGCACGGGCAGGATGGCGGCGCTGAGCCGCAGCGTCCGCATAGTCCCAACCGACGAAGGTCGTCGTCAGCGTTGCCAGCAATCCCGCGATAGCGAGGCGCCGCAAGGGCGAGACTGATCCCAAGCTCATCGAAGCTGCTCCCCACCGCCCGACATGACTTGTCATATAATCCTGAGTCTAGCGCGTTGGCTGTAGTGTGGAAGCCACACCTGGAAAAAATCGCGCGTGCTGTTGGGCTAGCCATCGGGGAGATCAACCCGAGGGATGTGGGATTGCTCCAGCACAACGTAAATCGTAGCCTGCGACCGTTCGCTGCGATAGGTTCTGAACATGCTCGACAAGGCGGCTGAACGACAGTCTGTCGATGCGGCCGATCGGCCGCCCTCGGATTTTCAGGAGCATCTGGCACGGCTCGAAGCGTGCGGCTTGCTTGTTCGCATCGACGCGCCGATCAACAAGGATACCGAACTGCATCCACTGGTGCGATGGCAGTTCCGCGGCGGCCTTCGCGACGATCAGCGCCGCGCATTCCTGTTTACCAACGTCGTCGACTCCGCAGGCCGGCGCTACGACATTCCGGTCGCGGTCGGCGCCCTCGCCGCCTCGCCGCAGATCTACGCCTCGGGATGGGGCGGCCCGTCGACGCGATCGGCGCGGCCTGGACGCACGCGATCGCGCATCCAATCCCGCCGCTAACAGTGACGGCGCCGCCATGCCAGGAGGTCGTCATCACCGGTGCCGACCTGCGCCGCTCCGGCGGCGGCCTCGCGAGCCTGCCGGTGCCGGTCTCGACGCCGGGCTTTGACGCGGCGCCTTATCTTACCGCGACCCTTTGCATCACGCGCGATCCGGAGACCGGCGTGCGCAACATGGGGACCTACCGTGCCGCCCTCAAGGCGACCGACCGGCTCGGCGTGCGCATGGCAAGCCGGATCGGCGGTGCCGGCGGCTATCATCATTGGCGCAAATATCGCGCGCGCAAGGAGCCAATGCCGTGCGCGATCGTCATCGGCTGCGCGCCGGTCGATGATTTTCACCGGCCCGCAGAAGCTTGCGCTCGATTGCGACGAGATGGCGGTCGCCGGCGGGCTCGCGGGCGCGCCGATCCGACCGCCAAGGCGGTGAGCGTCGACCTCGAAGTTCCGGCCAACGCCGAGATCGTCATCGAAGGGCTGATCGATCCGGAGTTGCTCGAGCCGGAAGGGCCGTTCGGTGAGAGCCACGGCCACGTCGCGCTCGAGGACTACAATATGTCGATGCGGGTCACCGCCATCACCTGAAGCGGACGCCGGTGTTCGTTTCGATCATCAGCCAGGTTACGCCGAGCGAGTCGAGCGTGATCAAGAAGGTCGCCTACGAGCCGCTATTTCTCAGCTCATCTGCGTGATCAGCTCGGAGTCAAGGGCGTACGGGCGTGGTCATGCATGAGCCGCTCACCAACATCCGCCCGGTGATCTTCGTGCAAGTTCGCGCCAGGCACGCCGCGCACCGAAGTATGGCGTGCGCTGCAGGGCGCCGCGACGCTGCAGGCGGCATGCGGCAAGATCGTCATGGCGGTGAGCGAGGACATCGATGCCAGCAATCCGGATGCCGTGTTGTGGTCGCTCGCCTACCGCTGCAATCCGATCGAGGACGTGCAGATCGCGCCTTATCGATCAGGCGGCCACGGACCGAAGTCGGGATCTGACGCAACCGATGCGACGATGCTGATCGACGCGACGCTTAAGCACCCGATGCCGCCGTTGGCGTTGCCGGCACGCGAGTACATGGAGCGCGCCGACGAACTTTGGGACGGCTCGGGTTGCCCGCGCTCACCCCGCAGGCGCCGTGGTATGGCTATTCGCTCGGGTCCTGGGACACGGCGTGGGACGTTTATGCGCGGCGCGCGGTGAACGGCGAATGGGACAAGAGCGGGGAAGAGACCTTCGCGGCGCGGCGCGGCGGGTTGATTCCGGAGACGCCCGTGCGCAACGTGGCGGATCCATCGCGCGGCATGGAGTGACGACCTGGGGATCGCTGATCGTGACCGCAGCGATCGCTGTCGACCTGAGCGTATTGGCCGCCGTTGCGTCGATCACCAGGGTCAGAAGCGTCGCGCCGCTGTCGAGCTTGATGGTGCAGGCGATGATGTTTTACGCCCCATTGATGATGACGTTGCGGCCATGCCGCCTGGTTTTGCCGCCTCCAGAGCGCTCCAGATTGCGAATGGCGTTGCTGGCATCGATATGTCGCGGATGCCGAACGGCCGCAGCGCATCGACGATGGCGTTGATGACGACAGCGGGCGCGGGGGTGGTGCCGCCCTCGCCGCCGGCCTTGATGCCCAGCGGGTTGGTGGGAGACAACACCTCGACGATTTCGGTTGCGAACGATGGCAGCAGGTCGGCGCGCGGCATGCCGTAATCCATGAACGATCCGGCGAGCGGCTGGCCCGATCCTGGGTCGAGGTGGCAGCGCTCCCACATCGCCTGGCCAACGCCTTGGGCAATGCCGCCGTGGGTCTGGCCGTGCACGATCAGCGGGTTGATGCAGCGCCCGACATCGTCGACGCAGGCGTAGCGCGTAATCTCAACGTCGCCGGTCTGCGGATCGATCTCAACCTCACACACCGCACAGCCGTTCGGAAACACCGGATCGTGCATTTCATTGTCAGCGGTGGCGGTGACGCCGCCCTTGAGGGCCTCCGGCAGCACGCGCCGTGCGGCCTCGCCCGCGAGCTCGCGGAAATCCAAGGTGCGATTGGTCGACGGTGCCCCAAAGCGGCCGTCGACGAAGGTGATGCGGTCCACGGGCAACTCGAGCACGAGCGCTGCCATCGCCTTGCCACGCGCGATCAGTCCGGCGGCGGCTTTGGTGAACACCGTCGCCGCATGCCGCATGGAGCGCCCGGAATGAGAGCCGCCGCCGACGCTGACCACATCGGTATCACCGATGATGATGCGAACGGCCTCGACCGGCACGAACAGGAGATCGGCGATCACCTGGGCGAAGCTGGTCTCGTGACCCTGGCCGCTTGGTTGGGTGCCGATGACGACATCGATGTGTCCGTCGGGGGTGACGGTGATTTCGGTGCGCTCGCGCGGGGCGCCAATCGACAACTCGACATAGTTGGCGAGGCCGAGGCCGAACAGCCGGCCGCGCGCGGTGGCGGCACGCCGCCGCGTCTTGGCACCATCCCAGTCGGCGATGCGCATCGCGAGGTCCATGTTGGCCTCGTAGGAGCCGCTGTCGTAGGTCGCGCCGACCGCGTTGGTGTAGGGCATCGCTGTCGCTGCCACGAGGTTACGGCGCCGCAGCGCGATGCGGTCGAGACCGAGTTGGTCGGCGGCCGCATCGAGGGCGCGCTCGATCGCATAGGTGACTTCCGGCCGCCCCGAGCTGCGGTAGGCATTGGTCGGCATCGTGTTGGTGAAGGCGGCGCGCGCCCGCAAGGTCGCGGCCGGAATGTCATAGGAGCCGGTGATCAGCGCCGCGCCCTTGCTGAGCGGCGAGAGCGACACGCAGCAGGCGCCCACGTTGCTGATGTTGTCGGCGCGCATGGCGAGCAGGCGTCCGTCCGAGCGCAACGCGAGCGCGACCTTGGTTTTCAGGTCGCGGCCCTGGTAGTCGCTCAGGAACGCCTCGGAGCGCGTGGCCGTATACTTGACGGGCCGGCCGAGCTTGCGCGCGGCCCACAGCACGAGGCCGAACTCCACGTAGACGCGGTTGCGCGATCCGAAATTGCCGCCAACGTCGTGGGAGAGAACACGCAGCCGCTCTGGTGCAATGCCGAGCACCGCCGCGAGCTCGTGTTTCTGGCGCACCGCGCCACCGCTTCCGGCCCACAGTGTGTAGCGGTTGGTCGCCGCATCATATTGGGCGAGTGCTGCTCGCGGTTCCATCGGCGCGGCGGTCACGCGACCGATGTCGAAGTCCATCTGGACCACGTGGTTCGCTGCAGCGAACGCGCGATCGGTTGCGTCAACATCGCCGAACAGCGTATCGACCAGAACGTTGCCCGGTGCTTCCTGCCAGATCGCTGGCGCGCCGGGCGCGAGCGCGGCCTCCGCATCCACGACCGCGGGCAACGTTTCGTAATCGACACGTACCGCTTCGGCAGCGTCCTGCGCCTGGTTTGCTGTTCGCGCCACCACCATGGCGACGGCTTCGCCGACGTGGCGCACGTTGTCGTGGGGCAGCAGCATGTGATGACCAGCGAAGATGGCGCCTCCGCCCGGTCCGGTCAGCTTCATGTCGTATTTGGTTGCCGGAACCGGGCTGTGCTGGATCGGGTGAAGCCCGTCGGCGCGACAATCCTCGCCGCAATAAACGCCGAGCACGCCCGGCATGACACGCGCGTCGCTCAAGTCGATTGAGGCGATGCGTGCGTGCGGGTGGGGCGAACGCACGATCGCCGCGAACGCTTGGCCGTCGAGGTTGAAATCGTCGCTGAAGCGTCCGTGGCCGGCGATCAGTCGGGCATCTTCCTTGCGACGCAGCGGTTGCCCGATGGCGGGGACGTGTTGAACGGCTTGCGCTTCGGACTTCATTTCGAGTCGGCGAATAGACGTTCGCTCGTTTGTACCAGACGCAGGGCCATGGCCTTGATCAAATCGCACACCATCGGTTCCTTGGGGGCGTCGCCGGCAAATCCGGTGTCCGCATAAGGCAATGTGGCGGTCTCCGGAACCAACAGACAGCCCATCACCTGGAACGACTGGCGCAAATGCGCCTGGGCGCGCGCGCCGCCGAGCATTCCCGAGGAGCACGACACCATGGCGACGAGTTTGCCGTGGATGGCGGCGAGGTTCGGTTCCCCGCCATAGGGGCGCGAGACCCAATCGATCGCGTTCTTGAGCAACGGCGAAACGCCGCCGTTATATTCAGTGACCCCGATCAGCAGCGCCGGATGCGCCTTGAAGATGTCGCGCAATCGAACGGCGCCGGCGGGCAGTCCGCGCTCGCGTTCGATGTCGCCGTCATAGAGCGGCAAGTCGAACCCGCGAAGATCGATTTCGGTGACGTCGCCACCAGCCTTGCGGGTGGTATTGACCGCGTAGGCGAGAAGCTTGCCCGTCAGCGAGCCCGACCGCGCGCTGCCCGCAAAGGCCAGAATTTTCGCAGCCACGCCCACACCGGTCACGCAAGGACGTAATGATCAGCTCGGCTGCGCAGCCTTCTGCGGGATGGTCCAGCCCTGCTTTTTCTTGTTCTCCCAGGCAGCGAGCTTGTCGTTCGCGGTCAGCACGCTCTTCTTGAGATAGCCGGGGTCGTTCGGCCAGGTAACCTCGAGCCGATGACCGCTCGGATCGAAGAAGTAGATCGACTGGCAAAAGCCGTGATCGGCGGGGCCGAGAACCTTGATGCCTTTGGCCTCGACACGCTTCTTGATTTCGCCGAGCTTGTCGAGGCTCTCGACCTCGAATGCAAAATGCTGAACCCACGGCGGCGTGTTCTCGTCGCGGCCCTGCGGCGGAGCCAGCGGCACGTCGATGAAATCGAGCAGGCTGCCGTCCGCCATCTGCATGAACAGGTTGCAGTGCGGACTGAACTCGCCGGTCGACGGAACGATGTCGCTCGTCTCGGCAGCGACGAGCGTCACGTCGAACACTTCGGTGTAAAACTCGACGGTCTTGCGCGCGTCTTTGCAACGCAGCGCCAGGTGATGCAGCTTCTTCAGGGCCACCATCTCGCGATCCTCCCGTCTCGTGCAGCGAGTTCGCGAAATCAACGGCCTCGTCCGAGACGCCCACGCGAAGCGTGGGCGCGCTCCTCAGGATGAGGTCCGAGATATTCACAAGCTCCCGGTTCGCGTGAACGCTACGTGAGCCATATCGGGCGGTCAATATCGGCGGCACACGTCAGGTGCCAGCGAGCGAGAAATAGAGCTCATGCAGGTCCCCCCGGCGCGCCAGAACCTCGGTCGGTTCCTCCAACACAATGCGGCCTTTGAGCATGACGTAGACGCGGCTGGTGCTGGCGAGCACGATGTCGAGCTTCTGCTCGACCAGGAGGATGGTGAGGCCATCCTCCTGGAGCCTGCGCAGCGCACGCGCAATCTCCTGCACGATCATCGGAGCGAGCCCGAGAAACGGCTCATCAAGCAGCAGCATGGTCGGCTTCGACATCAGCGCGCGGCCGATGGCGAGCATTTGCTGTTCGCCGCCCGACATGGTGCCGGCGCGCTGCTCGGCGCGCGCCGCGAGGCTCGGAAACAGATCGAACACATAGCGAAAACGCCGCTCGAGGTCGTCGCGGCCTGCCAACGGAATCGCCCCGAGACGCAAATTGTCGCGCACACTGAACGGCACAAAGATTTGACGGCCTTCCGGAACCAGCGCCAATCCGGCCGCGATGAGACTATGCGTGGCAGCACGGCTCAAATCCGTGCCGTCGAGCCGCAGTGTCCCGCGACGGTGCGGCAGGGTCGCTGTCATCGCCGCCATCAGGCTCGATTTGCCGGCACCATTCGGGCCGATCAAAGCAACCTGCTCGCCGCGGTGCACCGTGAGGCTGATGTCTGCGAGTATATCCCCGGCTTCATAGCCCCCCGATATGTTGATCAGCTCAAGCATTGGATAGAGCCTGCGCAAAGCCGCCGGCCGCTTCGCCCAGATAGGCGTGGACGACGTCCGGGTTGCGAGTGATGTCGAGCGGGGTGCCTTGTGCGATCTTGCGCCCGAAGTTGAGCACCACGACGCGGTGAGCCAGCGGCAGCAGAAAATGCATGTCGTGCTCGATCAGCAGCACGGCAATTCCGCGAGCCGCGATATCGCGAATGACGCCGACGAGGCGCGCAATTTCGGCAGCCGTCAATCCAGCCGCTGGTTCGTCGAGCAGGATCACCTTGGGATCGCCGGCGAGCGCGCGAGCGACTTCGAGCAGGCGGCCTTCGCCGAACGAGAGGGTCGACACGTCGGCATCGACGCGCTCGCCGAGGCCGACAAAAGCGATCAGCTCGGCCGCGTGCCGCCGCGATTCGGCTTCCTGGTTGTGCACTGCGGTGCGGGACAGCAGGATGTCGAGCAGGCTGGCGGTAAAGCGGGTGTGCCGGCCGACCTGCACGTTGTCGATCAGTGACATGCCGGTAAACGGCATGTTGTGCTGAAACGTGCGCATCAGCCCGCGCGCCGCAATGCGATGGACCGGCAGCCCATCCAATCGTTCGCCCGCGAGCGCAATCGTGCCCGCGTTCGGCGCCAGCACGCCGCTGATCAAGTTGAACACCGTGGTCTTGCCGGCGCCGTTCGGCCCGATCAACGCGAGAATCTCTCCCGCAAACAGCTCGAAGTCGACGTCCTCGACGGCGAGCAGTCCGCCGAACCGTTTGGTCAGCCCACGTACGTTGATCAGCGGCGCGGTGCTCATGCGGCTCGGCGGGCCGGAAAGCGCAGCAATCCGGCAAGCCCTCGCGGGCGAAACAAAATCGTGAGGACGACCAGGATACCAAAGACGACCAGGAACCCAGGGCCGACCAGCGGCTCCAGCACGAATGGCGCGAGGTAGAGAAACACGGTGCCGACGACGGCACCGGCCGGGCTGCCAACGCCGCCCACGATGACCATGAACAGGAGCAGGAACACGTTCTCTAGGCCGAAGACGGGCGGGTTGATGACATTGTCGATGTAGGCGTATGCAATGCCGGCGAGGCCCGCGAGGGTGCTGGTCGCCGTGAAGGCTAGGACCTTGGTCCGAGCCGGGTCGATGCCCATCGCTGCCGCCGCGGCGGAATTGTCACGCAGTGCGCGGCACGCGCGGCCGAAATAGGACTGGTCGAGCTTGCGCAGCACGAACAGCGTGAACGCGACCAGCAGCACCAGCAGCACCGTGTACCAAGGGCCGCGGATCGCGAGGCCGAACAGCTCGGGCAAACGATAACCAGCGATGCCTCCGGTGCCGCCGGTGAGGTCGCCGCCTTCATTGAGGATGACGATGACCAGCTGCGAGAACGCAAGCGTGGCAAGGGCGAGGTAGAAGCCCTCGAGCCGCGTCGCCGGTATTGCGACCACCAGTGCCAGCGCGGCGCAGATCACGATGGCGAGCGCGAAGGCAAGCACAAACGGCAGGCCGAGCTTGTAGCTCAAAATAACGACCGCATAGGCGCCGATGCCGGCGAACGCAAAATGCGAGAATGCCACCTGGCCCGCGATCCCAAACAGAAAATTGAAACTCAATGCAAGCGCGATCCAGATCAGCATTTTGCGATACACGTCGGTTGCGTAGCCGCCGAGCGCGAATGCGGTTGCCGACGCCGCCAGAATGGCGACGACCCAGAGCCCGGAAGCGCGCAGCCGCCGCATCAATTCGCCTCGCGCGGAGCGATGAGACCGGTCGGTCGAAAGAACAGAAACACGATCAGCAGTACGAACGGAAAACCGAGGGTGAGCCCCGACGGAATCGGCAGATAGCGCGCTCCCAGTTGCTCCGCAAAGGCCAGCACCAGGCCGCCCAGCAGCGCGCCTTCGACGCGACCGATGCCGCCGATCACGAGTGCGGTAAATCCCTGGATGGCGAGCGGCAAGCCCATCGTGTAATGCGCAGATGTCAGCGGAACTCATGAGCAGGCCGGCGAGGCCCGAAACCATGGCGCCACCTGCGAAGGCGCAGGCGGTGACGCGGCCGAGATTGATGCCCATGAGGGCGGCCGCCCGGCGATTGAGCGCCACGGCTTCGAATGCCCGGCCCCACACGGTGCGTTCAAAGAACAGCCAGACCGCGGCAAACAGCGCGAAGGTCGCCGCGATGATCAGAAACTGCTGCGAGCCGCCGGCAAACGGCCCGATCTCGACACGCCCGAATCCGAAAGGCGGCGGCGAGGGCAGGGGGTCGGCGCCGAACAGGAGCGTGAGCCCTTCACGAAAGATCACCAGCACCCCAAGCAACGCCAGGATCGGGCTGAGAACCGGACTGCGAGCACGCAGCAGGGGACGCACGGTGAGCATCTCGACCGCCCATCCCAACACGCCGAGCACCGCCAGCACGACCAGCAACGCCAACGGATAGGGCCATTCGAGCCTGGGCCAGGCGAGTGGAGTAAGCACTGCGACACCCACAAAGGCGCCGGTCGCGGCCCATTCCCCAACCGCGAAATTGATGATCGCGGTCGGCCGCAGGATCAGCAAATAAGCGAGCGCGATGAGCGCGTAGATGCACCCCGACGCGGTCGCGCTCACGATGAGCTCAAGCAGATCTTCCATGGGTGTTGCAGGCTGTGTATCAGGTCGAAAGCAGCCGATCTATTGGCCTCATCGCGAGGAGCGTGGCCGCAGGCCACGCGTCTCGAAGGATGGCCAAAAACGAGGCTCTTCCCTCGGCCATCCTTCGAGACGCCCTTCGCTTCGCTCGGGCTCCTCAGGATGAGGCTGCAAAAGAGTCACAACCGGCAAACAGGCTCTTTCAATTCTGCCCGGAATGGACCACCGGGCCGTGCTGATTGTTCTTGATCACGCGTACGACAGCGCCTTGCGGGTCGAAGCCAGTGCGCTTGCCGTCCTTGAAGCCGATCGACGTTCCCTTGGCGCCGATCGCACCGCGATAGTCGGTGATCGATGCCAGCGCGGCACGAATCTTCTCCTTATCGAGCGAGCCGGCCTTTTGGATCGCCTGCGCCAGCAGATGAATGCCATCCCAGCCGAAGGCGACCGTATTGCTCGGGCTTTCACCGTACTCTTTCTTGTAGGCTTCCAGGAACGGCTTGGCTTCCGGCTTGTCGGCATCGAACGCGTCGACGAAGGCGACGCCCTCCATCAGGTCCTTGGCCATGGTGAGATAGGCCGGAATGCTGAGATTGTAGGAGCCGAGCACGGGCTCCTTCATGCCGAGCTGCTGATAGGCGCGAAAGAATTGCAGCATTTCGGGACCGAGCACGCCGGCCTCGAGAATGGCGTCAACCTTTTCGGCGCGAACCCGTTGCAGGTTGGCAATCGCCGAGGTCGCGCCCTGCGGAATGACTTCTTCGAGCGCGACCTTGATGCCGATCTTGTCCAGGCCCTGCCGAAAGGAATCCGCGAAGGACTGCGACAGTGAACTGTTGTCGCGCACGATAGCGACGGTCTTGAAGCCGCGCGACTTGGTGTAGGCCATCAAGGTTGCGAGCTGGATCGAGGCCAATGGCCCGGTCTGGAAAAAGTACGGATTGTCGAGCTGCGTGGTCAGCGTGTCGGCGCTGTTCGCGGGTGTAAGCTGTGGCGTCTTGGTCTCCAGCGAAACCGTTTCAGCCTGCTGCGTGGCGGGCGATCCGGTGTTGGAAATGAACGCGAGGACGCCTTCGTCGACCAGCTTGCGCGCCTTGGCGGCTGAAACGTCCGGTTTGTTCTGATCGTCCTCGATGACGAGCTCGATCGGCTTGCCGAGTACGCCGCCCTTCGCGTTGATATCCTTGGCGCCGAGTTCGACGCCCCGAGTGACGAGTTCGGCGTAGAATTTGGCACTGGCGACACGATCGGTGATGACGCCGATCTTGACGGTATCCGGCGTCTTCGCCGCATCCTGCGCGCGCGCCCCGTGCGCGAACAGCGGGATCGTGGCCAAGCTCAAGCAGGCGATCCATTTGGCGACGCGCATCACTTCCTCCCAATTTGTGCTTGGCGCAAACCTTATTGGCGCCTATCCGGGCGGTCAACCAGCGCGATGCGCGCGGCACACCGTGCCGATCATTCGGGCGTGACAACGATGCGCGCGATATCGAGATTGGCCAGCGGATAGCCCTGGCTGACCATCATGTTGCGCCACACGTCGAGCTGTGCCGGCGTGATCTTGAAGTCGTAGGCCGGGATCGGAATCCTGGCGATCACCGCGTCGGGCAGGCCGGAGTATTTGGCGAGCACTGCGCGCGCCTTGGCATCATCGTTCTTGATCACGCGCAGGCCGCCCTCGAGCGAGTCGACATACTTCTTGAGTACACCCCGATTGGCGCGCGCCCAGTCGGCGTCCGCGATCCAGAATGGAAACAGCACTGGATCCGCGACTGCCAGCAACGGGTCGCCCAGCGACTTGAAGCCGGCGCCGAGCATCTGACCAACAAATGGTTCGAGCTGCTCCACCGCATCGACCCGGCCGGACTTGAGCATATCCATCATCAGGGGGAATTGCGCCTCGATTCCCGCAACCGCACGCGGATCACCACCATCCTGCTTCACCCAGTAGAGCAGGGCGAGATGCATGACCGAGCCGATACCGGGGCCAGCGACCCGCTTGCCCGCCAGATCCTTGGGGGAATTGATTCCGCCGTCTGGCCGCACGAGCACTTGATACGACTTGTTGCGTGCGGTCTCCACGGTCTCGCCCGCGACCGCGGCGATGTTCAGTCCGCTCGCTACGGCATTGAGCAGATCGGGCGCGGTCGTCGGCACGAGATCGAATTGGCGCCCCAACGTCGCGGGCAGGTTCACGATGTTGGGAAATTTGGTGAAGGTCACGTCAAGCCCGTTGGCGTCGAATATGCCTTCATCCTTGGCGACCAGCGCGGGAAGCCAGGTGATGACCGGGATATAGGCGACGCGCAGGGCCACCTTTTGCTGGGCGGGTGCGGTACCGCTTGTCGCGGCGACGACACCGAGAGCGGCGAGGGCGCCGATGGCACGGCGCAGCAATGACGCGCGCAATTCGCCGGCGAACACGATCATGGGATTCTCCCCCTGGTTTGGCTTTGTTATCAGCGCCCGTTTGAGCGAGGTATATTTGATTGTGCCCCACGCTGCTATGGTTCGTATGTCACACGCCGCAGGGGGAGACATTGCAGCACGACGTCACGTTTCAATCGGACGGTCATAAGCTCGTCGGGGTGCTCCATGCACCGGATAGCCTCCAGCCGGGAGAGCGTCGCCCGGCGATCATCATGATGCACGGCTTCGGCGCCAACCGGAACGGCGGCCCGGCTTGGGTCTGCGGACAGTTCGAGGCCTGGGGTTACGTCGCGCTGCGGTTCGACTTTCGCGGGTGTGGCGACAGCGGCGGCGAGCGCGGCCGCGTCATCCCGATGGAGGAGGTGGCGGATGCGCGCCATGCGGTCTCCTACATGGCGAGCCGGCCGGAGGTCGACCCCGACCGTATTGCACTCGCAGGTTCGAGCCTCGGTGCCGGCGTTGCCGTCTATGCGGCCGGCATCGATGCGCGCGTGACGGCGGTGCTTCTGGAGAACGCGGTTGCGAACGGTGAGCGCACCATCCGCGGCATGCACACGCCGGAATCCTGGGAGCGGTTCCTGCGCCGGATGGACGACGGTTCCCAAGCGCGGGCAAAGGGGGAGGCGCAACCCAAGATCCATCGCTTCGACATTTTCGAAATGCCGAAGCATCTGCAGGTGAATCTTGCCTCCAATAATTCGCTGATGGAATTTTCCGCCGACACGCCGGCGGCGTTCTTCATGTTTCGCCCGGAGGACATGATTGGGAAGATTGGGCCGCGGCCGGTCCTGATCCTGCACAGCGCCGGCGACCGGGTGTGCACCGCCGAAGAGGCATTCAGCCTGGCACGTCTGGCCAAGCCGCCGGTCGAATTGCATTTGATGGATGGGGCAAACCACTTCATGTTCGTCGACGCCGACCCGCGGGTTGCCTTCATTTTGCGCAATTGGCTCGATCGGTTCTTTCCGGTCGGGCGAGGGAACAGCTAGGCTATCGCGCCGCCCGGACGGACTACGCCGTGCGATCCGGGACGCTCCTCCGCACAACGTTGGCGTTTTTCCTCCAGGCGACAGATCAAACGCCGATGTTGTCGATCAGCCGGGTCTTGCCAAGACGCCCGGCGACCAGAAGCCGGATCGGTTCGCGGCTGTCCGCGCGCACCGGGGCCAGCGTATCGGCGTGGCGGGCTTCCAGGTAATCCAGGGTGAAGCCAGCGGCCGTGATGGTGCGGCGGCCGCTGGCCAGGACCTTCGCGATTGCCGACCCGCTCGCGATCTCGTGAGCGCAGTCCTTCAGGGTGCGATGCAACACCGGCGCGACTGCCCGCTCTGGCGGCGTGAGGTAGGCGTTGCGCGACGACAGGGCGAGGCCGTCCGGTTCGCGCACCGTCGGAACCCCGATCACCTTCAGGCGGAGGTCGAGGTCGCGGGCGAGCCTGGTGACCACCTTGAGCTGTTGGAAGTCTTTTTCTCCGAACAAAGCAAAATCCGGTTGGCACTGCACAAAGAGTTTCGCCACAACGGTTGCGACGCCGGCAAAGAAGTGAGGCCGGAACACATCTTCAAGTCCGGCTTTGGCCGGCCCTTCCGGCACGATGCGGATCGCAAACCCATCAGGATACATGACCTCGACGGGCGGAGCCCAGACCAGATCGACACCTTCGCGTGCGAGTGCAGCAAGGTCGGCGTCCCAGGTGCGCGGGTAGGTGGCGAGGTCTTCATGCGGGGCGAACTGCGCGGGGTTCACGAAGATCGACACGATCACCCGCGCCGCGTGTCGGTGCGCCCGACGCACGAGTGCCAAGTGCCCGGCGTGAAGGGCACCCATGGTTGCAACCAGCGCGACCGTCGCGGTTCCGAATTGTCCGGTCGCGCGGTCGAGTGCGCTCAGAAGTCCGTGCCACTTTCGGCCGTCGCATCGTTCACCTTGTTAGGAGTGGCGATCAAAGCGAATTGATCAAGTAATTGTTGCTGTTTCGTCACGACCGTTATTTACTATCAGAAAATTCCGGCCGAGGAATCAGAACCCGGCAGCCGGCAAGAACAACTAAAACAACGAATTAGTCGGAGGGGCCATGTTGGTCACAGTCGATGCGCCCTCACTGGCTTGCGCGCAGGCATTCTCCGCCCACGTGGTAGTGGTCGGCAATGAGAAGGGCGGCTCGGGTAAATCCACCACCGCGGTGAACGTTGCGCTGGCGCTGCTCAAGGCCGGGCAACGGGTCGCCACCCTCGATCTCGATTCGCGACAGTCGAGCCTGACCCGCTACATCGACAACCGTCGCGCCTGGGCCAGGCGCGCCAAGCTCGACCTCGAACTCCCCATGCATTTCCGGATCGCGCGCGGCGAAGGCGTGCGCGTGGACGAGAACGAGGCAGCCGAGTTCGGGAGTTTCGCGCACGCAATCACCACGGTCGAGCACAGTCACGATTTCGTGGTCATCGACACGCCCGGGGCCGATACCTACCTGACCCGGCTGGCGCACTCGATGGCGGACACGCTGATCACCCCGCTCAGTGACAGTTTCCTCGATTTCGACGTGCTGGCGGCGGTCGACCCGCAGACCTTCGCGGTGACCGGTACCAGCCATTATTCGGAGATGGTGCGCGAGGCGCGGCGCCAGCGCCGGCTGGTCGACGGCAAGATGATCGACTGGGTGGTGGTGCGCAATCGCGCGTCGATGCTGGGGTCGCGCAACAAGCGGTTGATCGGAAACAGTGTGCACGAACTTGCGGGCCAGCTCGGTTTTCGCTTCGTCGAGGGGTTTGCCGAGCGGATCGTCTACCGCGAGCTGTTTCCCCGCGGCCTCAGTGCGCTGGATGATCTCGACGAGCAAACGCTGGGCACCAAGCCGAGCCGGGCGCATCTGACCGCCCGCCAGGAGGTCGAAGCGCTGATTGCCGCACTGAAACTGCCGATCGACGACCGCGGTCGCCGTCGGGCGGAGGCGCGCACCCAATGGCTCGCCGCCGCGGCGGCGCCACTCGCGGTGCACGACATCGTGGCCCAATAGCGCAGCCGCTCCTGAGCCAATGCGCGCTCAGGCCGGTGCGGGGCTCGCACGCCGGATATCGGCGCGGGGGGTGCGGATGGCGAGTGCCAGCAGGGCGGCCACGAGACACGCGGCGCCGGCCGTGTAAAACGCGGGCAGGTAGGTCGCGAACTCGCTTCGCATGAAGCCGGCAGAAAACGCGGCGGTGGCCGCGCCCATCTGGTGTCCGGCGAAAACCCATCCAAACATCAGACCGGCCTTCTCGCGCCCGAAGGTGTTGGCGGCAATCTTGACCGTCGGGGGCACAGTCGCGATCCAGTCGAGGCCATAGAACATGGCAAACAGGCTCAAGCCGTAGAGGGTGAACGTCGAGTGTGGGAGATAGAGCAGCGAGAGCCCGCGCAAGCCGTAGTACCAGAACAGCAGCCAGCGATTGTCGAAGCGGTCCGACAACCACCCCGAAAGAATCGTGCCCACGAAGTCGAACGCGCCCATCATCGCCAGGGCGGAAGCGGCCTCCACTTCGGGCATGCCGAAATCGGCGCAGAGTGAGATGAAGTGCGTCTGGATCAACCCGTTGGTGCTGAGCCCGCAGATAAAGAAGGTGGCGAACAGGATCCAGAACGTCGAGGAGCGCGCGCCTTCCCCCAATGCACTGAAGGCCTGCGCGATGGCCGGTCGCCGCGCCGGCGGTGCCGGAGGTGGCGCCTTCTGATCGCCGAGTGGCAGGAGCCCAACATCCGCCGGGCGGTCACGCATGAACAGCACGACCAAGACTGCGGCGAAGCCGAGACCTGCAATCGAAGGAACGAGTGCGTAGCGCCAGCCGACATGCGTCACCAGCCAGGCCGCCAGTGGCAGAAACACGAGCTGGCCGGTGGCGTTGCTCGCGGTCAGCAAGCCGAGTACGAGACCGCGGTGGGCGGTGAACCAGCGGCTCGACACGACAGCTCCCAGCACGACTGCGGTTAGGCCGGTGCCGACCCCGACGACTACGCCCCACATCACCACCAGCTGCCAGAGACTGGTCATCGCCAGGGCCGATAAGAGTCCCGTGACGATCAGCGCAACTGCGGCGAGCACGACGTTGCGAACCCCGTATCGCTCCATCAACGCCGCCGAAAACGGTCCCATGAGCCCGAACAGCGCAAGGCGCAGGGCGAGCGCGGTCGAGATCTCGCCAATGTCCCAGCCGAAATCTTTGTGAAGGGAGAGGATCAGGACACCGGGCAACCCCATTGCTCCTGCCGTGATCAGCATAGTCGCGAACGTCACCGCCACCACGACCCAACCGTAGTGGATATTGAGCCGCGCGAGCCGCGGCGCGAGAAAACGAGCGAGCATTCGGACGACCTCTTGCAGTCACCCCCGCCCAGGTATTAACTGCACGGGTAAATGATGATAGCGATCATCATTTAATGATGATAATAGACATCGTTGTCAACCGGGGTGCAGAGAGGGCAGCCATGCGTATCAGCAAGGAGGCCGCGGCGGCCAACCGGGCGCGCGTGCTCGATGCCGCGGCACGGTTGTTCCGCGAAAAGGGGGTCGACGGCATTGCGGTCGCGGATCTCATGAAGGCGGCCGGCATGACCCATGGGGGCTTTTACAACCATTTTGATTTTAAAGAAGAACTGGCCGCCGCCGCATTCAAGGCGGCGTTTGCGGCGGCGATTGAGCGGGTCGAACGCCAGGCCGTGCAGGCGGACGTACGCGGCCGCGACAAGGTGTTCGCGCACTACGTCGAACGCTATCTCGCCCGCGAGAACTCGCGACGCTCCAGGGACGAGTTGTCCGATGGCGACGCTTGGCACCGATGCGGCTCGACACGGATCCGACCTCAAGGCTGAGTTCGCCGAGGGCGTGCGCCGGTATATCGACGGCTTCACCAAGATCATTCCGACTGAGGACGGCGACAAGCGGGCGCAGGCCATCGCCGTACTCTCGACCCTGATCGGCGCGCTCACCTTGTCGCGTGCCTGTGCCGGCGCAGACGACGCCCTCGCCGATGAAGTGCTCGCATCGGTGCGCAGGCAATTACTTCGGAAAGGGGGTACTCTGCAGTCGTAGCAGCCGGCGCGGCCGCACGCTCGATACTATATTGTCGGTACAAATGGCGAAGGATCGCGGTTCCGACCACACCCCTGCGACGGCCTCAGGACGCGCCGAAATCGACGCGTTCTTGGAAAAGGCCCGTGCCCTGTCGGCGGCGAAGCCGCGCGAGGCGTCCGGCACCCGGGGGCGTTTGATCTTTGCCCTCGACGCGACGATGAGCCGGCAGCCGACCTGGGACCTCGCCTGTCGCCTGCAGGCCGAGATGTTCCTGGAGGCGGCGGCGATTGGCGGCCTTGATATTCAGCTCGTCTATTACCGCGGTTTCGATGAGTGCCGCGCTTCGCGCTGGTTTTCCGACGCACACGAACTGGCAACCGTGATGAGCACGATCGATTGCCACTCGGGTATTACTCAAATCGGCAAAATCCTGGCGCACGCACGGCACGAAGCCAAAGATCACAAGGTGCACGCCGTTGTGTTCGTGGGTGACGCCATGGAAGAAACGCCGGGCCGGCTCTTCAGCATTGCGGGAGAGCTTGGGTTGCTGGCGGTCCCTGTTTTTCTCTTTCAGGAGGGTTCCGATCCGGCCGCCACAAGCGTGTTCCGCGAGATCGCGCGGCTGAGCAACGGCGCGCATTGCTGCTTCAACGCCGGTGCCGCCCACGAGCTCGCCGAATTGTTGCGCGCGGTCGCTGCCTATGCGGCAGGTGGTCTGAAGGCTCTCGATGACCTTTCGGCCCGCCGCAGCGCCGGCGCAGCCAAGCTACTGCAGCAGCTGAGATAGCAATGATTACGATCGTGGTCGGCCTGGCGGCGCTGGCTCTGATGCTCTGGGGCCTCGGTGTCTTTACCAAAGTGGAGCCGAAGGGACTTGCGTTGGGCGTGCGCAAAGCCGGCGGGGTGGCCGCCCTGGCGGGAGCTGCATTGCTGCTGTTTCGAGGAAATCTGACATTTGCAGTGCCGCTGGGACTTACCGGATTAGGCCTGCTTGGTTGGATTCCATGGCAGGGAGTGCTCAACCCACGCACCCAGAACAGTGCGGGCCAGGTCTCACGCGTGCGTTCCGCATTCCTCGAAATGGAGCTCGATCACAGCACCGGCGCGATGCAGGGCAAGTTCATCGCCGGTTCTCATGCGGGTGCGTCACTGGCTTCCCTCGAGCTTTCGACGGTGGTCGCCATGCTGGCGGAGGTCGACGAGGAAAGCCGGGCGCTACTCACAGCGTATCTTGATCGCCGGGAGGCCAGCTGGCGTGAACGCGCAGACGACGGTGCGAACGCGCGGGATGTCCGGCGTCCCTCCGGCAAAATGACTGAAGAGGAAGCTTATCAGGTCCTTGGCATTACGCCGGGCGCGTCCGCGGATGAGGTCGCCCGCGCCCACCGGGCGCTCATGAAAAAACTTCATCCCGACCAGGGGGGCTCGACGTATCTCGCGACCCGAGTCAATGAGGCCAAAGACGTGCTTATGCGCCGCCATCGCTAACGTCTCATGCTACTTGCGTTCCGACAGCGACGATGCACGCGAGCGGTTACTAAAACGTTGTCGCGGCGAGACTGCGGGCGGAGACGGCGCAAATAGCGCTGGCGTGTGGCGACCAGGCAACAGTCATCGGTCATCAGTCATCAGAAGCGCTCTGTCTGCGACTTCCGACGACTGAACGTCTGACTACTGATTTCTGATTTATTGATTCCTGTTCCCTGCCATCACCAGCATGCAAGGAATATCGCTGCGCTTGAGCGCACGGCAGGCGGCTTCAGCCTGACCTTTATCGAGGCCGGAGAAACGGGCGCGATAGAGCGTCTTGTCGCCCTTGACGACCTTTTCGGTAAACGGATCAGCGCGCTTGAGGATGCTCGCGGCACTCGACTTTGCGGAACCAAGGCGTTCCTTCGCCTGTCCAACGGTCTCGAGTGCGCCGACTTGAATGACCCAGCTCTCGCGTGAACCGCGGGATTGGGTGGAGTCAGCAGACTCGACTCGCGCTGCTTCCGAAGTTTCAACGGTGGCCGCGGGCGTTGCCTTGGCGGTGATGGGCATCGCGACGGGTGCCGCAGCTTCCTTCGTATCAGTTACCCGCTGCACCGGGGTTGACGGGGCCGGTGCGGCTTCAACGACAGGCACAGGCGCAGGCGCAGACGCAGGTGGCGCTTGCGCCGCTGCCGGAATGGGCGCCGGGGCGGGAGCAGTTTCGGCAAGCACGGGTGTCACAGTCGCTGCCGTGTCGGCCGACGTTGGCGGTGCGACGGCGATCGCCTCCGACGGCGCGGAGTCTGTCGCGGCCGGCGCAGGCGCTGGCTCACTGCCAATTGCTGCGGTTCGCAGCGTGTTTGCCCGCACCCTCAGTGTCCTCACCGGGATGGGCCGGATGTCCTCGCTCGATCCGACGAGCGGGGATACCATCGCGACGGTTGCTTCACTCTGCGCCGACGAAGCGGCCTGAGATTGGCGCGCTGCTGGCGCACGCGGTGCCGGCTTTGGCGCAGCCGCCGCGGACGCTGTCACGAACGGCGCTGCCGTTGTGGCGGTCATTGACACATCCGGGGCCGCTGCCGCTTTGGATGCAACCCGGGTGGGAACCGGATGCCCTTCGGCGATCATCGGCGCAGTGCGACGCTGTCCGCCTTTACTGATGTATTCGCTGATCAGGTCGCGCATGCGCGAATCGCGCGCACCCGCGCTGCGGCCACCCAGCACCACAGCCACGAGATGGCGGCCGTTGCGCCGCACCAACGTCACGAGATTGAAGCCGGATGCCGTGACAAAGCCGGTCTTGATGCCGTCGACTCCCTCGACGCTGCCAAGGAGATGGTTGTGATTGCGGATTGCGCGCCCGCGATAGGTGAATGATGCCGTCGCGAAATAGCGATAGTGGCGCGGGAAACGGTCCTGGATGGCGCGCCCGAGCGTCGCCTGATCGCGTGCGGTCGTCACCTGCTCGTCGTCAGGGAGGCCGGAGGCGTTTCGATAGATAGTCCGGCTCATCCCGAGCGCGTGCGCCTTCTTGGTCATTATACGGGCGAAGGTTTCTTCATCGCCGCCGATGGCCTCGCCGATCGAGCAGGCGACGTCGTTGGCCGACTTGGTGACCAGGGCCTTGATGGCATCCTCGCTCCTGATGCTGCCGCCGGCCGGGATGTTGAGCTTGGACGGCGCTCGTGAAGCGCAGTGCTCAGACATTTCGATCCTGGATTCGAGCGTTATTTTGCCCGCCTCCAGTTGCTCGAACAGCAAGTACAACGTCATGATCTTGGTGAGCGACGCTGGATGGCGCTGGCTGTCCGGACTGCTCTCGTGCAGCGTTGCGCCGGTGTTGGCATCCACCACGATAGCTGCGTAGGGCGGCGAATAGCTTGACGAAGCGTGCGCGTGCCCGCGGCGTGAATATTGACGACGCGCATCGGCGGGAGTCGCCGCAAGCACCGTCAGGACTAAGATGAACCCCCAAACAAAAACGTGGATAGCGGCCCGAGACCCGCGCGCCATGTCCCCCTCCATCATCGGGTACGAATGGCACCCGATCCCTTCGTTGTTTGCTGTCCCCTTGCCGCAAGTGTCTGTCGACTGCCGCGGCAAAAACAAACAACGTCCCCTGCAACTGTCGCCGAATTAGCACAGTCAAGAACGCTATCGGCGCGCAATTGCTAATTAGTTAAGCTGTCAACAGAATTGGGCATAATGGTGGGTGGCATCGGGCATTATGGCGGCGGCTTATATTGCACTGCAATATTTTTGTTGACTTTTTGTGCATCGCGGCATAATTTAGGCACATTCGGTCACGGGGAGCGGCAAAGGCGGCCGCCATCACGAGTCGGGCCGGCAGGAGCACAGCAATGTTGAAGAACCTTGATGAGGTGCAGAAGTTCGGAAAGGAAAACATGGACGTGGCACTGAAGTCGTTCGGGGCCGTGTCGAAAAGCATGCAGGCGATCGCAGTCGAGGTCGCCGACTATTCGAAGAAGTCGTTCGAAGATTCGACCGCTGCCATGGAAAAACTTCTCGGCGCCAAGACGCTGGAAAAGGCGATCGAGGTGCAGAGTGACTATTTTAAGAGTGCCTATGAGGGCTTTGTGTCCGAGGCGACCAAGATCGGTGATCTTTATTCGGATCTGGCCAAGGAGACTTACAAGCCGTTCGAAGGCTTCCTCGCGAAGGCGACCAACGGCGGCACCTGATTTCTCCGACGGCATGCGCTTGGTGCCGCTGCCGCGCGTTTCAACCGCGCCGCTTTAGCGTCACGCCCGAGCGAACCAAAACCCGGCAGAGTAACGTGCAAGCCCAGCTCACGCTGGGCTTGTTGCTGTGGAAAACCCGGCCCGGTTTGTCAACGATGCGACATTGGCCCCGTAGCCCAAGGGCCGGCGTAAATGGTCGTGGCCAATCGCTGGAGCAAATCGGCGAACCGCCTCAGTAAAAGGAATTTCGCGACGGCATCGAGATGCGCTCGCGCTGTGCCAAGGCGGGACCGCTCCCGTGCCGCGAACCTCCGCGCGTCCTGCGTGATCGTGCGCGTCGGACTCGTTCGCCAAGCAATTCTGCATCCCGAACGGCAGCGCGGGACAGGCCCAGCCTATATGGGCAGGGCTGCCTCAACATGGCCGTGATATTTGCCGATCCTGCGCCCGCACTGGAAACTGAAACCTCCGTCGCCTATTATTTAACAGCGAACCTGCACGGCTTTGCGGCATGATTCCTGCCTTGGTGGCTTAGATCATCGACGCATGGTCGCACGGAACGTCCGTCCGCTCGAACGTCGTGAATATCGTTGCCATGAAGCCCTGGGACCAGCCACCCGCGAACGACCCGCTCGATAGGCAGAGCCCGCGCCTCGCGGGCGATGACCGAAAGCGCAAGGGCGAGAATGGCACCGGCACTGCCGTCGTCACCAAGACCAAGCCGCAGACGAAGCGGCCCAGTCTTTACCGCGTGCTCCTGCTCAACGACGACTACACGCCGATGGAGTTCGTCGTTCACGTACTCGAACGTTTTTTCAATAAGGACCGCGAAAGCGCAACGCGCATCATGTTGCATGTCCACCATCACGGCATCGGCGAATGTGGGGTGTTCACTTACGAGGTGGCGGAAACTAAAGTAACGCAAGTCATGGACTTTGCGCGCAAGCACCAGCATCCGTTGCAGTGCGTCATGGAGAAGAAGTGAAGTGTGATGGGGATCGTGCCCGAGGGGAATGCATGTCTGTGGAATGAGTCGATCCGTCAAGTGCATGTCGATGATTGATGCAGGCCACAGCAAACCGGAAATGGAACTCTGATGCCAACATTCTCACGCAGCCTCGAACAGTCGCTTCATCGCGCCCTGGCGCTCGCCAACGAGCGTCATCACGAATACGCAACGCTCGAACACCTGCTGCTGGCCCTGATCGATGACCAGGATGCCGCCGCCGTCATGAAGGCCTGCAACGTCGATGCCGACAAACTGCGCCGCAACCTCGTTTCCTATATCGAATCGGAACTGGAGAACCTGGTCACCGATGGGTCGGAGGATTCCAAGCCCACGGCCGGTTTCCAGCGGGTGATCCAGCGCGCCGTTATCCACGTGCAGTCCTCCGGCCGCGAAGAGGTGACCGGTGCCAATGTGCTGGTCGCGATTTTTGCCGAGCGGGAGAGCCACGCCGCCTACTTCCTGCAAGAGCAGGAAATGACCCGCTACGACGCGGTAAACTACATCAGCCACGGTATTGCCAAGCGCCCAGGTCTGACCGAGTCGCGGCCGGCGCGCGGGGTCGACGATGACGCCGACGCGAAGTCCGGCGACGACCAGAAGAAAAAAGGCGACGCGCTCGAAGCGTACTGCGTGAACCTCAACAAGAAGGCGCGCGAGGGCAAGATCGATCCACTGATCGGGCGCGATGCCGAAATCAGCCGCACCATCCAGGTGCTCTGCCGCCGCCAAAAGAACAACCCGCTGTTCGTCGGCGAAGCCGGGGTTGGCAAGACCGCCATCGCGGAAGGCTTGGCGCGCCAAATCATCAACGGCGAGGTGCCCGAGGTCCTTGAAGGCGCGACTGTATTCGCGCTCGACATGGGCACGCTGCTCGCCGGCACTCGCTACCGCGGCGATTTCGAGGAACGCCTCAAGCAGGTAATCAAGGAGCTTGAGAACTACCCGGGTGCCATCCTGTTCATCGACGAGATTCACACCGTGATCGGCGCCGGCGCCACGTCTGGCGGCGCCATGGATGCCTCCAATCTGCTCAAGCCTGCGCTTGCCTCCGGGACCGTGCGCTGCATCGGGTCGACCACGTACAAGGAATATCGACAATATTTTGAAAAGGATCGCGCGCTGGTGCGACGGTTCCAGAAGATCGACGTGAATGAGCCGTCGATCCCGGATGCGATCGAGATCCTCAAGGGGCTCAAACCCTACTTTGAGGATTATCACAAGCTCAAATATACCAGCGAGGCCATCAAGGCGGCGGTCGAGCTGTCGGCGCGCTATATCCACGACCGCAAGCTGCCGGACAAGGCGATTGACGTGATCGATAAGTCGGGAGCAGCCCAGATGCTGCTGCCCGAGAGTAGGCGCCGCAAGACGATCGGCCTCAAGGAAGTCGAAGCGACGATCGCCACGATGGCGCGGATTCCGCCCAAAACGGTGTCGAAGGACGACGCCGAGGTGCTGGTGCATCTCGAGGAAACGCTCAAGCGCGTGGTGTACGGCCAGGACAAGCCCATCGAGGCGCTTGCGGCCTCAATCAAGCTTGCGCGCGCTGGGCTGCGCGAACCGGAAAAGCCGATCGGCTGCTATCTATTTTCCGGGCCGACGGGCGTGGGCAAAACCGAGGTGGCGAAGCAACTCGCCGCGACGCTCGGGGTCGAGCTCATCCGTTTCGACATGTCGGAATACATGGAGCGCCATACGGTGTCGCGCTTGATCGGCGCACCTCCGGGCTATGTCGGCTTCGACCAGGGGGGCCTTCTCACCGATGGCGTCGACCAGCATCCGCACTGCGTGCTGCTGCTGGACGAGATCGAAAAGGCGCACCCGGACCTGTTCAACGTGCTCCTGCAGATCATGGACCATGGCAAGCTGACCGACCACAACGGCAAGCAGGTCGACTTCCGCAACGTCATTCTGATCATGACCACGAATGCGGGCGCCTCCGACCTCGCCAAAGCGGCGTTCGGCTTCACCCGCAGCAAGCGCGAGGGCGACGATGTTGAAGCCATCAATCGTCTGTTCGCGCCCGAGTTCCGCAACCGCCTGGACGCGATCATCACATTTGGCCATCTCTCCAAGGAGATTATCGCCAAGGTGGTGGAGAAATTCGTGCTACAGCTCGAGGCTCAATTGGCTGATCGCGACGTGACGATCGAGCTGTCCGAAGAGGCTGCCAGCTGGCTGATTAAGCACGGCTACGACGAGCTCATGGGTGCGCGGCCGATGGCACGGGTGATCCAGGAGCACATCAAGAAACCGCTTGCCGACGAGGTGTTGTTCGGCAAGCTCAAGTCCGGCGGACATGTGCGCGTGATCGCGGTCAAAGACGAGCATGGCGTCGAGAAGCTAGGCTTCGAATACCTGGACGGACCGATCACGCCCAAGCCGGAGAAGCTTCCCGAACCGAGAAAGAAGCGCCGGCCGCCGCAGCGGCGGAGCCGGCCGGCCGGCCCCAAGGGCGGTGGCGGATCTGCCAACGGTCGCGGCTCGGTGCCGAAGGTGCCGCTGGTGAAAGTTTAGGTGCAGTGTAGGGCGTCGCCCAAAACCTGAAAAAAGGGGCCATCGAATATATTCGATGGCCCCTTTTTGCTGCTGTGATTGTTCCACGTCGCTACACGGGCATGGACGCGCGCGGTTCCGCGGCTGTTGCCTCGCCCTCTGCGCGATGCGGGCGTTCGCCGACGGGCAGTTGCAGGACCGTCGCGCGTTGGCCTTCGCGCAGATATGTAACCAACACGACCTTGCCGCCCGGAAGTTCGAGGGCGTCGTGATGCATGCTCGGCTGCGCCTCGTTCACGCGCCGGAAGCGCGCCACTTTGGCACCGAGCTTGCGTGGAGGGAGAATACGAAAACCCGCTTCGCATTCGATCTCGCGTTCGAACGCGAGCTCTGTTCCAGGCAGCAGGCACACAGCCACATTAGGCTCGCCTACGGCACAGAAACCGCCCGTGAGCGAGTGCGTGAACTTGGTGCTGACGAGCTTGTCGCCCACTTTGGCGGGGCGTGAAGCCAAGTGTTGCAGGCTATAGTCGCACATGAAGGCACTCCTCTAACGTGCCCCCCAGCGCACCCGATGCCACAGCAGACCGCCCGAGCGTGGCGATCTTATGGCCCGCGAGCGGGGGCGTCGCGCGGTCCGGCCAACGCTCGCCTAGCTGCTCTGCCCGGGCTGCAATTGCCGGCGGGGAGCGTCCATGGGAGAGCATCGCCCCATGACCGACAGCCCAACCTCGTCCGTGGCCGCGTTCGCGATCGGCGTCAAAGCGGCGGCCAGGTCGGTGTTCATCTACGTGCTGTTCGGCACGTTCATCGGATACGGTGCGCTGTGTCATGATCTCGGCTTCAGCCTCGCCTGGGGATTAGCTTCAACCGTCCTTGTTTGGGCCGGGCCCGCGCAAGTCATTGTGGTGACGGCCCTCGGCTCGGGCATGTCCGTCGGCGAGGCGGCGGTCGCGGTCACGCTCAGCGGCATCAGGCTGTTGCCAATGGTCGCGGCCTTGCTGCCGATCATCAAGACACCGACGACGCGTTTTTGGCATCTGCTGTTGCCGGCGCACCTGACGGCGGTGAGCATGTGGGTCGAAAGTCTGCGGATCGCGCCTCGCCTGCCGCGCGAACGGCGGGTCGCGTTTTGCAATGGGCTGGGCGCCGGCATGATGGCGCCGGCGCTTTTTGCGACGGTGCTGGGGTTCACCTTGGCGCAAAGGCTGCCGCCGTTGTTCGCGGCGACGCTGCTCTTTCTCACCCCGATGTCCTTCCTGGTATCGGTCGCCCGCAACAGCCGGGAATTGGTCGATCGGTTAGCGTTCGGGCTTGGCCTCGCCCTCACGCCGATTTTCGCGCTCGCCAAATTCGACTTGGCGCTGCTGATCGGGGGTGTGCTGGCCGGCACCCTTGCGTTTGCGGTGCATCGGTTGCGGGAAAGTGCGTGAGCGCAGCCGTCCGCGAACTGGGACCCTACCTGGCGTTGGTGCTGGTCGGCTTTGTGCCGAACGAGATCTGGCGACTCCTTGGGATTGTCGTCGCGCGCCGCATCGACGAAGGCTCCGAGTTCCTGGTGTGGGTGAGGGCGGTCGCGACCGCCGTTCTCGCCGGCATCATCGCGCAGCTGATCCTGACGCCGCCGGGCGCGCTCGCCGGCGTTGCGTTAGCGGTACGGCTCACCGCAGTGATCGCTGGGTTTGTCGCTTTTCTGGCGATCGGCCGATCGGTGTTCGTCGGCGTCCTTGCCGGTGAAGTCGCGCTGGTACTGGGCGCGCTGGTCTGGGCGTGAGCAGCCTCGCGTCGGGTCTATCGCGCCTGGCTATGCCTTCAACGCCGCGGCCAGCTTCAGTGCCTGATCGGACAGCACGGCGGTTTCTTCCTTGTAGGTCGCCGGCGGCTTCATGGGCACCGCCTGCTTGCGCGGGATCACGTGGAAATGCAGGTGAAACACGACCTGGCCACCAGCTGCCTCGTTGAATTGCTGCAAAGTGACGCCGTCGGCGTCGAACACCTTCGTGGCGGCGACGGCGATCTTTTGGGTGACCTTGATCACATGGGCGAGGTCGTCGGGGGCGATATCAAGAAGGTTGCGCGCCGGGGCTTTTGGAATGATCAATGTGTGGCCGGGCGCGCGCGGCATGATATCGAGAAACGCGAAAGCGCGGTCGTCCTCATAAACTCTGTGGCAAGGGAGTTCGCCGCGCAGGATTTTCGCGAATACGTTGGTGGGGTCGTAGGCCGGCATCGCCATGCTCCTCGCGTGCGTTCTCAGGCGGGTTCCGCCTCTTCCTCGGCCAGGTTCTTGCGGAACGGCGACATCCCGCCAAGCTCTTCCCCGGCCGCCGCCACGTAGGCGCGCTCACGCGCCAGGTAATCGGCGATCGCTCTCCGCAGAGCCGGGTTTGCGATGTAATGGGCCGAATAGGTGGTTTGCGGCAAGTACCCGCGCGCAAGCTTGTGCTCGCCCTGGGCGCCGGCCTCGACGCGCCCGAGCTTGTGGGCAATCGCGTATTCGATCGCCTGATAATAGCAAACCTCGAAATGCAGGAACGGGTGGTGCTCAAGTGCACCCCAGTGACGGCCAAACAGGGTATCGGAACCAATGAAATTAATCGCGCCGGCGACATAGCGGCCCGCGCGGCGCGCCATCACCAGCAGGGTGCGGTCGGGCATCGTCTCACCGATGAGCGAAAAGAAGCGCCGCGTGAGATAGGGACGGCCCCACTTGCGCGACCCGGTATCCATGTAGAACGCGAAGAATGAATCCCAGACCGACTCGGTCAGGTCGCGACCAGTGAGCCAATCGATTTCAATCCCGTTCGCCAACGCGTCACGCCGCTCGCGCCGGATCAGTTTGCGCTTGCGTGCCGCGAGCGCGCCGAGAAAGGCTTCAAAGCTCGCGTAGTCGGCATTATCCCAATGGAATTGCTGATCGGTACGTTGCAGGTATCCACGGCTGGCCAACAAGCTCCATTCGGCCTCCGGCATGAAGGTGACGTGCGCGGACGATGCTTGGCGCAGATGACAGAGCTCGACAAGTCCTTGCGCAAGCGCGCCCCGCACCTCATCGGCGGACTGGCCTTCACGCACGAGCAACCGTGGTCCGGCGGCGGGCGTAAACGGGACCGAGACCTGCAGCTTGGGGTAATAGCTTCCGCCTGCGCGCTCATAGGCCTCAGCCCAGCCGCGGTCGAAGACATATTCACCGCGCGAATGCGATTTGAGATAGCACGGCATGACGCCGATCACGCTGCCGCCGCGCTCGGCCAGCAAGTGCTGCGGCATCCAGCCGGCCTTGGCCGTGGCCGAGCCTGAGGTCTCGAGCGAGGACAAAAACGCATGTGAAATGAACGGATTATACGGTTTGGCTGAGAACGCAGCTGAACGTGCTGCCGCGTGTTCACACGCCGCCTTTGCATCCTCGTCCTTCACGTCTGATGTTGCAGCGGAACTTGCGGCACGCGGGAGCGAAGCCGGATTGGCGCATGCGTCCCAATCGGTCGCAGCGATCTCGGCGATGCTGGGCACGACGCGGATGCGGATTTGCTCGGTCATTGAATCATCTTTGTCGCCGTGTGCCGTGCGCCAACGCTGTCTCATGACACCTCGAACAAACCTTCGACTTCGACTGCCGCGTCGAGTGGCAGCACCGCGACCCCGACGGTGGTTCGCGCATGCTTTCCCTTGTCGCCAAGCACTGCGACCATCAGGTCGGAGGCGCCGTTCATGACCTTCGGGCCCTCGAGAAACGAGGGCGCCGAACTGATGAAGCCACCGAGACGGACGACCCGCGCGACCTTGTCGAGATCGCCGAGCCCGGCCTTGAGCTGCGCCAGTAGGTTGACCGCGCATGCCTGTGCCGCCTTTTGGCCATCCTCGACCGATACCCCAGCGCCGAGCTTGCCTTTGGCGACCAGCGTGCCGTCGGCGCCAAAGCACAACTGGCCGGATACGAACAACAGGTTTCCGGTACGCACGAAGCCTATGTAATTGGCAAGAGGTGCTGCCACCGTAGGCAAAGCCAACCCGAGTTCTGTCAATTTCATCTCAACCGTTCCGGCCATAGGATTCTCCCAGACTTGGCGCCAGTGTTCACCAATCACGTATTGCCGTGCAAGCGCCGCTGCGGTTGCGGCGGGACGTGACCAGCTTTATGTATTTGACCGCGACCAAGGAGGTCTGATGACGCACGCATATATTTCATCGGTAGCAGCGATCTCCGCCATCGCAATTCCGCTCATGTCGGCCATGCCGAGTGCGCAAGCGGGCACGATTGCCCTGGCGCCGCACCGCGCCATTTATGATCTCAAACTTTTGCGGGCGCCTGGCAAGCGTCAGATTGAAGCCGTGCGCGGGCGGATTCTCTACGATTTTTCCGGCAACCCATGCGAGGGCTATGTGCTGCAGTTCCGCCAGGTTTCGGAGATCGATTCCGGTGAGGGCAAGGCGACGCTGAGCGACCTGCGCGCCAGCACGTGGGAGGAGGGGGAGGCGAAAAGCTTTCGGTTCAACTCGACCAACTACCTCAATCAGAAACCGGTAGAGTCCGCCGATGGACATGCTGACCGCGATGCCGAAGGCATTTCGGTGCAGCTCGCAAAACCCGCTGTCAAAACGTTCAAGATCGGCGCCGAGACGGTGTTTCCCGCAGAGCACATGCGTCGCATCATCGAGGCGGCGCACACCGGCAAGTCCATCCTGGAGTTTCCGGTATTCGACGGCTCCGAGAATGGCGAGAAGGTCTTCGATACGCTGACCGTCATCGGGCATCCCATTCCGCCCGACCAGAAGAAACCGACCGACGCGGCGGCTCGCCAGCCGGCGCTCGCCAACATGACACGCTGGCCGGTGACGATCAGCTACTTCGACCATTCTGCACGCGGCGGCGAGCAGACGCCTGTCTATTCAATCGGGTTCGAGATGTTCGAGAACGGCATTTCACGCGCGCTCAATCTCGACTACGGCGATTTCGTCGTCGCCGGCGAGATGAGCCAACTCGAGTTGAAGGAGGAGAAGGCCTGCCAGTGACTTGGTCAGATTCCTCACCTGATAGCTCGCAGGGCAGCGCAGCGTGGCCGCCTTATACAACCTGAGGCCAAGTGTAAGGCACGTCGGGTGAATCGGGCTGCTTGCGATCGGATTCGGCGGGGTCGTTGGGGAGATCCGCGCAGTTTGCGATGATCGAAGTTCCCGGCGCGAGGCCTTGGATCCCGTACCACACGAGCGGAGGGATGGTGAGGAGCGCGTAATCATCCGCTCCTTCGCCGAGTCGAAACTCATCGAGGTGGCCGCGCGTCGGACTGCCGGCGCGATCATCGTAGATCACAACCCGAATCATCCCGCTGGGTACGGCGTAGTTGAGCGTCTTTTCGCGGTGCCGATACCAACCCTTTATCTTTCCGTGCCGGACACCGGAAAAGTAAATCTCGCCGAATGCGCGAAAGTGCGGATCATCGTTGCGCAACATGTGCATGGTGCGCCCGCGGTCGTCGACGAACTGCCGCAGCGGATGGAGCGCGACGCCCTCAATCATGGCCGGTCTCGAACAGGGCTGCGTGCTTTCGGAACGTTCGCACCACGTGATGCTCGCGACACGATTGTGCGAGCTCGCCGCTTGGCGCTGCACGTCGGGTACTTATGACTAAACATGCGGTGATGTCCCCGAAGGATTAGTTGAAACTCGTCGCCCAGGCCGCTTAATCGTCCAGACTGCGTCCCTTCACTACGGCATTGTGGCCGAACTTGTCGCGCAGACGATCGACCGCGTGCTCGGCGGCGGCGGTGCGCTGCGCGCGCACGTTGATGAGGTCGGCCGGGTCAGCCTTGTCTGCGTCGGACAGCCCCGACACGCCGATGCCGAGCAAACGAAAACGGGTACCGTCGATTTCGCGCGCCAGCAGGTCGCGACCGCAGCCAAAGATCGTGGCCGCCAGCTGGGTCGGCGCGGGCAGCGAGCGGGCTCGGGTGCGGAGGCGGAAGTCCGCGGTCTTGAGCTTGAGCGTCACCGTCGTCCCGGCAATCTCCTTGGCCTTGAGCCGCGCCGACACCTTCTCGGATAGGTCCCAGAGCAATCGTTCGAGCGGGCGGAGCTCGGCAAGATCACTCGCGAACGTGGATTCAGCCGACAAGCTCTTCGCTTCGCGGTCGGGGCTGACGAAGCGATCGTCGATCCCGCGCGACAGCCGAGCCAAGCGCTGGCCTTCGACGCCGTAGCGCAGCATCAGGTCGGTTTCGTCGGCGCGCTGCAGATCGGCGATGATGCGGTAGCCGTCGCGCGCTAGCGTCTCACCGAACACCTTGCCGACGCCCCAGATGAAGGTCACCGGCCGCGGCGCGAGGAAGGCCGGCGCCTCATCATCGCTCAACACCGAAAAGCCGCGCGGCTTGTCGAGATCGGACGCGACTTTGGCAAGAAACTTGTTGGCAGAGAGGCCAATCGAGACCGAGATGCCAATTTGGGTCTCGACCTCTTTGGCGAAGCGGGCGAGCGACTTTGCCGGGATCATGCCGTGCAGTCGTTCGGTCCCGCGAAGATCAAGAAAGGCCTCGTCGATCGACAGCGGCTCGACGAGAGGCGTGAGCTTGAACATCAGTGCGCGCACCTCACGCCCAACCCGCGCGTATTTCGCCATATCGGGAGGCACCACCACCGCCGTCGGGCATAGCTTACGCGCCTGGAACATCGGCATTGCCGATTTGACGCCGAACGTGCGCGCCACATAACAGGCGGTGGCGACGACGCCACGTTTGCCGCCGCCGACGATCACCGCCTGGTCGCTCAGGCTCGGGTTGTCGCGCTTCTCGATGGCAGCGTAGAAGGCGTCGCAGTCGACATGAGCGATGGCGAGCCGCGCGAGCTCGGGATGGTCGACGAGCCGCGGGGAGCCGCAGCTGCGGCAGCGCCGGGAGCCGTTGCGAACGTCGGCGAGGCAGTCACGACAAAAGCCCAGCATGGGGGAGCGATTCCAGCACCCGGCAGATGCTGACGCGGAAACAGGGTCCTGATCAAGCGGCCACGAACATTTGCCGCGAGGACCCGCCCTCCGCGCTGGGGAGGGCATCTATGGTGAAAAAGGGCATCTATGTGCGCACGGTGCCCAGTCTAGTCGGACCGGATGCCGAGAAGGTGGCGGGCAGTTTCGATTTCGGCCGGGTCGATCCCGGCATCGGCCGCGAACGCGAGTAGCAGCACTTCGTCGCCGCTAAGATGATCGAGAACGCCGGCCAGGAACTCTGGTTCGCCGGCTGCTTCACGTAAATTGGCGGGGTCAAGACCTGACAAGGCGAGAAATCGACCCAAGCGTTCCGGCTCCTGAGCAATGAACGCGAGTGCCGCAATGGCCAGATCCTCGGCCATGGCGCGGGTCAACGTAGGCGGCCTGGATGGGATCAAGGGTTTGCCTTTCCGCAAGGAATCTCATCTAGCTTGCGCCCGCCGTCGCCGCATGCGCGCTGGCAGCAACCGGTAAGTCGATCATGGCCAAGAAGGTACTGATCGTGGAGGACAACGAGCTCAATATGAAGCTCTTCCACGACCTGTTGGAAGCCCACGGCTACGCGACTGTCGGCACGCGCAACGGCAACGAGGCGCTTGGTCTGGCGCGGCGGCACCGTCCCGACTTGATTTTGATGGATATTCAGTTGCCGGAAGTCTCGGGGCTCGACGTGACCAAATGGCTGAAAGCCGATCCGGCTTTGAAATCGATCCCAGTTATTGCGGTGACTGCATTTGCCATGAAGGGCGATGAGGAGCGCATCCGCGAAGGCGGGTGCGAAGCCTACCTGTCGAAGCCGATCTCGGTCGCAAAATTCATCGAAACCGTGCGCCAGTTTCTGGGCTCGGCCTGATCTGGATGACGCCTGCGAGCTCCGCAGGCTGCCGCCGGGGCGCCGCATTCGGTCCTATGATTCCTCACAAAGTGAGCGATTCGCCGTGGCATGGCCGACCACCGTCTTTGTCACGTTGATTTCCGAGTTTCTTGCGATAGGCTCAAACGTTGAGAGGAATCTCGCGAGGCGGTCTGCGGCGGGGTTGAGCAGGCCTCCGGCGTGATCAGCCAAGTCATTGATTACCCTGCGGAATGCTCAGGTCCGCCGCATCTCCTGGGTCCCGTGGGGTTCGGCCGGCTTGGGGGTGGTGGGAGTGGCCTCTTCATACACCATCCCCGGCCGGCCACCTTTGACCTGAACGGTTTTGCCCACCGGCACATATCAACGGACTTTCTGTCGCACCGGGTCGGGCCGTCCAGCAAATTTCTCATCCACGATCGGTTTTGAGATGAAATCGATTATTTTTCAGTAGCTTATCATTGATAAAAAATCGGCCACCAATTCCCGTCCGATGAGGGTCAAACATTCCTCATCAATGCTGACGAACTCGTGTCCGCGGGGTCGCTTCGATGTGAGACGCAGTTCGGCACCGGCGTTCGGACATGACAAACGCGCAAGTGCGGCTTCCCGTTTGCCGACGCAGAGTTACTTGATTTTGCCTTCGCGAAACTCGACGTGCCGCTTTGCGATCGGATCGTATTTCTTCTTGACGAGCTTGTCGGTCTTGGTGCGCGAGTTCTTTTTGGCCACGTAGTAGTAACCAGTGTCGGCGCTCGAGACCATTTTGATCTTGATAGACGCGGCTTTTGCCATGACGGGTGATCCTTTGCGTTCGCTTTGGCCGGGACCCTAGCGGCCGCGGGCGGGATGTCAAGAAACTAGCGTTTGGGCGAGTAAAGTGCCCGCTCGGTCAGGATGTGGTCGATGCGACCGTCGGCCAGCGACTTGAGTGCTTGCGAAGGTGTGTCGACGATTGGCTCTTCGTGCACGTTGAAACTCGTGTTGACCAGAACCGGCAGCCCGGTCGCGGCGTAGAACTGTGCGAGCACGTCGTAGTAAAGCGGATTCTCGTTGCGGCGGATCGTTTGCGGGCGCGCCGACCCGTCGACATGGACGACTGCCGGGATGCGCTTTTGCCAGTCCGGACGCACCGCGCAGGTGATGGTCATGAAACGGGCGGCATGTGCGTTGCCGGGATTGATGTCGAATACGTCAGCAGCCTGATCCTCCAGGACGACCGGTGCAAACGGCATGAATTCCGAGCGCTCCAGACGTTTGTTGATCGCTTCATTGACTTCACGCTCAACCGGCGAAGCGAGAATGGACCGTGCCCCGAGCGCGCGCGGGCCAAACTCCATGCGGCCCGTGTAGATCGCTACCACCGCGCCCTTCGCCAGCAGTTCGACCGTCTTCTCGATCGGACGTTCGCGGTCCGCTGCAATCCCGGACAATGCGCCGGCCGCCGCGTCGAATTGGGCACCGTAGTCGCGGCCAAGATAGAGCTGGCGCAGGTCGTGACGGTTGTGCTGCCATATTTGAGCGCCGTCGCGTGTGTGCAGATAGATCAAGCAGCCGCCGACCGGCAGGCCTTCGTCGCCCATGGCCGGAAACACGAAGACCCGCTTGGCCGACGTGGTTTCGAGGACAGCGCGATTGAGCCGGACATTGGCGAAGATCCCGCCAGACATCGCGATCGCCTCCAGGCCGGTGCTGCGCAAATATTTTTCGACCGCATCGCAGATCAGGCGCTCGGTCGCCTCCTGCACTGACGCTGCCGCGTCCTCACGCGAGAGGCGGGCGCACACGTCGCGGGCATATTGATGCATGGCGGGATAGCTCGCGAAATCCGATGCGATCTCGCCGTTCGCGTCGACCCCGAAGTGCCGCATGATTTCGCCCGCGGCAGTTGGTTTTCCGAAGCCCGCAAGCCCGGTCACCTTGCCCTCATGGCGGTTCCAGATGAAGCCGAGCGCATCGGTGAAATAACAATAGAGCAGGCCGACGCTATTGATCCGGAACGGCCGGTGCAGCGCTGCATCGCCGCCCGAGAGGACATCAAGTGTGCCGCCGCGTGCCGCGGTGACGCTGTAAGATACGTTGTCGCCAATGCCGTCAGCCGTGTAGATCAGGGCATCAGCAAATTGTGAATAGAAGTAGGCGGGCAGGCCGTGGGCGGCGTGGTGATTGTAGAAAAATACGTCGGCTTTGTGGAATCCATAGCGGCGTCGGAATGCGTCAGCGTTGAAAATGGCTGCGGCGTCGAACGTGCGCTGCTTGCGCATCAGGTCGCTCATCAGCGGAATTCGACGCGCGCCGATGACGCCATAATATTGTTGTTTGATCCACCAGCGCCCGTTGAGCTTGTAGGATTGGAGCTCCCAATGGGCGCGCGAGGCGCAGACCACGTCAACATCCGTGCGCGCGATGCCGGCGATCGAAAGGCACTCATCGATTGCCGCGACGGGCATTTCCATATCCGGCGTGACGCCATCGTTCTTCTTGCGGGTCAGGCGCTCGAGCGAAACCGCGGCGAGGAGATGGTAGTCCCGAAACAGGCAAGCCGACGCGTCGTGATGGCCGTTATGAATGCCGAGGATGTACATCGCGTCCGGAACAGCCTTTCGAATTAAGACCTGAGCAGCAAGTTCGCTAATGCGCTGGCAACTGGGCGGCGCGCGGGCGCCCTCCGGCGATCACCGAAGCAATATCCGCCTCGATCTGCCGCGCGATATCGGCGCGGTAATGCTCCGAGTCCATGAAGTTCTCCGGGTTGCGCGTGGCCGGCGTGTCGTTGAGATAGTCGAGAAATCCGCTGCGCTCGCGCGCGTCGACGCGGGCAGCGAGGTCTGCTTTGCAGGCGGCAAGCTCGATTGCGGCCTGCGAGCCCGCGCGCGGGAGAAGCGTGTAGAACTGTGGCGGCATGACGACGACGATAGGGGTGTCGGCAGGCAATTCGGCAAGGACTTTGTCGAGCGCGGTGATCGCGGGAAATGAGCGATCGATCGAATCGGATAGGATCGGCGCCAACGTGCCGCCTGCTGGAATCTCGGGTCGAAAGTTCCACGCCCGCCCGGCTTCATAGTCCCAATAGCCGTCCGGATCGGTCGGCTTCGCGAAGCCGAGGGCCACGAGCACGCGGCGATAGGCCGTCGTGACCGAACGCGTGTTGAGCATATGGGCAAGGTATTCGAGGTGGCTATCCGAATACAGCCAGGGCGGAAATTGATAGAGCATCGGGATTGCGGGATCGTGCGTGCACCAGGTCTGATCTGCCGCGAGTATGAATGCCTTGATGTGCGCATGGTGGCGCATGAACCAACGCATCAGGATCATCTGCTCGCGCGGTCCGGAGCCGGGCGAGGTCATTTGCACAAACGGCAGCCCGGTGATCCTTGCGAGCCGCGCCGGGCTGAGCAGCATGCCGTGGGAATTGCCAAACACCGCGGCATCGAAGGCCGGGCTGCGCCCGTTGCTCGCGCTTGCGGTCTGCTGGTTCTCGTCGGACACGCCGGGCGGCAAGGGAGTTGGATAGCGCCCGGTGTCGTAGGGGTCGATGGCGATGATCAGGCCATAGAGTACCGCGAGGCCGCCCAGAAAGACGAGCAGAAAAGTCATGACGAAGCGCCGCCAGTCCGCATCGCTGATGCTCATGGTCTTCGGGTCCGCGCCTTTCGCCACGTACCGCCTCTTCAGAACCGGAAGTAAATGAACGTGAGCGGCGGCCCGCGGCCGACCTCGAGCACACAGAAGCCGGCCAGTACCGCAAACGCAGTGGCCATCGCTGGATTGAGGATCGGGCGGCGTCGTTCAATGATCTCGTAGGCGGAAGGAACCAGCGCCGAGACGAGCGCGGCCACCGCCAGCAGTCCGGTATTGTGCAGCGAGCCAGTCCAGCCCGCCGCGCCGACCATCGATGCGAGCATGGCGGTTGCGGTTGTGAAGTCCGCGGCGCGAAATAGCACCCATCCGATCAGCACGAACACCATGGTCACGACCCAGCCAGCGAACGCGGGCATCGGCCGACGCAATGCCTGCCAGGCATGGCAGACGATCAAACCGAGACCGTGCCAAAGACCCCAGGCCACATAGGTCCAGCCGGCGCCATGCCAGAGGCCGCAGATCGCCATCGACACCAGGGTCGCGAGCACATACACGACCGGGCCGTTCCGGCTGCCGCCGAGCGGGATGTACAAATAATCGCGGATGAAATTCGAGAGCGAGATGTGCCACCGGCGCCAGAAATCGCGCAGGTTGGTCGACAAGTAGGGGCGACGAAAGTTTTCCGGCAGCAGCAGCCCGAACAGCAGGGCAATACCGATCGCCATTTCGGTGTAGGCCGAAAAGTCAAGGAAGAGCTGGAATGAGAACGCGAGGGCAGCGGTCCAGGCATCGCCGAACGAGAGCCACTCGTGTCCGGCCTGCGCGAACAGCGGGTCGGCAAGCCCGGCGAGCTTGTCGGCTACCAGGACCTTCTTGGCAAATCCGATCGTGAACAGGACGAGCCCGGTTCCGATGCGCTGCCACAATCCAGGGCGCAGGGGATCGAGTGCAAATTGCGGCACGAGTTCGTTGTGGCGCACGATCGGGCCCGCGATCAGGTGCGGAAACAGCAATACGAACAGTGCGAACGGCCGAAACGGATAGAGCGGCGCATCGTCGCGCAGGCGGTCGACCAAGTAGGAGATCAGCTGGAACGAGAAGAAACTGATGCCAATCGGCAGCAGGATGTGAGCGCGCGGGAGCTCAATGCCAAGCAGGGTTTGGATCGAGGCGAGCAGAAAATCGAGATATTTGAAGGTGGCGAGCGAGGCGAGGTTGACCAAGATGCCGGCGTAGAGCGGCCATTGGCAGCGGGTACGCTGCGCGATCAAGGCCAGCAGCCACGACGCGCCGACCTGTCCGACCAGCAAAATGATAAAGCGCGCGTCCCACCACCCGTAGAATACGAGCGAGGCAGCAATGAGCACGCATTGGCGCGCCGTTTCCGAACGGGCCACGGCGTAATAGGAGAGCACCGCCAGGGGCAGGAAAATCAGCGTAAAGCCTTGCGACTGAAAGAGCATCGCGTGCCAGGAAGAATTTCGGGATGGGCACCCTTAACCGACGCGCCAGCGGCAAACAAGCCCGCTTTCTTTTCGCGAAGGCGCGATCAGCAAAAAGTGGGCATCAATCTTGCGCTCGATCACACGCTAATGTCTTGATTTAGCGCATGATCCTCTCGGCGACCCGCGCGCACCTCGCCGATCATGCACGCGCCTACAGCATCGTCCGGGAGAAGCGGCGATTGCGCATCCGATAGAACGGCACCGGCAGATCGTGGGTGAGACCCGCTGCGACCCGTCGGTCAAGTTCGTCGAGCGCAACACCGGTGATGGCTGGCATATCGAGGCGCTTGGCCTCATCGATCGGAATCCAGACGAGCTCAACGAGTTCGGTGTCGGGGCCGACCACGCCCTCGACCCGATGAGTGACCGTGCCGGCATCGGCCGTGAAGAAGCGTGTATCGAAGCGCCGCGGCCGGCCCGGCGGCGTGACGGCGCGTGCCACGAAATGGATGTTCGCAAGGTCGGGGTGCGCGCCCTCCCGCGCGAACGCCGCCCAAATGGCGCTCGTCGCCAAGCCCGCGGCGCCGGTCATGTTCGCCTTGGGCAGCCCCAGCAGCAGCCCGGTTTCCTCGAAGGTTTCGCGGATTGCCGCCAGCACCAGGGCGCGCGCTCGGCGCGGTGTCGGCCGTTGGACCGCGCGCAGGAGGCGATCCTCGACGCGAGGGTCGAGATGGGTTGCGTTCGCCATTTTGCGATCGACTAGGTCCACGCGCCCGCCCGGAAAAACGAACTTGCCGGGCATGAACTTGTGGTTCTGATGGCGCCGGCCGAGCAGAACCTTTGGCTTGGTGGCGGAGCGATCGACCAGGATAAGGGTCGCGGCGTCCTTAGGGCGGACAACCGGTGACGATAGATCGCGGGCCGCCTCATTCATTCGGCGGACGAGGTCTTCGCTAAAGTCGGTCATATCAATTCCCGTTATCACCGATCACGATCGCGATCGTCGCCGCTGTTGGCGTCGCGGTGGGGCTCGGTCGTGTTTGTGCCTTGGGCGCGGATGCGCGCTCTTCTTTTCAACGCGGCCCTGCGAGAGCAAATCGAAGCGCAGCGCGCCTGCGACCGGGGCAGCCTCCGCCAGTCGCACAGTGACGCGATCGCCAAGCCGGTAGGTCTCGCCGGTGTCGTCGCCTACAAGTGCGTGGCGCGCCTCGTAATAGCGGAAATATTCACCGCCGATGAGCCGCGCTGGGACAAAGCCGTCCGCTCCCGTCCCATCGAGCTTCACGAACAGCCCAGCACGGGTCACCCCGGAGATGCGGCCCTCAAACGTCGCACCGATCCGATCCGCGAGGAAGTGGGCGATCAGCCGGTCGGAGGTTTCGCGCTCGGCCAACATGGCGCGCCGTTCGCATGCGGAGATGCGAGCCGCAGTCTCGCCGAGCCCTTGGGCGTCCGTGGCGGCTGGAAGCCCGTCCGATCCGAGCTTGAGCGCGCGGATGAGGGCGCGGTGGACGACGAGATCGGCATAGCGACGAATCGGCGACGTGAAATGGGCGTAGCGGCGCAGATTGAGCCCGAAATGCCCATAATTCTCGGCGCTGTATTCCGCTTGCGATTGACCGCGTAAGACCACTTGGTTGACGAGTTCTTCGACGTCGCGACCTTTGACGCGCGCAAGGACCCCGTTGAAATGGCTGGTGGTGAGCGTGCCGCCGCGCGGCAGCGAGATGTCCAGGCTGTGCAGGAATTCGCGCAAGGCTTCGATCTTCTCGGGCGCCGGTTCGTCGTGCACGCGATAGATCAGCGGGCCACGCGCGCGCTCCAGCGTTTCGGCGGCGGCCACATTGGCAAGGATCATAAACTCCTCGATCAAACGATGCGTATCGAGGCGCTCGGGACTGATCACGCGATCTACGGTGCCATCTGGCTTCAGGAGGATCTTGCGTTCCGGGAGATCGAGGTCGAGCGGATTGCGTGCGTCGCGTGCGCTTTTGAGCGAGCGATAGGCCGCGAAGAGTGGCTCGATGACGCGCTCGCGCAGCGGCCTGGTGACATCGTCGGGCGCACCGTCTATCGCCGCTTGTGCCTGCGGGTAGGCTAGTTTTGCCGCCGACCGCATCAGCACGCGATGGAAGTGGTGGGAGCGCTTGCGACCGTCCGCGCCGATCACCATGCGGACCGCGAGTGCCGCGCGATCCTCGCCGGGACGAAGCGAGCAGAGGTCATTTGAGATGCGTTCCGGCAGCATCGGTACAACCTGGTCGGGAAAATAGACTGAATTGCCGCGTGCCAGGGCCTCGCGGTCCATCGCGGACCCCGGCCGCACGTAATGGGCAACATCTGCGATCGCCACGTCGATCACGAAGCCACCGCGATTGTCCGGATCCGGATCCGAGCGAGCGAACACCGCGTCGTCATGATCCTTGGCGTCGATTGGGTCGATCGTCACGAGCGGCAGGTCGCGCCAGTCCTCGCGCTCCGCGAGAGCCGCCAGCCGCGCCGCCTCCGCTTCCGCCAAGGCTTCGCGTCCGAAAACTGATGGGATTTCGTGCGCCTGAATGGCGATGAGGCTCACCGCTTTTTCGCTCGCAAGCGAGCCGAGACGTTCCTTCACACGCGCGATCGGAGCGCCGAACCGGCTTGGGCCGCTGATCTCGACAGCGACCAGGTCGCCATCCTTAGCGTCGAGCGTTGCGCCAGCCCGGATTGCGAGCTCGCGCAGATTCTTTTTGCTGACCGGTACCAGGCGTCCGCTGCCGTCTGGCAAGGCCCGAAACACCCCGAGCGCGCGATGTTTGGGATGTCCAACGATCTTGATGACGCGGCCCGAATAGCGGATCGAGTCGCCGTCCTGTCCGACCTCCTCGGTGCGGACCAAGACCTGATCACCCACCCCCGCAACTTCGCCAGGGCGGCCGCGGCGCGGCACGTGGATGTGGATTTGCGGGGCTGGCCCGTGTGCATCCTCGTCCCATTCCTGTGGCGTGGCGATCAGTTCGCCGTCCGCATCTCGCCCGCCGATATCGGCCATGACGACAGAGGGCAGGGTGCCGGCATGGTGCAGCTTTTTGCGGCGGTGCTCCACGAGGCCTTCGTCGGCGAGTTCGCGCAGGACGCGCTTGAGCGCCGCTCGGTCGTCGTTCTTCAGTCCGAATGCACGCGCAACCTCGCGCGTACCGACCTTGCCGGGCTGGCGGCCGATGAAGGCGAGGAGATCTTCTTTAGTCGGAAAGCGAGGCTTTTGGCGCAAGGGAGAAGCCAGAGAAATCATCCAAGGCTGGGACTGCTCACTAGATTGGGACTGATTACTAGATAGTGAGTGTTTTGCACTTTCTCCAGCCGTCGGCGTCATTCCTCAGGGTATTCCCCAACCAGCTGACCTTGCTGATGATTCGAGCAAACCTCCGGGGGCGGCGACCAGCGCCTCGTTCGCGTCCGCCCGCTGATGTCATTTGGTATAATATCGGCATGATATTGTTTGAGGTAATAAGTCCACGGGGACTGGCCAAATAGTGACCATGTCCTTTGACAGTAACCACCGCAGCTTCGTCATCCTTCAACAAGGTGAAATACTGATGTCATAGCAACCTTCAGCTGAAAAAGGCGGAGCCAGCCAATCCGAACGCTGGTGGCGGATTTTTGGGGCCTACGTTCGTCTACAGCTCTCATCGCGGGGGCGGGATAATGAACGAAAGCCTTAGCGGCGGCGGCCTAGGCGACGTCATGGGGCATGACGCTGCGGCCGCGTAGGGTTCGTTCCTTAGTTGCAACAGTGATGAATGTGCCCCGATGACTGCAATTCTCATTAAGATCTTTGCCGTCGCTTTGACGTTGAGCCAAATCACCACCCGCTCTGATGTAAAGACGCAGTTCGATCCGGCGCGCGATCAGGTCGAGGTCGTTCGCTTGCTGCGCGATGGCTGCGCGCACATGCTCAAGGTGTTCGATGTGGAGAACATCAACATCGATGAGCTTATCGCCATCGCAATGAACGACCCGCAGGCTGTAGCGGGGGAGAGCAAGGCGTTCCGCGGCATCAATTTTGATGATCTGGTGAGCGCGTACCGGCAGCTCTGTAAGGGACCGGCGGCCGCCAAGTCCGCGGTCGACATCGGCGAGGTCATCGGTTTCTACAACAAGGCAACAGCGGATCTCCCAGACATCACAAAGCTGAAGGACAACCGATTGCGAGGCCTGAATGTGGTGCTGGATGGTAAGGGCCGGCGCTATGCAGACGACTACAAGCCCGGGCAGCGGCGCCTGTCGGTTCCGCTGGGTGATATCCCGGCGGTCGTACAACAGGCATTCGTATCGGTTGAAGACAAGCGATTTTACGCACATCAGGGCATTGATGAGCGCGGGCTGATACGTGCGTTCGTGGGTAACCTGGCACAACCCGGACGTCCGCAAGGCGGTTCGACCATTACCCAGCAAGTCGCGAAAAATCTGTTAGTCGGCGACGATCTTAGCTATGAGCGCAAGATCCGTGAGATGATCGTGGCGTCGAGGCTCGAGCGCGCGCTCAGCAAATCTGAGATTCTCGAGCTTTATCTCAATTCGATCTATCTCGGACGCAGTGCCTGGGGGGTCGAGATGGCCGCTCGCCGCTATTTCGGCAAGCCGGCAAGGGAGCTCTCGCTCGCAGAGGGGGCGTTGCTCGCCGGACTGACTAAGGGACCAAGCTACTTCAGCCCCGATCGCCATCCGGACCGCGCCGAGGCGCGGTTCGAATATGTGCTGACCCGCATGCAGGAAGATGGCGCGATCGATGCGGAGCAGATGCGGCGGGCTTCGGCCTCGGTGCCGCGCATGGTCGCGTTCGAACGCCGCGGACATGACTCCGGTTTTTATTTCATCGATCAGCTACGTCGTGAAGCGAAGGCGGCAGCTGACGTCGATCTTCTGACCGGCGGCTCCTATACGATCCGCTCGACGGTCAATCCGGCACTGCAGCGCGCGACCGAGACCGCGTTGCAGGACGGCTTAACCCGCTATGAAATGAACCACGGCAGAGTCGTATTCCAGGGCGCCGAAGCAAATTTGTCGAGTGCCGTGCGTCGCCAGGAGGCACGGGAGCAGAATGAGGGAGCGCCGCCCGCCTGGCAAAAGGTGCTCGCGAGAGCGCATCTGATGCTCTACGACGTGCACTGGACGCCGGCGATCATCATCGACTTGGCAAATAAGAAGACCAGAGGCCCCCGGGTCGGTCTTGCTGACGGGCGCACGCTCCCACTCACCGTGCGGGTCGGAAAGGCTCAGCGCGCCCTGAAGCTCTATGATGTTGTCTACGTCAAAGTTATCGACGGGGCGAACAAGGGAGCGGCGCGGGCGGAATTGCGGGTGCCGCCTGTTGTGCAGGGTGCGGCGCTCGTTCTTGAAAACAAGACCGGCAAAATTCTGGCAATGGCCGGCGGGTTTTCCTATCCGCTGAGCCAGCTCAATCGGACGACCCAGGCACAGCGCCAGCCCGGGTCCGCGATCAAGCCATTGACCTATCTGGCGGCGTTGCAGGCGGGACTGCAGCCCAATGCACTGGTGCCGGACGAACCGATCACGCTCCCGCCGATCGGTGGCGGCGCGCACGCGACGGAGAAGGATTATTGGTCACCGAAGAATTATGAAGGCGGCAGCATGGGGATTCTGACGCTGCGCCGCGCGCTGGAAAATTCGCGCAACCTGGTGACCGCGCGCCTGCTCGACGGCGGCATCGACAAAGATCCGGCGGTCAGCCTCAAGCGCGTTTGCGACATCGCCCTTGAGGCCAAAGTCTATCCTGAGTGCATTCCCTATTATCCATTCGTGCTGGGGGCCCAGCCGGTGCGGCCGATCGATCTCGCGGGCTTCTACGCGACCGTGGCCAACGAAGGCGCGCGCCCCGCGCCCTATGCGCTCGAGTCGATCGAGCAGAACGGGCGCACGATCTATCAACGTCAGCCCGAGGTACCGGTCCAGCTCAAGTCAGCTGATCGCGTCGCGTTCTATCAGCTCAAGACCATGCTTGCGGGCGTCGTCGAGCGCGGCACAGCCGCATCAGCACGCGAGCTGGCGCCGTATGTGGCTGGCAAAACCGGCACGTCGGAAGAGGAAAACGACACTTGGTTCGCCGGTTTCACCAACGATATTACGATCGTGGTGTGGGTCGGCTATGACAATGCCGACGGGACGCACCGTACGCTCGGACATGGCAGTACAGGAGCGAGTGTCGCGTTGCCGATCTTCCAGTCGATTATCCATGCGGCTTGGACGAACGGGGTCCCGAGGGTCGCGCTTGCCCCGCCGTCGGCCGCGGCGAAGCGGCTGATCGCCGATTTGCCGATCGACCTCAACAGTGGCAACCGGTTGCCGCACGGCGGCCGCAGCGCGTTCGTCGAGCACTTCCGGTTGGACACCAAGGGCGCGCTAGTGGAGCGCATGAACCGTCTCGTCGAACATCAGGGCGCGGACGGCAAACGCCTAGCCCGCAAGAAGGTACCCCGACGCCCCCCCGTACAGAACGTAGCGGCCCAGTGCTTCTTCTTTTTCTGCAACAGCGGCTGGCAATATAGGTGAACGGCGCAAAGTCGGCCGACCGTTGCGTCACTGGCGCGCGGTTTTGACCTTGGGGGCTGGCGATTTCGGTTTTGCTCTGGCCGATCGGGTCGCCGATTTCGGCCGCGCGGGTCTGGTGGCTGGTTTCACGTCCGCTCCGACTGTTTCGGTTTTCGCCCGCGCCGGGGCCTTGGTCGTGGACCGACCCGTGCGTCCCGTTGCCCGGCGTGCTGGCTGCCCTTCCGTCTTTGAGGCGCGGGCATCAATCAGGGCAACGGCCTCTTCAAGAGTGATCGTATCTGGCGCCTTGTCCTGGGGTAGCGTGGCATTGACGCCGGCGTGGCTCACATAGGGGCCGTAGCGGCCATTCTTGGCGACGACCGGACCCCCCTTGGGGTGCTCGCCGAGCGGACGCCCCGGATCGGCACCAAAGCGGCGCGCACGTGGGCCTTTGGCGATCTTTTCCGCAATGAGGGTCACGGCCCGGTTGAGACCAATCGCGAGCACATCGTCGCCGGGCTCGAGGCTGGCGTAGGTCTTGCCATGCTGGACATAGGCTCCAAACCGACCCACTCCAGCGAGGATCGGCTCGCCGTCTTCGGGATGCTTACCGACCTCGCGCGGCAGCGACAGCAGTTTGAGAGCGTGCTCCAAGGTGATCGCGTTCGGGTCGGAGCCTTTAAGGAGGCCGGCACGCTTCGGTTTCTCGCTGCCGGTTGCTTCCCCCAATTGGACATAGGGCCCGAAGCGGCCTGAACGCAGGGTCACCGGCAACCCGGTAACGGGATCGATGCCCAATTCTTTGGCGCCGTTCTCAACCCCGCCATTGCCGTTAGCGGCCGCCAACGGCCGCGTGTTGCGGCATTCGGGATAGTTCGAACAACCGATGAAAGCGCCGTACTTACCGATCTTGAGCGACAATCGACCCGTTCCGCACACCGGACATTGGCGCGGATCGCCGCCACCGTCCCGGGACGGATAGATGTGTGGGGCCAGCAACTCGTCGAGTGCTGTCAGCACCTCGCCAATACGCAGGTCCTTAATGCCGTCGACGGCGCCCGTAAAGTCGATCCAAAAGTCGCGCAGCAGTTCGCGCCAGCCGAGCTCGTTGTTGGAGACGCGGTCGAGCTGATCCTCGAGCCCCGCGGTGAAATCGTATTCGACGTATTTGGTGAAGTAGCTTTCCAGGAAGGCGACGACCACGCGCCCCTTATCCTCGGGGTAGAGGCGGCGCTTCTCAAGCCGCACATATTTGCGATCCTTCAGTACTTGCAAGATCGACGCATAGGTCGACGGCCGGCCGATACCAAGTTCCTCCATGCGCTTGACGAGCGAAGCTTCCGAATAGCGCGGCGGCGGTTCCGTGAAGTGCTGGGTCGCGGCGATCGATCGCTTTTGCAGTGCCTCGCCCGCGCTCATCTCGGGCAAGCGGCGTGCCTCATCGTCCTCGTCCGGGTCGTCACGGTCCTCGTGATAGACCCGCAGGAAGCCGTCGAACTTGACCACCGACCCGGTCGCCCGCAAGTCGAGGAGCCGCGCGCCCACTTTGGCGGAAATATCGACGACGGTGCGTTCGATATCGGCGGATTCCATCTGGCTTGCCACCGCCCGCATCCAGATCAGCTCGTAGAGTTTGGCCTGGTCGGGGTCGAGCCGGCGAGCAACGTCGCGCGGGCGACGCGCGACATCAGTCGGGCGGATCGCCTCATGGGCCTCCTGGGCGTTTTTGGCCTTGGTCTGATAGCGCCGCGGCGCGTCCGGCAGATAGTGTTGGCCATAGTCCGCGCCGATGACCTTGCGGATCGCGGGCAGCGCTTCCTCCGCAATCTGCACGCCATCGGTGCGCATATAGGTGATCAGGCCGACGGTCTCTCCGCCGATGTCAATACCCTCGTAGAGGCGCTGGGCGACCCGCATCGTATGAGCGGGCGCAAAGCCGAGCTTGCGGCTGGCCTCCTGCTGTAGCGTCGAGGTGGTGAATGGTGGATAGGGATTGCGCTTGGTTGGCTTGGCCTCGACCGCGGTGACCGAAAAGGTTGCGGTCTCCAGCGCCTGCTTGAACGCCTGCGCCTCCGCGCCCGATCCAATGTCGAGGCGCTAAATCTTCTGGCCGTCGGCGCCCACGAGGCGGGCCTCGAAGGTCTCGTTGCGCGTGGTGGCGAGTGTTGCCACCAGCGACCAGAACTCGCGTGGTACGAATTTCTCGATCTCCAGCTCGCGGTCGCAAACAAGCCGTAGCGCCACCGACTGCACCCGGCCGGCCGATCGCGCCCCCGGCAGCTTGCGCCACAGCACCGGCGAGAGGGTGAAGCCGACGAGATAATCGAGTGCCCGGCGTGCCAGATAGGCGTCGACCAACGCGCGATCGATTTGGCGTGGGTTCGCCATCGCATCGGTCACCGATTGCTTGGTGATGGCGTTGAAGACCACTCGCTCGATCCCCTGATCCGTGAGCGCCTTCTTCTCCTTCAGCACTTCCAGGACGTGCCATGAAATCGCTTCGCCCTCGCGGTCCGGATCGGTGGCCAAGATGAGCTTGGCCGCCCCTTTGACCGCTTTGGCAATGTCGTCGAGCCGCTTCTGCGCCTTCGGATCGACTTCCCAGATCATGCGGAAATTGTGGTCAGGGTCGACCGAGCCATTCTTCGGCGGCAGATCACGGACGTGACCAAACGAGGCCAGGACCTCGTAGCCTCGACCTAGATACTTGTTGATTGTCTTCGCTTTAGCCGGCAATTCGACAACGACAACGTTCATGGAAACCCGTGGTTTTGCGGGTGCGCAGAATCCCGGCGAAAGGTGGTGCGCGGCGCCCGGAAAATGGGTAAGGCGACCCCCAAAGTCAAATCGCCGCCCATGCTGCATTCACAGGGATCAAACTAAGTTACTGGCAACAGGAGATATTTAGGACTTGTTGAAACGCAATCTAAGAGTTTATTTTACGGTTTATCTCTCATGGGTAGAGAGGGGCGACGGTCTCTGGCGGTTGTTGGTTACCGCAAAACTCGTGCTCAAAGGGGGATTTTTAGTGAGCGCTCAAGCGGGCTTTTGTCTTACCGATGAGCAGCGGGTCGATTGGCTGCGGCTGATCCGGAGTGACAATGTCGGCCCGCGAACGTTCCGGACCCTGATCCACCACTTCGGGGACGCCGGAACGGCGCTTGCGGCCCTTCCCGATCTCGCGCGCCGTGGCGGCGCCAATAACCCGATCAAAATCTGCTCGCGTGCGGAAGCCGAGCAGGAACTTGCTGCGGCTGCATCCCTCGGTATCACGTTTCTAGCGCTCGGCGAGGAAGACTATCCGCTTCGGCTGCAAGCAATCGACGATGCTCCGCCGCTCCTTGCAGTGCGCGGCACGCGCTCTGCCCTCGCGCTGCCCATGGTCGCGATCGTCGGCGCGCGCAACGCGTCCGCAGCCGGAGTTAAATTTGCCCAGATGATCGCCCGCGACCTAGGTGAGGCGGGCTTTGCGATCGTCTCCGGTCTTGCACGTGGCATCGACGCCGCGGCCCACCGTACCGCGTTGGTAACTGGAACGATTGCGGTGCTGGCTGGTGGCCACGATCGCATCTATCCGCCGGAGCATAGCGAACTCTTGCATGCGCTGCTCGCCAACGGGAACGCTGTCTCGGAAATGCCGCTCGGCTGGGAACCTCGTGCGCGTGACTTCCCGCGCCGCAATCGATTGATCTCCGGGCTTGCGCTCGGGCTGATCGTGGTTGAAGCGGCCAGGCGATCAGGCTCCCTGATCACCGCGCGGTTCGCGCTCGAACAGGGCCGCGAGGTTTTTGCGGTTCCGGGATCTCCATTCGATCCGCGCGCCCAGGGAACCAACAGTCTGATCAAGCAGGGGGCGACGCCGGTGACCGAAGCGGCCGACGTGATCAACGTACTGCAGCCGATTCTGGGCCGCTCTCCGGATCCACCATCACAGTCCGAACACTCCGGCTTGGCGGACGGTGCAGGCGCCCTCGCAACCACTACGAACGTCATCTCGCTGCTTGGGCCGGCCCCGATCACGATTGATGATCTAATCCGTATTTCCGGTGCCACACCCTCGGTCGTACGCATGGCATTGCTGGAACTGGAAATCGCTGGAAAGTTGCGTCGGGAACCCGGCGGGCTTGTATCGCGCCCATAGGTTTTCGCACGGGAACTCAAGCGCACCAGCTTGCATTGGACGCTTCGGGACTCATAGCATCTTCGTTTTCGCGTCACCTTCATTGGGCAAGGCCGATTCTGGGAAAACGGAGTCGCGATTTCGCCTGAACCTTGCCCGTTTCCGCAACCTGACGATGCTGCAAGCTCACCAAAGAATTGATCTAAGAACGCTTCCAAATTGAACATCAGGTATATTAATTTGGCCCCGGTGAGCGAGATCGAAACCGGTCAAGCCGATTTGTCAGCTCCGATCTTGCCCTCCATACCCTTCAGCAGCCGCGCGATATTGCCACGGTGCATGATCCAGAGCAGGACCGATAGCACCAGAAAGAGCTGGGCTTCCTGCAAATAACGATCGTACCAAAGCAATGCCGGCGTGACAGCGCTTGCGATCAGGGCAGCGAGCGATGAGTAGCGTGTCAGCGCGGCGACCGCGAGCCAGATAAGACAGAACGCGATTGCGGCCGGCCAAGCCAGTGCTAAGAGAAGGCCGATATAGGTCGCAACACCCTTGCCACCTTTAAAGTTCAGCCAGACCGGGAACAGGTGGCCGAGAAATGCGCCGAGCGCCGCGAGCACCGCGAGGTCCTGGCCGCCGTATTGCTTCGCGGCCAACACCGCGATCGTGCCCTTGAGCATGTCGCCCACGAGGGTCGCAGCCGCCAGCGTTTTTCTTCCGGTGCGCAGCACATTGGTCGCGCCGATATTACCGGATCCGATTGTGCGGATGTCCTGCGTTCCGGCAAGCCGCGTGATGATCAATCCGAACGGAATCGAGCCGAGCAGATAGCCGAACACAAGGGCGCCGGCGTAGTAGGGCAGGGCGAGGGTCCAGTTGATCGGGTGGAGCATGCCGGCTGAGGTTTATCACACGTACTCGTACGCGGTGCGGCCAGCCACGATGGTACGCACCACGCGGCCCTGCAAACGTGCCTCGTCGAACGGGGTATTCTTGCATTTCGACTTGAGCTGGGCGCGGTCGAGCACCCAGGGCACGTCGAGGTCGAAGACGATTACGTCGGCGGCGCTGCCTCCGCGCAACGTGCCACCAGCAAGTCCAAGCAGTTCGGCTGGCCTCGTCGACATTGCCGTGAGCAGGCTCATGAGCGTGATCTCGCCGTTGTGCACGAGCCGCAGGCCGGCGACCAGCATGGTCTCGATGCCGATCGCGCCCGGCGTTGCCTCGGCGAAAGGCAGGCGCTTGGTCTCCACGTCCTGCGGGTCGTGGTCCGACATCACCACGTCGACGAGGCCCGATGCGAGCGCCTGGACCATCGCGGTGCGGTCGGTCTCGGCACGCAGTGGCGGCGCGAGCTTGCAGAACGTGCGGTAGGAACCGACGTCGATTTCGTTGAGTGTGATGTGATTGATTGACACCGACGCGGTGACGTTCGGATTGCTGTCCTTGGCCCGGCGCAAGACCTCAAGCGACTCGGCGCAAGTGACCGAGGCGGCGTGATAGCGACCGCCCGCCAACGCAGCGAGCCGCACGTCACGTTCGAGCATCACCGTCTCGGCTGCTTTCGGCACGCCGCTCAGCCCGAGCCTCGCCGCGAACTCGCCCTCGTTCATCACGCCCTCGCCGACCAGATCGGGATCCTCGGTGTGGTGGACGATGAGAGCATCGAAGTCGCGCGCATAGGTCAATGCCCGTCGGATGACCTGCGCATTGGTGACGCTTCTTGCGCCGTCCGTGAACGCGACCGCGCCGGCGGCCTTCAGCAGCCCGATCTCGGTCATTTCCTCGCCTTTGAGCCCCTTGGTCAGCGCTGCCATCGGGTGCACGTGGACGATCGCAGTGTCGCGCGCGCGTCGCAGCACGAAATCGACCATCGCGGGCTCGTCGATCACCGGGTTGGTGTCGGGCTGGCACACGATCGTGGTGACGCCACCAGCCGCCGCAGCCTGGCTCGCGGACGCCAGCGTCTCGCGATATTCCGCTCCCGGTTCGCCCACGAAGGCGCGTAGGTCGATGAGGCCGGGTGCGACGATCTTGTCTCGGCAGTCAACTATTTCAGTCCCCTCCGGCACGCCGGCCGCGCCGATGCCGCGCTTGCTATCGCGGATCACGCCTTCAGCGATCAGGAGGTCGCCGGGAAAATCAAGCTCCCGCGAGGGATCGATGATCCGCGCGTTGGTGAGCAGGATCGGCCGTCGGTCGGAGAGCATCGGGATTCACGCATTCCGCAGGTTGCGCGACAGGGCTTCGAGCGCCGCCATGCGCACCGCAACTCCCATCTCCACCTGCTCGCGGATCAGCGACTGAGCGCCATCGGCGACGCCCGAATCGATTTCGACCCCCCGGTTCATCGGCCCCGGGTGCATCACCAGCGCATCCGGCTTGGCATAACTGAGCTTGCGCTCATCGAGGCCGAAGTAATGAAAATACTCCTGCGTGGAGGGCACGAACGATCCGCTCATGCGCTCGCGCTGCAACCGCAGCATCATGACGATGTCAGCATTGTGCAGGCCTTCGCGCATGTCACGGAAAACATCGACGCCAAAGCGCTCGATCCCGGGCGGCAGCAGTGTCGAAGGCGCGACCACGCGCACGCGCGCGCCGAGCGTATTGAGCAGGATAATGTTCGAACGTGCCACCCGCGAATGCAGAATGTCACCACAGATCGCGACCGTCAGCCCTTCGATCCCGCCCTTGTTGCGGCGAATGGTAAGGGCATCGAGCAGCGCCTGGGTCGGATGCTCGTGCGAGCCGTCGCCGGCGTTGATCACGGAGCAATCGACTTTGCGGGCCAGGAGATCGACGGCGCCGGAAGCGTAGTGCCGAACCACCAGGATGTCCGGGTGCATAGCATTGAGCGTGATCGCGGTGTCGATCAGGGTCTCACCTTTGCGCATGGAGGAGGAACCGACCGACATGTTCATCACGTCGGCGCCAAGGCGCTTGCCTGCGATTTCGAACGAGGATTGGGTGCGGGTCGAAACCTCGAAGAACAGGTTGATCTGGGTCCGCCCGCGCAGCGTGCTCTGCTTCTTGTCAATCTGCCGGTTGGGCTCGACGAAGTCCTCGGCGCGGTCCAGGAGCCCGATGATCTCCTCGCGCGAAAGTCCGTCTACACCCAACAAATGACGTTGGTTGAGGACGAACGTCGGTTTCTGCACGATGTTCATTAAAGTGGCAGTATTAGGCGCAGTTGGCTCCACGGGCAAGGCCAATCTCGGAACGATCACGGTCATCCCCAGATCTTGGTCGCGCCGCTTTGGCGCAACCGACCGTACCCGTGTGATAGCATCGCTCAAAAGGAGCCGCCCATGACCAGCGCCCTTGATACCCACGAAGTCTTCAACCAATCGACACCGTTCGTCGACGTCAATTTGTTCGCAATCGATCGCCCGCTGCAGGACGCGGTCAATGCCAACGGCGCCCATACCGAGATCCCAGCGCTGACGCGCTTTGGCGAAGGCTGGGGCACGGCCGATATGTTCGAGGAGGCGCGGCTTGCGAACGAGAACCTACCCAGGCTGCGGACATTTGATCCAAAGGGCCATCGGCTCGACGTGGTCGAGTTCCATCCGGCCTATCACCATTTTATGCGCGAGAGCATTGGTGACGGCCTGGCTGCGATGACTTGGGACGAGCACGGTGCGCGGGTCGGCGCGCCGGGCGAGGTTGCGCGGGCGGCACGCTATTACATGGTGGCGCAGGTCGAGAACGGACACATGTGCCCGGTGACGATGACGCGGGCCGCTGTGGCGGCGCTTGCCGCCACGCCGGCGTTGTTGACGCGCGTTGTGCCGAAGATCCTGTCGCGATTGTATGACCCGAATTTTCGGTGCTGGAACGAGAAATCCGGCATCACCATCGGCATGGGCATGACCGAGAAGCAGGGCGGCACCGACGTGCGCACGAACACCTCTCGCGCTGAGCCGGCCGGCGAAGGCTATGTCATCACGGGCCACAAATGGTTCATGTCAGCGCCGATGTCGGACGCGTTCCTGGTGCTGGCGCAAGCGCCGGCCGGGCTGACATGCTTTTTTATGCCGCGATTTACGCCGGATGGGCAGGTGAATGCGCTCCGCCTGCAGCGCCTCAAAGACAAGCTCGGCAACAAATCCAACGCGTCCTCTGAGGTCGAGTTCGCCGGCGCTTTCGCTTGGCGGGTAGGCGACGAGGGCAGGGGCGTGCGCACCATCATCGAGATGGTGCAGCTGACGCGGCTGGACTGCGCGATCGCGTCTGCCGGCCTGATGCGCATGGCGCTGGCGCAGGCGGTGCACCATGCTCGCCACAGGCTGGTGTTCAAGCGTGCGCTCGCCGATCAGCCACTGATGCGCACGGTGCTCGCTGATCTAGCGCTTGATTGCGAGGCCGCAGTCGCGGCGATGATGCGGTTGTGCCGGTCCTACGATCTCGCCGGCGCCGATCCGACCGAGGCGGCGCGCACACGGCTGCTCACGCCGGTGATCAAATATTGGATCTGCAAGATCGCACCGGCCCTGATCTATGAGGCCATGGAGTGCTTCGGCGGTAACGGTTATGTGGAAGAGGGGATCCTGGCTAGGCTCTACCGCGAAGCGCCCGTCAATGCGATTTGGGAGGGTTCGGGAAATGTCGTGTGTCTCGATGTGCTGCGCGCGCTTGCTCACGAGGAGGAAGCCGCGCGCGCCGTGCTGGCGCAGCTTGCGCAGCAAGCTGGTGATCTGCCCGGATGCGTCGATGCGTTGAAGTTTGTGCAGCAGGCGTTGTCGACGGCCGATGAGGCGCATGCCCGCGCTGGGGTCGAGCGTCTGGCGCTGGTTGCGGCCGTGGCTGCGTTGCGCTCGAGCGCACCTGATGTGGCGGGCGCATTTGCGCGCCATCGTCTCGTCGCGCCATTCGCGCGGCTCTACGGCGCGGCCGAATTGACGAGCGCCGAAACCGCCGGCCTGCTGGAACGCGCTCTGCCAAGTTAGCGCGTGAACATGCTCTGGATTTGCCACGGTCGCGCCAAAGTCCATTTACAGCCGAAACAGTAGAACGGCTCCCGTTCGGCCTCGCGATTGCCGGTGGAATAGCGCTTACAGTGCCTGCTTCGGCGGCGCCGGTCTTGTCCGCCACCACCGGATTGATGGTGCGGCGCGCCAGCACACCGGCCGCGACCAGCAGGATCATCGGAACCAAGGGGCAATGACAGCGGCCCTCTGTCAGCCGGAGAAGGAGAGCCGCGCGAGCCGGTCGAGCGCGCCCTGCAGGATGAACACGGCGGCGTGCTGATCGATGACTGCTCGTCGCTTGGCGCGGCTTGCGTCGGCTGCGATGAGCTCGCGCTCCACGGCGGCTGTTGAGAGGCGCTCGTCCCACAGCGCAATCGGAAGCGGGGTGAGGGCTGCGAGATTGCGGGCAAACGCGCGCGTCGCTTGGGCACGTGGGCCTTCGCTGCCGTCCATGTTGATCGGCAGGCCGAGCACGAAGCCGGCTGCTTGTCGTTCGGCTGCGAGCGCGAGTAGCTGCTTGGCATCGGCCGTGAAGGCTTTGCGGGCGATGGTGGCGACACCGGTCGCGAGTTGCCGATCCGGATCGCTCGCCGCAACCCCAATGGTCTTGGTGCCAAGATCAAGGCCGATCAGCGCGCCGCGCCGGGGCAGCTTGGGGGCGGCGTCGACGAGGAGGAACACAGCCATCGATTGGGGTTAGCACGAAAATTGGGGGTGGTGCGTTCGAGGATGAACCAAAGTGACGGCGATCACTACAAAGGAATAAAAAACAGGCCATAAAACCCGGGTTTGGAACCGGGGAGGCCCCCACGGAACAAGAGCAGCGTCAACCCGGGCTCATGCCCGCCTGAAGGGCGTTCAGGCGTCCGCGCGTTGACCCGCTAGATGTTGCCAAGTTGGCAGGGAGTTACCCATGCGTCGCTGCCTTTATGTTTGCATCGGGTGGCTTGCGCTGGCGAGCGCCGCCGCGGCATCCGGTCCTGGTCTTGAATATCGGTTCAAGACCCAGGACGGCGTGGAATTCAAGTGCCGGGACGGCAAGGTAGAGAAGCTCGAACGTCAGCCGTTCATGGTGACGTCCGACTTTGGCAACGCGATTGCGATCAAGTCGACCAATCCGAACGCGCCGGGTTCGTTCGAGATTGATCTCGTGCACAACAAACCTGGAAAGCAGAAATATCGGGCCACCGCCAAGACTGAACAACCGCGCGAGTACTGCGCAGTGTTCAACGATGTGGTGCTGCAGTGCTACGCGCTGGCGCCCAAGCTTGCAACGCTCTACGAGCACGGCGGTACCATCTTCGGACCATTCTCCAAAGCCGAAGCTGAGGATCTCGCCCGCCAGATTAATCGCTCGCTGCGGTGAGCCCGCAACCTCCGACGCGACTGGCTTCCGCGTTGGGGGCCATGCGCCGCAGCGCCCGGTCGGGCTGCGAACGGCCCGGGGGCGTTGCCGGCCCAAACACGCGTCTGCTATAGGCTCCACAACGAGGAACCCGTATGTCCGTGGATGCCGCAACCGTGCGCCGCATCGCGCATCTCGCCCGCATCGCTGTCGCCGATGACGAGATCGAGCATTTGCAGGGTGAGCTCAACGCCATCCTGGCGTTCGTCGAGCAATTGTCGGAGGTTGACGTGGCAAACGCCGAGCCGATGACATCGGTCACCCCAATGGCGATGAAGAAGCGCCCGGACACGATCACCGACGGCAACATAGCGGATCAAATCGTTAGGAACGCGCCGGCGACCGAAGATGGCTTCTTTCTGGTTCCGAGGGTGGTCGAATGAGTGCCGTGCCGTTATATCAGGGGTATTCTGGATAGTTGGCCTGGCACTGCGTCGCCTGAAGGCACATCGTTGAGGATTGGGGTGCTGCCATGTGCATGGCATGCGAAGAAGCCGAGATGTACTACCGCTGGCAACTGCTCGAGCAGATCGCCAAGGGCGAGATGCCGGCCGGGCTTACCGAAGCCGACCTGCGCGCCATGGAAATGCCGCTGCCGGGTGAAATCGCGCGCTTCGAGGAGCCGGACGGGACGATCTCGTTTCGCAAGGTCGCGAAGGCGATCAAGCCCAAACCGAATGCGTTCGTCTGCGACAGTCCGGACGAATGACCGATCTTACGCGGCTGACCATCGCCAAGGCCCGCGACCTGCTGCGCAGCAAACAAGTTTCCGCCGCCGAACTCACCGAAGCGCACATTGCGGCCGTCGAGCGCGCGCGTGCGTTGAACGCGTTCGTGTTGGAGACCCCCGATCGGGCGCGGGCCATGGCGAGGACCTCGGACGCGCGGCTTGCGACCGGTGCCGCCGGCGCGCTTGAGGGAATTCCACTCGGCATCAAGGATCTGTTTTGCACGACGGATGTCCGAACGACCGCCTGCTCGCACATCCTCGACGGCTTCGTGCCGACCTATGAGTTTACCGTCACCGCCAACCTCCGGCGGGACGGCGCAGTTATGTTGGGCAAGCTTAACAACGACGAATTCGCCATGGGTTCGTCGAACGAGACATCGTTCTTCGGCCCGGTCATCTCACCCTGGCGGCGCAGGAATTCGAACGCGAAGCTCGTGCCCGGCGGGTCGTCGGGCGGATCGGCGGCGGCGGTGGCGGCTCATCTGTGCCTCGGCGCGACCGGCACCGATACCGGTGGATCGATCCGGCAGCCGGCCGCATTCACCGGTATTGTCGGCATCAAGCCGACCTATGGCCGCTGCTCACGCTTCGGCATCGTGGCGTTTGCGTCCTCCCTCGATCAGGCAGGCCCGTTCGCGCGCAGCGTGCGCGATGCCGCGATCCTGTTGCGTTCCATGGCGGGACACGATGCCAAGGACACGACCTGCGTCGATCTCCCCGTGCCGGATTACGAGGCTGCGATCGGACACTCGATCGCGGGCCTGAAGGTTGGGATTCCGAAGGAATACCGGGTTGAAGGCATGGCGGCGGAGAGCGAGGCGCTCTGGCAGCGTGGCGCTGATTGGCTCAAAGACGGCGGCGCCGAGATCGTGGACATCTCGCTTCCTCATACCCGCTACGCGCTGCCCGCCTACTACATCGTGGCGCCTGCCGAGGCCTCCTCCAACCTCGCGCGCTATGATGGCGTACGCTACGGCTTGCGCGAACCTGGCCGCGACGTGATCGAGATGTACGAGCACACCCGCGCGGCCGGCTTCGGCAAGGAGGTGCGCCGACGTATCATGATCGGTACCTATGTGCTTTCCGCCGGTTACTACGACGCCTATTATCTGCGTGCCCAGCAGGTGCGCACCCTGATCAAGCGCGACTTCGAGGCCTGTTTCGAACGCGGCGTCGACGCGATCTTGACGCCGACCACGCCGTCGGCGGCTTTCGCGATCGGCGAGAAGGGCACGGCCGACCCGGTCGAAATGTATCTCAACGACGTTTTCACCGTGACGGTGAACATGGCTGGGCTGCCAGGTATCTCGGTCCCGGCAGGACTTGAGGCGCAGGGTCTGCCGGTCGGCCTGCAGCTGATCGGCCGACCATTCGAGGAAGAAACGCTGTTTGGCCTCGGTGCGGTGATCGAGCAGGCCGCGGGGACGTTTACGCCGGAGACGTGGTGGTAGGTCGCTGTCGATGTCGAATAGCCTACAAGCAGCGATGACACCCGATGCCTTCACGCGATCCGTTTCGCGCCGCACGCCGCCTGCAGCGCTCGCACCCGCACTACAGGCCCTGTGGTGGGTGGCCAAGGACGATTGGGAGCGCGCGCACAACATCGTCATTGCGCACGAAGGTCGCGATTGCGCCTGGGTGCACGCCCATCTGCACCGCGGCGAGGGGGATTTGCCGAATGCACGATGGTGGTACAAGGAAGCCCGAAAGCCGGTGCAGACCGGCCCTCTTGCCGCCGAGTGGAACGCGATTGCGCGCGAGCTGCTGAGCGAGAGCAAGAAATGAATGCCTCGATCAAATCCAAGCTGATCAAAGGTTCGACAGGCGACTGGGAAGTCGTGATCGGCCTAGAGGTCCATGCTCAGGTCACCTCGCAGGCGAAATTGTTCTCCGGGGCGTCGACCGCGTTCGGCGGCGAGCCCAACAGTCACGTCTCGCTCGTCGACGCCGCGATGCCGGGCATGTTACCGGTGATCAACGAGGCCTGCGTCGCCCAGGCGGTCCGCACTGGGCTCGGGCTCAACGCAAGGATCAACCTGCGCTCGGTGTTCGATCGCAAGAACTATTTCTACCCGGACCTGCCGCAGGGCTACCAGATCAGCCAATACAAATCGCCGATCGTGGGCGAGGGCGAGGTGACGCTCGATCAGCCGGGCGAGACCGTCACGGTCGGCATCGAGCGCCTCCATCTCGAGCAAGACGCCGGCAAATCTCTGCACGACCGGCATCCGACCATGTCGCTCGTCGACCTCAATCGTGCTGGCGTTGCACTCATGGAGATCGTGTCGAAGCCTGATCTGCGTTCGTCCGAGGATGCCAAAGCCTATGTGACGAAGCTGCGCAACATCCTGCGCTATCTCGGCACCTGCGATGGCGACATGGAAAAAGGCAGCCTGCGCGCCAACGTCAACGTATCGGTACGGCGGCCGGGGGAGCCCCTGGGCACGCGCTGCGAAATCAAGAACGTCAACTCCATCCGCTTCATCGGACAAGCGATTGATCACGAGGCACGCCGTCAGATCGAGGTCATCGAGGACGGCGGCGCGATCGAGCAGGAGACGCGACTGTTCGACCCGGCCCGCGGCGAGACGCGGTCCATGCGCACCAAGGAAGAGGCACACGACTATCGTTACTTTCCGGACCCCGACCTGCTGCCGCTCGAGTTGACACAGGTGTTCGTCGATCGCCTGCGAGCCGCCCTGCCGGAGCTTCCGGACGAGAAAAAGCGACGCTTCATGGCGGAGTACGGGCTCTCAGCCTACGACGCCGACGTGCTCGTCGCCGAACGCGAAAGCGCGGAATTCTTCGAGGCGGTTGCCAAGGCGCCGCAGGGCATGCGCGACGCCAAGGCAGCGGCAAATTGGGTGATCAACGAACTGTTCGGGCGCCTGAACAGGGAGGGCCGCGATATTGCGGCGTCGCCGATCAGCGCTGCGCAGCTCGGCAGCATTCTCGATCTCATTGCCGAGGGAACGATCTCCGGCAAGATCGCCAAGGATCTGTTCGAGATCGCATGGAACGAGGGCGGCGATCCGCGCGCGATCGTCGAGGCGCGCGGTCTCAAGCAGGTCACGGACACGGGCGCAATCGAACGCGTGGTCGATGAGATCATTGCGGCCAATCCCGACAAGGCCGAGCAAGCGAAGGCAAAGCCCGCGGTCATCGGCTGGTTTGTCGGACAGGTGATGAAGTCCTCTGGCGGCAAGGCGAACCCGCAGTCTGTCAACGCGCTGCTCCGACAAAAGCTCGGTGTGTGAACCTGGTCACACGTGATTTGCGGCTCGCTGTTGCGAGCAACTCGCGTCCGCGTCGCGTCACTTTCTTCGGTTGCAACCCCTTGCGGACGCGGTTGCGCGGGTGCGGGAAGCGAATCGGTTGCGGGTGATTCGCGCAATTCGTGCTCGATTCGATGTAGCGAACGGCGTTTTTTCACAGCGGTGCAAAAAAAAATTTGCGGCGCGTTTTTCGCCGCTCTGCGCGCGTACCGCGCTCGCATGCACACTGGCAAACGCATGCCGATGAGCGCGAATCCAGTTCTTGGTCAAGATCATGACAGCCAAAAAACCCTTATTTCATGCATGTTTTTGCAATTCATTGTTTGTTGTAGCGCGAGCGCGCATTCGGCGCGCCGAGGCGCGCAACGCGGCGGTGAATTTCGTGCGGTGCTTTGCGCAAGCACGCGCCGGGGCAGCTTGTAAACAGTTCGTTAAGGTGAAACCGTGTTTTTTTTCGTGTCCTGTAGTAATCGGGATGCAGTGCTCGCGATTCCCGCGGGCACTGTTCCACCACCGCCATCGTGATGGCTAGGAGGGCAGCTATGGTGAAGAAGGCCAAGAAGGCAGCGAAGAAGGCACCTGCGAAGAAGAAAGCGACTCGCAAGAAGGCGAAGAAGTAACAACGCCGCCCGGAGCGACGCTCCGGGTTTGCCTACTTCGACTTCATCCTTGAACCGGCGGATCGATTGAGCGGATTGCGAAGCGTCCCCATCGGATGAGCCGGTTCAAGTTGAAGATCAGAGGGCGTCGGCGAGACGGAAGTTTCCGGGTTCGCGGTTCGGACGCAAGGAACGCAAGCTCGCAAATGAGCTGGTTCTGACCGGGGGGTGGGGTTCCAAGCTGCATCCCATGCTGGCGCGCAGTGCCCAGCACACGAGCCTCGGACATCTCGCGGACGCCCTCGTTTCTCTGCGGGTGCGCGCTTCGATTACCTTGAGCGGCGAGCGATCTGCTCAGGTCTTGCGCTAAGCGCCTGTGTGCGGGTCTGTTTGATCAAGCGATTTTGACGGACTGAGTGCCGCGCTTAGGCTGCCCTGCCATTTCCGCCATTGCGCAAGCGCGGACGACGCCCTAGGTCTGATGGCTTATTCTGAAGCCGCTGTCATGGAGCGCGTCATGGCCCGCCGGTCGAAATCCACCGCGAAATCGAAACCTGCCGCAACGAAGAAACCAGCCGCGAAGTCGAAGCCCGGACCATCCGCAAAGGCCGCGCCGACGCGCCAAAGCGCTCCCGCCAGGACGGCGCCGCGTCAGGCAAAGCCGATCGATCTCTATTATTGGTCGACGCCCAACGGCTGGAAGGTCACCATCATGCTCGAAGAATGCGGGCTTCCGTACAACGTGATCCCAGTCAATATCGCCAAGGGCGACCAGTTCAAGCCGGATTTTCTCGCCATTGCCCCTAACAACCGAATGCCGGCGATCGTCGATCCGCAGGGGCCGGGGCAACGCCCCATTTCGGTGTTCGAGTCCGGCGCGATCCTGCAGTATCTCGGGCGCAAGACTGGCAAGTTCTATCCGACCGACGAGCGCCAGCGCGTCGAAGTCGACCAGTGGCTGTTCTGGCAGATGGGCGGGCTCGGGCCGATGGCTGGGCAGGCCAACCATTTCCGTAACTACGCGCCCGAGCCCATTGAGTATGGCATCAAGCGTTACACCGACGAGGTCAACCGGCTCTACGGGGTCATGAACAAGCGCCTCGCCGATCGTGAGTTCCTGGCCGGCAAATATTCGATCGCCGACATGGCCTGCATCGGATGGACCCTGATCTGGAAGCGGCAGGGCCAGGACATCGAGGAGTTCCCCAACCTCAAGCGCTGGCAGGAGACGATCCAGGCGCGGCCGGCGGCGAAGCGTGGGCTTGACGTACGGGTTGCCGATGCACCGACGGTCAACATGCACGATCCGGCGGTGCGCGCGGTCCTATTCAATCAGCGCGCCCGCGCCTGAGGCGGCTTAGCCGGCTTGGGCTGGTCCGGGACGTCCTGCCGGACCCACTGTTCGCCGCGGCAAAACATCATGAAGCAGCCCTGCACGTAGAGTTCGTTATCGTTCTTCATGATGATGTTGCCGCTGTAGATCTTGCCGTCGTCGATGTTGTAGACGCGCCCCTCCCATTGTTGCGGCTCGGTCGATGGACGCATGTCGAAGATCCCTTGCATGCCAAGAATGGGCTGGTCTTTTTTGGCCGGATCGATGTTGAGGCTGTCGACGCGCGGTTTGCCGGTCGACGGATCGATCGGCTCCTTGAGCCAAACCACATTTCCACACAGCGTTCCGCTCGTACGGGGCGTGCCAGCCTGACCGGGGCCGGGCAGGCTTGCACAATCGGCGATGCGTACGATTGCGTCGTTGTCCGCGACCAGCCAGGTGCCGGTCGGATCGGCGGCGTGCGCGATGCTGAGGGCGAGGCCGAAGAGCGTCAGCGCGAGCCCGGCCGTTGTCGTCGTCATCTCGGACCTGATGCGTTGTGCAGCGCGCGGTCAGCGGTCGTGCCGGTTCTGGATATTACGCCGCAGGATCGGGGGCAAGGCGTTTGGGAACCGATGCCGGCCGCTTCACTGTGACCTGGTTCACAGACGCGCGCGCCATTCCGTGTCGAAGTGCCGTAGTTCAAGGACGGCAGAGCGGAGAGGCGTCATGTTGTGGAACATTGCACCCGAGCGGTTTGATCAGTTATCGGTTGGTGCCGCGACGATCCTGACGTCGATATGCGGTGTGATGACAATCTTGTTGATGCTCTTCACCTTTTGAAGGTCAACCGATTGTCTGTCGACGCTTCCGCGGAGCGTCGGGAGACACCCTTCTCCCTTCGAGACTCAGGGTGGCCCGCCACCGCGAAACCCGAAGGGGGCGAAGGGTGGCGGAGAGGAAGGGATTCGAACCCTTGATAGGGCTTTAGACCCTATAACGGTTTAGCAAACCGCCGCCTTCAGCCACTCGGCCACCTCTCCTTGGCGCCCATATGCCCGAGGGCTCTGCCCTTGGCAAGGCGACCGCAAAAACCGGTCCCATGGCGCGTGATCCGACGATGAGCTAACATTTGTTTATGCCGAAGCCGCACCCGCAAAACGCGCCCGGCGACTGGTATATCGACACGCGCTGCATTGATTGTTCGGCTGCTCGCACGGTAGCGCCCGGCCTGATTGTGGAACGCGACGGCCAGTCTGTTTTCGCCCGCCAGCCGAGTACGCCCGACGAGCTGCGCATGGCCTGGCGCGCGCGGCTACTGTGCCCGACCGCTTCGGTCCATACCAGAAACCGCGCCGAGCCGCCTGCCGGCGTCTTTCCCGAAGCGATGACGAAGGACATTTATCGGCTCGGCTACAACGCGGCGTCTGCCTACGGGGCGCATGCGTTCGCGATCCTGCGCGCGCACCGCAATGCCATGGTCGACGCGCCGCGTTGGACGCGGCCGGTCGTACACTGGTTCGAGGCCCATGGTGGGCTCGCGGACATTCTGCTGACCCATCGCGATGACGTTGGCGACGCCAAACGCTACGCCGCGCATTTCGGCGCCCGCGTCTTCATTCACGCCGCAGACCATAGCGCGGCGCGCTTCGCCGACCAGGTTCTGTCGGGCCGCGCGCCGAAGACCATCGCCGGCGGCGTCGTCGCCATCCCGGTTCCGGGACACACCGAAGGCAGCGTCGTCTATCTGCACGAGCGATCCCTATTCACCGGCAACTCGCTCGCCTGGAGTTTCGAGGATGATGATCTCGCCGCCTGGCGCGACGTGTGCTGGTGGTCGTGGCCCGAGCAAATCGAATCCCTGCGCCGGCTGCTCGCCTATGAGTTCGACTGGGTGTTCGCCGGTCACGGCGGGAGCCAGCACCGCCCGGCCAGCGAGATGCGCGCCCGATTGGCGGCTCTGATCGAACACATGCCGAGGCAATGAGATCCTCAATCCTTTAAATCTTGATCCCATGCCCGCGCGGCGGCGGTGATGTCAGCCGCCGCGCCGAGCTGCTCGCGGGCGTACGCCCAGCGTTCGCATGTGAGCCGCGCCATCGGGGCATCGAGGCCGACCGCGACGGCAAGGTCGGCGGCCTGTTTGACGTCTTTGGCGAACAGGCCGATCGAGAAGCCGGCAGCAAAGTTCGGATTGTCGATCTGCTTCTTGAAGAGGACCTCCGAGATGAAGCTCCGACCGGTCGAGACGTTGATTACGTCAATACAGGTTTTGGGATCGAGCCCGAACCTGCGGGCCGCCAGCAGCGCCTCCGCGAGCGCCGCGTGGGAGGCGGCGGACGCATAGTTGTTGAGCGCTTTGAGCGCATGCGCGGAGCCGAGCGCTCCGGTCGTAAACAAGGTGTCGCCGATGCGGGCAAGCAGCGGCTTGGCGCGGACAACCGCGTCTGAATCGCCGCCGATCATGATCACCATCGGGATTGCGCTCGCGCCTGCGGTCGGAGTGCCACTCTCGGCAAACACGGCAGCGCGTTTCGACACCGGCGCGTCGACAAGCTGCACGCCCAGTTGGCGCAGTTCGGCCCCGAGCGCCTGCGTGCCGAGCGGGTCGGACGAGCCCATGTCGATCACGATCGTGCCGGGACGCACCGCCTTGCGAAAAGCGCCGTTGTCCTGCGCGAGCAGCACCTGCCGCACGGTCTCTCCGGTCGGCAGCATGGTGATGACGAACGGATGCGCCGCGATTTCAGCCAGACCTGAGGCGGCGGGGCAGGCGAACTCCACCGCGAAACGCCCAACACGCGCGGAATCGATATCGAACACCGTCACGTCGTGACCGGCCTTGACCAGTGTGCCGGCCATCGGCCAGCCAATCGCTCCGATGCCGATGAAACCGACATGCATGAGGGTGTCTCCAGTCAAGCAGGCTCAGCGATCGCATCTTGCGACAAACGCTGCGATGCGTGCGATCACGTCAGCTTCGGCCAAGAGTGGCGTGTGACCCTGATCGGGAACCTCGACCGTCTCCAACATCGCACGCCGTGCACGCATCGCCGCTACGGTCTCGGTGCTGAGAATGTCGGAATTGGCGCCGCGCACGACCATCACGGGCACGCGATTCAGAGCATCGAACTGATCCCACATTGGTGGTGGCGCGGCATCGGGCGCGAACGCATCGAGTGCTCGCGCAAGCTCCCTGTCAAAGGTCAACACGAGCCCGTTCGCGTCCTCGCGCCACGTGCGATGAGCCCACGCCAACCAATCCTCGCGCCTAAGCTTTGGAAATTGTTCCTCGTTGACGTCGCGCACGATATCGGCGGCCTCTTCGAAGTTGCGCGGCACCGGCTGCTTGCCGACATAGCCCTTGAGGCGCAGTAGCCCTTTGGTTTCGATCACCGGGCCGATGTCGTTGAGAACCGCGCCGGCGATCGCCGTCGGCCGCAGGACCGCCAGCAACATGGTGAGAAGGCCGCCGCGCGAGCTTCCGATCAACACCGCCGGCACGGCTTCGATCGCAGTCAGGACAGCAGAGACATCGGCGAGTTCGATCGGGAGCGAGTATTTCGCCGGATCGGCGTCAAACTGCGAACGGCCACGCCCACGGGAGTCGAGAGCGATCACGCGGTGCCCGTCGGCCGCAAGCGAGGCGGCCAGAACCGTGAACTCTTCCGCCGTGCGGGTTAAGCCTGGCAGGCACACAACCGGGATACGCCCGCTCGCGCGCGGACCGAAGACCGCAACGTGCAGCTTGCACCCATCCTGGGCAGTGATGAACTCATGTCTTGGTTCGGATGCGGCATGCATGTCGGTTGACGAAGTGTTCCCTACGGCCTTTGCGCAACACCGTGAGCGTGTAACCGGCGCCGGTGATGATGGACGCAACCGACGCCGGAATCCAGGCTGTCGGGATGGCATAGGTGCAGATCAGGAAACCGATCGCGGTCGGGACGACCGCGGTGTCGCCATGATCAGGCAGTGCCAAGAAATCCGGCGGCGCAGGACGCCTGAAATGACAATCCGGCAGCCACCGCTAGCCCGCCTGCAAACATGGTCCTGGGGTGGATCAGAAAGTTGGAGCGTGATGCTGAAGAGATCGACCAGCCGACCCTCTTGCGCTCCTCCGGCATCGGTTCGATGCCGAACGGTCCGATGCCGCCGGCGGGCGCTTGGCGCCATTGACGGCCCCGTCGGCGCCACCCCCGCCGCGTCCCGCACCCGGGCAGGCGTCCATCTTCCGAGCATGCGTCGGACGCCGAACCGTGGCGCACACTCATGGCAAATAGTCCTATTGCGGCATTCGTTTCACGGCTGAGAACGCCGTCCGAGTTGCATCCGAGGTTCCCGGTAAGCCGGTTCCGCCTGCGCCAAGCGGGCGTGCACTCGGCGGTCGCACGCCCCCCGCGCGATCTCTCCGCCGCAACCGGCGTCGAAAGCTCAAGCGAGCCGCAATGGATCACGGCTGTAGTCCGCTTGCCGAGTTAAAATGCGCCAGGATCTGACGCCGCCGCTAATTCGCGGCGGCACCGCCGCGTCGGATGTCGGCTTCAATCATCAGCGGAGGCGTGCGGCCCTCGCTGAAGAGCGCCCGATAGACCTGCAGGTTCTCCATCACCCGCTGCACGTAGTTGCGGGTTTCCTGGAACGGAATGCGCTCGACCCAGTCGATCGGGTCGACACGCGGGTCGCGCGGGTCGCCGTAGCGCTCGACCCATTCCTTCACGCGCCCACGCCCGGCGTTGTAGCCCGCAAACGCCATGATGAGGTTGCCGCGATAGTCCTGGATCACGCCCGCGATTTCGGCGGCACCGACCTGGAGATTGTATGGCGTGTCGTTCTTGAGCCGCTTGACGTCGTAGGTGCAATCATAGCGCTTGCAGGTGTCCTTCGCGGCGACCGGCGTCACCTGCATCAACCCCATGGCGTTGGCGGCCGAGTAGTCGGCCGGGTTGAACATGCTTTCCTGCCGGATAATGGCAAACAACGTCGCGTTGTCGATCTGCGGCCCGATCGGCGTATACTCGGGCACGCCGACGGTCGGGAATGCGTAGTAGTCGAGCGGTAGCCCGCGCCCTAACGCAGCCTTGCCCATATGCAGCATGCCGCGGGGATCGCGATACTGCTCGGCAAGCTCGCCGAGCGCGCCCAAGATGCCGGCGTCATCGAGGCTGTCGCCGAGGCCAGCCATCAGCGGAATCACCAGATTGCGTTCATTGAGCGCGTAGAGAATATGCAGCGCGCGCACCAACTCGAGCCGCTCCGCGCTCGCCCGCTTGTCGGGCGTGACCGGCGGCGGCGCCAGCGTCAACGGACCAAGCCCGATATGGGCGCGCGCGAGTTGTCCGTAATAGGCCGCCGACGAGCTTGCAGCCGCCCGATACTGGGCCCGCGCCTCGTCGGTCCGGTGGGTGGCCTCCGCCGCGCGTCCGAGCCAGTAGTGGGAGCGCGCGAGCGACGTGGGGTGAATGCTGACGTCTCTGGATGCGCGCGAAATGTTTGACCGCTGCGGCCGGCTCGTTGAGGAAGCGCAGCGCGATCCAGCCCGCCATGAAATGACGCTCGACCCGCGAGTTTTCCTTGGTGGGTTCGGCACAGTCGCGCACCACCAGGTAGGCTGACTTGGCGTCGCCGCTGTCGAGTAGTTTGCGCGAGAGCACGCGACGCTCGACCCACCACTCCTCCGGATTGTGGATCTGGGCAGAATCGCGCGGAGCCGCGAGCATCAGTTGCCCGGCTTCGGCAACCTTGTCGGCGCGGCGCAGCAGCTGCACCTTCGCGAGGATGTAACCGGGGTCGTGGTGCGCCTCCGCCGGGACGGCCTCCAGCAGCTTGGTGGCATTGCCCGACTTGCTGTTGAGTGCGATGCGCGCGTGGGCGATCGCCACGGCGGCGCCCCCGAGCCGGCGGGCGGCACGCATGGCGGCGTCGCTCTCGCCCACATCGAGGCTCTTCTCCATGCGGGCTCGGTGGTCCGCATGGGTGAGGAATTCAGGGAACTCGTCGAGCACCTGTCGTTCGACCTCGGCCGAGAACGGCTCGTCGCGCCAAGCCTGGCGGACCTGCGCATGTGCACCGGGCTTGTCACCCGCCGCGAGCAAGGCACGCGCCAGTACCAGGCGGCCCTTGGCGGAGAGGGGCGGCGCGCCGTTGAAGTAGCTGCGTACTTTCGCGGGGCTCGCGTCCTCGACCCACAGCATCGCCTCGGCGCGGCGACGGAACATGGCTACGCTCGGCCAGGTCGGATTGGCGGCGATGAAGGCAGCGTAGCGCGAGAATTCGGCACCATTGTCGCCGTCGCGCAAAACGCTCCATTCCACGAGCTTGCGTGCCACTGGGTCGGAAATCGATGACTCGATCCGCGTTGCCTCGTCCGCGCCGCGGCTGCGCAGCGCATCGATCGCCCGTTTGACCAGCGCAATATCCGCGTCCAACGTCTCCAGCGTCGGGGCCTGCGCGAGCGGCACCTTGGAGGGTGATATGCGCGGGCGCGCCGGTGCGGATGCCTGCGAGGACGAGTCTGCGCCCTCTGCACCGGGCCGGGCCCGCGGCAGCGGAACCTCGAGTGCCGCAACCTTTTTGGAATTCGACTTGGACGCTGATTTTTTGGCCTTGGACTTAGCCCCCGCCTTGGCGGTGGCCTTGTGGGCGGTCTTGGCGGTCGTTCCATGGACACTCGTGGTCTGCGCGGCTGCGGAGGCGACGAGCGCGAGAAGGCTCGCGGATGCGAGCGCAGCAACAAGTGCTGATCGGTGTCGTGGCTTCAAATGGCTTATCCCCCAGCCCCGGCGAAAATCGAATCGCCCCATCGGCATTCGCTTATGCGAACACATGAACCCTGACAGCGAAATTTGGCGGAAAAGCGCCCAAGCCGCCGGCCCTTCGAACGTGGACTCGACATCCGGTCCCGTGTTGCCGTGGGTGTTTTTAGGGAGTCCGACAAATCCAAGGCCGCGCTGAATCATGCTGGTATCCCCTTGATCCCAATGTTCGGACGATCACCTTGCCGCAACGTCCGAAGCGGGGGACTGGGGCTTTCGCTGCTCTGCCCGAAGGGATATCAATGAATATCAATGGGATTGAGCGGTGCGGATGCGCCGCGTGCCGAGGGCTTTGCCATGACCGCCAGGACGCGTTTTCGGGGATCGTTCACCGCGCTGATCACGCCCTTCAAGAATGGCTCGCTCGACGAAAAGGCGTTTCGTGACCTGGTCGACTGGCAGATTGCCGAGGGCACCAGCGGTCTCGTGCCGGTTGGCACCACGGGTGAAAGCCCGACCCTCTCGCATGACGAGCACATGAGGGTTGTGGAGTGGTGCGTCGATCAGGCCAAGGGCCGCGTTCCGGTGGTCGCCGGCGCCGGCTCGAACTCGACCAGGGAGGCGGTCGACCTTGCCAAGCACGCCGAGCAGGCCGGTGCCGACGCGGTGCTGGTGGTTTCGCCCTACTACAACAAGCCGACCCAGGAAGGGCTCTATCAGCACTTCAAGGCGATCAACGACGCGATCGGCATTCCGATCATCATGTACAACATCCCGGCGCGCTCGGTGATCGACATCTCGGTCGACACCATGAAGCGGCTCTATGAGCTCAAGAACATCGCTGGCGTGAAGGATGCGACCGCCAACATGACGCGGGTGACGCAGCAGCGCGCGGTGCTCGGTGCGGACTTCAATCAACTCTCGGGCGAAGACATCACCGCGCTCGGCTTCATGGCCCATGGTGGCCATGGCTGCATCTCGGTCACGTCCAACGTGGCACCGCGGCTATGTGCCCAGTTCCAGAGCGCGTGCCTGCGCGGCGACTACGCGACCGCGCTCACGCTGCAGGACAAGCTCGCTCCGCTGCACATCAATTTATTCGTGGAGACGAGCCCGGCACCAGTCAAATATGCGATGTCGCTGCTCGGCAAGTGCGACAATGTTCTGCGCCTGCCGATGGTGTCGGCGAGCGAAAAGGCACAGTCCGCGGTGCGCGAGGCCATGGTACACGCCGGCTTGATCAATTGACGCAGATACGCTCTCGCCTCATTGCGCAGAACCTATGCCGCTACGGTGCGCCTGGGCGAAGGCGGCGCCATGAGCCTCATCAACGCGAACATCACCGCCAACGTCGCGCAGTAGACTACGAGCTGCAGTGCGGTCGGGCGGTCGTTATAGCCAATGAGGGTGCGTAGCACCCGGCCGAGGATGCTCACGTCGGGGAGGAGCCAGGAGCTGTCCCAGACCACCTGGTCGAGCGCCACCACCACGTTGGCTTGCTCGAGAAATCCGATTGCCTGAGCAGCCATGCCGGCAGCCAGGAACGCAATCATGAAACTCGTCACGCCGAACAGATAACGCTGCGGAATGTTGAGCATGCCGAAGTAGGTCGCCGCGCAGACGAGTGCTCCGAGCAATAGGCCGGCGACGCCGCCGGCGAACACTTCGATCGCGGTTGCGCCTTCCGTCGCCAACACGCCATAGAGGAACATCACCACCTCGAAGCCTTCGCGCAGTACCGCGATGCACACGACGACGGCGAGCGCCGCCAGCGATTTTGTTCCGGAAGCCACGGCTTGGCCGGCGGCACGGAATTCAACCACAAGCTCGCGCCCGTGGCGTGACATCCAGACGTTGTGCCAAGTGAGCATCACCACGGCGATCGAGAGCACGGTGGCATTGACCAGCTCCTGTCCGGAGCCGGCAAAGGCTTGCGAGATCACGCCAGCGAACGCGGCCAGCAGGCAGGAGCCGAGCACGCCTGCTGCGACGCCCCCAGTGATCCAAATGCCACGATGCGCGACACCGCGCGTGACCGCCAGCACGATGCCGATGATGAGGCCGGCCTCGAACACCTCGCGAAAGACGATGATCAGCGCTGCGATCACCTGAGCCTCATTTCACCACCAGCACGCCCCTCGTCGTCTTCTCGTGGAAGTCGTCGAAAAACTCGTAACGGCCAGGCTTTTGCGCTCGGATATTGACGACCGCTTCCGAATTTCCGGTCAGCACCTTCTCAACCTTGAGGCTTTTGCTCTCAAATTCCATAGGCGTTGAATCGAGGTTCCTGACGCGCAGCACGATCGGCTTTCCGGCCGGCGCCTGGAGCTCGGCCGGGTCGAACTTGTGATCTTTGACGGTGAGGGCCATTTCCACGTTCTCCTGTCCGGACGCGGGTGCAACCAGGCACACACCCGTCAGCACGGCCGCAGCAATGAGGGGCAACAGCACGAGCCACGTTGCCGCCCGGATCGATGCCATCCTCGGTACCTCCAATTTGTTCCTATGTGCGCGCGAATAGGACTGCGGACAACCGGTCGTTCTTAGAATTTCTGTAAACTGAAGAAGGCGTTAGGCCGCATTGAGAAATATCAATCGACCGCGCCCAAAAGACGCTTCGGTTGACCGCTGCGACTTCACCTTGTGATCGGTCTGTCGGATTTCGTAAACCGTTGGTAAGGCGGCATGGTTCGCCTGCTGGAAAGTCCAACGCGATGGCAGACAAGAAGACATCGTTCAAGGTGATCGCCGACAACCGCCGGGCGCGGTTCAACTACGAGATAGGTGAGACCTTCGAAGCCGGCATCGCGCTCACCGGCAGCGAGGTCAAATCGCTGCGCGCCGGCAAGGCAACGATCGCCGAATCGTATGCGGATGCACGCGCCGGCGAGATCTGGCTGCTCAACGCCAATATCCCAGAATATCTGCAGGCCGGACGCTTCAATCACGCGCCCAAGCGCGCACGCAAACTGCTGTTGCACAAGCGTCAAATCGGCAAGCTCGCCGGCGCCGTCGAGCGCGAGGGGATGACGATTGTGCCGCTCAAGCTCTATTTCAACGACAAAGGGCGCGCCAAGATCGAGCTTGCGATTGCACGCGGAAAGAAGCTGCACGATAAACGTGAAACCGAGCGCAAGCGCAGCTGGGATCGCGAGCGCGGGCGGCTGATGCGCCTGAAGGGATGAAACCATGCCCAAGCTCAAGCTCGACCATTGCGTGATCCATGTGTCCGACTGGGAGCGCGCAAACGCGTTCTACCGCGACGTGCTCGGCGCCGAGGTGGTGAAGCAAGGGACGCGCGTTGCCTACCGGTTCGGCGACACCCAGCTCAACCTGCATGGGCCGGGGGTCACCGGCGGGCCAGTGGCGCGGCTACCGGTGCAGCCGGGCAACAGCGACCTTTGTTTTGAGTGGAACGGCCCGATCGCTGATGCAATCGAGCATCTCAAGGCGTGCGGTGTTGCGATCGAACAGGGCCCCGTGGCGCGCTCGGGCGCCCGAGGGCAGGGTACCAGTGTCTATTTCCGCGATCCGGACGGCTCGCTGCTTGAGTTCATGTCGTACCGCGAGGCGCCGTCCAGATAATCCCGTGCCGCTCGGAACACTGCACGGAACATGTCCGTGGTGAGTACGCCGGTGTTCGTGTTGTAGCGCGAGCAGTGGTAGCTATCGAGTAACCGCAAGGCGCCGACTTGGTGCGAGGCGCCGTGGCTGAACGGCGCCGTCACTGGCCGCGTACCGAGTGCTCGTACCACGCTGTCATGGGCAATGCGGCCGAGCGACACGACGATCTTGAGGCGCGACATTTCGGCCAAAGTCGCCGTCAGGTAGTCGCGGCAGGTGCTGATCTCCTCGGGGGTCGGCTTGTTCTCGGGTGGAACGCAGCGCACGGCGTTGCTGATGCGCGCGTCGACAAGGGTCAGCCCATCGTCCGCACGCGCCTGATATTCGCCCTGCGCGAAACCGAACTCTCTGAGCGTGTCGTAGAGCAAGACGCCGGCGTAGTCGCCAGTGAACGGTCGGCCGGTGCGGTTTGCGCCTTGCAGCCCAGGCGCGAGCCCGACGATCAGGAGCCGCGCGTCGATAGGACCGAACGAACGCACCGGCGCATTGAACCAGCCTGGCTCCTTGGCACGCCAAGCCTGGCGGAATGCAACAAGCCGCGGACAGCGCGGGCACTCCGGTGACGGCTCAGCCGCTGACATGTGTTAGCGGCGGTTGCTAATCCTCATCGAAATCATCATCGGCAGTCCCGACTGGCGCGCGGCTCGGCGCCGGGCCGCGTTGCAGGAACTGCGGGGTGTGGCGCTCGCGCGGCTCGCGCGGCTCCCGCGGCGGCCGATCACTGCGCTCGCCGGGGTCGCGCCCGATCTTTCCCTGCAATTCGACAATGTCGAGAAACACGTCCGCCTGCCGGCGCAGTTCATCGGCCACCATGGGCGGTTGCGTCGAAACGGTGGAAACGACCGTCACGCGGACGCCCCGGCGCTGCACCGCCTCCACCAGCGAGCGAAAATCGCCATCCCCGGAAAATAGCACCATGTGGTCGATCGTCCCGGCGAGTTCCATGGCATCAACCGCGAGCTCGATATCCATGTTGCCTTTCACCTTCCGGCGGCCGGTTTGGTCGACGAACTCCTTCGTCGCCTTGGTCACGACCGTGTAGCCATTGTAGTCGAGCCAATCGATCAGCGGGCGGATCGACGAGTATTCCTGATCTTCGATCACGGCTGTGTAGTAGAAGGCACGCAGCAGGTAGCCGCGTGACTGGAACTCGCGCAGCAGCCGCTTGTAATCGATGTCAAAACCCAGTGACTTCGCGGTGGCGTAGAGGTTGGCACCATCAATGAATAGAGCGATCTTTTCGCCGGGTACGGTCATGGGTCTCCTTGTTGGTTCTCTTTAGCTTGAGGCCGGATCAGTATGGGTCGCCGACAAATCCGGCGTTGCAATGGCACCTGGTTAACGACGCGGGGGCGGTCGAAGGTAAGCAGCTCGTTGAAATTGCTGCGACCGGCCGCCGCAGTCTCCATATCAGGGCAACTGCGGACCCGGGGCGTTGCCTAACAGAGCTTTGCATCGGCGCCAAGTTAATAATGGGCCTTTGAAATTCGGGTCTTGCGTTTTTGCAACCCAAGGCGTAGCTAGGGTCCAATCACAACATCCTACCCCTCTGGAGTGACGAGCCGATGGCCCGTGTCACCGTTGAAGATTGTATCGATAAGGTCGAGAATCGGTTCGACTTGGTGCTGCTCGCGGCCCACCGCGCGCGCATGATCTCGTCCGGTTCGCCAATCACGCTCGACCGCGACAACGACAAGAACCCGGTTGTCGCGCTGCGCGAAATCGCCGACGAGACCATCTCGCCGGGGGATCTGAAGGAAGAGCTCCTGCATTCCCTGCAGAAATACGTCGAGGTGGATGAACCCGAACCCGAGGTTCCGCTCATCGGTGCCACCGGTGAGCGCGCCGATGCAGACGATACCGAGGTCGTCACCGACCGGATGACCGAGGAGGAACTGCTCAAGGGCCTGGAAGGTTTAGCGCCGCCGGAAGAACGCCCGGAGCCCGTCGAGCCGGACGACGACGAGGAATAGCTCAGCACCGTCCTCATCCTGGCCGACGCGCGGCCCGCGGCCGCGTTCGACGGGTGATGGCGCGACCGGTTGGGCAGGCCACGGTTTCTGTCCACAGGCGAGCGCGCGCAAGCTTTTCCCCGTGATTTGCGTTAATCTTCGGGCATGCCCGCTGCGCCGGCCCTGCCGCTGTTCCATCTTTACGGCGACCCCCCGGACGCCGACGCATTCGATTTCATCCACATCGAGACCATCTCGTCGCGCTCCTCGATCCATGATTGGACGATCCGCGCGCATCGCCATGGCAATCTGTTTCAGATCCTGGTCATCGCGAGCGGCGGCGGCGAAATGACGTACGAAGCTGCGGTCCTGCCGTTCGAGGCGCCGTGTGCGCTGCTCACACCGGCAACCGTTGCCCACGGTTATCGGTTTTGGCCAAGCGCAACCGAAGGCTGGGTCGTGAGTTTCACCGAGGACGTGACCCACGCACTGGGCGATTCTTCGGGCGAGGCGCTGGCTCGCCTGCGGGCGTTGGCGGCGCAGCCGGTGGTGCCGCTGGGCGAGGCCGAGCTCCAGCGCCTCGATACGCTGTGCGCCCAACTGCATGAAGAGCGGTTCCTTGCGCGCGAAGGATACCGCTACGCCATGCGCGGCTATCTGGCACTGATCGCGATCGAGGTGGTGCGGTTTGCCGCCAGCCGAGCGCGCTCTGGGACAGTGACGCTCACTCCTGCCGATCCGGCGGTCGAAGCGTTGCGCGCGCTGGTCGAAGAGCAATTTCGCAAGGAACGTCTGCTCAGCTTCTATGCCGACAAACTGGCGATGACCCCCGATCGGCTCAACGATCACGTCAAACGTGCGACAGGCGTCACTGCCGGGCATCTGATCCGCCAGCGGGTGCTGACCGAAGCCAAGCGCCAGCTTGTGTTCACCAGCGTGCCAATTCACGAGATCGCCTATGATCTTGCGTTTTCGGATCCTTCGCACTTCACCCGTTTTTTTCGTAAGCAGACCGGCACAACCCCGCAGGAGTTCCGCGCCCGCCGCGGGGGCTGACGCAAACTTCGCTACGCGCTCAGGAATCCCAGGACCGACGCGGTATACTTGTCGGCCTGCTCGATGTTGGAAATGTGCGCGGCATCGAGGACGACGAGCTTGGCTCCTGGGACCCGATCACGGATGAACTCCGCGTTCTCGACCGTGGTGGCGGGGTCGTGGCGGCCGGCGATGATCAAGGTCGGTGCCTTGATCTTGTGCAGAAGCTCGCGGTGGTCCATGTCGCGCACCGCTTGGCAGCAGGCCACATAGCCGTCCATGGAGGTTGCCGCCAATGTTGCGGTCATCTTGGCAATGATCGCCGGTTCGCGCTCGCGAAACGGCGTCGTGAACCAACGCTCCATCACGAACGGGCCGATCGATCCCATGCCGACCTCGCGCACCGCTTTGATGCGGTCGTTCCAGGACTCCTTGTTGGCGTAGTAGCAGGAGCTGCTCGACAGCACGAGCCGCTCGATGCGCTCCGGCGCGTTTGCGCCGAGCCATTGGCCAACCATGCTGCCCATGGAAAGCCCGCACCAACTCGTGCGCTTGATGCCGATCGCATCCATGATGGCGAGCGCGTCGCCGGCAAGCTGCGCCATGCTGTAGGGACCTTTGGTAACCCCGGATCGGCCGTGTCCGCGCCGGTCGTAACGCACCAGCCGGTAGTGCTGGGTGAACGGCTTGACCTGCGGGTCCCACATGCGGTGGTCGGTACCGAGCGAATTGCACAGCATCAGGAACGGCGCGCGCTCCGGACCTTCGACCACGACGTTGATGGGGCACCCGTTGGCGTCTATCACCGGCATAGGACTTACCTCCAGAGATCAGCAAAATTTCTCGGCTCGTCGTCGCCGGGCCTTGTTCCAGCAGATGCGAGGCCCGGACGATAGCACGCATGTTTTGGTGGCCCTATATGACCGGCTGGCAGGCTGCTAAGGTAACGACTACTAGCTGATGGAGTGCATGCGATGGCGATGACGATGTCCGGCGAGGTCCAGCTCAATGCACCGCGCGCGGAAGTCTACAAGAAGCTCAACGATCCGGCTGTGCTCAAAGCCTGTATCCCGGGCTGCGAGCAACTCGACAAGTTGTCCGATACCGAGTTCCAGGCCGTCTCCACCATGAGGGTCGGCCCCGTCAAAGCACGCTGGAAAGGCAAGGTGACGCTGTCCGACCTCGATCCTCCCAATGGATATAAAATCTCCGGTGAAGGGGAGGGCGGGGTCGCTGGTTTTGCCAAGGGTGCCGCCAGTGTCGCGCTCAGCGACAAGGACGGCGGCACGCTGTTGACCTACAACGTGGAGGCGCAGATCGGCGGCAAGTTGGCTCAGCTCGGCCAGCGTCTGATCGCCGGGGCGGCTAAGAAAATGGCCGACGAGTTCTTCGCAAAATTCGTACAGACAGTCAGCGCGCCGGCCTGACCGTCTGCGCTCTTCGCGCTGCTCAGCGCCGTAGGTTGGTCTGCACCAATTCCATGACCTCGTCGCCACGGCCGTTGATGATCGCTTTGAGCAGGAACAAGCTGAACCCCTTGGCCTGCTCGAGCGCGATCTTGGGCGGCATGGCGAGTTCCTGCTTGGCCGTTACCGCATCGACCAGTACCGGCCCGTCATGCGCGAAAGCGCGCCGCAGCGCCGGCTCGACCTCGGCTGAATCGTCCACCCTGATGCCGAGTATCCCCATGGCTTGCGCCATTTCGGCAAAGTTCGGATTCTTCAGATCGGTGCCGGTATCGAGATAGCCGCCGGCCTTCATTTCCATGGCCACGAAGGCAAGCGAACCGTTGTTGTAGACGATCAGCTTGACGGGCAGGCCGAGCTGCACGAGCGATATGAGATCGCCCATCTGCATGGTGAAGCCGCCGTCGCCTGAGAGCGAGATGACCTGCCGGCCCGGAAAAGCCGCCTGCGCACCGAGCGCCATCGGCATCGCGTTGGCCATCGAGCCGTGGTTGAACGATCCGATCAGACGGCGCTTGCCGTTCATGGTCAGGTAGCGTGCTGCCCAGACCGTTGGTGTTCCTACATCAGCCGTGAAGATCGCGTCGTCGGATGCAATCTCGTTGACGAGCTTGGTCAGATATTGCGGATGAATGAGCTTGCGGCCGACCGCAGGCTTGGCGAGGTCGTCGAGTCCCTTGCGCGCACTCGCGTAGTTCTTCTTGGCGGCTTCCAGGAAGCGCCGGTCAGTTTTGATGGTCAGCCGTGGCAACAGGCCACGGACGGTTTCAGCAACGTCGCCGATCAGACCGAACTCGAGGCGCGCGCGCCGCCCGAGCGCCTCCGGTCGGTGATCGACTTGCACGATTTTGGCTTTTGTCGGATAGAAATTTCGATATGGAAAATCGGTGCCGAGCATCACCAATGCGTCGCACGACAGCATGGCGTCATAACCGGAGCTGAAGCCGATCAAGCCGGTCATGCCGACGTCGAACGGGTTGTCCCATTCGACGAACTCCTTGCCGCGCAGAGCATGCACGACCGGGGCCGCGAGCGCGTCCGCGAACGCGACGATGTCGGCATGGGTGCCGGCGCACCCGCTGCCGCACAGCAGTGTCACCGCCTGGGCGCCGTTGAGGATCGCCGCCAGCCTGTCGAGCTCCTGATCGGTCGGAACCATGCGCGGAAGGGCGACCTCGGCCCAGGGGCCGGCAGCGCCGTCGGGCGCCTGCGCGAGCGCCACGTTGCCGGGCAGCACCACCACCGCGACACCGCGCTTCAGGATGGCGGTGCGCATCGCCGTCTCCAGCACGCGCGGCATCTGCTCCGGGGTCGAGACCAGCTCCACGTAATAGCTGCATTCCTTGAACAGCTCCTGTGGGTGCGTTTCCTGGAAATACGCGAGGCCGATTTCGGAGGACGGAATGTGGGCCGCGATCGCGAGCACCGGCTCGTGGTTGCGGTGGCAGTTGAACAGGCCATTGATGAGATGCAGGTTGCCGGGCCCACAACTGCCCGCACACACCGCGAGGCGTCCGGTGGTCGCCGCCTCGGCACCCGCCGCGAAGGCTGCCACCTCTTCATGGCGCACATGCATCCAGGCGATCTTGCCGATCCGGCGCAGGCTGTCGCTCAGGCCGTTGAGGCTATCGCCGGTGACGCCCCAGATGCGCTCAACGCCGGCATTGACAAGAGTCGTGGCAACGAGGTCGGCAATTGTAGCCATGTCCGCGCTCCTGTTCCAAAGCTAGCCCATGCCCATACCTGCAGTAGATCAGAGCAAGCGGCGGGCGGCGCAACCTCGGATTTTTCAAGCCCGCCGTCAAAACGCGAACTCGGCGCGGAGTTGGAACACGAGCGCGTTGCGCACCGTCGGGTCGGTATTGGGATGGATCACGTATTGGAAATCCGGCTGGATTGCCAGCCAGTCGTTGATCTGGGCGAGGTAGGTGACCTCGAAAGCGGACTCGGCGCGATTGACCGGGATAGCCTGCTGTTCTTGCGCCTGCATGTAGCTGAAGCCATTGCGGGCGATTGCGACGGCGACGCCGATTTCGTCCTTCGGCCGTCCCGGGATCATTCCTATCGCGGCAAGCCCCGTGCCATAGTAGGAACCGAAGCGATTAACGTCCTGCTCTGCCACGCCGAGTTGGAGAAATGCGGCAATCTGTTTCTTCGGATCGCCGTGCTGCTCGAACAACACCCGATCAATCGTCGTGTAGGCGCCGGCGCTTCCGCGCTTCTGCACTGGGTTTCCGTTCTGGTCCACTTCATTCAGGCTGTTGAAATTGGCGGTGTAGTACCAGCCGCCCACGGCAAACTTGTCGTCGTAAGGCGACAAGCCGGAGAATCGCCCGATACGGATATGCGGGTGCGGCGTTGGATGCTCGGGTATATCGCGACGTGCCCATGCCGCTTCTGAGACGATCAGCAGCCTATCGCCTTTGCGGAAGGGCGAAATCTTGTCGTCGGGGCGATAGAACGGGACGCCATCAAGAATGGCTGTTCGGAACACGAGGTTGTTGAGCGGCTTGTATGCGACGCGGCCCCCCAAGGCGGTGTAAGGATAGTTCGACGGACCCTCGACGCCACTGAGGCCGAATGCGCTTCCGGTTCCGAACGCGGTGTTCAGAAACAACCCGGCGGTCTGCGAGCGATAGAACTCGGTCGCGATATCATACTGACCGATCAGAACCGACCATTGATTGTCCAGGAAATTGTACTGCACCCAGTTTTCGTAAGTCCGAAAGCCGGGCCGGACTGTCAGGCCATTGACTCCCTGTGCATCGCCGACGATCCCGCTATCAGGGTTAGGACCATGGCCGACCAATTCACTCATGTAAATTTTGAGGCCCGGAAAGCCAAAGAACTTGTCGCTGTCGATCTGCAGCTGCAGAAAAAGGCTGCCCTGGCCAACACTGTCCTGTTTCAAGCCGCCCGCGGCATTGGTCAAAAGGTTGCTGTCGTAGACAAGTGATGGCGTGATCCCGCGCGCCGAAAGATCTTCCTTCACCGCGCTCCAGGTCTGTGCCGCCAGCGGAGTGCTGGCGTTTGCGAGAATGAATACGCACACGGCAATCCGGGCGGACCGCGCATACCGGCGCGACCCGGTATCCGCGCCGTCAAGGTGCTTTTCGTACCGCCGTCCCCCCATGGACTGGACACCGCTTCCAAGCCATCTGTCTATGCCGGTCCGCTGTTCGAAAACTGCGCGCATCGCGGCGCGATGCCCGCAAGATACAGAGAATGATGGTGGTTAGTCCGCCACACTGCCGAGAATTCTGACCTTCCTTGGCACCGTGGCCTGCCGTCTGGCGGCCCAGTGCCGGCCGCCAAATCTCTTGACCGGCATCACCGGACGGGTAGACACTCGATCGGTTCCAAACTAGAAAAACGATCCGAAACGCCCGAATTTCACGTCAGGACAGCCAAGCCGGTCCGGCCGACATTCAAAAGGCGGCCGTTTGGCCCGCGTCAGAAGGGGAGAAGCGCCATGCCCAGTGTTTCCATGAAGGTGAACGGCAAGGACATCAAAGCCGATGTCGATCCGCGGACCCTGCTGGTGCAGCTCCTGCGCGAAAACCTCCGTCTGACGGGCACCCACGTCGGTTGCGATACCTCGCAGTGCGGCGCCTGTGTCGTCATCGTCAACGGCAAGGCCGTCAAGTCCTGCACCATGCTGGCGTTGAGCGCGGACGGTGCCGATGTCTTGACCATCGAGGGTCTCGCCAACGGCGCGCAGCTGCATCCGATGCAGGAAGCGTTTCGCGAGCACCACGCCCTGCAGTGCGGTTTCTGCACGCCCGGCATGATCATGACCGCGGTCGATTTGGTGCACCGCAAGGGCAACACTCTGGAGGAGCGCACCATTCGCGAGGAGCTCGAAGGCAACATCTGCCGGTGCACTGGTTACCATAACATCGTGAAAGCGATCGCGGCGGGCGCCAAGGCCATGGGCAGCGGCGCGACACGACAAGCCGCCGAATAGGCGGTGCACGGGAGGGCCACCAGCTCCGGGAGGAAGCGCTATGAGTGCAACCGGAATCGGCGCTTCGGTGCGCCGCAAGGAAGATTTCCGTTTCATCACCGGCAAGGGGCAATACACCGACGACGTGACCCGTCCGGCGCAGACCCACATCTATTTCATTCGCTCCCCGCACGCGCACGCCAAGATCCGGCGCATCGACACCAAGGCAGCGGCCGGCATGCCCGGCGTGGTGGGCGTGGCGACCGGCGCGGAATTTGCCGAAAGCAAGCTTGGTAATCTGATCTGCGGCTGGACCGTGCTGTCGAAGGACGGCTCGCCAATGAAGATGGCGCCGCATCCAGCACTTGCGGTCGGCAAGGCCTGCCATGTGGGAGATCCGGTTGCCGTCGTCGTCGCGGACACGCTCGCACAGGCCAAGGACGCGGCCGAGAAGGTTGTCGTCGATTACGAGGTGTTGCCGGCGGTAGTTGATCCCGCCAAGGCCGCCGCCAAAGGCGCGCCGCTGATCCACGAGGTCGCCCCCAACAATACGATCTACAACTGGCATCTGGGCGACCATGATGCCACTGCCGCCGCATTCAAGGCTGCCAAGCATGTCACCAAGCTCGAGTTCGTCAACAACCGGCTGGTGCCGAACGCGATGGAGCCGCGCGCTGCGCTGGCCGAGTACGATTCCGGCAGCGAGAGCCTGACGCTCTGGAACGCGACGCAGAACCCGCACGTGGCGCGGCTCGTCATCGCGGCGTTCGTCGGCATGGCGCCCGAAAACAAACTGCGCGTGATTGCGCCCAACGTCGGCGGTGGTTTTGGGTCCAAAATCTTCATCTATCCCGAGGAGGTCGTCTGCCTGTGGGCGGCGCGCAAGTTCAATCGTCCGGTGAAATGGACTGCGGAGCGCTCGGAGAGTTTCATCTCCGATGCGCACGGACGCGACCACGTGACCAAGGCCGAGATGGCCTTCGACGGGGAGAACAAGATCACCGGGCTCCGGGTCAAGACCGTGGCCAATCTCGGCGCCTATATGTCCACCTTTTCCTCGGCGGTCCCGACGTTCCTGTATGCGACCCTGCTGTCGGGCCAGTACGCAATCCCGCACATCTATTGCGAAGTGGATGCGGTCTACACCAACACGGTACCGGTTGATGCCTATCGGGGCGCCGGTCGACCGGAGGCGACCTACGTGGTCGAGCGGCTGGTGGAAGTAGCGGCGCGCGAGCTCAGTGTTGATCCGGCAGACTTGCGCAAGAAGAATTTCGTCAAGACGTTCCCGTACCAGACCTCAGTCGCCTCGCTCTATGATGCCGGCGACTACAATGCCTCGCTGGCGAAAGCGCTGCAGATCAACGACTACAAGAGTTTTGGCAAGCGCAAGCGCGAGTCCGAAAAGAACGGCAAGCTGCGCGGCATCGGCTTTGCGACTTATATCGAGGCCTGTGGCGTGGCGCCTTCGGCGCTTGTCGGCCAGTTGGGGGCCGGCGTCGGCTTGTGGGAATCCGCCGAAGTTCGGGTCAATCCGACCGGTTCGGTCGAGCTGCTGACCGGATGCCATCAGCATGGCCAGGGGCACGAGACCACGTTTGCCCAGCTCGTCGCCGAGCGGCTCGGGATTTCCATCGACCAGGTCAGCGTCGTGCACGGCGACACCGACAAAGTGCAGTTCGGCATGGGCACCTACGGTTCGCGCTCGGGAGCGGTCGGAATGTCGGCGATCGTGAAGGCGCTCGACAAGGTCGAAGCCAAGGCGAAGAAGATCGCTGCGCACCTGCTCGAGGCCGCCGAGGGCGATATCGTGTTCAAGGACGGCAAGTTCACGGTCGCCGGCACCGACAAGTCGGTGGCCTGGGGCGAACTGGCGTTGGCCGCCTACGTGGCGCACAAGTTCCCGACCGGCGAGATCGAACCCGGGTTGAAGGAAACTGCGTTCTACGATCCGACCAACTTCACGTTCCCGGCCGGATGTCACATCTGCGAAGTCGAGATCGATGCCGATACCGGCGAGACGCATGTGGTCAGTTGGACGGCGGTCGACGACTTCGGCACCGTGATCAATCCGATGATCGTCGAGGGCCAGGTGCACGGCGGCGTTGCCCAGGGTGTCGGCCAGGCGCTGCTCGAGCACACGGTCTACAACGACACCGGGCAGCTGGTGAGCGGCTCTTACATGGACTACGCGATGCCGCGCGCCGACAATCTGCCGTCGCTGAAGGTCGACATGACGGTGACCAAATGCCCGTCGAACCCGTTAGGCATCAAAGGATGCGGCGAAGCCGGTGCAATCGCGGCCCCGGCGGCGGTGATGAACGCCATTACCAATGCGCTCGGGACCGAAAAGATCGACATGCCGGCAACTCCGGCTGTGGTCTGGAGCGTGCTTCAGAATCTCAACAAAAGCCGCGCGGCGGCGGAGTAAACGGAGGCTTGCATGTACGCTTTCACCTATCACCGTGCCACCGGCCTGCGGCACGCCGCCAACATGATGGAAAAGCTCGAAGAGCCGAAGCTCCTCGCCGGCGGCCAGACATTGTTGCCGACCATGAAGCAGCGGCTTGCTTCGCCTGCCAACGTCATCGACCTCGGTCAGGTCGACGGCATGGCGGAGATCACGCAGGCAGGCCGCTCGATCACGATCGGGGCGATGGCGCGGCATAACAACGTCAACAACTCGAAAGTGGTGCAGGAGGCGATTCCGGCACTGGCCTATCTGGCCGGACTGATCGGCGATCCGGCCGTGCGCCACCGCGGCACGATCGGCGGATCGGTCGCCAACAACGATCCCAATGCAGACTATCCGGCCGCCTGCCTCGGGCTCGGTGCCACCATCGTGACCAACAAGCGCAAGATCGGCGCCGACGAATTCTTCAAGAGCCTGTTCGAGACCGCGCTGGAACCCAACGAGATCATTACCAAGGTCACGTTCCCGATTCCGAAGAAGGCCGGCTACTACAAGTTCCGCAATCAGGCATCGCGTTTCGCGCTGGTCGGCGTGTTCGTCGCCAAGCGCCCGTCGGAGATCCGTGTCGCCGTGACCGGCGCTGGCTCGTCGGGCGTGTTCCGCGTCCCATCGTTCGAGGAGGCGCTCAAGAAGCGGTTCTCGCCCAAGTCGCTCGAAGGTCTGACGATCCCGGCCGATGGGATGGCAAGCGACATCCATGGCAGCGCCGAGTACCGCGCGCATCTGGTCGGCGTGTGCGCACGCCGCGCGGTCGCCGCGGCGCTCGAAAAGGGCGCCGAGGAGTAGAAGCTTCCAACCGGCGAGGTGCCGGCGCTCGGCGGCGCGAACTCCCGCTCCGCATGTCCATGCTTGCATGGATGCCCTTGTGCGCACGTGTACCAGGGCATCCATGGCGGGCGCGCGCGATCGCCGTCGGCCCGGCGGGGCTTGATGAGAGTCGAGGGGTCCTGGATGAGAGCGTGATGAGGAATTCCTCATCAAGCAAAGATCGTTGAAAAACAACGCGTTAACCCCCGAATCCGGGGCTTGATGAGAATTTTTCCGGGTGACCTAGGAGTGCGGACTCTCATCAAGCCCACCATTCCTGGTGGTACTCGACACATCCCGCAACATTATCCGGCATAAGTACAACCGGGCCGGAGCTCGGAGTGCCGTAGATGCCCTCGTTCACCATGGACGGCCTTCCACAATCACACGACATCTCCGGACGCGGATCATACGTCCAGCGACAATCTCCGGCGGCTATGGCCGGAGCATCCGGCAGCAGGGGAAATCCGGCATTCCGGCCACGGCTCCATGCGCATCGCAAATAGCAAACGAGCGCCGCTGTGAGGGTGGAGGGGTTTTGATCTGGGGGCATTACGGCTTATATGACCTGCCGGTTCAGCCGGTTCACACGGGATTGCCTGCAGCGGGCGAGCAGAAGGTTATTTTGTGAATAAGACACCGATCTCACTGCCCTCATCGATCGACAAAACCCTCGATCTTCTGGCCAGCGCCGATTATCTCGCCGATCGCTCCCTGGCGACTGTGCTCTTTCTTGCCCTGCGCATGGGGCGGCCTCTGTTCCTGGAGGGCGAAGCCGGCGTCGGCAAGACCGAAATCGCCAAAGTACTTTCGACGACGCTCGGGCGCCGGCTGATCCGGTTGCAATGTTACGAGGGTCTCGACGTTTCGGCCGCGGTGTACGAATGGAACTACGCCGCACAGATGATCGCCATCCGGCTCGCCGAAGCCGAAGGCGCCGTTGATCGTGATCGGCTCACCCACGATGTGTTCTCGGAGCAGTATCTCATCAAGCGCCCGCTCCTGCAGGCGCTCGAGCCCGATACCGCCGGCGCGCCCGTGCTCCTGATCGACGAGCTCGACCGCACCGACGAGGCGTTCGAAGCGTTCCTGCTTGAAGTACTGGCCGACTTCCAGGTGACGATCCCCGAGCTCGGCACCGTCAAGGCCGCGCATCCGCCGATCGTCGTGATCACCTCAAACCGCACCCGCGAAATCCACGATGCGCTCAAGCGCCGTTGTCTCTACCATTGGGTCGGTTATCCCAATGCCGAGCGCGAGCTCAAGATCGTGCGCGCCAAAGTGCCCGGCATCAGTAAGCGGCTTTCGCAGGAAATCGTGCATTTCGTGCAGGGGCTGCGCAAGGAAGACCTGTTCAAGTCACCTGGCGTTGCCGAGACGCTCGACTGGGCGAGCGCGCTCGCCGAGCTCGACACGGTTGCTCTGGACCCGGCGACAGTCTCCGACACGCTTGGGGTGCTGCTGAAATATCAGGACGACATCGCGCGTGTCGAAGGCACCAAAGCCAGCGAACTCATCAATCAGGTACGCGCGGAGATGCGGGCCGCGGAGTAACGCCGATGAGCACGGCGGATGGCCGGCTGGCCGAGAACATCGTCTATTTCGCACGTGCGCTGCGCGCGGCCGGGATCCCGGTCGGACCAGGCGCGGTGCTCGATGCTCTCGCGGCGGTTCGCACCGCGGGGGTGGGGACCCGCGAGGATTTTTACTGGACCCTGCACGCCGTGTTTGTGAACCGGCACGAGCATTCCATCCTCTTCGATCAGGCCTTTCGGATCTTCTTCAAACGGCGCGGTTACCTCGAGCAACTCATCGGCATGACCTTGCCGCAGGTGCCGGGGACGGAGCCGGAGCGCCCGAAAGCCGGCGCGCAGCGGGTGCAGGAGGCGCTGTTCTCCGGTCTGAACGACAAGTTGCAGCAGGAAGTGCGCGAATTGGAAATCGACATGCGGCTCACGGTCTCGGACCAGGAGGTGCTGCAGAAGAAGGATTTCGCGCAGATGAGCGCGGCCGAGATCGCCGCCGCCAAAGCCGCCATCAAGCGCCTGGTGCTGCCCCTTGATGAGGTCAAATCGCGCCGGCTGGCACCGAATCGTCATGGCCACCTCGTCGACATGCGGCGAACGCTGCGCGCGAGTCTGAAAGGTGGCGGCGCCTTCATCGATCTGAAATACCTCGGCCCCAAGACGAAAATCCCGCCGCTGGTGGCGCTGCTCGATATTTCGGGCTCGATGACCGATTACACCCGCTTGTTCCTGCATTTCCTGCACGCGGTCACCGATGCGCGCAAACGCGTGCATTCGTTTCTGTTCGGCACCCGACTGACCAACGTGACGCGGGCGCTGAAGGCCAAGGACCCCGATGAGGCGCTCGCGTCGTGCTCGGCCCAGGTTCTCGACTGGTCCGGCGGCACTCGGATCGCAACGTCGCTGCACATGTTCAACAAGCTGTGGGCGCGTCGCGTGCTGAGCCAGGGGGCGATCGTGCTCCTGATCACCGACGGCCTGGAGCGCGACCCGGACGACAAGCTGGCATTCGAGATCGACCGGCTGCATCGCTCGTGCCGGCGGCTGATCTGGCTCAACCCGCTGCTGCGTTACGAAGGATTCGAGGCCAAGGCCAAAGGGGTGCAAACGATGATGCCCCACGTGGACGAGTTTCGGCCGGTGCACAATCTGGATTCGCTCGGCGACCTTGTCAGGTCGCTGTCTAAACGTGGCGTCAGGGCAGAGGCGGGGCAGGCGTCGCTTCGCAGCGCGGCCTGAAGATGGGTGACCCGTCATTGCCGGCAGGGAATGAGCGACCCATATTCAAACGGCGCTGACTTGGAGGTTCAAATGCTCGCTCGCGATGACGACATTCTGAAGGCCGCTGAGGACTGGCGGCGCGATGGCCGCGGGGTCGCGCTCGCGACCGTGGTGGAAACCTGGGGCTCAGCTCCGCGCCCGGTCGGCTCCAACCTGGTAATCGACGACCAGGGGAATTTTCTCGGCTCCGTATCGGGTGGCTGCGTCGAAGGCGCGGTCGTGGCCGAGGCGATCGACGTGATCGAATCCGGCAAGCCGAAGACGTTGGAGTTTGGCGTTGCCGACGAGACGGCTTGGAAGGTCGGACTGTCGTGCGGCGGTACCATTCGGGTCTACGTGGAAAAAGTCGATTGAAGACCTCCTAATCTCGTAGCCCGGATGAAGCGAAGAGAAATCCGGGTGGGCCAGCGAAGGTCAGACCCGGATTTCGCTGCGCTCCATCCAGGCTACAAACGAGCCAAAACATGAAGCTCGACATCCTCAAAGCCCTCAATGCCGAGCGCGCGGCGCGCCGGGCCGCGTTCGTCGTCACCAATGAGGCGAGCGGCGAGCAGCGCCTGGTCAAGGCAGCCGATATTGCGAGGGATCCACTCAAGGACATGCTCGAAGCGCACCTGCGCAGCGGCAAGAGCGGTATGGAGGAGACCCCGCACGGCAAAGTGTTCATCACGGCGCACGTGCCGCCACCCCGCCTGGTCATCACCGGCGCCGTGCATATCAGCCAAGCGCTTGCGCCAATGGCAGGTTTGCTCGGTTATGACGTGACCATCGTGGATCCGCGCACCGCGTTTGCGACGCCGGAGCGCTTCCCCGACGTGAAGCTGATCGCAGAATGGCCGGATGTAGCGTTACCGCCGCTTGGCATCGATCACTATACGGCGTTTGTGGCACTCACCCATGATCCGAAGATCGACGACCCGGCGCTGCTGCACGCGCTCGCGCGTGATTGTTTCTACATCGGTGCGCTTGGTTCCAAGAAGACTCACGGCCGTCGCCTCGAACGCCTGAAGGCGGAGGGTGCAAGCGACGCGGCGCTGGGACGCATTCATGCGCCGATCGGGCTTGCCATCGGCGCCGTTTCGCCGCCCGAGATCGCGATCTCGATCCTTGGCCAGATCACGGCGCGGCTGCGCGTGCCGCCGGAGCCGCGCGCATGAAATTCGGCGCCGTAGCTCCAGGCGAAGCGCTTGGCGGGATCATCGTGCACTCGATCCGCAAAGATGGGCTCGTGCTGAAGAAGGGTACGCTGGTCGGCAAGACCGAAATCGAAGCGCTGACCAAAGCTGGCGTAGCCTCAATCACGGTGGCCCGGCTCGAGCCTGACGATGTTTCGGAGGACCAGGCTGCCGGTGACATTGCGGCTGCGGTGGCGGGGGAGGGCGTGCGGGTCGACGCTGCCTTTACGGGGCGCGCCAACCTGTTTGCCGAGAGCGGCGGCGTGCTGGTCGTTGACCGGCAAGCCATCGATCGGCTCAACGAGATCGACCCCGACATCACGCTCGCAACGCTCGACGCCTACGCGCCGGTCGTCCCTGGCAAGATGATCGCGACGGTCAAGATCATCCCGTTTGCGGTCAGCCGCAGAGCGTGCGATCGGGCCGTGGACATAGCGCGCAACGCCAAGCCCCTGGTGCGGGTTGCGCCTTACAGGATCAAGCGCGTCGGTGTGATCTCGACCTTGCTGCCAGGCCTCGCCGACAAGGTGATCGAGAAGACCCTGCGCGTTACCGCCGAGCGGCTGGCGCCCGCGGGTGCGAAGATCATCGCCGAGCGACGCGTGCCGCACGAGGCCGCAGCTCTCGCGGCGGCGCTCGAAGAAACGCTGCAAGCCGGCGCCGAGCTCGTGCTCGTGTTCGGCGCGTCCGCCATCGCCGACCGGCGCGACGTCATCCCGGCAGCAATCGAAGCGGCGGGCGGCGCCGTCGAACATTTCGGCATGCCGGTCGACCCCGGCAATCTGATGTTGATCGGCTCGGCCCGCGGCCGTCCAGTGCTGGGCGCACCAGGGTGTGCCCGTTCGCCCAAGGAGAATGGCTTCGACTGGGTGCTGGCGCGGCTCTTGTGCGGACTTCCGGTGACGCGCCACGACATCATGGGCATGGGCGTCGGGGGCTTGTTGATGGAGATCGTGACGCGGCCGCAGCCGCGCGCGAGCGAAAGCGCGATCGGCCGCCGGGTGGCGGCGATCGTGCTCGCCGCCGGCCGCTCGACCCGCATGGGCGGGCCGAACAAGCTGCTCGCCGACATTGGCGGGCGACCTATGGTGCGTATCGTGGTCGATCAAGTGCTGGCATCGCGCGCGCGCCCAGTGATCGTGGTCACCGGCCACCAGCGCGAGCGGGTCGAGGCGGCATTGAGCGGACTTGCCGTGACCTTCGTGCACAATGCGAACTTCGCCGATGGGCTTTCAACTTCACTCAAGGCCGGTATCTCGGCGCTCCCAACGCAAGCCGATGGTGCCGTCGTCTGCCTCGGCGATATGCCGCACGTGGACGCGGCCCTGATCGATCGGTTGATCGGTGCGTTCGATCCCGAGCGAGGGGCGCTTGTCGTGGTACCGACGATCGCGGGCAAGCGCGGCAATCCGGTGGTGTGGTCGCGCCGATTCTTTCCCGATCTCGCGAGCCTCGATGGCAACGTCGGGGCACGCCACCTTATCGCCGGCTACCAGGAAGCGGTCGTCGAAGTGCCGACCGACAAGGGGGCGCTGGTCAACGTCGACACGCCGGACGCGCTCGACGCCGTCAAGGCGGAGATCGAAGCCCAGTAACGCGAAGGCCGGATCGGCGTCCCGCATCGTCAGGGACATTTCACCAGAACCTTGTTCGCGAACCGCGAACCCATGCCGGCGAATGCTTCCGAGGCCTGGAACGACTTGTCGAGACGCTGACTCGATGGAAACGCGGAATCGTTCGGCCGCGCGAGCGCGAGCGTACATTGCGCCGGTGCATCGACCAGTTTCACCGGGTCCTTCTCCGCGAACCCGAAATCGATGAAGAACTCCGGATCGAAGATGGCGATCTCAAGGTTTTGCGCGCGCACCGGCGTCTTGAATGGCAGGGTGAAATGCAGCGTCAGAATGGAATCCGCATAATCGAGCCAATAGTCGACCGGATCGGTGAATGCGGCTTTCTGCCGTTTGCCCTCGATCCTCGCGTAGTTGAAGTAATCGTATTCCTTCAGCGACGTCACGTTGACTTCGGCGAGCGGGGCGAGCTCTTCGCGGGAGAACACGCCCTTGGTCTTGGATTCGATTCCTTGCAGCGCATAGGTCGAGAACATGTCGTCGAAGGTCCACGCATGCCGAATGCCGGTGACCGATCCGTCCGGGGCGTAGACAAGTTCGCTCTTCATGGTGACCCAGACGTGCGGATGGGCGAGTGCTGGGCCGGAACCGGCGAGGACAATCCACGCCACAAACATCAGCAAGCGGCGCGCTTTCATTTTGAATTCCACGATCCGTGATCCACCAAATGTTGCTGTGTTGGACAAAGTCATTCCACGGTCAGCGCAGGTAATAGCCAAACGGAACGGTGACGTCGAAGATATCCTTGTCGCCGATGTCCGGCGGCGGGACTGGCCAGGGCTGAGCACGCTGGATCGTTTCCACCGTCGCTTGGTCGAGAAGTTTGGAACCCGAACTGTCGACGATCTTCACGTTGGACACGTGGCCTTGGCGATCCAAATTGAACGACACGGTGCCGCGGCCTGCATGTAATCGTGAACGCGCCTGCGACGGATACCGCATGGACTGCTGCAGGTGGGCGAACAATTGCCCTTGCCATGCGGTAACGAGGGCACGCGTGTCCGAAGCTATCCGGCCTGGGGTCGAGGGTGCGGCGGCGGGACCTTGGGCATCTGTCGCAACAGGCGCAGATTCAGGGGTCGCGACACGCTCCTCAACGGGGCGCGGCTCGGGCGTTTGCTCTTCTTTCTTCGGTAAGGTGACTTCCGCCTCTTGTTGAGGCTGCTCGCGTGGAAGAACATCCTGTTCAACCGGCCGTAAGGGGACAGGCGGGGTTGTTTCCAGCACCTCTTCCTGCAAGGGGCCTGGAGCGCGGTTATCCTGTTCAGTAGAAGGTGCCGTCGCGACGGGGGCAATATTCAATGTGATGACCGGGGATCCTTCCAGGTCATCCGGAGTGCTTTGCTGATCCAGCAACGCATTCACTGCAAAGATGTGCGCAGCTAGCACGACCGCGAAACAGAAGCCCCACAGTGTCGGCGTTTGAAATCGACCGGATAACGCAGGGAAGGGCATGCTCACGGTGACTTGTCCGACTCCAGCCCGACCAATGCGACCCTCAAATAACCTGCTCTGCGCAGCAAGTTCATGATTTCCGCAAAGTCTCCGTACGGCAGCGATTTGTCTGCACGCAGAAAGATATTCTGATTCTTGTCTCCTTTGGTTTCCAGATTGAGGGCGCGCGCTAAGCCGTCGCGCGAGATCGGATCTTCGCCAAGTACGAGCGAACGATCCGCCCTGATGGTCAGGAAGATTGGTTTTTCGGGCCGCTTTTGCGGCGCGGCGGACAACCCCGGCAGATTGACATTGACGTCCACGGTTGCAAGCGGCGCCGCGATCATGAAAATGATCAGCAGCACCAGAATAACGTCGATGAAAGGCGTGACATTGATCTCGTGGATGTCCTCGAGCTCGTCCTGGCCGTGATCGAGGCGCACGCTCATGCGGCTACTCCGCCGGCAGCCGGGCGGGCGTCACCGGGGCGCGCTTGCGCTCCACTATTTGGGCGCGCTCCGGCGGTTGCGCGATCTCACGGCTGGTGAGGTTGAGAACCTCGGTGCTGGTATTGGCGAACAGTGCCTTGCAGCCGGCTATCGAGCGCGCCAGGTAGTTGTAGATCACGACCGCCGGAATCGCGGCGGCGAGGCCGAGCGCGGTCGCGAGCAGCGCCTCGGCAATGCCGGGCGCCACCACCGCGAGATTGGTGGTGTGGGCTTTCGAAATGCCGATGAAGCTGTTCATGATGCCCCAGACGGTGCCGAACAGTCCGACGAACGGTGCGGTCGCGCCGATCGTGCCCAGGATTCCGGTACCGCGTGCGAGCTGGCGGCCGACCGTGGCCTCGATCCGCTCGATCGTGGCCGCAAGCCGCTCCCTGATGCCCTCGCGGTCGGAGCGATCGGGCGACCTCTCCAATTCCAGCATCGCGGCGCGCACGAGCCGGGCGGCGCTGCCCGCTTGACCGGCCCGGTTCCCGGCTTCCGCCAGCGACCCGGCGCCCGCAATCGCCCGATGGGCGCGGCGCAGACGTGCCTTGAACCCGAGCAACTCCAGCCATTTCGCCAGTGCGATCGTCCATGTCAGCACGGAAGCGAACGCCAGGCCGATCATCACCGCCTTCACCAGATTGTCGGCGGACAGGAACATTCCCCAGGGTGAGAGATCGCGCGGCAGCAGCGCGGCGCCGAGCGTCTCCGAAGGCGGCGGAACGTCGGTGCCCTGCGGCCACCGGGTGTCGGTCGCCGGCGGCGCGCCTGCGGGGGGCGAGCCGGCACCGACGGCAGGCGGGATGTCAGGTTGCGGAGCCTGGGCGTAACCGGGCAACCCAAGCGAGAGAATGGCGAGGCTGATCAGGCCCGCGCGCAGTGCGAGCGCGCAGAGCTTGCAGGTGCCGAGTTTCGACGTTCGTTGCGGACCCATCCCGACCGCCCCTGCAGACCTGGAGTTTCTGCGACGCCTCCGACAAAGAACCCACGACGGGGACCGAATTGCGGCGCGTTGGCGAAATCACCGCTCGAAATGAATGCGGCCCCCAGGGGGTACGCCGCGCTGAGACGGTAGGCGACGTGGCCCTGGGCGCCATCCACGAACGCGCCGCGAAAGATGTTGGAGGCGACGCCGTTGAAGACGATGTCGCCGCGTATTCACACCGTTTGGCGATTTGAACTCCCAAGAACGACACGACGCCTTGAAGGCCCGCGCTTCGGTATGGCGGCCCCCTGGTGCGTCGCGGCAAAAATCGAGGCCAGGAGAGCCCTTGCAATCCGCCAATCCGTGGCCTATTTATGACTGACTAGTCAGTCATAAATAGGCCACACGTATGGCTAAAGAGCGGACAGGGAGAAGGTCGCCGGCGCGACCCCGGATCAAGGCCCCGGCAGGTCCGGCCGGTTCACCGGATCGGCACGTCGCGCGCTCCGGGCGGGCCGAGAAGGCTGCCGCCCGACGCGCTGCGATCCTCGACGCAGCGCTCGACGAGTTTTCGGCCCGCGGTTTTGCGGCGGCGCGGCTCGATGACGTGGCCAGGCGGGCCGATGTCGCCAAGGGCACCATCTATCTGCATTTCAAGGACAAGGAGGCGCTGTTCCAGGAACTGGTGCGCACCATGATGGGCCCGCTGGTGGCGACCCTCGAGCAACTGCGCGCGAGCGATGTTCCGATCCGGATCGTGCTGGAGCGTTTCGTCGAATTGTTCGTACGCGAAATCTACGGGACCCGGCGTCGCGACGTGGCGCGCCTTGTCATCACCGAGGGCGCGCGCTTTCCGACCATCGCCGAGTTCTACTACCGCGAAGTCGTTGAGCGCGGCATCGCGGCGATGCGCGCCTTGATCGAGCGCGCCGTCAGCCGGGGCGAGATCAGCCATGCTGCGCTCGCCCGTTTTCCCCAACTCGTGGTCGCCCCCGGCCTCGTCGCCATCTTTTGGGCCGGCCTGTTCGACCGCTTTGCCCACCTCGACGTGGCCGCGATGATGCGGGCGCATATCGAGATCCTGTTGGGACCCGGGACGGCGCCATGAACCGGCACGCGCCAACGCTGCGGTTCCTGCTCGCGCTGGCGACGACGGTCTGGCTTGCGGCCTGCAACAACCAGGAACCCAAATACCAGGGGTGGATCGAAGCCAACCTGATCTTTGTCGCGCCTGACGAGATGGGCCGCGTGGTCACCTTGAACGTGCGCGAGGGCGACGCCGTCAAGGCCGGCGATCCGCTGTTCACCCTCGACGATGATTTGCAGAAGGCCGACCTCAATCTCAACACCGCGAGCCTGACCAATGCGCGTCAGACCTTCGACCGCGCCTCGCAACTGGCCAAGACCGGCGCGGGCACGCAGAAGGACTTCGACTCGGCCCAGGCCGAGCTGCGCAGCGCCGAGGCGCGCGTCAACACCTCGCAGACGCGGCTCGCGCGCCGCAAGCTGGCGAGCCCGGTGACCGGCACGGTGCAACAGATCTACTTCCGCCCCGGCGAGATGGTTCCGGCGGGCCGGCCCATTCTGGCAATCCTGCCGCCCGGAAACCTGAAGGTGCGTTTCTTCGTTTCCGAGACGGTGTTGCCGCGCATCGCCTATGGCGACACCATCACAGTGCGCTGCGATGGCTGCACCGACCAGACGGCGAAGGTCAGCTTCATCGCCAAGTCGGCCGAATACACGCCGCCGGTCATCTACAGCCTGGAGGAGCGCAACAAGCTCGTGTTTCTGATCGAAGCTCTGCCGGAGCTGCCCGACAAATTGCGCGTCGGCCAGCCGGTCGACGTTTGGTTGGAGCCGAAGAAATGATCGCAGCGCCCGAGATCGCGATCGAGGTCGAGGGGCTGACCAAATCTTTCGACGGGCGCCCGGTCGTGCGCGATCTCTCGATGAAGGTGCGGCGCGGCACCATCTACGGCTTTCTTGGTCCGAACGGCAGCGGCAAGACCACTACCATCCGCATGCTGTGCGGGCTGCTCACGCCCGACGCTGGCCGCGGAACCTGCCTGGGGTTCGACATCATCAAGGAGGCCGATCAGATCAAACGCCGGGTTGGCTACATGACCCAGCGTTTCAGCCTCTACCAGGATCTCTCGGTGCACGAAAACCTCGACTTCGTCGCCCGCCTCTATGGGGTGCCGCAGCCGACCAAAGCGGCGCGCGCCATGATCGAGCGGCTTGGACTCAAAGGCCGCGAGAACCAGCTCGCGGCGTCGCTCTCCGGCGGCTGGAAACAACGCCTGGCGCTCGGCGCCTGCACGCTGCCGAACCCGCAGCTCTTGCTGCTCGACGAGCCGACCGCTGGCGTCGATCCGAAGGCGCGGCGCGAGTTCTGGAACGAGATTCACACCCTCGCGGCCAACGGCCTGACGGTGCTCGTCTCGACCCATTACATGGACGAGGCCGAGCGTTGTCATGAGATCGCCTACATCGCCTACGGCGTGTTGCTGACCCACGGTACGGTGGCCGACGTGATCGCGCGGTCGGGCCTCGTCACCTACACGGTTACGGGCGAGAACCTGAACGGGCTCGCGGACGAGCTTGCCGATAAGCCCGGCATCGACATGGTGGCGCCGTTTGGCGCGAGCCTGCACGTGTCGGGGCGCGACCCGCAACTGCTCGAACAGACAATTGCATCGTACCGCGAACATGGCGGGTTGCACTGGGCGCGAAGCGAGCCATCACTCGAAGACGTGTTCATCGAACTGATGAACCGCGCGCGCGACAATTTTCAATGAGCGCCCTGCGCCTCATACCGTCGGCTGGCTTCTGGCGCCGCACCGGCGCCATGCTGATCAAGGAGTTCATCCAGCTGCGTCGCGACCGCGTGTCGTTCGCGATGATCGTGATGATCCCGATCATGCAACTCCTGCTGTTCGGTTACGCGATCAATACGACGCCCCGCCATATGCCGACGGTGGTACTGTTGCAGGAGCAGAGTGACGTCGGGCGCTCGATCCTCAAGGCGATCGAGAACACGGCCTATTTCCGAGTCACGCGGCAGGCGCACGACGCCGCCGAGTTCGATCAGCTGCTCAAAACCGGCACTGTTCTGTTCGGCATCGAGATTCCGGCCGAGTTCGAACGCGCGCTACGCCGCGGCGACCATCCGGCTTTGCTGTTTGCGGCCGATGCCACCGACCCGGTTGCGGCCGGCACCGCTATGGCGTCGCTTGGTCAAGTCGTGCAGACCGCGCTCGTCCACGACCACGCGATCCCCGACTCGACCCCGGGCGCATTCGATATCCGTGCCCATGCCCGCTACAATCCGGCCGCTTCGACCGCGCTCAACATCGTGCCCGGCCTGGTCGGCACCATTCTGACCATGACCATGCTGATCTTCACCGCGCTGTCGGTGACGCGCGAGATCGAACGCGGAACCATGGAGAACCTGCTGGCAATGCCGATCACGCCGGTCGAGGTGATGCTCGGCAAGATCATCCCTTACGTGCTGGTCGGCTTCATCCAGGCAGCCCTGATCATCGGATTGGGAGTGGGTATCTTCGGGGTTCCGATATTCGGCAGCATCCTGTTGCTGGCGGCGCTCTCAACCCTGTTCATCACCACGAACCTGTCGATCGGCTACACGTTCTCGACGATCGCGCAGAACCAGCTGCAGGCGATGCAGATGTCGATGATGTTCTTCCTGCCCAACATCCTGCTCTCGGGCTTCATGTTTCCGTTCGCTGGAATGCCCGCGTGGGCGCGATGGGTCGGCGAATGCCTGCCGCTCACCCATTATCTGCGCATCGTGCGCGCCATCATGTTAAAGGGCTCGGTGCTCGCCGACCTGCGCTACGATACGGTCGCGCTGTTTGCCCTGATGCTCCTTGCCATGGCGATCGCCGTCATGCGGTTCCGGCGCACGCTCGATTAGTCCGAACGGCCGTTCTGTGGTGTGAAGCCCGATTTCGGATTCCGGCGCAATCCAGACCCACCTTTGGCTGCGCTCATCCGGGGTGCGATCCGCTCTGCGAAATTCGCATAGGCGAGGGTGCGGCAATCGCGCTATATGATCGGCAGCACTGTTGAAAAAAGAGACCCAATGTCATCGGTCAAACCACTGCCGGAAGAAGCGGCCCGCCGTCGAGGCCGCAATATCGGCTTCTTGAACTTTGGGCATCTGCTCGACCACTACGTCCTCCTGATCTATCCGACCGTCGTTCTGGGGCTCGAAGCGGTTTACAACCGCCCCTATGGCGACCTGCTGATGTTGTCGACGGCGGCGTTTACGGTGTTCGGCCTCCTCGCGTTGCCTTTTGGCTGGATCGCGGATCACTGGAGCCGCCGCAACATGATTGCGATCTTTTTCCTTGGCACCGGCATTTCCGCCATAGCGGTCGGACTGGCGCCGAGCTTCACGGTGCTCGCCATCGCGCTCTGCGCGGTCGGGGTGTTTGCGGCGATCTATCATCCGGTTGGCCTGCCGATGTTGATCGATACCGCGGTCAATCGCGCGCGCACCATGTCGTGGAACGGGGTCTTTGGAAACGTCGGCGTGTCGATCGCGAGCGGCATTACGGCGGCGATCATCGTCAGTGTGGGGTGGCGTGCGGCCTTTTTCATACCGGCCGCGGTGTTCATTGTGACCGGCATTTTGTACCTCTGGCTGGTCCCGGACGAGGGCCGACGGCGGGCTCCGCCGCCGACCGTCCATGACGTCGTCCTGGACCGGCGGCTCACGATCACGGTCATTGCATTGTTCATGCTGCTGGCGCTGTTCTCCGGGCTCGTCTTCAACGCGCTGACGATCACATTGCCCAAGATCATCGATGCCCGGGTGGGGCGCGATGTTTCGATCGAGTTGATCGGCAGCATCGCGACCGCGGTCTTCATCTGCGGGGCGGTTGCACAGGTCTCGATGGGGCGCCTAGTCGAACGGATCGCGCCGCACCTCGTCATGTCGGGCATCGCCATCACGCAGCTCGTCGCCATGCTGCTGGTGACCCATCTCAGTGGCTGGCGGCTCATCCCGGCGCTCGCCCTCGCGGTCGCATCGATTTATGGCCAGGTCACCGTCGGCGATATCGTGCTCGCGCGCTACACGCCGTCGGCGTGGCGCGGGCGCGTGTATTCGTTGCGCTTCTTCCTGATCTTCACGACCGCCGGACCGGCGGTCTGGGTGATCGGCCGACTGTGGGATCAGGGCGGGCCCGATCTTGTCCTATTCGCGACCGCCATAATGGCGGGGCTGTTCGCGATCAATTCGCTCGGGATCACCGCCCTGGTGGCAGGCGCCGAGGGGCGGCGCGCACGGGCCGCGGCGATTGCTCCTGCCGAATAGCGCAACTCAGATCGGCGCAGCGCTTAGGTGCTCGACCGCGATGCCGGTGCGCTTGTGGATGCGCTCGGCAATCCATTGGCGATGGCAAGCGCGATGATCGCGCTCATAGCAGAGCAAACACAAGCGCTGCCCTGAACGGGCAAGCCTCGCGAGTTCATCAAGTTCCGCGCGGGCTTCGGGCGTACCGAGGTGGGCCTTGTAGACATCAAACAGTTTTGCAAGATCGCCCGCACGCGCCGCCAGCCGTCCTTCCTTGGGCGTTCCCAGACCGCGCAGGTGCAGATACTTGATTCCGCGCTCGTCGAGCCCGGCCGCCAATTGACGCTTCGAGAAGCCAGGTCGACGTGAAGCCGCGACCGCCCGTACGTCAACCAGAAGGTCCACGTGTGCACGGGTCAGCTCGTCGAGAACGGCCGCCGCCGGCGTCTGCTCGTAACCGATCGTGAACAGAGGTGCCATCGCGGATGTCATTTGAGGCGCTCGATCATCGCCATCGCTGCGGCGGGCGCGCGCACCTTGCCTTCATGAATGAAATACAGGAACACGTCCCGCGGTTTCTTGTCGACCGAACCCTTGCCGACGCGCGGCAAATCATCAGGCTCGCCACCTTTGGCCCAGGTGCGGGCACGCGCTGCCCAACTGTCGATCGCCGGCAGCGGATAGGCGGTTTCGATCTCGTCGTCGCCCTTCTGCAGCCGGGCGTACACAAAATCACCGGTGAGGTCGGCGAGGGCTGGATATTTTTCGTGCTCGGCGAACACGACCGGAACGGAGAATTTGCGCAGCAGGTCGACGAACGCGGGGGAGCGAAAACTGTCGTGCCGCACCTCCACGACGTGCCGCAGACGCAACCCATCGAGGGTCTGAGGCAGCAATTCCAAAAAGCCGCCGAAGTCGGCTTCATCGAGCTTCTTGGTCGGCGCAAACTGCCACAGCACCGGCCCGAGTTTTGGTCCAAGTTCGAGCACGCCGAAGTCGAAGAACCATTTGATCGAGTCGCCGGCCTCGCTCAATACCCGGCGGTTGGTGGCATAGCGCGGCCCTTTGACTGAGAACACGAAGCCATCCGGCAACTCGCGCGCCCATTTGCGAAAGCTCTCGGGTTTCTGAGTGCCATAGTAGGTGCCGTTGATCTCGATCGCGGTCAGGTGCCGGCTCGCGTAGGCCAGCTCCTGCGCCTGCGGCAGCCCCTTCGGGTAGAACACGCCGCGCCAGGGCTCGAACGTCCAGCCCCCGATGCCGACCCGGATACTTCCGCTTTTGGTTGCCATCGCGCTCTGCCGGTGACTGCTCGATATGGTGGCATTATCGCGCCGTACGGCGTTGCGTTCAACGCGCCGGCGCCGGACCGACAGCGCTTCGCACCGCGAGCTCTTGCTCCAGCCGGGCGATATTCTGAAACAGCCGGCGGCTGGTCAGCTTGAGGAAACTCAGACCGAATTCGGGGTTCTGGAAGTAGAGCTCCTCGAACCGGTCATAGCTGAGCGACGCGACCTCGCCAGCCTCCCGGCAAACAAGCGATTGCGTGCGCCGGCCGTCCGGCGACAGCATGCCCAGTTCGCCCACCACCGTTCCGGTCGGGACCTCCATGTCGGTTTCGCTCAGAACGAAGCGACCGGAGTCGACCAGATACATGGCTTCGGCCAGATCGCCTTTGCGGAACAGCGTTTCGCCGGCTTCGAAATGACGATGAGCCATGAACGGGCGCAGCCAGGTCATGTCGATTTCGGTGCCGCGCGCGCGATCGACCTTGCGGATCAAGGTCCGCATCTCGTGCAGCCGGTAGAGGTTGAGCGGCAGCAAAATGCAGTTGAGCACGAACGTGGGCACCCAAACGCCCTGGAGCGCGGCATATAACAGAAACAAAACGTTAGTGGTGATCGCAATGAGACGCAGTGGGATCATGGTCTTCATCCACATCTGCACCGCGCTCAAACCAACGCCGGAATATGCAAAGATTTGCCACAGCTCCACATGGCCAAATGTTTCCATCTCATACTCCGGGCGTGCGAACTCTGAGTGAATCCATCGGGTCAGTCTGACACATTTTTGCGGGAGGCGAACGCGGCGCTCAGCAGCTTCGTTCGATCCTAACCGAAATGACGTTGCGTGCCGTCATCACCGGCGTGCCCGTTCGGAGCCGGATATTCATAGCCGCGCCATGAAAACAAAAGGGCGCGGCTCGCGCCGCGCCCTTCTGGTTTGCTTGTAAACGTGGATCAGAAATCCATTCCACCGCCGGGCGGCATGGCTGGAGCCGGAGTCTGCTTCTTCGGCAGCTCGGCGACCATCGCTTCGGTGGTGATCAGGAGCCCGGCGATCGATGCCGCGTCCTGCAAGGCGGTGCGCACCACCTTGGTCGGATCGATGATGCCCTTCTTCACCAGATCGCCGTATTCGCCGCTCTGGGCGTCGAAGCCCCAGTTGTACTGATCCTTTTCCGAGATCTTGCCAACCACGAGCGAGCCGTCCTCGCCGGCGTTGATCGCGATCTGGCGGGCCGGGTGGGACAAGGCCTTGCGCACGATCTCGACGCCGGTCTTCTGGTCGTCGTTCTGGGTGCGCAACTTCTTGAGGGCTTCGACGGCCCGCAGCAGCGCGACACCGCCGCCCGGAAGAACGCCCTCCTCGACCGCGGCGCGGGTCGCGTGCATCGCATCGTCCACGCGATCCTTGCGCTCCTTCACCTCGACCTCGGTGGCGCCGCCGACGCGGATCACCGCGACGCCGCCGGCGAGCTTGGCCAGCCGCTCCTGCAGCTTCTCGCGATCGTAGTCGGAGGTGGTCTCCTCGATCTGGGCCTTGATCTGCGCGATCCGGGCCTCGATGTCGGCCTTCTTGCCGGCGCCGTTGACGATCGTGGTGTTCTCCTTCTCGATCATCACCTTCTTGGCGCGGCCGAGCATGGCCAGCGTCACGTTCTCGAGCTTGATGCCGAGATCTTCGCTGATGGCCTGGCCGCCGGTGAGGACCGCGATGTCCTGCAGCATGGCCTTGCGGCGATCGCCGAAGCCCGGGGCCTTCACGGCCGCGACCTTGAGGCCGCCGCGCAGCTTGTTGACCACGAGGGTGGCGAGCGCTTCACCTTCCACGTCCTCGGCGATGATGAGGAGAGGCTTGCCGGTCTGCACGACGGCTTCGAGCAGCGGAAGCAGCTCGTTGAGCGCGGACAGCTTCTTCTCATAGATCAGGACGTAGGGGTCCTCCATCTCCGTGCGCATCTTGTCGGCGTTGGTGATGAAGTAGGGCGAGATGTAGCCGCGGTCGAACTGCATGCCTTCGACGATGTCGAGCTCGGTTTCGAGCGACTTCGCCTCTTCGACCGTGATCACGCCCTCGTTGCCGACTTTCTGCATGGCTTTCGCGAGGAAGTCGCCGATTTCACGGTCGCCATTGGCCGAGATCGTCCCGACCTGGGCGATTTCGTCGTTGGAAGTGACCTTCTTGGAGTTTTTCTTGAGGTCCTCGACCACGGCCTCGACCGCGATGTCAACGCCGCGCTTGAGGTCCATCGGGTTCATGCCGGCCGCGACCGCCTTGGCGCCCTCCTTGACGATCGCCTGCGCCAGCACGGTGGCGGTGGTGGTGCCGTCGCCCGCGACGTCGGAGGTCTTGGAGGCGACCTCGCGCACCATCTGGGCGCCCATGTTCTCGAACTTGTCCTCGAGCTCGATTTCCTTCGCGACGGTCACGCCGTCCTTGGTGATGCGGGGAGCGCCGAAGCTCTTGTCGAGCACGACGTTGCGGCCCTTGGGACCAAGGGTGACGCGCACCGCGTTGGCCAGAATGTCGACGCCGCGCAGCATTCTGTCGCGCGCGTCAACACTGAATTTTACGTCTTTCGCAGCCATTGATGATGTCTCCAAACCGTTGGGTAAGTTGTTGGTCGTGAGGAAGGCGCCAAGCGCGCTTTGCGATGGACGGCCGCAAGCAACGCGGCGTCATCCTTGGCACGCAGTCTGCGCGCTCCCCGCGGATAGGCGCGGGTGCGGCCCGTTACGCCGCCTTCTTCTTGGCGACGGATTCCTCGAGCACGCCCATGATGTCGCTTTCCTTCATGATCAGGTATTCGACACCGTCGAGCTTGACCTCCGTGCCCGACCACTTGCCGAACAGCACGCGGTCGCCAGCCTTGAGATCGATCGGAATCAGTTTGCCGGCTTCGTCACGGCCGCCCGGGCCGACGGAGATGACTTCGCCTTGTTGGGGTTTTTCCTTCGCCGTGTCGGGAATGATAATGCCGCCGGCGGTCTTGTCTTCGGCTTCGATGCGCTTGACGACGACGCGGTCGTGAAGCGGGCGGAACTTCATGTGATCCTCCTTACTGATCTTTGACACTTCGTTTCAATTCGGCGGCTTCGCGATGGAACGCTCCCCAAGCGGCCGCCCAGGCGCGAAATAGGTTGGGGACTTTTTCCCTGCAAGAGGGGGAGGACAGTTTTTTAGCACTCAAAATCATGGAGTGCTAGCAAACCCTGAAGTTATTGTGTTTGCAGGTAAAATGGTGCCTCGGCGGCGACCTGCGGCTCTGTCAGCAGTCGTGACCTAATGCTGCTAATGCCTTGATTAAACACAATTAATTCATTTTTTAGGCTTGCAATGAACGAATGCGAGCGGCCAGACTTATGCGCTTGCGAACTCGAAGGTGCAAATCCATGATCAGCGCGGACTTCAAACGGCAACTTGAAGGGTACGGCCTCGCCACCGCCGAGATCCTGTACCGTCGACCCGACCATCCCTGGCTGCTCCAGTCGTATGTCTGGCAAGAATATGATCTCTGCCCCGAGTTCCCTGAGTTGCAGCGTTTCCTGCAGTTCTGGCAAACCAAGCTCGACGGACTCCTCCATTCCGTGACCGTTTGCCATCGAGGCCTCATCGCTCCGGCCGAAATCCGCGCGGTTGACGGGGTTTTTCGCCTGCACTGATCGTCCCGGTTGATGGACGCCACGGCCTGCCGCGGCTAGCTTCTCCCTCGGTTTGAAGACGGAGCAGGGGATAGAGCGTACGGCCGGCGCCGCCGCCATAGGCTCGGCGGGTGCAGGACAAGCTCGCCTAGAGCGCATCCCGGATGCGCTCTAGAATCTTCTTTTTGCGCATGTCCTTATCGGAAAACCGGCATCCCACTTTTCCGGGACATGCGCTAACGCTGGGACTTGCATGGCTCGGATCAGGTTCGATTTCGGCGCCCTCACACTCGACGCGGAACTCATGGACACGCCGACCGCGAAGGCGGTGCGCGCGGCGCTTCCATTGACCTCGGTGGTGCTCACGTGGGGCGAAGAGGTCTATTTCGACGTGCCGGTCACGGTTGTGCGCGAAGCCAAAGCCCGCGAGGTGGTTATACCGGGTGAGATCGCCTACTGGCCGGAGGGTCCGGCGATCGCCATCGGGTTCGGTCGCACGCCGATCTCCAAGGGTGACGAGACGCGCCTTGCGAGCCCATGCAACGTTTTTGCCCGCGCACTCGGCGACGTGAAAAGCTTGAAGGCGATCAAGGCCGGCACGCGCGTGTTCGTGACGAAAGCCGATTGAGCTACACCACCTTGCCAGGATTAAGGATGTCGTTGGGGTCGAGCGTGCGCTTAAGCGTGCGCATCAGGTTGAGCGCGACTGGATCCTTCACGCTCGGGAGGAGGTCGCGCTTCATCACACCGATGCCGTGCTCGGCGGAGATCGAACCGCCGAGTTTGGCGACGATGCCATGCACGACTGCGTTGATTTCGTACCAGCGCGCCAGGAACGCATCCTTGTCGGCGCCCACCGGCTGGCTGACGTTGTAATGAATGTTGCCGTCGCCGGCATGGCCGAACGGAACCGTGCGCGCGCCGGGAATGAGCTTCGCCACCGCGGCATCCGCTTGCTCGAGAAAATCCGGCACCGCTGCGATTGGCACCGACACGTCGTGCTTGACCGACCCACCTTCGGGTTTTTGCACCTCGGGCAAGATTTCACGAATGCGCCAGAACCCCTTCGCTTGGTCGAGGCTCTCCGCGATGGTCGCGTCGCCGACAAAACCGCGTTGCGCGGCGGCCGCGAGCACATCTTCCATGATCTCGCGCAGACCCGCAGTCTGTGAAGAGAGCTGAAGCAGAACGTACCAGGGATGCTTGCCCGGCAGCGGATCGCGCACGCCGTGGCCGTGCCGCAGAGCGAGCTCGAGCGCAAGCGCATTGATCAACTCGAAACTCGTGGCCGCCCCTCCGGTGCGCTCCTGCACCAGATTGAGAAGCGCGATCGCGGCGCGCGGGGAGGGCACCCCGACGAACGCGGTCTCGACCGAGCGTGGGCGCGGATAGAGTTTCAGCACGGCGGCGGTGATCACGCCGAGCGTGCCCTCCGCGCCCAGGAACAGGTGCCGCAGATCGTAGCCGGTATTGTCCTTCTTGAGCTTGTTGAGCCCATGCCAGATCTGACCGTCTGCCAGCACGACTTCCAGGCCGAGTACGAGATCGCGCGCGACCCCGTAGGCAAGCGCGCCCGTGCCGCCAGCGTTGGTCGACAGATTTCCACCGATGGTGCAGCTGCCTTCGGCGCCGAGCGAAAGCGGAAACAGGCGATCAACGTGGGCCGCCGCCTCCTGCGCCCTGGCGAGGATAACACCGGCTTCGCAGGTCATGGTGTTGGACGTTGCGTCGACTTCGCGAATCTGATCGAGCCGTTTGAGCGACAGCAGAACTTCGCCGTTATGCGGCACCTGGCCGCCGACGAGGCCGGTGTTGCCCCCCTGCGGGACGATCGGGGTCGAGGTCTCGTTGGCAAGTCGCAGAATGGCCGCCACTTGGGCGACCGATCCAGGCCTGAGAACGAGTGGTGTGTGACCGCGATAGAGCCCGCGCTCCTCGACCAGATAGGCCTCCTGCTCGAGCGGGTCGGTGATTGCGTTTTTTGCGCCGACGATTTGGGAAAGCCGCGCCACGACGTCGGATGCGACGACGGTGCGCGGCATGCGAACGGGCGAGATAGTCATGGCAGGTCCTTATCAGGTCCGCGGCGCGGCGGCGCGGGCGAGCCGATCGTTGATGGCTTCACCGAGACCGTCGTGCGGAATCGGCATGACGGCAATCGCGCTTGCGCCGGTGTTGTCGAGCGCACGCAGCTGGGAAAACAGATTGGCCGCGGCTTCGACAAGGTCGCCGCTTGCCGACAGGTTGAGAACGCGCCCCGCTCCCGGCAACGGTTGCCCAAACGCGAGCAGGACTTCGCTTGGGCCCACGCTGGTCGCGCCCAGACGCAAGGGCGTGCGCGGCGCGTAGTGCGAGGACAGCATGCCGGGCGCGCGCGGCACATCGCCGGCCGCGACCGCAGCGATACCGCTGCCGGCGAGCGGCCGCCCCAAGGCGCGCTCGATCGCGGCGCGCGGCAGGCCGCCGGAGCGCAGCAGGAGTGGCTCGGCACCGATGCAGGCAACGATGGTCGACTCCAATCCGACCGGGGTGGCGCCGCCATCGATGATCAGATCGATCTGCCCTGCAAGATCGGCGCGCACGTGTTCCGCGGTGGTCGGCGACACGTGGCCCGATCGATTGGCGGACGGGGCGACGATCGGCCCGCGGATCTTCGCAAGCAGGGCTCGGGCAACCGGATGGCTTGGGGCGCGCACCGCGATGGTGTCGAGGCCGGCGGTCGCAAGCTCCGCCACCGGGCATGCGGGAAGCTTCGGCAGGACCAGGGTGAGCGGCCCCGGCCAGAGCGTGGCCAGTCGCTCGGCATTTTCATCGAGGCGACCGAGCGTACGCGCCGCCGCCGCATCGAGCACGTGCGCAATGAGCGGGTTGAACGAGGGGCGGCCTTTGGCGGCAAAGAGCCGTGCGATGGCGACAGCATTGGTGGCATCCGCCCCGAGCCCATAGACGGTTTCGGTCGGAAACGCGACCAGACCGCCGGCGCGCAAGATTTGCGCGGCCTCCTCGATGACGGCGGCGTCGGCCGCCTGCACACGCGTTGCAAGGCCTACATTCATCATTCAAGCATAAAGCATACAATGTCGTCGCGGCACATCCGTGCCCCAACGTTACGTCTCCGCGCCTGCAGGGAGAGAGGCGGGTCTTTCAGGCAACGACGCGCTCTGCTGCCGGAACCCGCTTCACCTCGTAGGCCTTGAGCGCCGGTAACACGTCGCGAGCGAAGCGGCGGATCTGTTCCATGAACAGCGCGTGTGGCAGCGCTCCCAGGTTGAGGTTGAGAACGACCGCATTGGCGCCGGCGTGGTCGGCGATCTCGATCAGATGATCGGTGATCTCACGGGCCGATCCCCAAGCCAGCCGGCCCGAGTGCACCCGTGCCTCCAGATCGGCCCGCGTCATGAGACGGATCTTCTCCCGATCGAGCTCGATGTCGGCCCGGTTTTCAGGCCGAACGTAATCGTAGGAGGATGACGCCACGTAGCCCGAGGCCTTGGTGACGTGCTTCTCGCCGAGGCTGCCGTGGTGCCACAAGGTTTGATTGAAGTAGAGAAAATAGTCGCCGTACTCCTTGAGCGCGGCGGCTTTGTCGTCGGCGATCCACACGTCCGTGAATAGGCAAAGTTGGTCCGGCCTGAGTTGATGCCCGTGTCGCGCCTTGGCTTTGGCAAAATAGCCGGTGATGTCCTCGAGAACGCCGCGCTTGAGCGCCGGGATGACGGCGCTGAAGTCGTGCTTGCCGGCCCATTCGATGGTTTCCTTGCTGCCGGTGAACGGCACCCAGACCGGCGGATGCGGCCGCGTGAACGGCCGCGGCCAAATTGAAATATCTTTGAAAGACCAGAACTTGCCTTGGTAGGAGAAGACATCCTCGGTCCACGCCTTGAGAACGATGTCGACCGCCTCCTCGAAGCGTGCGCGTGATTCCGCCATCGGAACGCCATAGACATTGTACTCGCGTGGCACGCCGCGCGCGAAGCCGGACAGGATGCGCCCGCGCGACATGCAGTCGGCCATCGCGAGCTCCTCGGCGATTCGCAGCGGATTGTGCAGCGGCAGCAGGTTGCCAAGCAGCAGGAACTTCAGGTTCTTGGTGTGCTGAGCGCCCGCCGCCGCCATCATGTTGGGCGAGTTCATCAAACTGTGCGCAGTCGTGTGGTGTTCGTTAAGGCCGACGCCATCGAACCCGAGCCGGTCCATTTCGGCCCACGCTTCCAGGTGCTCTTCAAACGTGCGCGCGCCAACCTCCGGGTCGAAACGATGACCGGGCAGCGGATAGGGCAGGAGCTTCGCGGCCTTGGCGTCCTCGAAGTGACTCCCATAGGCCAGGAGGTCGAACAGAAAGACTTTCATTGCAATGGCGATCCCCGGTGCGTGATCCGGGCATGTGCCAGCGCAAGGCCGCAATTGTCAAACCGCGCTGGGACAATGCAGGCATGCCGCGACCGGCGCCGCGCGCAATGCTATAAACGATCGCTATTCGCAGGAGGTTGTGATGAATGACGCCCGCGCCCGCGAGCAACCTGACATACGCGCCGCGCGCGAAACGCCGCCCCCGCCGACAGCGCGCATGAAAGGCCCTCCGGTCTGGCTCGACATGGACCAACAGGAGCTCGACGACGCCTACGATCAATTAAAATACGCCGCCAACGCGGCGCAGCTCGCGGAGCGTCGCGCGGTCGAGAGTGCGCAGATGCGCGCGCGCATCGGCGAGCCGCAGCGCATCGCCTATGGGCCAAGCGCGATCGAGACGCTCGATCTTTATCGTGCCAGCGGCAGCAGCGCACCGGTCGCCATTTTCATCCATGGCGGCGCCTGGCGGGCGCGCCGCGCCACTGAATTTGCGATACCGGCCGAACTTTTCGTTCGTGCCGGCGCACATTTCGTGATGCCGGACTTTGCCGGTGTCGAGGAACACGGGGGCGATATCGGCGTCGTGGCCGATCAGGTCCAGCGCGCCGTCGCCTTCGTTCGCGACAAGGCGGCAAGCTTCGGTGGCGATCCCGGCCGCATCTATCTGTTCGGCCATTCATCCGGCGCGCATCTTGCTGGCGTGATGGCGACCACCGACTGGCACACGCTCGGCCAGCCCGCCAAGATGTTCAAGGGCGTGCTGCTGTCGAGCGGCATGTACGAACTGACGCCGGTGCGCCTTTCGAAACGCTCGAGCTATGTGGCTTTCACGGATGCAAACGTCGCGCGCCTGAGCGCGCAACGCCATATCGAGTGGTTGAACGCGCCTTTGGTGCTGGCCTACGGGACATTCGAGACGCCGGAGTTCCAGCGCCAGACCCGCGAGTTTCACGCCGCGGTTGTAGCCGCGGGCAAGCCGGTCGAGCTCATCGTTGCGCGTGGCTACAATCATTTCGAAATTTTCGAAACCCTTGCAAATCCCTACGGGGTGCTCGGCCGTGCCGCGTTGATATTGATGGGATTGGCCTAGCCGGGTCGCGCCGGCGGCGCGCAGCCCGGCGGCCTTCATTGCCGTCTCTCAAAGAGGCGGGGAATAGATTTCCGTAGCTGGCAAGTCCCAGGGCTCCCGCGTTATGCTGAGCCATTGGGTCGCGATAGTTTCAAAGAGCGAAGCGGAACGCGCGTAACGGTGGAGGAAGCCATGCGATATGCGGGGCTCGCGGCGGCCGTGACGGGCGCGTTCCTGTTCGGTCTGGCCATTCCATTCGCTCAATTTCGCCTTTCCGTCGGAGTCTTGCTTGCACTGTTCCTGGTTTGCGTCGCGCTCATCGGGCTCGGCATCTGGGACATGCTTCAGCGCAGCCATAGTCTCAAACGCAATTACCCGATCCTCGCCAACCTTCGTTTCTTGCTCGAGAAGGTCCGCCCGGAAATCCGCCAGTACTTCCTCGAAAGCGAAACCGACGGTACACCGTTCAACCGCGCCAAGCGCTCGGTTGTCTATCAGCGCGCCAAGGGGCAGCTCGACAAGCGGCCGTTCGGCACCCAGCAGGACATTTATGCCAGCAGCTACGAGTGGATCAATCATTCGATCGCGCCGCGCGGGATCGATGGTCATAACTTCCGGGTCGTCGTCGGCGGGCCGGATTGCAAGGAACCCTATTCGCTCTCGCTTCTCAACATCTCGGCGATGAGCTTCGGCGCGCTCAGCGCCAATGCGATCCGCGCGCTCAACAAAGGCGCCAAAATCGGCGGGTTTGCGCATGATACCGGAGAGGGCGGCTTCAGCAAATATCACCGCGAATTTGGCGGTGACATCGTCTGGGAGATCGGGAGCGGATATTTCAGTTGCCGTAACCCTGACGGCTCGTTCTGTGCCGAGCGCTTCGAGCAGGTCGCGCGCACGCCGCAGATCAAAATGATCGAGATCAAGCTGTCGCAGGGCGCCAAGCCCGGCCACGGCGGCCTCCTCCCGGCCCCCAAGGTGTCCACCGAAATTGCCACTGCCCGAGGCGTGCCGAAGGGGATCGACTGCGTGTCGCCGGCGCGGCATCCGGCGTTCGCGACGCCGGTCGAGATGATGCATTTCATCGCCCAACTGCGCGAACTGTGCGGCGGCAAGCCGGTTGGGTTCAAGCTTTGCATCGGCCATCCGTGGGAGTTCATGGCCATCTGCAAGGCGATGCTGGAAACCGGCATCCGCGCCGATTTCGTTGTGATCGACGGTAAGGAAGGCGGCACCGGCGCCTCTCCGCTCGAGTTCGCCGACCACGTCGGAACGCCGCTGCGCGAGGGACTGATCTTTGCCCACAACACGTTGGTGGGCGCGGGCCTGCGCGACACGGTGCGCGTCGGAGCGAGCGGACGCATCATCACCGGCTTCGACATGGCGCGCGTTCTCGCGCTCGGAGCCGATTGGTGCAATGTCGCGCGCGGCTTCATGTTTGCGCTCGGCTGCGTGCAGTCGCAGAGCTGCCACACCGACCATTGTCCGACCGGAGTTGCGACACAAAATCCGCTGCGCCAGCGCGCGGTCGTCGTGGAAACGAAAGCTGAGCGCGTGGCCAAATTCCACCACAACACGCTCGCCGCCTTGGGCGAGCTGGTCGGAGCCGCCGGCCTCGGCCACCCCAGCGAACTGCGCCCGCATCACCTGATCAAGCGCGTCTCAGCGGTCGAAGTGAAGACCTTCGCCAACGTCTACAAATTTCTCGCGCCGCGCGAGCTGATCGCAGGCACGGCCGATGCGTTCTACGCGCAGCAATGGGCGACGGCAGATCACCGGCACTTTACACCGAAGCCGGACATTCGTACGGCGGCGTGACGAGGCAGTCCTACTTGCCGGCCTGGATTTGCGCTGCCGCCCTGGCCAACAGCTCGTTCATGACTTGCCGGATCTCGGCGTCGGCCGCAGCCACTCCCTTGGCGTCGAAATCTTTGCGCACCTTGCGGAACACGTCGTGGTCGCCGGGTTCCTCGAAGTCCGCCTCGACGACCTCCTTGGCGTAGCTCTCAGCAGCGGCGCCTGCGAGCCCGAGCTTTTCCGCGGCCCACAGGCCGAGCAGCTTGTTGCGCCTGGCGATGGCCTTGAACCGCAGCTCTTCGTCATGCGCAAATTTCTGTTCAAAACCTTCCTCGCGCTTGTCGAACGTAGTCATCGGTGCCCTACTGCTCCTGGTCAACGGCTGTCACGTCCCGAATGGCCATCATACATGAATCGCCGCCTTGCATATCGAGTGGCAAGCGTCAAGGCAACGCCCGACGCCCGAACAATGCCATTGCGGCGAGGGGTCACGAGGTCTATGTCAATTGTGCTCCCCATCCAGTTCGGTTACGTTTCGGTGTGGAGGGGCAGGCCGCCTATGTGCGCGCCGTGTTCATCTCGACGACCCCCCCCGCCGCCGCCGCGGACTTGAGCCAGAATGGAGCCACGGCATCCCAATGGATTTTCTGAAATCACGGTACACCCCGATGAGCCGCCGCCGCCGCATCTATGAAGGCAAGGCCAAGGTTCTCTATGAAGGACCTGAGCCCGGAACGTTGATCCAGCATTTCAAGGATGATGCCACCGCGTTCAACGCGAAGAAGCATGAGGTCATTGAGGGTAAAGGGGTCCTCAACAACCGTATTTCGGAATACGTGTTCCAGCACCTCAACGACATCGGCGTGCCGACGCACTTCATCCGCCGGCTCAACATGCGCGAGCAACTCATTCGTGAAGTCGAGATCATTCCGCTCGAGATCGTGTGTCGCAACGTGGCTGCCGGCTCGCTCAGCCAGCGGCTCGGCATCGAGGAAGGCACCCAGCTGCCGCGCTCGATCATCGAGTTCTATTACAAGAACGATGCGCTCGGCGACCCGATGGTATCGGAGGAGCACATCACTGCGTTTGGCTGGGCCAACCCGCAGGAGATCGATGACATCATGGCGCTCGCGATCCGCGTCAACGATTTCCTTTCCGGCCTCTTCCTCGGCGTCGGCATCCGCCTCGTCGATTTCAAGATGGAATGTGGGCGGCTTTGGGAAAACGACCTGATGCGCATCGTTGTCGCCGACGAAATCTCGCCCGACTCCTGCCGGCTGTGGGACATCAAGTCGAACGAGAAGCTCGATAAGGATCGCTTCCGCCGCGATCTCGGCGGGCTGGTCGAGGCCTATACGGAGGTCGCGAAGCGCCTCGGCATCATGAGCGAGGGCGAGCGGCCGCAGGGCCTCGGGCCGGTGCTGGTGAAGAGCTGACGGCGTGGTGAGGGCGGCGGAGGCAAGGATGGGCCGAAGCATCGGACTTGTCGTTCCGTTCGCCGAAGACCGCGTTCCGAACGAAGGTCCGATCATGTATCCGGACGTGACTTTCGTTCCGCACGGCACCGGAGTGGGTTCGCTTACGCCGGAAGGCTACGATCAGGCTTTCTACAAGATCGTACCGGCGGCGGAGAACCTCGCCAAGCGCGGCGTCGATGCGATCATGGTGATCGGCACATCGCTCACCTTTTATCGCGGCCCCGAGTTCAATGACTATCTGATCCGGGAAATCCACAAGCGCACCGGCTTGCCGACGAGCACCATGTCGACCGCCATCGTGGATGGGTTGCGAGAAGTTGGCGCCGAGCGCCTGGCGGTCGCCACCGCCTACACCAAAGTGGTCAACGACAAACTGAAGGATCTGCTCACCTACCACGGCTTCGACGTGCGCTCGCTCGAGAGCTTCGGTATCACCGAGTTCGGCGGCGGCGCGATCCGCAAGAGCGAGGACGAGATCATCGAACTCGCCGCCAAGGCGCACGAGGAGGCGCCCGACGCCGACGCGATTCTCATTTCGTGTGGCGGGCTGCGCACCCTCAACGTGGCAAAGCCGCTCGAGGAGCGCTGCGGCCTGCCGGTCGTGTCGAGCACCCCCGCCGCATTCTGGGCCGCCATGCGGCTTGTGGGCGAGAGCGGGCGGCTTTCCGGCTACGGCCGCTTGCTGGAACAGGCCCGCGCACCGGAATCGGTGCATTAGGCAAAGCGGCTTCCAGTAGATTGAACTCGGTGGGCATCGCGCCCGTTGCGTGAGCGTGATTGTGTATGACCGGCCCGCGGCGATGCTGCGTGTTCGGCTTGTCGCGTGGGCAAAATCGCCATAAACGGTGTACAGATTGGTCGTTCATGGCGCGCGATTGCCCACCCTACGGGCTACGCGCGCTTGATCGAAACGATGTCAGAGCCCGATGAAAGCCCGTGTCACCGTTACGCTGAAATCCGGCATTCTCGATCCGCAGGGCAAGGCGATCGAGGGTGCGCTCAAGTCGCTCGGCATTGCCGGCGTATCAAGCGTGCGCCAGGGCAAGGTGTTTGACATCGAGATTGCGGGTGGTGACAAGGCCGCTGCCCAGGCGGCGCTCAAACAGGCAGCAGAAAAGCTCCTGGCCAATACCGTGATCGAGAATTACCGGGTCGAGGTGCTGCCGTGAGGGCGCTGCCCGCAGCAACACTTCTCCTCGCGCTCGGCGCGATGCTGACGCTCCCGTGCGCGCGCGATAGTCCCGCCGCGGCGCTTAATTCGGAGCTGCCGGGCACCTTTACGGAAGCGCCCTGGCCGTTCCTGCTCGACCAGTGGGGCACCGGCCGCGCCTTCCGCTGCGAGTCGTGCGGCCTCGCGCTCTACGTGCGCGCCAAGGTCGGGTTCTGCAACTGCACGACCGGTGTTGTCGACGACGCGGAGATCGATCGCGTCGCCGACTTCGATCTGTTTCCAGGACAGATCGCCCCGCTCGCACCCGGATGGCCGGTGAGCGTCGCCTGGATGAAGGGGCGCGCGCGTGCATTCCAAGTCGATGGACCTCGACGGTCGCGACGCTATCTTCTGACCATCGCGCTCTCCAACAAATGCGACGGGGTCATTGCGACACTGGTGTCGAGCGAGCCGATTTCGCGTGATGCAGAACAAGCTGCTTTGGAGCAGCTTGCGAGTGGTACGGTGCTGGGCTGGGTCGAAACATCGACGGGCCTGCAATGAGGTTCGCTGGTCTAATCGCCCTCATGGCCGGCGCGCTCGGAACGACCGCGCCATCCAGCACATCGGCGCAGGACCCCCCGCGTTGCCAGGTCGTGGGGGTCAAGGATGCTGGGCTGCTTTTGATATGCGGGGATCGATTGAACGGCTTCGTGCTGACCCTCGATGATGTCCGCCGGCAGGTTGCCAACGAGCCGCAAGGTCGCTTCGTATTCCGCTGTGTGCTGGCGCCGATGTGCGCCGACGAACCGAGCGTCGGCGGTTTTTTCATTGACCCTTCGATTTGGCGTGACGGTGCCAAGGACGAGCCCGCCATGCTCGAGATCCTGCAACGTCACGGGCTGGTACCGGCGGCCGCGGCAGGGGCCGATCCGCGACTTCCGCCGCCGGCAGCGTGCGCGGTGTTCGACGTGACGGTGGGTGATTTGCCTGGCCGGGCGGTCTGTTTCGACGTGGCCGATGGAAGCGCAGTCCTCATCATTGCGGGGGACGAGCGGGTCGCCCTTGTGCTGAGCATCTTCCAGCGCAGTCGAACGCCGGGAGCGATACGCGAGAAGGCGCAAGACATAATCCCCCAGTTCAAGATGAAGCGTCCGACCGGCGACGTTGCTCTGCTGAGGTGGATGCGGTGAAAAGCGCCGTGCTCGTGTTCCCTGGGATCAACCGCGAACGCGATATGGCGCGCGCGCTGCGACTGATCTCCGGGCGCGAGCCTGTCATGGTCTGGCACGCCGACAAGGCACTCCCGGCAGGCACCGATCTAGTGGTAATCCCAGGCGGCTTTTCGTATGGCGACTACCTGCGCTGCGGCGCCATTGCGGCGCGCGCGCCGATCATGGACGCCGTGCGCGCCTACGCGGCCGGAGGCGGGCTTGTGCTGGGCGTCTGTAACGGATTTCAAATTCTATGTGAGGCCGGCCTGCTGCCGGGCGTGCTGATGCGCAATGCGGCGCTCAAGTTCATCTCGCGGGATGTCTATCTGCGGGTCGAGCGGTCCGACACGCCATTCACCCGCGGCTACAACGCCGGCCAGGTGATCAAGGTGCCGGTCGCCCACGGCGAGGGCAATTATGTCGCCGACGCAGAAACCATCGCGCGCATCGAGGGTGAGGGGCGCGTGCTCTATCGCTACGTTGCTCCCAACGGGAGCCGCGACCCATCCTGGAACCTCAATGGGGCAATCAACGCGATAGCGGGCATTCTCAACGATCGTGGCAACGTGCTCGGTATGATGCCGCACCCCGAAAACCACGTTGAGGCTTCCATGGGCTGCACGGACGGCCGCGGTCTGTTTGCCGGCCTCGTGGAGGCGCTCGATCGCGCCGCGTGACTGGGGTCTGCTCGACAGGGACCCGCGAAGCACGCTATAGTTGCATCCAATGTCTTCCGACGTTCGTGATTGATCGCATCACCCTCACGAACTTCGCAAGCAAAGGGGCACTAATTAGTGCGGTGGAGAAGAAGTTCCTTTCAGCGTTGCTGCCATCATCAAGGAACTTCACACGGCGGCACCAATATGGGGGATCCGGTGGGGCGCTTCGCAATTATTCTGGTGGCAAGCCTGACGCTTGCAGCATGTGCCGGCAACCTGGCCAACCTGCCGCCGTCTCCGGAGCATCCGGGCACGCGCGTCACCATCAAGAGTCCCAATGCCGAGAAATGGGCGATGGCACAGACGGCCGCCCAAGCGCGGGCCAACGGCTATCAGGTGTGGGCCTGCAAGCCACTCGCGTGTTCGGCGGAGCGTTCGGTCGTTGCCGGTCAATTCGGCAAGAGCCCGACCCGCCATCCCGACAAGGCGGCCCTCGTGCGGGCGGCGAAGTTGCTGTCCGTCCAGACCAAGGCTCAGGACCTGGTCATGGATGCGGCTTCGGAGGGTGACGAGAGGATCACGCCGTTGGCGAACGGAGTCGCCGAGTTTCGCGGTTATCCGGCGATCACGGCGGAATCGAAGAAAACCTATCGCGGCAAAACCGATTACGTCTATCGCAGCGATATATTCGTCGGGCTCACGATGGTGAGGCTCATATCCGTGTCTTCGGTAAGGTCGGACACCAAGCGTCATCTCGACGAGTTCGTCGACGCGATGGAGATCATCGACGTCGAGCCGCCGGCCCCTGGTACCCAGGCGACCTCCAATCCGGCTGCACTCTCCGGCAACGACCAGGGCAACGCGGGGAACCAGACGCCGCAGTAGGTCGGCCGCAAGCCGTTGCCATCATCGAGCGCATGCTCTACCGGGTCGTTCGCATGACCCGCAACGAACCTCCCATTACGCCCGCGCTTGTAGCCGAACACGGACTCACTCCCGATGAGTACGAGCGCATCCTCAAGCTGATCGGGCGCGCGCCCAGTTTCACGGAACTCGGCATCTTCTCCGCCATGTGGAACGAGCACTGCTCGTACAAGTCGTCCAAAGTTCATCTACGCACGCTCCCGACCGACGCACCCTGGGTCATCCAAGGGCCAGGTGAAAACGCCGGCGTGATCGATATCGGCGACGGCCTCGCGGTGATCTTCAAGATGGAGAGCCACAATCATCCGAGCTACATCGAACCCTATCAGGGTGCCGCCACCGGCGTCGGCGGCATCTTGCGCGACGTGTTCACCATGGGGGCGCGGCCAGTCGCTTGCCTTGATGCCTTGTCGTTCGGCGATCCCGCGCATCCGCGCACGCGGCACCTCGTGTCCGGTGTCGTTGCCGGCATCGGCGGTTACGGCAACTCGTTCGGTGTGCCGACGGTGGGTGGCCAGCTGCGTTTCCACCCCCGCTACGACGGCAATTGTCTGGTCAATGCGATGGCCGTCGGGATCGCCGATACGGACAAGATTTTCTACGCGAAGGCCACCGGCGTCGGCATGCCGGTCGTCTATCTTGGATCCAAGACCGGGCGCGACGGCATCCATGGCGCCAGCATGGCGTCGGCCGAATTCGACGACGATTCCGACGCCAAGCGGCCGACCGTGCAGGTCGGCGACCCGTTCTCGGAGAAGCTGCTGCTGGAAGCGTGTCTGGAGATCATGGCCGAGGATTGTGTCATCGCCATCCAGGACATGGGCGCCGCAGGTCTCACCTGCTCGGCGGTCGAGATGGGAGCCAAGGGTGATCTCGGGATCGAGCTCGACCTCGACACCGTCCCGTGCCGCGAACAGGGCATGAGCGCGTACGAGATGATGCTGTCCGAAAGCCAAGAGCGCATGCTCATGGTGTTGCGGCCCGAGAAGGAAGCGCAAGCCGAAGCCATTTTTCGCAAATGGGGCCTCGACTTTGCGGTCATCGGCCGCACCACGCCGACGAAGCGCTTTGTGGTGCGCCACGGCGGCGACATCATGGTCGACCTGCCGATCAAGGAGCTTGGCGACGAAGCGCCGGTGTACGAGCGTCCGTTTGTGGAGACGCCCAAGCGTCCCGTAATCGCTGCCGGTGCAGTGCGTGCGCCAATGTCGATTGCAGATGCGCTGGAGAAACTCGTCGGATCTCCCGACCTCTGCGCGAAGCGCTGGGCGTGGGAACAGTATGACCACGTCATCCTCGGAAACACCGTGCAGCGTCCGGGCGGCGACGCGGCGGTCGTGCGGCTGTTGGATGGGCCAAAAGCGCTTGCCCTCACCGCCGACGTGACCCCGCGTTACTGCGAGGCAGATCCGTTCGAGGGCGGCAAGCAAGCGGTGGCGGAAGCTTGGCGCAACATTACGGCGGTCGGCGGACGCCCGCTTGCCGTCACCGATAACCTCAACTTCGGCAATCCCGAGCGGCCGGAGATCATGGGCCAATTGGTCGGCTGCATCCGCGGCATCGGGGCGGCGTGTCGCGCCCTCGATTTCCCGATCGTGTCGGGCAATGTCTCGCTCTACAACGAAACCAACGGGCGTGCGATTCTGCCGACGCCGACGATCGGCGCGGTCGGCCTGCTCGATGACTTCACCCGGTCGGCGACGCTCGCCTTCAAGGCCACCGGAGAAGCGATCCTGCTGATCGGCGAAGCCGAAGGCTGGCTCGGTCAGTCGATCTATCTGCGCGACATCTGCGGACGCGAGGAAGGTGCACCGCCGCCGGTTGACCTGGCGGCCGAGCGCCGCAACGGCGATTTCATGCGCATTCTCATCCACGAGAACATTGCAACAGCCGCTCATGACGTGTCGGATGGCGGCCTGCTGGTGGCACTTGCCGAAATGGCAATCGCGTCTGGCATCGGCGCGGCGCTCGTGAACGCGCCGGAAGACATTCCGGCGCACGCATTCTGGTTCGGCGAGGATCAGGCACGTTACGTGGCGACCGTGCATGCCGGAGCTGTCGACGCGATCGTCGCGCGTGCAGCCCTTGCCGGCGTACCGGTCGCGTGGATTGGTTCAACCGGTGGCGAGACATTGGTGATCGCGGGTCAGCGGCCCATTTTGGTGGAAGCCTTGAGCGAGCGGTTCGAGCGCTGGTTGCCGGCCTACATGGCGGGCACCTTGTCAGATCCATGAACCTGACGCGCCTTGCGAGGGCGCAATCGTCAATGCGTCGCGGGGGCTATGCCGACGCCGCTTCCGCCAGCGCGATCACCAAGGCAAGCGTCGGAGTTCGCGACGTTCGGCCTGGAGTAGGTCGCAGTTTTAGCGTGCCATTGCGCGCGCCTGCGCCAAGGCGCCCTGGCAGCGCGGCGTCAGTGCCGACGTGTTTGCCACCAGGCATTTGATGCGGGCGCGACCCGGCGGCAGCGGGCATCTGGTGAGAATGTCGAGCCGACAGCGCCGATGAATGGCTAACAACGCAAGCAGCGGCAACTCGGGCATCGGAGGCGGCGCGATCGTCGCGGCTGGAGGTGCAGCGACGCCGGCGGGTGGCCGCGCGGCGGCGCCGCCAACCGCGGCGACGGCTCGCCGGCACGCTGACGAGAGTCGCGCCGCGTTGACCTGCAGGCACGCCAGCGCCTCGGGGCCGCCGGGCTGGACACTAGTGCAATTGGCGATGAAGTCGGACCGACATGCATTGCGGATCGCCGCCTGCTGCTGGGAACTCGGCGGGCGGGGCAGGGCCGGGGAAGCGACAGCGGGCGCTGGCGGTGACGGCGCTGGCTGCGGCGTAGCAGCCACTCCGGGAGGTGCAGCGGGAGCCGCAGGTACGGCTGGCGCTCCCGCGGCGTTGACCGCGGCTTGGCAATTGGCAGACAGGTTCGCGACATTGCGCTGCAGACACGCAAGTGCGTCGGCTCCACCGGGCTCCACGCCCGAACAATTCGCCATGAAATCCGAGACGCAGGCGCTTCGAATCGCCGATATCTGCTGGGGCGTCGGCTCCGACCCGGCCGGGGTCGCAAATGTGAGGCAGAACAGCAGAGCTAAACAGCGTGTGACGCGATGCTCGCCGATGTCAGGTCCAGTCATTTTGGGATTCTCCCACCAGCCGGGGCAGCGTGCCCGGGGCGGCAGGCGGCGTCAATATATTGAAATTGCTGGGCTCTGCTGACCAAACACGGCGATGGCAACTGATCATATTGCCGCTTTCTGTTTCGATCGCGCGGTGCGTTTCACACCTTGCGGCCTGCTCGATACGACATCGCAATCGACACTAAAGCGCATCCCGATCGCAAAGAATCGGGATGCGCTCTAGAATCTTTTTTGCGCATGTCCTCATCGGAAAACCGGCATCCACTTTCCGGGACACGCGCCAGCAAACGGACGACTCTCGTCTGATATTTGCCACAACAAGCGTGTTCGATGATCCGCACGGAGGCGCGCTATGGCGATGGATGCCGGCGAAATCAAGCGCTTGATCGAAGCGCAAATTCCTGATGCCCAGGTAACGATTCAAGATCTGGCGGGTGACGGCGACCATTATGCCGCCACGGTGATTGCCGAGTCCTTTCGCGGCAAGTCGCGCGTGCAGCAGCATCAGATCGTCTATGAGGCGCTCAAGGCTGAGATGGGTGGCAAACTGCACGCGCTCGCGCTGCAGACCGGGACGCCACCAGCCTAGTGTGCTGAAATTGCATACAAGCTGACAGCTATTGCCTATTGTTTAGGCAACCACCTGCCGGGGACCCGGCGGCACCCGAAAAACTCGAAATGATTCAATGCGATTGGCGGATGCCCTGAGGCCCGTTGGTCTTGGCATGGCGTTTGCGAAATCGGCGTCATCCAACGATTGACGACTCGTCCTGCCCGGGCGGGGGAAGAGCCGCGATCCCCAAAGAGGACCACCCCATGATGTTCGACCAGGTTTCCCGCAGACACCTGCTGCAAGGTACGGCCGCAATGACACTGGCGACGGCGCTGCCACTGCGTGCGGCGTTCGCCAAAGAGACGACGATCGGCTTCATCTATGTCGGTTCGCGCGACGACTACGGCTACAACCAGGCGCACGCTCAAGGCGCCGCGGCTCTGAAGAAGCTACCGGACATCAAGGTCGTTGAGGAAGAGAAGGTTCCCGAGACCGACGCTGTCGAGAAGACCATGGAGTCCATGATTAATCTCGACGGTGCCACCCTCCTGTTCCCAACCTCGTTCGGTTACTACAACCCACACATGATCAAGGTCGCCAGCAAGTTTCCGAAGCTCCGCTTCGAGCACTGCGGTGGGCTGTGGAGCGAGAAGGATCCGAAGAACGCCGGGAGCTATTTCGGCTATATCGACGAAGCTCAGCACGTGAGCGGCATCGTTGCCGGACACATGACCAAATCCGGCAAGCTCGGGTTTGTCGCCGCCAAGCCTATCCCGCAGGTCCTGCGCAACATCAACGCATTCGCGATGGGGGCGAAGCTCGCCAACCCGAAGGCCACCCTGCAGGTCATTTTCACTGGCGACTGGTCGATGCCGGTGAAGGAGGCGGAAGCGACCAACAGTCTGATCGACCAGGGTGTCGACGTCATCACCTGTCACGTCGACGGCCCGAAGACCGTCGTTGAGAATGCCGCGCGTCGCGGCGCCATGGTCTGTGGCTATCATGTCAACCAGGCGACCCTCGCCCCCAAGGCCTATCTGACCGGCGCCGAGTGGAACTGGGAGGTGCTCTATCCGCGCTTCGTGAAGATGTTCACGTCCGGCGAGACCATTCCAAACTTCTATCGCGGCGGTCTCAAGGAAGGCCTGGTCAAGGTCTCGCCATATGGCGCGATGGTTTCGGAAGCTGCCCGCAAGCAGGCCGACGAGGTGAAAGCGAAACTCACGGACGGCAGCTACGTCATCTTCAAGGGCCCGCTCGTCGACAACAAGGGCAAGACCGTCATCGCTTCCGGCGTCAACCGCGGTCAGACTGATCCGGAGCTCGAGAGGATGGATTATCTGATCGACGGGGTAGTCGGAGCGACTTCGTGAAGGCTGATGTCCTTAACGGGATAGACCAGTCGGGCAAGTATCGGCGGGCGGCGCTGCGCGAGAAGATCGGCGGCGCCGCCGAGTTTGTCATCATTCCGGCGCTTGCTCTTGTGGCGGCGCTGGTCATGTTCGGCATCTTTGTCGCGCTGTTCGGCAAGAACCCGCTCGATCTGTATTTCTACATGTACCAGGGTGCGTTCGGCACTTGGTTCTCCTGGCAGAACACGCTGACCCGCGCCGCCCCGCTGATTCTGACTGCGCTGTGCACTGCGCTGCCGGCACAGCTCGGCATGGTGATCATTGGCGGGGAGGGAGCGCTGTTGATCGGTGCGCTGGCTGCCACCAGCGCGGCGCTGGCGCTCCCTGGAGCGCCCCCCCTGACCGTGCAGATCGCGATGGCCTGCGCCGGCATGATCGCGGGCGGCTTGTGGATCGCGCTGGCCGGCGCGTTGCGGCAGTACCGCGGCGTAACGAAACGATCTCGAGTTTGCTGCTCGTCTATATAGCGCTCGCAATCCTCAACCACCTGGTCGAGGGACCGATGCGCGACCCGACCAGCCTCAACAAGCCCTCGACCCGCGAGATCGGCGCAGTCAACATGATCGGCACTATTCCCGGCACCGACGTGCATTGGGGATTTGCGTTCGGCATCATCGCTGCGGTGCTCTCCTACATCCTGATCTATCATACGGTGTTCGGCTTTGCGGCGCGGGTCGCGGGCGGAAACATCCGTGCCGCCAAGGTGGTCGGATTGAGCGTCGGCCGCCTGATACTGATCACCTGCTTTCTTGCCGGCGCGGCGGCCGGTCTCGCCGGCATGGTCGAGATCGCTGCCGTACAGGGGCGGACCAACGCCAACCTGGCGGCCGGCTACGGTTTCACGGGAATCCTGGTGGCGTTTCTGGCACGCCACAATCCGCTCGCCATCATTCCGGTTGCAATCCTGCTCGGCGGTATCGGCGCAAGCGGGGGTCTGCTGCAACGCCGGCTCGGCCTGCCGGACGCATCCGTGCTGGTGCTCCAAGGCATGATCTTCGTCAGCGTGCTCGCGAGCGACGCGCTCTATGGCCGGCTGCCGTTGTTCGTGCGCAAGGCGACCTGATATGGCAGACGCTTCGATCGGATTATGGACCGTTCCGCTCGCGGTGCTCGGCGGCGCGATCCGCGTGAGTACGCCATTCCTGTTCGTCAGCCTGGGCGAGTGCATCACCGAGCGCAGCGGCCGCATCAACCTGGGGCTCGAAGGCACGCTGATCATGGGGGCGATGGGCGGCTATGGCGTCTCCTACCTGACCGGCTCGCCCTGGCTCGGTGTGCTCGCGGCCGGCTTGGCCGGCGCTGCGCTGGGCGCGCTGCATGCGTCGATCTGCGGTCTGCCGCGGGTCAACGATATCGCGGTCGGCATCGCGTTGATGCTGTTTGGAACCGGGCTCGCGTTTTTTCTCGGCAAGCCGCTGATCGAGCCGACCGCGCCGCGCCTTCCCTCGATCGATTTCGGCTGGTGGAGCGACATTCCGCAGGTGCGCGCGGTGCTGCGCATCAACGTTCTATTCCTGATCGGCATCGCGCTGGCGCCCGTTCTGGTCTGGGCCCTCAGGACCACGCGCGCTGGGTTGATCGTGCGCACCGCAGGCGAGAGCGCCGATGCGGCGCGCGCCATGGGTTATTCGGTGAACGCCATCCGTATGCGCGCCACCATGTTCGGCGGCTTCCTGGCTGGGATCGGCGGCTCGTTCCTATCCCTGTTCTATCCCGGCAGCTGGAACGAAGGCCTCTCCAGCGGTCAGGGCATCACCGCAGTGGCACTCGTTATCTTTGCCCGCTGGGACCCAATGCTCTGTCTTTGGGCTTCATTGCTGTTCGGCGGCGCCGCCGCGCTCGGGCCGGCGTTGCAGTCGGTCGGCGTCAGCCAGGGCTATCATCTCTTCAACGCGGCCCCGTATGTGCTGACGCTGCTGATCATGATCATCACCTGCTCGCCCAAGCGCACGTTGGTGGGCGCGCCCGCCGAGCTGTCGATCACCAAATAGGAGACCGGATCATGACCGAGCGCTACGTTGCGGCGGATCCTTATCCATGGCCCTACAACGGCGACCTGCGTCCGCAGAATACGGCTCTGATCGTCATCGACATGCAGACCGATTTCTGCGGCATCGGCGGCTACGTTGACCGCATGGGCTACGACCTGTCGCTGACGCGCGCGCCAATCGAGCCGATCAAGCGCACGCTTGCCACGATGCGCGGGGCGGGCTTCCACATCTTTCATACGCGCGAAGGCCATCGCCCCGACCTCACCGATCTGCCGGCCAACAAACGCTGGCGCTCGCGCAAGATTGGCGCCGGCATTGGTGATCCGGGCCCCTGCGGCCGCATCCTGGTACGCGGCGAAGCCGGTTGGCAGATAATCCCTGAGCTCGCGCCCAGGGACGGCGAGCCGATCATCGACAAGCCCGGCAAGGGTTCGTTCTGCGCCACCGACCTCGAACTCATGCTGCGGCTGCGCGGAATCGACAACATCGTGCTGACCGGCATCACCACCGACGTGTGCGTTCACACCACCATGCGTGAGGCCAACGATCGCGGCTTCGAGTGCCTGTTGCTCGAGGACTGCTGCGGTGCGACCGACAGGGGCAACCACGACCACGCGATCAAGATGGTCAAGATGCAGGGCGGTGTGTTTGGGGCAGTCTGCAACTCGACGACCTTCACGGGCGCCATCGCATGACCATCGCGCCCAAGGAGCGCGGTGCGCTCGGCGTCGAAGCCATCGCCATGACCAAACGCTTTGGCGAATTCACGGCACTGGACGATGTCTCGCTCAAGGTCCAGCCCGGGACGTTTCACGCGCTGCTCGGCGAAAACGGTGCCGGCAAGAGCACGCTGGTGAAATGCATCATGGGCTATTACCGGCCCGATGCGGGCGATGTCATCGTTGGCGGGCGTGAGCAGGACATCGGCAATCCGCGAGCCGCCCATGCGCTCGGGCTCGGCATGGTCTATCAGCACTTCACACTGGTACCGGCCATGACCGTCACCGAGAACCTGGTGCTGGCGCGCGACCATCTGCCCGCGATCGTCGACTGGAAGCACGAAACAGAGGCGCTGGAAACCTTCCTCGAGCGCATGCCGTTTCGGATCCCGCTCCGGGCCAGGGTGTCGGCAATCTCGGCCGGTGAGCGACAGAAATGCGAGATCCTCAAGCAGCTCTATCTGCGCCGACGCTTCCTGATCCTCGACGAGCCGACCTCCGTCCTGACCCCGGGCGAAGCCGATGAGGTGCTCGGGATGTTGCGGGCAATGGTGGTGACGGGCGAGCTCACCATCCTGATGATCACTCACAAGTTCCGTGAGGTGATGGCGTTCGCGGACGAGGTCACCATCCTGCGGCGGGGCAGGCTTGCCGGACAGGGCCGCGTTGCGGAGCTCACGCCGGATGCGATGGCGCGAACCATGATCGGCGCCGAGGCGTTGACCGTCCAGCCTGCACGCACCGGCGAATTCGGCGCGCCGCGGCTCGATGTCGAAAACCTCGCAGCGCTCGATGACGCCGGCCAGCCGGCCGTGCGCGATCTTTCGCTGTCGATCCGGGGCGGCGAGATCGTCGGTGTCGCCGGCGTGTCCGGAAACGGTCAACGCCAGCTCATTGAAGTGCTTGCTGGGCAGCGCGAGCCGACGGGCGGCGTCATCCACATCCACGGCGAGCGCTATTCCGCGACCCGGGATGAGATGCGCCGGCACAAGCTCTCCCTCCTTCCGGAGGAGCCGCTCAAGAACGCCTGCGTCGCCCGCATGAGCGTCGCCGACAATCTCGCATTCCGCGAATTCGATGAGGCGCCCTTTGCGCGGGGCGGCTGGTGGCTCAATCGCGGCGAGTTCCGGGCGGAGGCGCAGCGCAAGATCGAGCGCTACAAGATCAAGACCCGCTCTGAAGCGACACCGATCGGGGAATTGTCCGGCGGCAACGTGCAGCGCACGGTGCTGGCGCGTGAACTCGGTGGGGCCGTGGAAATCCTGATTGCAGCCAACCCGTGCTTCGGCCTCGACTTCGCTGCGGTCGCGCAGATTCACGCCGAGATCATGGCGGCGCGCAATCGCGGCGCTGCCGTACTGCTGGTGAGCGAAGATCTCGACGAACTGCTCGAACTCGCCGACCGGGTGGTCGTGATGTTCAACGGGCAGTTGGTCTACGAAACCCGGGCCAGCGAAGCCGATCTCACCGAGATCGGCCGCCACATGGCCGGGCACTGATCCAAATCGCACGATGAGCTATTCACGCCGTACGGCGTGGATGACCTGTTTGACCTCATTGCAGGCGAAACATGGACCCTGCGCGCGCTTGAATGATTTGGTGACCGCCAACGTGGCGGTGATCAGTTGCACCTGCTGGCGCCACTTCAAGCCCAACCGATCCTGGATACAGCCATCGCAGTAGGTCGCTTCTCCGGCGTGGGCGATGAATTCCTTGACGCGCTCCGGAACCGTACCTGCACCGGCCGATGCGTCGATTGCAGGCGGATCGACGGCACGCACAACCCGGCTCGCCGCGCTCGTCACCGGAACATTGTCTTCCGGTTGTTGGGGCTGCGCCGCGCGCCGCTCGGCCACGAGGTACCCGATCACGATGGCAGCCGCCGCGAAGATCAGAAGACTGACGATCTCTGTCGGATTGGCGATGTAGAAACTGAAGATGGGGTCGTAAAAGAAAAACGCCGCGGCCAGCGCGCTCGCAAATGTCGCGGCCAGCCCCTCGGCGAAACCCCAGCGCAGGGTCGCTGCGAGGACCGGAATGAAATAGACGGCCAATACGTGGCGCAGGTCGACGACGCCAACCAACGCAACGATCACAGCCGTGGTCGCGGCAACCATCGCCAAGACCAGCGCCATGCGTACGCCAACGGAGCGAATGTCCTGCCCGGGAATTCGATCGAGGTAGGCTGTCAGCACCTTGCCCAGGTGGGCAACTGCCGAAGTTTGCCGTTCCAAGCTCATGTCATGCGATTTGAGCGACAAAACCACCCCCATCACGACTCGGCCACGCGGGCGTCCTAGCGTAGGCCGGCGCACGGAAAATTCCTAGGCGGGTCAAGGCAAAGCGCCGGGTAACGCCGGTATCAGCACCCACCTGGTCAGTGGGACTTTTTTCCGGCGGGCGACATGAGATGCCAAACCTGAGCTCGATGCGGCTGCCTCTTGGGAATGAGCCGCAAGTACGCTACATGTTTGGGTACGTGGCGCGGGGCTGAATCGCTGCGCATTGGTCGCCGGCGAAACACAGGATGGAAGGCATGAGCATCGAACAATTCATTGATAGTGAAGTAAAATCCAACGATGTCGTGTTGTTCATGAAGGGCACGCCACAGTTCCCGATGTGTGGTTTTTCGGGCCAGGTGGTGCAGATTCTCGATTATCTCGGCGTGCCGTTCAAAGGTCTTAATGTGCTCGAGTTCGACGAACTTCGTCAGGGCATCAAGTCCTATTCGAACTGGCCGACTATTCCCCAGCTTTATGTCAAAGGCGAATTCGTCGGCGGCTGTGACATCATACGCGAGATGTTCCAGTCGAACGAACTACAGCAGGTGTTCAAGGAAAGAGGCGTGCCGGTGAAGGAAGGCGCGTCCGCCTGAGCGCATCTTCCAGAATGGGTTGAAGCCCGGGTTTGACCGGGGCAAAAACCCGTCGCCGCTCTCGATGCAGTGACGGGTTTCGCGTCCCGCTCAACCGATCCTACAGCCAATCACCGCGAGTAATACTCCACCACCAGATGCGGCTCCATCTGCGTGGGGTAGGGCACCTCACCGAGCGACGGCACGCGCGTAAGCTTGGCGGTCATCTTGGCGTGGTCAACCTCGATGTAATCGGGCACGTCCCGCTCGGGCAATGCGGTCGCCTCCAGCACCAGCGCAAGCTGGCGTGATTTCTCCTTGACCTCGATGGTGTCGCCGATCTTGAGCCGATAGCTCGGGATCGTGACCCGGCGGCCGTTCACCTTGATGTGCCCGTGATTGATGAACTGGCGCGACGCGAATACGGTCGGCACGAACTTCGCCCGATAGACCGCCGCATCAAGCCTACGCTCCAGCAGTTCGATCAGGTGGGCGCCAGAGTCGCCCTTCATGCGGATCGCTTCTGCATAGATGCCGCGGAACTGGCGCTCGGAAATATTGGCGTAATAGCCCTTGAGCTTTTGCTTGGCGCGCAACTGCACGCCGTAGTCGGAGAGCTTGCCCTTGCGGCGCTGGCCGTGCTGGCCGGGGCCATATTCGCGACGGTTTACGGGGCTCTTGGGGCGGCCCCAGATATTCTGGCCCATCCGGCGATCGATCTTGTACTTCGCCTCACTGCGCTTCGTCATCGCGTCCTCAGTTTTGGTGTTTGGTGTGCGAGGAAACGCGCCCTCCTTTGCCCAAGGTCTCATCCCTGAGCCGACAGGTGTGGACCTAGCGTTAAGGGCCGCACCACGGGTCGCGAAATGCCCGCGGAAATCCGCGGGCGCGCGGGTTCTAGGGAGAAAGGTCGGCCGTGTCAAATCGCGTCATTGCGTAACTGGTTGGGTTGTCATGCGGGTCCTTGGTGATGCCGAAATCACCGAGGCCGAGGTCTCCTCGATCTCGCGTTTCGCAGCCGACGGCGAACATCAAGTAGTACTTGATGAGAATAGAATTAAGCTATTGAAATTATACAATGATCTCAGTGCTGAAAACGCGGATCGAAACTTGGCGCGCAAGCTCCGCTAAATCGCGGCGACACGCGTCTCTCCGTCCAGCCCAAAACTCCAGAGCGCCTTGGCAAGTGCCGGCGAGAGCGCCTGTCCCGAGGTGAACAAGGCGCGGCCGGGCGCGCGGCGCTCGGCGGTGGAAGGGCCGGTGAGATCGACCACCCTGCGTGCAATCGCCGGGGCGGGGTCGATCCATGCCACCGGCCAGGGCGCAAGCCGATCGAACCTGGACTGCAACAGCGGGTAATGGGTGCAAGCAAGGGTGATTGTGTCGGTACGGCGCCCGCCTTCGTCCACAAAACAAGGCGCGATCGCTTCAGCGATCGCGGCCTCGTCAACCGCCTCGCCGCGGAGCGCTGCTTCCGCTATCCCGGCGAGCGGCGCTGAGCCGACGAGCTTCACGTCGCAGCCCTGACCGAAATCGCGGATCAGCGTGCGAGTATATTCGCGCCGCACGGTCGCCTGGGTCCCGAGCACCGACACCCGCTTGCTCTTTGACGCCGCGCACGCCGGCTTGATCGCCGGCACGGTGCCGACGAACGACACGGTGTAGCGTTCGCGCAGGTGCGGCAGCACCAGGGTCGACGCGGTGTTGCAGGCGATGACCACGAGATCAGGCACATGGTCGGCGATCAAGCCGCCGATCAGCGGCACCACGCGGGCGACCAGAGCCGACTCCTCATGGGCGCCGTACGGAAAGAAAGCGTCATCCGCCACATAGACGAAGTTGGCATCCGGTCGCGCCCGCGCGATCTCACGCAGCACGGTCAATCCGCCGAGGCCGGAATCGAAGACCAGGATGGTGGGAAGGGAGGGCATTTTGCGATCGTGGAGGAGGTTGGGCTTGCGCGCACCATACGCGATTCAGGTCAGTCGGCTCGTGCAATCATAGATGAGAGTGCGATCCCCTAGGTCTCCCGCAAAAATCCTCATCTATGGCCAAAAATCGTCGATAATATCAACAAATTCATACACTTACCATAGATGAGGAAATTGCGCCGCGACTCTCATCTATGGACCCGCTTCTCTCATCTATGGCCCCCTTTCCCTCATCAAAGGCTCCGAGCCTCATCCCGGCGCGCCAAATACGCGCGCAAAAATCGCGTCGATATGCTTGAGGTGATAACCGAGATCAAACGAAGCCTCGAGTTCGGCCGAGCTCAGCGCCTGGGCGACCTGCTGGTCGGCCTTGAGCAGCGCGAGGAAATCACCCTCGCCGCGCCACGCCTTCATGGCGTTCGCCTGCACGATTCGGTAAGCGTCCTCGCGCGAGACGCCCTTCTGGGTCAGCGCCAGCAGCACGCGCTGCGAATGCACGAGGCCGCCCAGGCGGTCGAGGTTCGCCCGCATGTTCTCCGGGTAGACAATGAGCTTGTCGATCACGCCGGCGAGCCGCGCCAGTGCAAAATCGAGCGTCACCGTGGCGTCCGGCCCGATCATTCGCTCGACCGAGGAGTGCGAGATGTCGCGCTCGTGCCAGAGCGCCACGTTCTCCATCGCCGGTATCGCGTAGGCGCGCACCAGCCGGGCGAGGCCGGTCAGGTTCTCGCTCAGGACCGGGTTGCGCTTGTGGGGCATGGCCGAGGAGCCTTTCTGGCCCTCGGAGAAGAACTCCTCGGCTTCCAGCACTTCCGTGCGCTGCAGGTGGCGAATCTCGGTTGCCAGCCGCTCGACCGAGGAAGCAGCAACTGCGAGCGTTGCAAAGTACATGGCGTGGCGGTCGCGCGGAATGATCTGGGTGGAGACCGGCTCGACGCGCAGTCCCATCTTCTCAGCCACATGCGCCTCGATGCGCGGATCGACCTGCGCGAATGTGCCGACCGCCCCTGAAATCGCGCAGGTCGAAACCTCATGACGGGCCGCCACCATGCGTTCGCGCGCCCGTGCAAACTCCGCATAGGCAAACGCGAGCTTCACCCCGAAGGTGGTCGGTTCGGCATGAATGCCGTGCGAGCGCCCGATGGTCGGGGTGAGTTTGTGCTCGAGCGCGCGCCGCTTGAGCGCAGCCAGCAGCTCATCGAGGTCGCCGATCAGCAGGTCGGCAGCGCGCACGAGCTGCACGTTGAAGCAGGTGTCGAGCACGTCGGAGGAGGTCATGCCCTGGTGCACGAAGCGTGCCTGGGGACCGACGATCTCGGCCAAGTGGGTCAGAAACGCAATCACGTCGTGCTTGACCTCACGCTCGATCGCGTCGATGCGGGCGATGTCGAAGGTCGCGTTCTTGCCTTTGGCCCAGATTGCCTGTGCGGCCTCCTTCGGGATCAGGCCGAGTTCCGCCATGGCGTCGGCGGCGTGGGCCTCGATCTCGAACCAGATCCGGTAGCGGGTCTGCGCCTCCCAGATCGCCGTCATCTGCGGTCGGCTGTAGCGTGGGATCATGGCCTCAAGCTGCCTCGCCGCGTGCCATGGCGGCGGCATTGCGGATCGCCGCGATGTTGGCCCGATAGGCATCGGCGGTGCCGCCGCGGAACACGGCCGAGCCGGCCACCATCACATTGGCGCCGGCGCGGGCCACCAGCGGTGCGGTTTCAGGCGTGATGCCGCCGTCGACCTCGATGTCGATCTCGCGTGCCCCCGCCATGGCGCGCAGACGTGCGATCTTCTCGACCGCAGCGGAGATAAACGATTGCCCGCCGAAGCCCGGATTGACCGACATCACCAGGATCAGGTCGACGAGATCGATGACGTTCTCGACAGTCTCGACCGGCGTGCCGGGGTTGAGGGTGACGCCGGCCTTCCTGCCGAGCGCGCGGATCGCCTGCAAGGACCGGTGGATATGTGGGCCAGCCTCCACGTGAACCGTGATGATGTCGGCGCCGGCCTTGGCGAAGGCCTCGAGATAGGGGTCGCAGGGGGCGATCATCAAATGCACGTCGAAGGTCTTGCGGGTGTGTCCGCGCATCGCCTTCACCACGTCTGGACCGATGCTGATATTGGGCACGAAGTGGCCGTCCATCACATCCACGTGCACCCAGTCGGCGCCTGCATGATCGATCGCACGCACCTCCTCCCCCAGCCGCGCGAAATCGGCGGCCAGAATGGATGGGGCGATACGAAGCGGCCGAACCATATGTTCCTCCAGATCCGGCTCGCCTAACACGCGCGCTCCGAGCGGGCAACGCGGGCGACAAACCGGTTGCCGCGCGGATTAAAGCGACGGGCCGCAAATTCGCCTGGCCATCCTATATAAGCCATCGCCCGCCTTCTTCCTTCCGGGGATCTTCATGGCCCGTACCGATGCGCTGGTGCTCGGCGCCGGCATTGTCGGCACTTCGATTGCGCTGCATCTCGCCAAGCGCGGGCTTTCGGTTGCGCTCATCGACCGCGGCGGCCCCGGTGAGGGGACCTCCTTCGGCAATGCGGGGATCATCGAGGGCAACACCATTTTTCCCCAAGCCTTTCCAAGCGATCTTGGACTGCTGGCACGCATCGCGCTCAAGCGCGCTCCGCAAGCGAATTATCATCTCGCGTTTCTGCCCCACGTGGCGCCTTGGCTTGCTTCCTTCTGGGCCTGGTCGCGGCCGCAGCGTATCGTCGAGACCGCGCATGTGATGCGGCCGTTTTTCGCCCGCGCTGTCGCCGAGCACGAGGCGCTGATCGCGGAGTCGAATGCTGCGCAATATGTGCGCAAGACCGGATGGCTCAAGCTCTTCCGCGAGGAGCGTTCCTTTACCGGAACGGCGCGCGAGCGCGAGTTCGCCGCCAGCTTGGGAATCGCGACCACGAGCCTCGATCGCGACGGTGCGCGCGCGCTCGAACCGTCGCTCGAGCCGGTGTTCCGGCGCGCGATTTTCCTGCCGGAGGTGGTCTCGGTGATGAACCCGCTCGCGCTCACCCGCGCCTATGCGCGGCGCTTTGCTGCGCTCGGCGGCACCATGCTCACCGGCGACGCGCGTACGCTGCGCCGCGACGGCAGCCGCTGGCGGATCGCAACCGAGTCCGGCACGGTCGAGGCGGCGGAATCGATTGTTGCGCTCGGGCCCTGGTCATCCGATGTGCTGGGGCCGCTCCGCATCGATCTGCCCCTCGGCATCAAGCGCGGCTATCACCGGCACTTTCGCGCCAAGGGCAACGCCGCGCTCGGGCGCCCGGTGCTCGACGCCGACAACGGCTATTGCCTCGCGCCGATGGAGCAGGGCATCCGCGTCACCACCGGCGTTGAATTCGCAGCGCGCGATGCGCGGCCTACGCCGGTGCAGTTCGGCCGATTGCTGCCGGCCGCGCGTGCGCTCTTCCCGCTCGGCGATCCGGTCGAGCCGGCACCCTGGATGGGCGCACGGCCATGCTTTGCCGAACTCGCGGCCGGTGATCGGGCGCGCGCCCGGCCAGTCCGGGTTATGGCTCGCGTATGGCCACGGCCATTGGGGCCTGACGCTTGGCCCGGCAACCGGCCGGCTGATGGCCGAGCTGCTGACCGGCGCGACCCCGTTCCTCGATCCGGGCCCGTTCCGGGCCGAGCGATTTGGGTAAGCTATCGCGCGAACTTGTCCCGCCAACTCGGCAACGCGCCCGCGAATGGCAGCGCGGTCGCCTCGTAAACGCCGCGCGCCACCGCTCGCGCCACCACGTTGGCTGCGATCGCGCCGAGCCGCATGAATGCGAAGGTCGGCTCCGCGAGCGGTTTTGCGCCGGTCGCGGCGGCGAACACCACGTCGCCATCGAGCGGGGTGTGCACCGGATAGCTCGCACGCGCGAGCCCGTCCTGTGCCATCACCGCAAAACGCTTCGTCTGCGACTTCGTCAGCTGCGCATCGGTTGCGACGACGACGAGCGCGGTGGCGACCCGCAGGGCCCCCTTGGTGCGCGGGCGGAGCGCGTCGGGCGGGAGCGGCGAGGGAAAGCCGCACCCACCGAATTCGCCATTCTCTTCGAACGGAGCGGCCCAGAACCACGGGCCGTCTCCTACCACCACACTGCCGGCAGCGTTGACCGCCGCGAGCGCGCCGACGACAAGGCCGTCCGCCGTCACCGTTGATGCGGACCCGATGCCGCCCTTGAGGTTGACGGTGGTGGCACCGGTGCCAGCCCCGACGCTGCCGAGTGCGAAATCCGCCGCCGCACTCGCTGCCGCCGCGTAGGCGAGTTCGCGATAGGGTGGATAGCGACCCCAGTCCTTGTCGGCGCCGTTGAGCAGGTCGAACAGGATTGCGCCCGGCACGATCGGCACTCGCGCTCCCCCGACCTGGTAGCCGCGGCCCTGCTCGCGCAGGTAGGCCTGCACGCCGCTGGGCGCGTCGAGGCCGAACGCCGAGCCGCCGGAAAGCGCGATCGCGTCGATGCGCGTCACCGTCATTTGTGGGTCGAGGAGGTCGGTCTCGCGGGTTCCGGGGCCGCCACCGCGCACGTCGATCGATGCGACCGCCGGTTCCTGGAACAGCAGCACGGTGACGCCTGAGGCGAGCCGGGCATCGTCTGCGTTGCCGACCAGAATGCCGGGCACATCGGTGATCAGGTTGCGGGTCACGCACAGCCCTCCGGGGTGTCTGAAAACGGAACCCATTTCGTCAGGCTGGTCAACGGGGTTAGTTGTGACGTTCAACTTCTTTCACAACTTGAAACAGGCGCCACCGGCGAGCTTGCGCGGCGGCGTCCGCCAGAGCATGAAAGCGCCATGGCCGCCGAAGTCTCCCTGCTGGCCGCATTCCTCGCGGGCCTGCTCAGTTTTTTGTCGCCCTGCGTGCTGCCGCTGGTGCCGCCCTATCTCGTTTACCTCGCGGGCACGTCACTTGAGCGGCTCGCCGACGCAGAGCCGGAACCATTGGTGTGGCGCGACACTCTGGGGGCGGCGCTCCTGTTCGTGGCCGGCTTTTCCACTGTGTTCATTGCGTTCGGCGCGAGTGCGAGCGCGATCGGCGCGCTGGTGCTGCGGTTCTCGCCGCAGCTCGCGATCATTGCCGGCGCCGTCATCATCGTGATGGGCCTGCATTTCCTCGGTTTGACTCCGATCGGTCTGTTGATGCGGGAAAAGCGGCCGGCGATGCCGAAGCCGGTCGGGATCTGGGGTGCCTATGCGATGGGCTTGGCGTTCGCGTTTGGCTGGACGCCCTGTATCGGGCCAGTGCTCGCTGCCATCCTGGCGGTGGCCGCTTCCAAGGAGACCGTCACCAAGGGGGCAAGCCTGCTCGCGGTCTACTCGGCCGGGCTCGGCATTCCGTTTCTGATTGCTGCCGTCGCGGTCGAACCGGCGATGGCCGCCATTGCGCGCTTTCGCCGTCATCTCGCGCTGGTCGAAAAGGTGATGGGCGGTCTGCTCGTGCTCACCGGGATTGCGTTTCTGACCGGCTGGGTCAGCGAAGCGGCGTTTTGGCTCTTGGAATGGTTTCCGGCGTTGGGGAAGATTGGATGAAAAGCGTGTCCCGGGCGCGGCGCATCACGAAGTGGTGCGCTGCAGACCCGGGACCGTCACGCGCCAAAGTATTTTCGGGATAAGCGCTTTCCTACTCGATCTCTACGTAGGTGATTTTCCCTTCCGGGTTCTTTTTCCAGACGTAGACCACGTAATCGAGGCGGGTCACGTCGCCCTTCTTGTCATACGAGAGGTCGCCGATCACGGTGGAGAACTTCATGCCCGAGTGCATCTTGTCGGCGATCTTCTTCGGGTCAAGCGACTTCGCCGCTTCCGCTGCCTGCTTGATGATCTGCACGGCGGCATAGCTGTACAGCGTGTAGGCCTGCGGCTCAAAATTCTTGGCGCGGAACTTTGCCACCACATCCTTCGCCTCCGGCCGCTTGCGCGGATCAGGGCCGTAGGTCATCAGCGTGCCCTCGGAGCCGGGTCCCGCGATGGCGGCGAATTCGTCGTCGGCGATGCCATCGCCGCCCATCAGCGGGGCCTTGATGCCCTGGTCGCGCATCTGGCGCAGGATCAGGCCGCCGGTGTCGTGCAGCCCACCCCAGTAGATCAGGTCGGCGCCGGACGCCTTCACCTTGGACACCACCGCGGAGAAGTCCTTGTCATCCTTGTTGACACCCTCATAGAGCACTTCCTTGAGGCCACCCTTGTTGATGACGCCGCGGGTGGCATCGGCGAGACCCTGGCCGTAGGTGGTCTTGTCGTGGATGAAAGCGATCTTCTTGCCCTTGTAATTCTTCAGGATGTAATCGCCCGCCACCGCACCCTGCTGGTCATCGCGGCCACAGGTCCGGAAGATGTTCCACAGCCCGCGGTCGGTCACCTTCGGGTTGGTCGAGGCCGGCGTGATCTCCAGGATACCGTTCTCCTGGTAGACGTCGGACGCGGGGATGGTGACGCCGGAATTGAAGTGCCCGATCACGAACTTCACGCCGTCGCCGACGAACTTGTTGGCGACCGATACGCCTTCCTTCGGATCGGCCCGATCGTCGCCGAGCTCGGTGGTGATCTTTTGCCCCAGAATGCCGCCGGTTGCGTTGATGTCGGCAACCGCCTGTTCGGTGCCGTTCTTGAGCTGGGCCCCAAATGCGGCGCTACCGCCTGTGAGCGGGCCGCCGATCCCGAATTTGACCTCCGCCGACGCCGTGGTTGCGAGCGCAAGGCTCGCACCCAAAGCGAGGCCGAGCGCGATCCCATTCGCCTTCGTCCGTTTCATGACTGGTCCCTTCTGTCGCTCCGCAGTCCGCGGTGTTTCAGGCTAGTGCTCTGTGTCCGAAGTTCGTAATACATCGCAGCAACCCCCGACACGAACTTCGGAAGCACGGGGACACTAGCAAATCTATGATTCCAGTGTCGCTTTTCGTTTTGACGTTCCTTTACGCGCTTGCGGCAACCGCTGTAGGAACTTCAAATCGGCGGCACTTGTGCGATCGGGTGGATTCAAGCGCCAATCGGCGCAAATGTCACTTATCTTCCTTGCAATATTCACGCCCGCGGCCCGGTGCCGCTGCGCAAAAACCCGTATTGGCGTGCCATCTGGCGTACGCGGGTGACGCGAAAACCGGCAAAGCCCGAAGACACATGCAAACAGGGTGTCGACAGCGAAATAGTGTGGCGAGGGCAGCGTAGCGCCGAACAGCGCGAAGTGGATGAAGCGCACCGCAAAGCCGATCAGGAGCCCATAGACAACCACCAGCCACCACCGACTCCAGGCGATCGCGACTGCCCGCCCGGCGAGCCAGGCCGCCCCGCCGCCTAGGATGACCGTGACCAGCAGGAACACCCCGAACGAGCTTTCCTGATACAGCAGGTCGTGCAGCATTGCGGTCAGGCTTTCGTCACGACGATGGGGTGTGGTGGGCGAACAGTCCCGCCAAGCGATCCAGTACGGCGCGCGCGTCGGTCTCAATGTTCGCCGCCGCAACCTCGACTACCTGATATTCCCGCTCGGCGAGCCACGTCCGTTTGCGCGCGCGCGCGCGGGCAGCATCAACGCTCTCCTCGGTCGGCAGGATATCGATCACGGCGTGCAGCGGGAATGACACAATGTCGGCGATGTGAGGACCGACCGGCACCTGGCGCTTGAACGAGAGGCTCGCGAACCGCCGATCCCTGGTCATCGCCCCCCACAGGACGCGCTCGGCCTCGGTCGGGTTCCTGCGCAGGAGCCGCGCTAGCCCGCGCACCGGGCCCCGTTCCGAGGGCACGCGGCCGGCGCTGTGTTCGGCGATAAGCGTGCGTAGCTTTCCAGCCTCCTCACCATCGAGAATGCCGCCGCGCGCCGGCCCCTTGCGGCCTTCCGCAATCGCCATGATGACGCCGTGCAAGGTCTGGATGTCCTGCTGCGTCGGCTGCATGCGGGCAAAGATGTTGTGCAGGTTGACCAACATGGTTTCGCGCTTTTCGGCCGGCCGAAAGAACTCGACCCGATCGAGCTCCTGCTCGACATTGGCGAAGAACGCGGCGAGCTGCTGCTTGGGCGCTGCGCCGGATTTGCGCGGCATCACAAACGGCAGAGCGCCGCCGGCGCCGAGCTTGAACCACTCATAGCCCATGATGGCGACTGCCTGTGCGAGGTTGAGCGAGGCGAAGGCCGGGTTGACCGGGAACGTAACGATGCAGTCGGCGGCCGCGACCTCCTCGTTGAGCAGGCCGATGCGTTCGCGGCCGAACACGATCGCCCCGGGTTCGCCCGCGGCGATTCGGGGCGCCAATTCGCGCGCGGCTGCTTCTGGCGAGAGCACCGGCTTCGCCTGATCGTGGGCGCGGGCGGTGGTCGCGAGCACGAACGTGCAGTCGGCAATCGCTGCAGCGAGGGTGTCGAAGAGCTGCGCCGCATCGAGCACGCGATCGGCGCCGGCCGCCATCATACTGGCCTTGGCATTGGGCCAAGGCTGGCGCGGCGCCACGAGGCGCAGGCGGGACAGGCCGAAGTTCGCCATGACGCGCGCCGCCGCGCCGATGTTCTCGCCGAGCTGCGGCTCGACCAAGATCACGACCGGTCCCTCGATCTCCACCCAATTCCTGGTCTTGTCGGTTCCGGCCCCGGGCATGGCTGCCTTTCTATCGAACCACCTCTGCGCCGTCATGCGTGGGTTTTTCCCGCGTATCTCGGTTATCAACGAGCCGGCCCATGATCGGCTAAGGCCCGAGGCGGTTTGGAACGACCGGCTTGGGGCAACACCACTCTTTCGACACGAACCGGCTCCAATCGGAGGCTGGCGGCCGACGCTGCCAATCGCTGGGGAGAGCAAGCTTGGCTGCTGACCACGCGCAATCGGATGCCCGCCGCCTTGTCCTCGGCGCTGCGGTCGGCATGAGCGTCGCGCAGGTTCGCATCTTCATCTCTTCGCTGCGGCAGGCCGGCTACACGGGAGCGGTCGTGATGCTGATCGGCCTCGCCGATCGCAGCCTTGCAGCCTATTTGCGCACTCAGGGAGTAGAGCCGCGTCGCGTGTGGTTCGTTCGGCGTCTGCACGGGCCGATCCATGCCTACCGGTTCGAGCTGTTCGTCCGCTACCTGCGGCAATTCGGCGAACGCTATGACGAGGTACTCATCAGCGACGTGCGCGACGTTCTTTTCCAGGCCCATCCATTCGCGGGCATGATGGGGCCGAACTGCCATTTCTTTCTTGAAGGCGCGGCCAAGACGATCGGCAACGAGCCGACCAACATGCTCTATATGCGGCTTTTTCTCACACCTGCCGAGTTCGAGGCGATCGCACCGGAGCGCATCAGCTGCTGCGGTGTTGTGCTCGGCGGCACCCGCGCAGTCATGGCCTATCTCGAGCGGATGACGGCGCGCCTTGCCGCCGTGCCGCTGCGGGTACGGCGCAAGATCGGTGCCGATACGGCGTTCCACAACCTGATAGCGCACGCAACCAGCGACGTGCCTTCGGTCATCGTGGAGAACAATGTCCTGGTCGCGACCATGGGGATCGAGCCAGCGGCGCGCTATGTCGTAGGTGTCGACCGGCGCGTGCGAACCGTGGACGGCAACCTGCCGGCAATCCTGCACCAGTACGATCGGATCGCAGAGATCCGCGCTCCAGTCGAAGCGCGCTTTGCGCAATGAACCCGCAGCCGTCCTGGTCGGTTTTGTCCAGTCGTCTCGCTTGCTAAGGCACGGCAACGCCACGGGGATCGGAATCGCCGGGACCAGCCCGGTGATCGCATTTTGCTCTGCGCACGAATTAGGCATGCGCGACGTCGTGCCTATCGACTTTCTCCGCGCCGTTGCCGGTGCTATAGCGACGCCCGCCGGCATTATCGCCTGTCTCCTCCAAGCGCGCGTCGTGTTCCGAAAGGTTTCTCATGGCTAAAATCAAGGTTGCCAATCCGGTCGTCGAGCTCGACGGCGACGAGATGACCAGGATCATCTGGCAATACATCAAGGACAAACTGATCTATCCCTATCTCGATATCGAGCTTCTCTACTACGACCTCGGCATTCAAAAGCGCGACGAGACCAACGACCAGATCACAATCGACGCCGCCAACGCGATCAAGCGGGTCGGGGTCGGCGTGAAATGCGCCACTATCACGCCGGACGAAGCACGCGTGAAAGAGTTCGGCCTCAAAGACATGTACCGCTCGCCCAACGGTACCATCCGCAACATTCTGGGTGGCGTGATCTTCCGCGAACCGATCATGTGCAAGAACGTGCCGCGGCTGGTTCCGGGCTGGACCAAGCCGATCATCATCGGCCGTCATGCGTACGGCGACCAATACCGGGCGACTGACTTCAGGGTGCCCGGCAAGGGCACCCTGACGCTCACCTTTGTGGGCGAGGATGGAACGAAGATCGAGCGTGAGGTGTTCCAGTTCCCGAGCGGCGGCGTCGCCATGGCGATGTACAATCTCGATGACTCGATCCGCGATTTTGCGCGCGCCTCGCTCAATTATGGGCTCAATCGCGGCTATCCGGTCTACCTCTCGACCAAGAACACGATCGTCAAGGTCTACGACGGCCGCTTCAAGGACATCTTCCAGGAGATCTACGAGCAGGAATTCAAGGCCGAGTTCGAGAAGAAAAAGATCTTCTACGAGCATCGGCTGATCGACGACATGGTGGCGGCGGCGCTCAAATGGTCGGGCGGTTATGTTTGGGCGTGCAAGAACTACGATGGCGACGTGCAATCGGACACGGTCGCCCAAGGCTATGGCTCGCTCGGCCTGATGACCTCGGTGCTGATGACACCGGACGGCAAAGTGGTGGAGGCGGAGGCCGCGCACGGTACTGTGACCCGCCACTTCCGCCAGCATCAGCGCGGCGAGCAAACCTCCACCAACTCGGTCGCGTCGATCTTTGCGTGGACGCGCGGACTTGCGCATCGCGCCAAGCTCGACAACAACGCCGAGCTCGCGCGCTTTGCCGCAACGCTGGAGAAGGTCACGGTCGGCACCGTCGAGCAGGGGTTCATGACCAAGGATCTGGCGATCCTGGTGAGCGCCGATCAGAAATGGCTTTCGACCACTGACTTCCTGGATCACGTGTCGGCGAATCTGACCAAGGCGATGTCGGCGGCGTAGTATTCGTAGCGCGCATCGCGCCCGGCGCACCTCTCTTCAGGAAAGAGGGCAGCACTTCGCCACCGGGATCGAGAGTGCTAACTTGCCATCGCGGCGGCGATCGCCGCGAGTGCGGCCTCGGCCTTGCTGCCGTCGGGGCCGCCGGCCTGCGCCATATCGGGACGCCCGCCGCCGCCCTTGCCGCCGAGCGCCTCTGCGCCCTTGCGTACGAGCTCGACCGCGTTGAAGCGGTCGGTGAGATCGTTGGTGACGCCGACCACGAGGCCGCCCTTGCCGTCCGGCGCCGTATTGGCGACCGCAACGACACCAGACCCCACCTTGGCCTTACCCTCGTCGGCGAGCGACTTGAGCTCGGTATTGGCGAGGCCATTGACCATGAGGCGCAAAAACTTGGTGCCGTTGACCTCAATAATATTGGACGCCGGGCCCGCCGCAGCCCCGCCAATCGCGAGTTTCTTCTTGGTCTCGACAAGCTCGTGATCGAGTCGTTTGCGCTCGTCCAAGAGCTGCGTCACCCGCGCGTCGATCTCGGCGACCGGCGCCTTCATCAGCGCGGCGAGATTGCGCAGCTTCTGGCTCTCGTCGGTGAGGTGGTGTCGCGCGGCGTCGCCCGTCATAGCCTGGATGCGGCGCACGCCGGCGGCGACCGCGCTCTCGCCGATGACGCTGATCAGCCCGATGTCGCCCGTTCGCTTGACGTGCGTGCCGCCGCAAAGCTCAACCGACCATCCCATGGCGTTGGCACCGGGACGCTCCGGCTCCTCCCCCATGGCTACGACACGAACTTCCTCGCCGTATTTCTCCCCGAACAGCGCGCGCGCGCCGGACGAAATCGCCTCATCGACCGCCATCAGGCGCGTGGTGACGGGCGTGTTGCGCAGGACCTGCGCGTTGGCGAGATCCTCGACTTTGGCGATCTCCGCGTCGTCAAGCGGCTTGGGGTGCGAGAAGTCGAACCGTAACCGGTCCGGCGCGACCAGCGAGCCCTTCTGCGCCACATGATCGCCGAGCACTTGGCGCAGCGCCTCGTGCAGCAGATGGGTTGCCGAGTGGTTGGCGCGGATTTCGCTGCGACGCCATGATCGACATCGAGGCGGAGCGCGGCACCAAGCGCAGCGCGCCGATTTTCAACCTTCACGCTGTGCGCGAAACACATCGCCAGCATGTTTGTGGGTGTAAGGACACGAGCAACGGAGGCACGTCTGAGGCCGCCTCATCCAGTGCCAGTGTCACCGACCTGGCCTCCAGCCTCTGCGTAGAACGGCGTTTGGTTGAGCATATGACCTCTCCGCTTTCGCCGGCCCAAGTTCTCGACCTCCGACCGCCACGGATGATCGTCTGCACGATCCCTGCACAGCTTCGGTCTCGTATCCAAGAAATTCCGTGGCGCCGGATTTGTCGCGCAAAGGGAACCAGATGCAATTCGGTCTTGGCTATCGCCGGAGCCGGCCCACGACGCACGTGCTTTTTCTTTCGCTTTTCCATCGCGGCCGTAAACGCCTCGACGTCGACGTTGATGCCGCGTGATCTCAGCGCGTCCTGGGTGAGGTCGAGCGGAAACCCGTAGGTGTCGTAGAGCGTGAACGCGGTTTCGCCCTTGAGCCGCGCGCCGCGGGCAAGGTCCTTGGTCTCCTCGTCGAGGATCGCGAGCCCGCGTTTCAGCGTGTCGCGGAAGCGGCGCTCCTCGAGCTGAGGGTTTCGCTGATCAGTGACTCGGCGCGGATGAGTTCCTGATAGGCCTGCCCCATCTCGCGCACGAGCACGGGCACGAGCTTCCACATCAGTGGTTCCTTGGTGCCAAGGAGTTCGGCATGACGCATGGCGCGGCGCATGATGCGGCGAAGCACATAGCCGCGCCCTTCATTCGAGGGCAGCACGCCGTCCGCAACCAGGAATGATGACGCCCGCAGATGGTCAGCGATCACCCGATGCGACACTTTCAGCGCGCCGGTTGGATCGACGCCGGTCGCATCGGCAACCGCCTGGATCAGCGCGCCGAAAAGGTCGATCGCGTAGTTGTCGTGGGTCCCTTGCAGCACCGCCGCGAGACGCTCGATTCCCATGCCGGTGTCGATCGAGGGGCGCGGCAGACTGATGCGCTCGCCGCCGGCGAGCTGCTCGAACTGCATGAAGACCAAATTCCAGATCTCGACGAAGCGGTCGCCATCGGCCTCGGGCGAGCCGGGCGGGCCGCCCGCAATGTGCGGGCCGTGGTCGTAGAAGATCTCCGAGCACGGGCCGCACGGGCCAAGTTCGCCCATGGCCCAGAAATTATCGGAGCCGGCGATGCGGAGGATCTTGCGTTCGGGCAGGCCAGATATCTTTTTCCACAACTGGAACGCGTCGTCATCGTCGATATAGACGGTGATCAGCAAGCGGTCGACCGGTAAGCCGAACTCCTTGGTGATCAGGTTCCAGGCGAGCTCGATCGCGTGCTCCTTGAAATAATCGCCGAACGAGAAGTTGCCGAGCATCTCAAAGAACGTGTGATGGCGCGCCGTGTAGCCGACGTTGTCGAGATCGTTGTGCTTGCCGCCGGCGCGCACGCATTTCTGCGCTGTGACCGCGCGCACGTAGGGACGACGCTCCAGCCCGGTGAACACGTTCTTGAACTGCACCATGCCGGCATTTGTGAACATCAGGGTCGGGTCGTTGCGCGGCACCAACGGTGACGACGGCACGATTGCATGACCGTGCTGTTCGAAATATTTCAGGAAGGCTGACCGGATGTCGTTGACGCCGCTCATTTTGCTTCGCTTGGGAACACTACGTGGTTCGCCTCTATGTTTTGGAACCGGTGATTTTCCGGGTGCGCGCCCTTTTAACGGCGCGCCATACGGCTGTCCAGGAAACGCGGGGCCGCTCGTTCTGCCGTCATATCACCCCGTGCGCCGGTGCGTTCTACTTTTCGCCAGAGGGTCGCACGTGCTCCCAGGCCGGGAAGTGCGTAGGCGGTGAACTGAACAAAGCGGGTTTGCTGGGCCATCGCTTCGGGAATGCCGGCCATCTTGTCATAGATCCAGCCCAACGCGGCGAGCGAATAGGGGCTTGTCGGAGCGTCGATGACCACCAGCACGTCCGCCCGCGAGCGTGACGCCAAGTCAGCCATCATGTCGCGCACCTGCTCGCGTGACTGGGCGCCATTGATTCCTGGGTCTTCGACGATAATCTTGCACCGGCAATGCTCGCGCAACATCCACTGAAACAGTTTGCTCATCCCGAATGTGGTCGCGAACATGACGACATGGGCGCCGTCGAGCTCCGCCAGGTAGGGCCGCACGAGGTCGAGGTCGCTCGTCCCACCGTCGGCGCGCGCAGCGTCGAACGCGGCGCGCCGCGATGGCGATTGCCAAAGGCTGCCCGCGACAAGCGTTGTGATCGCTCCGGCAACGATAATCGCGAGCAGCGGCCAGGACAGCTTGGCAGCGAACCTCTCGAACAGGAGCCCCGCGCCCGCACCGGCACAGATCCAGAGCGAGAATATCCAGGAGGCGAGGAATCGCGGCTGATGCTGGGGATGGATCAGAACCGCAACCGACGATACCGCCACCAACATGAGCGCGGCGCGTCCCGCCGGCGGCAAGCGGCGAAACTGGAACGCGGCGGCCATCGCGAGCACGGTCGCCAACGCGGCAGCCCACGGCGCGAGATGAAACCCGGCGACGAAGGCCTCTGCATAGAGGTGCAAGCCGGCCACAGGATCATAGCCCGACTGCCAATCGCGGTTTGCCGGACCGACGAACCAAAGGAATGCCGAAAGGCGCCGGGGCAGCAGGAATGACACGGCGAGGGGTGCAAGGTGCCAGGCCACGAGTTCGCGGCCGGCAACACCGAGATGCGTGCAAACCCCGGCGCGGTGCCTGTAGATGGCCCATGTGACGCGGATGAACAGAAGCGCATAGGCGAGGGTGGTCAGATTTTCCGGCGGATAGAGCGAGACCTGGCGCCCGAGGAACTCGGCCGCGGTCGGTCCTCGCGCGTAAAGGTAGATGACGGTTGCAACGCAAGCCGTGCACGCGATGAGAAGCGGGTCGCGGGCAATTGCGCGCCACGGTGGATGCGCCAGCAGATGGACGACCGTCGCGCGGGCGAGAGCGGACCACCATCGCGCGTCGACCGACAGGGATGCGGCGATGAGCGAGGCGGCGACGAGGCCCCAGTAGTTGCCCTTTTCGAAGAATAGGGCTGTGAGGATGATGGCGAGCAGTCGCCATTTCCAGCGTGCTGACGGGTCGGAGCGGGCGATGCCGTAGCTCCAGATCGCTGCCGCCGATAGGCCGGAGCCCATACCTTCCAACATCACATCGGATGCCAGCAAGCGCAGCGCCGGACTGGCGATCGTCAGCGTTGCCGTAACCGCGGCGGCCAGAACGCCAGCGGCGCGATCCTTGAACAATGCGCGAGCCGTGAGCGCGCCGAACACGACCGTCGCCACCCAGCCGATCAGGCTCGGCACGATCGCCCACCGATGATCGGGCCCGGCGAGCAGCAGAACCGCGGCAAGAGCGAGCCCGTGCAGGGGTGGCCACACCTTGGCCTTGTCGAGTTCGGACAGGAACCAGAGTGGATCGAGCTCGCGCGTTGCCAGCGCGAGGTCGAGACCGAAAGCGAAATGTGTATTGCGATCGTGGTAGAAGCTGCTCCATAGCAGGTCAGGATTGGCGAGATAGTCGGCCAGCATGGCGCCGGCGACCACAATGGCGACCGCTGCAACGACCGCCAAAAGGACCCGATCAAGCATTCCCGCCACTTATCACCGCGCCTCCTTGCGGCTATAAAGCGGCCGCCTATCCCCCGTGGTCAATCATCCTCAGCAAAAAGATAATCAGCACATGAGCGTATCGAGCCCTTCGACGCATTTCGCGCAACGCCTGCAGGCCCAGCGCTTTGTCATGACTGCGGAGATCGTGCCGCCCGTGTCCTGCGACCCGCGCGATCTGATCAGCAAGGCGGCGCCCCTTAAGGGCCTGGCGGATGCGGTCAACGTCACCGATGGAGCCGGCGCGCGCGCCCACATGGGGGCGCTGGCGGCGGCAGCGCTTCTGCTGCAGGCCGGGATCGATCCGATCTTGCAGCTGACCTGCCGGGACCGCAACCGCATTGGCTTGCAGGGCGACCTCATGGGCGCGGCCGCGCTCGGGATCCGGAACCTTCTGATCCTGACGGGCGACAAGCCTTCGGCCGGCGACCAGCCCGATGCCAAGGCGGTGTTCGACCTCGACTCCAAAACCTTGTCGCAGACCGCGACCATGATCGGGACGCAGGGTCAGTTGCCAACCGGCACCAAGGTTGCGGGCGCGGTGCCATTTCTGATCGGGGCGGCGGATGTGCCGATCGATCCCAAGCCTGACTGGCAGCCGACTGGTCTCAAGGGCAAGATCGAGGCCGGCGCGCGCTTCGCGCAGACCCAGTTCTGCATGGACGCCGGTGTGCTACGGCGTTATCTGGCGCGACTTGCCGAAGCTGGCGTGGTTCCAGGGCTGGCGATGCTGATCGGTGTGAACCCGCTGCGCTCAGCAAAATCGGCGAATTGGATGAGGAATCACCTATTTGGCACGATCATTCCGGATGCCATGGTGACGCGCATCGAGAAGGCGGTCGATCCGGCCGCAGAGGGCCGGCGCATCTGTGTGGAGTTCATCGAGGAGATTTCGGAAATCCCCGGCATTGGCGGTGTGCATGTGATGGCGCCGGGCAACGACGCCGCAGTGCCGGAAGTGCTGGCGGCGGCCCGCGCGCGGGTGAAGCGCGCGGGGTAGGCACTGCCTCGCGACTGTCAATGGCCGTGGATGGCCGGGACAAGTCCAGGTAAGCCCGGCGATGACGACTGACTGAATTATGAATCAGCTCTGAAGAGCGCCAAGGACCTCGAAGCTCGTCGCGAACTCACTCCTCACCCTTCATCGGTGTCGTCCTTATCCTCTCCGGCTTCCGCGGCAAGAATCTGCTCAGCGATCAGCCCGGCGTTCTGGCGAATGGCAGCCTCGATCTTGGCGGCGATGTCTGGGTTCTGCTTGAGAAATGCCTTGGCGTTCTCGCGCCCCTGGCCGATGCGCTGGCTGTCGTAGGAGAACCAAGCGCCGGATTTCTCAACCACGCCGGCCTTAACGCCGAGGTCGATGATCTCGCCCATCTTGGAGACGCCTTCGCCGTACATGATGTCGAACTCGACCTGCTTGAACGGCGGTGCGAGCTTGTTCTTGACCACCTTCACGCGGGTCTGATTGCCAATCACCTCATCGCGCTCCTTGACCGCGCCGATCCGGCGAATGTCAAGGCGGATAGAGGCGTAGAACTTCAGCGCGTTGCCGCCGCTCGTAGTCTCGGGCGAGCCATACATCACACCGATCTTCATGCGGATCTGGTTGATGAAGATCACCATGGTGTTCGAGCGATTGATCGAGGCGGTGAGCTTGCGCAACGCTTGGCTCATGAGGCGGGCCTGCAGGCCGGGCTGCTGATCACCCATTTCGCCTTCGAGTTCAGCGCGCGGCACGAGCGCTGCGACTGAATCGACCACGAGCACATCGATCGCCCCCGAGCGCACCAGGGTGTCGGCGATCTCGAGTGCCTGCTCGCCGGTATCGGGCTGGGAGATGAGCAGTTCGTCGATATTGACCCCGAGTTTGCGGGCATAGATCGGATCGAGCGCGTGCTCGGCATCGACGAAGGCGCATATGCCGCCTTTCTTCTGGGCTTCGGCGACGCATTGCAGGGCGAGCGTGGTTTTGCCGGACGATTCCGGTCCGTAGATTTCGACGACGCGGCCGCGTGGCAGGCCGCCGATGCCGAGCGCAATGTCGAGACCGAGCGAGCCGGTGGACACCGTCTCGACCTCGATTGGGCGGTTGCCCTTGCCAAGCCGCATGATCGAGCCCTTGCCAAAATTTCGCTCGATCTGGGAGAGCGCGGCGTCCAACGCCTTTGACTTGTCCATGGAAGAACCTTCAACGAGACGTAATGCGGCGGCCTGGGCCATCTGTTGCTCCTATCGGATCGGGATTCGCAAGCGCGATTGCAGACGAGGGGCGATTCCGGCGATAACGAGCCAATGTACACGGTTTGTTCTCAGTTCGCAATATGTTCTTCAGAGCCAGCTAGTGCTGGCCGATCCAGCCAGCACCAGCCAGCCGTCCCGTGCTGGCCAAGCCAACACCAGCCAGTCTTGCGCTGTCCTAATTCGAGCTTTGCATGAGATGACTGAGATGCACTCCTTTAGGGTCGGAAACCTGGTCAAGCACAAATCCAGAGGCCCCATGATGGTCGTGGAGGGAGTGTGGGATCATCGAATGGAGGGTCGTGAACGCAAGTTTGCTAGCTTCGAGAGCGATATGGTGGAGCCCGTTCATGGCGATGGCTCGCCCCGCGGCTATAGTAACGAATTGACCAATCGACTGCCTCTCGCCTTTCGACGCGCTAAGCAGCGGACGGTTCGTGAGGCGAATACGTTTGCGAGCCGAAACCATCCGGCGATTGGAACATTTTGTTTCCCGAACTCGACTCGATGGGGACGGGCCTTGCGCCGTGCCACGGTGCGAACGAAATCCTTAACGGCAGAGGCGGCCCTGTCGTCTATAGCTGCCTCCCTCCCCTGCAGGAGCGCATTGGCCTACCGAGGGTGCGGGTCATGTTGGTTTTAACTGGAGAGCTTTCGAGCGCACGTAGCGGCAGCAAATCGGGCGCTCGTCCGCACCTTCATGCTGCGGTCGATGCCGCCCGGTCAGCGAGCGTGTCCCGTGTCGATGATCACAGCTGGCGAGATGGCCCACTTCGCAAAGAAAAAGCCCACCACGTTACCGCAGCAGGCTTTAAGGTCCCGCGGGTGCCCTAAGAGGGTAAAGCGGTAAGGCAGTGGGCGCCCCGGTCGCGTAGCAAGTCTATTAACTCCGGTCATGGGAATTGGTTCCATCTTATTTTGGTAGCTTCGTCGAATTTATCAATTTCCTATAATTGCGATGGATGCTGCCGATCCCGGCAAACAGGCATTGTGAACAATGTGATTGCGATCATATCGACAACTTCACCTGAACGGCAGTCTTCCTAAAAATTAAGCATTCGTTAATGCGGCCGTATCTACGGTGAGGATGGATGGCGGTGATTGCGGAGATCGCCTATGAACGCTCCGTCTTACGTTGAGATCTTGTTTCGTGTTCAGCCGCGCAAGGCGCCTCGCTCCCGTTAAGGCGCGTGTAGTAGGGTGCTTCACACCATTCTCCCGTTCGATTTGAAATCGGCGTGCCCTGACGCTGAGCTTTGACGTACGACGGAGCCAACCCTCCACTCAGATCGGCGCTTTTGTCATGGCGGGGCCATTGCCTTTGCCGTGCTCGCTGTGCTCGGCTGGGGCGGGGTTGCCGTCTTCTTCTCCCGCCGCCCCCTTATTGCCCTTGCGACGGCGGTCTTTCCGATCTCGGGCGCGGCGCTTCTTGAGTCGCAGTCATTTGAGTGCCGGCGTGTGGGGGTCGTGCCAACCATCGGACCCGTCCAGCCTTCACGTTGCCCGGGTTCTCGATCGCCCATCTGCCGGCCGACACGGAAAGAAAGGGAAACTTCAATGTCGACTGACCTCAAATATCTCGCATTTACGGCAATGCTCACGGCAGCGCTGTGGATTCCCTACGTTGTCTGCCAGGTCATGACCAACGGATTTCTGACGCCCCCCAACTATATCGATCCTACACCGCGGCCGTTGCCGCTGTGGGGCAAACGCGCGGACCGCGCCTATCTCAATGCAGTCGAGGTGTTTGCACCCTTCGCAGCGTTGGTGATCGTGGCCGAACTGGCTGGCAAGGCCAACACCATGACAGCCTTTTGGACGGCATGTTTCTTCTGGCTGCGGCTCGCACATGCCATCGTTTACCTCCTCGCTGTCCCTTACGTGAGGACGCTGATCTTCACGCTTGGCTTCGTGGCGATTGCTGGGATCTTTTGGGAACTGATCAAGTAATCTTGCCTGCTGTCCGGCCGCGTCGCGAATTGGTGACGCGACCGGTCGGCCCATTTCAACGCTTCCAAATTCTGGAATACCTCCAACACATGAACAAATCGTCTGTAATGTGTTGTGATGCTGTTCATCTGGCAAGGCGCATCATCGGTGTAGGTTCAACAACAACAGGAGTATCACCATGCGCCGCATAATCATCGGTACGCTCGGATTGCTCGGTGTGGTCGTCGCCGCTGCCCCGGCGCCCGCGCAGTACTATGGCCCGGGCTATGGCGGATATTATGCCCCCGGGCCGTACTATCGAGGGCACTCGCGTTACTACAGCGAATATGGCGGTCCGCCCGTCCGTCGGCGCGGCTATAGCGCGCCACGGTATTACGCGGGCGGTGGCGTGACACCGCAGTTCGACCCGAGGAATGGCGGGTTCTTCTGTGCCGACCTGCGGTTCACGGTACAGGACGGAATCTGCAAGCCTTACCGTGGTTATTAGGAATCGGCACTGACCGAAGCCGAAACGGGGACGCCCGTGGCGGAAGGGAGACGACGAATTACGCCGAGGGCAACGCCTCAGCGCGGCTGGCGCACCGGTGCGGCGCCGGGCTCCGGCGCTCCTGCCTTGCCGCCCTCGAGATAGGCAGCGCGCACCTCCGGCCGCTCCAAAAGTTCGCGGCCGCTGCCCGCTAGCGTGATCAGGCCGTTGACCATGACATAGCCTCGGTGCGCGAGCTTGAGCGCGTGGAACGCATTCTGTTCGACGAGAAAAACCGTCAGCCCATCGCGCCTGTTAAGCTCGCGGATGATGCCGAAAATCTGCTGGGCGACGAGCGGTGCGAGTCCGAGCGAAGGCTCATCGAGCAGGAGGAGACGAGGGCGTCCCATCAAGGCGCGCGCAATCGCCAGCATTTGCTGCTCGCCGCCCGAGAGCGTCCCGCCGCGCTGGTCGCGCCGCTCCTTGAGCCGCGGAAACAGCGCGAACACCCGCTCGAGATCCTCCGCTGCGTGGCCGTCGCCGCTGGCGACGGCCCCCATCTGCAAATTCTCGAACACGGTCATGCGCGGGAAGATGCGCCGGCCTTCCGGCGATTGTGCGATGCGCAGGCGTGCGATCGCGTGGGTCGCGTGGGATGTGATGTTGGTGCCGGCAAACAAGATCTGCCCCGCGCTGGCGCGCGGCTTGCCGCAGATCGTCATCATCAGCGTTGATTTTCCAGCTCCGTTGGCGCCGATCAAGGTGACGATCTCGCCCTCGTGCACGTCAACGTCGACCCCCCGCAGCGCCGGAATGTTGCCATAATAGGTTTTCACCCCGCGCACCGCGAGCAAGGGCTCGCTCGTTCGCACCGTTGATGGTTGCGTGCTCATTGCGATCCGGCGACCCCAGCTTTCCGCACGACCCCCTCCCAGCGGGTGATCTCGGATTGGATGAAAGCGCGTAATTCCGCGCTCGATCCTGGCTCGACAGGAAGCATGCCCATGGCAACGGCTTGCGCTCGAACGTCGAGCTCGGTCACGATGCGCCCGATCTCGCTGTTAAGCAGCGTCACAACGTCGGACGGCGTTGCCGCCGGCGCGATCGCCATCTGCCATGAGGTGATGTCGAAATCCGCAACCGTGTCGTCGATCGGCGGCGTGTCGGGCAGGGCGGCGACGCGCGCCTTTGACGTGACGGCGAGCGCACGCAGCTTCCCGTCCTGAATCATGCCGAGCGCTGGCGCTACGTCGGTGAAGATCACCTGCACATGCCCGGCAGCCACATCGTTGAGCGCCGGTGCCGCACCCTTGTAGGGAACGTGGGTGAGCGCCGTCCCGGTCAGGCTCTTGAACAACTCAGCGAAAAGATGGTGCGGCGTGCCCGGCCCGCTCGACGCGAAAGCAAGCGCGCCCGGCTTGTCCTTCGCCAGTCGGATGAGGTCGGCAACCGAGTTGGTCCCAAGCGTCGGATTCACGCACAGTACGAACGGCGTACGCACCAGCAGCGCGAGCGGTACGAAATCCGCGACCGGATCATAAGGGAGCTTCTTGTAGAGCGTGACATTCGCCGCCATTGCCGAACTCGGCGATACCATCAGCGTATGCCCGTCTGGGGTCGCCCGCGCCACCGCGACTGCCGCTGTGAGGGCACCGGCGCCAGGCCTGTTCTCGACCACGACCGGTTTGCCGAAACGCTGCTCCAGCCTGGCGGCCAGGAGCCGTGCCAGCAAATCGGTGGTACCGCCCGGAACGAACGGCACCACGATGGTGACGGTGTGGGCCGGGTAGGTTTCCGCCGCCGCGCTCCCGGCAGTTGTGCCGGCGGCCACGGCCAGAATCGCGGCGCGCAAGGCAGCAACGCCACCGCGGCGCGACCAGATCGGGTAGGGCTTGCCTTGCCTCATCGAGCGACCTCCGCCTGTACGCGCCCGACCTCCTGCTCGGCGACACCAAGATAGGCCGCGATCACCTTGGGGTCGTTGCGCACCGCGTCCGGCGCGCCATCGGCGATCTTGGTGCCGTAGTCAAGCACGATGATATGATCGGAAATCTCCATAACCACCGCCATGTCGTGCTCGATCAGCAGCACCGATGTTGCGTGCCGGTCGCGCAGCGCGAGGATCAACTCGTTCAACTCTGCCTTCTCGTGCGGGTTCAGTCCGGCGGCCGGCTCGTCGAGGCAAAGCAGCACCGGGTCGGTGCACATAGCGCGTGCGATTTCGAGCCGGCGCTGCGCCCCGTAGGGTAGGTCGCCGGCAGGGTCGTCGGCGCGTTCGATCAGCCCAGTCGCCTCCAGCCATCCACAGGCCTTGTCGATCGCGGCGCGCTCGGCGCGCGCATAGCGGCCGAGGCCGAGCACGCCGAGTGCCGCATAGCCGGATGCGATGTTGAGCGTGTTGTGCTGGGCAACCAGCAAATTTTCCAACACCGTGAGGCCCGGAAACAGCCGGATGTTCTGGAAAGTGCGTGCCACCCGGGCCTGCTGCGCGACCAGGAAGTCGGGCATGCGCTCGAGCAGGAAAAGGACGCCGGCCGGCCGTTTGAGCCGGCGCACGCCGCGGGCTGTGATGAGATCGAGATCGTCCCACGCATTGGCATCGCCGTGGATTAGCGCGAGGCGTCCCTGGGTTGGTTTGTAGAAGCCGGTGATGCAGTTGAACACCGTAGTCTTGCCGGCGCCATTGGGACCGATCAGCGCGGTGATCGCGTTGGCGTCGGCGGTGAACGTCAGATCGTTGATGGCGACGAGGCCGCCGAACCGCATGGTCAGATGCTCGACCCGGAGCAACGGATCGCTCATCCGCGGCCTTCCTTGACGAGATCGCGCCCGATCGCCTTGCGTTCCTTGAGGAACGCGGACGGCTCGCGTGTCGCCACGATGCCGCGCGGCTTCCACACCATGATCAGCACCATCGCGGAGCCGAACAGCAGCATCCGGTACTGGGTCGGATCAAAGCCCTGGCCGAAAATGTGCTTCAGGAAATCGAGATCGCGCAGGATCTCGGTGCCGCCAACCATGATCACCGCCGCGATCGCAACGCCGATCTGGCTGCCCATGCCGCCAAGCACCACGATCGCGAGAATGGTCGCCAACTCCATGAAGGTGAACGATTCCGGCGAGATGAAGCCCTGCCGCGCGGCAAAAAATGAACCGGCGAACCCGCCGAACAGCGCGCCGGTCGCAAATGCGGTGAGTTTGGTGGCCGTGGTATTGATGCCGAGCGAACGGCAGGCGATCTCATCCTCGCGCAGCGCCTCCCAGGCGCGCCCCATCGGCAGCCGCCGCAGCCGTGTGGTGACGAACGCCGTCAGGATCACCAGCATCAGAATGAGATAATAGAGAAAGAGCGTGCGATAAAGCGGTGAGAACGGCAAGCCAAATACAGCTGCGAAGCCGTCGTCGCTGGCGTTGAACGGAATGCCGAAGAACGTCGGCCGCGGCACGCCGCTGATCCCCGCATAACCGTTGGTCACCGGCACCCAATTGATCAGGATCAGACGGACGATCTCTCCGAACGCGAGCGTGACGATGGCGAGATAGTCGCCGCGCAGCCGCAGCACCGGAAAGCCGAGCAGCATGCCCCAGAACGCCGCCAAGATACCGGCAAGCGGCAACAGGGCGAAAAACGACAGGCCAAACGTCTTGGCAAGCAGCGCATAGGAGTAGGCGCCGACCGCATAGAACGCTACGTAGCCGAGGTCGAGCAGTCCGGCGAGCCCGACCACGATGTTAAGCCCGAGCCCGAGCATTACATAGATCAGGATCTGGATGCCGAAATTGTCGATCCACTTGGTCGCGCCTTGAAATCCACTCAGCCCCAGCACCAGCGCCGGATAGACCAGCACAAAACCGAGCGCGAACGGCGCGAACCATCTCGTGAGCACGCCGGCCAGCTTTGATGCAGGCTTGCTGGCGCGTACCGCGCGGCGTGCACGCCAGGGCGCGAGCACGACCGTGTTGACGAGGCTCCCCGCTGTGATGAGCGCGATCACGATCGCGAGCAGCTTGAATCTCGTCTCCAGCACGAGCTCGTTGCGGATATTGGTGACCGTGTCGAAGCCCACGAGCGGCAGGAACAGGCCGAACGACAGCAACGCCGCGAACACCGCGTCCTTGAGGGCGCGGCCAAGGTCGACGCGCGCGGCAGCCGCCATCCTACACCTTCTCCACGTCGGGCCGACCGAGCAAGCCCTGCGGCATGAAGATGAGCGTGATCGCCAGGATCGAGAACGCGGCGACATCCTTGTAGTCGGTGGTGAAATAGGCCGACCAGAACGTCTCGATCAGCCCGATCAGCAAGCCGCCGACGACCGCACCAGGAAGCGAGCCGATGCCGCCCAGCACAGCGGCGGTGAACGCCTTCACCCCGGGGGTGAAGCCATCGGCAAAGCTGATCACACCGTAATAGATCACGTACATGGTGCCGGCGACCGCGGCGAGCGCGGCGCCGATCACGAACGTGATCGAGATGGTGCGGTCGACGTCGATGCCGAGCAGCGCCGCCATCTTCTGGTCTTGCTCGCAGGCGCGCTGGGCGCGGCCCAGTGCCGTCTTGCTCACCACGTACCAGAACGCGACAAGGAGGAGCGCGGTGACGGTCCAGATGATGAGTTGCGTGTAGGCGAGGGTGACGGGGTAGCCTCCGCTGTCCATCAATACGATCTCGCCTCGCACGATCGGCGGAAGCGACTTGTTGCGCGGGCCCTGCGCGACCTGGACAAAGTTCGACAGCACGATCGACATGCCGATCGCCGAAATCAGCGGTGCCAGGCGGAACGAGCCACGCAGCGGGCGGTAGGCGAAGCGCTCGATTGCCCAGTTCACGATTGAGGTGAAGGCCATTGCGACGATGAGCACAATGAACAGCGCGAGCACGACCGAGGTGACCGAAAGCCACGTAGTCAGAATGAGGAAAGCGATGAGCGCGATAAAGGCCGACACCATGAACACGTCGCCATGGGCAAAGTTGACCATGCCGATGATGCCAAACACCATCGTATAGCCGATGGCGATGAGACCGTAGATCGAGCCGAGCGTAATGCCGTTGATGAGCTGCTGAACGAAGACTTCCATGCCGCGACCCGTTGCCGATCCGGATCGGCCATCCCCCACTGTACCGTCTTTAACAGGGGGTGTTTCGCGCCGCAACGGCGCCAGGGCGCCACCGAGGCGGTGGCGGTCGGTCCCGAATTGTCCTACCGGTTCCCCGATTTGTCTCTGTTCGCAGCACCTGCGCGGCGGGATGTTGGGCCAACAAGGAAATCTCACCGCTTCGGCGAGGGAGGACCGCAATGCCAGCGAAACCCGAAGACGTATTGTCCGACCGGACGCGGCCGTTCAATGGCAAGGAATATCTCGAAAGCCTGCGCGACGGGCGCGAGGTCTACATCTACGGCGAGCGCGTCGCCGACGTGACCACCCATCGGGCGTTCCGCAACGCGGCGCGTTCGATCGCGCGGCTTTACGATGCGCTGCACGATCCCAAGAGCAAGGACGTGCTGACCTGTCCGACCGATACCGGGTCGGGCGGCTTTACCCACAAGTTTTTCCGCGTCGCGCGCTCGCGCGAGGACCTGATCGGCCAGCGCGACGCCATCGCCCAGTGGGCACGCATGACCTATGGCTGGATGGGACGCACGCCGGACTACAAGGCGTCGCTGATGAACACGCTCGGCGCCCATCACGCGTTCTACGGCAAGTTTTCTGACAATGCCAAGGCCTGGTACCGGCGCAGCCAGGACAATGTTCTGTTCATGAACCACGCCATCGTCAACCCGCCGGTTGATCGGTCAAAACCCGCCGATCAGGTCAAGGACGTGTTCATTACGATCCAGAAGGAGACCGACGCCGGCATCTATGTGAGCGGCGCCAAGGTGGTCGCGACCTCCTCAGCGCTCACCCACTACAATTTCCTCGGCCAGAACGCGGCGATGCCGATCAACGATTCCGACCTCGCGGTGATGTTCATCGCGCCCATGAACGCACCCGGCGTCAAGCTGTTCTGCCGCACCTCCTATGAGATGATGGCGAACACGATAGGTACGCCGTTCGACTATCCGCTGTCCTCGCGCTTCGATGAGAACGACGCGATCTTCGTATTCGACAACGTGCTGATCCCGTGGGAGGACGTGCTGCTGCATCGCGATGTGGAGAAGATCAAAATCTTCTATCCGCGCTCGGGCTTCCTCAATGGCTACCAGTTCCAGGGCTGCACCCGGTTCGCGGTCAAACTCGACTTCATGGTCGGGATCATCACCAAGGCGCTGCGCGCGGCCGGCACCGATGAATTCCGCGGCAATCAGGCGATGCTGGGCGAGATCATCGCGTGGCGTAACCTGTTCTGGGCAATCTCCGACGCCATGGCGACCAATCCAACCCCGTGGGTGGATGACACCGTGCTGCCGAATGCGCAATCGGGCTCGAGCTATCGCGTTTTTGCGGGCGATGCCTACGGCCGCGTCAAGGAGATCGTCGACAAGATCGTCGCATCCTCGCTGATCTACCTGCCGTCGTCGACCAAAGATTTTGCCAATCCGGAGATCGACAAATATCTCGAACGCTACGTGCGCGGCTCCAACGGCATGGGCCACCGCGAACGCATCAAGATCATGAAGCTGCTGTGGGACGCGGTCGGAACCGAATTCGGCGGCCGTCACGAGCTCTATGAGATCAACTACGCCGGCAACCACGAGGACATCCGGATCCAGTGCATGTGGAACGCGCGCGGCTCAGGTGCGCTCGATAAGATGGTGGCGTTGGCCGAGCAGTGCATGGCCGACTACGACGAGAACGGCTGGCGCGACCCGACCTGGCTCAATCCAGATGACGCAGCCGAGCCCCAGTCGAGCACTGCCCGCGCCGCCGAGTGAAGCTTCGCCTTCTAGGTGATTTGCTTTCGGAGTGTGTAAGTCAGACCTTGCTGCACGCGTCGGTACGAACTTCGGAAGCCAAGGGACCGCCGGCAAATTTTTGGTGCTCATGCGGTTTTGGGTGTGACGTTGCGACGATAGTGCCGCGGCCTGAGCTAGGAACTGCGAGTTCCCCGCTGGGTGCATGGCGGCCCAGCCTCGTGGGCATACTTGCGGGCGCAATCCCATCTGATATGCCGAAGAGGTCGAATCGCGGCGAATTGAATCATGCATTGGTCTGAGCAGCGTCCGGACGATGCCATGGCCGGGGCCTTCGAGGCGATCGGCCCTGAGCCGGTCGTCGCCGTAGATCCCAAGCTCTTTCGTGAGGGCATGAGCCGGTATGGCAGTGCCGTCCACGTGGTGACGACTGACGGGCCGGGTGGAAAGACCGGCTTTACCGCCACCGCTATCTGCTCAGTCTCCGACGACCCGCCGACGCTCTTGGTCTGCCTCAATCGTAAGAGCCAGGGAAGCCCGGTGCTGGCCGCGAACCGGGTGTTCTGTGTCAATACGCTCGGCGCCGACTCCGAGGCGATCTCCAACATGTTCGCTGGACGCACCGGCGCCATGCTGTCGGATCGGTTCCAACTCGGCGACTGGACCACGCTTTCGACCGGCGCGCCGGTGCTCGCCTCGGCGATCGTCGCGTGCGACTGCCGGGTGATCGAGATCAAGGCGGTGGCGAGCCACAACGTGATCTTCGGTGTGGTCGAGGCGATCAGGCTGGGACCCATCGGGCCGGCGCTGGTCTATCACGGCCGCGCCTACAAGAGCGTGTGACGTTACGGGATCCCTGCAGCGTGTCCAATCGGCCCCCTAGCACCGCGCCGATCGGGCAGGTGATCTCCATATTGCGGCCGCTTCGGCACCACAGTTTATTGCTAGATACAAACGACGGGCGGCGAGATGGAGAAACACATGTCGCAGCAGAACCAAAATCCTCAGCACCAGCAGGGCGGCCAGCAGAAACCCGGCCAGCAACAGGGCGGCGGTCAGCAGCGGCCCGGTCAGCAGACCCAAAACCCCGGCCAGGGTGGGCAACACCAAGGCGGCCAGGGTGGTCAGCATGGTGGAGGCGGCCAACGCTAACCCTATTTGAAGGAAGCACGACAAAACCCCGCCATCCGGCGGGGTTTTCATTGGTGATGAGCAATTGAGATGCGATAGGATTGCATCCGCACGCGATTTCGCTGCAGTGCAGCAAGGGCAAAAATCGGAATGCCGCGTCCGTCCAACGAGTTGCCGCGAATGCAAAACCAGGCACGTGTACGCGCGCCCAGGGAACGCCGCGAGATCGTTGGCCACGCGGTGGCAAAGCCTGCCGCTGCAAAGCGGATGATGCGCCAGTACGACCTTGTCGAGCGGGTGCGCAAGTACAATCCCAACGTCAACGAGGACCTGCTTAATCGCGCCTACGTGTATGCCATGAAGGTCCACGGCGAGCAGAAACGTGCCTCCGGTGATCCCTATTTCTCGCATCCGCTGGAAGTCGCGGCGATCCTCACCGACCTTAAACTCGACGATGCCACGATCGCGGCAGCCCTGCTGCACGACACCATCGAGGACACGGAGACAACGCGCACCGAAATTGAGCGCCTCTTCGGCAGGGACATCGCGACCTTGGTCGAGGGCCTTACTAAGCTGAAAAAACTCGACCTCGTCTCACGTGAGGCAAAGCAAGCGGAAAACCTGCGCAAGCTGTTGCTCGCAATCGCCGACAACGTCCGGGTGCTGCTGGTCAAGCTCGCGGACCGGCTGCACAACATTCGTACTCTCGACCATATGCCGCCCGAAACCCGTCGTCGCATCGCCGAAGAGACGCTCGACATCTATGCGCCGCTTGCGGCCCGCATGGGCATGTACGAAATGCGCGAGGAGCTCGAGGATCTTTCGTTTCGCGAGCTTAATCCAGAAGCTTGGGAAGTCGTCAACGAAAGGCTCGACGCGGTCGCCGAACGCGACAGTGATCTTATCGGGCAGATCGAGCAACAGCTCACCAAAAAGCTCGCGGACCGCGGTATCGTTGCGCGCGTGAGCGGCCGCCGTAAGCCGGCTTATTCGGTCTGGCGTAAGATGGAGCGCAAGGCCGTTGGCTTCGAGCAACTCTCGGATATTTTCGGGTTTCGCGTAATCGTCAAGAGCGTGCCCGACGCCTACCAGGCGCTCGGCATCGTACACACGAACTGGCGTGTCGTGCCTGGACGGTTCAAGGACTACATTTCGAATCCTAAACAGAACGATTACCGGTCGATCCATACCACCGTAATCGGACCCGGCAACCAGCGCGTCGAGCTTCAGTTGCGCACCGAGGCAATGCATCAGATCGCCGAGTACGGCATCGCAGCGCATGCGCTCTACAAAGACGGGATCGGGTCTCCAACCGAAATGCTGTCACGCGAAATCGAACGCGTACGCATGGCTGCGTCGGACCATCGAGTTGCTCGCGGAAGGTTCCAACCCTGAGGAATTCCTCGAACATACAAAGCTCGAGCTGTTCCACGATCAGGTCTTTTGCTTCACTCCCAAAGGCAAGCTGATTGCGCTCCCACGCAGCGGAACGGCTATTGATTTTGCTTATGCGGTGCACACCGATATCGGCAACCGCGCGGTCGGCTGCAAGATCAACGGGCAAATCGCGCCACTGGTGTCAACACTTCAGAACGGCGATGAGGTCGAGATTTCTGACGTCCAATGCGCAGGCGGCGCCGCCGGCAGCCTGGGAATCGATCGTGGTCACCGGCAAGGCGCGGGCTGCCATCAGGCGTGCGACGCGGGCGGCCGTGCGCACCCAGTATGCCGGTCTCGGGCGGCGCCTAGTAGAGCGGCTCTGCCACCGTGCCAAGCTCGTCCATTCCGACGAACGGTTAACCGGCGCGCTGCCGCGGCTCGCCCGTGCATCAATTGAGGACGTCTTTGCCGCCGTAGGTCGCGGTGAGATGAAGGCGTCCGACGTCGCGCGGGCCATGTATCCTGATTACAAGGAGGAGCGGGCAGCGATCGGCGAGCCGCCGAAGTCCGACAGCGGGTGGTTTGGGTTGCGCAAGGCTAAGGCGCTCGTATTCAAGGTGCCGGAGACCGGAAGCTCTATTCCTATTCGCGGTATCAACAGTGATCTCCCGGTACGATTTGCTCCCAACGGGGGCGCGGTTCCAGGCGATCGCATCGTTGGCATCATGACACCTGGCGAGGCGATCACTATCTATCCGATCCAGTCGCCGGCACTGGCGGATTTCGAGGATGCGCCGGGGCGCTGGCTCGACGTGCGCTGGGACGTGGACGACAAAGCGCGGCGGTTCCCGGCCCGTGTCCTAGTGCAGTCGGTCAACGAGCCCGGCTCGCTGGCGCAGATCGCCCAGGTGATCGCCGAGCATGATGGCAATATCGATAACATTCGGATGGAGCGGAAGTCGCCAGATTTCACCTCACTCACCATCGACCTCGAAGTATACGACTTAAAGCATCTCACCTCGATCATCGCGCAATTGCGCGCCAAGCCGGTGGTGGCGGGCGCCGAGCGGGTGAATGGGTGAAATCCGTTCCAAGCGGCGGACGATGACTTCCGTTTCCAAGCTTCGCCTCGGTGTCAATATTGACCACGTTGCGACCGTTCGCAACGCGCGGGGCGGCGATCATCCCGATCCAGTGCGCGCGGCGGAAATTGCAATTGCGGCCGGTGCCGACGGAATCACGGCGCACCTACGCGAGGATCGGCGCCACATTCGCGATGACGACATCGCGCGCCTGAAGACAGAGATCTCGAAGCCGCTCAATCTGGAGATGGCCGCTACCGCCGAAATGGTTGCGATTGCCGTCAAGACCCGCCCGCACGCCGCGTGCCTCGTGCCAGAGCGGCGCGCCGAGCGCACCACCGAAGGCGGACTCGACGTTGCGGGACAAATTCCCGTGATCGCCGCTGTTGTCGCCGATCTTAAACCGGCCGCTGTTCGCGTGTCGCTATTCATCGCGCCCGACGCGAGGCAGATCGACGCCGCGGCGCGGGTTGGAGCGCCGGTGATCGAGATTCACACCGGGGCCTGGTGCGATGCCGTGCGCGAGCACCGCGGTGAAGCCGCCGAGGCAGAGCTTGCCCGCATCACTGCGGCTGCAACGATGGCGTCCAGCCTGGGACTCGAGGTGCACGCGGGCCATGGTCTTGACTATGCGACTGCGGAGATCATTGCCGCTGTCCCGGAGATCGTCGAACTCAACATCGGTCACGCCATGATCGGGGAGGCGATTTTCAACGGACTAGGCGCTGTTGTACAAATTATGCGGTTGGCGATCGATCGTGGGCGTACTCGAGTTGCGCTGAGAGCGGGTGCATGATCATCGGCATCGGCACCGATCTGTGCGACATCAGGCGCATCGCAAAGACGATCGAGCGGCACGGCGATCGGTTTTTGGATCGCGTCTATACGGTGACCGAACGCGCGCGTGCGGAGCGCCGAGCCAACCGGGTCGATACCTACGCCAAGCGTTTTGCGGCCAAGGAGGCCTGTGCCAAGGCGCTTGGTACCGGGTTCCGCGCAGGTGTTTTCTTCCGCGATATGGGCGTCGTCAACTTGCCGTCCGGCAAGCCAACCTTGACGCTGACGGGGGGCGCGCTCAGGCGCCTGGAAGCGATCACGCCGAAAGGTTACGAGCCGTTCATCGACCTCGCTCTGACAGACGAGGGGCCCTTTGCGCAGGCATTTGTGATCATATCCGCCCTGCCGAAAGCGACGTCATGAAACAGACACCTTCGTTGTACGTTTGGCAGTGACCGAGTAAATATGCGACACGCGGGCGGTGATGATCTCCGCCCGATTCGCCTATGGAACAGTAAGTGTCTGAGAAGTCTTGTCTTTTAGAGACCGGCGGCTGCGCGGCAGGATCTTTCGCATGATCGACACACCAGGCGGGCGACGGGACGGGAAAACGAAAGCGATGAGCGTGTCGACCGAACGTAAACGCAAAGAAGGCGGTTTCGCCGAAACCGTCCTCGTCATTGTCCAGGCCTTGTTGATCGCGTTCGTGATCCGGACCTTCCTGTTCCAGCCGTTCAATATCCCGTCGGGCTCGATGCGCGACACCTTGCTGGTGGGGGATTATCTGTTCGTCTCGAAATACAGTTATGGTTACAGCCACTACTCGTTCCCGTTGTCGCCACCGCTGTTTTCTGGCCGTATTTTCGGATCGCCGCCGCAGCGGGGCGATGTCATCGTGTTTCGCCTGCCGCGCGACAACTCCACCGACTATATCAAGCGGGTCATCGGCCTGCCCGGCGATAAGATCCAGATGAAAGACGGGCTCCTCTATATCAACGAGGTGCCGGTGAAGCGTCAGCTGGTGGGGACGTTTAAAGACGAGGAGACCGCAGGGACGGTCGGCAAGCGTTGGCGCGAAACGTTACCAAATGGCGTGACCTACGAGACCCGCGACGCAACCGATACTGGTTTCCTCGACAACACCAAAGTATTTGACGTGCCGCCCGGCCACTACTTCATGATGGGCGACAACCGCGACAATTCCCAGGACAGTCGCACCACCCAAGTTGGCTACGTTCCGTTCGAGAACCTCATCGGTAAGGCGCAGATTATTTTCTTCTCCGTCAGGGACGGCGATGCTGCCTGGCAGTTTTGGTTGTGGCCATGGTCGGTGCGCTGGAACAGGTTGCTGACAATCGTGCGATGACTCGCGCGCACCGCGCAGCCCGCCGTGAACTCTCCGAACGCATTGGCTACCGCTTCGGTGACGAAGCCCTGCTCGAACTCGCGCTGACGCACGTTTCATCGCTCAAGAGCAGAAGCCGGGTCTCGAGCTATCAGCGTCTCGAATTTCTAGGCGATCGCGTGCTGGGGTTGGCCGTGGCGGAGATGCTGTTCGCTGCATTTCCGAAGGCCGACGAAGGCGAGCTCTCGAGGCGGCTCGCCCAACTGGTGCGTCAGGAAACCTGCGCCGAGGTTGCGCGTGCTATCGAGCTGGGCAAGGCGATCAGGATCGGTAACGTCGAGTCGAATTCTGGCAGCCGACGCAGCAGCGCGCTCCTCGCTGACGTCTGTGAGGCGCTGATCGGCGCGGTGTTCCTGGATGGCGGTTATCCGGTGGCCGCTGCCATGGTCGAACGGTTGTGGGGCGAGCGCCTGCGCACGCACGTGCGCCCGCCGCGCGACCCCAAGACCGTGCTGCAGGAGTGGGCGCAAGGGCGCGGTCTGCCGACCCCAAGCTATCGCGAGGTAGCGCGCACTGGCCCGCAGCACGATCCGCAATTCCGTATCAGCGTTGAGTTGCCGAACCTTGCGCCGGCCGAAGGCGTCGGCCGCAACAAGCGCGCCGCCGAGCAGGCGGCGGCAGCGTTGCTGCTGGAGCGCGAGGGTGTCGAGTTTGTTCAGGCAGTGCCCGTGCAAACAACTCTTGCCGATGGATGAGCCCACGCGCTGCGGCTTTGTTGCGCTGATCGGCCCGACCAACGTCGGCAAATCAACGCTTGTCAATGCGCTGGTTGGCGCCAAGGTCACGATCGTGACTCCGAAGGTGCAGACGACGCGCGCTCTGCTGCGCGGCATCGCAATCGATGGCGGCTCCCAGGTCATCCTGGTCGATACGCCGGGTCTGTTTACCCCGCGCCGGCGGCTCGACCGCGCCATGGTGGCGAGCGCCTGGAGCGGGGCCGCCGATGCTGACGTCGTCTGCCTGATGGTCGACGCCGAGCACGGCCTCACAGCGGACGTACTGGCGCTGCTCGAACGCGTGACCGAACTGCGCTCGCCGAAGGCGTTGATCCTCAACAAGATCGACGTGGTAGAAAAGCCGCGCCTGCTCTCGCTTGCAAAGGAAGCGAACGCACGTGCGGCGTTCGCGGCGACGTTCATGGTCTCGGCGCTCAACGGCGACGGTGTCGCCGATCTCAAGCACTGGCTCGCGCAGGCGGTACCGCAAGGCCCCTGGCTCTATCCGGAAGACCAGATCGCGGACGCGCCGTCGCGCAGCCTGGCAGCCGAGATCACGCGCGAAAAGCTTTATCTGCGCCTGCATCAAGAATTGCCGTACCAGTCGACGGTCGAGACGGATACCTGGACCGAGCGCCCTGACGGCTCGGTTCGGATCGAGCAGACGATCTATGTGGCGCGCGAAAGCCAGCGCAAAATCGTTCTCGGCAAGGGCGGGCAGACCATCAAGGCGATTGGGGCCGCAGCCCGCAAGGAGATTGCGGCGCTGATCGAACAGCCGGTGCACCTGTTCCTGTTCGTGAAGGTGCGCGAGCGCTGGAGCGAGGATCCGGAACGCTATCGGGTCATGGGTTTGGAATATCCGAAGGAATGACGCTTGTCTGTTCACCGCACTACTTCTGTCGACATTTCGATGGCGGCGCCAGCCGCAGACGCGTTGGCGCATGGGCAGATCGCACTGCCGAAAGCACGCGGGGTGCGGGAACATGCATGGAATAATCGAAAGACAGATGTCCTCGCTGGAACAACGCGATGGAATGGACGGACGTAGGTATCGTGCTCGGCACGCGGCGGCACGGAGAGGCGAACGTCATCCTCGAAGTGCTCACCCGGACCCATGGCCGTCATCTCGGTCTCGTGCGTGGTGGTGCAGGTTCGCGCCTGCGCGCGATTCTGCAGCCCGGGAACCAGGCGAGCGTCACCTGGCGAGCGCGGCTGGACGAGCATCTCGGCCATTTCGCGGTGGAAGGCTTGCGCTTGCGCGCCGGCGATTTGCTCACCACCCGCCATGCGGTGTTTGCCATCACACACTTGGCCGCACTGGTCCGGCTGCTGCCCGAACGTGATCCGCATGAGAGCGTGTATGAAGCGTTCGAAGCGTTGCTCGATCATCTTGACGCGCCTGCGGCGGCGGCCGCGCTCGCCGTGCACTTTGAGTTGCAAATGTTGTCTGAGCTTGGTTTTGGCCTTGATCTTTCGTCGTGCGCGGCGACCGGGACGACCAGTGATCTTGCCTATGTGTCGCCGAAATCGGGCCGGGCGGTGTCGCGCGCCGCCGGCGAGGCGTGGCGCGAGAGACTGCTGCGACTGCCCTGCTTCTTGGTGCAGGAAGGGGCATTGCCGACAGCTGCCGACCTGGCGGACGGCTTCGCGTTGACCGGTTTTTTCCTTGCGCGCCACGCATTTGAGCCGCGCGGACTGGCCCTTGCGGAGGCGCGGGCACATTTCGTCGAGGCAGTGACCGCCGGCCGGCATCAAGAGGCGGGCCGCCGGACGACGCCCTGATTCGTCCCTTCTAGCATCCCCGCTTCCGAGGCGCTATTCCACATTCCATGGGTAAGGAACTGATTCTCCCGCCAGAAGGCGAGGCACACGACATTCCACTGCGTGAAGCGCTCGAGGAGCGTTATCTCGCCTACGCGCTGTCGACCATCATGAATCGCGCGTTGCCGGATGCGCGCGACGGTCTCAAGCCGGTGCATCGGCGCATCCTCTTTGGCATGCGCCGGCTGCGCCTTGATCCCGCCGGCGCGCCCAAAAAATCCGCCAAGATCGTCGGCGAGGTGATGGGCGCGTTTCACCCGCACGGCGACCAGGCGATCTACGATGCGCTCGTGCGACTCGCGCAGGATTTCGCGTCGCGCTATCCGCTGATCGACGGTCAGGGCAACTTCGGCAATATCGACGGCGATAATCCGGCGGCAATGCGTTATACCGAAGCGCGGCTCACCGATGTCGCGCGCCGCCTGCTCGACGGCATCGACGAGGACGCGGTCGATTTCCGGCCGACCTACGACGGCAGCGAGGTCGAGCCGGTCGTGCTGCCGGGCGCGTTCCCCAATCTGCTCGCCAATGGTTCGCAAGGTATCGCAGTCGGCATGGCGACCGCAATACCGCCACACAATGTCGCCGAGCTGTGCGACGCGGCCCTGTTCTTGATCGCCAACCCCAATGCGCGCAGCCGCACGCTCTTGAAGTATGTCCCGGGACCGGATTTTCCGACCGGAGGATGGATCGTCGATACTCGCGAAAGCATCGCAGAGGCCTACACGACCGGGCGCGGCGCGTTCCGCGTACGGGCGCGCTGGCAGAAAGAAGAGACCGGACGTGGCACCTTTCAGGTGGTCGTGACCGAGATCCCATGGCTGGTGCAAAAATCGCGGTTGATCGAACGGCTGGCTGAACTGCAAAACGACAAGAAGCTTCCGCTGGTCGCTGAGGTGCGTGATGAATTGGCCGACGACGTTCGGCTGGTGATCGAACCACGCGCCCGCACGGTCGACCCCGAGCTGATGATGGAATCGCTCTACAAGCTGACCGAACTGGAGAGCCGCATCCCGCTCAACATGAATGTGCTGGCCAAGGGCCGCATTCCGAAAGTGGTCGGTCTCGCCGAGGTTTTGCGAGAATGGCTCGATCATCGGCGCGACGTACTGGTGCGGCGCACGCATTTCCGGCTTAACCAGATCGAGCACCGGGTCGAAGTGCTCGGCGGTTTTCTCGTCGCCTATCTCAATCTCGACAAGGTGATCAAGATCATCCGCAAGGAGGACGAGCCGAAGCCGGTGCTGATGCGGACCTTCAGGCTCACCGACGTGCAGGCCGACGCTATCCTCAATATGCGGCTGCGCAATCTACGCCGCCTTGAGGAAATGGAGATCCGGCAGGAAGACAAAGACCTCAAGGCTGAGCGCAGGAAGCTGCAGGAACTTGTTCGGTCCGAACCAGAGCAGTGGAAGAAGATCGGCGACGAGATCAAAGAACTGCGCGCCGCGTTCGGCCCGAAAACGCCGCTCGGCAAGCGGCGCACCGACTTTGCCGAGCCGCCGGAGCATGACGAGGCTGCGATCGAAGAAGCGATGGTGGTGCGCGAACCGATCACCGTCGTGGTGTCCGAAAAAGGCTGGATCAGAGCGTTACGCGGACACGTGACCGACTTCAGCGGTGTCGCGTTCAAGGCTGATGACGCGCTCAAATTTGCGTTCCTGGCCGAGACCACGTCGAAGTGCCTGATCTTTGCGAGCAATGGGCGCTTCTACACCATCGAAGCCGGCAAACTCCCCGGCGGACGCGGTCATGGCGAGCCAGTGCGGCTGCTCATCGACCTAGAGCAGGACGGCGATCTGGTGTCCGTCATGCCCTACGCAGGTGGACACAAGTTCCTGGTAGCCGGCCGCCAAGGCAACGGCTTTGTGGTTAGCGAGGACGAGTGCCTCGCCAACACCCGCAAAGGCAAGCAGGTGCTCAACCTCAAGGAGCACGATGCCGCCTACGCGCTCGCGATCGTCGACGGCGAATTCGTGGCAGTCATCGGCGAAAACCGCAAGATGCTGGTCTTCCCGCTCGAACAGGTGCCGGAGATGAGCCGCGGGCGCGGGGTGCGGCTGCAACGCTACAAGGACGGTGGTTTGTCCGACATCAAGACCTTCAAGGGGGCGGACGGACTGTCCTGGACCGACAGCGCCCGCCGGGCCTTCACCATGACGCTGGGGGAACTCACGGATTGGCGCGGCAATCGGGCTGACGCCGGCCGGCTTGCGCCCAAAGGCTTTCCGCGAATTAATAAATTTGCCTGAGCCTCGCCATTGGTGCGGCGCGGGTTTTTCGGTAAGCTGTCGCCGGAAATTCAACGCGAAAAATCGCGAACATCAGTCACACTTCCGGAGGGATGAAATGCTCTCACGTCGAGCCCTGCTGCGATCGGCCGCCACCGCATCCGTTGCGATGCCGTTTGTTTCCAAAGCGACGTTTGGCCAGGACGCCTGGCCGTCGCGCGAAATCCATTCGATCTGCGGGTTCCCGCCCGGTTCGGGCGCGGACGTGTTCGTGCGTTTTTATGGCAGGAAGCTAGAAGACAAGCTTGGCAAAACCATCGTCACCGAAAACAAGGTCGGTGCGTTCGGCAACATTGCGACCGAATATGTGTCGAAATCAAAGCCCGACGGCTACACGCTGTTTATCGCGCCGGGGAGTTCGTTCCTTGCTGCGGCGCCCAGCCTGTTCAAGAAATTGGCATACGACCCGGTGACTGACTTCGAACACGTGACCACGCTCTCCAAACTGCCGTTCATCCTGATCGTGTCCGGGGATAGTCCCTATAAGAACGTCGCTGAGTTGACCGCCTATCTCAAGCAGCAGGGCGACAAGGCCTCCTACGCCTCAGTTGCCAATACCGGCATCGTCAGCAGCGAATTGTATAAGGCGTACTTCGGGCTGCCGACAGTCGAAGTGAAGTACAAGGAGCCGGGCGCGATGCTCAACGACCTTTGGGGCCACAACCTCGCGTTCGCGCATCTGGATCCCGTCACCTCGATGGCTCATCTAAAGAGCGGCAAGCTGCGTGCGCTTGCCACGTCATCTAGGGATCGGTTTGCCGCGTTGCCGGATATTCCGAGCGCCGGCGAAGCTGGCATCATGAATTCCGATATCATCGCGTGGTGGTCGGTGCACATGCCCAAAGGCACGCCAAAGCCGATCCTCGACAAGCTCGAAACTCTTTTCAATGAGATCGCCGTCGACGACGAGACGAAGAAGTTTCTATCCAATCTCGGCAGCGATCCGTTCCCTGGCAACTCGCAGATGCTCAAGGAGCTCCTGGTCAAGGACATCAAGGCGTGGAGCGAATACGTCAAGATCGCGAAGATCGAACCGTATTCCTGATAGGTGGGTGGGCCGAACAGTAAGACGTAAGGGTCCTTCGACCCGACGCGATACCGCTCTCGCGTCGCATCGGCCACCGGCGAGAAGAGCATTGCTCCGGTTGTGGTGGGTCGTTGCAGCGGCGCTCGGAATCCTCGTCGCGCTGCTGTGCGTTCTGGGGTGGGCTTACTACATCTACGCGCCCGCACCGGCGGTGCCGCATCTGAGTGCGGCCGCGGTGCGAGGCGACATTCGCGTGGGCGACCGCACCCGCAGCTATCTCGCTTACATCCCCGCCCGGCTGCCACCTCGATCTCCGCTGGTCCTCGTGCTGCATGGGTCGTTCATGGACGCCGAAATGATGCGTCAAGGAACCGGTTATGAATTTGATGTCATGGCCGACCGCGACGGGTTTGCGGTCGTTTATCCGAACGGCTACGACCACAATTGGAACGATTGCCGGCGTACCGACGCCTACCCGGCGAAAAGCCTTAACATCGATGACATGAGCTTCATGCGGGCCATCATCGCGCGCCTTCGTTCGGAGCGCGACATCGATCCGGCGCGTGTCTTTGCCATGGGATACTCGGACGGCGGTGAGATGGTCTACCGCTTGGCCATCGAGGCGCCGGAGGAAATAGCTGCCGTTACGGCTGTCGAAGCCAACTTGCCGGCCTCGAGCGACTTCATCTGCAAAAGCACTGGCAAAACGTCGCGGGTGATGATCGTCAGCGGGACAGATGATCCAATCATGCCGTTTGAAGGTGGTGAAATAACATTGTTTGGATTTGGCCACCGAGGTCTCATGCGATCCGCGCCGGCGACGGCAGAATATTTCGTCTTGACCAACGGCTTGACCGGATCTCCGCAGACCACACATCTTGCGCGCGCGGGCCCGAGCGATCCGACCTCGGTGGAGCGGTCGATTTGGTCGCGTGATGGCGTGCCCATCGTTGCGTTCTATCGGATCAATGGTGGAGGTCACGTCGTGCCGCAGCCGGCCTATCGCTGGCCCCGCATTCTCGGCCGGACGTTGCCGGATCTCAATGCTCCGAAGGCGAGTTGGGACTTTTTCGCGAGCGGCAGCCAAGTCAGGTAAACGCAATTCGGGCCAGGCATGATCCCGTCGTATTGAGCCGACTCTTCCGGTGACGCCACTCTTCACCAGCGAGAGCCGAGAAACTCGTCGATGCACTCCTCTGACGCTTTGGCATAGGTTCCGCGGCGGCTGACCACGGATCCCGTCAGCCGTTGCAGCCCAAGCGCCATTTCGGCGGCTTTGGCAACCACCGCGATGCCGTGCAGTACAAGTGCGTCGTCAATCACAAACGGGCACTCGCGTGCGAACAGCAGCATCGGCAGTCCGCCGGCCGGAATGATCACTTCCGCGCCGGCCGCGACCAACGGGCGGACTTGCTCGACAAATTTGGCCCGAACCTGCCGATAAGCGGCGTCCTCCGTGAAGGCGCGCATGAATCCGGGAAGATCGACTTGGATGGCTCGCACCCCGGTGACGCGCTGATCGAGGCCATAAGCGCGCACTTGGCGTTCGTGCCAGTCAATGAACACCGGATTGATTGTGACGAGCCCAAACTGGCGTCCCATGCTGCAAGCCGCGAGCATGGTTGCCTCACCCAGCCCGACCACCGGGATCTCGATGGCGCCGCGAACTTCCAGCAGACCGGGTTCCTGGAAATGACCGATCACGAAAGCGTCGTATCCCTCGCGCTGCGCCTGCAAGGCATTTCGGATCGTCTGGGCGGCGCAGCGAAACTCAGTTAGGGGATGGAAAAAATGATCAGGGGGGTCGAGCCCATGAACCTCGAAGCGAATACCCGGGCTGGACGCCGCGTCGAGTTGATTTTGCAGGCGCTCAATATACGGCGCCTGTTCAACCGGGTGAACAAAGCTTTGGTACCAGAGCCGGGCCTGGATTGGGTTTGCTGCCATGCTATTCCCTCACAGCGGACCAGCACGATAGGGAAAGCGTGGCCAACAATTCAAGCCGCCGGCTTCGTTCGCCAGCGGCACGCGCACGCAACCGGTTACGCGCGTGCAATGCGCCACGCGTTTCGCAATGCGGAAAAACGCGCGAGCGGATAGCGGCGGTAGATGCCGTAGTGCATCAGAAACCTGCGAAGAAACGAAATCATGGTCGTGCCTGCGACTTGCTCGAACTCAACACCGGGCGTCCAGCGCGCCACCGGGGCGTGATTCAATGTCCGCCCAGAGCATTTGTTCCGGTATTCTGTCGACGCACTGCAACAGAAAGCTAACCGGGGAACATGACGCTCGCACGACTGCGCACACAGATACCCACGGCTATTCAATGCGAGAGGCGGAACAAAGCAACAGCAATTTCAAATTCGCCAAAAGATTTCGTGCGAGTGTGCTTTTGTTTCAACAATCTCATTGACGCGGCAGGAACGCCCAGGGGTGGAGCGCGCGCTCGCGTTCCTGGTAGGCGAGAATCTCGGCGTTGCGGCGCAATGTGAGGGTGATCTCATCGGCGCCGGTCACCAGTTGCTCACGCCGAAACGCCGGCAGGTCGAAGCGCACGGTTCGTCCGCTTGGCGCCCGGAGCGTCTGCGCTGCAACATCCAGGCCGAACTCTGCGCCGTCTTTCGCCTCCTCGGCTAATGACACGACGATCTCCCGTTCGAGCACGAGCGGCAGCATGCCGGCTTTGAAGCAGTTGTCGCGAAAGATTTCGCCAAAGCTCGGTGCCACCACACAGCGGATGCCAAACGCGCTTAACATCAGGGCCGCAGTATCGCGCGAGGATCCACAGCCGAAGTTTGCGCCCCCGAACATGAAGCGCGCCTTTCGGAACAGAGGGCGATTGAGCACGAATTCGGGGATCTCGCGATCCTGCGCATCGTAACGTAAACCGGCAAACAGCATGCCGGCGAGGTCTTCGCGCTTGATCGCAAGGCCCCGCAGGGTGCTGGCCTCGGCCGGGCGGAACATCGGGGCGATCAGGTCGGTGTTGATGTTGTCGATCAGCAGCGGCGCGGCTGGACCGTTGAGGAGGGTGAGAGCGGACATATGACGTCACACGAGCTTTCTGGGATCGGCGATGACCCCGGTGCACGCGGAAGCCGCGGCCAACACTGGACTTGCAAGGTGAGTGCGGCTGCCCGGACCTTGGCGGCCGACAAAATTGCGATTGGAGGTCGAGACGCAGCGCTCACCCCGCGGTACGACATCGCCGTTGGCGCCGAGACACATGGAGCAACCGGGTTCGCGCCATTCGAAACCGGCGGCACGGAAAATCCGGTCGAGGCCTTCAGCTTCTGCCCGTCGCTTGACACTGGTCGAGCCGGGAACGACCCACGCGCGCACGCCCGCTGCCACCTTACGGTCCCTCGCGACCGCAGCCGCAGCACGCAGATCGGAAAGACGACTGTTGGTGCATGAACCGATGAAAACCCAGTCGATCGGGGTGCCTTCGATCGCGCGCCCGGGCACCAGGTCCATGTAGGCGAGCGCCGCTTCCATTTCCTTGCGGCGCTGGGGGTCGGACTCGTTGGCCGGATCCGGAATTCGCCCGTCGATGGGCAAGACGGCGCCCGGATTGTTTCCCCAAGTCACCTGCGGGGTCAGACCGGTCAGATCAACGCTGATCTCACGGTCGAAAGTCGCCATCGGATCGGTCGGCAGCTCCCGCCAGTCCGCGACTGCCGCATCCCACAATGCGCCCTGCGGCGCGTATGGGCGACCCGCCACATAGTTGAGCGTAGTGTCGTCAGGCGCGATCATTCCAAAACGCGCGCCGAATTCGACCGACATGTTGCACACCGTGAACCGACCTTCCATGGGCAGCGAGCGGATTGCACTGCCGGTGTACTCGACCGCGTAGCCATTGCCGGCGGCAACGCCGAGTTCGCCGATCAGGCGCAGAATGATGTCCTTACCCTGGGTGTCCGGCGACAACTGGCCCTCAAGGGTTATGCGCATCGCTTTCGGTTTGCGTTGCACGCTCGTCTGCGTCGCCAGGATATGGGTCAACTCGCCGCCACCAATGCCCCAGGCTAGCGCGCCCAGGGCGCCGATCGTGCAGCTGTGGCTATCGCTGCAGCATAGCGTCAAGCCGGGCAGGGCGATTCCGAGTTCCGGTGAGATTACGTGCATGATGCCGTGCCCGGGCTCACCGATTTCCAACATGGTTAGCCCGAAATGGCGCGCTTGCTCGCGCAAGTTGGCGATGAAGGGATTGGCGAGACCGCGAGGGTCATCGCTGTTCGGGTCGGTGGTGATCGCATGATCTGCAACGCCAAATACGAGTTCAGGGCGCGCCAGGCCGATGCCGCGAGTTCGCAGCTCAGTGAGTGAGCGTGACGACAGATCCGGAACGATCAGGCGATCGACGTGCATGAGCGCAAAGCCGCCCCCGCAATCGGCAACCACGTGACGGTCCCAGATCTTTTCGAAGAGGGTGCGCGTCTGACCTGGCACGGTGCCGCCTCCGAAAATTCTCGCTGTTCAGAGCTTGATGCGGCACAAGCGTGTGCGCAAGCGGCACGGTTCTCGCCGGAATGCCTCGTCGCTGGCGCGAACTTGCCACTCAAACCGCCGTCCGCGCCGGCGAGATGGCAATAAACTCAAACCTCTTGCAATTGCGACTTATTCGCAATTAAATTGATCACGACTTCCGGGAACGTACAATGCTGCGACCATCATCCGAAATTGGGACCACGGCGCCCGGTTGGCGAAGGGAGCGTGTCGAGGGCTCGCTCTCGGAAGTCTTTGGCACAATTGCGGTCAGGCCTGCGGGACCCCTGTGGCGGCGGCTGCTGGCATTTCTTGGGCCCGGCTACCTGGTCGCAGTCGGCTATATGGACCCGGGCAATTGGGCGACCTCGCTCGCCGCCGGCTCGAAGTTCGGGTACGCACTTCTCTCGATTGCGCTCCTGTCCAACATCATGGCGATCGTGCTGCAGGCGCTGTGCGCCCGCCTCGGTATCGGCGCGGGCCGTGATCTCGCTCAGGCTTGCCGCGACGCGTTTCCGCGCGTGGTCTCGATTCCGCTCTGGGCAGCAGCTGAGATTGCGATTTGCGCGACCGATCTCGCGGAAGTCATCGGCACCGCTATTGGACTGAACCTGTTATTCAACATACCGCTGGAGCTCGGCGTTCTGCTCACTGCGCTCGAACGTCTTCGTCGTGCTTTGGATGCAGCGGCTGGGCTTTCGTTGGGTCGAGGCCTTTATCGTAACGCTGCTGGGCGTGATCGCTGTGTGCTTCGCAGTCCAGATCGCCATGGCCGATCCGCGTTGGGGGGCGGTAATTCGCGGGTTTGCACCAACCGCCGACATCATCACCAATCCCGACAAGCTGTATCTCGCACTGGGCATCCTCGGGGCCACCGTAATGCCGCATAATCTTTACCTGCACTCGGGCGTTGTGCAGACGCGCCGCTTCGGTCGGAGCCTCGCCGAACGGCGCGAGGCGATCACACTCGCGACCGTCGATTCGACCCTCGCCCTGATGCTGGCTCTGACCATCAATGCATCGATCCTCATCCTGGCAGCCGCAACCTTCAACTCCAGCGGCAAGACCGACGTGGCCGAACTTGATCAAGCGTACTCATTTCTGGCGCCGTTGCTCGGCTCCGCCATTGCTCCGACCTTGTTCGCGGTCGCGCTGCTGTGCTGCGGGCTCAATTCGACTGTGACTGCGACGCTATCCGGTCAGATCGTGATGGAAGGGTTTCTTGACATCCGTCTGCCTGGCTGGGCGCGCCGCTTGACAACCCGTTCCATCGCCATTGTGCCGGCTGCCATCGTTACGATCTGGTACGGCGAGAGGGGGACTGCCCAGCTCCTGATCCTCAGCCAAGTGATTCTGAGCCTGCAACTGCCGTTCGCTATCTTGCCGCTCGTGATGTTTACGGCTGATCGCCGCAAAATGGGTGAACTCGTCGCACCGCGCTGGCTGACATTGATCGCGGTCATAATCGCCGCTGCTATCGTCCTGCTGAACGCCAAGCTGATTGTGGATTACGTCGTCGGCTGAACCGCAGGACTACCTCTCCGCGCGCTTCCACCCGTCGGCCATAAGCCGCTCCTGTGGCATGAAGCGGCCTTTGTAATCCATTTTACGCGAGCCCCTGACCCAGTAGCCGAGATAGAGATGCGGCAGTCCCATGCGGCGCGCGCGCGCAATATGATCGAGGATCATAAAAGTCCCCAGCGAACGCCAACCCTCGTCCGGTTCGAAGAACGAGTAGACCATCGAGAGACCATCACCGAGCACATCGGTGAGGGCAACTGCCAGCAGGGCGCCGTCGCCCCGTCCGGTGAATGCGCTGTCCGGCCCGCGTCGGCGGTACTCGACCATCCGGGTCTCAACATGACTGTCCTCAACCATCATCGCGTAATCGAGCACCGTCATGTCGACCATGCCGCCATCGCGATGGCGGGTGTCGAGGTAGGCGCGAAAGACTGAGTACTGCTCTGTCGTCGGCACAGCTACCCGCATTTCACCGATGATATCGGAGTTGCGCTCCAGGATGCGGCGCATGTTGCGGGTCGGACGAAATTCGTCAACGACGACGCGGACCGAGATGCAGGCACGACAGGTCTCACATGCGGGCCGATAGGCAATCGATTGGCTACGGCGAAACCCGCCATGGGTCAGGAGATCATTGAGCTCTGGCGCGCGGTCTCCCACCAAGTGGGTGAACACCTTACGTTCCTCCTTGCCGGGCAGGTACGGGCAAGGCGATGGCGCCGTCAGATAGAATTGCGGGGTGTTGCGCGAGTGTTGCGTCACGAAGGCCAATCCTGCTCAGCGGGCAAAGGATCGCCCGCCACAAGCGGGACGTCAAAGGTCTTTTTCACCTCAAGTCGGTTCGTGGCGGATTGTTAATAACCACGGTGCCGAGAACGAAATCGTGCAGAAGACGCCGCCGCGCGTTGAAAAGGCCCACGATCAGAACCAGCGGCGTCACAACAGAGACGCTGACCCAATACAGGACGGCGTGCACCGCTCCGAGCAGGAAATAGCAAGGCGCCCCATACCAGGTCCGCAGCTGGATATCCATGATGCGCATCCCGATGGTAGCAGACGCTGGGCTGCCGAGGGTGAAGCCGTAGTAGAGCAGCGCCCAAATGATCGTTGCGGGTTGCAGAATCCAGAACAGCGCCCAACCGAGCCCGAACGTTACGAGCCCGAACAAGAAAATAAATAAGGTCGCCAGTGCCGCTGGGACCGCGATGATCAGCAGGTCGAAAATGAAAGCGCCGACGCGGCGTGTCAGCACGCCCTCGAACAGCTCGGGATTGCGTAGCGGATCGTAGGCGTGCGGCTTCACGTCGATGCTGTCGCCCATTTGCTCCTGACTCATGCGATTCTCCGGTGCAGCCCTCCGCGGGCGAAAGCGACACGGGGGGATAGAGCAGCAATTGAGCGAGCATGCTACAGGTTCGTTTCAGGGCGTCGAATCGCGGAGGAATATGTTGGTTAGGCTCGCCGACATCGAGGCTGCACGCAAGTCCCTGGCCGGCCAGATCCTGCGCACGCCTATGTTGCCGGCGCCGCGGCTCTCAGAACTCACCGGTTCGCGGATCCATGTGAAATACGAAAACCTGCAGGTCACCAACTCCTTCAAGGATCGGGGCGCATTCGTCAAGCTGATGTCGCTGTCAGCAGCTGAGCGCGCGCGGGGCGTTATTGCCATGTCGGCGGGTAACCACGCGCAGGCGGTTGCCTATCACGCGCGGCGGCTCGGCATCAAAGCGACGATCGTGATGCCCGAGACGACCCCGTTCGTGAAGGTGGAGGCGACGCACACCCATGGCGCCGAGGTGGTGCTGGAAGGCGATACCGTGAGCGAAGCGCAGGCGCGGGCCGAGGACATCGCGTGCGCACGCGGGCTCTCCTTCGTGCACCCCTATGACGACGAGCGTATCATCGCGGGTCAGGGCACAATCGCGCTCGAAATGCTGGAGGAGGTTCCAGATCTCGACGTACTCGTGGTGCCAATTGGGGGTGGCGGGCTGATCGCGGGCAATGCCATCGCGGCTCGTGGTGCAAGGCCCGCGATTGAACTGATCGGGGTCGAAGCGGCTCTTTACCCATCGATGTACAACGCGTTGAAGCACGACAACCGTCCTCTCGGCGGCCCGACATTGGCTGAGGGCATCGCAGTCAAGAATGTCGGCACGCTTACCCTTCCAGTAGTGCGGGAACTGGTCTCCGACATCCTGCTGGTGGACGAAGCTCACCTCGAGCGCGCGGTAAACCTTTATCTGACCCTCCAGAAGACAATGGCGGAAGGTGCCGGCGCGGCCGGCCTTGCCGCCATGCTGGCGGAGCCGGCCCGCTTCCGCGGCCGCAAGGTCGGCCTCATTCTTTGCGGCGGCAACATCGACCCGCGCATCCTGGCGTCGATCATGGTGCGCGAGTTGGAGCGCAGCGATCGCATCGTCTCGTTCCGACTTACGATCGCGGATCGACCGGGCGTACTCGGACCGATTGCGACCCTGCTCGGCCAGCTTGGCGCCAACATACTGGAGATCGGTCACCGCCGGTTGTTTCTCGACGTTCCGGCCAAGGGAGCGCGGCTCGATGTTACGGTCGAAGCGCGTGACCGTGTGCACGCCGAGGACATTCTCGCCGCCTTGGCGGCTGGCGGCTATCAGCCTGTGCGAATTGAGACAGCCACGACAATGGAGTGACAAAACGAGCACGCAGCGCGGCATAGCTATTCCTCCTCCCGCTGTCGTCCAGCCGCTTTGGGTCATGTTTCGAGGGCTACGCGAATGCGCGACACATGCACGTCGACTGAGCGATCGAAGGCTTCCAGCGTTTCGCCCCGGAGCAAGTCCATCAGCTGATCGCGCGACATCACCCGGCCGGCATGGTCGGCGAGAGCATTGAGCAAGGCGAACTGATACGACGTGAGAGCGCGCTCCAGCCCATCTATGCTGACCCGGCGTGCGCCGCGGTCGATTTCGAGACGGCCGAACCTCAGAACGTTGCGCGTGGTGGCGCCCGTTTTGCGCCGCAACACGGCGCGCAGCCGGCCCAGCAGTTCCCGCGGCTCAAAAGGCTTGGCCAGGTAATCGTCGGCCCCCATCGGCTCGGCATCAAAAAGCCGCCGCCGAAACCCGCGCCGTGGCGCATCGCAAAAGCCGTCGGCCGTCCGGTTGGGCCACCCTGAGCCCAGGCGCCGGCACTCTGATAGATGAGGACGCCGGACACTCCCCCGGCAATCAAAGGATAATGGCGTAACCGACGCGGGCATGAATCCCAGCGAAGCGAGCCTAGGCCCCCGCCGTTTCGCTCAATTGTCGCTTGTGTAAAGTTATGTGAAGCGTGTCGGGCGTGGCGCAGCTCAAAATCTAAGGCGCTGGGCCCGGGTCGCATAAAGTCTTTGGTAACGGTTTTAGAACGCCGGCGGCCACATGATGCCAAAGACGTGACAAAATCGAGTAACATTCCGACGGAAAAAACGACCGTTCAAAGCTATGCGCGAGAAAGAGCTTCGGATCGCGCTTGTATGTTTCGGCGGCATCTCGCTCGCCGTCTACATGCACGGGATCAGCAAGGAAGTCCTCAAGCTGGTACGGGCGTCGGCCGCCCTGCACGATATTGACGACCGCGACGCGCGCCTGCGCGCGCATTTTTTCGACCACGCGGACCCACAAGACCCGGAGTACGATACCGAGGATATCTATTTCGACTTGCTGCGCGAGATCGGGCGCAAGCTTAGAGCTTCGTGTTGTCGTCGATGTCATTGCGGGCGCTTCGGCTGGCGGCATCAATGGCGCCATGCTGGCGCGCGCCATCTGCCACGATCTGCCGATCAACGCGCTGCGCGACATGTGGCTCGACAACGCCGACGTGACCGTTCTGCTCGCGCCCGAGGCAAAGGCGACCGCCTGGAGCAAGGTACTCCTGCAGCCGATCATCTGGCTCGCTACGAGGTATGGGGTCGTGTCCGGAGACAAGGAGGTGTCCAAGAAATTGTCGCTCTTCGTGCGCTCCCGATGGTTCAAACCTCCACTCGACGGTGGCATGATGGACGCTCTCATGTATGATGCGGCCGTCGCGATGGGGGCTCCCAAAAGCCCGCAGGCATCGCTGCTGCCCTCCAGCCATGCGCTCGATCTGTTCGTTACGCTAACCGACTATCATGGGTACTATGAGCAGGTGGCGATTCATGATCCACCGGTCATTCATGAAGTTGAGCACTTTCAGTTGTTGCATTTCGGATACCGACGCAGCCTGGCCGGCGAAGTCGACAGCGATCTCGATCTCGACAACGCGGCGGGGCTCGCCTTTGCGGCCCGCGCTACCTCGTCGTTTCCGGGCGCGTTTCCACCTGCGCGCATCGTCGACATGGATGCGCTGGTCGGCGAAGCGTGGTGCCCTTTGGCCCAAGCGCGACGCGTTCATCGCGCGAAACTTTCGTCATCATCGCCTGGCGGGGGTCGATCCTGCGACGGCATCGTTCATCGACGGATCTGTCCTTAACGACCGGCCGTTTCGGGAGGCGATTGCTGCAATCCACGGCCGCTTTGCCTTCAGGCAAGTCGACCGCCGACTCGTCTATATCGATCCCGCTCCGAGGCCGACAGTCAAAGCACTCAACGATGATGTTCCGAATTTTTTCTCAACTCTTTGGGGCGCTGCATCCGACATTCCGCGCGCGCAGCCATTCGCCGATGAATTGAGCTTCGTTGCAGAGTTCAACGAACGGATCAGGCAAGCCGCCGTGATCATCGCACGTACGCGCCCGCGCGTCAGTGCGCTGGTGGCTGGAACGATCTCCGTGCCGCTCGATCGCCCGGTTGCGGAAAGCGAGCTGCGTGAATGGCGTGAACAGGTCAATCTGCACGTGGCTCGCGCCGCAGGATTTGCCTCGGAGGGCTACGTCCAACTCAAGCTCGCCTCAGCGCGCAGTTTCATCACCCGCTTGGTCGTCAAGCTATGCGACGTGCCCGAAAAGTCGCCGCTGGCGCATGCAATCGGCGCCGTCATCGAGGCATGGGCAAGCCGCAGAGGCTTCGATTACGATCCGACGGTCTGGGAAGCGCCACTGCCCAAATCCGCCAAAACGCAACCAGTCGCGCGCTTCGCAGAATTTCTGCTCGCCTTCAACGTCAAGTATCGCGAACGCCGGCTGAATTTTCTGATCGAAGGACAAAATCGGCTCTACGAACTGCTCGACATCGACGACTATCGTGGTCTCGATCCAAGCGCCATTGATCGCCTGAAGGGGGCGTTCTATGTGAGGCTCGACAATATCCGTAGCCGGCAAATCAGGCCAGATATCGGACCGGCAACCCACGAACTTGCGCGCAGTATTTTCGCCGTGGCCCCATCTGTCGCCGAGGTTAAGGAATTGGAGGCTTACGCGAATGCGTTCGTTGATCGATCGGGCGCTGCGATCGATCGGCTGTTGGGGGAGCTTGCGAAGGCACTTGATTTGGATCGCGCCACCAAAGATCTTGACGCCCTGATCGCCGGTCTTGATCCCAAGGAATGGCATCATCAGGCGCGGCGGGACGTTGTGGTCAACTACCTGGGGTTTCCATTCTGGGATGTGCTGACTTTTCCAATGATGGTGGGGCGTGAGGGCGGCGAGCTCAATCAAATCCTGATCGATCGAATCAGCCCGCAGGATGTCGGGCTGCTCAAAGACTTGGCCGACCTGGCCGGCGTGAAGGGCAGCGGTTTCGGGCGCTTTGCGGCTTTTCTGTCACGCGCTTATCGGGAGAACGACTATTTGCTCGGACGACTGCACGCAATCGAGCGTCTGATCGATATCGTGTGCGACTGCGCCGCCATCGAGCGCGCGGGTATTGATGTCATGGCTCTCAAGAAGCGGGGTTTCTTACGCATTATCGCAGCCGAGGAGCCGCACCTCCCCGAGAGCGGTGTGCTGATCAAGGCACTGCGGGCGCGGATCGCGGAGATGGGGTGATAAGCCCGACGTGCTGATCAGCTCTGCTTGAGTTTCTCAGCGACCCGCGGCGCGAAATAGGTCAACACGCCGTCGGCGCCGGCGCGTTTGAACGCGATCAGGCTCTCCAGCATCACCTTGTCTTCATCGAGCCAGCCGTTGCGCGCTGCCGCCATCAGCATGGCGTATTCACCAGAGACTTGATAGGCGAAGGTCGGCATGCCGAACGTCTCTTTCACCCGCCACAACACGTCCAGATAAGGCATGCCCGGCTTCACCATCACCATGTCGGCGCCCTCGGCGATGTCGAGCTCGACTTCGCGCAGCGCTTCGTCGGTATTTCCCGGGTCCATCTGATAGGTCCGCTTGTCGCCCTGCAATGTTGCCGCAGAGCCGACCGCATCACGGAACGGACCATAGAATGCCGAGGCATATTTGGCCGCATAAGCCATGATCTGCACATCGGCGCGACCGACGGAATCAAGCGCCTGCCGGATCGCGCCAACCCGCCCATCCATCATGTCGGAGGGCGCGATGATGTCGCAACCGGCTTCGACTTCGGCGAGAGCCTGCTTGACTAGCAGCGCCACGGTCTCGTCGTTGAGGATCTCACCGTCGCGCAGCAACCCATCGTGACCATGGCTGGTATAAGGGTCGAGCGCCACGTCGCACAGAAGCCCGATGTCCGGCACCTCTTTCTTGATCGCCCGCAGGGCGCGGCACACGAGGTTGTTCGGATTGAGCGCCTCGCTGCCTTCCGGATCGCGCAGGGCCGGATCGGTGAACGGAAACAGGGCGAGGCACGGGATCGACAGTTTTGCGGCGCGCTCGGCCTCGCGTACCGCGTGATCAACGGTGAGGCGCTCGACACCGGGCATGGAGGGCACCGGAATGCGCGCCTTGGCGCCGTCGACGATGAAGATCGGCCAGATCAGGTCATCGGTGGTGAGCACGCTTTCCCGCACCATGCGCCGGGCCCAATCCGCGCGCCGGTTGCGGCGTGGACGGATGGTTAGATCAAGCTTGTTCGCGGCCAGCGCTTCGAGATCGGCGGGCACGAAGCGGGTTCTGCTTTCCAGCGGCCGCCCGAACTTGATGGCCATGGGGCGTTCTCCTTAAGCGTTCCCGGTTCTAGCCGTTCTAAACTACCGCTGCCACTAGTGCGATGTATTTGAAGTTCTCCTATCATCAGTGCGGCAATCGTGTAGAGAGACGTAAATCAGAAACCACATTAGAATCATATGTTTGCCAGTGTTCTCATGGTCAAACGTCGGCATCAAAGCGTGCCGCAACGGATCGTCGGCTTCGGAAGCGGGACACCGGCGCTTTGTGACGGTGTTGACGCAGTCTCGCACGACCCCCCAGGAACAGATTGATGGACTTCGAGCTCAGCGAGGAACAGCGCGCATTCCAGGAGACCGCACGGGATTTTGCCCGTGGCGAGATGATGCCGCACGCGCGCGCCTGGGACGAGGGCGAGGTATTCCCGGTCGACGCTCTGCGCAAGGCGGCAGCGCTTGGCTTCGGCGGCATCTATGTGGCGGATGACGTAGGCGGATCGGCGCTCTCCCGGCTCGACGCGACCATCATTTTCGAGGAGCTGGCGCAGGGTTGCACGTCAACGGCAGCGTATATTTCCATCCACAACATGGCCGCATGGATGATCGATGCGTTCGGGGACGCGGCCCAGCGGCGGCGCTTCCTGCCTAAGCTCTGCACTATGGAGCATTTCGCGAGCTACTGTCTGACCGAACCGGATGCCGGCTCGGACGCGGCGAGCCTGCAGACCCGGGCAGCACGTGAGGGCGATCATTACGTGCTCGATGGGACAAAGGCGTTCATTTCAGGTGGCGGTACATCGGATATCTATGTCTGCATGGTGCGCACCGGCGACACCGGGTCGCGCGGCATTTCATGCATCGCTGTCGAAAAAGGGACACCGGGCCTTTCGTTCGGCGCTCGGGAAAAGAAGCTCGGCTGGAAATCGCAGCCGACCGCCATGGTGATGTTTGATCGCTGCCGGGTGCCGGTTGCGAACCGCATCGGCGCTGAAGGTGAGGGGTTCCGGATCGCCATGAGCGGACTCGACGGCGGCCGGCTCAATATCGCGGCCTGCTCCATCGGCGGCGCACAGTTCTGTCTCGATCGCACCCTCGAGTATATGCGCGAGCGCAAGCAGTTCGGTCACCGTCTGGCCGATTTCCAGGCCTTGCGGTTTCGCATTGCCGACCATGCGACCGAGCTCGAAGCGGCCCGGCTCATGGTGCGCAGGGCAGCCTTGGCGATTACCGGCCACGAACCGGGCGGCACACGGCTTGCCGCCATGGCCAAGCGGTTTGCGACCGATGTCGGCTTCGATGTGGTCAATGGCTGCCTGCAACTGCACGGGGGCTACGGCTATCTACGCGATCACCCGATCGAGCGGGTGCTGCGCGATGTGCGCGTGCATCAGATTCTGGAGGGAACCAACGAGGTGATGCGCTTGATCGTGAGCCGCGATTTGTTGGGAAACTGAGCAAAGTCATGTTGGCAGGCCAGCTTGCATCGGTGGAAGCAGCGCTCGTGTTCCTGTGGGTGTTGAATTGAGCGGCGGTTGCACGCGCGCAGCGCTCCCGCTACCCAGACACGATGAATTCCGAACCTGAAATCCTGTTCGAGCGGCGCGGCACCGCTGGCCTGGTGACCCTCAACCGTCCGCACGCCCTCAATGCGGTGACACTCATCATGGTGCGCGCCCTGCGAGCGCAGCTCGATACTTGGCGCGATGACCCGGCTGTCACTCGCGTGGTGATCAGCGGCGCCGGTGAGAGGGCCTTCTCGGCCGGCGGCGATCTGCGCCAAGTCTACGATCTTGGCCGTACGGGTCGTCAAGACGAAGCGCTCATTTACTGGCGCGAGGAATACGCGCTCAATACGATCATCAAGCGCTATCCGAAGCCCTATGTGGCACTGCTCGACGGCATTGTGATGGGTGGCGGCGTCGGTGTCTCGGTCCACGGTTCACATCGGGTGGCGGGCGACAAATTCCTGTTCGCCATGCCGGAAGTCGCGATCGGTTTTTTTCCCGATGTGGGTGCGACCTGGTTTCTTCCGCGCATGCCGGGCGAGCTCGGTACCTATTGCGCGGTGACTGGCGAGCGATTGAAGGCCGCAGACGGGGTTGCGGCCGGCATCGCAACCCATTGGATTCCGTCGTCGAAGTTTCCCGAACTGCTCGACAGCCTATGTGGTCCCGACCCGGTCGATGCCGTGGTGGAGGCGTTCGACCAATCTCCCGGGGTTGGACCAATCGTGTCATTGCGCGCAACGATCGATAACATCTTCGCGGCCGACACCGTCGAGGCGATTGTGGCCAATCTCGATCGGGACGCGGTCGCCGGCGGCCCACGGGCCGAATGGGCTGCCGCAACTGCTGCCACCATTCGGTCCCGATCGCCCACCAGTTTGAAACTGGCGCTGGAGCAGGTGAGGCGCGGCCGGTCCTGGACTTTCGAGGAGTGCATGCAGGCGGAATTTCGCATCGTGTCGCGCGTGGTTTATGGTCACGACTTCTATGAAGGCGTGCGTGCGCTGATTATCGATAAGGACAGTCGGCCACAATGGCAGCCGCAGAAGCTGGCCCAAGTTGGCAAGCACGACGTTCGATCGCTTCTTCGCGCCGCTTGAACAAGAGTTGCAGTTACCGTGATCGAACCCGCAGCCCAACAACCTGAACTAGCACCGGTGCAGGCCGGGCATGAGCAGCCGTCCGTCACCTGGACGCCGCGATTGCTGCTGTTCCTGCGGGTGATGGCGGTGTTCTCGATGCTCAAGGGCCTGCGCTATTGGGCAGCCATTTGCGGGTTTGGGCTTGCGCCGGAAGGCGGCTTCGAAGCGCAGCCGATCGCTTGGCAGACGGCGACCGTGTTTTTCGCGATCATTGATCTCGTCGCCGCCGTAGGCCTGTGGTTGTCCGCCCCGTGGGGCGCGGTGGTATGGCTCACGTCGTCGGTGTCATCAATCGTGGTCGAAGTGTTTTTTCCACAGATCTATGACGATTTGATCCTGGTGCTGGCGATCGAGCCGGCGTCGATCATCATCTATCTGATCCTCGCAATCCTGGCTGCGCGCGAGCAGCCACAATAACCGCAGCACCAACAGTAATCGCCGGGAGGACATATGGCGAAGATTGGCTTCATCGGGCTCGGCAACATGGGGCTGCCGATGGCCCAGAACCTGATCAAAGCCCGCCATCACGTGATCGGGTTTGACGTGTCGAAGCCGGCGCTGGAGAGGCTCGCGGCCGACAAGGCCGCCGTCGCGGATGCGGTGCCAGCCGCTTGCCGGAACGCCGAGGTGATCATCACCATGCTGCCGGCCGGTGAACACGTGCGATCCGTCTACCTCGGCGCCGGTGGCGTGATCGCCAATGCGCCGTCTGGCGCGCTGCTCATTGATTGCTCGACCATCGATGTGGCGACCGCCCGCGCGGTCGCGGTGGCGGCTGCCGAGCGCAGCTTTGCCATGCTCGACGCGCCAGTGTCCGGCGGCGTCGGCGGCGCGCAGGCCGCAACCCTCACCTTCATGGTCGGCGGCACGGATGAAGCGTTTGCGCGCGCCCAACCAATCCTGGCCGCAATGGGCAAGACGATCGTGCACGCCGGCGGGTCCGGTAACGGGCAGGCCGCCAAGATTTGCAACAACATGATCCTCGGCGCCTCAATGATTGCCGTGTCGGAAGGGTTCCTGCTGGCCGAAAAGCTCGGGCTGGACGCGCAGAAACTGTTCGATATCGCCTCGAAATCGTCGGCCCAATGCTGGTCGCTGACGACCTATTGTCCGGTACCGGGACCCGTGCCGACGTCGCCGGCCAATCGCGGCTATCAGGCTGGGTTCACCGCGGCGATGATGCTCAAGGACCTCAAGCTCGCCCAGGAGGCAGCGCGCGCGGGCGGCGCGTCCACGCCGCTGGGAGCGCAGGCAGCCGCGCTCTATGGGCTCTACGCCGCCCATGGCCTCGGCGGCGAAGATTTTTCGGGCATCATCCGTTTTCTGCGCGGCAAGTGAGGGCAGCGCCGGAACCATGGCGCGGCCACAAAATCGCCGCCCGATGCGGCTAGCCCGACGTAGGGGCTGGCGATCGGGCGATTTTCATGACCAAGGGGCGGGCGGGCGCGATCAATCGGCGTCGTTTGCTGGGGAGCGCGGCGGCGGGCGCGGTCAGTTTTTGGATTGCGCGTCAGGCACGCGCCGAGGATGAACTCCTTGAAACTCTGATCGAGCAAAACCAGAGCGGCCAAAGCTACAATTCCACCTCGCGGACCATGGTGCTGCCGAAGGCGTCGCTGCCGACCGTCGGCCCGGGAGCCGTGCAGACCACCGAAGAAGCAATCGTGCGCTACGAGCAGATCGTGGCCCGCGGTGGTTGGCCGCTGGTTCCGCCGGCTGAGCGGTTAAGGATTGGGGCCAAGCACCCGAGCGTGGCGGCGTTGCGCCAGCGCCTGCTCATCAGCGGCGACCTCGATGCGAGCGCCGGCGTCAGCGAGATCTACGATTCCTATGTCGAGGCGGCGATGCGTCGCTTCCAGGCCCGACACGGCGTCAGCATCGATGGCACGGTGCGGCCAGCGACTTTCAAGCTGCTCAATGTCCCGGCTGATGCCCGATTGAGTCAGCTCAAGACCAACCTGGCGCGCTTGCGAGCGCTGAGCGGAAATCTCGCGGCGCGCTTCGTCGTCTGCAATTTGCCCGCGGCCCAGATCGAAGCGATCGAGGGGGGCGTCGTGGTGTCGCGTCACACCGCCGTTGCCGGCAAGCCAGATCGGCCGTCGCCCGACATCGACAGCAAGATCACCGAGATCAACTTCAACCCGTTCTGGACCGTGCCTGTCTCGATCGTACGACGGGACCTCATTCCCAAAATGCAGGCCGAGCCAGGTTATCTCACAGAGAACCGGATCCGCATTTTTGATCCGCGCGGCAACGAGCTGCTGCCCGAGCAGATCAATTGGCAAACCGAGGAGGCGGTGCACTATCAGTTCAAGCAGGATCCCGGGGACAAGAACTCGCTCGGCTCGATCCGCATCAACTTCCCCAACGCGCATCAGGTCTACATGCACGATACGCCGGCCAAGAACCTCTTTGGCGACGATTTCCGATTCGCCTCGTCGGGCTGCGTACGGGTGCAGAACGTCGGCGAGTTGGTGAACTGGCTGCTCGCCGATACGCCGGGGTGGTCGCGCGAGGAAATCGAACAGGTCATCAAATCAGGCGAGCGCAAGGACGCGCGACTAGCCAAGCCGGTTCCCCTGCATTGGGTGTACGTGACGGCGTGGGCGACACCCGACGGGATCGTGCAATTCCGCGAGGACATTTATGCTCGCGACGGCAGCGCCGCGATGGCGACCACCAGCCGCGGCTGAGCCCCTTCCAGCGCGCCACAGGCGGGCCCGATAGGGATGGCGAACTAGATATTGCGGCTTGTCGACGGCTTCTGGCCCACCGCTTGGCGGTAGTCGGCCGATGTGCTAGGCCGCGCGACGCGCTGGCATATCCGGAATGCAGGTCGCGCCCGCCAGCGAGGAGACCGAAATGCCAGTGACCAGTCATGCGGCCGGGCTACGCGAAGATCTTTTCGCGGATACGCTCGAACAGACCGATCCAGAGATATTCCAGGCGATTGCGCGCGAACTCGGCCGTCAACGCGATGAAATCGAGCTGATCGCGTCCGAAAACATCGTCAGCAAGGCAGTGCTGGAGGCGCAGGGGTCGGTCCTGACGAACAAATATGCCGAAGGTTATCCGGGCCGGCGCTATTACGGCGGCTGCCAGTATGTCGATGTCGCGGAGCGGCTGGCGATCGAGCGAGCGACGAAGCTGTTCGGAACCCAGTTTGCGAACGTGCAACCACATTCAGGTGCGTCGGCCAATGCGGCCGCATTCATGGCGCTGATGAATCCCGGCGACACGTTTCTTGGGCTCAACCTCGCGGCTGGCGGCCATCTCACCCACGGCATGAAGCTCAACTTGTCGGGAAAATGGTTCAATGCGGTTGCCTACAACGTGCGGCGTGACGACCATCGCATCGACATGGAGGAAGTCGCGCGGCTCGCGCGCGAGCATCGTCCAAAGGTGATCGTCGCAGGCGGGTCAGCCTACCCGCGCATTATCGACTTCCGAAAATTCCGTGAGATCGCCGACGAGGTGGGTGCCTACCTGATGGTGGACATGGCGCATTTTGCCGGCCTGGTCGCTGGCGGTGTGCATCCGAGCCCGGTGCCGCATGCCCATGTCATCACGACCACGACCCACAAAACCTTGCGCGGGCCGCGCGGGGGCATCGTGCTCAGCAACGACGAGGAACTCGCCAAGAAGATCGACCAAGCCGTGTTTCCCGGCCAGCAGGGCGGGCCGCTGATGCATGTGATTGCCGCCAAGGCGGTGTCGCTGAAGGAAGCGCTGCGGCCCTCTTTCAAGGCCTATGCCAAGGCCGTCGTCGAAAACGCCAAGGCGCTCGGTGAGACCCTCAAGTCGCGCGGATTCGATCTCGTATCAGGCGGCACCGACACCCACCTGATGCTGGTTGACCTCCGCAGCAAAGGCCTCACCGGCAAGGTGGCCGAGGTTGCGCTCGGGCGTGCCAAGATCACCTGTAACAAGAATGGAATCCCGTTCGATCCACAAAAACCAATGGTGACCTCGGGGATCCGGCTCGGCACCCCGGCCGGAACCACGCGCGGCTTCGGGGTCGCGGAGTTCCGTCAGGTCGGCGACCTGATCGCGGACGTCCTCGACGCGCTCGCCAACACCGGGAACGACGCGGACGCTGTCGCCGAGTCCACGGCGCGCGATAAGGTCACGCGACTGATCGCGCGGTTTCCGATCTACAATGCCTGACACGTCACGGCCGCAGCGGCCATGACCGCAAGCGATGGGGAAGGGGATGCGCTGTCCAAGTTGCAGCAGCCTTGACACGCAGGTCAAGGATTCGCGGCCAACCGAGGACTCCTCGGCGATCCGCCGGCGCCGCCTCTGCCTTGCCTGTGGCTCCCGCTTTACCACCTTCGAACGGGTACAGCTGCGCGAGCTCGTGGTGATCAAGCGCAATGGCCGGCGCGTGCCGTTCGATCGCGACAAGCTTGCGCGGTCGGTCGACATCGCGGTGCGCAAACGCAACGTTGATCCTGATCTGGTGGAGCAGACCGTATCGAAGATCGTGCGCGACCTCGAAACCCTGGGCGAGAACGAGGTCACCTCCGAGACCATCGGCGAGACCGTCATGGCGCACCTGCGCGAGCTCGACGATGTGGCCTATGTACGTTTCGCGTCGGTCTATCGCAATTTCCGCGAGGCCAAGGACTTCGAGGCCGTGCTTGGCGAGCTTGCCGGCGAGGAGGATGAGAAGCCGCTGGCGCCGGTTCCCGCGCGCAAGTGATGACCTGATGCCGTCGCAAGTGCAGGAATTTCAAATCGGCGTCACCGTGTTATAGAACGCCGGCATGGACGAGATCCAGTTGCCCAAGCTCGCCGCGTGGGTCACCGACGCGGGACTGGCAGGCGCGAGCGAAACATCCCTGCTGGCTGGTTTTTGCGAGCGCGCCATCTCGGCCGGCGTGCCTTTGGCGCGCGCTGCGGTCCTCATTGATACCCTGCACCCCGTTCATGAAGGACGTGTGTTTGGCTGGGAGCGCGACAAAGATGATATCGCGCCGCGCGATTACGGCCGCAGCGGCGGAACCGGCGCCGACAACCGTTGGCGCAGGAGTCCGTTCTATCGACTGCTGGAAACCGGTGATGCGTTCCTGCGCCGTCGGCTGACCGCCGAGAGTGAAACTGAATTCCCGATCTTCCCCGAGCTCCGCGCGGCCGGCATGACCGACTATGCGGCAATCATCAATCGGTTCGCAGAAGACGGCGTTATTGGCCATATGGATTGCGTCTATTCGTCCTGGGTGACCGATGCGCCCAACGGGTTTTGCGACGCCGACCTTTTGGGCCTGCAGTATTTGATGCCGTTTCTGGCGCTGGCGGTAAAGACGGCGGCGCTCACGCGCATTGCCGAAAACCTGGTCCAGACTTATCTCGGCCGCGACGCCGGCCGCCGCGTGCTCAAGGGCGGGATAACCCGCGGGGTCGCGGAGCGCATCGACGCCGTGCTCTGGTTCAGTGATTTGCGCGGCTTCACGCGCATCACCGATACGACGCCAGAGCATGTCATCCCGATGCTCGACGATTATTTCGACGCCATCGTCTCGGCCATCCACGAGCGCGGCGGCGACGTGCTCAAGCTGATCGGCGACGGCGTGCTGGCGATCTTCACGGCCGAGGACCGTGGCCAGGCCTGTCATGCCGCACTGGTCGCCGCAAAGCTTGCGCAGCAGCGGGTTGCCGTCGCCAACGAGCGACGCTTCGGCGAAGGCGTGCCGACCACCGACGCCTATCTGGGACTGCATGTCGGGGAGGTGTTCTACGGCAACGTGGGCAGCAAGGAACGCCTAGACTTCACGGTCGTCGGGCCTGCGGTCAATGAGGTCAGCCGGATCGCGGCCATGTGCCGGTCGGCCGAGCAACCTATGCTCGTGTCGTCTGCCTTCGTGGCGGCGTTGAAAGACAAGAAGCGCTTTGTTTCGGTTGGCCGCTATGCGCTGCGCGGCGTCGGCCGGCCACAGGAGTTGTTCACGACCGACCCCGATAGTTGATCTACGCTCAACTTTGGCCGGCCTGCTCCCGCGCCGTGCAAGGAGAGCTTACGAGGACGCGGCCCTATTCTCTGCCGCGGCCGCGCCCGCGATCCGTCCAAAGACTGCCGCCGCCATCAAGCCGGCACCACCCGGATAGTTGAAGTAGAACAGGCCACCGATCATTTCGCCGGCCGCGAACAGGCCGGGGATCGGATCTCCGTCGACATCGATGACGGCGCAGTTCTCGGCGACCCGCACGCCGCCGAACGTGAAGGTCACACCGCAGGTGACCGCGTAGGCCTCGAACGGCGGCGTGTCGATCGTCTGCGCCCAGTTCGACTTTGGAATCGCAAGACCGACCGTGCAGCGGCCATCTTTGGTGCCGCTCGGATCGAACGGAATGTCCTGGCGAACCGCGGCGTTGAACGCAGCAATCGTCGTCAGCAGCGATGCCTTGTCGATTCCCTCCATCGTGTCGGCCAGAGCCTCGAGGGTGTCGGCCCGAACGCGAGCCGAGCGGCGGTTGCGATATTCCTCGTGCAGCAAGTGTGCGACTTTGCCGTCAAAGACCTGCCAGGCGACTTGTCCGGGCTGCGCGAGAATGATCCGGCCAAGCTTTGCGTAAGTAACGGCGCGCACGTCGGCGCCTTCATCGACAAAGCGCTCGCCGCGCGTGTTGACCATGATGCCGTAGAAATAATCGTCGCGCTTGAACACCGTGCCGTAGGCCAACTCATTCACGTCCGGCGCATTGAGATCCCAGCTTGCTGAATGACAGCCGGACCAGTTGCCGTGCGGCATTGCGCCGATCTCGATCGCCATGCGCAGCCCGTCGCCGGTGTTGAAGCGGCTGCCACGCACCTTGGCGAGCTCGAAGCCTGATCCGAGATAGCGCGCGCGCCACGCCGGGTTGGCTTCAAATCCTCCGGCAGCCAGGACGACGCAGCGCCCAATAAATTCGACAATCCCGCGCCCTCGACGCGCCCTGACCCCGACAACCCGGCCAGAGCGCTCAATCAGGGAGATTGCGCGGGTGCGGTAGTGAACCGCGACGCCGGCGCGCTCGGCAGCCGCAAACAGCGCAGCGGACAGGCCTTCGCCTCCGTCATAGGCCTCGACTGCCGATCCGCCGGCGAAGCGAATAGATCCGTTCGGCGAACGGAACTGCCAGGCATAGAGCGGCATGAACTTCACACCGCGCGCCCGCAGCCACGCCATCGTGTCCTTGCTGTGCTCGACGAGAACTTCGGTGAGCAGCGGGTCGGCGCGATATTGCGTCACCCGCGCCATATCGTCGAAATACTGCTCGCGCGAATAGGCGCCGAAATCCGTGCGCGCGCGCTCCTCCCTGCCGATCTCGCCGACCAGATGCTCGATATCGGCAACGCCGTCATAGACCGCCCGCATGGCGCCGTTGGAAAAGCGGGTATTGCCGCCGCGCTCTTCCCGTGGCGCGCATTCGAGCACGAGCACAGAGGCGCCGCGCTCACGTGCGGTCAGCGCCGCCGCAAGACCGGCGAGCCCGGCTCCCACCACCACGATGTCAGCATGAGGTTCCTGCATGAAGAGCGAACCGCGCGAATGCGCGGGCAAGCTGGCAGATCACCCGCTTGAAAAACAGCCCTATTTGCGCGGGACCGAAATGTCGCCTAGTTCTGCGACTGCAACTGCACCAGACGACGGCGATGAACGACGACGCACAGTTCATGGCGCTTGCGCTCGCGCTCGGCCGTCGCGGTCTCGGACGCACCTGGCCCAACCCTTCGGTCGGCGCCGTCATCGTGCGCCACGATTCCGCGTCGCCGGTCATCATTGGCCGCGGCGTCACCGAGCCGGGCGGGCGGCCGCATGCGGAGACACAAGCCTTGGCACGCGCGGGGTCGGCCGCAGCTGGCGCGGTCCTGTACGTGACGCTTGAACCGTGCTCGCACCATGGCAAAACGCCGCCATGCACCGACGCCATCATCAAAGCCGGGATCGCGCGCGTCGTGTCGGCGTTACAGGATCCGAACCCGGAAGTCGCCGGGCGCGGACACGCCGCGCTGCGCACGGCCGGTATTGCGGTCGATGTCGGCGTCGGCGCGGACGAAGCGCGCCGCGCGCATGCCGGCCATATCCGGCGTGTCTGCGATGGCCGGCCGCACGTGACGCTGAAACTCGCGATTTCGGCAGATGGCAAAGTTGGGCTCGCCGGCCGCCAGCCCGCGACGATTACCGGTGAAGCAGCTCGCGCGCGGGTCCATCTCATGCGCGCCATGAACGACGCGATCCTGGTGGGGATCGGTACGGCGCTCGCCGATGACCCGCTCTTGACCTGCCGGCTTCCCGGCATGGCGGCGCGCTCGCCGGTGCGCGTCGTGCTCGACCGCGCACTGCGATTGCCGCAGGCGAGCCGGCTCGTGCAGACCGCCCGTGAGGTCCCGCTGTGGCTGGTCGCGGGCGTGGCCGCCCCTGTTGCACGCGAAGATGCGATGCGGGCGCTCGGCGTCGACGTGCTGAAAGTGAAAGAGCGTGCCGGACGGCTTGATCTTGCGAGCGTGCTCGCCATGCTGGCGGGGCGCGGCATCACGCGCCTGATGGTCGAGGGCGGCCCGACGCTCGCCGCGGCGCTGCTCGATCACGATCTCGTGGATGCGGCCGTGTTGCTGCGTTCGCGCACCGACATTGGACGCGATGGAATCAATGCCCTTGAAGGCCTGCCGCTGACCGCGCTAACGCAGTCGCCGAAGCTGAAGTTGATCGGCACGGAACTGGCTGAGCCGGATCGGATCGAGATGTTCGAGCGCACCTAGATGTTCACCGGGATTGTCACAGACGTTGGCGAGGTACTGGCGGTCGAACAGCGCGCTCAGGGCCTGCATCATCGGCTCAAAATCGGCTGTCGCTATGAGCGTGCATCGATCGCCGATGGCGCATCGATCGCCTGCAGCGGCGTTTGCATGACCGTCATCGGCACCGGCGAAGAGAACGCGCGCACATGGTTTGCGGTCGACGCCGCGGCCGAGACCCTGAAGGTCACGACAGTCGGCCAATGGCGACAGGGAACACGCATCAACCTGGAGCGCGCGTTGCGGGTCGGCGATGAACTCGGCGGTCATGTGGTCGCGGCGCATGCGGATGGCATCGCGCTGGTCGCTTCGCGTGAGGACCTGCCCGACATGGCAAGGTTTGTCTTGCGCGTGCCGTCCGATCTTGCCCGCTTCATCGCGCCCAAGGGATCGGTCGCGCTCGACGGCGTTTCGCTGACCGTCAATGAGGTCACTGCGGATACATTCTCGGTCCTGATCATTCCGCACACGCTGGCGGTCACCACCCTCGGAGGCTGGCGGGTAAATACGCAGGTCAATTTCGAAGTCGACCTGATGGCGCGCTACGCGGCGCGCTTGCTGGAAGCGCGCGCGCATCCCTCCCCCTAGGGGGAGGGATGGAGATTGTGGAGCGCCCGTAGCCCGGATGAAGCGAAGCGTAATCCGGGGCAGGCTGATCCCGCATTCCGCTGTCGCTCCATGCGGGCTACGAACAAGCTTGCCGTGCGTTCCGATTCACTTGTCAAATAGCCCGCGCAGCCAACGCTACGCCGCCCGGAGAAAACGGGTGCCGGGCCACCCATCGTCCTCTTTTCCGTTTCCCCCAAAGGGGAGGGGAGCGCCGACGCGGCGCCAAACAGATAGATCCCGCGCCATTGACGGAGGCGCAGGAGCGCATCCTTGCGGATGCGCGGCGCCCGCCGGCGCTCCACCGCGGCTTTGTGAGCCAGAGGGGGCGTTCGCGCACCTCGCAGAAGCGGAGTTAACCGGACCCTCTACGAGGCCGCGCGGGCGGCCGTTCAAGCCGTCCCGGCCGATCCCTCGGCCTCCGGCGGGCACGGTTACGAGTCGCACCCACAGGCACCGCATTCCCGCTCCGCTTCCGGACCGTCTCGAGAAACGCCCCTCGACGAGCGGGAATACAAAAGTACTGAATTTTGCTTTTGGATGTGTCAACAAAAATTCTTACGCGCCGCGTTCGACCATAAGGGTGTGGTCTCGACGCAGCCGTCATGTTGTCGCCGGCCGTCCTCAGCCTCGTCATCCTCGCTTGTTCGCCAGCGTTGCGCTTGCTACTGACAGCGCGGCCGAGAGCGTGAGATGGCAAAGCCCAGGCGAACTGCAACCGAGGAGACCGCGACCGATTCAATCGTCGGTGCGCGCATGCTCGTCGTCGAAGCCCGTTTCTATGATGACATCGCCACTGCGCTGCTGGAGGGCGCAACCGGCGCGCTCAAGGCTGCCGGCGCGACCTGGGATGTCATCAGCGTGCCCGGCTCGCTCGAGGTTGTGCCCGCGATCGCGATTGCGGTCGATGCCGCCAAGGCGCAGCGCCGGCCCTACGACGGCGTGGTCGCGCTCGGCTGCGTGATCCGCGGCGAGACCAGCCATTACGAGATCGTTTCCGGCGAATCGGCGCGGGCCCTGACGGAGCTTTCCGTGGCTCTACGGCTTCCGATCGGCAATGGCATCCTGACGGTCGATACGGATGCGCAGGCTTGGACCAGGGCGCGGCCGCACGAAGAAAACAAGGGCGGGGGCGCCGCCGACGCGGCGCTGGCGTTGGTTCGGCTCAAGCGTCGCCTCTCCAAGCGGCGGCGATGATGAAGGGCCCTGCCAGGAACGGAAGCAAAAGTGAGGTGCGCAAGGTCACGCGGCGTGGCGCGGCGCGGCTCGCTGCCGTCCAGGCGCTCTATCAGATGGATATCGCCGGCGCAGGCCTCAACGAGATCCTGGCGCAATTCGAGAGCCATTGGATCGGTCAGGAAGTCGAAGGCGATAAATATCTGCCGGCCGAGCGCGCCTACTTCCGCGAACTGGTCAGCGGCGTCATCGAGGACCAGCGCACGCTCGACCCACTGATCGACGAGGCTCTGCAGTCGGGCTGGCCGCTCAAGCGTATCGAGGCGCTCCTGCGGGCGGTGATGCGCGCCGGCGCCTATGAGCTCGACCGCAAGCGCGACGTTCCGGCCCGGGTCATCATGTCAGAATATGTTGCCATCGCGGATGCGTTCGTCGATCGCGACGAGACCGGCATGGTGAACGCGGTGCTGGATCAAATCGCGCGCCAGCTGCGCATCGCGGAGTTCGAGCACGCCGCGGGATGAGCAACGAATCCGCCGAAGACCGCCTGATCGCTCGCCATTTCGGCCCGCTCGCAAAACAGCCGGGTGCGCTCGGCCTCCTGGACGATGCGGCCGTTCTGGTGCCGCCGCCCGGCTGCGATATCGTGCTCAAGGCCGATGCGATCGTGGGCAATGTACATTTCTTCGCGGATGACCCGCCCGACAGCATCGCCCGCAAGGCACTGCGGGTGAACCTCTCCGATCTCGCCGCCAAAGGCGCCAGACCGCTCGGCTTCCTGTTGTCGCTCGCGCTGCCCGCAGACATCGGTGACGACTGGCTCGCCGCCTTCGCGGGCGGTCTTGGCGCCGACGCTGAGCAATATGAATGCCCACTGCTGGGCGGCGATACCGATCGGACTCCAGGGCCTGTCACGGTCTCGATCGCGGCGTTTGGAGCCGTGCCGCACGACACCATGGTCAAGCGCAGCGGCGCCAAGGTCGGCGACCGGATCGTTGCGACCGGAACGATCGGCGACGCCGCTCTCGGACTTCTCCTGCGCAAAGACCCAGATGCTGCAGCGCGCTGGGGGCTTGATCCGCACATGCGCGAGCACCTGCGCGACCGCTATCGTCTGCCGCGGCCACGCAACGCAATCGCAGATGTCGTGCGCGCCTTTGCGTCGGCCGCCATGGACGTGTCCGATGGCCTTGCCGGCGATCTCGCAAAGCTCTGCCGCGCGTCAGGCGTGAGCGCAACGGTCGACATAACGCGCGTGCCATTGTCGGCGGCCGCACAGGCGGCGGTCCGTCGCGACGCGTCGTTGATCGAGCCCGTGCTCACCGGCGGCGACGACTACGAGATCCTCGCAACCGTTGCACCGACGAAATTTGACGCGTTTCGTACAGCGGCAGCGTCATTTGACGTCGATCTTAGCGCGATCGGCGAAATCACCTTGGGTGACGACGCACCGCGCTTTGTCGGACGAGATGGCCAACCCGTCAAATTTGCACGGCCGTCGTTCAGCCATTTCTGATAGGCTGAATCCGAGGCAGGAGGCGATATGGACGACAGGACGCGAATTGTACCACCTGTTGGTACACCAGCCGCACCAATGACGCGGCCGGCCGGTGTGGGCGCGATCGCCGTCGCGCGCCGCCGTCGCTTTCCGACCGTCTATTATTTGCGCCAGCACGCGCGGCGGCGCATTCCCAAGTTCGGCTTCGATGCGACCGATGGAGGCGCCGGCACGGATGGCGGTGTTGCGCGTAACGCAGCGGCCCTCGACGCGATCGAGCTCATGCCGCGCTACGGTGTCGACAACGGCTCCTGTCATATGGAAGTCGAGCTGTTTGGCCGCCGCTACGCCGCGCCGTTCGGTGTCGCGCCGATGGGGATGCCAGGTGTGGTGTGGCCGGGCGCCGAAAAATATCTGGCGAAGGCGGCGCGGCGTGCCCGCATTCCCTACACGGCCGGAACCGTGGCGAGCTCAACGGTCGAAGAACTGGCCGAGCTTGCCGGCGACATGCTGTGGTTCCAGCTCTACCGCATTGCTCAGGATGATCACCGTTACGGCTTCGATCTGGTGAAGCGGGCACAGGTGGCGGGTGCGCACGTGCTCGCAATTACGATGGACGTTCCGCTGCGCACCAAGCGGCCGCGCGAAATTCGGCGCGGCCTCGTGCTGCCGTTTCGCCTCGATGCGCGCACGGTCTGGGACGCCGTCTCCCATCCGGCCTGGCTGATGGCCTATCGCGAGCACGGGCTGTCGCGCTTTGCGAACTATAAGACCTATGTGGACGATCCGACGCCCGACCGGTTGGCGGCATTCTCCCAGCGCAGCGATCAAGTCGGCGGCGGCGCATTCTCTTGGGATGAGGTCAAGCGTTACCGCGATCTCTGGCGCGGCCCGGTGGTGCTGAAAGGAATCATGCATCCACAGGACGCTGCCAAGGCGGTGACGCTCGGGGTCGACGGCATCCAGGTCTCCAATCACGGCGGTCGGCAGGTCGAGGGCCTGCCGGCCTCGGTCGATGTGCTGCCGGCGATCGTTGCGGAGGTGGGTGATCGTGCCACCGTGCTGTTCGATTCCGGCGTCCGCTCCGGGCTCGATGTCGTGCGCGCGCTCGCACTCGGCGCCAAGGCCGCGTTTGCCGGCAAGGCATTCCTTTATGGTCTCGGGGCGATCGGCGGCGAGGGTGCGGACTATGTGATCGAGCTCTTCAAAGAGGAAGTGCGCGACACCATGCGACAGGTCGGAATCAATTCGGTCGCCCAGTCGCGCGCGATCGAGTTCCGACATCCTGGCGCCTGGCGGTTCTGATCGCCAAGCAGCGCGCCGATGGATGCCCTCACCAATCAAGCAATGCTGACCGCCGGCGACAGGCTGGCGCGCAAGAACGCGCTGATACTGGCGATCGCCCAGGCGCTCGCCGGTGGCAACAACACGGTGCTGATGGCGACTGGCGGGATCGTCGGTGCCATGATGGCGCCCGACAAGGGCCTCGCGACCTTGCCGATCAGCATCTACGTGCTGGGCCTGTGGTTGGGCGCGCTGCCGGTCGGCTGGCTCGCGCGTCGATTTGGCCGGCGCACGGCATTTCAGATCGGATCTCTGTGCGGCGTGGTGACGGGGCTCATTTGTTTCGTCGCGGTCATGTGGGGTTCGTTTCTGCTGTTCAACATCGGCGCGTTCGTGAGCGGCCTTTATGCGGCTGCCCACATGGCGTATCGATTCGCCGCCGCCGACACCGCCAGCGCCGCGTTCAGGCCAAAGGCGATTTCATGGGTCATGATCGGCGGCATTTTTGCCGGGGTGATCGGCCCGCAGGTCGTCATTCTCACCAAGGACCAGATCCCGACGGTGCTGTTCGCCGCGACCTACCTGGCGCAGACGTTGCTTGCCGTAATCGCGGGCGCCGTCCTGATGTTTCTCGACATTCCGGTGCCGCCGCGCCGCCAGCCCGAAGGCGAAGGGCGCCCGCTACGCGAGATCGCCCGCCAGCCGCGCTTCATCGTGGCGGTCGCGTGCGGGGTCGCGAGCTACTCGATGATGAACTTGGTGATGACCTCGGCACCGCTCGCCATGGTGATGTGCAACCATTCGGTAAGCGATGCGACCCTCGGCCTGCAATGGCATGTGCTCGGCATGTTCGTGCCAAGCTTCATCACCGGCACGCTGATCACGCGCTTTGGCATCGAGCGGATCATTGCCACCGGCTTCGCCTTGCTGATCACGAGCGCGATTATCAGCCTGACCGGTATTTCGCTCTGGCATTTCTGGATCGGGCTCGTGCTGCTCGGAGTTGGCTGGAATTTCGGCTTCATCGGTGCCACCGCGCTGGTGACGCAGTGCCATCATCCCAACGAGCGGAACCGGGTGCAGGCGTTCAACGATTTCCTGGTGTTCGGTTCGATGGCGATTGGTTCGTTTGCCTCCGGCAAGCTGCTGCATACCGCGGGGTGGGCCGCGGTGAACGAGGTCGTGTTTCCGACCGTACTCGCGGCCGCGGCGCTGCTCGCCTGGGGGACGTGGCGACAAAGACGGGCGCGTGACCTTGGACGGACGAGCGAAGCCTGATCCGTGCTATGCCGGCCTGAGGCCACGCGCGCTCGATCCAGGGGGAGGAAACAAAAATGGCAAGTCGCTTTTCGCGTCGTTCATTGATTACCGGCGCGACAGCGGTCGGCTCTGCCGCAATCGCCGTAAGACCGCTGCGCGCCGCCGAATATAAATTCACGCAGTACCACAATCAGGCGGCCACCGGCACCTTGCACAAGAACCTCGTTGCCATGTGGAGTGCGGTGCGCGCGGAGACCAATGGCCGCGTGGAGACCGAGGTCTTTGCCGAGAACAACAAACTCGCAGGCGGCGATCCGGTGGCGCTGAAAATGCTGATCGCCGGCGAGATCCAGTTCTTCACCCTGATGGGCGGCATCATTGGCACGGTGGTGCCGGTCGCGGAAGCCCAGCAGGTGCCGTTCGCGTTCAAGTCGGCGGCGGACGCGCACCGAGCGATCGATGGGCCGTTGGGCCGCTACATCGGCGCGGAGATGGCCGCCAAAGGCATGTACCTGTTCCCGGTGGCTGGCTTCGACAACGGCATGCGTCAGGTCGCGACCATCCCACGGCCGATCGCGACGCCGGACGACTTCGCCGGCATGAAGATCAGGGTGCCCCCCGGCCAGATGATCTTCGACACGTTCCAGGCTTTCGGCGCCCAGCCGGTGACGACGCCGGCCAATGAGATCTATTCAGCGCTGAAGAGCGGAAGGGTCGAAGCACAGGAAAACCCACTGGCGATCCTGGAGGGGTTTCGGCTTTACGAGCTCGTAAAATATGTAAGCCTGACCAATCACATGTGGTCAGGTTTTAACCTGATGTCGCATCTTGCGACATGGCGGAGCCTACCGGTGGACATTCAGTCGGTGATCGAGCGCAATGCCACCAAATACGTGCGTCAGCAGCGCGAAGACCAGGGCAGGCTCAACGCCGGCCTGCGCGACGACTTTGTCGCCCGCGGGCTGGTCTTCAACGATACTGATCAGAGGGCATTCCGTGCCCGGCTGCCTGCCGTGTACGCGAAATGGAAGGGCCAGCTTGGCAGCAAGTGCTGGGCGCTGATCGAGGATGCCGCCGGCCCGTTGGGGTAGCCCCGCACCCACGCTCGCTGCCGAAGGAAGCAGCAAGGGCCGGACGAAACCGTTGCTTCGGCAAGACCTTTTTGGCAAGGTCCGCGCCGATTTGGGGCAGGGCGAGGCGCAACACGGTTTTTGTTCGACGTTGCGGGCAGTTCCTACTCCGCCGGCCGGTACGCCGGCCCAATCCGGACAACAGGGTTCCAAGAGGGTTCAATGAAAGCTTTGGGGCTGATCATCGTTTGCGGCTTGCTGTCGATTGCCTACGCGATCTGGGCGACCCGATCCGTGCTGAGCGCGGATGCCGGCAGCGCCAAGATGCAGGAAATTTCCGCGGCAGTGCGCGAGGGCGCGCAGGCCTATCTCAAGCGCCAATACACGACCATCGGTATCGTCGGCGTCGTGATTTTTCTGATCGTCGGCTACTTCCTGGGTTGGCTGGTCGGCGTTGGGTTCGCGATCGGAGCGATCCTCTCGGGCGCTGCCGGCTTCATCGGCATGAACGTCTCGGTGCGCGCGAATGTTCGCACGGCGCAGGCTGCCATTTCGTCGCTTGGCGCCGGCCTGGAAATCGCATTCAAGTCCGGAGCCATCACCGGCATGCTGGTGGCGGGCCTCGCGCTCCTTGGGGTCACCATCTATTTCGCGTTCCTGACCGGCGTGTTGCACCTGGCCGTCAACGACCGAACGGTGGTCGACTCGATGGTCGCGCTTGGCTTCGGCGCCTCGCTGATCTCAATCTTCGCGCGTCTCGGCGGCGGTATCTTCACCAAGGGGGCCGACGTCGGCGGCGATCTCGTCGGCAAGGTCGAGGCCGGCATTCCCGAGGACGATCCCCGCAATCCGGCGACCATCGCCGATAACGTCGGCGATAATGTCGGCGACTGCGCCGGCATGGCGGCCGACCTGTTCGAGACCTACGCGGTGACGACGGTCGCCACCATGGTGCTGGCCGCGATTTTCTTCCAGGACACCTATGCTCTGCGCGCCATGATGACATTGCCGCTCGCCATCGGCGGCATCTGCATCATCACCTCGATTGTGGGCACGTTCTTTGTCAAGCTCGGGGCCAGTCAATCGATCATGGGTGCACTGTACCGCGGCTTGATCGTGACAGCGGTGCTGTCGCTCGTCGGGATCGCGCTCGTGATCTGGTTGACGATCGGGTTCGGCGCGCTGCCCAAGGTTCCCTATACGGGCTTCTCACTTTTCATCTGCGGCATCGTCGGCCTCGTTGTGACCGGCCTGATCATCTGGATCACCGAATACTACACCGGGACCGACTATCGCCCGGTGAAGTCGATCGCGGCTGCGTCGGTCACCGGCCACGGGACCAACGTCATCCAGGGTCTCGCGATCTCGCTCGAGGCAACCGCGCTGCCGGCAATCGTCATCATTGCCGGCATCCTGATCACCTACAATCTCGCCGGCCTGTTCGGGATCGCGATCGCGGTCACCACCATGCTGGCGTTGGCCGGCATGGTCGTCGCGCTCGACGCCTTCGGCCCGGTCACCGACAATGCCGGGGGCATCGCCGAGATGGCCGGGCTGCCGAAGGAAGTGCGCAAGTCGACCGATGCGCTCGACGCCGTTGGCAACACCACCAAGGCGGTGACCAAGGGCTACGCGATCGGTTCCGCAGGGCTCGGCGCGCTGGTGTTGTTCGCGGCCTACAACGAGGACCTGAAATTCTTCATTCAGCACGCCGCCGATCATAAATACTTTACGGGCGTGCAACTCGACTTCTCGCTCAACAATCCTTACGTCGTCGTCGGACTGTTGTTCGGCGGTCTGCTGCCTTATTTGTTCGGCGCCATGGGCATGACTGCGGTCGGCCGCGCCGCCTCATCGATCGTGGAGGAAGTGCGCCGGCAGTTCCGCGAGAAGCCGGGCATCATGCAGGGCCGCGACAAACCGGACTATGGCCGCGCGGTCGACATGCTCACCCGCGCGGCGATCAAAGAGATGATCATCCCGTCGCTGCTGCCGGTGCTGTCGCCGGTCGTGGTCTATTTCGTGATCTATTTCATCGCTGGCGGCGGCGCGCCCGGCAAGTCGGCGGCGTTTTCAGCGGTGGGTGCGATGCTGCTCGGCGTCATCGTCACAGGCCTGTTCGTTGCGATCTCGATGACGTCAGGCGGCGGCGCCTGGGACAACGCCAAGAAGTACATCGAGGATGGTCACTACGGCGGCAAGGGCTCGGACGCTCACAAGGCGGCAGTGACCGGCGACACGGTCGGCGATCCCTACAAGGATACGGCGGGACCGGCGGTCAACCCGATGATCAAGATCACCAACATCGTCGCGCTGTTGTTGCTCGCGGTGCTGGCGCGTCATTGAGCGAAAGGGGTGTAGCTCACCCCCAGCGGAAGATGCGTCACATGTGATCCTTGAAATCATTTGAGAAACGGTGAGGTTTTCTCGCAGCCCATACACTCTCCCATTTACGAGGCCCCGTATCGCCCCTGGGGAGCCCGCTGGTGCGATTCCTACCGCCATAGGGCCTGCCCCAGCGAACGCACAGGCGGTGCCTTTGCGGGCCGATTCAAGCAGCGGCTGCACGCTCCACGCGACACATTCGGATGGTTGTACCCGCGCGCCCGCGCGCTGCTGGGGGAACTACGCGCGCTAGACCCTGCTGCGTCACAGATAACGCCCTAGGGACAGGGGTCCGCGTGAACGATCTGATGAATTCCACACAACGGCCTGTCTTCCATCCGGGCCTGCAGGTAGACCCCGTCCGCCCACACGTACACGTATCGTCGCGCCGAGAGATCGCGCTTCTGCCAGGCGTCGTAATCCACCTGCCACGCCGCCGTCAGCCGCGAGATCACGGCCGGCGACAGGTTCGGCGCGTCCTTGCCCAGGAGGGCAGCAAGCGCCTCCTGGAAGTCACCGGTTGACACCCCGCGCAGGTAGAGAATTGGCAACAGCGCGTCGAGGCTCTTCGTCCGTCGCGCCCACTTCGGCAGGATCGACGAGGTGAAGCGGATTTTCGCCTCTGTGCCCACGTCGCCCCGGTCGCGCACCTTGGCGCGACGCACCTCGACAGGCCCGACCCCGGTCTGAATCGCGCGATGCGGACCATGGCCGTGACGTACGACGCGGTCGCGGCCATCCGGCAATTTCAAGTCCTTCCACATGGCAACGAAGGCGTCGGCTTCGGCAATCAGCACCTGAGCCAATATTCGGCGAGCGCCTTCGCGGGCAAGTTCGGTCAAGGGATCATTGATAGCGTCAGGCTGACGGAACGCAATGACACTGATATCTTTCGACATGGCGTATCGCTCCTTTCGGGGAGGTTCTGGCAGGCTTTGACACCCGCCTCGATACGCCGCCTTCAATCAAACGTCGTCACCCAGATTCCAGCTTAGCTCGCTCCAGAGGCAAGCCTGATACAGTACGCGCAACTCCCGCCACAACGATAATTTCGTGGCCCTGGTCGGGGCACATGCCCGGCGGAGAATTCAAAATGTGGACAGCCATTATCCGGCGGGTTGCTTCGGATCATGTGACGGTCGCGCTCGTAGTCGCGACGATGTTTTTGGCCTGTGCCTCCTTCGTAGTGGCGTTTATTCAATAGCCGGAGGGCTCATCCGTAAAGATTGGCGGACAATTTCCGTGCACGCTCAGCCCGCGCATGTTGGCGAGCGTCATCAGGGACCGGCGGGGTGCTTCGGATTTGAAGCCATCGCCTTAACATGAGCCTAGGGCAGCCTTTATCCCTAGGCCACTGGTCGGCAATCAATCGCAGCGCGGCCGGTGTCGGTTACCATGATCAACAGGTTTTTGATGCTAACGGGGTGTTCTTTGATGAAACCAAGCTCCCGCAGGCGGTAATGACCGGGGGAGCGCTGGCCACCGTGTATGATGCGATCGCGTTCGATGTAATGCAGCAACAGTTCAGCATCGGTCATTTTGGTCATTGGGCTACCCGCTGAAGTAGTGGTTTGGCCGGTGACCGCTGCTGGTGCCGGGTAAAAGCGCGGCCACCGGCCACTGTCGAAGGGTGACAGACGACCCGACGATGCGCGCGTCATGGTTAACGCGAGGTTTATGCGGGTTGTAGCTGACAACGAACCGTCTGAAATAAGTGCGGCGAGCGTCGGCCTTGAACGGCAATCTATACGCCCCCGTGATGTAAGGGCTGCGAGGGACCGCAGGATGCCTGTCGCGGCGTATGCTCTTCGCCGTTGTTAGCAGCGCGGTGTGTCACTCGATGACCTCGTCGGCGCGCACGAGCAGCGTTTGCGGCAAAGTGAGGCCGAGCGCTTTGGCGGTCTTGGCGTTTAAAGCCATTACATACTTTGTGGGCATTTGAACTGGAAGCTCCGAGGGCATTACGCCACGGAGGACGCGATCCACGTATGCGGCCGCGCGACGAAATATATCTGGACCGTGTGTCACGGGCGCCACTTGACGATTCGGCGAATGGCGGCTGTCAAGGGCGACCTCGCCGTCACCCGCAGCCCTGTAAAATGAGCGTGGTGTGGATTGCCACGCAGGTGGACCGCCGATCCCGACCAAATCATCGCCGCCGTCAGGCGAGGGCACCAAGTGTTAGATTCGATCCACTAGCACGGCGGGCGGACGTGCTTACCTCGTCTTCATCCCTCTCGATCTGCCAGCCGCTCTGCTAAATTGACCCACTGTTCAGCCAAGGCCAGCCAACTAGCCCGCAAGGCCGAAGTTTCGGCTTTGGCGGACTCATCGATGCACTTCTGCGCCTGTCGGCGGCACTCCTCTAACGCTGCGCGAGCCACCGCCGGGTCGAGCGGCTGCTTCACCATTCCAGTACTCTAGTCCCAGCGGGCGCATTTGGGTTCTTGATCTTCACCCAATCCGGCGATCGTCTGGATCGATAGGGTCGATCCCGCCGCTTGGCGACGATGCCTTCCATATCACCTGTCTAGCGTTCTTGAGCATTCTTCCCGAGTGTGGCGCTCTGGATCACACGCCTGTTTCACTTGTTCTGGGGTTCGGCCTCGAACGCGCTCAAGATCGCTCGTCGAGCAAGCTGTGACGAGGTGTAAGGTCACAAGAAGCGCTGCGAGGCAAAGTCCTGTGTTACCGAGCGTCATCGACAGGCGGGCGGGTGGCTCGGGTTTCATTCGATCACCGCCGCGTGCTCACTCGATGACTTTGCCACAGAAGGATGCTGTCCGGGATCGTGAGCCCGAGCGCCCAGCCACTTCGCGATCAATGCTAGTTGGCGGGGGCAAACTCGCGCGTCTTCTCCTGGACCGGCTGCAGGCCCGCCGCCGCTGGCAGCTGGATTACGGTCGCACATTGACCCTCGCGCAAACGGGTCAATAGCACGATCTGGCCACTCGCCAATTCCAACGCATCGCGATGCATCGTCCGGCACCCCTCGTTTACGCGGCGAAACCGCGCCAGCGAGGCGCCGAGTTTGCGAGGGAGCATCCAGAACCCGGAGGGAATTTCGATCTCTCGCTCAAACGCCAGTTCTGTTCCGGGCTGAAGGCACACGGCCACGCGCGGTTCGCCAACGCCGCAGAATCCTCCAGTCAGCGAGTGTCCGAATTTAGTCGTGACGAGCTTGTCGCCCACTTTAGCGGGGCGCGAGGCCAAATGTTCGAGGCTGTAATCGCACATCGAAGGTGCTCCAACGCTGTGCCCCCTGTGCCTTTTCGTCGGGTGAAGTTTGCGAAAAGATAGATGAAAATGCAATCGCGGTTCGATATATCGGGCCTTGGCCACAGGACTGCGCGCCCTTTTGGACCTCTCGAAACATTCCTCGGCTGGGCGCCGACAGTCGTCAGCTTTGAACGGCATTCCAGAATGCCCAGTTACGGCGTGGGAAAGGTTGCCGCCTCACTCGTCGCAGCGCGAGCCCCGGCGATCCGTCGTGCGGCGCGTCCGCAGGAACTCACAGGGGGCGGCGCCATGAACACCGGTTACGCGCTTATCCGCGCCCGGCAGCGCGGGATCCGGCAGGCCGATATCGACCTGATCGTCCGCTATGGCACGGCGACTTCCAAAGGGGTGATCGTCACAAGACAGGACTTTGCCCACGCCGAGCGCGAAGCCAAGCACCTGATCTCCCGGCTTTCTCACCTCGTCGGCAAGTTCGCCGCGACCGACGGCGAGGATGTCATCACCGTCTTTCACGCAACGAAGCGCCAGCGCCGCTTGCAGATAAGAGAATGAGGAGTAGCAGCGACGCTCGCTCATTGGTATTTTTGCCCGATGAAGGTCCTTGCCCTCCAGGCTTTCCGTTATGGCTTAAGTTCGGTGATCACACCCTTGCCTGATCAGCAATCTCTGCCCGCACGGAACCAGGTTTTACGCCAGTTTGGCCAGTACTAGAGGGTTGTTCCATGACGGACTTCATTGCCTCTAACGCTCTCAGAACAGCTTTGTAGGCGGCGGTGTCGGGCTCCCCTTCTTTGGTTTCGAACTCGAGCCAAACCGGCATTGCGAACTTGCTCATTTTAGTGTCTCCAACATTGGCCGCTTTAGGCCATTGGTGCTCAAATTAGGCTGATATGGTTAGCGAAAGGTTGATGTCGCGACGGAGGCGAGGCTAGCAGCGCCGTTCTCGTATTGACCTAATATTAAGCCGCGTATGTTTGGTAATTGCTGGGACGCTCAGTTTCTGTAGCGGAGAAGACGCATGTTCGATATTCGCGACATGTTTCAATGGCACAGGTTCGTGACGCCTTCGGTTGTGCCGCTGTTCTTCTGGGTGGCGATCTTCGCGGCAGTGATTACCGGGCTCTTCGGGCTCACCGGCAGCGTGCTCTGGCTGTCCGACTATCCGTTGGTCGCACTGATCATCGCTGTTTTCAGTATTGCGCTCATGTGTCTAGGCATCCTCGCGGCGCGGCTGATCGCCGAGTTTGTCCTGATCTCCTTCCGTACCAACGACCACATCTATGCGATACGGGTTCTCGCCGAACCTGCGACGCAGCCCGATCATCGCCGAGACGACGGACCGAACCGCGTTCCACATGCTGCTTGATGTGTGGGGTCATCTGCGCTGAGGGCATTCGAGCGGGCAGGCCCGTGCCTCTCTCGTTTCGCGGTCCTGGCCGGCAAACCTTACAGCCCATGGTTGGGTGCTTAGGCCATCGCTACCGGCTTTGCCTTACCATGATAGGGGTTGTCCCGAACTGTTCAGAGGTCTGTCCCAACGGGTCAAGCGACCAGGCGCCATCCCCTTTAAAAACACTGCCGCAGATCAGAAGCGTTGAACGCAAAGGGAGAATCCAATGGAACCGATCACCAGCAATCTTCTCGGCGTTGTCGCGAGGTCGTTTTGCGTCGTTAGGAAACAGGTCCAGCGTGATTACCTCACGGCGGTAGGTGTGGTGGCAATCCTGCTTGGATTGAGTGTTCTCGGTGGGATCACACACACCTACACGACCAGGCCGGCCCTGATCGAGGCCGCCGCCAAGCAGGTGCCGGATGTTCGTCAGCTATTCGAGGCTACGTTTAGTTAGCCGGTTCCAAAGGTTCTCTAGGGAGTCCACCCTTTGATTTTGGGTAGGGGGCCTCCCCTCGACGACTTACTGGCGGCGGGTGCTTTGGGCGGTCGAGGCTCGGCGCGGCCGTCGGTTCACGCGACTAGCGTCAAATGACGTAGAACAGCCGTTGCACGCACCTGCGGTGTAGGGGCTGCCAGTGATATCGTTCAGGAGAGGCGCGGCGCCGAGATTTCATGAATCCCGAGAAACTTATCCTGTTGATGATGCGGTGGGGATGGCGCGGGCCGCTGGCTCTGGCGGTTGCGGTGTTTGTGATTTGGGTAATCTCGAAGCTTGCTGGGTAGAGCCGTCGGCGATGGGCGCGGTTGCGGATGATATCAACGGACCAGCGCGGCATCAGGTTAGTTTGCAGCCCCAATGATCGTGTTAGTAAGGGTCACAATAGAAACAGCGAAGGCGATGGCAACTATCGCATCGTAAATGACGTCTGACCACTTCAAGCGCTTACAGCCTAGCGGCGCGTCTTTTCGAGTGCGATATCAAATAGCGCTGTCCACCAAAAATAAATCAGAAGAACAATTAGCGACGTAAGTCCAGTAGCAACGGTGGCTAATACAATCGCAACAAGGTCTGTGGGATCGCTTCCGAGTAGGTAGCTCATGTTTGAGGCCTCCCGTAAGCCTACGCAAATAGCAACGTTCTGAAACACTCGAAACTACCAAGTAAAGATGCGGTTAACTGGTTAACGGCAGTGTTTCACCGCCATTGCTTCCCGGTCAGGCTCGGCCGCGTCGGCTGCTCCTTCCAGTTCGGCAGCACGGCGACGCTTTGCCTCCGCACAGAAAAGGCGAAAAGAAGCCAGGTCATCTTGGGCCTGGCTCCTTTCTAGCGAGACTTCGGGATGGCTATTTGATTTCCCATGCTGTGTTATGCGGTATGTCCATGGCAAAATAACCACCAGAGCCGGCCAGCGCAGGCATCGTTAAACAGGCAAATGGTTCTTTCCCAGTGATGCCTTTGTACTTGCCGCTGCCGCCAGTAATTATATGAGTGCCGCAATTCATGTCTGGCTGCGACTTGTCGAGGTCGCGAGTATCAAACGTCGAGAAAATCTTGTCACCGTCGCTGTCTGCCAGCACGCATGCGCCGTCGATGTACTTCTTGTCGCCCGATGAAACATTTAGCGCCACGCATCGCGCTGACATCTTGTCGAGCATCTTCTCTCCCTTCATGTTCTGGGTGGTGCCGACCGCCTCCAAAGTGGTGGCCGTCCCAAGGTCGCCGATGTCAAGGCTCACGAGCGGTCGGAAAATGAAATGCGTCACGTAGGGCGTGGTCCCTTTCTTTTCTTGTCCAAATACCGGGCTTCCCGGCAAAGTAGCTCCCAGAGATATTATTGCCATGGTGGCCATGGCGAGTTTGTTAAGCTGGTTCATGGTGTCGCTCCCTGATTTCTCGAAAGGTCTACGTGCTCATCCAACGGGTGAATAAGTCATTACGGACAGCAATCGATTTTTGGTGGCCTGATGGCTTCGTCCACCCGTGAGCGATGCATTGTAGCTCGTCGCAGCGTTAACAGCCCTGTGATCCAAATCACAGCCGATGGCAATTAAAGCCGCTCCGCCCGAGAGCCTAAGCGCCCCTTGACTTGCCGCATGTGCTCCACATCACACCCATACACCGCAAACGGTGCAATGGTAATAACCATCGCCAAGAACGGGGGCAAGCCAATGCGGACCGTCGTCGTCCTGCTGGGAATGTTGCTGGTTGTAACGTCGTCGGCGAAAGCATCGATCATCGTCTGTCGCGGATCGATCATTCAGGAATGGGGATATCTGTCGATCGTGACCACGGGAGGCATCGAATGCATCATCACCCGCCGGGTTGGCATGCAGACCGTGATGAACATTTGCGGCGACAAACGCTGTAAAGTCACCGGCGTCATCAGCGTGCAAAATCGCGCGCAATAATGACCCCCTGAGGGGCGATTTCGCGTCCAATTCCGACCCCTCCTAACGTCCTGTGTCAGCGTCCTTCCCTTTGGCCCCGGTGGGCCGGGAAGGGCTGTGGGGATGATTGGCGTGGACCTGATCGGCCAGATACGACGCGCCTATTTCGAGCAGCACCGCTCCATCAAAGAGATCGTGCGTACGTTGAGGGTATCACGCGCGACGGTGCGCAAGGTCATCCGCGGGCACAAGACTGAGTTCAAATACGTGCGGGGAGTTCAGCCTACGCCGAAGCTTGGCGAGTGGGTCGAGGTGCTGACGGAGATCCTGGACAAGGAATCCAAGCTGCCGAAGCGGGAGCGTCGCTCGACCCAGCGGCTGTTCGAGGAACTGCGCGGGCGCGGCTATGACGGCGCCCACGACAGCGTGCATCGGTTCGTCAAGGGCTGGCGCGACGAACGTACCCGGGTTCCGGTGCATGCCTATGTGCCGATGAGCTTCGCGCCTGGGGAAGCCTACCAGTTCGACTGGAGCCATGAGACGATCACGCTCCAGGGCCTGCCGCTGACGATCAAGGCGGCGCACATGAAGCTGTCGCACAGCCGCATGCCGTTTGTGCGCGTCTACTTTCGGGAGACCCAGGAACTGGTGTTCGACGCCCACGACAAGGCGTTCCAGTTTTATGGCGGGGTCTGTCGGCGCGGCATCTACGACAACATGAAGACGGCGGTCGAAGCAATCTTCGTCGGTAAGGCGCGTCGATATAATCGCCGCTTTCTGCAGATGTGCTCGCATCACCTGATCGAGCCGGTGGCCTGCACGCCCGCCTCCGGATGGGAGAAGGGGCAGGTCGAGAACCAGGTCGGCAATCTGCGCGACCAAATGTTCCGGCCCAAGCCGCGGGTGAAGAGTCTCACCGAGCTGAATGCGTGGCTGGAAGATCAGTGCATCGCCTACGCCCAGCGAACCAAGCACCCCGAGTTCAAGGATCGAACCGTCTGGGACGTGTTCCAGGAAGAACGCGCGAGCCTGATGGAGCTGCGCGGCCCGTTCGACGGGTTTGTCGAGAAGGCCGTCAGGACCAGCACCACTTGCCTGATCATGGCCGATCACAATCGCTACAGCGTCGATGCGCGGGCCGCTGGCCGGATGGTGCTGGTGCGCTCCCATGCCGAACGCATCGTGGTGCTGCTGGGCGACGAGGTGGTCGCCGAGCATCCGCGCCACTTCCGGCGCGATCAGATCATCTATGATCCCTGGCACTATCTACCGGTTCTGATGAAGAAGCCCGGCGCCTTGCGCAACGGCGCACCATTCAAGGACTGGGATTTGCCGCCCGCCCTGACCCAGGTCCGCGCCAAGCTAAAGCAACACGCCGACGGGGACCGCCAGTTCGTCAAGGTGCTGGGCGCGGTGCTCGATCACGGGCTGGCCGCCGTCGAAGCCGCCTGTGCGGAAGCACTGGAGGCGGGCATCGCCAGTGGCGATGTGATCCTGACCGTGCTGGCGCGCCGGCGGCAGCCCGTGGCGCCGCCCAGCATCACCACACCCGAAGCACTGCGCCTGAAGATCGAACCCGCGGCCGATTGTGGCCGCTACGACGGCATAAGGAAAATCGCCTGATGGAACGCCATGAGATTCTGGAGGCCATGAGCGAACTGAAGCTTTACGGCATGCGTGCCAGCTTCGATGAGGTTGCCGGTAAAGGTCTTGCTCGGCGCGATGAGATCTATCCTCTCATCGCCAGCCTGATCCGGGCCGAACGCACCCACCGGCAGGCCCGCTCGATCAGCTACCGCATCGGCGGAGCCAAGTTCCCGGTTCTCAAAGATCTCGACAAGTTCGTCTTCGCCGATACTCCGGTCGATGAAGGGCAAGTCCGCGAACTTGCCACCGGCACCTTCCTCGACGCCAAGCGCAATGCGATCTTCATCGGCGGCACTGGCACCGGAAAAACCCATCTGTGCATCGCGGTGGCCTCGGCGGTCATTCGCTCCCGCGCCAGGGGGCGCTTCTTCAACCTGGTCGATCTGGTCAATCAGCTGGAACAGGAAAAGGCCGCCGGTCGGAGCGGCCGGTTATCCGAGAAGCTCCTGCGCTACGATGTCATCGTCATCGACGAGCTCGGCTATCTGCCGTTCAGCCAGCCCGGCGGCCAGCTCCTGTTCCACCTGATCAGCAAGCTCTATGAAAACACATCGCTGCTGATCACCACCAATCTTGCCTTCGCCGATTGGCCGCAGGTGTTCGGCGACGCCAAAATGACAACCGCCATGCTCGATCGCCTGACGCACCACTGCGACATCATCGAGACCGGCAATACCAGCTGGCGGTTCAAAAACCGCAGCTGAAGAAGGCTCCCCGGACCCACCCGACTTACCCACGTGGGTGCACAGGAACCTCCCGCGGCCGCCACCGCCAGCGCACCGGACCGCGCGCCGTCGGCCGCGGGTCCCTCCTATGCACTACATGGATAAGTCTATTCGTGCAGGGGGGTCGGAATTGGACGCGAAGGTGGGGTCGCAATTCCAAGCGATTTGACAAATTGCAGTTTCTAAAAATACCTCACGCTCAAAGGTCGTTGAGATGATCGACAAGACACGCAGTCATCCCAACCTGTCATCGGCAATCCGCCTGTTTGTTCTCGATCACTATCGCCGCATGGCCGAACGCAAGCGCAAGGAGGAATGATGGCGGAGCGCAAACAACCGCCCGGCCCACCGATGACGCTGGGCAACATGCGCGAGCCACGATCATGAAGCGCGGATTTCTATTTGGTCTCGGTTCCTTTTTGATCCTCTGCATCATCGGTTTTTTGCTCCGGGTGCAGCTTATAGAAGCCGTCGGGGCGCTCGTTCTTATGCCAGTGAGCGTCATTACTATCCGCGCTGCTAGACGCGCCCCACCTAATCGTAGTCGCTGGCACGCCGTTGGTGGCTGGCTTATGGGGTTTTTCGCACCCGATGCGATAGCCCTGGCGGTTGCGGCGGTTGGGTTCGTCATATGGATTTTTGCTGGAGCGCACGGGGCATGAAACCCAAGCAACCTTGACCCTGGGCAACATGCGCGAACTCGGGGTGCAGCGGCTGATTGCGTCGTGCCTCAACGATGCCTGCCGCCACACCGCGCTGATCGACGTGTCGAGCTATCCGGCTGACACGGAGGTCCGTCCTTCCTGCGCCGCGTGAAGTGCGGCAAGTGCGGCGGCAAGCGCGTGGACGTGCGGCCAAGCTGGAAAGAGCAGCCGACGTGGCCAACGTTGCTGCGCTGTGACGAGCCCCGTTAACAGGCCGTCAGTGACTTAGCGCGGCCCGCCCGTGAGTTTTTCCGACCCGGCCTGGGCGAGATGTCGTAAATCACCCCCCTAATTTCGCATCAGCAAGATCCGGCGGAGGGACGCGGGGTGTCAAAAAGATCGGCTGCGACAGGAGTTCGTCCAGGCGCTTTATCACATCCAAGTCGCGAGCGATGGATTCTTGAACGTCCCTTGCTGTTTGTGTCCATTGATCGTGCACGATCACGGGGGCCGCCGTCGCGGGTGGGTCGCTCGCGGCGGGGACCACTTCGGTGCCGGCTGCGCTGGTGGTTTCCGCTTCCGCTTGGTGTTGTTCGGGTGCCTCGGCTGGGGCGACCGGGGCTACGGTTTCATCGTCGGGCATGTGCTCAGCACTCGAGGTTCAACAAACTCAACGAGCACAACCTACCGTTTTTCGGTTTGAATGCTACCAGCGTAAATTTCATAAACGGCTGTTGCGCCGTGAACGATCCGTGAATATCCACCGAACATAACAACCAGTTCCTAATTCAAACGCGAACGATATGTCTGCGTGCTTTAGCGCGGCTCTGTGCGCCGCGCTCGGTCCCGGCCAGGGCTCTTCCATTGTCCTTTAGGACAATGCCCTTTTGGGCAATATCGGTGCCGAGACCATTTTGTGTTGAAGATAGCGCTGGTGATCACTCCACTATTAGCGAAGGTGACACCCCACTCATAGCCCCGGGCGACTTTGTTCGTTCGGGGCTCTTTTTTGTTTGCGGTCCGGCTGTATCCGGCCGCAAGGCCGGCCCAGCTAAATCTGGAAGTCGGGTTGATGATGCATATGCATCGAGAAGTCGGGTTGATGCTCCACCGCCGGCTCTGAATGCGTCGGCGTCGATACCCCAATTAGCGGCGCGCTCGTGATTGCGCCGAACAGACCATGCGTCTCGCCGTCGATGCCGTCGGTGAAGTAGAGGGTTTTCGGGCTGCCGTCGTTGCCGCCGCCCCCGAAAGTCAGAGCCCAGAGACCGCCCGGCGTGTTTCCCGAACCGGCGGAGATCGGGATTGTGCCTTCGAGCTTGTGGGTCTGGGGATCGAAAGCGTTGATTTCACTGTGCAGGAAGCTGAAATTGCCTACCAGAAGGTCGCCGCTGAACTGGCCGAAATCGTCCGGAGCGATAACGACGCCCCACGGAGCGGCGAGAGGGGTGTGAGGGCCGCCGGCCAGCACTCCATGCGGCTCGAGTTTGCCGCTCTCGGTGAAAATGGCCACCGCCCCGTCGCCTAGGCCGGCCGTTGTCTGCGCCGGACGCCCGGAAGGCGCATAGGTCACATACACATCGCCGCCGATGTCCGTCACATTGAAGGGGACGAGCCCCTTGGCCGCGATCTGGCCCGGGGTCCGAAACGCATGATCGCCGAGGTCGACGACCGGTGCGAAGGTACTGTCGAAGACGTTGATGGTCACGGCGCTGTTGTTGGCGGCGTAGAGCATCGTATGAGCCTCGTTGACTGCTAATCCGGTATAGACGGCGTCCTGCGTCGTCACTTCGATGGACGCGGTTGTCCCGAGGCCGACGTTCCAGGCGGAGATCGTCCCGTTGAGATCGGCGAAGATGAAGCGGGCGCTCGCGCCGTCGTCCAGGATGAAAGACGAGGCGTTCGTATTGGAGACCTGTCCCGTAGGGCCCTGGGGTCCGCTCGCGGTGTCCGGGATGTGCACTTCGAGAGGCACCTTAGAGACGTTGGTGCACGGCATGAGTGGGACCGTAGAAGCGCAACAGACGCCGCCGCAATCGCCAGACATGACCTTTTTCATAACCAGCACCGGGCCCGGCAAGGGCGCGGACCTCGGCGGCCTGGAGGGCGCAGATCGGCAGTGCCAAACGCTGGCGCAGGCGGCGGGAGCGGGCAGCAAGACTTGGCGCGCTTACCTGAGCACGCAGGCAGCGGGCGGCGGTCAGGCCGTCAATGCGCGCGATCGCGTCGGACGCGGCCCTTGGCAGAATTTCAAAGGCGAGGTCGTGGCCCAAAATGTCGACGATCTTCACGGTGACAGCAACAAGTTAGGTATGCAGACCTCGCTGACCGAGCGAGGTACGATCGTCGCGGGAGTCGGTTACACCCCCACCTATCACGATATTCTGACAGGATCGCAGACCGACGGCCGTGCCTTTCCCGCTGGCGAGGACCGAACTTGCAGCAATTGGACGAGCAGCACGCAGGGCGCAGCAATGGTGGGCCACAGCGACCGAAAGGGTTTGCGAGACGACGCGGCGTCGAGGTCGTGGAATTCGTCGCATCCATCACGCGGGCCCGATGGAGGCTGCAGCCAAGCCGACCTACGCAGCACCGGCGGCGCCGGCTTGTTCTACTGCTTCGCAGCTAATTAGCGCGCACGCCAAGCTCGCGCATGTTGGCGAGCGTCATCGGCTGGCCTGGCGAGTGCTTGGGCTTGGGGCCTGATGCCATGGGACTGATGGAGGCGTTCTCCTAGAACCAAGTCCAAGCCTCTAAGATCAGCTTGGCAGCACCTACTGTGCTCACTGCGATACAGACAGCCAAGACCGCGTCCACGAAGATTACCATTCGGCTATCCTAACAGATTAGGTCGGCTAACAAGCCGATGGTTGTCTCATTCGATCACCTCGTCGGCGCGCTGCTGGAGAATTAAAAGGAACGTCGAGGCCGAGCACCTTGGCGGTCTTGAGGTTGATCGTCAGGGCATACTTGGTCGGTGCCTGGACCGGCAGGTCGGCCGGTCTTTCGCCCTTGAGAATGCGGTCGGCATAGGCCGCCGCGCGCGGAAAATTATCGGCCAAGTCAATTCCGTAGGACAGTAGACCACCGAGCACAACGTTGAAACGGTACGGATAGATAGTAGGGAGACGATAACCCGCCGCTAGTGATATAATCTGAACGCGATGGGTAGTCGTGAAGCTGTCCGGCATTACGATAAGGCCACCATTGGGCTCGCGTGCCAGTGCGGCGACGACGGATTCGAGTTCGGACGTGTCGTGAACAGGTGCGGTGAGTGCCTCCACTCCGAAGGATGCGGCGGCGGCTCTGAAGGGATTCAGGAAAATTTCGGCATATGGCGCAGTTGCCGAGTTGAAGAGGAATTTGACCCGGTTGACGGGCGGCGCAATCTGTTTGAGCAACTCCAGCCACTTGCCCCCAAGGGAGCCCTCGCTTACGACGAAACCGGTGACGTTTCCACCCGGGTTCGGAAAGCTCGCCACGAACCCGTTGCCGATCGGATCGGCAACAATAGTGAAAATGATGGGTACGGTGCGCGTTTGCTGTAGCAGCGCCATCGTGGCGGGTGTGGTACTCGAAAGAATGAGGTCGGGCTGTAACGCAACGAGTTCTTTCGCGAATTGCTGCATCAAGTCCACTTCGGTGGGTGTCGCCCAGCGAGTGTCGATCCGAGTGTTGCGGCCCTCCGTCCACCCAAATTTCTGGAGTTCATTCCGGAATGCCGCGATGAAGGCCTGTGCTTCCCGGTCGCTCTGGGAGTACCCCATCAGCACACCGATCCGCTTTACCCGATCCGGCTGCTGCGCCCGCACCGTGATCGGCCACACCGCCGCGCCGCCGAGCAGCGCGATGAACGTGCGACGCTTCATTCGATGATCTCGTCGGCGCGCAGCAGTAGCGATGTGGAAATAGTGAGGCCCATACGTTTGGCGGTTCGCATGTTCAGCACCAATTCGAACTTTGTTGGGCGTTCAATTGGCATTTCACTCGGTTTGGTTCCCTTCAGCACCTTACCGCTCATGACACCGACTTGTCGGTACATGTCCAATAGGTTTGGCCCGTAGGCCAACAGTCCTCCGACGCGAGCGAAATCCGGAAAGAGAATAATGGCTGGCAAGCTGTAGCGAAGCGCGAGTTCGGCGAGTATGTGCACGTTCGGAGCAATCAGCGGAGATGCCAACAGAAGTATCGCGTTGGCAGATCGCTGGGTCGCGGAGACAAAAGCCTCATCGAAATCCGACGTGGTTCGAACCTCGAAGACGTTGAGTTCAATGTTCTGCGAACCCGCCGCCTGTTCGACTGCCGTCTTTGGCGTCGGACTGGTCGCTGGATCCCACAGAACCGCTATGCGGGAGAGCTTACTAGTGGCCTCTTTCAACAGCTCTAGCCATTTCCCCATAAAGTTCGGGAAGTCAAAAAACACGCCGGTAATGTTGCCACCCGGCCGCGCAATGTTGGAGACCAAACGGCTGGCTACTGGGTCCGTCTCCAGATCGAGCGCGACAATAGGAATGGTCCGGGCGACCGATAGAACCGCCCGCAAAACTGGTGAACCGTTCGCGATAAACAAATCCACATCTTGTTGGATGATTTCCACCAACAGCGGAGCTATGCGGTTCGGGTCGCCCTCGGCGATCCGCAGCACAAGGTCTACCTGCGCAGGCGCGGGATAAGAGACTGCGCGCAAGCCGTTCAGCAATGCCTCTATGCGAGGAGTCGCCGCTTGTTGGGGACCCGGGTAGAGAAACCCGACCTTCGGGATCTTCCCAGGCGGCTGCGCCCGCGCCACCAGCGGCCACGCCGCCGCGCCGCCGAGTACTGTGATGAACGTGCGCCGCCTCATCAGTCATTCCCCTAGCAGGCTCCGGAGTGATTGGGATGAGCTGTGTGGCTTGAGCCGATGTCTATTCCTTTGGCTCGCCCGGCGCGTTGTAATGGTAGGCGCTGACTCCGCAGACTTGGTCGCCGACACGCATTACATGCGCGCGCCTCGAAGCCAGCTCCGTCGATCCAGGGACCGGCAAGATGTAGGCGATCTCGACGACCTGATCTTCTTTTGCGCTCTGGTACATTTGCTTGCCGAACGGTTTCCCCGTCTTATCCCGAAGTGTTCTTACATCCCGCGTCACCATTGCCTCATGCGCCGTGAATTCTCCGTTCTGACCGTTGAAGCAGAAAACGAAAAGATCGCGATCCCGAAATGGCCAATCATTATGGTTGAACTTTGTGACCGCTTTAGCCTTGTCGGCCTTCATTTCGATGATGGCACGGTCAAGCATGACCTTGGCTTCTTCGGCGGTCCCGTATTCCGCGCCGGATGCGTTACCAGCGAAAATAGCCGAAGCAACAAATATAGCGGAAAGCAGCTTTGATCTGAGCATGGTGAATCGCCTTTTTTCTTGTGAGGGCGGTTGACTGCCCCGAGCAGTATCGCAAGCCTACCATACTTGGGTCAGCCCGCACCGCTTATCGGCTGGCCCAGACGGCACTTTTCTTGCAATTCTGCAATGACCGGTTTGGGTCGAGTCGATCACCCTGGTTGCTGCCGGTGCGTCCGGGTTTTTGACCTTGATCCAGTCCGGCGACCGCCCCGATCGATACGGCCGATCGCGGCGCTTGGCGACGATCCCTTCGAGCCCCATGGCGCAGGCATGCTGGAAGATTGCCTCGCCGTCGGTGCTAACGAAGTGCTCGGACAGCCGGATGCCGTTGCCGCTTTTGCGCAAGACGCTCGTCAGGATCGCTCGGCGTACCTCCCAGGCGTCACGCCGTAAATCGTGGCCATCGAGTTCGAGTAGGTCGAACGCATAGAGGAACGCATCGCGCGAACCCATGCGGCCGACCGCGGCGCGCAGCCGGTCGAAATCGGAGACGCCATTCGGACTGCAGACCACGCCTTCGCCGTCGATGGTCACCGATTTGACCCGCAGCTTGGCCAAAGCCTCGGCAATCAGCGGTACACGGTCAGTCCACTCATAGCCGCGCCGGGAGAAGACCCGGACGCGATCGCCGTCGCGCCGACAGATGAAGCGGTAGCCGTCGTGCTTGATCTCATGCACCCACTGCGGGCCGGACGGGACCGTGCGGGCGAGCGTTGGCAGGCAAGGCTCGATGAAACCGAGAGGCCGACGGGTTGGGGCTGGAGAGCGCCAGAGCATGGTCGATTTACATAACGGTCGAACGACAGGAATGCGAATCGACACCGCAAGTGCCGTGGGGCGATTTTTCTCTCGGTGTGTCGGCGTTGCACTAGTAGAGGTCTCAGCATTTTGGCTGGCGCTGACCTATCGCGTCGGCCGAAAGATCACGAACGGCGTCGCGTGTTCTCGCTGAAGCCATCACGGGGTCTGCGAAATCGTATGCCGGCAGATAAAGTAGAGGGAATCTACAGGCGAACTTCCACGTTGACCTCACCTAAGTCTCATCAGAATAGTGGTCCGCGCGTGGTGGGGGTCTTAGTCCTAGAGGCGCTCGACCATTAGCCATCCCTCAATCGTTGACTTGGCGCGCAGGCAAAAGCCATGGCGTGATCCAGGGCGATGTTGACTACGGCCTGAACGGCAATATTAGTTGGACTGCCCACCAGCCGGTCGGCGATATAGGACAGGAACGCGTCGCGCAGATGCGGCGGCAGTGACTTGGCGGCCGCCTGCACCAAGCGCATCTGCCGATCAGTCAACTGCGGTGCGTGCGCTCTCATTATTCGGCGGTCTCGATCTGTTTCGTCCGCAGATAGTCATCCAAGCTCGGCACAGTCTTGGCGCGCCGCTGTAGTCCTACACTCCCAAGCAGGCGGCGCAGGTTGGCGGCCACGCGCGCATACAAGTCAATGTCTTCGGCTGAAGCTTCACCGGCGAGCGCGAAACGCACTTCCAGTCTTTCAAGCTCGGTGGTCAGCACGGCGGCGCGTCTGACAATGCTGCGCTCGGCTTCACTGGTGTTGTCGTGTCCACCCAAATCGCCGACGTGAGCCATTGGGAGCGGGATGCTATCCCATATGCGCGACATGATGCAGCATGTCTTCTAAATCGTCAATGATACCAACGCACTGTAGTTTGTGTGCGGATCAGTAGTCCGCTCACAACCGTCAAAACATACGATTCGGCTAAGGGCGGATTGAGGACGGGAAAACTGTTTTGGATTTTAAGCGGGGGGGTGTGGGTGGATGTGGGTGCTGTTAAGGCCCCCACGATTCGGAGGAGCCATTCATGCAAACGGTACGACAATCGGTCTCGACATCGCCAAGTCGGTCTTCCAGGTAATGGCGTTGATGCTGCTCGCCTTAGCTAGGTCCCTGGCTCGGGACTTTCCCGGTTTCGCGTCGAAATTCGGCGAGTTTCGCCGGCCGGTCTCAGTTAGGATTTTTGCAATTTCCGTTTTTGCAAAGCGCCCAAACCGGAGACTCATTTGGTATCGACTGAGACCGGTTCGACGATCGCGATCATTCCGATCTCAACCATTGCCGCTGGCTGAGCGAGGCCGCCGATCTGTATCGTCGTGCAGCCTGAATTCGAAAAGCCGACCATGAAAGGCTAGCGCCGCGTCGATATCCCCAACCTCTAAGGCGATATGGTGCAAGCCTATAAGTCGCGGTCTCGCCGCTTCTGTCGTAGGCCCACGGAGGCACGCTAATCTGAATTTAAGGTCCGGCAGGAGTTGAGTCGCGCGTCGAATAATTTGCCGATGCGACGGCCGAGGGTCGCCGCCGTTTCGACGGCGCAAGTTTGGTCATGAAAGCTGCTGTGGCTTCCGACCCCAGAACAGTTCGAATCCTCGCTCTTCATGGGTCCCGACGTCCTTTACTCGTTTGGCAAAGGCCTTTCGCAACTCGGGAATGCTCCAATAAGAAAAATCATTGGGACTTTGATTAGTCCCCCAGTACAGCTTGCGGATGTAGTATTCCAGATGAACGTCGATATTGGCTTTTTGAATAAGGTAGGGGCCGTGGGCAATTTCGGCGAGTACAAGCATATGGTTAGGCTTGAGGACTCGTAACAGCTCGGTAGCGCCGATGTTCCAATCCTCGCAATGCTGCACACCCTGCATGAGTACCACGGCGTCATAACTATTGGCAGGTTCGGTGGCTGTGTAGGTATATTCCCATGTTCCCAATTTGCCGTTTTTTCCACGCTCGCCTCGAAAGCACATGTCCCTTGCACGTTCGATGATGTCGATCGAGTTTAACCTGCCGCTCTCGCCAATGCGGGATTGAATGTCAGAATCAAAACCCGCGCTCAAGTTGGATTCACCGATCAACAGCACCCTATGCCCGCGTTTCAGCTCTAACTTGTCGTAAATCAAGTTGCGAATGGATTCGGCGTCGCGCCACATATACGGTAGACCGCCCGTGAGTATGGCACCGCACCATCTCATGCGCTCCTTAGGATCGAGGATGACCTCGCCGAAGCGCTCGACATCGTGCTCATTGAGATAGTCCCAGGGGTTCTTTTCCTTGACTGAGCCCATCGTAAATTCCTCCAGCCTGTCCATAGGATCTGTAGTAATTTCAGCACGTGTAAGCCGGGGTGCTTGCGCCAAGCGCTCGTGGCGCCAAACCATCCGGTCAGCGATGTCGTCACAAAGAACTGCCGACCCTGACAGCCGTTGAGCGCGCTGGCCCGCGGCGAAACGCCCGCCCGGCGCGCACGGTCAGGTCACCTTCGCCTCGCGGATACTCCCGTGCTGCAGCGATGTAAGCCGGAACGATCCGATCACGAAAAAGCATGCCGAGCTCGCCAGCAGTGCCGCGGCAGAGACCCAGCCGAGGGCGAAGAACCCGACATATTGTGCCACCGCGCCGCCCAGGGCGGGACCGATCATCGCGCCGAGCGTGATCATCGCCGGCGTCGAGGAGGCCGTACTGCCGCTGGGATCGAGCTTGGAAATCACGCCAAACATGAAGGTATGGCTGAAGATGGTCATGAAAATGAGCAGGCTCCCGGCGACCGCGTATGGCAAGAAATCGGGCGAACTGGACGCGGCGACGGCCAAAAGAGCGTGCAAAACGAGGGCGATCGAAATGGTACGGAGGCGCGACACCAAATTCTCTAACGCCGCGGCCACGATCGGCGCCAGCAGATTGAGCACGCCACTGACCGCCAACACATTGCCAATGCTCGCTTCAGAAAACCCTCGCCACGTGCCAATGCGTTCAAGGAACGAATAGATTTCGCTTTGACCTACGGACATCAAAGCTACGCCGGCGAAGGCCAAGATCACGGCCGGCTTGTAGGGAGCTGCGCTCGCACCGGCGACGGATCGGAACGTCACCCGCGGCCTGCGGCGACGGATGGGGAAAGAGGGCGGCTGCGGCCAGGGCGGCAATAAGCAGAAGGCCGCCAAGAACAAAAAAGACCGCGTTTGGATCACGTTGCACCAACTGCGGAACGGCGATGAAGAAGATGATCGAAAACAACGCCACCCCGATATTGCAAAACGCGAACAGCCGATGCGGCCGGGCGCTGCGAGAAATGGTTCCATGCACCATCGATAACGCCGACCCGGCGCCGACGCCGGCAACGAAATGGGCCGGTATGAGTGCGATAAATCCGTCCAGCCGGGTGATTGCTCCAAACGCCACGGCGCCGAGCAGAAAGCCGATGATGGCGATCAACCGTGGGTGCAGGGACGCGAACCGCGGTGCGAGCCCAATGCTGGTCAGGAATACCCCGGCCGTATAGGTCGTCATTAATATGCCGGCCTCAACCGGGCTAAGGTGGCGGTACTGGATCAGCACGCCGATCCATAACGGCGCGGCGACCAAGTCCAACATGCCGGCAGCATGGCCGACAATCAACGCGCCTCTGCCACCTAAGCTTTCAGTAGAGAATGCCATGGTTCTCCCCCAAGAGCACATGACGGCCGACGAGGATGCGAATTGAACCCATAAGAAACACTGGACTCCGCTTCCACCGCGTATAAGACTCAGAGCTCAGCCGGAATTGACGGCCCCCAGGTCATCGTCATCCGCGCCCAAAACTTTGCCGGTCTTGACGTTCACAATGTGAGCCTGTCGGCACACTTCGCAGTACATCAACTTATAAGGACCGTCTTCGGGCTCAAATTTGAAGCGCTCCGGAATCTCTTCGACGACAATGAAGCCCTGAACCATGGCTCCCGTGTTCGGACAGCGGTAGACGAAGGATGTCATTGCTTAGTGACCTGACGCGAAACCCACAGTTTTGAATCAACGGAGCCGATGGGCCGGGCGCTGCACAGTCCGTGCAGGCATCGTCACTCGGACCGTATTCCTCTTCTCAAGCAGCCGACGACGCTGCTGCGATTTCGCTAGCTACTTCGGACCAAGCAAAGCCCGCCAAATCTGGCGCCGGATGGATCGATCCGCAATGGCGACACGTCCTCACGGACGCCTCGGCGGCAAAATGCGAAGAAATCTCTTCGTATTTTGCTTGCGACAAGGTCGTGGCGGTATCCCACACTTCTCGATAGATTTCCGCATCACACTCGGCGCAGTACCACGCTACGCCCTCAAGCCCGGCGTGCATCTGCTTGTAGCGCAGCATGACGCTGGCCTCCGCTGGAACGATACGATGCGGGGCGCCAGCAGGTACGTAAACGAAGCTTCCGGGCTCCATAGCAAAGTGATCGATTGCCGTACCCTTGAACTCGACCGTCGCAGTGCCAGACATGAGTGCAAGCAAGGTATCCTTGCCACAGATGAGGTAAAACGGTTGCGGCCGATCATTCTTGCTCAGATGCACCTGCACTTGCTTGTCGTCCGGCAACATCGGCATCTCGGAATACGCACCGAGTTTTCCCGCCTCGCGCCACACTTGGAATGTTTTTTTTCGCATGATCGCGCCTGCTTTTATATGGCCGCGCTCGCTGCGTTCTTGAGAGTCAGCCGGGCGGTTATCGCCGCCGCGCTCTGATCCGCGTATTTGTCCCAGCCCCAGGCGGCCACGGGAAACTCGCGGTTTACATGGCCGCATTTGGAGCAGACGTGGCGCGCCTTGTCGTTGTTGAACTCCGCGAACAGCCCCGGTAACGCTGCAACCGACGGCAAGGGATGAGTCGCCTCGATTGCATCGGGCGCCGGAGTAGCATCAAATTCCTTGAAGAAGATTTGCTCGTGGCACTTCTCGCAGCGCAAGCTGCAGCCCTCCGTTTGCACGCCGGATTCCGCCTGCATTTGTGTGATGACAAACGTGGCGAATGATTTCGGATCTTTTTCGTTCTTCAAAAACGAATTGACGCCATGGATGACCGCGCCGACATAGAGCTGACCGGTCGGCAGCATCGCGCCGTTGGCGGCTAATGTTAATACGATTTCGTGCTGCGTATTGTGATGGAAGAAATGCCCGTAATCCGCGTTGGGGCCGCCAATCAGCAGCGCAGTGCAAGGCACCATCGCGCCTGGATGCAGATAAGGGAACAGCGGCTTGAGCTGAGTGTTGCTCCCTTGTGCCACGTCGAACGCGTTGGCATGCATTGGCGGCCGGTCGCTGCGCGGCGGCGGGATGACGAGTTTGTTAGCGGGCATGATAGCCCTCCCGGTCATTTGCTGTGCTGTTTGACCATCTGCTCCATTTCGCCGCGCGAGGCGGCAAAGTGTACTTCATGCGCTTCATCGATCGGGAAGCCCAACACTTCCATCTGCTCCTCGAGCTTGTCTTTGGAATCGGCCTCGAACACCGAGACAATGAAACCCGACGCGATGTTGGCGTAGAGTTGTTTGAACACCGCGATCTTGGCCCCGAGCACCTGAGGTGCGTTTTGTGCCAGCTCGTCGCGTTTTAGACCCGGCGCCCGGTGAATGGTGATGAATTGCGGCATGTTGTTTCCATCCTGTTTGTTAAGTCTATCCGCTTCCGTCGCTTAAAGACCGACCTCCGCGGCCAATTGCTGCGTGCGCCGCTCAGCCCAGGTGTGGCGATCTCCGCCTTCGGCATCGAGCCGGCGCTGGATGCGGACGATGAGTCGCTTGAAGGCAAGGACCTCGCCCTCGCTCAAATCGGCCATGGCCCAGTCGTTGACCTCGCGAATGAGCGGCGAGACGGTCGAAGCCAGGCGCCGTCCACGCCGCGTCAGATGGATGAAGCTCTTGCGGCGATCTTCATCTGATTTGGCCACAGTCACGAGGCCCGCTTTTTCGAGGAGTTGAACGGCTACCACTGTGGTCGGCCCCTGGCGACCAACGCGTGCCGTCAGTTCGCCAATCGACATCCCGTCTTCTTCCCAGAGCTCGCGCAGATAGCGCCACTGGGTGACGGAGACGCCGTGCGCTTCGGCCCGCCGATCCATGACGCCCTGCCAAGTCTCCGCCAATTGGCGAACGTGGTAGCCGATGCTTCGTTCGAGCGGGATGAGGCCGTTGTCGGTGCTCGGCGCGGCCGCGCGGCGCAGTACGCGAATATTGCCCATGCTGACACCTATCTCGACTCGCCCGAGTCAATTCGATAGATACCTATGTATCTTCATCCTAGACCCCGCTGCCAGCCCTGTCAAAGGACCCGACATGGAAGCCCGACTGGACCGTCCAATCACCCTGCACCTGATGGGCGATTGGGGCATCGCCAATCTCCACCGCATCTGCGGCTGGGTCAGTGCCGAGCTGTGGCGGCGCTCGCCCGGCGGCTCCAAGTTTGCGACTTGGGCCGGACGCGGCGGAACAGATGCGATTACGTCCGTGCTTGATGGCGACGTGCAGGCGGCGCTGTTCGTGCCGGCCGGGTTTGCCCGCACGATTTTCGAAGGCCGCGGCATCTGCGCGCGCGCCGATGTCGGCCGGTTGCGCGCGCTCGGCACGCTGCCGCAGGACGACCGGCTCGTGTTCGCCATCGATGCGCGCTACGGCATCCACGACTTCGCCACGTTGCGGGCGAAGTGCCCGCCACTCCGTCTCTCAACCGCCTGGGATGACGGCGTCAACATGACCGGCTTTGCTGCTTACCGCATGCTGGAGGCCCTCGGTATTCCGCCGGTGACGATCGAGTCCTGGGGCGGCAAGCTCCTGCTCGGCGAGGGTCCCTGGGACGTGATCCCGCGGGTCACCAGCGGAGAAGCCGACGCGGTTCTATTCGAAGCCGTGATGACCCCTTACTGGCGGGACATGTGTGCGGCCAGACCAGTGCACTTTCTCCCGTTCGAGGATGCCGCGCTCGACGAAGTGGAAAGCAAATTCGCCTGGCGCCGTGCTGAAGTTGCCGCCGACCGGTTTGCTGGCCTCAGCGCGCCGTTCCAGGCGCTCGATTTTTCGGACTTTCTCTTCTGCTGCCGCGATGATTTTCCTGACGACATTGCCTACGTCATCGCGTCGGTCTTGTGCGAGACGCCGGAGATTTTGGAAAGTCAGTACCGCCACATCCCGGCCAAGGACAGCCCCATTACCTACCCGCTAAAGCCGCAGAAGATAGCGGTGACGCCAATTCCGCTGGCGAGAGGCGCGGAAAAGTACTATCGCGAGCATGGACATTTGTAGCAGGCCTACCTCTCAAGCCCGAACGGTACGCCCGGTCGGTCACGCTGTTTCTTAGCTTTGCCAGTATCGCCGAGCCTGATCTTGCTGATCTCGAAGGCAGCTCCAGATTCCATGCCGCGACTCGCCAGAGCTCAAGGACGACCTTCTTTGTTCGGGGTCCGTGCGTGCACAGCGCTGTTGATGCCGGAGTGGGAACATAGTCGAGCGCTACCAATAAAGTAGAGGGAATCTTTCCGAGAGGCGAACTTCCACGTTGACCTCACCTAAGTCTCATCAGAATAGTGGTCCGCACGTGGTGGGGGTCTTAGTCCTAGACGGCGGCGCTCAACCATCAGCAGTCTCCTAGTCGCCCGTGAGGGTCGCACACGAACCGGTTGGCACGATCGAGGGCGGCGTTGACTACGGCGAGCAAGGCATTGTCGCTGGGCGCGTCAAGCAGATGGTCGGCGAGCATTGACCACGCACCGGGCGTAAGGACTGGAGATCAAAAACAGCGGTCCACGCGTGGTCGCGAGACCGCCAGTCGCCAATTCTTTCGCGATTGATCGAGCAGCGCAGCGAGCGGTGGGTGCCCGCCTTGGTCAATCAAAATGGCGGAAGCGACAGGCTGTTGCAACGCGCTCGCGCAGATCAAGGTCGATAGGCGCTACGTACCAAACTTATTAAATTCACCACGCAAAGCTAGAGACCAAGCAAGAATTCTGAATTGGTTAGTGTGTTATGCATCCGAATTCCCTCCCTGCTCACCGAATTCGCGAATGTTGCTCATTGGTTAGGGCGACAGGCGCATGTGGGTCTCGGCGGCGAAGTCCTTCCACCGCTTTACGTCTTCATAATAGGCCCTTGCGAAAGCCTCCGACCCCTTCGCCACGGGCTCGAGTAGTGCTGTGCTGTATTTCTCGCGTAGCGCTGGAGTGTCGACGACGCTGACCACTGCGCGGGAAATAGCCAGCGTGAGGTCCTTGGGCATGTTGGGCGGTCCGAAGAACGCGTTCCAGCTCATCACAACGAAGTCCTTTAATCCCGCCTCTGACATCGTCGGCGTGTCGGGAAGCTCCTTCAGCCGCTCACTGCTCAGCACCGCTAGCGCTCGCACTCGCGGATTGCCGATCTGGCCGATGGCAACCGGGGCGCTGACGATCGATGCCGGGATAACACCTGCCAAAAGGTCGGTCATTGCCGGGCCGGCGCCACGATAGGGAACATGCGTGAGTTTCAAACCGGTTTGCCTGGCAAAGCGTTCCATCGCGACATGAGGGACTGACCCATTCCCAGGATTCGCGTAGTTGAAATCGCGCTGTCTCGCATAGGAGACGAATTCGCCAATAGTCTTGACTGGAACGTCACTGTTGACCAAGAAGACCCAGGTGAACTGGTTCGCCTGGGCGATCGGGGTGTAGTCCTTGAACGGATCGAGCTTGAAGTTTGAAGTCTATTGCCGGCGGAAAGACGAGGCCGCCGTCGTTGTTCACCAGCAGCAAGTAGCCGTCGGGCGGAGCGTTGACCAGGTCAGTCAACGCGACCAGACCGTTTCCACCGACCTTGTTGAGGATGATGAATTGCTGGTTGAAGCGCTCGCGCAGGCCGTCACTTACCAGCCGTGCTGTCATGTCCACGATTCCGCCCGGAGGATAGGGCGCTAGGATCGTGACCGGGCGTTGAGGCCAGCTCTGCGCTTGTATCGGTGCCGTTGGCACGCAAAGCATCAACACAAAAATACTGGCAAGCGCGTGCTGGATCGCTTTCGTTGTCATTATCGCCCCTCGGGGGTTTGTTATCGTTGTGCGGCACGACTATCGGACGCCCGCGCGAACGACCCGGAGAAGAAGTCAATATCGTCGTCATATCCCTCAGCGACCGGGACCTGATGCCGCAATGTCACCTCGCGGCGCGAGCAACTCAATTCAATCATCGCCAGACAGGCTTCAAGCGTTGCCATTCCCCAGCGCCCGTCATGCCAAAGCGGCTTGCCGCAATAAACAGCTTGGTAGAGCTCTTCGAGCTCAGCTCGGCGTTGGGCAACGCCCCGCTGATGACCCGACATCACGTCGATATCGCGCTTGCCGTCGTCACCATGAATGAAGATCCCGAATTTGGACTGCCGGATGTCGGCGCGGTCGAGGCTCGCAATCGCCATTCCCATGTCTTCCGGAACCCAGGGATCGTCCTCGCCAGACGAAAAATACTCATTCTCGCGCTCTCCCCCGATGCGAATCGCCTGCTTGTCGGCGATTTCGTCACGCGTCCCTGACCGCAGGGCGCGCCGGATAGCAATGCGTTGTTCGATGCCATAGATGGCCCCATCGCTGCCCCAGGGGACCAACTCGTTGGCGATGAAATAGCCATACCCGTTGTGGACGATGGTCGCCGGCACACCGTTCTCGAATTCGAGAAATGCGGCATAATACCCGGGGATAGTCCGTTCTGGCATCCACGCGCCAACGTGCGCGCGCACGCTGCGCAGCATGCCGCCGCCGAGAAGTCGCACAGTGTCGATCTGATGCGGACCTTGCCGATAGGCCAGACCGCCACCTTGATGAACGTCGAGCTCGTCGGGGGTGCGCGGCCGCAACATCCAGTCAGAATACGACCAGATGTTCACCGCCCGTAACGCGCCATAGTCGCCCGACGCGATCACTTTGCGCATCGCGCGGATCGGTCGGGTAAAGGCGCGGGTGTGCCCGGCCAGCAGGTTGACCGAATTGCGCTCAGCAGCCTCGACCATGGCCGCCGCTTGGCCAAGCGAGATGGCCATCGGCTTCTCGACGACCACGTGCTTTCCGTGGTTGGCCGCGAGGATCGCGTGCTGCGCGTGGAAGCGGTTCGGGCTCGAAACCCAGACCCCATGAACGTCGGAGTCTTTCACCAGCCCTTCGGCGGAATCGTAGGTTCGGGCGCGCGGATAACGCTCCTTGAACCGCTGCAGTGTCGCGGGAACAACGTCAGCCCCGGCGGCGATCTCTACACACGGCATGGCGTCCATCGCGCGGAGGATCTCAGCCCCCCCGACGCCAAGGCCGATCATCCCCATGCGCATCGTCGGCGATTGCTCGCTCATTGCGCGTAACCTTCGATCCTGCAAACGGCCGAGGATACCGTAAATCGAAGCCGCCGTGTCCTATTCGGCCGCTTCTTTCGGAACGGGATTGTCCCACGAGCGATCTGGTGTCGCAGAGACGCCGGCGAGCGTATAGTCGACGTGTTTCTCCATGGGCAGCTCGATGAAGGGGGTGTTTTTCGCTGGGTCGCGAACGACGCCGAGTGGGTCTTCACCGCGCGCGATGCGGTCGAGCTGCTCGAGCAGCACCCGGCGATATAGCACCACGCCCCGATCGGAATTGACGAGATTCTCCAGCGTACGATCGGCTATCTCTCCCTGGGTGACCATCACCACCATGTCCTGACCGTTCAGCGTTTCGAGGTGATAGCCGCCATCCGCCTTGCGAAACGGGTTGTCGAAGGTCGGGCAGGTCGGATCTGCTGGTTGCCCAGCAGGGCGGAGTTTCGCGTTGTACCAATAGATGCGCGTGTTGGTGTCGTCGATCGGGGTGCGGATTTGCGCCTGCACCCAGCCGTTAGGGTAGGTGACAATTGCGGTGCCAGGCCAGA
>CAWHYZ010000003.1:0-354303 GCA_963833605.1 uncultured Alphaproteobacteria bacterium
GACCACGACATCGTTCGGGTCTTCAGCCCGGCGGAATACTCTCCCGTTCGTGAGACCCGCGGAGACGCGGTTCTTCTCGTGTCCATCATAGCTCGAACGCCACGCGGCGTAGTCCTTGACCTTGAAGTGGATGATCACATTTTCGCTTGTATGCTGCACATTAGTCATCCTAATTCCTCCAAATAAGTAATCGTAAAATATTCTTGAATGTCATCATTCAAGTAACGCAATTGATCGAAGTCACAAGAATTCTAAAACAAGCCCAAAAGAAATAAACGTGGCCATGTTAGGCCGGACTAGACGTTGGTGGGGGATTTGCACCGCAGCTAAAACTTGGGGCCACGGCACTCGCGATGCAACCAAGATGAGTTCGTTAGCCTATTTTCCGTACCTGTCGGTAGCATTCGGCTGTCCTGTTTTTGACGCGGAGACCGCGGAAGGTTTTCGCTTTTTGCGCAACTCTCAGTCAGGGCAAACGGCATTGGCAGAAAGCGCGCGAGGTCCTTCGCTCAGGCGTGATTGGATTGAACTAGCGGATAAGTTGACACCAGCAGCCTCATCAAGGGCGGCTAGTTCTGTATCTCAGTGATGCCGCTGGTGCCAACTCGCTATTGATCCCGTCCGTCGTCCGAATAATCCGATAAATCAGTAAGAAACCTTGAATTGGTCTTGGAAACTTGTGGCTGCATAGGTTCCGGAAGGATCGGCGCCGCGGGTGTAATGACGAGATGCGGCGTCGGCTACGGCCACAAATCCAATGACAACGGTAGCGGCAAGTACAATCGATTTGAATGTAAACATGGCTTCACTTTCTTGTTGTACGCCGAAGTATTTCTGAAGTATTTCGAAAATAGTTCGGTACTCATTTCAAGATGGCGGTGCAAAAACTGAAAGGCAAGGTAATTCTCGCAACCTATATCTAGAGATATATGTCTTTGAACTCAGAGTTTGTCCGGAAACATCAGGTTGGATTGCAAAGTTTTCGAAGCAAATGAGGCGGATATGAAAAATTGGCGAGGCGCAATAAAATAGAAGGCCAGCGCCTTGCGATATAGAGGCTCTCCCAAATCCTTGGCAAGCCTGCGAAAAGCAGCGGATTTAGTGAGCCAAGCAATGGTGCGCTCGACAGATACCTAAAATTCGACAAGTGGAAGTACGACGAATTCTTTTGGCTTGAAAAATATTACGGAAAATAGCGCTATGACGATTTCAGTTTCGAGGTAAAGGTAGAATATTTGAGCCAGGGACTTGTGAGAATAGCCGGCCCCTACATATACTACTGTCGGCAAAGAGCTTTTTCAAGAACGGGTACATCCCGAACAAGGTTGCAAGAAGCAGGAAGCCGCCATCACGGTCCTGCAACATCTGGCCGGATGAACGATAGCATTCTAACAAGCAGACCGCAGCGTGTCGACGAGGACAGTGCCGTTTCTTCGACCCTTGACCTTCTTGCCCGCATCATAGCCAGGAGGATCGATCCAAGCCCCCCTTTTTGAGCGCTTTTCGCGCTTTGGGAGTTGATGATCGCGGCGGTGGGGTTTGCTTCCCGTCCGCCTTGTTCGCCGACACTCCACATAAAGTGCATGGTGGATGCGTTCCAAACGTGCCGTCGTAGCTCCACAAGTCGAGATAATCGAACACCGTGCTGTGCGGCGGCATGTCTTTCGGGATCGCACGCCACTGGCACCCGGTGCTCAATAAGATGACATGATCCCGTTCATCACTTCGCGCACGTTCACGGGGCGTTTGTGCCCGCCGCGCTTGGCAGGTGGAATCATCGATTTCACAAGCGCCCATTCTGCATCAGTCAAATCGCTCGGATATCGCAAGTTGCTGCGGTCGTACCGCCTTCGTCCGCCTCGCCATGATCCGCATCATGCTCAGGCGCCTCGCTGCAAACGCCTCTTCATGAATTCAAACTTCCCGGATGGGCTCTCAGAAAAGCAGCATACGGCTCGTCGACAACCTTCGTTTCCCGCTGCACTACAGCTGGTGCGGCGTTTTCTTGCCTCATTCATGGCCGGGAGCCCGCTCGGCGGGGCGCCTTTTGCCGCTCAATTGCGGGGGTTGCACACCTATCACCGCTTTGTCGGGTAACGCGCGAGTTCGATCAGATCTGTTCCCCGTGCGCTCCTGAGCCGATCGCAGCCGTCGCGAATTCGAAGCGATATGCGCGCTCGCGGCTATTTTATGCGGTGCTAGTCCACAGCATTTGCCCGACCAGAGGCGTCAACATTTAGGAGGATGCGGATCTTCTAGATCGCCGGTTTCATGGCGCCGATCGTACTCACGCTGGCGGAGAGTTCACGGCCGAGCGGCGCCCCGCGATGCGCGCGTTATTACCAAGGGCGATTGGCCATCTGTATAGGATTGACCGCTCATCAGGGGCTTCGCCGATCAGTATCCGCAGCATCGACATCTGGTCATCAGTGCTTTTGTACAAGTTCGTAGAAGCCCTGGAGCCGTGGCACTATAACCTGCAGCGCTCGCTCACATTGGTAGTCAGGGGATGTTCCGGAATTATAGGCTGCGACTGTCCAGCTCGCGTCACTGCGCGCGTCATTCCAATCGACGACGGAAATCCCAGATGCTCCTTCGCAATTCTTGGTTATTTGCAGTTCGTGGAGCACGAGCCGCTCGATCTCGACGCGGCTTTTCGGGAATCTCTCCATCATACCTCAGTGTCCTTTCGAGCTCGTGAAATAATCAATGGGCCTTGGACAAGTCCCGCCAAGGACGACGCACGAATAGCCTCTTCGCTCCAGATTCTCCATCGCTTGAGCGCCTTCCTGCGCGCGATCCGTCACGTCGACGGTTTCCCAGGCGGGTAAGTTTTCGTTTTGCTAGGCCGTCACAACTCGAGCGGCGTTACGCCTCAGCCATTCCTCGTTGTCGGCGAGCAATGTAAAGGTCTGTTCCAGATTACGATATTCCCTGGTTTCTTCGGGCGAAGGCGAGCCGTCAAGGAGCTTTTTGTATTCGGCCGCTTTCGCGCGGTATTGCTCAGCCGTGAACATGTGACACAGCCTTTCTTTGGCGAGAGCACGATCGGCGGTCCCCCTCAGCCATCGGCACCTTTGAAAGATCGATTCGTTGCATGTGGGGACGATGAGGCCGTTTAGCCACATTTAGTTTGGAGCGTATTCTGGGGCGCCAGCAGGCTGGCGTCCCATAGCGCCGGCAGCGACCGATCTGGGCTCGCGATGAGGCCGATCTTGAGCGGACGGCTACGGCCAGGTGGCGCGGAGGATCACTGGCCGAATTTTGATGTGAGCAATATTGAACAGATTCGTTCCGACTGTTGGCGTAGTAAAATAAGTTGCCTCGAACCTTTGCGAGTGGGGCCCCAGGCACTGCGAGCCGGCAACGCAAAACGCACGTTCTCCCGGGACTTGTAAAAGAATTAGCTTGTAATAGCGTCCAGGGGACCCATTTGAACCGTATGATCATTTGTTCAAGGGAATTTCGCCTCGGCGGCCCTTTCGAAACCGATCGAATCCACGCGCCAGCGCCCGTCGAGGGTATCTCTGCGAAGCGAATGCGATGTCCAAACTGCGACCTCCCGGCGGTCGGCCCCATTGTGTCGACCTATCTGCGGGACAGTGCCGTCCAGAACGACTGGGTCTGCAGCGCCTGCGGCTTCGAATGGAGCAGCAGCTTTAACGGGCTGTTGGTTTGAACGGACCAAAACGACGTCCGGTGGCTCGTGGTGGCTGAGCCTGCACCGGTGTCTTTGACGCAGCGGGAGCGGCCGGAAGCGGCTGATTCCTCAGCGCAGAATAGGAGTTCTGTGCCTCGCTCAGAAGGCAGCGATTGAGGCTGCAGAGCCCACCAAGGCCACTTGGTCACGTGATGATTTATGAAACCGCAAGGAGAACGCCAATGAAATTCCGACCGCTTCACGACCGCGTTGTCATCGAACGGATCGATGCCGAGGCGAAGACCGCCGGCGGCATCATCATTCCGGATACCGCGAAGGAGAAGCCGCAGCAGGGCAAGGTGACCGCCGTTGGGCCCGGCGGCCGCGACGAGAGTGGCAAGCTCATCCCGATCGACGTCAAGGTCGGTGACCGAATCCTGTTCGGCAAATGGTCGGGCACTGAGGTCAAAATCGACGGCGTCGAGTACCTCATCATGAAGGAGAGCGACATCATGGGGGTGCTGGTCGAGGCCGAGGCCAGGAAGAAGGCGGCCTGATGGCGTTTTCCAGAAGTCTCGTACTGAGAAGACCTGGGACGCGTCGAAGGCCGAGAAAGCATCGGATCAATAATTCTCATCGTTAGGCCCTCCTCGCGATGAGGTTGGACAAAAAGGAATACGCAGATGTCTGCCAAGGAAGTGAAATTTTCGGTCGACGCGCGCGACAGAATGTTGCACGGCATCGATACGCTCGCCCACGCGGTAAGGGTGACGCTTGGCCCCAAGGGCCGTAACGTCATACTGGATAAGTCGTTTGGCGCGCCTCGCATCACCAAGGACGGCGTGACCGTTGCCAAGGAGATCGAGCTCGAGGACAAATTCGAGAACATGGGCGCCCAGATGGTACGCGAGGTCGCGTCGAAGACTTCCGACCAGGCCGGTGACGGCACGACCACCGCGACCGTGCTCGCTCATGCAATCGTCAAGGAGGGCGCCAAGGCTGTCGCCGCTGGCATGAACCCCATGGATCTCAAGCGCGGCGTTGATCTTGCGGTCGAGACCATTGTGACCGACCTGCAGAAGAACTCCAAGAATGTCACCTCGAACGAGGAAATCGCCCAGGTCGGCACCATCTCGGCCAACGGCGATGTGGAGATTGGCCGTTTCATCGCCGATGCGATGAAACGGGTCGGCAACGAAGGCGTGATCACGGTCGAGGAAGCAAAGTCGCTCGAGACCGAGCTTGAGGTGGTTGAGGGCATGCAGTTCGACCGCGGCTACATCTCGCCCTACTTCGTCACCAATGCCGACAAAATGCGGGTGGAAATGGAAGACCCGTATATCCTGATCTACGAGAAGAAGCTTTCCGCACTGCAAGAGCTGCTTCCGTTGCTGGAAGCAGTGGTGCAGGCGGGCAAGCCGTTGCTGATCATTGCCGAGGACATAGAGGGTGAGGCACTAGCCACCCTCGTGGTCAACAAGCTGCGCGGCGGCCTCAAGGTGGCAGGGGTCAAGGCTCCCGGCTTCGGCGATCGCCGCAAGGCAATGCTCGAGGACATCGCGATTCTCACGGCCGGCACCATGGTCTCCGCCGACCTCGGCATCAAGCTGGAGAATGTAACGATCAATATGCTGGGACGCGCCAAGAAAGTGATGATCGAGAAGGAAAACACGACGATCGTCGGAGGTGCGGGCAAGAAGACCGACATCCAGGCGCGCATTGCCCAGCTCAAGGCGCAGATCGAGGAAACAACCTCCGACTATGACCGGGAAAAGCTGCAGGAGCGGCTGGCCAAGCTCGCCGGCGGCGTCGCAGTACTGCGCGTCGGCGGCGCCACCGAGGTCGAGGTCAAGGAGCGTAAGGATCGCGTCGATGACGCCATGCACGCAACCCGCGCCGCTGTTGAGGAAGGTGTCCTGCCTGGCGGCGGCGTTGCGCTACTGCGCGCCATCAAAGCTCTTGAGAAGCTCAAAGTCCAAAACGACGACCAGCGAACCGGCATTGAAATTGTCAAGAAGGCGATCTCCTGGCCGGCGCGCCAGATTGCGATCAACGCCGGTGAGGATGGGTCAATCGTCGTTGGTAAGATCCTGGAAAAGGACACCTACGCCTTCGGCTATGACGCACAGACTGGCGAGTACGGCAACCTGGTGTCGAAGGGCATCATCGACCCGACCAAGGTCGTGCGAACCGCTCTGCAGGATGCCGCCTCCATCGCGGGTCTGCTGATTACCACCGAGGCGATGGTTGCCGAGCTGCCGAAGAAGCAGGGCGCAGCGATGCCGGGTGGTCCCGGTGGAGGCATGGGCGGCATGGGTGGCATGGACTTCTGAGGCGTTCGATCGAATCTTGCAACACAAGGGAGGCCCGAGAACTCGCTCCGGCCTTCCCAAGAAACCTGACGCTTGCTTCCGCGCTCGACTAGCACCAGGCCGATGCGGGATTGCAGAGGTCGCAGCTGGACCGGGGCGTGGCTGCCACCCCCCGTATGCGTCGGTGATGACGCCTACGGATGAAGCTTTGCTTGTCCCACCATCACCAACACGACGACAGATTGCGGCAGCCAACCCGAGACTAACGGTCGCGCGGAATATTTACGACTGTCTCCGACAGAAGTGAGCTGTTTTGCTCAGACTCCGCCGAACGCAGGCGTATGTAGAAACGAAACGATACGCTCTCAACGCGTTCGGCACTCAAATCCAACTTACTGAGCCGGAACCCATGTGTGGTTTCGCTCCGAAACACATTGGGCGAAAGGAAATACCATGCAAGTACCATCAATGTTGCAGGGAGAGTCGCTGAAGCGTTTGTTGCAAGGAGCTGCTGCCGGTGCCATCGCAACGATCGTTGTGGGCTTTTCCTGGGGGGGCTGGTCGCTGGCCAGCACGGCTAACGACATGGCAAAACAGCGCTCAGAGCGTGCGGTCGTATCGGCGCTGGCACCCGTCTGCGCCGACAAGTTCCGCGCGCTGCCTGATTCCGAGGCGAAGAAAGTAGCCCTTTCGAAGGTCGAACTCGTGGAAGCGCCGGGACGAATTCCCCAAGGAGTTCGTGACCCTACCGGGTGAATCGTACCCGAATTCCGCACTTGTCGATGCGTGCTACACGTTGTTGCTTGCACCGAAGTCAGCCGCGCTCAACTGAGGTACCGGCGCTTGAAACTCCGGTTCGGTCGCGGCCCCGTGCCGGGGGGTGCGAGACGATTGGATCGACAGATACGGAAGAGCCAAGAATTGTCGCAAAGGGCAGGGGCCAAGGGGAAGGCGGCACAGCGAAGCACGCGCCGGGCACAGGAACCGGGAAAGCGTGTCTCAGGCGCTGGACCGCATTCGGAAAGTCGCAAAGGAAAGGAAGAAGGAGAAGTTCACTGCGCTCTTCCACCATCTCAGTCTCGATCTGCTCGAGCAGGCGTTCTTCGAACTCAAGGACAGACGCCGCGCCCGGTGTGGATGGGCTGACATGAAGGAACTACGAGGCAAACCTCGAGTGCAATCTTGAAGGACCTGTTCTCGAACGGCTTCATCGGGGAGCGTATCGGGCAATGCCATCCCGGCGGGTGTACATCCCCAAGCCGGACGGTCGGCAGCGCCCGCTTGCGATCGCCGCCCTGGAAGACAAAGATGGTCCAGCGGGCGACGGCCGCGATCTTGAACGCGATCTACGAGGAAGACTTCCTCGGGTTCTCGTACGGGTTCCGTCCTGGGACGAGGGAGCGCACGACGCGCTCGACGCCCTCTGTGTCGGGATATACCAGCAGGAAGGTGAACTTCATATTGGACGCCGACATCCAGATCGTTCTTGGATCCTGTTTCATACTGCCCCCTGGTTCATGAAGCTCCCTCGAATAGTTCGCTCTGACGGGCTATCACTTTGATCCGGAGTCCTTTTTGCCGTCCGCGCGTGACATGAATGGCCTCAAGCTCGCCACGCTTGACACGCTGCAACACCGTCTGACGCGAGACGCCGAGAGCGCGGATCGCCTCACGCATCGGCAGGAATCCTTCGCCAGCTTCACAGTTGAATCGGGCCTTGAGATCGTCGGTGAGCCGGATGCTCCAGGGCGCACCGGGCGTGATCTGCTCGCCAGCGATGATGCCGTCGTTGATGAGACGATGAATGGTCGACGGTGCGACGCCGAGCGCGGTCGCCGCACGTTTGATGGTCAGCAGCTCACCTGCAGCGGCGTCAGTATTCGGGACGAAGCACGGAATCTTCCAGTGCGTCCGCAGGCTGCAAACACGATTGCCCTCGAAGCGATGACCGCGCGCCGTCCTGCGGCCCTGCCGATTGAGGATGCCGGCGATCACAGTGTCGGGGTAGTGGACTGCCAAGCGGCGCACGAGCGCGACCGTGTCCTCATCGGTGCGCACGGTTGCTGGCCGCGAGCGAGGCAGGCCCAAGTCGATTTCGGTCAGTGCACCGCCCTTCCAGCGCAGCGTGAGGTGGGCCGCAGACTTATCGCGCTCGACCTTGACAATCACCTCCTCGATCAGCGTACCCAACAGCTCCTTCCTGTCGCGTGGCGTGGTCGTGGTTGCGGTCCATACGGCGGCGAGGTCGGGGCCGAGCGTGCCCAAGCGATCGCGCTCCTCGATCGAGAGCATGCGCGGACGCTCCTCCTCGCGACGGGCCAGCTCAGCCTTTGCTGCTTCGAGCGATGTCAGACTTTCCTCCCATGCGCGCTCGAGGCCACGCGCCACCAGCCGGTTGTCGGGATCGACGGCACGATATCGACGCTCGGCAAGAACTCGCTGCATAGCTCGCCCGCTCGACGCCTAGCCGCCAGTGCTTGAGCGCGGACTCGCGATCCATCTCGATTTGCTCGGCCGCGGCCAATGTCGCTCTGATTTTGGCTGGCTCAAGCGCTGCAATGAATGCGCGAGTCACGGCGTCGTCGATCTGCACGCCGCCAATGTTGAGGCAGTAACTGCCGCGCCCCTCGACAAGATGCTCGCCGGCGCAGTGATATCCAGGTGCCGAATTACGGCCGCGATAATGCGTGCGCAAACGGCGGCCGCAGTGCCCGCAACTGGCGAGGCCCTGCAGGAGGGCGTTGCCTTCCCTCACAGCACCACCCGCCTTGTGCGGCCCGGGTCGCGTGTTACGCGCGATGCGTTGCTGGTTAGCCTCATAAGTCGGCCAGTCGATAAATCCTTCGTGATGCTCTTTGATCAGCACCTGCCAATGATCGCGCGGCAGAAGTCTGATCCGCTTCCGCCGAACGCCTGAAGCGTCGAGCGTCATCTCTGTTCGGGTCTTGCCATAGACGTAGGCTCCAGCATAGACGGGGTTGGTCAGAACCTGGTGGATGGCGTGATAGCTGGCCTCGACCCAGCGGATCTCGGCGTGCGCACTCATCTGCAGCGGGAGCTTGTGGCCTTGGTCGCGCAACCACAGCCAAACGCGTCGCGCCGAGCCTGTCTCGGCAAAGCGCGCGAAGATGGAGCGGATGGCTGTGATGACGGCCTCATCGGGGTGGAACAGAACCTCGCCGTCAGCTTCGCCCCACACGAAGCCTACGGGAAGTCCGCGCCGCAGTTCACCTCTTGCAGCCTTATTACAAATCCCGCCGTTGAGCCGGGCGCGCAACACGTGCAACTCGGCCTCGCTCATCGTTCCTTTGAGGCCGAGCAGCAAACGGTCGTTGAACAACGCCGGATGATAGATGCCGTCAGCGTCTCCGATCAGTGTGTCGGTCAGCCCGGCGAGATCGATGAGGCGGTGCCAGTCGGCGTTGTTGCGAGCGAGGCGCGACACCTCGAGCCCAAGAACAAGCCCGACGCGGGCGAGTGCGACCTCAGCGGTGAGGCGCGCAAAGCCGGAGCGGGCGACCGAGCCGGAGCCAGAGAGACCGAGGTCCTCGTCGATGACGACGATGCGTTCATCAGGCCAGCCGAGCTCGCGAGCTTTGGTGGCGAGTGCATACTGCCGCTCCGTCAATTCGCGGTTGTGCTCGACCTGCGCCGGGCTCGATTGACGCAAATAGACGATAGCTTGGCGCGAGTGATGGCTGGCCGTGATCTTCGCGCGCTCATTCATGTCCCAGCTCCTTTATCGGCGCGTCTGCGATCACGCGCGCGATGAGGCGCGCCAGCAGTTCGAGCGCAGCGATCCGCGCGGTCTCGTCGAGTTGATCCCAGGCGCCCTGCGGCGGGCTCGACGACGTGGGGCTTGACGGCAGATCGGAAGGGTCGAGAAAGAGGTTCAGCTGCATTGCTGCTCTCCACATGTGATGCCGAACTCGATATGCCGGCGCTGGAGAGCGTCGATGACCTTGCGCAGCTGAAGCAAATCACCGAACTTACCGAGAGCAGGTGCGTGGATGACGTCGTCAGAGCTCGACGATGTCTCGGTGTCGTGATGATCTATCCAATCGGTCCATGATGCCGGAATGAGGGTTCGACTGCCGTTTGGCAGGATGACGAGGACAAGCAGCACGCCGCGTCGCTTAATGCTGCTGATCACCGCCAGCGTCTGCCCCTCGAACGCATGGCGCTCTCGAATGATCGTCACATAATCCGGATGATCGCGGAGATGGGTAGTGTGTCGCCGCTTCCTTCGACACGGTGAGCCAGGAATGGCTGATCAGGTTCGTGGAGCATCGGATCGGCGATAAGCGCATCATCCGTCAGGTCCAGAAATGGCTCAAGGCGGGTGTCCTGGAAGACGAAGTCCTCATGGGACAGTGACAGAGGGACCGGGCAGGGTGCGGTGATCTCGCCACTCCTGGCCAACATCTACCTGCACTACGCCCTCGACCTCTGGGCCGAGCGCTGGCGAAGGCGCGAAGCCACGGGCGACATGATCATCGTGCGGTATGCCGACGATTTTATCGTCGGTTGCCAACATGAGAGCGATGCCCGGCGCTTCCTGGACGCGATGCGGGAATCGATTGCGGGGAGTTTGCGTTGTCGCTTCATCCGGAGAAGACCCGTCTGATCGAGTTCGGCCGTTTCGCTACGAAGCAGCGCGCTGCAACGTAGGCTCGGTAAACCGGAGACCTTCCAGTTTCTGGGCTTTACCTTCATCTGCGGGCAATCCCGTCGAGGGCGCTTCTTGCTGAAGCGCAAAAGCCGGAGGCGACCGCATGCGAGACAAAGCTAAGGAGGTGAGGGAGGAGATGCGAAGGCGCAAGACACCAACCGGTCCGAGAACAGGGAAAGTGGCTGAGCCAAGTCGTTCGCGGCTACTTCGCGTACCACGCAGTGCCGACGAATACCCGTGCACTCAGACGCGTTCCGTCACCGCGTCATGGATCTATGGCGACGCTCCCTCAAGCGGCGTCTTCGCACGCACGCAGAGCTCAGGAACGGCCGAGACCAGATAATAGATGGAACCGGCGGGCTCCTTGCGGTCCGATGCGCTTTTGTTCGCACCTCTACGAGCAGGAAATGCGATTGAGCCGTGGGCCGCATTGGGTTGGCGCCCAATACTGAAAGTGCAGGAGGAATTATGGTCATCCTGAAAAACGATAAACACAAAAGATATACGCGTTTCGCCGCCCATTGTTTGGAAATGGTGACCGTAGCAAGAGATCAAGAGTCTCGGTCCATTCAACGCGAAATGGCGGCCGAATGGCTGAAGCTCGCGGATGCTACTCTTCGTCCATCGAAATCCGGGAAATGATTCCAGGTGATACCGGCTCCTCAGTCGGCACCGGCCTCACGGCCAGCAGTAAAGTTCGGCGGTCTTGAAAGCGGACGCAGCATTTCCCGTGCAAATCCGGCATGGATCCACAAAAGCTTATCTATCTAATATTCAAGTGGGGATGGCGTGGACCCCTGGTCCTGGCGCTCGTCATATTTGGAACTTGGATCTATTCCCTGTGGATGTATTGAGGGCTTCGGGTCGCCTCGGTTGGCGGCCTCGTCGCTGTCGGGCGGGTGGGTGTCGTGACCAGTGGTGCCCGGCCCCTCGGCGGCGGTAGATAAGCCGCGCGAAATCGCCTGGGATATGAAGCGGCCCCACCCTCGGGGCCCCGCGCCTCGGTCCCGACCCACAGCGGCGGATCCCCGACGCGGCCCATGGGTGTCCATGATATGATGCTTTCCGGTGACCAGAAGGGCGAGTTCTTATAGCGAAGGACGCCGTGTCATGGCGAGCAAACAGAAGGCGTCATTCGATGCGAAATTGTTCCTCGCCAAAGTCGGCGAGGGACGCAGCATCGGAAAATACCGCAAGGATCAAATCGTCTTCTCACAGGGAGATCCTGCGGATGCGGTCTTCTACATCCAGAGCGGCAAGGCAAAAGTCACGGTGGTCTCCGAGCAAGGTAAGGAAGCTGTCGTCGCCATACTCGGACCGGACAATTTCTTCGGCGAAGGATGCCTGGCCGGACAGCCGCGCCGCATGGCAACGGTCTCGACGCTGGCCGAGGGCCTATTCATGCGGCTCGAAAAGGCGTCCGTCGTCCGCGCGATCCATGAGGAGCCGGCGTTTTCCGAAATGTTCATTGCGCATCTTCTGGCTCGGACCATCCGGGTAGAAGAAGACCTGATCGATCAACTGTTCAATTCGAGCGAGAAACGTCTCGCTCGAATGTTGTTGCTGTTGGCGAATTTTGGCAAGGAAGGAAGACCGGAACCCGTGATTGCGAATGTAAGCCAGGAGACGCTCGCAGAGATGATAGGCACCACGCGGTCCCGTGTCAGCCATTTCATGAACAAGTTTCGCAAATTGGGCTTCATTCACTATGACGGTGGCGGCTTGGAAGTGCACAGTTCGTTGTTAAACGTGATTCTCCACGATCAACCACCGGTCAAGATGTAGATCTTTTTGGAGCCCTCACAGCATTCCTCGATTTCTTTTGCCCAAACTGATCATCAGCCGAACGACGGCACCGACACGTCGGCTGCCGATTATCAGGGCTTGCTGGTCGGTTTTTTGACCTTGGAGACAGCCCGCTCTTCCTCTCGGTGCTTGCGTGAATCTCCCATCATTTCGAGGCAGACCAGAAGCTCTACGAAGCTCGGCGATCCGCCTGCGCTGGTCGCAACGCATTGACTACGTTCGCCGCTCGGGAACCGCGACCAATCCTTTTCGAGATCCTTGCGGGCCGCGGTCTCGCCCTCCAGGCAGCTCTCGACGGTCCTCCCGGTGGGGCCGGTCATTTTGATCGCGGCCACGCAAGTTGACTTGACGTCGAGGTTGGGAACGCGATCTGCCGCATTCACGACGAGGCCGGCGCCGACAAGGAGCATTGTAATGATCATCATGCAAACTGCCTTGTGTTAAGAGTCGGCCTTGCCACTGCCGTTTCGGCACGCTTGGGACCACCGGGATGGGGGGCGTTGAGCCCCCTGAATTGTTCTGGCCCTTGCTCACCAAGGTCGGGTGTGGGTCCGGGCTGAACGACAGCAACAGAATCTGACGCCGGGAAAGTATCTTCCAGACCTATTTCCAGCGCATTTTCGAGACGACTGCGCTCAGCCGCTGCTTTGCGCTCATTGGTTACACCGTATCGGTGGGCTCTCCCGTGAACAGGTCGGCCGTGACGACGCTGAGATTTGCGCATGAACCAGACGTCTAGAACGTAATCTTCGTTCGAGTTCTGATCATTATCGCTCACTTGCGGGTGCCCGGCCGTCGCAGGCTCGTCAAGATGTGTCATAGGTATTTCGTTGCCGCATCTGACCCTGAGCGTCATTTCTTCATCCGGCAGACTGTCCGCTTAAGCGCCTGGGGAGATTGCCGTCGCATTTCTGGCCGGTGCGCGCGTTCCGCCGGGGAGCCGGCGGACCACGGTGTAGAAGACCGGCGTGAACAGCAGGCCGAATCCGGTCACCCCCAGCATGCCGGCGAACACCGCCGTGCCGAGCGATTGCCGCATCTCCGCCCCGGCGCCGGTCGCGACCACCAGCGGGGCGACGCCGAGGATGAATGCAAACGACGTCATCAGGATCGGACGCAGCCGTGTGCGCGCCGCGCGCACCGCCGCTTCGCCCGTGCTCATGCCCTGCTCTTCCCCCTGGCGTGCGAACTCGACGATCAGGATCGCGTTTTTGGCCGCCAGACCCACGAGAACAACGAAGCCGATCTGCGCCAGTACATCGATCGACATCCCGCGCCAAAGCAGGCCGGTGACGGACGCGAGCAGGCACATCGGCACGATCAACACGACGGCGAGCGGCAGTTTCCAGCTTTCGTACTGGGCGGCGAGCACCAGGAACACGAACAGAGCGGCGGCGCCGAACACCAGCAAGGTCGGCGTTCCGCGCTGCTGCTGCTGGAAGGCAAGCTCGGTCCATTCGAAGCCGATGCCGGGCGGCAGCACCTGCTGCGCCAGCTCCTCCATCCGGGCGAGCGCGGTGCCGGTCGCAACGCCTGGCGCCGCGGCGCCCATGACCTCGGCGGCGGGAAAGAGATTGTAGCGCGGCACCCGATAGGGAACCGTTTCGTGTCGCAGGCGCGCGACCGTGCCGATCGGCACCATCTCGCCCGCGGTATTGCGGGCCTTGAGGCGCCCGATGTCGGCGGCGTCGCGCCGGAAGCTGCCGTCGGCCTGGGCGATGACTTCGTAGGTTCGGCCGAGATAGTTGAAGTCGTTCACGTACTGCGAGCCGAGATAGACCTGCAAGGTGGAGAACACGTCGGTCGGCGTGAGCCCGACCTTTTCGGCCTTCTCGCGATCGATGTCGGCATAGACCGAGGGCGAGCGGGTGCTGAACAGGGTGAAGACTCCGGCGAAGTCGGGATCCTTGTTGGCGGCGGCGACAAGCGCCTGCGCCGCGCGCGCGAGCGCGTCCGAACCAAGCCCGGCGCGATCCTGCACCATCATCTTGAAGCCGCCTGCGTTGCCGATGCCCTGCACCGGCGGCGGCGGGATAGTCAGCACATAGGCGTCCCGGATTACCGCAAGACGCTTGCGCAGATCAGCCAGCACCGTCGCTGCGGTCACGCCCTTGATCGAATGATTGAAAAGCGACGGCAGGCCCGAGAAGATCGTCCCGGCATTGGATGCCACCGTAAACGTCGTCGCATCGAGCCCCGCGAACGGTGCGACATGCTCCACGCCGCGCGTATCGAGGATGATGTCGATCGCTCGTTTGACCACCGCTTCCGTGCGATCAAGCGTGGCGCCGGGCGGCAGCTGCACGACCGTGATGAGGTAGCCTTGATCCTGCTCCGGGATGAAACCGGTTGGGGCGCGCGCCAACTGGAAGCCCGCAAAGCCGATCAGCAACGCGTAGATCGCCAGCATCACGCCGACCACTCGCACCAGCCGCCCGGTGAGGCGGCCATAGGCATTCGACAGCCATTCGAAGCCGCGATTGAAGGCCGTAAAGCCGACGCGCGCGAGTCGACCGACCCTCCCGGCGCGCTTGTTGTCGGCGGGATCATGCGGCTTGAACAGCACCGCGCACAGGGCAGGACTGAGCGTCAGTGAGACGAAGCAGGAGATCACGGTCGAGGCCGCGATCGTAATCGCGAACTGGCGAAAGAACTCGCCGGAAATTCCCGACAGGAACGCCGACGGCACGAACACGGCGCAGAGGGTGAGCGCGATCGCAATGAGCGCGCCGCCGACCTCGTCCATCGTCTTGTAGGCCGCTTCCTTCGGAGCCATCCCGAGCTCGAGATTGCGCTCGACGTTCTCGACCACGACGATCGCGTCGTCGACCACGATCCCCACCGCCAGCACCAGTCCGAACAGCGAGAGGTTGTTGAGCGATATGCCGAGCGCGTAGAGCACCGAGAACGTACCGATCAGCGACACCGGGATAGCGATGACCGGAATGATCGAAGCACGCCACCGTTGCAGGAACAGGAACACGACGCCGACCACCAGCAGGATGGCGACGAAAATCGTGGTGATGACCTCCTTGACCGACTTGCCGACAAAGATCGTCGGATCGTAGATGATCGTGTATCCGAGGCCGGGCGGAAAATCCTTCGCCAGCGTCTTCATGGTCGACAGGACCTCGTGCTCCACCGCCAACGAGTTCGCTCCCGGCTGGGCGAAGATGAGCAGCGGCAGCCCCGGACCACGGTCCGTGAAGGCGGTCGATCCGTAATCCGCTGCGCCGATCTCGACGCGGCCTACGTCGCGCAAGCGTGTCACCCGCCCCTGGGGGTCAGATTTGAGCACGATGTCGGCGAACTGCTGCGGGGTGGAGAGACGGCCGAGCGTCTGCACGTTGACCTGATAGGCCTCGCGCGAGGGCACCGGCGGCTGATTGAGGATACCGGCCGAGACCTGAATGTTCTGGGCGCGCAGCGCCGCCAGTACGTCGCCGGCGTTGAGACTGTTGGCCGCGACCTTGTCGGGATCGAGCCAGATACGCATGGCGTAATCGCGCGCGCCGAACAGCTGGACGTCGCCCACGCCGGGCAGACGCGCCAACGCATCCTTCACATGCAGCGTCGCGTAGTTCGACATGTAGAGATTGTCGCGCGAGCCGTCCGGCGACATGAGATGGACGGCAAGCAGGATGTTGGGCGTCGCCTTTCTGACCTGCACGCCCAGGCGCTGGACGTCTTCGGGCAGGCGCGGCAGGGTGTCCTGGACGCGGTTCTGGGTGAGCATCTGCGCGACGTTCAGGTCGGTGCCGATCCGGAACGTCACGGTGATCGTAAGCTTGCCGTCGCCGGTCGACTGGCTGCTCAGGTAGAGCATGTTCTCGACGCCGTTGATCTGCTGCTCGAGCGGCGTTGCCACCGTGCGCGAAACGGTCTCGGCGGACGCACCGGGATAGACCGTGGTGATCTGCACGGTGGGCGGCACGATCTCCGGATATTGCGCGACCGGCAGGATCGCCAGCGCCCCGAGACCGATCAGCGTCACGAACACGCTGAGCACGGTGGCGAGGATGGGACGGTCGATGAAGATGTGGGACAAGCGCATTTCGAAGTTCCGTCCTAGCGCGCGATGACTTTTCTTCGATTCGTCATCGCGCTCCAGCCTCTTGTTCGCGCATGATCTGTTCCGACAACCGATAGCTACTTTTCGAGATCATGTTTTGTTCGCTCATGATCTTTTCTGAAAACCGGCAGCCACTTTTCGGGATCATGCGTTAGCGCCGGCTGTCGGCGCCGGCGTCATATTGGATCGTGCCGTCCTGCGCCTCGACCTTGCTGCCGGGAATTGCGTGCACCAGCCCATCGATGATCACGCGGTCTTCCGGGCTGAGGCCTGATTGGATGACCCGCAAGCCGCCGCGCAGGTCGCCGATCTCAACGGCTATCGGCACGACCTTGCCGTCGCCGGACACCGTCATGACCATGTGCTTCGATTGATCGAGCACCACCGCGGCGTCCGGCACGAGCAGGGTGGGTGCGGGCGGCGCGATCGCGACACGTATGCGCGCGAACGCGCCCGGTACCAGGAAAAGATCCGGGTTGGGGACGGTGGCGCGCGCATGGATCGTGCCGCTCGAACGATTGAGGCTGTTGTCGACGAAGTCGAGCGTGCCGGTGCGCGTGAAGCGGTCCTCATCGCTGAGACTGATCGCAACCTTGTTGGCGAGCGGACCCGAGAGGCGCGCGCGCTCGCGCGCAAAGGTCAGGTAGTCGGATTCGCTCATATCGAAGTCGAGATAGATCGGATCGAGCGACACCAGCGTCGTCAGCAGGGTTGTCGGGCCGATGCCGGCGCGGCTGCCGGCAACGAGGCTGCCGATCGAGACGAGACGCGCGCCGATGCGGCCGGTGAACGGCGCGGTGATGCGGGTGTATTCGAGATCGAGCTGAGCGTCACGGATCTGCGCCTTGGCGTCGTCGATCGCGGCCTGGGCAGAGTTCTGCTCGGCCGTGCGCTGCTCGACGGTCTCGGGGGTTGCGAAACTGCTGCGCTGGAGCGACTGCGCGCGGCCAAGCTCGCTGGTCGCGAGCGCGAAGCGCGCAGACGCGGTCTGCAAGAGGGCGTTGGCCCGGGCGAGCTTGACCTCGTAGGGGCGCGGATCGATCACGAACAGGAGATCGCCTTGATGCACGATCTGCCCGTCCTGGAAATGGATCTCGGTCAGCGTGCCGCCGACCTGCGCCCGCAACTCGACCCGATTGATCGCGGAGAATTGCCCGAGCAACCCGATACGCGTATCCACATCGTGAAGGAGCGGCTTGCTGGCCGTGACCTGCGCGGGCGGCATCGGCGCAGCGGTACGGTCGCCCTGGCGGTAGGAGAAGCCGACCCAGGCGAGTGCCGCGAGCACCAGTCCGATACCGGCCACAACCCACGGCCAGCCCTTTATGTGTGCAACGCCAGGATGCCGCGACTCACCGGCGTCGAACAGAGTGGCAATGTTCGTGTTGCGGCCTTGTTGCTCCTCGACAACCTGTTCGCGTTGTTGGTCGAAAAGACGACGTCCAGGGCGTTGATCCGCCTTCGTTTCCCCATCGTCCGCCGGTTCCTCGCGGGCAAAGCGACCGCCGCCGAGTTGATCGAGAAAATGGTCGCGCATCGGCGCCGCCGCCCTGGTGGTAAGATGATAAATGACATCCAATCTTCTTGATAAATGACGATCGACATTTAGGGCGTCAAGAAGCACCGCCCATCACAGACGCGCGACAGCATAAGCCTTAGCGAAACAGGACGTTAGGCTTCCGGTCCCTAGGCCGCGCAATTGCTGCGGGACGAGGTTCGACCTAACTCCTAACAACTTGATCTCTGCTGTGCTGCATGAACACGGCCTAGGCATCGCCAGAGCTCACTTGGCGTCGAGGGCACCGCTGCAAACACTCACACGCTCTTCCGATGCACCAGCGCCGCCCCCTGGCCGAGCGGCTGCACCGAGCGCTCGTAGATCGCGAGCCAGCCTTCCTCCGAATGCTGGTCCTTGAGCTCGAGCCGCGCCCGCCGCGCCGCGAGCTCGGCCTCGGGTACATCGAGCGCGATGGTGCCGGCTTCCGCATCGATGGTGATACGGTCGCCGTCCACGACCAGCGCCAGCGCGCCGCCGGTCGCCGCCTCCGGATTGACCTCGCCGACCACCAGGCCCTTGTTGACGAGGCCCGAGAGCTGGCCGTCGGTGACGACCGCGACCTCGGGACCAAGCCCGGCGCCGTCGATCGCAAACACGATGCGTGACGCCATGCCCATGCCGGGGCCGCCACGCACGCCAAGCCCGCGCAGGATCACCGCATCGCCGGGCTTGATCTTGCCTTCGCGCAACGCGGCGATCGCATCGTCGGCGGAGCCGAAACATCTCGCGCGTCCGTCGAACTGCAGCTTCTTGTCGCGCCGCAAGCCGACCTTGACGATGCCGCCGGCAGACGCAAGGTTGCCGCGCACCATCACGATCGCGGCCTCGGACGAGAGCGGCCGATCGAGCGGCCGGATCACCTCCGCATCGACAACGCGCACCTCGCGCAAATTTTCGCCGATGGTTTTGCCGGTCACGGTGAGGGCATCCTTCGCCAGCAGCGGCTCGAGCTGCTTCATCACCGCAGCCGCGCCACCGGCGGCCTCGAACGCCTCGATCGACGTTTCGCCGATCGGCCGCACCGCGCTGAGCACCGGGGTCACCCGCGTGCAGTCTTCGAACAGTTTGTAGAAATCGAGATCGCTGCCGGCTTCGACCGCGGTCGCCTGCAAATGCTTGATGCAGTTGATCGAGCCTGACACTGCCAGCACCGCCATGGCGGCGTTCGCAAATGCATCGCGCGTAAAAATCTGGCGCGGGCGCAGATCTTCCTCCACCATGGCGACGATGCGCGCTCCGGCCGCACGCGCGAACGCGAACATGCGGTCCGAATTCGCAAGCACCGGCGCGCTGCCGGGCAGTGCCATGCCGAGCGCCTCGCACACGATGTGCATGGAATTGGCCGTGCCCATGCCGGAACAGACGCCCGGGCCGCGGATGGCGTTCTCGCTCATGCCGAGGAGCTCGTCGAAGCCGATCTTGCCGGCGACGTAATGGCCGGCGCCGAGAAAGACTTCCTCGATATCGACGTGATGGTTGTTGAAGACGCCGCTCGGCTGATAACCGCACGGCACCATGATGGTCGGAATATCGAGGCGGGCCGCCGCCATCAGCTGCCCCGGCACCGTCTTGTCGCACGAGGTCAGGCAGATCATGCCGTCGAGCCGAGCGCCCTCGACCTGCACCTCGATATCGTTGGTGATCAGATCGCGCATCGGCAGGATGTAGTTGCCGCGATGACCCGCGCTGTGAATGAAATCGCTGGGCGCCGTGGTGCGTATCTCGAACGGCAGGCCGCCGGCGGCGCGGATCGCTTCCTTCACCACTTTGGCGACGCCGTCGAGATGGGAGAAGCAGATCGCAAGCTCGGACGAGGTGTTGATCACCGCGATCTTCGGCTTCTCCATGTCTGCGTCGGTCAGCCCGAGCGCGCGCCACTGGGCGCGGCGTACCGCCCAGAACGAGGTGCCGCGCTCGAAGTTGCTGCGGAGTTTTCGCGTCATGGTGTTTGTTCCGTCGGATGGGTTGAGCTCTTGCGAAACCCATCATTTACATCGATCACGGCCGTGATGGGTTTCGCTGCGCTCAACCCATCCTACGATGCATTGCGCTCTCTTTTCGTCACCTCGACGATGCCGTTGTCGGCATCGACCTTCACCCAGTCGCCGGTCTCGATCACCACCAGTGGATCCTGATCGAGCTCGGTGATCGCGGGCGCATGGGTGACCACCGCGCCAAGCGCGACCTTGGTGGTCATCTTGTTGAAGATCATCGCCTTGGGGGCGACACCGTTGAGCCGGGTCATGTGGAAATAGGCCGACCAGCCGGACGAGCCCTTGGCGCCGGGAAACACCAGCACCTTGTCCTTGAAGCTCACGCCGCGCAGTTCATGGCGGCGCTCGATCACGGTGCCTTCGCGCTCATTGATGCCGCCCCAACCCGAGATGGTGTCGCGCGTCACCAGCGCCTCGCCCTCGGCGCAGCCGCCCACGACCTTGCGCCCGTGCAGCGTGATGGTGGTCATGAGAGAGCCTCCAGACAGTCCCCGGGTGTCGTCGCCCGCGAGGGGCCCCCATCGCGCGAATGCGCGATGGGGCGCCCGCAAAGCGGGCGACCCAGTAACCACTGACTGCTTTGTAACGCACGGCCACGAAGCAAATCTGCGGCGATTGCTGGGTGCCCCGCTTTCGCGGGGCATGACACGGGAGAGGTGGTCGCGACGACCCTCGCAAAGGGAGCACTATAGATCATTCCGAGGTCGCGAGCGCAGCAGCAGGCGAGAGGCAGTGCCCCCCTCACTGCAAGCCTCCGTTCCAGCGTCCGCTGATCGCCGCCTCGACGCAATCCTTGACGGTGCCGAACCACACCGGCAGGCCGAGAATCGCCGGCAGGTAATGCGCCTGCTTCGCCGAGTCGGTCGCGATCACGCGCGTGCCCTTGGGGGCATAGCGCGAGATCGCCGGACAGGTGTCGCTCATCACCACGCCGCCGGCGTCGGAAATCATCTTCACGTATCCGTTGCGCTCGGCCACCTCGCGCAGCGCACGTGGCGTATGCACCCAGAGCTGCGTGTTCGGGCTGATCCTGCGGCCGTCAAGCAGCGATGCGATCAGCCACACCTGCTCGATCGCGTTGTGCGGACACCCGAGCATCACAAAATCAACGTTGCGATCGGTCGCGCAGTTGAGCGTGTCGTAGGCGAGCTTGCGCTCGGCGGCGCCGAAGCGAAGCGTGGCGTCGCGCTTGCGTCTGCCGAACGCCTCCTCGACCGAGTTCGCTTCCGGCGTCACGCCCGGGATGTGATACATTTCGACGCCGCCCGAGGAGGCGGCGGCGGCGCCGAAATGCTTGAGCTTGATCAGGCCCGGCTGCCGGATTTTTCCGGTCAGCACCGGGATGTCTTCCTGCACGATCTCGCCCATCCAGTAGCCGAGCAGACCCCAATCCATGATGTCGTCGACCTCGACGTCGACCTCGACCAGGTGGGTGCCGCGCCGGTTTTCGGTGATGTGATAGCCCCAGTACGGGATGCGGCCGGTGAGCGCGGCGGCGCCGGTGCTCTCCTTGCCCTCGGTATTGGTGCGCGCGCCCAGCACCGAGTTGCAGTAGACGACGGCGGACGATTCCATCCAGGCGCAGTGTTCGCCCTTCACCGGCACGTTGCCGACCTGGTAGGGCGTGCAGGTCGCGAACATGTTGATGCCGCGCGCGCCAAAGTAGCCTTCCGCCTTCTTCTGCTGGTCGGCGAGCTCGTCCGGAATGCCTTGCGTGCGCCACTTTTCGTTGTCGATGCCGGTGATGAGCTGGCAGGTGTTGACCGCCATCTTGGGGATCGGCACCACCTCGGCGCTGTCGAGGTTGAGCTCGGAATAGACCGCGTCGTATCCCTTCGCCACCAGCGCGCGCACCGACGGCGTCGATGCATTGAACGCGCCGGCCACATTGTTGGTCTCGACCAGCCGTTCGGCGCCGAGCGCTTCGCCGTAGCGCATCAGCAAGTCCATGGCCTTCTGCCTGGCCGGACCTTCGCGGCCGTCGAGCATCGCGCGCTCGACGTCGGTGAGCCTCATGCGTGCGTCCTTTCTGCGGCGTGCCGCTTCTCTTCGGCCGAATGCTCCGACCTGGGCTGCGCGTCATTGCGCTCCAGGTTGTCGTGCAGGCGCTTGCGCAGCGCCGCCGTGTCGATCTGATGCACGCTGCCGCTGCCGGCGAGGTCGAGCGCGTGAGCGGCCGCCGCCCCCATGGCGATGCAGGGCCCCATCACCCGCACACTCGAGAGCGCGGCCAGATCGGCGTCGATGCAGCGGCCGGCCGCGACCAGGTTGTCGGCATCGGCGGGCGTCAGGCTGCCGAGCGGGATATAGTGAGTGTGATCCTCCGGGAACGTCTTCCAAACATAACCGGCGCTGTGGTCATGCAGCTCGATCGGCCAGGCGGTGCGGCCGATCGCGTCGGGAAACTTGGTGCCATTGCGGACCTCATCGACGGTGAGCTGGTGGCGGCCGGCGATCCAGCGCGTCTGCCGGATGCCTGGGTTGCCGTAGGCCCGCACCCGCGCTTGCCCAAAACACTTCGGAAATTCGTCCTTGAGAAACTGCACCGCGCGGTCGGCCTGCGCCTTGCCTTCGAGCTGGCTCTTGGCCGCCGCCAGCGGCTCCAGCGGCGTCTCGGTGTGGGTCATGTTGAGCACCGCGATGGCGCGCCCCGGAATGACGAACGAGACCGCGTTGCGACGCACCAGCTGATAGGCGTCGCCCTTGTCCTTCATGCGCGCCGCCATTTCGTCGCGGGTCGGGTGGCTGGCCTCATCGATATTTTCCAGCACCACTATCTGGGTGCCGTAGACCTGCCGGCTCGCCGACTCGCGGCACGCAAATCCGGCCTGCCAGGTCAGCGCCGCGTCGCCGGTCGCGTCGACGAATCCAGTCGCGCTCAGCCGCAGGTCGCCATAGCGGGTCGCGAGTTCGAGCTCCTTGACGCGGCGGTCGTCGAGCCGCACGTCGCGCAGCACCGCCCCCAGAATCACGGTGATGCCGGCGGCGCGGATCTGCTCCTCGACCCAGCGCCCGAGCGCGATCTCGTCGTAATAGACGACCGTGGTCACCGGGCCGTGGCGGCGATAGAGCGCGCCGGGAATCTTTCCGAGGTCGCGCAAAATGTCTTCGGCAATCCCGTAGGTGAACTGATGACCGTGCGTGCCGTTGGCGAACAGGCCGCAGAACGTGCCGATGATGGAATTGACCGCCTGGCCGCCGAGGGTCGGCAGCCCATCCACGATCGCGACCTGGCGGCCGAGCCGGGCCGCCTCCAGCGCCGCCGACACGCCCGAGATGCCGGCACCGACCACGCAGATATCCGTTGCAACGTGCTGCGCGGCCTTGTTCTGACGCCGCACGATTTTGGTATCGGCCGCGGCTTCTCTCTCTTGCGCCATGCTCGTCCTCCGGCCGCTCGCTCGCGGGCGACAATGCGAAGCTGACTGCATAATAGCAAGGGTGGGTAGTTTGTTGCAGCGGACCATCGCCGTTTGTTATGCGCCCAACCCCACCCCACGGTGTCATCGCCCGCGAGGGCTCCCATCGCGCTGCGCGCGATGGGGACCCGAAAGCGGGCGACCCAGTACTCCGCGGCGGATCGGTCGGTTTGTAATTACTGGATCACCCGCGTGGGGTAGCCAAGAGAACTCATCGATGCGGCAATTGGTTCTCATCACGCTCACCCCACAGGTGTCATTGCCCGCGAGGATCTCCCATCGCGCTACGCGCGATGGGGACCCGAAAGCGGGCGACCCATTACTCATCAGAGCTAAGAAATGGGGACGCGGCGCGAAAATGCGAACCTCGCGATTACTGGATGGCCCGCTTGCGCGGGCCGTGACATGCGGAGAGGTGGGTCGCCGAATTGCAAAGATTGCGCCTATCGTTGTCACAGAAGCCCATTGACCGGGCCCAAAATTAATGTTATGTCACTTTGCTAACGCGTTCAATTGCGCCCCGGGAAACCCCCGGGGCGTTGTGCTGTCAGGACCGAGGAAACAGGTTGACCCGTCACTTGCGGCAGGGAAATCCGGGACCCAAGCAAGGCCCGTGCCAGGGCAACTATGGAGGGCAACTATGCACCAGAAGAGCCATTGCGGACGCCCGTCGACGCGCTCGAGCGGAGGATTTTGGGGGTCTTTCGTGCTGAAAACCGCCGTGAACTTCGTTCATAAGCAAACTAATTCGTCCACAGAGCCGCAGATCCCTGTTGTGAGGGCAACTATGGAGCCGAGGGCAACTATGGAGCCGAGCTCATGATGGCCGCGCATTTTGCAAAATCATGGCGGCGCCCTTCTCGGCGATCATCATGGTTGGCGCGTTGGTGTTGCCGGATGTAATCGTCGGCATCACCGAGGCGTCGATCACGCGCAAACCGTCGACGCCGATGACCCGCAGGTTGGCGTCGACCACGGCGTTGGCGTCGTGCGGCGCTCCCATCCTGGCGGTTCCCACCGGATGGAAGATCGTCGTTGCGTGCGCCCGGAAGGCAGCAAGCAAGGCCTCATCGTCGTCGTCGCGCGCGTGCGGCCCGGGCCGGATCTCGACCGGCCGGTAGGGGGCGAGGGCCGGGCGGCGCATGATGCGGCGAGTGATGCGGACCGATGCGATCGCGAGCTCGCGATCGTCCGGCGTCGACAGATAGTTGAAGTGCAGCGCGGGCGCGCTCGCCATGTCGGCTGTCTTGAGCCGGATCGTGCCGCGGCTCGTCGGCCGGCAGGCATAGACCGACATGGTGATGGCGGGGAACGGGTGGAAGTCGCTTTTCATGCCGGGAGCGACGCGCGAGAACGGCAACACCGTGAAGGCCAGGTTGGCGCGGTCCCGGTCCTGGTCCGAGCGCAGGAAGATGCCGAGTGGCGACGGCCCCATGGCCATGGGGCCGCGGCGCAGCAGCGCGTATTGCAACGCAATGCCGAGGCGACCGAGCGGCGCGTTGTAGCGCTGATTGAGGGTGCGGGTTCCTTCGAGCCGGTAGGTGAGCAACATCTGCAGATGATCCTGCAGGTTGGCACCGACGCCCGGCCGGTCGGCCACGACCGCAATGCCATGCTCGGCAAGGTGCGCCGCCGGTCCTATCCCGGACAGCATCAGCAACTGCGGTGTCTTGATGGCTCCGGCCGCGACGATCACGTCCCGGCTGGCCACGGCACGTCTGGTCGCCGACCTCTGCCGATACTCGACCCCGAGGGCGCGCCGGCCGTCGAACAGGATGCGCGTGGTCAGTGCGCTGGTCTCAATCCGGAGGTTCGTCCGGTTGCGCACCGGCTTGAGGAATGCGCGCGCCGCGCTCGAGCGCACGCCGTGGCGCTGGATGACATGGTAGGGGCCAACCCCTTCGCCGTCCCCGGTGTTGAAGTCATGGGTCGGCCTGACGCCGTCTTCCATGGCGGCGCGCCGCACCGCCTCCATGATGGGCCATTTGGCGCGCTGTGGGCTCACGCCCAGCTCGCCGCCCACCGCATGAAACGCATCGGCGCCAAGTGCAAAGTCTTCGTGCTGCTTGAAATAGGGAAGCACCGCATCCCAGCCCCACCGGCGAGCCCGAGCTGGCGCCAGTGGTCGAAATCGGCGGCCTGGCCGCGGATCTGAATCATCCCGTTGATCGAGGACGACCCGCCCAGCACCTTTCCGCGCGGGTGCGCGATCTTGCGGCCATGGAGTTGCGGCTCGGGATCGCTCTCGAAGCACCAATCGAACGCCGGATGACCGATCATGTACATGTAGCCGATCGGAATCCGGGTCCAGATCGATCGATCGTTGTCACCGGCCTCGATGAGCAGCACCCGCGTGGCGGGATCGGCACTGAGCCGGTTCGCCAGGATGCAGCCCGCCGAACCGGCGCCCACGATGACGTAGTCGAATTGCTCGGCTTGGTGCACGGCGATGCAAATAATGAATTGTCGGCCCCAAGCCCACTATGCGGTGCGCCCCACGATCGCACAAGTCGCAATCATCCCGCCTTCCAATTGGCCGCGAGGCGCGCGAGACTTGCATGCACAAGACCAGGCGTTGGGCCTGTCGCGGGTTGCCAACGCGGTGGAAAGCGAAAGACGGCCAACCGGGAGGGTGATCATGCGGCTCTGCGGGACGCGCCTTTGCGTCGTTGGTGCATTGCTGATCATGAGCGGCATGGCGTGCGCCGAACCGGTCAAGGTCGGGGTCATCGGCACGTTTTCGGGCGGATACGCCCGCTGGGGCGAGCAATTCAAACAGGCGATCGCCGTCTATCAAAAACAGCACGGCACATCCGTCAACAACAACGCGATCGACGTCGTCTATCGCGACGACACCGGTCCCGCTCCGGCGCGCGCGAAGGAACTTGTCGCCGATCTGATCGAGCGTGAAAAAGTGCAGTTCATTGCCGGGTTTCCGTGGTCTCCGAACGCATCGGCGATCGCGCAGGCGATCACCGACGCCAAGATGCCGACGATCCTGTTCAACGCACCGGCCAGTGCAATTACGCGCCAGTCACCCTACTTCGTGCGGGTCAGTTTCACGCTTCCACAGTTGGCCGTGCCGCTCGGCGAATGGGCCGTCAAGCACGACATCAAGCGCGCCGTGACGGTGGTTGCGGATTTTCCTGCGGGCATCGATGCCGAGATTTATTTCGCCAAGGCTTTCCAGGCCGGCGGCGGGGAGATTCTGGAGTCGATGCGGACGCCGCTCGCCACCACCGATTTCAAGCCGCAATTCGAACGCGTCGCCCAGAAGAAACCCGATGCCCTGTTCATGTCGGCGCCCACGGGCCCCGGTTCCATCGCCATGGTGCGGGCGTGGGTCGACCTGCTCAAGCCGATCGGGATCAAGCTTTTGGCCACCAACGAGATCACCGAACTCTACCTGCCGGATTACGGCCCGGGAGCCGTCGGGGTGATCTCGGCGGCGCACTATACCGAGACCAACGACAGCGCGGCCAACAAGGCGCTGCGCGCTGACCTGTCGGCGATGTTCGGCCCGAAAGCTGCACCCGATATCGCGACGGTCGCGGCATTCGACGGCATGGATGTCATTTACAAGGTGGTGGAGAAACTCGGCCCGCAATTCAACCCTGATGACGCCATGAAGCTGATGGCGGGCCTGTCGTTTCCAAGCCCGCGCGGCGGTACCATCACGATCGATCCGCAGGAGCGCGATATCGTGCAAGACGTTGATATCCGCCGCGTGGAAGACGCCGCCGGCAAGCCGGTCAATGTGCCGTTCGATCGGATCAGGACGGTCAAGGACGCCTGGAAGGTCGACCACCCGGCAAACTGACCGGAGTGACGAGCCCAACATGTTGCCCACCACTGTACCTGTGACGCGTCGGCGCGGTATAACCCTATGCTCTTACAGCGGGGCGGCAATGAGCGCCTAGCATAGCGCTCGCGCCACGGTCGTCGGACCGCCAGCGCGCGATCCGCGAGCGCCGAAAACAGGAGAGGGAATGCGATGAACAAATGGTTGGCTCGATTGTCAGGCGCCGCGGGCGCGTTGCTGCTGGCGACGACCATTGCTGGTGCAGCGGACGTTGTCAAAGTCGGACTGATCGCGGATTTCACCGGCGCCTTCGCCAATTGGGGGTCGCAGTTCCAGCAGGCCGTGCAGGCCTATCAGGCCGTCAATGGGACCACCGTGAAGGGGCCCGACGGCAAGGATATCGAAATCCAGTTCGTCTATCGCGACAACGCCAGCCAAGGTCCGGACAAGACCAAGCAGTTGGCCGAAGACCTGGTACTGCGCGAGCGCGTCAAGTTCCTGGCTGGCTTCGACCTCTCGCCGCACGCCATGGCGGTGGCCGACATCGCGACCCAGGCCAAGGTTCCGGTCATCATCATGAACGCGGCCACCGCCTCGATCACGCGCGGGTCGCCCTATTACGTACGGGTGAGCATGACGATCCCGCAATATGTGTCGCCGCTGCCGAAATGGGCCTTCGACCACGGCATCAAGAAGGTCTACATCCTGGTCAGCGACTACGCGCCCGGTTACGACGCGGAAACCTGGTTTGCTAAACTGTTCAAGGCGGCTGGCGGCGAGGTCATCGGCAGCGTCCGCATGCCGCAGCAGGAGACGAACTACGCGGCCTACATGGAAAAGGTGCTGCAGGCGAAGCCGGATGCCCTGTTCATGTTCGTGCCCGCAGGCTCGCCTTCGATCGCGTTCGTGAAGTCCTATATGGAACGCGGCCTCAAGGCCGCCGGCATCAAGCTGCTCGGCACCGGCGAAACCCAGGAACTGTTTCTCCCGAATTTCAACGATGACGTGATCGGCTCGGTATCGGCGTTCCACTACACCGAGACCAACACCAACCCGGAGAACATTGCGCTCAAGAAGCAGCTGGTGAAGATGTTCGGCGAGAAGGCCACGCCCGACATCGCGTCGGTCGGCGCCTGGGACGGTACCGCCTTCATCTATCAGGCGGTGGCAGCGCTCGGGGCCAATGCCGAGGGCATCAAGTACGTCGACTTCTTGAAAGGCAAGAAGCTGAACAGCCCGCGCGGGCCTATCTATATCGACCCGGTCGAACGCGACATCGTGCAGAACATCTACATTCGCGAAGTCCAGAAGCGGGACGGCAAGCTTGTGAACGTCGACATCGGCCAAGTGGATATGGTCAAGGATCCCTGGAAGATCGAGAACCCGCCGAAGAGCAACTAAGGCGACAACCGCTCCGATGAACCTCGCCAGGAGGAACATCGTTGCAACGCGTTTACCTCTCCCCGCTTGCGGGGAGAGGTCGGATCGCGAAGCGATCCGGGTGAGGGGGCATTGCCGCGAGTCTGAGCGCTTGGCGAGTCCCCCTCACCCGACTTCCTTCGCTTCGCTCGGAAGTCGACCTCTCCCCGCGGGCGGGGAGAGGTAGGTGCCGTGCCATATGACAAGGCCTTTGCTTGGGGCCACCGAACAACAAACCGGCCCACAGAGGTCGCACCATCGGAAGGAGAGGAACAGCAATGAAGAAATGGTTGGCAGGTTTAGGCGCCGCCGGCGCACTCATTCTCGCAACGGCAACCGCGCACGCGGACGTGGTGAAGGTCGGCCTGATCGCCGATTTCACCGGGGCGTTCGCCACCTGGGGCACGCAGTTCCAACAGGCGGTCGAAGCCTATCAGGCGCTCCACGGCAAGACCGTGAAGGGACCGGATGGCAAGGAACATGAAATCCAATTCGTGTATCGGGATACGGCCAGCAGCGGGCCTGACAAAGCGAAGCAGCTCGCCGAAGAACTGGTGCTGCGCGAGAAGGTGAAGTTCCTGGCCGGCTTCGATCTCTCGCCACACGCCATGGCGGTGGCGGATATCGCCACCCAGGCCAAGATTCCGGTGGTCATCATGAACGCGGCGACCGCCTCCATCACCCGCGGTTCGCCCTACTACGTGCGGGTCAGCATGACCATCCCGCAGCACGTGGTGTCGCTCGCCAAGTGGGCCTACGACAATGGCATCCGCAAGGTCTACACGATCGTGAGCGACTACGCGCCCGGCTACGACGCCGAAAACTACTTCACCAAGACCTTCAAGGCGCTCGGCGGGGAAATTGTCGGCAGCACGCGCTCGCCGCAGCAGGAGACGAACTACGCCGCCTACATGGAGAAGGTGCTGCAGGCGAAACCGGATGCGCTCTACATGTTCCAGCCAGCCGGCTCGCCCTCGATTGCGTTCGTCAAGGCCTATGTGGAGCGTGGCTTGAAACAGGCGGGAATCAAGCTGCTCGGTACCGGTGAAACCCAGCAGTTGTTCCTGCCCAACTTTACCGACGACGTGATCGGCGTGGTGACGGCGTTCCACTATACGGAAACCAACACCAATCCGGAGAACATCGTTCTCAAGAACCAGCTGGTGAAGATGTTCGGCGACAAGGCCGTTCCGGATATCGCGTCGGTCGCGGCCTGGGACGGGACCAAACTGATCTATCAGGCGGTTGCCGAGCTCGGCCCCAATGCCGACGGCGCCAAGTACGTCGACTTCATGAAAGGCAAGAAGCTCGACAGCCCGCGCGGGCCGATCCTGATCGACCCGGCCGAGCGGGACGTGATCCAGAACATCTACATCCGCCGTGTCGAGAAGCGCGACGGCAAGCTGGTCAATATCGATATCGGCCAGGTCGACATGGTCAAGGATCAGTGGAAGATCGACAACCCGCCGAAGAGCAATTAGTACTTCGACCGCACGGATGAGGCTCGCGAAAAACGCGGCGTTGCCGACGGGTCACCTCTCCCCGCTTGCGGGGAGAGGTCGGATCGCGAAGCGATCCGGGTGAGGGGGCTTTGCCGCGAGTCTGAGCGCACGGTGAGCCCCCCTCACCCGATTTCTCGCTTCGCTCGAAATCGACCTCTCCCCGCAAGCGGGGAGAGGTAAGGGCGCCGTGCCAATGTCGCTGGCCGTCGCCTTATCCTGGAGTAATCGAATCTCGGCCAACCTCAAACGCTCCGCGTAGATCAACCCCATGCTTTCATTCGCGGCGACCATCCTGCTCGACGGCGTGTCCTACGGCATGGTGCTGTTCCTGATCTCGGTCGGCCTCACCATCACCATGGGGTTGATGCGGGTCGTCAACCTGGCGCACGGCTCGTTTGCCATGATGGGCGGCTATGCGGCCGGCTACCTCACCCAGAAAGGGGTGGACTTCTATCTCGCGATCGTGGCGGCCGCGGTGGTGGCGGGAGCTCTGGGCGGCGTTGCCGAGCTGACCGTCTACCGTCCGCTCTATCGCAAGGGCGAGCTGGCCCAGGTCCTGCTCACCATCGGCATCGTGTTCGTGGCGACCGCCGTGGCGAACGAGATGTTCGGCGCGTTTCCCTATCCGATGATCTTTCCGCAATATCTGTCGGAGCCGATCAACATCGGCTTTCGAACCTACCCGGCGTATCGGCTGTTCATCATCGTGGTCGGGGCGGTGATCGCCGCCATCATGTGGTACCTGATCGAAAATTCGCTCTACGGCGCCAAGCTGCGCGCGGCGGTCGACAACTCCAAGATCGCGCGCTGCGTCGGAATGAACGTGAATCTCCTGTTCACCGGCACCTTCATCATCGGCTGCGCGCTCGCCGGTATCGGCGGCGCGGTCGGGGCCGGCATCCTGTCGCTCGAGCCCTCGTACGCGCTCAAATACGTGGTGTTGTTTCTGGTGGTGGTGATCGTCGGCGGTGAAGGCAGCTTCAAAGGCTCGTTCGTCGCCGCCATGGCGCTGGGCATCATCGATACGCTGGGGAAATATTTCGTCACCCAGGCGGCTCCCTACCTGCTCTATGCGGCGGTGTTCGTGCTGCTGCTGTGGCGGCCGCAAGGCCTGCTGCCGGCGAAGTCGGCCAGCTGATGACGATGCTCAGCCAGGACAAGCCGGCCGCGCCGGCGCCGTCGACCGGGCTCGGCGCGATGACCGGCACCCGTTGGCTCGCGCTCGTCGGACACGTGCTGCCGTGGGCGATCATCATCATCTTCTACTACACGGCCGGCGGTTATCTCAGCCTCGGCACCCAGGTCCTGATCTGGATCCTGTTCGCGCTCTCGCTCGACCTCGCGCTCGGCTATGCCGGCATCGTGACGCTCGGCCACGCGGCCTTCTTCGGCATCGGCGCGTATGCGGCGGGTCTCTTCGCCATCTACGTCTCGTCCGACCCGATCCTCGGGCACATCGCGGCGATCGTGATTGCGGCCGCCTTCGGTCTGGTGTCGGGCGCGCTGATCCTGCACACGACCGGCGTCACGTTTCTGATGCTCACGCTCGCCATCGTGTCGATCCTGTTCGAGTACGCCAACCAGGCGCGCAGCCTCACCGGCGGCGATGACGGTCTGCAGGGCGTGAAGATCAATCCGATCTTCGGGGTATTCGAATTCAACATCTTCGGCGAGACCGCCTACGTCTATGCGGCGGTCGTGCTGTTCATCTGGTTCCTGATATCATGGCGAATCGTGCACTCGCCGTTCGGCCGCTCGCTCGATGGCATCCGGCAGAACGCGCGCCGGATGCGGGCCATCGGCACGCCGGTATGGTGGCGGCTGCTTGCCATCTACACGTTGTCGGGCGCGATGGCCGGCTCGGCCGGCGCGCTGTCGGCGCATGCGACGCGCTTCGTGGGGCTCTCGGTGCTCAGCCTGCTCACCTCCGGCATCGTCACGGTGATGCTGATCCTGGGCGGCACGCGGCGCCTCTACGGCGCCTTTGTGGGGGCCGCGGTCTACTACCTGGTGCAGGACGGCACGGCCAAGATCAGCCCGTATTTCTGGGAGTTCGTGGTTGGACTGATGTTGATCGCCACGGTTCTGTTCCTCGAGGGCGGCCTGTTGGATCTCGGAGGGGTCGGCCGCCGTCTGCTCGACCGCCTGCGGCGGCGTCCGGATGCGCCATGACGCAAGCTCCGGCACTCTCGGTTCGCGGCTTGTTCAAGAATTTCGGCGCGCTCGTCGTCGCCCAGTCGATCGATGTCGACCTCTTGGCGGGCGCGCGGGTTGGCCTGATCGGCCCCAACGGCGCCGGCAAGACCACGTTCGTCAACCTGCTGACAGGATTTCTGCGTCCCGACGCCGGCTCGATCGCGCTCGGCGGCGTTTCGATCGAGACGATGGCGCCCGAAAAGCGCGTCCACCACGGCCTCGCCCGCACCCACCAGATCAATACATTGCTGGTGGAACTCACGGTGCGCGACAACGTCGCGATTGCGATCGCCGAGCGCGAGAAATTCGCCTGGCGGATGGTGCGCTACAAACCGCAGTGGCGGGCGTGTCTCGAAGAGGCGCAGACGCGGCTCGACGAAATCGGCATCGGCCACATCGGCGATCGCATCGTGCGCGAATTGCCCTATGGCCAGCAGCGGCTCCTGGAGATCGCCATTGCGCTCGCGCTCAAGCCGCGGGTTTTGCTGCTCGATGAGCCGGCGGCCGGAGTCCCGTCGACCGAGGCGCACCACATCCACGACGTGCTCAGCAAGCTGCCGCCGCAGATCGCGATCCTGATCATCGAGCACGACATGGACGTGATCTTTCGCTTTGCGCACGAGATCATCGTCATGGTCCAGGGGCGGGTGCTGCGACGCGGGCCGCCGGCCGAGATTGCGGCCGATCCGGAGGTGCGTGCGGTCTATCTGGGGCGGACTGTCGTATGAGCGTGGGATTGAAGGTCGACGACCTGGTGGCTGGCTATGGCGACACGGTCGTGCTCGATGGCGTCTCGTTCGACCTCAAGCCCGGTGGAACGCTGGCATTGCTTGGACGCAACGGCGTCGGCAAGTCCACGCTGCTGACGACCCTGATGGGTGTCACCACGCGCCATCATGGCACCATCAGGCTGGGCGACGAGCCGATCGAGACGATGCCGACCCATCGGCGCGCGCGCCTGGGGCTCGGATATGTGCCGCAGGAACGCGAGATTTTTCCCTCGCTGACGGTCGAGGAGAACCTGGCGGTCTCCACCCTGCCGGGCGGCTGGAGCATCGAGGCCGTTTTTGATCTGTTCCCGCGGTTGAAGGAGCGCCATCGCAACACCGGCAATCGTCTCTCCGGCGGCGAGCAGCAGATGCTCGCCATCGCACGCGCGCTGGCCGGTGCGCCCAAGGTGCTGCTGCTCGACGAGCCGCTCGAAGGCCTGGCGCCGATCGTGATCGAGGCGCTGTTCGAAGCCCTGCTGAAGATTCGCGACGAGTCCGGCCTGAGCATGATCCTGGTCGAGCAGAAGGCGGAGCTCGCGTTGTCGTTTGCCAAGGATGTGGCCGTGCTCGACCGCGGCAAGGTGGTGTATCGTGGCGCGAGCGCAGCGCTGTTGGCCGATCACGATACGCAGGCGCGCTTGCTCGGGGTCAGCCAATAGGTTTGATAGCTTCCGGGGTTTGGCTGGAGCAGAGTCATGGACAAGATCAAGCCGCTGTTTACCTGATTGTTCGGCCTAATTGGTTGACGGGACTGATGCGGGTTCCGTTCAATTGGAAGCAAAGCCTCTCAGCTCGTCATGGCCGGGCCTGTCCCGGCCATCTCGCTTAGCAAGGCAAGGCAGTGCCCTGACGATGGGGATCGCCGGGACCAAGCCCCGGCGATGTCGAGGAGAGGCAATGACATTGGAACGGGATGAACGCGGTCTGCGGCGTGTCGTTTCGATCAGCCGCATCGGGATCGCGAGGTCCGGGGGGTAGATGGAGCTTGACCCACCACGGGACGGGCAGGTCTTCCTGTCGACCATGCCGGCTGGGCGCGACCAGCGCCGGCTCGCGGTCGTCATCGCGGTCATCGCAACCGTCATATTTCTCGCAGCGGCACCCTTCGCCAAGGTGCCACTTCCGCCGGCGTTGGCGTTCATCTCAATTCACGAATCGGCGCTGCTCGTGATCAACCTGATCACGGCGGTGCTGTTGTTCGTTCAATTCGCGATCCTGCGCTCGCACCGGCTGCTGGTTCTGGCGACCGGTTATCTTTATGCCGCCGTCATGCCGATTCCGCACCTGCTCGCATTCCCGGGCATCGTTACGCCGACCGGCTTGCTCGGGGGCGGCTCGCAGACCTCCGCCTGGGTCTTTGTGTTCTGGCAGCTCGGATACGAGGTCTGCATCATCTGCTACGCGGTGCTGCGCGACAATGAGCCTGCGCCGTATCCGCCACAGCGCCGCGCGCGCGTTGCCATGCTGATCGCCGCCGCGATCGTGCTGGCGTCGGTTTGCTTGCTCACCTGGCTCGCGACGCAGAACGAAACCTTGCTGCCCGCGCTCCTGCGCGACGGAAACTACACCCGTGCGACGTTCATCATTGCGGCGATCGGCTGGGCGTTTGGTCCGGTCACGTTGCTCGCATTGCTGCGGCGGCGGCCCAAGTCGGTGCTCGACCTGTGGCTTCTGGTCGTCATCTATTTGATGTTGCTTGCGGGCGCCATGAGCGCAATCCTCAACTCGGGTCGCTTCGATTTCGGCTTTTATTTCGGCCGCCTGTACGGCCTCGCAGCCACCAGCTTCGTGCTGATCAACTTGTTGATCGAGAACAGTCGGCTGTATGTCAAGCTCGCCGCCGGGCAGGACGAGCTCCGCCGGCTCACCACTGTTGATCCGCTCACCGGCATTGCCAACCGCCGCGCGTTCGACGCGGCGCTCAATTCCGAGTGGCGCCGCGCGGTGCGCAACCGTACAAGTTTGTCCCTGCTGCTGGTCGACGTGGACTGCTTCAAGAGCTTCAACGATCTCTATGGCCATCCGGCCGGCGACGACTGCCTGCGCAGGATCGCGCGGGTGCTGGTCGGCACCGCGCGACGCGGCGGCGAAACGATCGCGCGCCTCGGCGGCGAGGAGTTCGCCGTTCTGCTCCCGACAATCGAGAGCTCCGACGCATCCGCGCTGGCGCGCCGGGTGTGCCAGACGATCCGCGATCTCGGCATTCGCCATGGGGCGTCCCCGGTTGCCGTCCACGTGACGATCAGCGTGGGCGTGGCGTCGACGTTTCCGTCGCGCGAGGCCGACCCGTGGGATCCGGGGCCGCCCGGTTTGGTCGAACGCGCCGATCGGGCGCTGTATGGTGCCAAGGCGGCAGGCCGCGACCAGGTGGCCGAGTATAGGCCCAGCATGGCTGACCTGCCGCAGGGTGGCTTGCAGGGTTGATCTGCGCTAATCCGGACGGCTCATGGCGCTCGATCCTTCACCCGAACAACAGGTCTTCCTGTCGACGATGCCTGCCGGCCCCGGTCAGCGGAGGCTGGCGCTGATCGTCGTGCTGGCCGCGGTTGCGCTGTTTCTGCTCGGGTTGCCGTTTGCCCGCATCCAGCTGCCGATCTTCTGGCCTTTCATCCCGATCTACAAGTCCTGGTTGGTCATCATCGATTTGATCACGGCCGTACTGTTGTTCGCCCAGTACGCGATCCTGCGCTCGCGTGCATTGCTGGTGCTGGCCAGCGGATATTTTTTTACGGCCACCATCGTGGTCGCGCATGCGCTGAGCTTCCCTGGATTGTTCTCGCCGACCGGGCTCCTGGGTGCCGGCACCCAGACGACGGCTTGGCTATATACGTTTTGGAAAGACGGCTTTGGCATTTTCCTGCTCGCCTATGCGCTGCTGAAGGGTGACGCGGGCGAGCCCTATACGCCGCAGCGACGCGTACGCGTCGGCATCATGATCGGTGTCGGGTTCGTGCTGGCGTCGACGGTTTCGCTCACTCTGCTCGCGACCGCCGGGGAAAGCCTGCTGCCCGTGCTCATGGATGGACACCGCTATGCACTTGGCTCGTATCAGATCGCGCCGGTGGGGTGGATCATCGGTTTGCTCGCGATTCTGATCCTCTGGAAGAGGCAGCGTTCGGTGCTCGACCTCTGGGTCCTGGTCGTCGGCTGCGTTCAGCTCCTTGAGGTGGCGCTGAGCTCGACGCTCAATTCCGGCCGCTTCAACGTCGGCTGGTATATGGGGCGGACGTACGGGCTTGCGGCCATGAGTTTCGTGCTGATCGTGCTGCTGATCGAGAACACCCGGATGTACGCCCGGCTTGCCGCCGGGCAGGCAGAACTGCGCCGGCTCGCGGTTGTCGATCCACTCACCGGCGTCGCCAACCGGCGGGCCTTCGACGCAACGCTTGCCGAGGAATGGCGCCGGGCGCTGCGCAGCCGTGCGTCCCTGGCGTTGTTGCTGATCGACGTGGACAGCTTCAAAGCGTTCAACGACGTGCATGGTCACGTCGCGGGAGATCGTTGCCTGCGCCTGATCGCCGATGTGCTTGCCGGCGGCGTGCGCCGCGCTGGGGACATGGTCGCGCGCTATGGCGGAGAGGAATTCGCCATCCTGCTGCCGGGAACTGATCTTGCCAGGGCAAAGGCCTTGGCGCAGCAGATGGTGCAGGCGGTGCGCGAACTCGACATTCCGCGCGTCAAATCGGGCAGCGGGCCCGATATCACCATCAGCATCGGGGTCGCGAGCATGCTGCCCGCGCGCGAAGCCGATGCGGCCGATCCGGGCCCGACCGTGCTGGTCCAGGCGGCCGACTGGGCGCTCTATGCGGCCAAGAAGGCTGGGCGCAATCAGGTTGCCGAACACGTGCCACAGGTGGGCCTGGAGTCGGCGGGCTGATGGGCACGATCGCTGGCGCAACCGGCGTGATAGAACGATGTGGAAACAAGCAAGCAGCCAAGAGACGCGACGACAACCGGGAGGGAATTGCCATGAAACAGGTGTTGGGTGCGCTGGCGGCGGTCGTGTTGCTGGGCGCGACTGGAGCATCGGCCAACGTCGTCAAGGTCGGCCTGATCGTGTCCTACAGCGGCGCATTCGCCATGTGGGGCACGCAGTTCCAGCAGGCGATCGAGGCCTACCAGGCGGTCTACGGCAAAACCGTGAAGGGACCGGACGGCAAGGAACACGAAATCCAGTTCATCTATCGCGACGCCGCCAGCGCCGGGGCTGACAAGGCGAAGCAGCTTGCCGAGGAGCTGGCGGTGCGTGACCGGGTGAAGTTCCTGGCCGGGTTTGAACTCTCGCCGCATGCCATGGCGGTGGCCGAGACCGCAGGCCAAGCCAAGATCCCGGTCGTGATCATGAACGCCGCGACCGCGTCGATCACGCGCGGCTCGCCCTATTATGTGCGCGTGAGCTTCACGATCCCGCAGCTCGTGGTGCCGGCGGGGCAATGGTCAGCCAGCACTGGCGGCTTCAAGAGGATCTACACAATCGTCAGCGACTATGCGCCCGGCTACGACGCTGAGGCCTATTTCGCAAAGGCGTTCAAAGCGGGCGGCGGCGAGATCGTCGGCACGTCGCGCACGCCGCAGCAGGAAACGAACTTTGCCGCCTACATGGAGAAGGTGCTGCAGGCCAAGCCTGACGCGCTCTTCATGTTCCAGCCGGCGGGCTCGCCCTCGATCGCGTTCGTGAAGGCATTCGTCGAGCGCGGCCTCAAGGCGGCGGGCATCAAGCTGATCGGCGGTGGCGAAACCCAGGAAACGTTCCTGCCGAACTTCACCGACGACATCATCGGTACGGTGACGACCGCGCAGTATACGCCGACCAACACCAACCCGGAGAACATCAAGCTCAAGGAACAACTGCGCAAGATGTTCGGCGACAAGGCGGTGGCAGACGCGGCCTCGGTTGCGGCCTGGGATGGCGCCGCGGTGATCCATCAGGCGGTCGCGGCGCTCGGTCCCAATGCCGAGGGCCTAGCCTACGTGGACTTCATGAAGGGCAAGACGTTTGCGAGCCCGCGCGGCAAGTTCATGATCGATCCCATCGAGCGTGACGTTATCCAGGACATCGACATCCGGCGCGTCGAGAAGGTCGATGGCAAGCTCGCCAATGTGGTGATCGGCAAGGCCGAGATGGTGAAGGACCCGTGGAAGATCGACAATCCGCCGAAGGGGAACTAGGGGGCGGGGCGCTCCCTGTTCTCCCCCGTCATGCGCGGGCTCGTCCCGCGCATCCCGTTCAGGAAGGATTGTGCGCTCCTCAGCGAGATGGCCGGGACGGGGCACCCCGCGCGCTTGCGCGCGGGGACCCCGAGGAGCCCGGCCATGACGAGTAGGGATAGCAAATCCAAATGAGGAGTGGTCTATTCCCGGAACGACGCGTCGCGCCGGTCGAGCCAGCGCATGATCGCCTGCCATTGCGGCGCGCAGTGGTCGCGCCGCATGAACAACTCGAACTGCTGCGCGGTCTTCTCGCACACCTCGGGCGATGGAACGCACATCTCCTGGCCGGTCGCCTCCATGCGGGCCTGCATCTCGGCGACGCCGACCAGATTGTGCATCAGCACGATCGCCTCGCCGATCAATTCGCCGCAGGTCAGCAGGCCATGGTTGCGCAGCACCAGGGCCTTGTGCGGCCCAAGATTGCGGCCGAGCCGTTCGCGTTCCTCGAGATCGACCGCGATGCCTTCGAAATCATGATAGCCGACACGATTGTAAAACATCATCGCGTCCTGGCAGAGATAGCGCAGCCCGTGCGCATGGGCGGCGAGCACCATGCCGGCCGGGCTGTGGATGTGGGCGACAGCGGCCACGTCGGGACGTGCGTCGAAGACGGCGGTGTGAATCGTGTAGGCTGCGGCGTTGACGTGCTCGTCGGTCGTGACCGACTTGCCGTCCATACCGACGGGCTTACCATCCATGCTCACCTTGATGAGGTTCGAGGCCGTCACTTCCTCGAACATCAGCTCGTGCTGTTTGACCAGGAAGTGGTTGGGCTCGCCCGGCACCCGCACGGTGATATGGTTGAAGATCAGATCGGTCCATTGCGAATACTCGGCGTAGCGATACGCCGCCGCGAGCTCGACCCGCGCCTCCCACTCCGCCGCCGACACGCGGTCGCGAACCGAAGGCTGTCCCTTGATGCGGGCGATATTCGCTGTGCTCATTGCGGTTGCTCCCTCGACCTTTTCCTGATGGGCGCGAATGATGCTAGGACGTTCGAGGATGTAAATCCATCCTATTCCCCGGACGGTACACGGGTCATATCGAGCCGCCATGGCGTGATGCGCTGGCTCTTCTCGAACGCTTCCGCCCGGTCGAACGCCGCCATGATGCGTTGGAAGCGCCGCTCGACCCATTCGCGCGGGGTGGAATGGGTGAAAATATAGAATTCGCCGTCGCGGATCGCCTGCACGACGCGGGCCCCGACCTGCTCGGGACGCAAGCCTTCCTTGATCAATTCGCCCATGAAATGGTCGGCGCTGCGGGTGAACGGGCCGCCCAGCCGCTCCGGACGCGCCCGGGACGAGAGGTGGATGCCGGTGTCGACCGCGGCCGGGCACAGCACGGAGACGCCGATCCCGCTGCCTGCGAGCTCCTGCTCGAGCGCTTCGGAGAGCGCCACGACCGCGTATTTGGTCATCGCGTAGGCGCCGGTCTTGAAGTTGGGATTGACCTGCAATCCCGCGATCGAGGCGGTGTTGACGATGTGTCCGCCCTCGCCGTGGCGGCGCATGCGCGGCACGAAGGTATGGATCCCGTTGATGACGCCATTGATGTTGACGTCGATGACCCAGTCCCAATCGGAGCGCGGGATGTCTTCCAGCCGCACGCCCAGCATGGAAACGCCGGCATTGTTGCAGACGATGTGGATAGGTCCGAAGGCCGCGTCGATGGCGCGGGCGGTCTCTTCCAGCAGCGCCGCATCGGATACGTCGGAGACGAAGGTCTCCACATGGGCACCGAGGTTGTGCAGGCGGGCGCGCGCCTCGGCGAGCGCGTCGGCGCGGATGTCGACCATCGCAATACTGGCCCCGGCCTGCGCGAGTGCCGACGCGATGCCGAAACCGATGCCCGACGCCGCGCCCGAGACGTAGGCGGTCTTTCCCTTGAGGTCCTGCACGCGCCGACTCCTTGCTATGTTCGTTGATATACCACGGCGCGAAACGCGGGAGACAGCCGATGAAGCAAGCCGAACTGTTCGACATCAAGTAACCACGTCGCGATCGTGACCGGTGCGGCGAGCGGCCTCGGCCTCGCCTTTACGGAGGTGATGGCGCAGAACGGCGCCAGCGTCGTCATGGCGGATATCAACGAAGCGGAGCTCGTCCGGCATGCGGGGCGGCTCGCCGCTGCGGGTTGCGCGGTCGAAACCTGCGTGCTCGATGTCGCCGACACGGACGCGTTGCGCGCCATGATCGACGATGCGGCGCGGCGGCACGGCCGGCTCGATTGCTTGTTCGCGAATGCGGGCATCAGCTCCGGTCCCGGCACCTTGATGACGGATGCGGGAGCGATCGATCAATTCGATACGACGCTGTTCGGGCGCGCGCTCGACGTCAATCTCACCGCAACCCTGATGGCCATGCGGTTCGCGGTGCCGCACATGAAGGCGCGCAGGTCCGGCAGCATCGTCGCCACCGCATCGATCGCCGGTATTCGGTCCGAGCCCATGGTCGGCTACGGCTACATCGCCTCGAAAGCCGCGGTGATCAACGTGGTACGACAGGCCGCGGTCGAACTCGCGCCCTGGAACATCCGCGTCAACGCGATCGCGCCGGGACCCTTCGTCACCAACATCGGCGGCGGCCGCCTGCACCGTGAGCCCGAGGTGGTAAAGCTTTTCGCCGACATGGTGCCGATGGGTCGGCTCGCCAACACCGACGAGATCAAAGGACTCGCGTTGCTGCTCGCCTCGCCGGCTGGAAGCTATCTCACCGGCACGGTCATTCCGATCGATGGCGGCGCAACTGCCGTGATGACGCGCGGCACTTATTCCACGATTGCGGCGCGCCGCACATAGTGACAAACAGATGCTTTGCATCTGTTTGGAAAGTCGCCCCACTAAATCAAAATCTAGTGGGCTATGTCCAACATTTGGGTACCAAATGTTGGTCAACCACGACGGGCGCTTGCAAAGCCGACAACGCATGCCCAATTGTGCCGCAATGGCAGGCAACCCGATGAATGATCCGATCCGACCGCGGCGCGACGTGATGCAAGCCATTGGGCGCGGCTTTCGCGGCCATTGCGCAAAATGCGGCACCGGCCGCATGTTCCGGGCCTTCCTCAAGGTTGCGGACCGGTGCGACGTTTGTGGTGAAGAGTTCAGCCATCATCGCGCTGACGATGCGCCGGCCTATTTCGTGGTCCTGATCGTGGGCCACATCGTGGTCGCGCTCGCCCTCGAAGTCGAAATCCTGTTCGCGCCGCCCTATTGGGTGTACGCGGCCCTGCTGATCCCGCTGACGCTGGGATTGGCGATTGGCCTGCTGCAACCGATCAAGGGTGCGATTGTGGGCCTGCAATGGGCCCAGTACATGCATGGCTTCGATCGCAGGGCGGCGGCCGCCGCCTCCGATTGACCATTCGTTCGACCCTCAATTGCCAACATAGGTTGCGACATAGCAGGCGGGGTCGCGTTAAGCTGGCATTTGCCGGAACCTGACATACATTGGCGGCGGGATCGTCAACCTGTCGGAGGTGCACAGTGGCTCGATCGACAAGCGGTCGCGGTCGAAAGACTGGGGGGACTGCGACGGGCAGCGACAGCGCCAACCGGTCCGAGCCGGAGGCGCCGGCGCAACCCGGGGATGTCACCGGCAGGACCGAGGGACTCTTCACCGACGCGGGCAGCGTTACCCTCGCCGCGCTCCTTCACTTGCTGCGCCTGGCCGGCGCCGAGCTGGTTTTGGGTCGGCAGGATCTCGATTCGGGGCCGTTCGAGAACGCCGTGCGCGCGAAGATCGATCAGTTTACCGGCCCGACGGCGAGCCCGGAGGCGCGTGCAGCTGGTCTCGCCTTTGCGCGCCACCTGGTCGAGCAGGTGTTGGCGCAGATCCGAGCCCAGGCCGAGGTGAAGAAGAGCTTGAACTCGCCAGAGGCGCACACGGACAAGCCGAAGCCCCCGGCCGTGCATCCGCCGTGGAAGCTGCTGAACTGACCGCCGAGCCGCTTCACACTGCAAGCGTTACGCGCTGCGCGACGGCGACAATTCCTCCAGCACGCGGCCGCGGGTCTCGACCGCAAACGCGAGCGTCACGAGGCCGCCGACCAGCGCAAAGCCGCCAAACATCAGAAACACGGCGTTGATCCCGGCGCTCGGCAGGATGAAGCCGACCATGTAGGGACCGAGCACCGAGGCGGCGCGCAGCCAGGCATTGCCGACCCCGCAACCGAGCGCACGCATCTCGGTCGGATAGAGCTCGGCCGTATAGGTGGACAGCGAGATCGCGAGCCAGGTGATGAAAAAGAAGCTGGCGGTCACCAGCACCTGCACGCTGCCGACACCCAAACCCTGGCTGAAGGCGAGAATGAGCAGCGGGACGGCGCTCAGCAACTGGCCAGCGACGAACAGCGGCTTGCGGCCGACGATGTCGATCGACGCAACGGCGACAAGTGCGCCGATCACTCCCACCAGGCTGTTGGTGAACCCGATATTGACCGATTGCTGAATGCTCACGTGATAGACCGTGCGAAAGATCGATGGGATCCAGGTGCTCAGTCCATAGATCACCGAGTAGCTGCAGAACCAGATCGCCCAGACCGTCAGCGAGCGCCGCAGGTAGATGCCCTTGACCAATTCTGAAAAACGCGTCTCGGCTGGTTTCACCTCTGGCACGTTGGTGGGGATTGGAGGCAGCGTCAGCTTGCCACCTTTTGATATCTCAAGTTCGATCTTGCTCAGAATTTCGTTAGCTTCCGCCACACGCCCGCGGCTCGCGAGCCAGCGCGGCGATTCCGGTAGCAACCAGCGCAATGGAAGCGCGATCAGTGCCGGCAGCGCACCGATGATGAACATCCATTGCCATCCCAGGGTCGGAACGACGAAAACGCCAGCCAGCCCGGCGAACAGCAAGCCGATCGTGAACAACAATTGATAGCCGAGCGCAAATCGGCCGCGCCGCTTCGAGGCAGCGAACTCGCCGATATAGGACGCCATGATCGGAATTTCGCCACCGAGACCGATTCCCTGGACAAAGCGCATGGCTGACAGTGAATTCAAATCCCAGGCGAACGCACAGGCGAAGCTCATCACGGAGAATAGGAGCAGCGTGTAGATCGTGCATGGAACGCGGCCGATCCGTTCGGCCAGCCAACCGAAGAAGATCGAACCAATAACTTGGCCGAAATAGCCGATCGCAATGAGCGCGCCGATGTCGGGCGGTGTCAGCTTCCACAGACCGCTCAGCACCGGCAGCACGTAGGCGATCGAGAGCGCGTCAAAGGCGTCGAAGAACCAGCCGGTGCCGATCGGAACGAGAATCTTGAGATGCCAGGTTGACAGCGGCAGCCGCTCGATGCGCGCTGCGATGCGATAGTCCGTGCCCGTGCCTGCCGACATGGTCCTCCCCAACGTCCGCTTCTTCATGCGGTTTACGTCCACAGGATAGCGGTTTTTACGCCCGCGTCATCCGCGAATCATTAGTCCAGGTTGAGGCGGACGCGCCGGCCTTATAAGGTTTCGGGTGGGAGCACGGGCTCTCGCTCGACGCCGATGCTCGGCGACAACAATTTGGGAGGAAATAAATGCGAAGGCAGATCTTGATGTCATTGCTCGTTGGCGCCGCGGTGCTGGTAGCTGGCGAGCTGCGCGCTCAGCAACCTGCGCCGCCCAATCTCGACGCTGTTCCTGAGAAGATGCCGTTCAGCAACCCTTTCGGACCACCGATTGGCGCGCAACGCGCGCAATCGCTGATCCAGGCCGCGGCTGCGGAAGCCGCCAAGAGGGGGTGGGCGATGAACATCGCGGTCCTCGACTCGGGCGGAAATCTCGTCGCGTTCCTGCGCATGGATGACGCGCAGCTCGCCTCGATCTCCATTGCCGAGCACAAGGCGCGCGTTGCGGTGAAATACCGCCGTCCGACCAAGGCGCTCGAGGATGGGGTGCAAAAGGCCGATCTCAAATACCTTTTGACGCTCGATGACGTGATCGCATCGCGGGGCGGCATCCCGCTGATCGAGGGCGGAAAGATCATCGGCGCAATCGGTTGTTCCGGAGGCACCGGCTCGCAGGATGAAGTGATCTGCATGGCTGGTGCGGCTCTCGTCAACAAGTAGCCACCTCAAGCGCTGCCATCGCGGAGTGGCGCCGTGGCAGCGCATCCCGGCGCGCTGCCACGGCAATGACGGCGCGAGCCCTATCGCGTCAACGTATCGATACGGATCGCCCAGGCTCCGACTGGTGGCACTTCGATGCGAATCTCGTCGCCGATGCGGGCGCCGAGCAACGCTGGCGCCTCGACGTTGAGCTTGAGCCCTCCGGCTTCCACCACCATGGATTGGCGGGGTCCGCGAAAGATCGAGCTTGTGATGCGACCGGACCATGCCATTGGCGAACCGCTGCTGCCGTTGGGACCGATGTGCATGTTTTCCGGCCGCACCAGCACCAGCACCGGTTCGCCGGCCGCGAACGGTTCGCCGCCGAAGCAACGGCCGGTCCAGTTATTGCCGGCGACAGTGAGCTCGAATTTTTGGTCCGTTCGTGCCTCGCAAGCGGTGACCCTGGCGTCGAGCAGGTTGGGGGAGCCGAAGAACGCCGCGACCGCGCGAGTTGCTGGCCGCCGATAGATTTCCTCGGGGGCACCCACCTGCAGGATGCGCCCAGCCTCCATGACGACGACCCGGTCGGAGAGCGCCATCGCCTCCTCCTGGTCATGGGTCACGTACAGGCTGGTGATGCCAAGCCGCTTTTGCAGGGCGCGGAACTCATCGCCCATCTGCGTGCGCAGACGCGCATCGAGATTGCTCAACGGTTCGTCGAGCAGCAAAACCTCGGGCTCGAACACGAGTGCGCGGGCGATTGCGACCCGCTGCTGCTGGCCGCCGGAGAGTGCCGGCGCTGGACGTTCGGCGAAGGTCTCCATCTCGACCAGCCGCAGCACGGCGTGCACGCGCTCCCTGATCTCCGCCTTGGGGCGGCGGCGGATGCGCAGCGGGTAGGCGACGTTGTCGAACACGGTCATGTGCGGCCAGATCGCGTAGGACTGGAACACCATGCCGAGTTGGCGGCGGTCGGGCGGTACGAAGAAGCCGGCGGCGGCATCGCTCACGACCCGGTCGCCGATGCTGATGCGTCCCGACGTGTTCTGCTCGAGCCCCGCCACCATGCGTAGTGTCGTAGTCTTGCCGCAGCCGGACGGGCCGAGCAGGGTGACGAACTCGCCGCGCTCGACTTTCAGATTGACGCAATTGACCGCGGCGACGTTGCCGAAGTGGCGGCTCACGTCCTCGACCAGTACGGCGGGCATTGCGGCTCCCCACTCACAGCGTGCTGATGCGCTGCTTGATCACCTTCAGCTGTACGAAGCGAAAGAAGATCACGAGCAGCATCATCAACAGGCCGATGACGCTGACCTGCTCGGCCTGGCCATTCGACCACAGCTTGAGCAGTACGACTGACAGCACCTCTGACCCGACCGAATAGAGCAGGATCGAAGCGGACAATTCCCGCATGATGCCGAAGAACGTAAGCACCCAACCGACCGCGAACGAGGGCCACGACAGCGCAATCAGGATGCGCCAGAGCGTTTGCCACCAGCTGCCGCCGTGCACCCGCGAGCACTCCTCCAGGTCGAATGAGAGCTGGTGATAGGCGTTCGACATGACCCGCACCGAGATCGGCGTTCCGAGCGCCATGTAGGCGATGAGGAGCGCCCAGATCGTGCCGTAGATCGGGATCGGTCCCGGCAGCATGGCGAACGCCCACAGGAAACCGACGCCGAGCACCATGCCGGGCATCATCCACGGTAGCCAGGCCAGCACGTCGATCAGGCGGCGCCCGCGCCAGCGTGTGCGCACCGTCACATAGGCAACGACGCCGCCGAGCGTCATGGTGGCGGAAGCACCCACCACGCCGAGCAGCATGGTGTTGCGGAACGCGCGCCAGAACTCCTTGTTGTCCCAGACCGCCACGTAATGCTCCAGCGTGAGCATGTCCCATTGGTAAAAGCCGAAGAACTTGAAGAACGAACCAATCAGTAACTGGCCGACCGGAAGCACCACCGTGATGACGAAGAACAGGATGCAGAAGCCGAATGTTACCCAGCGCCAGGGGCCGAGCTTCATCACGTTGGGTGCATAGCCCTTGCCGGTCACGGTCGCGAAGCTGCGGCCGTGCAGGACCCGCCATTGCCACACCACGAACAGGAACATGAACACCATGATGGCGAAGCTGAGTGCGGTAGCGTACTGATAGGCCGGCGTCGCCCGGTGGTTGATGGCATTGTAGATCTCGGTGGTGATGACCGTGATGCCGGCCGGCAGGCCGAAGAACAGCGGCGATTCGAACAATTCGATGCCGCGGATCAGGCTGAGCGCAAACGACGAGACGATCGCCGGCAGCATCAGGATCAACGTGATGCGCCGAAACGTGTGCCAGCGCGAAGCGCCGCACATGCGGCTCGATTCCTCAAGCGTCGGGTCCATGGCGCGGAACGCGTCGACGATGAACAGGAACAGGAACGGCGTCGAGTACTGCATCATGTGCCAGACGACGCCGCCGTATGAATAGACGTTGATCGGCGAGGTCGTGGCGCCGGTCAACGATTTCCAAACGAGGTTCAGCACGCCGACCTGCGGATTTCCGAGCATGCCCCAGGCCATGGCGGTGAGGATCGGCGGGATGAAAAACGGCAGCGTCACCAGCACCTCGAGTGCGCCGCGTGCCGGCGTATCGGTGCGCGCGAGGATGAAAGCGAGCGCGACCGCCAGCAGGATCGACGGAATGGTTTTGGCGAATGAAATCCCGACCGTGTTGGCCAGCACCAGGACGTTGCTCGTGGTGAAGATCTCGGCATAGCCGTCGAGGTTGAAAGTGCCCGCCATGCCGGGCGGTGTCGAATGCAGGCTGCCATAGAGCAGCATCGCGAGCGGATAGACTGTGAGGAAGGACAAGAGCGCGATCAGGGCGAGCACGCCGATGCGGCGCCCGATTGCAAAATTGGCGATGTGGTTGAGAAACAGAGTCTTGCGGTCAAGCGCTGCCGGCGCCGTCCGGCTCAGGGCGCTCTTGCGGCCGATATTGAAGCTCGAGGCGACGGCCATCGCCTACATCTCGACGACGATGTAATTCTCTTCCACCGCCACCTGAAATGTCTCGACCACATAGGGACCTTTCAGGAGCTCGCTCCCGGGTTCGACCGAGACCGCGTATTGGCGCACAAAGGTGTTGTCGGGATCGCAGTAGGACTGCCCGGTCCGCACGTCGAACTCCCAACCGTGCCACGGGCATTTGAGCAATTCGCCTTGGCGCGTGAGCCGGTAGTGGCCGGGTTCGTCGGAGAGCGCGAGTCCCACGAGCTTGCCGCGGCAGAGCGCGGCCCCCTCGTGCGGGCACTTGTTGGCAAGCGCAAAATATTCGCCCTTGACGTTGAAGAGACCGATCTCGCGACCCTTGACGGTGACAAGCTTGCTCGATCCGGGGGCGATTTCGCCGACAGTCGCGACCACGTGGCGGCTCATCGGTCACTCCAGATAGGGCTTGAGGTCCGAAGTCGCGCCCAGATTGGGATAAATATCGCAGTCGACGATCGCAAGACGTGCCGTCTGTTCGACGCTCGGCTCCCGGACCGCGATGTTCATGCCAGGACCTTTCCAAAATGCCGATTTCCCGCACGCATCGGCGCGCGCGGAGGAGTTCGGATACTACTCCGCCCAAGCGCTATTTCAACGCAACGCAAACGCCATCCCATCTACGCGCTGTGTGCGGGCCTCTTTCTCGTCTTTGGCGGATGGGCATGCACGGCCTCTTCGTTGACATCGGTTCCCCACCCCGGCCGTGTCGGCACCACGATCTGCCCATCTTCGATCTGCGGTGCATGGGTCACAAGATCATCGCGCCATGGAACCTCGTCCACGTCATATTCCATGATCCGATAGTTGGGGATCGAGGCACAGAAATGCGCGCTGATCATACTGGCCAGATGGCCGGCGAAATTATGCGGCGCGCAGTCCACCTCGAACGCATCGGCGAGCGAGGCGGCGCGCACCGATTCCCACAGTCCGTTCCACTGCACGTCGACAATCGCCACATCGCACGCATAGTGCTCGAGATAAGGCCGGAACGCGGGCAGCCCGTGGATGGTCTCGAGCGAGGCGATCGGCGTTGAGGTTGAACGCCGCACCGTCGCCAACGCCTCGGGGTCATGGATGTCGCATTCGAGCCAGGTGAGATTGAGGTCTTCGACCGCCTTGGCGATGCGGATGAAGCCTTCGGTGCGCTGGCTGAAGTTGAGATCGAGCATCAGGCCCATATCGTCGCCGGCGCCGGAGCGAAATGCCGCGAGCACGTCGTGGATGCCGCGGGTCAGCTTGGCATCCGGATGCCGGCTCAAGAAATTCGGCATCATCCGGAAGCCCGGCATGAACGGGGGGTCGCCCGGGCGCAACGGGAGCGGATTGGTCTTGAGTGCCTTGAAGCCGCGCGCCTTCACCTCGGCGCCGAGTTCCTTGATGTCGTCGAGCGTGCGCAGCGGCTTGAGGCCAAGTTCGCCTTCGAAATAGTCGCGCCGCCACACCCGGAAGCTTGCGCAGTGCGACCAGTAGAGCGTCACGCGGTCGCGGAACGGGCCGCCGAACAGGGCACACACCGGCACCCCCAGCGCCTTGGCCTTGACGTCAAGGCAGGCGTTCTCGATTGCTGCGATCGCCTCGTGATTGATGCCGCCGATCGACATGCGGGTGATGGCGCGCAGCGACACGGCGATCTTGCCGACCTCGCGCGGATCCATGCCGATCGCGATGTCGGCGAAGCGGGCAATGAGATCAGAAGTCGCGTTGGTGGCGCCAAAGTCCTCATTATATTCCGACCAGCCGACCAGGCCCTCATCGGTCGAGAGCTTCAGAAACGAGAAGTTGCGCCAGCCGCCGTCAGCCTTCAGGGTTTCAATCTTGGTGATACGCATCCTGGTGCCCCAATTCCGAGCTTCATTAGGTCTTGCGGCGCCCTCTTCCGATCCGAAGTCACCACACCCGCACTATCTCACAACGCAACGACATTCGTGAGCGGCTCGCCGCGCATGAAGCGCTTGAGATTGTCTTCGGCAACGGCCGCCATGCGCTGGGTTCCGAGGGGTCCGCAGGCGCCCGACATGTGCGGCGTGATGATCAGGTTGGGGGCGCCCCATAGCGGATGATCCGCGGGCAATGGTTCGGGATCAGCCACGTCGAGGCCGGCACCCGCGATCACACCTTCGATCAGCGCATTGGTGAGGGCCAGGGTGTCGACAATCGGGCCGCGCGCGATATTGACCAGCAAGGCGCTTCGCTTGCAGGCATTGAGCTCACGCGCCCCGATCAGGCCCTGGGTCTTGGGGTCGAGCGGAACGGCGATCATGACCGCGTCGGCGCGCGGCAAAACATCCATCAGGCGGGTGATGGGCGCGGCCTCGTCGGCGAGCTCATGCGGCGACCCGGAGCGGGAGACCGCGATGATGCGGGCGCCGAACGCGCGCAACAGCCGCGCGATTTCGCGGCCGATATGACCGAAGCCGATCACCGCTACCGCAGTCTGGTCCGGAATGCGTGCGCGGGCGCCCGGCGTGCGGTCCCAGATCCGTTGGCTCTGCTGGCTTGTGAACACCGGTAGCTGGCGCTGTAGCGCGAGCAGTAACATCACCGCGTGGGTCGCAACCGGCGGCGCCAGTGCGGCCCCCATGTTGGTGACGATGACGCCTTGCGGCACGCCGAACTGCTTGGCGCTGTCGTAGCCGGCGGTGAGGAGCTGCAGCCATTTCGCGCGCGGCGCCGCGGCATGCACCGCCGCGGCCACCTGTTCGGTGTAGAGAAAATCCGTAAGGAACAAGGCATCTGCCTCGGGGACCGCCGCGACGATCGCCGGCTCCCCCTCCACGACCTTGAGGTCGTCGCCGAGGATGGGCTTAAGGCGCGCGATGAAGTCGGCTTTGGCCAGGGTGGCGGACAGAACGGCACGCATGGAGTTTGGACGCTGAATGTATGGGGAGTACTCGGGGCCAGTCTTATAAGTCCTGACGGAGAGCCCGCGAAAGCCCGGGTTGTGCGCCAGAGCCGATTGTCGCCGCGTACGGCTACAGCGGCCTGTTGGTCCCGATCACCCGCACCTCTTCACGTCCGAACTCGGCGATCTCGCCGTTGAGGCCGCCGGTAAACAGGCCGTACCAGACTGCCGGCTTCATCTTCATCTCTTTGCGGTTGAAGACGATCTCGCTGTCGGACTCTATCCGATAATAGCCCTTGTCGGACTTGGTGATACGGCAGTCCGGTTTGCGGCGTGCCGATTCGACGATCTCGTGGAACTCCGCCACATCGAGCACATAGACCACAACCATGTCAGGCCGCCTTGATGAGTTCTTCGACGAGCTTGGCCTTGCGTCGCCAGACTGTGTCGATATCCATGACGCGCGTTCCCTTGGCGGCAAGCTCATCTTCAAGCTCAATGGCCGCCGCCAGCGTCAGCTCCGCGTCCTTGGCGTCCAGCACCTGGACATCGCGCAGCCGCAGCGTTACCTCGATCGGATAGCCGTTCGGGTCGCGGAAATAGATCGATTTGAGGATTTCGTGACGCGTGTAGGGGGACACAATGACCCCGCGCTGTTCCAGAGTTTCCTTCCAGCGCTGAAGCTCTTCCGGGGTCTCGACACCCCAGGCGGTGTGAGTCGCCGAATAGAAATAGTGGTCTTCGGGGATGAATTTGTCGGGGCGATCGGTCCCCAGATAGTAGAAAAACGCGATGGTCGCGCCTTTGCCCGCATCGAAGAAGAAATGCAGGAAATCCGGATGGCCCTCCTGACCCCAGCCGCGCGCGCTGATGGTGTGCACCAACGGCAGGCCGAGAATGTCGCGATAGAATTCGACGGTCTCGCGCAGTTTCCATGTCGGCCGTGCCGTGTGGTCGACGCCGTGCAGCTTGAGCTCGACACCGTCAAGCTTGGCGGGCTTGAGCTTCGCTACCTCGACCTCCTCGGTACGGTAGGCGCGGTTGCTGCTGTAGGCTGATGTGGACGCCGCCTTTGTATGGAGGGTATCTCTATCCATCTGCCGATCTCCGAGATTGCCGGCTTTAACACAGCCCAAGCTACTACTCTCATTTCGCATTCGACGCTTATGTAGAATTTTCGTCATTAACGTCCGATTTGTCAAGCTTGTCGTGCGATGGGGCACGGCCGGGCGAGCCCGGCCGACAAACTGCCCATCTGGATTGGCCCAAGCATGACTTGTCATGGCGCGTGCCACAGGTACAGGGCACAGGCCAAAATCCAAGGTGATGCGGCGTTAGCGCGCCAGCTGCTCAAGCTGCGCGATGTCGGCTTTGAGGTTCTTGATCGCGGCGCCGAGCGTGTTCGGAGTTCGGCCGGTCGTGCGGGCCGCGCGCCAAGCCAAAAATGCCGATGTCGGCGATCGCCTGCGCGATCTGCTGCGGGGTCATCTCACCGCTCGCCGAGTACCACCACGCAGTCCAGTTGATCATTCCAAGGATCGAGAACGCTGCCATGCGGCTGTCGACGTTGCGCAAGGTGCCGGCCGTGATCCCGTCCGAGATCAGCCTGGACCACAGCTCGAGAACACGCCGTTTGTTGCGCTTGTGTTCGGCAGCCAGGTCTTCGGGCATTTCAAATTCGATTTGATCGAGCACCCGAAAGCGCGCCACATCCGCGAGCATGCGCACAACGCTCAGACGGAAGGCCTGCTCCAGACGCTCCATTGCCGACAGGTTCGGATCATCGAGCAGTCTTTTCAAAAGTTGCGACGGTGTGACCGTCTGATCTTCGATCAAAGCCTTTAGAATCTGCTCCTTGTTGCGGAAATAGTGATAGAGTGAGGAACGCCGCAGCCCCAACTCTTCAGCAATGTCATTGATCGTAGTGCGGGAATAGCCACGCTTCGAGAACAGCTCCGACGCCTTGTCAATGAGCTGGTTACGTACCAGCTCCTTGCGCGGATTGTTGTCGGTCTTGCGAGTTCTGGGCAAGCTGGCTCTCCGTGCGGCGCCGCGGAGCCGCAAGGATGGCCGCGAAACAGACGCCTGACAACTGATTACGCTGACGGATCGCGCTCCGTCAAGCTTCGACATTCGATAGCATTGAATCGACGCCGGAAGCGAATGATTAACTACGAGCTGGCGAAATGGCTGCAACGACGCGATGAACCGACACAGAAACGGCGATTGACAATCCAGACATAAAGGTCCAATAGTCGTCAATTACGTCGAATTAGCCATTGCCGCGGCCGACGATCGGAAGCGCAAGAAAACCAGCAAGGGGAAGCGTCCTGCGTGGGTGACGCTGCGTCAGTTAATTCGTCGAACCGTGTGACCGACACATCGGACGCCGTCCACTGCTCGCGCTGGGGCTGCGTTGGTCCATGAACGTGGCGCTTCTGGTCGAGCAGCTATTCAACGGCGTTCAGTTCGGCATGATGCTGTTCCTGATGGCCGTCGGCGTGACGCTGGTATTCGGCATCATGCGGATCATCAACCTCGCCCACGGGTCGATGTTTATGCTCGGCGGTTATTTTCTGGCCGAGGCCGTCGAGCGGACCCATTCGCTTGCGCTCGCCCTCGTGATCGCGTTGTGTGCGGTCGTCGTCGTCAGCGTGGTGCTCGAATTTATCGTGCTGCGCCCGCTCTATGCCCGCAATCATCTCGACCAGGTGCTCGCAACGTTCGGCCTGACGCTGATCTTTAACGAAATCGTGACCGTGTTCTGGGGCCGCGAGCCGATCTTTCTCAACATTCCCGACTTTCTCAACGGCAGCATCGAGATCATGCCGGGTGTGCCTTATCCGATCTATCGACTCTCCATTACTGCCGTATCGATCGTCGCTGGAGGACTTCTCTATGCGGTGATCAACCATACCCGGCTCGGAGCGCTGATCCGCGCCGGCAGCGACAAGCGCGAGATCGTCGAAGCACTCGGGGTTAACATCGGATTTCTCTACACGGTCGTGTTCGCGATCGGCGCGGCGCTGGCGGCACTCGCCGGGATGATGACGGGTCCGCTTTTGTCGGTTGAGTCGGGTATCGGTGACCCCATTCTCATTCTCACCCTGGTGGTGATCGTGATCGGCGGAATGGGATCGATTCGAGGCGCGCTGGTCGGCGCTCTCCTGGTTGGCGTCTTCGACACCATGAGCCGCGTCGTGATCCCGCATCTGGTTGGCGGCAATGCCAGCGCAGCTATCGTCGGCATGGCCGTCTATATCCTGATGGCGGTGGTGCTGCTGTACAGCCGCACTGGCCTGTTCGGCGCGGGACGGGGCTGACATGTCGCACGTGAGCCGAGCGGGCGTGTTCTACGGCGTCCTGGTGCTGCTGGCCGCTGCAATTCCGGCTTTCGGCGAGGTCTATTACACGCGCCTTGCTACCCAGGTTGCCATTCTGGCGATGGTGGCGCTCAGCGTCGACCTGCTGATCGGCTATGCCGGGCTGCTCACCTTCGGTCAGGCTGCCTTCTTTGGTATGGGGGCCTATGTCACCGGCGTCCTTACCCTCAACGGCGTGACCAGCGCTTTTGTGGTCTGGCCGCTCGCAGTCGCCGCAGCGGCGCTCTGTGCGCTGGTAATCGGCGCGCTAGCGCTCCGCACCAGCGGCTTTCAGTTCATCATGGTGACGCTCGCCTTCGCGCAGATGATCTACTATTTCTGGCTCAGCCTGCGGCAACTCGGCGGCGAGAATGGCTTTCCGCTCCCCGGGCGCAACACGATCGGCGGGCTAATCGACATCGAAAATCACGTGACGTTCTATTACCTAGTGCTCGTGCTGCTTATCATCGTCGTGGGCGTTTCGCTCCGGATCGTCGGTTCCCGATTTGGAATGGTTATCCAGGGTGGCCGCGACAACCTGCGCCGGCTCGCAGCCATCGGCTTTCCGCCGTTTCGCTATCGGCTCGTCGCCTTTTGCATTTCGGGTGCGATCGCCGGGCTCGCGGGCGCACTGCTCGCGAACCATACGACCCACGTCAGCACCGAACTCCTGAGCTGGCAGCAGTCGGGCAACTTCCTGGCCATGGTCATTCTCGGCTCGTCCGGCACGTTGATCGGCCCGGTGCTTGGGGCGGCGGTTTTCGTGTTCTTTCAGCAGATCGTGTCGGACTGGACGCAGCACTGGTTGCTGTTCTTCGGCTTGCTGATCGTCGTTCGCATTTTGCTGGTCAAAGGAAGCCTCGCTGGTTTCCTGGCGCGCCGCAGCGAGCCTGCTGCGACCCCACCGGCGACGCTGCAACCCGCACCCGCGGCCACCTCCCCCGAGCCGGAGGCCGCCCGGTGAGCCAGCCAATGTTGCACACCGCCCGATTGGCCAAGCGCTTCGGCGCGCTGGTCGCGACCGACGACGTCTCGCTCACTATCATGCCTGGCGAAATGCATGCATTAATCGGTCCGAACGGCGCCGGCAAAACGACGTTGATTGGTCAATTGACCGGGGAGTTACGGCCCAACGCTGGCCGGATCTTATTCGAAGGTCGCGACATAACATATCTCTCCGTCGATCAGCGCGCGCGTCTTGGACTGGCGCGGTCGTTCCAGATCACGAGTGTGTTCTCATCATTTACTGCTGAGGGAAATGTGGCGCTGGCGGTGCAGGCGCACGAGCCGCACAGTTTCAAGTTCTGGCGTGCGGCGAATACGGTCGGTCAATTGCGGGAGCCGGCGCGGGCGCGTCTGCGTGATGTCGGGTTAATGGGACGCAACGATGCCATTGCCGCCGGCCTGTCGCATGGCGAGCATCGACAGCTGGAATTGGCAATGGCGCTCGCGATCCAGCCAAAGATGCTGCTGTTGGACGAGCCGATGGCGGGCCTCGGTACCCAGGAATCGCGCGCCATGACTGACCTGCTGCGCCGGCTCAAGGGCGCATACACGGTTCTACTGGTTGAGCACGACATGGATGTTGTGTTCGCGCTGGCGGATCGCGTCTCAGTGCTGGTACGCGGCCGCATCATCGCCAGTGGGACGCCTGCTGAGATTCGCGAAAACCCGGACGCGCGGTTTGCTTATCTGGGCGAGGAAGAGGTCGACCCACGCGCGGAGCTGATCAATGCTGCGCGTTGAGGGACTGCAGACAAGCTACGGCCGAAGCCAAGTCCTGTTCGGGGTCGATCTTGCTGTCGGACAGGGCGAGGTCGTGACGCTGCTTGGACGCAACGGCATGGGAAAGACCACGACCGTGCGCTCGATCATGGGCCTGACCAAACCCCATGCCGGATCGATCACGTTCGGCGGCAGGGATCTGCACGGGCTGGCGCCGTACCGCATCGCGCGCCGCGGCCTCGGTTTGGTGCCGGAGGGACGCGGGATCTTTACCGACTTGACAGTGCGCGAAAATCTGACGGCCACCGCGGCTCATCGTCGGCCGGGGAGCGCCCGGTGGACGCTAGAAACGGTGACTGAACTCTTTCCATGGATTGCCGAACGGCGCCAACAGCTCGGCGCGTCGCTGTCTGGCGGCGAGCAGCAGATGCTCGCCATCGCCCGCGCGCTGATGACCAATCCCGAGCTGCTGATACTCGACGAAGCCACCGAAGGCTTGGCGCCGGTCATTCGCCAGACGATCTGGCAGGTATTGCGAACGTTGAAGGCGGCTGGTCAGTCGATCTTCCTGATCGACAAGAATCTGCGCGAGGTCCTGCGCCTTGCCGATCGCCACTATGTGATCGAGCGCGGCCGCGTCGTGTGGCGCGGCACCTCCGTCGAACTCGCCGCCAACTATGCTGACGTTCAACGCTTTCTCGGCGTTTAAGGCCGACCGCCTATCGCGTCACCATTGGCGTCTTGACTTTCAGACGTAAATGACGAAAATTCTACATAAGTGTCGAAGCTACCGATCCTGGAGTTCCGGCACCGGAAATTCCGACAATAGCGGATCTGCCGAGGAGGCTGGGAGGACGATGACGCGGGTAGCAAAGCCCATTCCCGGGGTCGTGTACCGCCCGGAATCGGAAAGTGCCTACTACGTCGAACGCGGTGTGCTCACCCAGGAAACCCTGGTGAGCGCGCTCAACGACGTGATCAAGCGCCACGGTGATCGCATCGCGATTTCGGAGATTGGCCTCACCTGTACGTATCGCGAGCTTGACGACATCACCGACCGGGCGGCAGGTGCGCTCCTTCGACTTGGTTTGCAGCCACTCGATCGCGTCGTCTTTCAGCTCGCCAACACCAAGGAGCTGGTCTTCTCATACGTCGCGTGCCTCAAGGCCGGGCTGATCCCGATTTGTACGCTCGCGGCGCATCGCAAGCACGAGATTGGCTACCTGGCGCGCCACGCGGGCGCGCGGGCACATTTTGTCGACGGCAACGTCGATAAGTTCGATTTCATCAATTTTGCGCGCGAGATTCGCGCCGAAACTCCAAGCATGACCCACATCGTAGCCATGCGCGCGCGACTTCTCCCCGGCACCGACAACGTCCACGGCTTCGAGGACCTTGCGGCCTCGATCGATCGCACCCAGGCGCGCGCGCTGATCGGCACGGTTGAGCGCGATCCGTGGCAGGTCGCAATTTTTCAACTCTCGGGGGGGACCACTGGCGTTCCGAAGATCATCCCGCGCTTCCACAACGAATATCTCTACAGCATCCGCGCAATGACACGCTACATCGGCTTCGACGAGACCGTCGTGGCCTACACGCCGAGTCCGCTGCTCCATAATGCCCCGATGATTTGTTACTGGGGCCCTGCGCTGTTTTCCGGCGGCGAGATCGCGATTACCCCAAGCCTCGAACCGGACGTGATCGGGGCGTTGCTAGCCGCTCGCCGGCCGAATTGGATTTGCGCGCCGCCCGCGATCCTGCTGCGGATGAAGTCTGCTGGTGTGCTTGATCGGCTGTCGTTCGACAACGTCAAAGCGTTCAGTGTTCCGGGAGGGGTGCCGGCAATTGAGAAGATGACCGGCGCCCGGGCCGTGCCGTTGTTCGGCATGACCGAAGGCTTGATCTGCTTCGGCCACCCGGACGATCCACGCGAAGCTCTGGTCGGGACTGTCGGTCGACCGGTATCCGAGTTCGATCAGATCCGTCTGCTGCGACCTGGCACCGAAGAGGACTGTGCCGACGGTGAAATTGGAGAACTCGTGAGCAAGGGCCCCAACGTTATCCACGGCTATTTCGATGCGGAGGACCGCAACAAGGAGGCTTTCACCTCCGACATGTTCTATCGCACGGGTGATCTGTGCGGTTTCAAAACCATCGCGGGCAAGCGCTATCTCACCTTCGAGGGGCGCCTCAAGGACGTAGTGAGCCGCGGGGGCGAGAAGATCAACTGCATGGAGGTTGAGACCGTCGCATCAAGCCATCCCAAGATCGGGTCGATTGCGATCGTACCCATGCCGGACCCGGCCTATGACGAGCGCGCGTGTGCCTTCGTCATTCTGGTACCCGGTGCCGCCGATCTCACCGTCGCAGAGCTTGGAGCGTTTCTCGAGCGCGCCGGCATGGCCAAATTCAAATGGCCGGAGCGCATCGAAATCGTGTCGGATTTCCCAATGACCTCATCCGGCAAGGTGTCCAAGCCCTTACTCAAGGAGATGATAGCGGCGAGGGTTAAGGCCGAGGCGACTGCGTATGCCCGCAGGCAGGCCGGGGGCGCGCCCACATGAAGATTGCGATAATTGGCGGCGGTCCGGGTGGATTGTATTTCGCCCGCCTTATCAAACGCGCCCGGCCGGACGACGACGTCGTCGTGTTCGAGCAAAATCCGAGTAATGCCACCTATGGGTTTGGGGTGACGCTCGGCGGCCCGGCGCGCGCCCGCATGAAGCGCGTCGATCCGCAGGTGCACGATCAGCTGGCCGCCGTCATGGTGTTCAGCAACCGCCAGAACATCCATCTCGACGGTGAGGACGTGTTGCTCGAATACGCGACCTCGGGCGGAGCGATCGAACGGCTTGAGCTGCTCACGATTCTGCAATCCGCCTGTCAGGAGGTTGGCGTCCAGCTCGTGCAGGACTGCCGGATCGATGATCTCAACCGGTTCGCTGATTACGACCTGATTGTGGGCGCGGATGGCGTGAATTCCGCCGTGCGCAGCCGCCGTAGTGTTGAATTCGGCACCAAGTCGTACTTCCTCAACAACAAGTTCGCGTGGTATGGGGTCCCCACGGCGCTCGTGCCGAATGCCCTTGTGTTTCGAACGTGGAAGGGCGGCCGTTTCGTCGCCCACTATTACGCCTATACGCCGCACATGAGCACGTTCGTAGCCGAGTGCGACTGCGAAACATGGCAGCAGTGCGGGTTCGACCGGATGTCGGATGACGAGCGGCGCCGGACCGTCGAAACAATATTCGCGCCCGAATTGGCGGGCTTCCGGCTGATCGACAACAAATCCAACTGGCGAAACTTCAACGTCGTGACCAATGCGACCTGGACGTTCCGCAACATCGCGCTTGTGGGCGATGCGCTGCGTAGCGCGCATTTCTCGATCGGGTCGGGTACCCGTCTGGCAATGGACGACGCGGCCGCCCTGTTCGAGGCATTCGCCGATGTGGGCGACGACGTGGCCGGCGGGCTTGCACGCTATGTCGAGATCCGCCGGCCTATCCGCGACGCATTTGGCGCGGCTGCCGAGAAAAGCTTCTGCTGGTACGAGAACCTCCGCCAAGTGATGCGCGGGCCGGCGATGGATTTCACTTACGGATTCTTGACACGCACCGGCCGTGTTGACGACCAGCGCCTCCAAGTCTACGCGCCGTCGTTCTATCAGGACTACCAGCGCTACCGCGCCCGCAAGGGCGAGACCATTCAGCAGCTGGGCGCATGAACCTGGCAACGCCAATCCCGGACGACGCGAGCATGCTTGCCACCGAGCACATCGCCGCGCTCTCGCCATTCACGGTTCGGCGCACCGTGCGGTGGGCCGAGTGCGACCCTGCCGGCGTCGTCTATTTGGGAAACTTTCCGCATTACCTCCTGTCTGCGGTGCACTTGTTTCGCGATTGGTTATTCGGGGCAGGCTGGATCGGCACCGATCTGGCGCATGGTTACCAGGCGCCCGGAAAAGCCCTCTCGATGGTGTTTCGCAGCCCGTTGTGGCCCGACGACCAGTTCGACATGCGGGTCTACGTCGGTGATCTGCGTACACGAACCATGAATTTGCTGGTGCACGCCAACCGTCTCGACAATAGCGACGATGTGTTTTTCGGCCGTGTCACGTCGATCTTTGTCAAGCACGACGACCGGCGCGCCGCGATCGGCATTCCGGATGAAATCCGCCGGCGGCTCGATGACTACCGTTCGGCCAACCCGACGCCACCGGTGATCGCGAACGCGCTGCGCGAACCGCAGTAATCAGCAAATCGGAAACGCCAAGGCATTCGGGAGGATCAGGTCATGAACAGCTTCAGGCTCTTCGCCACGTTGGTGGCACTGGCGACGCTCGCGGGTTTCTCCGCTCCTGCACGCGCCCAGGAGCCGAAATCCCTGAAACTTGGCTTCATGTCGACCATGAGCGGCCCGATCGGCGCGCTCGGGGTTGAGCAGCGCCGCGGCCTCGACATGGCCATTGGGGACCTCGGCGGCAAGATCGGCGGGCTCAGCGTCGATCTCGCCACCGCCGATGACCAGGCCGACGCCGCAGCGGCCGTACAGGCCGCATCGAAGCTACTCGATAAGGACAAGGTCGACCTCGTCACCGGTGTGATCGCAACTCCGGCGTTGATCGGCGCGTCCAAGGCATTGATCCAATCCGGTCGCATCGTGGTCAGCGCCAATGCCGGTCCGGCGATGTTTGCCGGCAAAGACTGCAATCCGAACTTCTTCTTCACCGCGTGGCAGAACGATCAGGTCGATGAAGCGGTCGGCCGCTATCTCAATGACCGCGGTTTCAAGCGCGTCTACTTCATGGGGTTCGACAACCAGGCCGGCTTCGATCACATCAACGGCGCCAAGCGCACCTTCAAGGGCGAGAATGTCGGCGAAGCCTATACACCGATGACCCAACTCGACTTTTCGAGCGAGTTCGCCAAGGTGCGTGCCGCCAAGCCGGACGCGCTGTTCGTGTTCTTCGTCGGGGCGCCCGCGGTGGCGTTCGTCAAGCAATACAGCCAGTCCGGGCTCAATGTGCCGGTGTACTCGTTCGCCGTCTCCGACGCCTTGTCATTGAAGGCGCAAGGCAACACGGCGCTCGGGATGAAAGTTGCCGGTCCGTATTTCCCGTTCATCGACAATCCGCAGAACAAGAAGTTCGTGGCCGATTTCCGCGCCAAGCACGGTCGAGATCCAGCGTTCTATTCGGCCGACCAGTATGACGCAGTCATACTCATCGACGCGGCGATTCGTTCGATCGGCGGGCGCATCGACGATCGCGACGCGCTGCGCGCTGCGCTCCGTAAGGCGGAGTTCAAGTCGTTACGCGGCAACTTCAAGTTCAACGTCAACCATTTCCCTATCCAAGACTACTACATCGCCGAAGTTGCCAAGCGCCCGGACGGCGAACTGGAATTCGCCAAGATCGACGTTGCGGTCAAGGATGGGAAGGATAGCTTCTATCAGGACTGCAAGATGGCGCAGTAGCGGTTGCTGGAATGCAAAGTGCGGTGTCGATGAACGAGAACGAAACGATCACAACCGACGTTTTGATCGTCGGCGCGGGCCCGGTGGGTCTTTCGCTTGCGATCGAGCTCGCCGGCCGCGGCGTGCGTTGCACGCTGATCGAGCAGCATGATCGGGTTGGCTTGCAGCCGCGTGCCAAGACTACAAACGTGCGCTCGATGACGCAGATGCGACGCTGGGGTCTGGCGGAGACGATCCGGCAAGCCTCGCCACTGCCGCAGGATTTTCCCCGCAACGTGATTTTCGCCACACGTCTCTTCGGCCATCAGCTCGCGATGTTCGACAATGCCTTCTACGGGGCGAGGGTGCGCGACGAGCGCTTCAACGAGCCGGCGGAATGGATCCCGCAATATGTCGTAGAGGCCGTGCTGCGCGATCATCTGCGCGCGCTTCCCCAAGCGGATGTGCGTTTCAACGCGCGATTCGAGGGTGCCACTCAGAACGCACACGGCGTTGCGGCCGAATTCACCGCTCTCGAAACCGGCAAGCGTATCAGCGTACGGGCCAAATATTTGGTCGGCGCCGATGGTTCGGCAAGCAACGTCCGTCAGGTCATTGGTGCCCGCATGGAAGGGCAGCACGCTTATGCGCGCAACGTCAACGTCGTGCTGCATGCGCCACGCTTGAGCGCCATCAACCCCCAGGGCAAGGCGCTGATGTATTGGCTCGTCAACACCGGTGCGCCCGGCATCATTGCGCCGCTTGAGCGCGACAAATGGACATTCGGTCTCCAAATTCCAAACGGTGAGGGAGTGCCTGACGAACGCGAACTTCGCGACAAGGTCGTGCGCGCGGTTGGGCGTGATGTCGATTTCAAAATTGTGGTCACCGACAGTTGGGCCGCCCACAGTCTGCTCGCGAACCAATACGCGTCCGGGCGCATTCTTCTTGCCGGCGATGCCTGCCACCTGCATCCGCCGATGGGGGGCTACGGCATGAACATGGGGATCGGTGATGCGGTCGATCTCGGATGGAAGATCGCCGCGACGCTGCAAGGCTGGGGCGGGCCGGCGCTGCTCGCTACCTACGAGCAGGAACGCCGCCCAGTACATCGCTTCGTGATCAACGAGGCGGTGAGCAATTACGCGGTTCTCACCGACCGCTTCCTGCGCGAGAATTTGGAAAAGGATAGTCCCGAAGGCGCGCAGGCGCGCCACGCCGTGGGCGAAGAGATCCTCAAGACCAAGGTCCGCGAGTTCAAATCACTCGGCGTTGTATTGGGCTGCAATTATTCCGGCTCGCCCCTGACCATTGCCGACGGTACGGCGCCGCCGGATGCGCATTTCGGCAACTACGAGCCGTCCGCCCATCCCGGCTGCCTTGCTCCGCACACGTGGTTGACGGATGGCTCCTCGCTCTATGACCATTTTGGCAAAGGGTTTACGTTGCTGGTCACCGATGCGGGAGACGACGCCGATCGTATCGCAGCGACCGCCAAACGGCGCGACGTGCCGTTGACCGTGGTGAGGCCCGCCGATCGCCGGCTCAACGATCTCTATGGGGCGCGTTATGCCTTGATCCGACCGGACCAGCACGTCGCCTGGCGCGACCAGCACGCACCCGCCGATATCGACGCGATGATCGGCCGTGTTGCCGGTTTCGATCCCGTCGTAGCTGAGCCGGCGTGACGACGCGCAGATCACGCAGAAGGATTAGTTGCCATGCCCGACACAGCCTCTGTTGCCCGGCCGGTGGCGACCACGACCGCCGGACTGCGCGGCACGGTCTGGAACAAGGAGCGGCTGCCGGCCGACACGAGCATCACCATCCACGCCTTGGGCACGGAGGATGGCGCGCAGGTCACGGGCTATCTCTATCGGCGCGGTGGCGAACGCGCGGTCGTGTGCGCCATGCACCCGCGCGAACTCTCGGTAACGCAATATGTGATCCCGGAAGTGCTGATCGGCGGCTGCGCCGTGTGGGTGCAAGGCGCGCGCTCGCCCGGCAATGATATCCGTCTCGAGCATGAGACCGCGCTGCTCGATCTCGCGGCCGGTCAACGCTTTCTGCGCGAGCAGGCCGGCTTTGAAAAAACCGTCCTGCAAGGCACGTCCGGCGGAGGTCCGCTGGCGGCGTTCTATTGTCAACAGGCGGCGCGCCCGGGCGAGGCGCGCATCAAGCGATCGCCGGCGGGCCGGCCCACCGGTCTGGACACCGCAACCCTGCCGTCCGCGGACGGCGTGATTCTGGTTTCATCGCATCTCGGCCAAGGACGCCTGTTGATGAACAGCGTCGACCCGGCAGTGATCGACGAGCACGACCCCTTGCAGACGGACGAAAGCCTGTCGGCATTCAGCGGCGCCAACGGGTTTCGCCTGCCTCCGGAGTCCTCGTCCTACGCCCCGGAGTTCTTGACCCGCTATCGTGCGGCTCAGCGCGCTCGCGTGGCGCGCATCGACGCAACGGCGCGTGCGCATGTCGAGCGGCGCGCGGAAGCACGTCGGCGGGCCAGGGACAATCCCAATCGTGCGGATGCCATCATGGCCGCCTATTCGCCGATCTTCACGGTCTGGCGCACCGATGCGGATCCGCGCTGCTTCGATCTTTCGCTCGAGCCTTCCGACCGCGCCTACGGCACGTTGTGGGGTCCGAACCCAATTGCGTCGAATTACGGCAGCGTAGGTTTCGCCCGCGTCTGCACGCCCGAAAGCTGGTTGTCCAACTGGTCCGGCCTCTCCTCCAACGCGTCAATGGAGGCATGTGCGCCGGACATCCGCCAACCCACGCTGATGATCGAATATACCGGCGACAACAGCGTGTTCCCAAGCGAGGCCGAGGCCATCTATCGCTGGATCGGGTCCCGATCCAAAACGCGCCACAAGATCCACGGCAACCATCACGGTCAACCGATCCGCAAGGGTGCGTCGAGTGGCCAGCTCGAAGCCGGTGCCCGCATCCGCGAGTGGCTGACCGAACACGGCTTTGTGCGCCCGTAATTCGGACCGCGCCTTCCGGGTGGGCTAAATTTCGCCACGTGATGGGTGCAACGGAAGACCGCAACCTTGGGGAGGGCGTCATGAAGACCTTTATGGTCGCACTGGCCATCGTCTTGCTGGCGGGACCGGCGGTCGCGCAAATCGGTGGCATCAACATGTTGGGCAATGATCGCAAAAAAACCCAGGAGGAGCTTGACCGGGATCAGGCTATCGATGAAGCCTACAAATCGACGATGAAGAAGGTGCCCGATCAGAAAAAGGCAACCAACGATCCATGGGCGGATGCGCGCGGCACGAGCCAGCCGACGACCGTCCAGAAGCAGGGGCGATCAGGCTCAAGCAACAAGCCGAACTAAATCACCAATGGACGCTGCGGCCCGTGCCGGACCAAAGTCCGAAGGCGATCTCGGCTACGCCCCCGATCGACTGCAACGTCCGTCCCGCCGTCCCGGATATACCAAGGCGCTGCTGCCCTACTTCGACGAATATTGGGCGCGAACAGATCTTTAATCGTGGTATCGAGCGGCTCAGTCTGACCTTGCACCTGTCTGCACGCTGCCCAGGTCTTCCATAACGAAGTCATGTCAGCAGCCTTCTGCACCGCGGGGAGCGATTGGCTCACGCGCGGGTGGCTCGCGTGATTGCTTACGGGGCACGTTTCGGGTGTGCGCTCAGCCAAGTGTCGACATAGTCCAGAAGTCCCATCGTGTTGTTGAACACCGGCTTGCCCGTAGCCCGCTGGATAGTGGCAAGGTACGGATAGTTGATCGTGCTGCCGCCGAGAAACAGAATGCCGTCGGCGTGTGGATACATTTGTCCGGCCGCCTCGCCGGTCTGCGCAAAAACCGAGATCTCATCGGCCGCCGTGCCGGCACGCGTCGCGACCACGAGCTGCGGTCCGACGATGCCTTCGACCGAAAAGCCGGCGGCCACTAAATAGTCCGTCAGCGCCTTGTCATCGAGGCCTGTCAAGCGGTGCGCCACTGCAAGCTTGTGGGCGCCGGCACGCTGCATCACGTCGACCGTTGCCTCCATGTCAGTCGTTACCGGGACGCCGAGTTTCTGGCTCGCTTTCTTGAGGCGCGCCAGCAGGGCTGGCCGGTCGTAGGCAAACGACAGCACGCTGCCACCGATCACGATCAGTTCTACACCGCGGTTTTTGACGCCGGCGAGCGTGTGATCGAGTTCGCCGAGCGCCGCGCGCGCCGAAGCTGTGTCGTAGCCGCGCAGCTGCAAAGACCCTTCGACCAGCATCACTCCCTGCCGAAAGGTGCCGTAGAACATGTAGGGCACGGTGTCGCTGATCGGGAGCGGCGAGACAAAGCCAACGCGCCGTAGCGGCTGCGGAAATTGTTCGAGCCGTGCCAGGGCGCCGCTCAACGGCGGCGCGTTCCCCTGCGCCATCACCGGAAGCCCTTTACCCAAGGTGCAAACGAGGGCAAACGTAAGCACGACCACTGGCCGGAACATGGCGTTCCTCCCAACATGTCACCCCGCAATATCGAATTGCGGGGCCACGAGCGCGCTTGATGCTTCGCCGTTGCGTCCGACCAGGACAGGGGCACCGACCAGAATGGCCCGTCCGTTTGTTTCAAGTGTCGCCTGCACGGTGACCACCGTGCCGGGCGCAATCGCGCGATTCTCTGCGAGCATCGACCCGGTCAGCGGTTCGAGCGGCGTCGTTGTACGGCAGCCTTCGACTAGGAAAGCGGCAAAACGCTCCAACAGATCGGTGTGCGGCAGCATCGCGGTTGCCGCGGCGAAGCTCTCCAACGCGCCGACGACGTCATGCGCCAACATATCATCTCGTCCAAGCGTGCGCACCATGCGCACCCAGGTGCCCTTGTAGGCGAGCGAGAGCCGCACCGCGAAGATCGAACCGAGCGACGCCGTTCCTTCCAACCGGATCAGCCGGCGGTTGGCCATGAGATCGGGCGCGAGCGCCACAAAGACCTCCTCGGCGCCTAATCGCCGCGCTGTGCCGTCGATCGCCGCCACCAGGTGGGCAGCATCGATTTCGTTGGCCTTCGCGCTCCCGAGCGCCGCGTGCGCGATCGACGCAGCCTTGAACGCGAACATGAGTTCGGCCGGATCGGAAGGCGCGCGCGCCCGCTCCAGAAGCGCGCTGCCGTCGACCACCGAGGCGGCACCGGTGCGAATTCCTTCCACGACGCTGCCCGGTACGCTCTCAAGATCGGCGATCGCGACCACCGCGTTGGATTTCTTCTCCGCGATCAGACGCCCGGCCTCGGCGCCGAGCTTGGTCGTGTTGGCAACGCTCTCGATATGGGCGTTGCGCATGATCCAATCACGCACCCGCGCCGTCATCCCGGCCACCAGGACCGGGCGGCCCGCGCGCGGCAGCAGCATCACGCACTGGTTCCAATATGGGATGAAGCCGGTGAACCAGGCCACGCCCGATTCGCGTGCCGGATTGGTGTAGACCGCTAGCACATCGACGCCGGCAGCCACCATCGCGGCCTGCACGCGCGCGACCCGCGCATCGAGCACGCTTTCCGACAGCTCTGCTTTCGACCAGGAAATCAAGCCGCGGCGCATCTAGTCCTCACGCCTGCGTCTCGAACAGCACCGCAGGCGTCCGCGTTAGCCGTTCGCAACCGGTCTCGGTCACTACAACCACGTCGCCAAGCACCATGTAGCCCGCTTCCGGATGATACGTGTTGGGATGCACGATAATGGTCATGCCAGGTCGCAGCACAATGTCGACATCTTCCAATAGCGACGGCTTCACGTCCGTGCTGAGTCCGAGTCCGTGACCGCGTACTCGCGTGTATTTACTGGTGGTGTATTCGCCAAGTCCGTGGCGACGGAAAACGTCGTTCTCAGCGCGGGCCACATCGGCGGCGGTCACGCCCGGCTTCACCGCCGCGATCCCGGCCTCCATGGCCTCGTGCCAGATCGCGAACGCCTGTTTTTGCACCGCGTTGGCCTTGCCGAGTACCAGGGTTCGACAGATCTGCGCGAGGTAGCCTTCGATCGCCGGCGTCAGTTCGGTGGTCACGAGGTCGCCCTGCTTGAGCGCGCGCTCCGACGGCGGCGCCATGCCACGTACGTCCGCATTGCCGGACCCGATGATCATGAAATTGTCGGGCGAGCCTTTTTGGCGCAGAAAGGCCTCCACGTCCGCGACGACCTCGTATTGCTTGCGGCCGGGCCGAGCCGCCTGCCGGAAGAATTCGTAGCCCTCGTCGGCGAGCGCAACCGCGCGCCGCATGACCGCGATCTCGTTTGGCGCCTTTTCCATCAGCAGGCGATCGAGCAGGGCGGTGCCGTCGTCGAGCCGGACGCGCCGCTCGCTCGCCGTCAGCCACGCCGGGAGCAGCGCGCGCGGCGCAGCGACCAGACGTTGGTTGGAAATGCTCTCGAGCTCGCCGCCCACCGCGCGCGCAAGGTTGCGAGTAAATCTGGTCTCGATCCCGATTGCTTCGCCCTGCGCGCGCTCGGCCTCGGCCACGCTTTCAACAAATAGCCGACAACGTCCGTCCACGGTCAGGATCGCGATGCCGTCGCCTTCCAGTATGCCGAAGTCGGATACGTAGCGCAGGTAGGCTTCCTGCCAGGAACGTCCCGTAAACCACCATGGCCTCGAGGCCCTCGCGGCGCATCTCCGCGAGCAGCCGCTCCCGCCGCTCCTTGGCCAGCATCTACTGCGCCTCGAGTTTGGCGATCTGCACGATTTTGGCCCAGCGCTCGATCTCTGCTTGCAGGCGCAGTTTGGCCTGATCGGTGGAGCCGGGTAAAGGCTCCATCCCCTGTTTGACGAGGTAGTCGCGCGTATCCGCCATGGCGTTGATCTTGTTGAACCAGTCGGCGTACTTGGCGATGATCTCGGGCGGCGTCTTGGCCGGTGCGTAGGCGGCCCACCAAGGGGAAAGTTCGGCGCCTTTGATGCCCTGTTCGGCGAGCGTCGGAATCTGCGGAAATGCGGTGCTGCGCTGCTGCAACGTCACAGCCAGAACCTTGACCTTGCCCTGTTTCTCCTGGGTGAGCGCGAACGGCGCATCCGACATCACGAAGTCGATCTGCCCGGCAGCAACGTCGGAGACCGCTGCTGCCATCGCCTTGTATGCGACCTGCGTGCCTTCAAAGCCCGCCGCCGCCATCAGCAGGGCTGCGCAGGCGTGCGCTGTGGTTGTTGGAATTCCGTAGGTCGCGCGACCGTTCTTCGCTTTCATGAGCGCGACAAACTCGCCGACCGTCTTGGCCGGCGTCTTCTCCGGATTGACGGTGAGCACAAAGCCGAGCTGCGCCAGGGTGACGATCGGTATAACGTCGGTGCGTAGATTGAACGGCAGGTTCTTGTAGAGATAGATGTTGCCGGCGATGGCGGAGCTCGGTGCCAGCATGATGGTGTAGCCATCGGGCTTCGACTTCACCAGCGCGTCGGTGCCAAGATTGCCGCCAGCGCCCGGCTTGTTCTCGATCACCACCGGCTGGCCGGTGAGTTCGCGCAGCTTTTCCGCGTACCATCGGATCAGGATGTCAGCACCGCCCCCGGCCGGAAACCCGCTCTCGATCTTGATCGGGCGATCCGGAAAGTCGGCGTGCGCCGCCGACACGAAGCCGAAAACGAGCGCTGCGGCACTGGCGCGCGCAAATGCGGCGAAGCCCATTTCTATCCTCCCTGGTTTTCCACTATATGTCGCCTAGCGCCGCCGATTTGAAGTTCCCACAACAGTCGCAGCAACGTCGTTTAGGAAAATCGAAAAGCGGCACTAGAATCATAGGCTTGCTAGTGCCCCTTTGCTTCCGAAGTTCGTGTCAGAGGGTGCGCGCGGTACTGCGCCGGGACACTTACGGCCGGATCACCTCGGGATCGCCGTCGTCATAGAGCCGCTCGACCTCGGCCTGCCGGCGCTCGCGGATGCCGCGGCTGTTGAGCGAGCCCTTGTCGGTGATTTCACCGGCATCGAGCGATGGCGGTTGATCGAGCACCAGCGCACGCGCCACCAGCCGCGAGGAACCGCTGATGCCCTCGTTCATGCGCCGCACTGCGTCTCGCAAGGCTTCCCGGTAAGTCGCGTCGACGACGCGTCCGGCCGGTGCAAAGATCAGCAGGCCGAGGTCGTCACGATCCGGCGCCGCCAACACCACATCGAACACCAGCGCACCGAGCGCCTGGCGGGCCCGCGCCCAAATTTCGGCAGCGTGCACCCGGGTACCGGACGATAGCTTGAAATCTTCGGCCACGCGGCCGTTGAAGCGGAAGCCGCGGCTGGCGTCAGCCTCATCGACGAACGTCACCGCGTCGCCGGTGATGAAGTATCCTTCCTCGTCGAACGCCTGTTTGGTGAGTTCAGGCGCGCGCCAATAGCCCGGCGTGATGTTCGGCCCGCGCACCCGGATCTCCAGTTTGCCGCCGTTGGGCACGAGCTTGACCTCCTGTCCCGGCAATGGCGGGCCGATGTTGCCGATTTCGGCATCGTGGCGGTTGAGAATAAGCGAGCCGGGCGCCGTCTCAGTTAACCCCCAGCCGCTGATCATGCTCGGCGGATTGTTTGGCCGCTCGCGCTGGGCGATCTCGGCAAGGCCGTGCCAGAGATGCTCCGGAAGGGTTGCGGCGGCGTAGAACATGGCATCGAGATCGGCGAAGAAGCGCTTGCGCAGATCCGAATCTTTGACCAATGCCGGCAGCAGTAGCTCGAAGCCCTTCGGCACGTTGAGATACATTGTTGACGACACGTCCCGCAGGTTGCGGAGTGAGCGTTCGAACTCGCCCGCGATCGGCCTGCCATCGTCGATGTAGAGCGTGCCACCGGAGCGCAGCACCTGCCCGATATTGTGATTGCCACCGAACACGTGACTCCATGGCAGCCAGTCGACTAGCACAGGCGGACGCTCAACGATGAACGGCCAGATCTGCTCGAACATCATCATGTTCGCATTGATCATGCGATGCGTAATAGTCACGCCCTTCGGCGTACCGGTCGAGCCCGATGTGAACAGGAATTTGGCCACCGTGTCGGGGCCGATTTTGGCCGCCTGTTGTGCCAGGGCTGCGGCCGAACCTCCCTTGAGCAATTCGGCGAACGGCATTGCGCTGCGTACCTCGGACGCCGGCACGCTGACCACGATCTCGCGGCCCTGCATTTCGGGAATCGTGAGTGCGCGCGCAAAGCGCGCGCCGTCCGCTGCATAAACCAAGCCGGGATCGAGCAATTTGGTGATGTAGCGCAGCTTGCCGAGATCTTGACTGATCAGTGAATAGGCCACCGAAATCGACGCGAACGGCACACCGGCGTTCATGGCGGCCAGCGCCAGCAGCTGATGTTCGATGGCGTTGCCCGAGAGGATCAGCACCGGCCGTTCGGAGCCGAGATCGCGCTGTGCCAACGCCTGGGCGATCAGGCCGACGCGTTCAGCGGTCTCCGCGTAAGTGATCGTGGCCCAGCCCTCGCGGCCGGGCTGCCGTTCCGCCAAGAAGGTGTGCGTGGGGCATTCTTTCGCCCAGCGCCAAAGATGGTCATGGAACCGATCCGGATAGGGCTGCAGCGGCTCCTTGGCGAGCAGCCGGATCACGCCATCTGGGTCGCGTCTCATGTCGACAACAACGTCGCGAAAGCGGCGCTGCACGGGGCTCACGTCGGCGTCCTTGAGCAAGGTCTGGGTATTCAAAGGCGTTTCCCGGTAGGTTGTGGATTGTAGCCCGCACGAAGCGCAACGCAACGCGGGCTACGCTGCCTCGGATTGTGCTGCGCTCCATACGGGCCGCAAATCGGACGCCGCCCGCCGCTTGACATCCCGCCTGCGCGGTGGTCGCTCTATGGTCCCACCAAAAGCCTTCCCGGAAAAGCCTAAGCTGTGGGACTGCCCATGATCGTCGTTGCCATAGATATTGGGGGCACCTTTACGGATTTGATCGGCTTTCACGCCGAGGAAAACCGATTTGTCGAGGCCAAGAGCCTGACCACGCCGGCGCAGTTGACGCGCGGCATCATCGATTGCATCCGCAAGAGCGGGCTTGATGCGAGCGCGATCGATGACTTGATCCATGGCTCGACCATCGCAATCAACACCCTGATTGAACGCAAGGGGGCCAAGACCGGGTTGATCGTCACCCGCGGGACCAGGGATGTCTACATTATCGGTCGCGGCAACCGGCCGGAAGCTTACAATCTCCTGTTCCACAAGCACCGGCCACTCGTTGAGCGCCATCTGATCCGCGAGGTCAATGAGCGGCTCTTCGCCACTGGCGAGGTGCATGAGAAGCTGCAGGCGGCGAGCGTCGAGGACGCTTGCGAAAAACTCAAAGCCGCCGGCGTCGAGGCTGTTGCGGTCTCTTTCCTGCACTCCTACGCAAACCCCGAGCATGAGCGCCAGGCCGGCGCGATCGTGCGCCGTACACTGCCGGACGCGTATCTTTCGCTTTCGCACGAGATCCTGCGCGAATATCGCGAGTTCGAGCGCACCTCGACGACTGTGGTTAATGCCTACATTGGCCCCAAGGTCGGGGGCTATGTAAAGAACCTGAAGGATGACCTCGGCACGGTGGGATTCTGCGGTGACCTTGCCATCATGCGCTCGAACGGCGGCGTGATGACGCCCGAGGTCGCGACCGATCGGCCCGTGGCCATGATGGAATCGGGGCCGGTCGGCGGCATCATCGCGTCGGCCCGGGTTGGGCAAGCACTCGGCTTTCCCAACGTGATCTCCTTCGACATGGGCGGCACCACCGCCAAGACGAGCCTGATCCGTGATGGCGAGCCCACCATGGCGCCCGGTTACTACGTCGGTGGATATGCCAGCGGTCATCCGGTGATGCTGCCCATGATCAACGTCGTCGAGGTCGGGGCCGGCGGCGGCTCGATCGCCTGGATCGACGACATCGGAGCACTCAAGGTCGGTCCGCACAGTGCCGGAGCCGATCCCGGTCCGATCTGCTATCGTGGCGGCGGCACCGAGCCGACCATCACCGATGCCAATGTGGCGCTGGGACGGCTCGACCCTGACAATTTCCTCGGCGGCCAGATGAAGCTCGATGGCGCGGCAGCGGCGCGCGGTATCAGGGAGAAGATCGCAGCGCCGCTGAAGATGGAATTGACTGCGGCAGCCCAGGCGATCCTCGACATTTCGATCTCCACCATGTCGCTAGCCGTGCGCGAAGTGTCGGTCAAAAAAGGCTTTGACCCGCGTGATTTCGTGCTGGTGGCGGCAGGCGGTGCCGGTCCGCTGCACATCGCGGCAGTCGCGCGCGAGCTACACGTGCCCAAGGTGATCGTGCCTTTGTTCCCGTCGCACTTTTCTGCGCTCGGCATGCTGCTTGCAGACGAGCGGCACGATTTCATCCGCACCTGTTACGGCGACTTGGCAGGCATCGATTTCGCCGCGCTTGTACGGACTCACGCTGAGATGGTGCGCGAGGCGATGAGCGGGCTACGCCACAAGGACAACGCCGAACAGCAAATCCACCTCGACCTGCGTTACGTCGGCCAGGAATTCACCCTGCAGGTGCCGGTCACCATAGATCAACTCAAGGCCGCCAACTGGCGCAGCATCCGCCAGGCGTTCGACGTCATGTATGAGCATCGCTACGCCCACCATTCCCCGGAGGAGCCGGTAGAGATGGTCAACATCCGGCTCGCGGTCATCGGCAAGCGCCCGCGCTTGCAATTTCCAACGCTTGCGCAGCGCCGAACCGCCGCGCCGGCGCGCCAACGCGAAGTTTATCTCTCCGATCCGTCGAAGCAGTATCGCTTGTCCGGTCTATGACCGCGCGGCGCTCGGTGCCGGCGAACGCATTGCTGGGCCGGCCCTGATCCAGGAGCATGGCACCACGACGGTGCTGTTCGAGCACGATAACTGTGAGGTAGCGCCGTCAGGCGAGCTGGTAATTTCGGTCGGGGACGCAGCATGACCAAACAACTCGATCCCGTCACCCTCGAAGTGATCCGCAACGCGCTACCGGCGATCGCCAACGAGATGGCGGCTGATCTGCAGCGCACGTCCTACAACATGATGATCTACGAGGTACGGGACTATTGCACTGCTTTGCTCAACCCGAAAGGTGAGCTCATTTCGCAGAATGTCGGCGGCGTGTCGCACTTCGTCGCCGATCTTGGCGTGATCATCGTCGATGGCATGCAGCGCTATGGCGAAAAGGGGTTCCGGGCAGGGGACGTGATCATCACCAACCACCAGGCGGTCGCCGGTCAACACCTCAACAACATCGTCATCTATACGCCATACTTCTACAAAGGCGAGCTTCTGATGTTCGCAATGGTCCGGGCGCATTGGATCGACGTTGGCGGCACATCCACCGGCTTCGGCGCCGGCGCCACCGTCGCCGATCCCTGGCTCGAAGGGCTGCAGCTCGACCAGCTGAAAATCTATCGCGAGGGCGAACTCGACGAGACGCTCTATCGCGTCATTAAGGACAACATCCGCTTCCCGGAATCCTCACTCGGCGATCTGAAATCGCAGATGGCCGCCTGCCGCCTCGCGGCGCGCCGAACCGACGAGCTGTTCGACAAATACGGTCGTGACACCATCCTGACGGCGATCGATACCATTTTCGATGAGACCGAACGCAAGTGCCGCAACGTCGTCGCAAAGCTTCCCGACGGCGTCTACGAGGCGGACGCCGCCATGGACAATGACGGGGTCAAGCGCGACGAACCGGTGCCGATCCATGCGAAGATCACAATCTCTGGCAGTGACATGACGATCGATCTGTCGAAATGCTCGCAAGAGCGCAAGGCCGGTATCAACTCGCGCACCTATGCGGGCGCGCGCGTCGCCTACAAGGCGCTGACCGGGCCGCTCGAGCCGGTCAACGAGGGCTCGTTCCGCGCCCTCAAGGTCGTGATTCCCGAGGGCAACATCATGATGGCGCGCTTTCCGGCGCCGATGGCGGGCTGGAGCACGATCGTGCCGACGGTGGTCGATACAATCGTGCGCGCGCTCGCGCCCGCCATGCCGGACCGGGTCCCGGCCGGCCACCACGGATTGCTCGGTGGCACCGTCGTATTCTTCGGTGTGCACCCGAAGACCAACCGCCGCTTCGTCATCCAAAGCATCGAGGGCGGCGGTTGGGGCGGGCGGCCGCACGAGGACGGCGAGTCTGCCTCGGTGTCGGTCTGCCAAGGCGACGTGCGCAACGGGCCGATCGAGTCGATCGAGCTCAAGTGTCCGGTCCTGATCGAGGCGCGTGAACTGCGCCGCGACTCCGCCGGCCCAGGCAAATATCGCGGCGGCGTTGGCCTCGACGTGCGCGTGCGTAATCTGGTCGAGGGTCAGTGGAATTTCGAGCAGACGCGACGCTCGCAGTGTCCGCCCTGGGGCCTGTGGGGTGGCAAGCCCGGCGAATACAGCGAGTATCTGCTGCGCCAGCCGGGCGAGAATGATTTTGCCATCGGCTACGGCAATCGCCGCACCGTGCCGGTCAACTCCGAGGTGATCGTGCGCACCGGCGGCGGCGGCGGCTGGGGCGATCCGCTCGAGCGCGCACCGGAGGCGGTGCGTGCCGACGTGATTGCCGAGCTGGTCTCGATCGAGGCGGCACGCAATCAATATGGCGTCGTGATCCGCACAGACTTGTCGCTGGATGCGCCAACCACGACGCAGCTGCGCGAAGAGATGCGGGCGAGAAAGGTTTAGCGACCGGCCGGCATGACATCGATCGATCAACTCGGCGCCTACGTCTCCCAGGGAATCCGCGGCAGCATCTCCGAACCACTGCGTGCCGCGCTCGTCCTTCGCGTCATCGACACCGTCACCGCGTGGGTGGCGACGGCGGGCACGACAGAAGCCCGCACGCTTCGCCAATTTCAACGCGACGCTTTGCAAAATTTTTTCGATCCGACGCTCGATATCCTGATCCACTGCGCGCTTACGCGCTTGAGCGAGACCGACGACATCCATTTGGCTTCGATGATCACGCCGGGCGCGATTGTCATTCCAGGCGCGCTCACCATTGCGGCAACCTTGCCGCCCAATCCGGCCGCACTGCAGGAAGCGATCGTTGCCGGCTACGAAGTCATGATCCGGCTCGGCCTCGCGCTCGATGGCCCGACCATCCTGTATCGCGGCATCTGGCCGAGCTTGATCGCAGCGCCAGTCGGCATCGCGGCGGTTGCTGCGCGCCTCCTCGATCTGTCTGCCAGCGAGGCCGCCCACGCATTAGCGCAGGCACTGACTTTGGCGGCGCCCGGCGTCGGACATCACAATGCGCCGACAGGATCGCGCTGGTTCGCGATTGGCCATGCGGCGCGAAACGGCGTTTTGGCGGCGCGGGCCGCTCGCGCCGGTTTTACTTCAGATCTCGGTATTCTCGAAGGCAGCTATTTCAACACCGTCTACGGCATCACGCCCAAGATCACCGTGCTGACCGAAAATCTTGGCGCGCCCGCCAAACTCACGGACGTTTCGTTCAAGCCCTGGTGCGCGGCGCGCCAGACCATGGCGGCAACCCAGGCTTTCCGCGAACTCCTCAACAGCGGCGTTGCGTCCGACGATGTCACGGCGATCGACGTTTCGGTGCCGCCGCCGTTCCTGAAGATGGTCGACCACGGGATCGTCGGTGGCCGGACTGCCCGTCTTACTAGCCAGCCGTTTCAGCTTGCGCTCGCCGCACTGGTGCCGGACCTCCAATTCGACGTGGCGCAAGCGGCCGACGCGCCGACCGATGTTCTGCGATTCATGAACAAGGTCACGGTGCGCGCCGACGAGAATTTGTTGGATGGATTCCCGCGTCGCTGGCCCGCGCGTGTGCGCGTTCGCACCCCACAAACCGAACGCGAGCGATTGATCGCGCACATTCCTGGTGATCCGGAGCGGCTACCTGATAGGATCGATATCGTTACCAAATCACGCCGCCTGGTCGGGCGGATTGCTGAAGATATTGTTGATCAATGCGACGCTTTGTTCGACACGCGAACGACGCCCGCACAATTGGTCGCATTCATCAATCAATCATGTGGGTACACGCTTAGCTCTTCGTGGCCAGAGTGTTTGGACCCATCTCGATCAGAAGGTGCACGCCTCCTTGGGCGTGACGCGTGGAACACGCCTGCACGCGATGACGCGCGTAGGCTCTGACGTCGACGGTATCGGGGTCCAGCCAAATTTTGTGAAGCGCGTCACTGGGCGCGCTCCGAAAAAAGCGTATCGTCCAACTCGCAAACGTCGCGCTCCATGTTCAGTCATAGGGGATGCACATGCCCAATCCAGGACAACCCACCATCTCTCCCGGTGCAACCGGTGACGCGGTCCGACGGCTGCAGCGGGCGCTGCGGCGCACGCCCGATCTTGACCTTGTTGTTGACGGTAATTTCGGCCCGAAGACCGAGCAGGCTGTGAAGGATTTCCAGCAAGGCGCCGGCCTCGTTGCGGATGGCGTGGTTGGCCCACTGACCTGGGCGGCGTTGCCGGACGGGGGTCCGATGCCGACCCTGCAGCAAGGCGCGAGTGGCAGTGTCGTGAAGAGCCTGCAGCAGGTGCTCGCTGTTGGCGCGCCCGGCGCGTGGAACACGGGTCCGGGCGCGATCGACGGTAATTTCGGCCCGGCCACCAAAGCGTCGGTCAAGGCGTTTCAGACTTGGGGCAGCGTGCCGGCGGATGGTGTCGTCGGGGATCAGACTTGGTCGGTGTCGCTGCATGCGGCAAGCGCGACACTGGAGACCAGGGTCGGATTGCAATTTGTTGTGGGTTAGTAGTCGACGCCCACGGCTGCGGTCATGGCCGGGATCCTGTCCCGGCCCTCCACGTTGTTTTGCTGATCCGGCACGCGATCGACGCGCCGATCCGCGGAGACCCGCTCTAAGTCTTCGGTCCCGCGCCCGGATCGCTGATCAGGTGTGCCGCCACCAGCCGGTGCCAGATGAACAAAACCACTACCGCCCCGATAATGGCAGCGATGAAGCCAGCACCTTGATCGGGATGGTACCAGCCGATCGCCTGTCCTATCCAGGTGGCAAGGAACGCCCCTACGATGCCGAGCACAGTGGTGAGGATGAAACCTTGTGGGTTATTGGGACCAGGCGCCAGCCAGCGCGCCACCAGGCCTGCCACGAAACCCACGATGATGATCCAGATGATGCTCCACATGATTGTCACTCGCTTTAAACCCAGCGTGAAGCTTCGGCCTCAGTCGGCATCCGCCCCTGTGGGGTGAGCTGGTCGACGAGCTCTGGCAGCTGATCGCTCAAGCCCGCCAACAGATCGCCTTTGGAAAGCCCGGCGTGCTGGGCAAGCGTGTTCACCTGTTCAGAGCCGAGCGCTTTCTCGAGATCGGAAGGTGAGATCTGTTTGTTTGGTCCGGTCCCGACCCATGAGCTCGCCACGTCGCCATGGCCGTTTTGCTCGAGCTGTTTGAGGAGGTCGCCGAGCCCGCCGCTGAGCACGCTGCCAGCGGCGCCACCGGCCAGCAACCCGCCCAGGCCACCCTTGAGCACATCCGCAAGGCTGCCGCCTGGACCTGCACCAAGGTTGCCGCCGGGAGGGGAGATCGGGCCGGCTGTCCGGCCACCGGCGGGCGTTGCCTGCTGGCCGCCGCCGAGATGCTTAAGCGCCTTGTAGGCCAGTAGCCCGATCAGGGCCATCGTGAGTGGCGACATGCCGCCGCTGCCCCCACTCGGGGCCTGGCGTTGTCCGCGTGGCCCATTCTGCATGCCGTTGAGAACGTCCATCAAACCCATTGTCGCCTCCTGTCTGCGTCGCCTCCATATGGCTTGAACCAGATACTCATTTTATGGGCGCGATATGACACTCACAAGGCATTGTATCGTGGCCCCGCTCTAAAAGGATACCGCACGCGGGCATGACGTGAGAGAGTTGGTAGCTTAGTCCTTCCTGCACGAGCCGCGCACCCATAGGAGTCCGCACATGCAGTCCGGTTTGTTTGCGTTCGCAGCGGCATGCGCGTTTGTCGGCGTGGCGCTTTACATCAACATCGTCGAACAACCTGCCCGGATGACACTCGCTCCTCGCGCGATGATGCGCGAATGGACGCCGAGCAATCGCCGCGGCTTTATCCTGTTGTCCGCGCTTGCGGTCATATCGACGATCCTCGCCTTTGCGGACTACGCGCGCACGGGTGATATCCGTTGGACAATCGGTGGAGCCATCATGCTGGCGAGTTGGCCCTACGCCTACTACGTGATCGTGCCGGTGAACGTCTGGCTCAACGCGCTCCAGCCAGGCGCGCCGGCCACGGCCCTGCGCGAGCTGATGCGCGATTGGGGTCTGCTGGAATGGGGTCTCACCGCTATCGGACTGTGGGCCTGCGGCGTCTTCGCTTGGGCTTTGATCAGGCCAGCCTGAAGTTGTTGGCTCCCAGCCTCGTCTTGAGTGAATGCAGTTGAATTGCGATTGTGGGTCGGGTTGACATCCTTCGGCCCTCGACCGTTGCTTAAATGCCTAAATATCGAGCTGATCCCCGTGTCGATCATCACCAGCGCCGCAACCAGCACGAAACCTTCGCTCACCATCCGGCGCCGGTTCAACGCGCCGCGGACGAATGTCTACGCCGCCTGGACCGATCCGGAGCAAATGCAGCGCTGGTTCGGACCTGCCGGGGCGCGCACCTTGGAAGCGCAGGCGGACGTTCGCGTCGGCGGACGTTTCCGCGTCATATTCCGTACCCCAGACGGTGAGGACCACGAAGTGACCGGTGTCTATCGTGAAGTCATGGCCGACACCAGGCTCGTTTTCACCTGGGCGTGGCGTTCCACTGCGGAGCGAGAATCGCTCGTTACGGTGGTGCTTGCAAGCGACGGCGAAGGGACCGTGATGACCTTCAACCATGAACAATTCTTCGACCAAGCCAGCCGCGACGCGCCCAACACCGGCTGGCTGGGAGCCTTCGACAAGCTGGAGAAATTTGTTGCGTCGCAAGGTGGCTGAGCGCCCGGTTAGGTACCATGTGTTATGTCACCGTCGCCCGCATCAGGCGCTCAAGTCCCTGCGCCGTTGACACTTCCGGCACCCAGCCGAGGCGCGTAAGCGCCTGCGGGTCAGCGACCAGCGACCCGGTCAGATAGGACCAGCTTGCGGCGTGTCCGGAGACTTCGAGTGCCGCTCGCAGCAGGGACGCGGGTACCGCGATGAGGCCTGGACGGCGCCCGAGGCCGCGTCGCATCGCGGCGATCATCTGCGACAGCGTCAACGGTTGGGGGTCGGCCACGATGAGCGGGCGTCGCAGCACCGAGGAAGCTCCCAACACCTGCGCGACCGCTCCGGCCAGATTGTCGAGTGCCAACAGTGAGCGCCGCGCCGTCAGTCCGCCAAGGGGCAGCGGATAGGGCGAACGCGCAAGCCGTGCGAGCTGCACCAAATTACCGGTCATACCCGGGCCGTAGACGGTGACCAAGCGCAGCGCGACCCAATCAAGATCAAGTTCCGCGAGACCGCGTTCAGCCGCGAGCTTTGAACGCCCATAGGCGTCAGTCGGCTGTGGCGGCATCGCTTCGGTCAGAACGTCGGTCGCAGTCGCACCCGACTGGGCACGCACGGAAGACAGGAAAATAAACCGCCGCACACCGGCGCGTTGCGCCGCCCGCGCTAGCCCGATGGTCGCTTCGGTGCCGAGCAGGCGGTGGTCATCTTCCGGCAGTCCCGACATCGCGTGCGACGGACCAGCGGTATGGATCACCGCGTCAACGTCGGCCAGCGCCGCCGACATATTCTGCGGCCGCATCAGGTCGCCGACCACGGCGCTCGCGCAATCGAGCGCCACGGCTGTCGGACGGCGAAGCAGAACGCGCAACCGGAAGCCGCGCTTGCCAAGCTCGCGCAACAGGTGTTGCCCAATGAAGCCAGTGCCGCCGGTGAGCGCGATGAGCGGCTTGTTCATGTGACGTAAAGCCCAACAGTGGTAGCAGTAGCCATGTTACCACGTCTGCCGGCCCTCTGACCTTGGCCTGCAACTGTGCGCCGATGTCGGAGTTAAATAGGTACCCGCATGCTCAATCCTGATCAAACGCACCCGCCGCCAAATCACACCGCCGGCGTGCACACCTCCGCGGTGTTGCGTTCGTTGATCGACGAGGCGCCGCCGACCGAGTTCACGCTGCGCTGGCTGATCGGCAACCTCCCGCATCGCTCGTTCGGTGCCATGATGTTGTTGTTGGCGATCGTTGCCATGGTCCCGGTGATCTCGATCGCGGCTGGCCTGCTTATCGCCGTGCTGGCAGTACAGATCATCCTCGGTTACCGTACCCCGAGGTTTCCAAGCCGCCTGATGAACCATCCGCTGCCTTCGCGCTATCTTCGGGCGCTCGAGCAGCACGCTATTCCGTTGCTCGACAAGATCGAGACCGTGGTACGCCCGCGCTGGCCTGCGCTCGTGCAAGGCACGTTGCGTCTGGTGGGCATCGTTGTATTATTGCTGACCGTTATTCTGCTGACCTTTCCGCTGCCGCTGTCCAACATCCCACCGGCAGCTGTCATCGCGCTGATCGCGCTCGGCTACGCGGAGCAGGACGGGTTGCTTCTGTCAGTCGCGTTGGCCTTGGCGGTCGTGCTGCTGGGGCTCGTGTTCGCAGCCGTGTTGGGATTGATCGACGGCGCAGAGTGGGTCCTGCGCTTCCTGTGATCGGTCGCCCCATCAAAATGCCGCCGCCAGATCCCTTGCTCCCTGCTGGGTGACGCCGCGGTTCATTCTGGCATTGGTCGCGGCCAACAACTTGGCGACGGTATTGTTGCGAATTGCGACCGGATTGCGCTCATAGCCGTTGCGCAAAAAGAAGTTCGAAGTCGGTATCTGCTCGCGCATTTCGCTCGGGATGCTGATCATGTCGAACCCATTGCCATCGCCGGTCAGGTTCATCATTTCAAGCTCGGCCGCAGTCAGGTGCGCCGCATGGCCCTTGCGACGGGCAAAGATGATCGAGTCGAGCAGCTTTTGAGCCTGCAGCAGCGGTCCGACATCGACATCCAGGTTCATTGCGTGCACGGCGAGGCCTTTCGGCGTATTGGCGAGCCTCTCATGCTCTTTCCATTGGTCCGGTACGCTCCGGCAGAAGGCCGTCATCTGTCGCACGACATCGATCTTCCTGGCGAAGGCGACCTTGGCTGCGCCGGTGAGCGTGGCGGATTTGCTCCGCAGCCGCTCCAGAAATCGTTCGCCTTGCTCGGCCATGATTTCAACGCTGTTGGTGTTGAGCAGCTGATTGTACCCAAGCGCGGTCGATATCGCCCGCGCCCCCGGTGTGTCGTGCTCGAGCCCGGCCTGAGTGTCGTATTTGCCATTGCCCCCGACCTCGAACACATAGATGCGTACCACCTGCTCGCTGGTCAGCCCAGCTGCGCCGGCGACTTTGGCGTAAGCCCTTTTGAAATCGTTTTCGTTCGCGGGTCTGGTCGGTACAAACTGGTATTGCTCGCGCGCGTGACGCAGAAAATCCGCGATCACCGGCAGCGCCGGCCGTGGTGGGACCGGCTCCTCCGGCGTCGGAGGGATCGGTCGCGGCGGGCCGCTGTAGACCGGAGGTTGGACCAACACATAGTCCTCCGCGACGATCGCCTCCCCATTGCGGCGCTTGGCATTGCGCAACTGGCGCTTCTGCCGGACCGAGTCCCAGTATGTTGTGGCAGTCTCGTCGAAAGCCTGGCGCGCTGCCTGATAGTCCGCAAGTTTGCGCTGGTACTCGGACGTAGTGTCGGCCGGCGGCTCCAAGGCGCTTGTCGGGGCCGCGTTCAACAGCGCGGCCGCCACCAGCAAGGGCACAGCCATGCGGATATGTCTTGCCATGGGGTCTCTTTTCCCCGCGAATCAGGATGCTCGACGACCTACTGTGGCACAGGCGGCGAAAGTGGAGTGTCGCGATCGAGCCGGCGGTGTAGATTTGTTCGCCTGATCCTCGTTCCCGGATTCCCATGAATCACATTCCAGTCATTATCGCGGGCGGCGGCCCGGTCGGCATGACGCTCGCGCGCGATCTTGCGCGCCGCGGCATTCAGACGCTGCTGGTCGAGCGCAATCTCACGACCACGCGCCATCCCAAAATGGACATCACGAACGCTCGCAGCATGGAGTTGTTTCGCCGGCTCGGCGTCGCCGATGCGCTGCGTGCCGTTGCGGTCCCGGAAGCCAACAATTTCGACGTGTCCTGGATCACCGGCCTCTCTGGTCATGAGCTCCATCGCTTCCGCTATCCGAGCGTAACGCAGTGGCGGCAGATCATCCGCGACAAGAACGACGGCAGCATGCCTGGCGAACCGCCCATGCGTGTCTCCCAGGTCGAGATCGAACCGGTTCTGGCGCAGGCGATCCGATCCGAACCGTTGATCGATGCCCGCTGGGGCATGGCATTCGAAGATTTGAAGCAGGACATCAGCGGCGTGACCGCGACCCTGCGACCGGAAGGAGGCGCCGTCGTCCAGGTGCGTTGCGATTATTTGGTCGGGTGCGACGGCGGCACCAGCGAGGTTCGTCACTGCCTTGGTATCGGGCTGGATGGCCAAGCCTCGGTGCAGCAGCGCTTCATGACCCATTTTCGCTCCGACGCCCGGGACGTGCTGCAGCCCTGGGGCATCGCCTGGCACTACCAGTCGCTCCGCGGCACATTGATTGCCCAAAACGATCGCGACATCTGGACCCTGCAAACACGCTGGCCCGAGGATGTTCCGCCTTCGGCGATCGATCCCGACAAGCTGCTGCTTAACTTTGCGGGACACGATTTCGATTATGAGATCCTGGTCGCCAACGCATGGATGTCGCATCTGCTGGTCGCACAGGCATATCAGAGCGGACGCGTGTTTCTGGCCGGCGACGCTGCGCATCAATACATTCCAACCGGTGGCTATGGCATGAACACCGGCATCGGGGATGCCTGTGACTTGGGCTGGAAGCTCGCTGCCGTGTTGCATGGGTTCGGTTCGCGCGATCTCCTGTCTTCCTACGACGCCGAGCGCCGCCCGATCGGTGCGCGCAACTGCGAGGCTTCCCGGCGCCACACCAAAGTGCGCAGCGAAATTGCCAAGATTTTGCGGGCGGATTTGAACGTGCCCGGCCCGGCTGGCGATCAGGCACGCGCCGAAGCGGGCAGGCGTATCGAGGCGCTCGGCAACGCTGAAAACGAGAGCTTTGGCATCGAACTCGGCTACGCGTATGTCGATTCGCCAGTTGTGTGCGGCGAGCCGGACACGATCGTTCCCGGTGATGCGCTGAACTATGTGCCCTCAACGGTGCCCGGCGTACGGCTGCCGAGCGTCATCCTCGACGACGGCACGCCCATCTATGACCGGCTCGGGCCATGGTTCACCCTGCTGTGCAGCGGCGTGGCGCCGAGTGCAGCATTGCTATCCGCGGCGGAGAAAAATCGGATGCCTGTGACGGTGCTGCCGCTAGATGCGTCCGAGTTCCAGCACGCCTACGGCCACGGCCTCATTCTGGTACGCCCGGACCAGCATATTGCGTGGCGGGGCGGCGCTTGCGACGACACCGCCGCTGCGGACGCGATCATCAGACGCAGTCTGGGGTGGGACCACGCAGAGTGACTGCCCGCGGGCCTTATGCGGCCGCTTTGCGGTTGGCGGCAAGTCGCGCGTCCACCGTTGCTACGGTCTCGTCGACGATCGGCGAGCGCAGGCCTTTTTGGGCCGCAATCGTTTGCACCAGCCGGTCGGTCCTCTCGATATTCTGTGCGCCCGCGAACAAGGCGCGTGCCGCTGAAGACGGCCGCGTCAAGCCTTGGGCGGCTGCGGCGTATTTCTCGAACGGCACCAGATCATTCGGGTCGGCCCCGAGCGTCACCACGAGATCGCGCACCCAATTGTAGACCGTGCGAGATTTTTCGAGGTCGGCATGCACGGCTTCTTTGATGGTGATGGCGGCGTCCTTGGTTACGCAGCGATAATTGCCGGTGAGCAACATGGCCCACTTCGCCAGCGGCACGAAGATCGAATCGTGCACCTTGAGCTTGACCGGAATGTCCATCGGCCCGTCGCCGGCGTCGTAGCGGATTGCTTCGATATCTTTCTGCATCTGGCGCAGGATCGCGGTGTGGGCATCGGAGTCAAAGCGCGCCACCTTGAAATTGGTCGGCAAGGTGACCAGCAGCACGTTGGACTTCTCTTCTGGCGGGCGGATGGCCTGTGGGTCCGGGCTGCAAAGCGTCATTAGTCCGGGATCGAAGCCTTCCCATACGCTTGGATCCGTGTAACAGGCGCGCAACGGATCGGCGGCCAGCCCCGGAATGCGCTTGAGATAGGGCAGCGGCGGCATGTTCATGATCGACATGCACGGCACTTTTGCTTTGGCGACAGCCCCGAGAAGCTCGCGCACACCCGGCGCTCGGTACTGCGGCTCCTGCATGGCGAGTGCGACCAGATCGTAGTCGGTCGGGTTAACGGCGGTCGGAACGTCAGCCGAAAGCTTGCCGGGGAGCTTGCGTGAGTCGATCTCGACAAGCCCGGATTTGCCCTTGATTGGCAACCGTACGCGGGTTCCTTCCTGGTTGATCACCTCCGTCTCGGCTGGCAGGCACACGAGCTTAACCTTGTGCCCGGCGAACAGGAGCTTGGTCGCCAGCAGCGAGCCGTAGGAAGCACCCATGATCATGACATTGTAGGTGGACGGCATCGCTATCTCCCGTGTGCTTGGATTGAGAACCGCAATGCTATTGCGGGCGGGGCACGATCGCAATGCGCGTTCTGCCCGGCAATTCGAAATCCTTCCGGATTGGCCGCGGGCCCGGTTGCGCGGCTGCCGCAGCGCAATACCGGGTTTATGCGAAACCCGGATCCCTAGCCGTTCAAGACCGGCGGGTCCCCCTGTTCGCGCTGGACCTGCGGGGCGCTGAAGGTCGTGGGGTGCGAACCTGCTTCGGCGTCTGCCCGGTCCAGCGCTTGAATGCATGGGTGAATGCGCTGATCTCCTCATAGCCGAGCAGCCACGCAATCTGGGAAATCGACAGGGCTTCGTCGCGCAGATAGCGCCGGGCAAGGTCGGTTTTCATCTCGACGAGTATTTCGGTAAAGGTCAGCCCCTCGGACGCGAGACGACGGACGAGCGTGCGCTTGCCCATGCCCAAGCGACGAGCGATTTCACCCAAATCCGCCTTGCCATGTGGCAGCAGTGGAGCAATGGCCTTTTCCACGTCGGTGCGCAAAGTCCGGCGATCGGCACGCCGGTGCCCGAGCGCGCTCTCGCAATAATCGACCAGCAACTCTCCCAGGCGTGGATCGGCGCCGGCGATCGGCGCTTGGGTCATGGCTTTTTGAAAAATAATTTCATCCACATTGGCGTCGAAGACGATCTCGCATCCCAGGAATGCACTCATTTCCGGCGCTGCGTCACGATGGTGCATGACCTGCACACGTTGCGGCGGCGCTCGGTAATTGGCCAAATGCCAACCGAGACGAACCATTGTGGTCAGCAAGAACTCGATCTGATGGCGGTCAGCGCGTCGATCGACGCCGACATAGTCGAGGATGATCCCGAATTCCTGTCCGTCTCGGATCCGCAGCGCGAACCCCTCGTTCGCGATCGTGCTGTAGCGCTGCGCGCGCAGCAAGGCTTCGCCGATCTGTTCCGAGGAGGCCAGCACGTAATAGAGCAACCCGATTTCCCGAAGGTCAAAATCGCGCGCCAGATGAAATCCGAGAAAATCGTCCTGCAGCGCGTCCGCGATCAGCTCAAGCAGGATGATCTGGCTCTGTACCGGGATCCGTGCGCTGCGATCTTCGATCTCCCGTCGAGTCACTCCCGCCCGAACCAGCAGTGGAGCAAGATCGATCCCGGCGCTGTGCGCGCGCAAGCAAGCGAACCGGCTGAGACCTCCGGCCGCAAGCGGCATCGCGCACAGTGGCCGCAGACCCGAATTACGCATACTTGTTTTCCGTCCACGCTCGACGAGGTCGCCAACCTGGCGTGCAGCGTCAATTTTTTGGCACGTTATAGCAAGACGATATTGGGCCGTTGCTTGTAGGAGGGGCTTGGCGACGTTGTGTCCCGGCGGGTAAGAGGGCAGCCGGACAATGGAGGATTGGGGTTGATACCGCAAAGTTCCAGGGGCGGAGAGCAAGACCTCGGGCAGAGGCTTCTGCTCGCCTACGTTTCCCTGTGCACCGTGGAAGACGGCTTGCGAGCCGCGCTGCTTGCACGTTTCGGCAATTATGAGGTGCGCCTCATCGAGTTTACATCGCCCAGGCGCGCCGGCGGCAAGCCGTTGTGGTTGGAATTGTACGACCGCGAGTTTAGGTCTGCTTTCGATTGCTACGCCTGGTCGCGCTTGTCCAAGCTCGATGAGGCAGTCGCCGCCGCCGAGCAGCTCATCGCGAAGGCCAAGCAATTGCATGGGCAGACGCCGCAGCGCAGCCACGCGTTGCATTAGGCACCGCTGCGCCGGTGCAGTTTAAGATTGCCGCCATTGACGTTGGCTCCAAGCCGGCCCTTGCCAGTCAATCGCGCGAATGAACGTGCGCGCTCAGCGTCGCTTTGGGTGTGGACGGTTCCACGCGCATCGGGTCAGCACCCTGGTTCGTCAGCGGCTCTACATCGAGCGCGTCATCGGCATAGGCCTCGTCGGCCACCACCTCATCCGGTGTGCGCGTGAGGCCTCGGTCGGGCACCAGCACGCTTCGCGCTATTCGACCGGAGTTCGGACGCCCGCACCCGCCGCAGAGTAGACCTCACGCGCAGGAATGGCACTCCCGCGGGGGACCCGATAAGTTGTCGATCGTCATCACCAAGGCTTGTCGGAGGTCTCGTGCGCGAGCGCGGTGCCCCGTCCGGACCGTCTTGCCCCAAGTGACGAAGCGGCGCATTCCTCGACAAGATCGCCCGGTAAACCTGGCCTTGGGCGCGGGTAGGAAAACGGGTCAGGCAGCGGAGAACCTTGCATATGGCCAAGATCGTGTTTGGATTTGGAACGTCCCACGGACCCTTGCTGGCGACCCCGCCGCATGAGTGGGATCTGCGGGCCAATGTGGATCGCAAAAACAGGGCGCTTGCGTTCGGGGCTGGCACCTACGACTTCGGGCAGCTTTACGACCTGCGCAAGGGCGATCATTTCGAAAAGCAGAACACGCTCGAGGTTCGCAAGGAGCGTCACGACCGCTGCCAGAAACAACTCGACGTGCTCGCCGAGCGCCTCGCCAAGATCGATCCGGACGTGCTGGTGATCGTCGGCGATGATCATCATGAATGGTTCCTCAACGACATCCAACCGGCGCTCTCGGTCTTCCACGGCATGCAGGTGTTCAACCGCGCCCTGACCAAGGCCGAAGAGGACGAGAAGATCGCCAACGGGAACGGCTATGCGATGAAGATCTACTACCCGCAGAAGGACGAGATCTATCCGTGCCCATCGGGCTTGGCGGCCCATATGGTCAACCAAGCGGTACAGCAGGATTTCGACGTGGCTGCCCTGGGCGAGCAGCCCGCCGACGGTGGCGTCCTGCGTCAACTCGGACATTCCTACGGTTTCATCTATCGTCGCATCCTCAACAGCCGACCGATTCCCCTGATCCCGGTCCTGGTCAATACCTACTATCCGCCTAACCAGCCGACACCCAAGCGCTGCCTTGATTTCGGTCGCGCGCTCGGCCGCGCCATCAAGTCGTGGCGGGGCAACGAGCGGGTCGCGGTCGTAGCTTCCGGGGGCGTGAGCCATTTTGTGGTCGACGAGGCCTTCGACCGCCGCCTGCTCGGCGCCATGAAGCAGCGCGATTACAAAGTCTTGATCGGGGAGCCGGACATTCACTTTCGCTCTGGAACCTCTGAGACCAAGAACTGGCTTGTTGTTGCTGGTATTCTGGCTGAGACCAATCTTGACATGGAACTTCTGGACTATGTGCCCTGCTATCGCTCGGAGGCCGGCACCGGCAGCGGAATGGCGTTTGCCACCTGGCAGTGAGCAAACCGTGTGGATCAAGTGATGAGGCTGGCACCGAGGTTCACTGCGAGGGCCAGAATCGCGACGCTAAAGAAGAACGACACGATTCCATGCATCACCACGACACGACGCACAGGCATTGAGGTCACCTCGACGTCAGAGACCTGGAACGTCATCCCGATCACGAATGAAAAATAGATGAAGTCCCAATAGTTGGGATGGACGGTCTCGGGAAAGGCCAATCCACTGCCGTGCTCGCCTGGTCCGCGATAGAAGCGATGTGCGTAGTGGAACGCGAAGATCGTGTGGATCAGAGCCCAGGACAGCAACGTCGTGATGGCCGCCAGCGGGAAGGCGAACTGCTCGCGCGGGGTTGGGGCACGCGTGGCGCCCACTTCGACAATGATTGCCGCAAGACTCGCGACTGCGGCGGCGACGGTCAGGATCAGAATGAGCAATCCGCCCTCGTCGTACTGTTCGGCGCGAGCCTGCACCCTCTTCAGATCGAAGTCTTGGACAAGGATGAAGGCGGTGACCAGATAGACGATGGCACCGATATCCCAACCAATCAGTAACCGCGTCGAGGAGCGCAGGCTGTGCGGCAACAACAGCAAGACGATAACGCCGATGGCTGCGGCGATACTCAAACGCGCGTGATAGCGAACAATCCGCAGCGGTTTTGGCAGACGATGTAACATGCGCTCCTTCGTCCTTTCGTCGCTGGGCCCGCGACCGTAGCGCACCGCTATCCCTCCAGGCTACGATTGTCGCAATGACACCGAAAGGGCGACATGGCATCCGGCGTTTCATCCGCGTTGTGGTTTGTGCCCTCCTGTTGATCATCGTGCTGCCGTTCGGTCTCACGCTGCTCTATGGGGTGATCGCTCCGGTCTCGACCCCGATGCTCTGGCGTTTGGCGACCGACCAGCGCGTCGAGCGGGTGTGGATACCACTCGACCGCGTGGCGCCGGCCTTGGTGATCGCGGCGATCGTTGCCGAGGACGCCCGCTACTGCCGTCACCACGGGGTTGATGTCGAGAGCGTTGTCGAGCTGATCGAGGAGGCTGACGACCTGCGTGAAGCGCGCGGCGGATCGAGCATCACCCAGCAGACCGCGAAAAATCTATTCCTATGGCGGTCGCGAAGCTTTGTGCGCAAGGCACTCGAATTGCCGCTGGCGATGTGGCTCGACCTCGTCCTCGGTAAGCGGCGCGTGCTCGAAATCTATCTCAACATCGCCGAGTGGGGGCCCGATGGAGAGTTCGGGATCGAGGCCGGCGGGCGCCGCGCATTTGGCAAATCGGCGCATGACCTCGACACTCGTGAAGCGGCGCTGCTCGCAGCCATGCTGCCCAATCCGCGTCGGCGCGACGCCCGCCGGCCCGGACCTGGACTGCGCCGGCTCGCCGGCATCTACCAGGCGCGTTCGGCAGCAAGTCGCGGCGTCGCGGTCTGTGTCCTGCGTTGACACGGCAAGTTCGACCGCAGCCTGCGACGGTTTGTACTATCCATCAACGACGGCGACACCTACGGCAGCCGGCCGTTCATTTCGCCTCAAAGCGCACTAGCCACAGGGTCGACCATCCTCTATAAGCCGCGCTTCCAGCTCAAATCGCCTTGGCGCTTGGCGCCCCTTAAATGCGAGGATCCTATGGCTGTTCCAAAACGCAAAACCTCGCCGTCGAAACGCGGCATGCGTCGCTCGCACGACGCCTTGAAAAAGCCGACCTATGTCGAGGACAAGGACTCCGGCGAGCTGCGCCGGCCGCATCATCTCGATCTCAAGACCGGGATGTATCGCGGCCGCCAGATCCTGAAGGTAAAGACGGAAGCCTGAACTCTATTTCTTCTCGTTGCCGGTGAGCTGGTCGATGCGCTTCTGCATGTCCTCCAGCCTGCGCTTCATGTCGTCGAGTTCGCCGCCGGGCGCTTTTTCCTTGCCCTTCTCGGCCTCGGCGGCCGCCTGACCTTCGCGCCGCGCGAATGGCACAAACATCGCAAACGTGCGTTCGAACATTTCCATGTTTCGGCGCACCTGGTCTTCCATCGCGCCGAAGCCAACGCCGCCGAATGCCTGCGCCATCTGTTCGCGGAACTTGCCCTGCTCGCGCGTGAACGCCTCGATCGAGGTTTCCAAAAAGCGCGGCACCAAAGTCTGCATGCTGTCGCCATAAAAGCGGATCAACTGGCGCAGGAATGTGATCGGCAGCAGGTTCTGCCCTTCCTTATTCTCCTGCTCGAAAATGATCTGAGTGAGCACCGAGCGGGTGATGTCCTCGCCGGTCTTGGCATCGTACACCGCAAAGTCTTCACCCTTCTTGACCATGCCGGCGAGGTCTTCGAGCGTCACGTAGGTGCTGGTGCCGGTGTTGTAGAGTTTGCGGTTGGCGTACTTCTTGATAATGACGGGGTTGTCGGGCTTGTTCATCGCGATCGCGTCACAAAATGCCGGCGGGCCCCGGCGCAATAGGCTAGTTTGACAAAATAGGCGGTTTCCCGCGCAGCGGCCACCTTTTTGTGCAGTGCTTTTGAGCGCCGTCCCGGTGGGTAAAGCTCGCGATGGACACGCGCCGGGCCGACGCGCTATCGAGAATGCCAGGAATTAGCTGAAGCACGTCCGACCGAGCACCGGTCCAACACGCCCAAAACCATCGCCGGCACAGCCGTTCGCCGGCCCAAACAGGAGTTCTGTCATGGCAGACGACATCGTCATCGTCGGCGCGGCGCGTACGCCAGTCGGCTCGTTCAACGGGGCGTTCGCAAATTTGCCTGCGCATGAACTTGGCCAGGTGGCGATCAAGGCGGTGCTCGAACGCGCTGGCGTCGATGGCAAACGTGTCTCGGAGGTGATTATGGGCCAGATCCTCTCCGCCGGCGAAGGCCAGAACCCTGCGCGTCAGGCCTCGATCGGTGCCGGCATCCCGGTCGAAAGCCCAGCTTGGGGGGTCAATCAGTTGTGTGGCTCGGGGCTGCGCGCGGTCGCACTCGGTTACCAAGCCATAATGAATGGCGATTCCGAGATCGTGGTGGCCGGCGGCCAGGAGTTCCATGAGCATGGCGCCGCACTGCGCACACCTGCGCGGTGGCGTGAAAATGGGCAATTTTGAGATGGTCGACACCATGATCAAGGACGGCCTGTGGGATGCGTTCAATGGATATCACATGGGCAACACGGCCGAGAACGTGGCCCAGCGTTGGCAGATCACGCGGGTGCAGCAGGATGAGTTCGCGGTGGGCTCGCAGAACAAGGCCGAGGCCGCCCAGAAGGCCGGCCGTTTCAAGGACGAAATTGTGCCGGTCACGATCAAGACCCGTAAGGGCGATGTGGTGGTGGCGGACGACGAGTACCCGCGTCACGGCGCGACGCTCGATGCCATGAGCAAGCTCCGGCCCGCGTTTGCCAAGGACGGCACGGTCACGGCCGGCAACGCCTCGGGCATTAACGACGGCGCCGCCGCGGTCGTGCTCATGAAGGCGAGCGATGCGGCCCGCGAAGGCAAAAAGGTGCTCGCTCGCATCGTTTCGTGGGCTCACGCTGGTGTCGATCCCGCCATCATGGGAACGGGGCCGATCCCGGCTTCGCGCGCCGCGCTCAAGAAGGCTGGCTGGAAGATTGAGGACCTCGATCTCGTCGAAGCCAACGAAGCGTTCGCCGCGCAGGCTTGCGCCGTCAACAAGGACCTCGGTTGGGACACCAGCAAGGTCAACGTCAATGGCGGTGCGATTGCACTCGGTCATCCGATCGGCGCGTCGGGCGGCCGTGTGCTGGTGACGCTGCTTCACGAAATGCAGAAGCGCAACGCCAAGAAGGGCCTCGCCACCCTGTGCATCGGTGGTGGCATGGGCATCGCGATGTGCGTTGAGCGGTAAGGAATCGCTTCAAGCGATCCAACCGCCGGGAATCAGGGAGGAGACCAGGCATGCCCCGCGTTGCAGTGGTGACGGGCGGTACCCGCGGCATCGGCTCGGCAATCGCCCGCGCGCTCAGTGCGGCCGGTTATCAGGTTGCCGCCAATTACGGCGGCAACGATGAGGCCGCCCAGAAATTCAAGGCCGAGACCGGCATCCCGGTCTACAAGTGGGACGTGAGCTCGTTCGAGGCCTGCGCGGAGGGCGTCAAGAAAGTGGTGGCCGATCTCGGCCCGGTCGAGGTGCTGGTCAACAACGCCGGCATCACCCGCGACACCACGCTCCATCGCATGAAGCCGGAGCAATGGAACGCGGTGATCAACACCAACCTCAACTCGCTGTTCAACATGTGCCGGCAGGTGATCGAGAGCATGCGCGAACGCAAGTTCGGTCGCATCATCAATATTTCTTCGATCAACGGCCAGAAGGGTCAGATCGGTCAGACCAACTACTCGGCCGCCAAGGCAGGCGAGATCGGGTTTACCAAGGCATTGGCGCAGGAGAACGCGCGCCTGGGAATCACGGTCAACGCGATATGCCCGGGCTATATCAACACCGAAATGGTGCAGGCGGTACCAAAGGACGTGCTTGAGAAGATCATCGCGCAGATCCCGGTCGGTCGGCTGGGTGAGCCTGACGACATTGCACGTTGTGTGGTGTTTCTGGCCGCCGACACGGCCGACTTCATCACTGGCGCGACGCTCAACGTGAATGGCGCCCAGTACCTGAGCTAAGGTCTCACGGCGCCCAGTCCTTGGGTGCAAGTTCGAAGCCGGCATACTCGAAGCCGGGCGCGACCGTGCAGCCGACCAGCGTCCAATCGCCAAGGCTTTCGGCCGCCTGCCAGGCATGCGCCGGCACGATCGCCTGCGGCCGTTGGCCAGCCGCGAGGTCGGGTCCAAGCATGACGGTTTTGGTGGTGTTTTTTTCGGTGATCGCCAACCGCAACGGGGCGCCCGCGTGCCAGTGCCAGCCCTCTGCCGCGTCGACCCGGTGCCAATGCGAGCGCTCGCCGCGCGCCAGCAGGAAATAGATCGCGGTCGAGGCCGCGCGCTTGCCGTCGATCAGCTGGGTGTCGCGAAACGTTTCGCAAAAATGCCCGCCCTCCGGATGCGGCCGCATGGCGAGCAGGCGAATGATCTCGGCGGCGCTCAAAGCATCGTCAGGAACAGGGGCCACGGATCTTCCTGCCAAATGCAACCCACCTGGAATGGATCAAAACTTGTTCTTGCGCGCGCGCACCTCGGCAAAGACCTCGGCTGGCGAATGCCCGGAAAGGCCGACTGCGGCCGCGACCGCCGGCACGTCGGCGCGCAGAAATACGTTTTCCTTCTTCTCCGCGCCAAGCAGTGACGGGATCGTTGGTTTGCCTTGCGCCAGCAGTCGCACGACATCTTGTTCGCGCGCCGCCAAATCCGTGTTGTCGGGCTCGATCGTCTTGGCAAAGCGGATATTGGCGGCGGTGTATTCGTGACCGCAATAGACTTTTGTCGCGTCGGGGAGCGCGCGCAGTTTCAGCAGCGATTGCCACATCATCTGCGGCGTGCCCTCGATCACCCGGCCGCAGCCGATCGAGAACAGGGTATCGCCCACGAAAGCGAGCCCCTCGTCGGCCAGCCAATAGGCGATGTGGCCTGCGGTGTGGCCAGGCGTCTCGAGCACGCGCGCCTTCAACGCGCCGACCTTCACCTCGTCGCCCTCCTTGACGTCCACGTCGACCGCTGGAATGCGCGCGGCTTCGGCGCGCGGCGCCGTGACTTTGCAACGATGATGCTCCTTGAGCGCAACGATGCCGCCGGTATGGTCGCCATGATGGTGGGTGACCAGAATGTCGGTCAGCCGCCAGCCCGTGGCCTTGAGGGCGGCTTCGACCGGCGCCGCTTCCGGCGCATCGATCGATGCGGTCGCGCCGGTCGACGGGTCATGCACGAGCACTCCGTAATTGTCCTGCAGGCAGCGAAACAGATGCGTTTGAGCTGGCATGAGTGCGCTCCATCATTGCGGGCCGGAGTGTAGCGATCACGGCCCGGGATGGCCACGTTTGCAATTTATTTCATGGTAGCCTTGCGCCCATGTCGCTCGATGTCGTCGATCTTCGCAACTTCTACACCCAACGGCTGGGGACGGTGGCGCGCCGGTTCGTCGGCCGCGCCATTCGGGCGTCATGGGGCGACACCGCCGGCCAGCGCGTACTCGGCGTTGGCTACGCCACGCCCTATCTGGGCCTGTTTCGCGAGGAGGCCGAGCGCTGCCTTGCCTTCATGCCGGCCAGCCAGGGCGTGGTGAAGTGGCCGAGCGCGCGGCCGACGTTGGCAAGCCTCGTCGATCCGTCCGAAATGCCGCTGCCTGACGCCTCGGTCGACCGAGTATTGCTCGTGCACGCTCTCGAAATGTCTGAAGATGCCGCAGCGCTACTGCGCGAGGTCTGGCGTGTTCTCGATGCCGGCGGGCGGCTGCTCGCCGTCGTGCCCAACCGGCGCGGGCTGTGGGCCCGCATGGACACGACCCCATTTGGGTACGGCCGGCCCTATTCGCGCGCGCAAATCGTCACCCTGCTGCGTGACACCTGGTTCACGCCGATGAGCTGGGGGGAGGCGCTTTATGTGCCGCCGATTTCGCGCGCCTGGTTCCTGCGCTCGGCGGTTGCTTGGGAGCGCACCGGGGCGACGATCTCGGCCCCGTTCAACGGCGTGCACCTCGTCGAAGCAACCAAGCAGGTGTACCGGGTCATTCCTGCCCGGCGCACGCGCCGGCAACTGGTCCCGGCTCTCAAGCCTGCATTGGTGCCGTCGCCCGGCGTATCCGCACGGTAGACCGTCGACCCCTATTCGCCGGGGGCCGCGTCGTCGCCACCGTCCTGACCGCCCATCTCCTGCATCGAGGGCATGTCGTTGCGCGGGCCGCGATGGCGGCGGCGCCGGCGATGCAACGGGAAGCGGTCGCCGCGGTCGCCGCGATCACCGCCGCCTTGGCGCTCTTGGTTGTCATAGCCTCCGCCATTGCCCTGCTGCGGATGCGATTGCCCATAGGACGGCGGCTGCTGCCCCTGCTGGCCGCCGGTGATGAACGAGGGCAGGCGATCGATTTGGCCGTCGTCCTGCTGCGGCCCGCCCGACTGCTGCATGCGCGGCTGTTGGTCGCGCGGCGGATAGAATTGGGCATCGCGTGGCAAATACGGTTGCGGGTCGCGCGGACCATAGCCCGGCTGCTCGCCGCCCATCTGAGGCGAGTTATCGTCGCCGTCGTCAAAGCCATCGTCAGCGCGCATGTCGGGACCCGGACCGCCGCCTTCCGGCCGATTGCCCTGGTAGTAGGGATTGTTCTGGCGGAATTGTTCCTGCGCGGCAGCGATCAGGCGATAGTAATGCTCGGCGTGCTGCTGATAGTTTTCGGCCGCGATCGGGTCGCCGGAGGCGTGCGCATCGCGGGCCAACTGCTGGTACTTTTCAGCAACGTGGGATGCGGTCCCCCGGATCTTCACGTCCGGACCATTGGATTCGTATACCCTGGTCAAGGGGTTGTGCCCCTTGTTGCGACTACGTCCCCGCATGCGTTTGTTTTGACCGTTTCTCATGGCTTCTGTTCGCCACTCCTTGGGTTACAGCGACGCTGGTCGCTGGCTGATTGACTAGAACCCGCGCTCACTTGCCAACACGACAACAGCCCCTACGCCCCTGCCAAATGCGCAAGGAAAACCGTCCAGGCCCTCGGTTATCGAGCCCCCACTCTTGCTGCGCTGATCGCAATAAGCCCACAAATCCGCGATCTTACCGCGTCATTCCGCCTTTCATCATACGCTCCGCCGCGTGCTTGGACGACGGCCGCGCTTACCCGATGAAATTCCTCGACCTGCAGTTCAGCAAACCGGATGCCTTGTCACTCTGGGGTGCGGATGTCGCTTCCTCCGCGCCGCCTGCCTCGCCGAGCCATGCTCCGGGCCATTCGTGGCGCGCACCGATCCTCGGTCGATTCCGTGGATCGAACGTAATGGGTCCCGGCCAATAATCCAAGCGATTTTTTTGATGCCTCGTAATCGCCTATCGCATGGGTTGCGCACTGGCCGCAATTGCGCGCGGAATGCCCGCCAGGTCCATTACCGGCTCGGCCACGCGAAAACCGGCCCCCGCGAGCAGTTGCGCGACCGCGAGCGCTTGGCCTACCCCAAGCTCCAGGACCAGCGCGCCGGTCGGACCGAGCAGGCGCTCGGCGTCCGTGGTGATGGACCGATAGGCCGCAAGGCCGTCTTCGCCGCCGTCGAGCGCCAGACGCGGTTCGCCCCGCACCTCCGGCGCAAGCGACGCGAGTTCGTGCGTCGCGACGTAGGGCGGGTTGGAAACGACAAGGTCGAAACCGCCCGCCAGCGCACTGGCGAAATCGGCGCACACGAAGCGGGCGCGTTGCGCCACGCCGAGGCTGCGGGCATTTTCGCGCGCCACCGTGAGCGCGGCGGTGCTGATGTCGGTGCCGATGCCGTGCGCGTTTGGCAATTCCGACAGCAGCGCGACCAGGAGGCAGCCCGAGCCGGTGCCGAGATCCGCAATGCGCAGCGGCCGTGCCCGTGATCCGCCCGCGTCGACCGCCGCCAAGGCGACCTCGACCACGGTTTCGGTCTCCGGCCTCGGCACGAGCGTGGCTGGGCTGACGCGCACCGGCAGACCCCAGAACTCCTTGCGGCCGATGATCGAAGCCACGCTTTCACGCGCGAGCCGTCGCGCGCCAAGGGCCGCGATCCGCTGTACCTCGACGGGGCCGAGGTCGCGTTCGGCCGCAGCGACGAGGCCGGCGTGATCGAGACCGAGCACGAAGCTCACGAGCACGCGGGCATCGAGCTCGGGCGACTCGATTCCGGCGTCCCGGAACATGGCCGCGAGCGCGCGCCGGGCGGCGCCGATCGACGCAGCCTGATCGAGCGCCAGCGCGCTCATGCGTGCGCGCCGTCCTGTGCGGCCAGCAGCGCCGCCTGATGCTCGGTGACGAGCGCGTCGACAATTTCGTCGAGCGCTTCACCTTCGATCACGCGGGGTAGCTTGTAGAGCGTCAGGTTGATGCGATGGTCGGTCACCCGGCCTTGCGGAAAGTTGTAGGTGCGGATGCGCTCCGAGCGGTCGCCGGATCCGACCTGGCCGCGTCGTTCGGCGGCGCGCGCCGCGTCCTGACGCTGGCGCTCGGCGTCGTAGAGCTTGGCGCGCAGGTGCGCCAGCGCCTTGGCCTTGTTGCGGTGCTGGGAGCGCTCCTCCTGCACCACCACCGCGATGCCGCTCGGAATATGGGTGACCCGCACCGCCGATTCGGTCTTGTTGACGTGCTGGCCGCCGGCGCCGCCGGACCGCATGGTATCGATCTTGAGGTCGGCGTCGTTGATGGCGATGTCGACGTCCTCGACCTCGGGCAGCACCGCGACGGTCGCGGCCGAGGTGTGGATGCGGCCGGAGGCTTCGGTCTCCGGCACGCGCTGCACCCGATGCACGCCGGATTCGTACTTGAGTTTTGCAAACGCGCCACGGCCGCGGATTTCCATCACGATTTCCTTGAACCCGCCCATGGCGCCTTCGCTCGCTGAGATCACCTCGGTCTTCCAGCCGTGCTGATTGGCGTAGCGCTCATACATGCGGAAGAGATCGCCGGCGAAAATAGCCGCTTCGTCGCCGCCGGTGCCGGCGCGGATTTCGAGAATGACGTTGCGGTCGTCCATGGCGTCCTTGGGCAGAAGCGCGGTGCGGATCTCCTGCTCCAGCGCCAGGCGCTTGGCCTCGAGCGCCGGCCTTTCGGCATTGGCGATGGCGCGCATCTCGGGCTCGGTCGCACCGTCCTCGATCAGGCTGTCGAGATCGGCGAGCTCGGCCGCAATTCCACGATAGGCCTTCACACGACCCGCCACCGGGCTGAGCTCGGCAAATTCGCGCGCGAGCCGCACGTAGGCTTCCGGCGCCAGCGCCTGGGCGAGCTCCGCTTCGATCGCGGCATGGCGCGCCAGCAGCGCGTCGAGCTTGGCTTCAGGCAGCATGGGTCAGATCCAACATCTTGGTTAGGTAGAAGACCGAAGGGGCGGGGGCAAGGCGCGCGTCGCGGCCCGCAAGCGCCGGATCGGCGTCCCGCTTCATGGATTCCCATGGATGCCATGGAGGCCCTCGTGCGCACGCACCCTGGTGGGCATTCATGGAGCCGCTGGCGGGAAGCGTTCGCGCGGCGCGCCGCAATCCGCGCAGCCAACGCTGCGCCGCCCGGAGAAAGCGGGTTCCGGGCCACCCATTGTCCTCTTTTCCGTTTCCCCAAGGGGATGGGAGCGCCGAGGCCGGCGAGTAAGTTCAACATATCGTCCGCGCTTTCGACGCGGACCCGCGTCCGGTGAAGGACACGGCCCGCCTCTCGGCGCTCCACGCGGCTTTGTGAGCTCCAAGGAGCTTTCGGGACTTCGGACCAGGCGAGCGCTAAGCCCAGACCCTGCTGCACTAGGTCCCGCGGGACGACCGTAGTATCGCCCGGCTGATCCTCGGAGCCTCCCGAGTGCCCGGTTACGAGCCGGACCCGCAGGCACCGCATTCCCGCTCCGCTTCCGGACCGTCTCGAGAAACGCCCCTTGGTGAGCGGGAATGCGGTTATAATGCATTTTGTTATGCAATTGTCAAGAAATGTTTTCGGCCGCGCCTATGAGTTCCTGGGCCATCCTTCGAGACGCCCGCGCTGGGCGCAAGATCTTGTAGGATGGGTTGAGCGCAGCGAAACCCATCCTGTTCCTTCAAAGCGATGGGTTTCGCTGCGCTCAACCCATCCTACGGTCGCGCGGCCGCAGGCCGCGCGTCTCGAAGGGTGGCCACAAACGCCGGCCCGGGCCAGCCATAAACACAATGGCATCTTGTTAGAACGTACAGACTTAAGAGGGCTGCGTGCTCGCGGCGTTCTGCTTCCGGGGAACGATGCGTGCGGAAGATCGTGCTGCGCTGGCGCGCGGGCGAACGCGGCTTAGAATCGGGCCACGACCGATGCGGTGACGACGTTGTCGACGAAACTTGCAGCGGGGTCGTTCGAATGATCGCGGATGTACTGATATTCGAGTTTCAGGCCGACCTGATAGGCGAACAGGTTGGGGAAGAAGACGATCGCGCCCGGTGACCAGATGAAATCCTGCCGTTTCGCAGCGACCGTCCCGGGGACTACACCCACCGTCCCGGGCACCACATTGGACCCGTACCAGCGCTCGAGCAGATACACCGCAGGTCCGGCCAAGACCCCGTCGTAAATCTGGCGGAAAAGCTCAATGCGCCCGCCGGTTTCGATGAAATTGGCAGGCTCCACACCGGGCTGCAGGATCGAGATTGGCGTCGCGCCCGGCGCGTCGCCGCGGCGAACCCAAGGCGACACGACGAGGGTGTTCAGCGGATCCAGGAAGCCGGGGCTCACGAAACGTCCGATGACGTCCCAATACCAACCCTGCGCGGCAGGGAAGAAATTGTCATAGTCCCGATAGGCGGCACGAAAGGCGACGCTCTGCAGCGCGCCGTTGACATTTGCCTCGATGGTCGCGCGCGCAATCGCCTCGCCGTACCACGGATGCTGGTCGAAATAGGCGCCGCCGAGGCCAGCCGCGATGTGCAGCGAGGTGCCGCCGATGAAATCGAATACCGGGCCGGTCGTGGCGCCGAGGTAGCCGTAGTTCAGGTCGTCAGCGCGCGTATGTCCGATGCCCGCCGCCAAGCCGGTGGTGCGCCAACGCTGGTCGCCAAGCGTACGTTCGTCCTTCATCGCGAGCGTTCCGAACGCCTGCGTTTCCGGCGTGGGATGGGTCGGAACGTAGAGCGGGTTCGACTCGTAGGAGACCCCGGTCTGCATCAGGAACTCGGTAAAATTGGGCTGCAGCTTGCGCGCGACCCGCCGCAATCCCTCCTGCGCCTCCTGGTTGTTTGGATCGTTGAGCGCCACACGCTCGTAGGCCGCAAACGCCCAGCGCAGCTTGCCGCTCTCTTCGGCCAGCCGCGCGTAGCGCAGGTTGATCTCACTGTCGGCGGGACGAACCAGGATTTCCGAGTACAGATAGGACAGCTGGTCCGTGGCAGCGTTCGCCGCGCAACCGGCCGCGAGCAGTGCGGCTATGACGTAGCCAACAACGCGCATGGCTTCCCGTCTCGCGAGATCGCGCACAAATCATCGATGTGGGAGACCCCCTCCCCAATTGCACATCATACCCGATCGGGCGCTATTTGGCAAAACCTGCGGGAGAGGGCAGCATTGTACCGCACGGCCCGCGAGTGCATTTATGGCGGCAGTGCGCTACATTGAGCGCGAGCGTTTTCCGAAGGGGTTGAATTGAAAAGCGCTCTCTTGGGCCTTGATTGGTCGCATTTTCAGCGGAAAACCGGTGTCCACTTCCCTGAAGTGCTCCATGTGGGGGGTGAACCTGTTCTCAATCTCCAGCGACCATAGCCCGCGCGGCGTCCAGCCCAAGGAGTGCAACATGCGCCTGTTGGCAGGCGTGCTCGCGGTTGCTGTCTTGGCCTGCGCGGCTGCGCCGGAATTTGCGCTGGCGGACAAGATCGGCGTTGCCTCGTCCGTCAAAAACCAGGTGCAACGCGTCAGTCCGGCGCCGGCGCAACAGATTTCGGCCGGTAGCGAACTCATTGCCAACGAGCACATCCGCACCGGCGAGGCGAGCTCGGCACAGCTGCTGTTTCTGGACGAGACCAGCGTGAGCCTGGGAGCACAATCGGACCTCGTGCTCGACCGCTTCGTCTACAATCCCAATCGCGGATCCGGCAACGTCGTGCTGTCGACGGCGCGTGGAGCGTTGCGGTTCGTGACGGGCGCACAGAATCCGACCAACTACACAATCAAGACGCCGGTCGCGACCATCGGGGTACGTGGCACCATTGCGGAGATTTACACCTATATGTCCGGGGGCGTGATCTTCTCACGGGTCACCGATGTGGAGGGATTGCTGGCCGTCACCACGCGATCCGGGCAGGTGATCAGGCTGACGCCGGGAATGTCGGTGATTGTTTCGGGAACCGGGGCGGTACAGGGCCCCGTCAAGGCCGACCTATCCGGCATCAACACCGCGGGCAGCGTACCGATGTTCGGGCCCACGGTCCCGACCGTTTCGCGCACGTTCGACGTGCCGGACAGCCGGCTCGACATGACGGACCAGATCAAGGCGCTGACCCCGCCGGCCTTGCCGCCACCGCCTCCGATCAGAAGTGGCGGCGGCAACAGCATCGGAGGCGCGCGCTAGTGCCCGGTTTCCGAAGTTCGTGATACATGCCGGCATCCTCTGACACGAACTTCGGAAACAAACGGGCACTAGCAAGTATATGATTCTAGTGCCGCTCCTCGATTTGAAGTTCCTGAACGAAATTGCGGCGGCTGGTGCAGGAACTTCAAATCGGCGGCACTAGCGCATGATCCGGCGAAGTGTGAGCGATTTGCCGAAAGGATCATGCGCCAAGTCAAGATATTGGCGCGCCATCGAACGCAAAACCGGTGACCACTTTTGCTGATCGCGTGCTGAGAGCGCTACGTCGGTGTCTGCTCGATTGCGTCGACGCGGTTGGGATAGAACGCCACATAGCCGGCGATCTGGACGACGCCGGGAAATGGGTGCTCGTAGCTCCAGATCGCATTTTCGGCGACCTTGCCATCGGCCTTGATGGAGAAATAGGACGCGTCGCCCTTGTAGGGGCAATGCGTGCTGTGCTCGGTCGGCGCCAGCAGGCTCATATCCACATCGGCGCGCGGGACATATTGTACCGGCGGGTAGGATGCTTCCTTGAGCGTCAGGGCGCGCGTGGTGTTGGCCACCGTGCGCCCGGCAAAGCTCACGCGCACCCGGTTCGGATTCGGCGAGATCGTGATCGGATGGTCGTCCGCCATTAAGGTTTCTCCCAACTACATCGGTTTCCGACACATAGCGCAGACCGCGTGTCACGCCATATCGGCTCACGCGAACGTTACGATAGGGCTCTCGGCAACGCCGGCCAAGGGTCCGGTCCCGGCCATGACCAGGTCAGAGATGATTTTCGCACAACCCGAACTCAGCTTAGCTGCCAACGTCCCCGCTGAGCACCGGCCCGAACAACTCCCAGCGCTCGCCCGTGAAGCGTTGCATGCGCATCTGCTCGATCGGGTAATAATCGGTTGGGCTGGTGTTGATCGTGATGCCGGGGATCAGCATCGGGTTGGCGAGGTCTTTGAGCGAGGCCGCCTGCTTCATCACGTTCGCGCGCGTCAGGTCGTCGCCGCTCTGCCTGAGCACATGCACCAGCGTATGAGCCACCGCATAGCCGTACACCGTGAAGCTCGAGGTGCGATCGCCATCGGGAAAGTATTTCTCCATGAAGGCTTGCCAATCCTTGAAGTTCTGATCGTCCTTCCAGGTTGGGTCGGTTGGGTCCTTGACATAGGCGGTCGTCAGCACACCCTTGGCGTTCTCGAAGCCCGCGGGCTGCAAGACGGAACCCACCGAGTTCGACACATTGTTGAGCAGATGCAGCGGGTGCCAGTCGATTTCGGCAACCTTGCGGATCGCCTGCGCGGCAAACTTCGGCGTGGCGACGTTGAAGAACACGTCGGCGCCGCTGCCCTTGAGGCTGATGATCTGCGAATTGACGGTCGGATCGGTGGTTTCGTAGGCCTGCTCGGATACGATCGCGATCTTGCCGTTGAGTCCGTCTTTAAGGCCCTTCAGATAGTCTTTGCCATAGTCGTCATTCTGATAAAGCACCCCGATCTTGCCGTTCGGATTCTTCTCGATCAGGTACTTGGCATAGATGCGCCCCTCGCTCTGATAGTTCGGCTGCCAGCCCATGGTCCATGGGAAGTTTTTCGGATCGCCGAACTTGGTCGCACCGGTAGCAACGAACAGCTGCGGCACGCCTTTGCTGTTCATGTAGCGTTCGATCGCGGTGTTGTGCGCGGTGCCGAGGCTCTGGAAGATCAACAGAACTTCGTCGCTCTCGACCAGCTTGCGCGCCTGCTCGACGGTCTTGGGCGGGCTGTAACCATCATCCTGGGAGATGAAGTTGATCTTGCGCCCGTTGATGCCGCCCTCTGCGTTCACCTTGGTGAAGTAGGCCGCGATCGTGCGACCGATCAGGCCATAGGCTGACGCCGGCCCGCTGTAGGGATTGATATTGCCGATCTTGATTTCGGTATCGGTCGCGCCCGGGTCGTATCGTTTTTGTGCAGACGCCGGAAGCGCCAGTATCAGGATCGCAAATGCCGAGAGCATTGCCAGCAGATGACGTTTCATCTTCTTCCTCCCCTGAGGCGCGTTGCCGGGATGCTAGATCAGCGCGGTCCCGCGCGCCAGACGCAGTGTGGCGCGGCACTCCACCTTTTCGTGCGTGCGGCGATCGCGTGCACAGGTCTCGTCGTCGTGACGCCCGGCCAGGAGGAGCCCCGGGGAAACCATCCCCACAAGGGGAAGGGTTGAGGAGCGGCGGCGCCGCGCTCATGCCGTAAGCGGCAGCGCTGCGAGCATGATAGCCGGGTCGCCGGGGTCAGCGTCGATGCGGAAGCCCAACTCCCGGCACATGCGCAACATGGCGGTATTCTCGCGCAACACCTGCCCCTCGATCCGCCTGAGACCTTCGTTCCTGGCGTATTCGATCATCAACTCCATCAGCTTCCACCCCAGGCCCTGACCCTTGAGGTCGGAGCGCAACAGGATGGCGTATTCGCCCGACTCGTAGTTGGCATCGGAATGCAGGCGCACGACGCCGAGCAACTCGCGCCGGTCCTCGTCGATCGCCACGAAGGCCATCGCCCGCGCGTAGTCGATCTGCGTCAATCGGGCGATAAAGGCGTGACTGAATGCGCGCATTGGCGAAAAGAATCGCAGCCGCAGATCCTCCTGAGATACATGCGCGAAAAATTCGGGATAAAGGACCTCATCCTCCGGGCGCACCGGTCGCACGAAGATGCGCCGTCCGTGGTCAAGCGTGATATGGCGCTCCCACTCGGTCGGGTATGGTCTCACCGCAAAGCGCGGGTGTCCCGATCCTTTGAATTTCGGCTCCGCGGAGGCGACCGCAACCCGCGCGTCGAGGGCGATCAGGCCGTTCTCGTCGGCAAGCAGCGGATTGATGTCAAGCTCGCGTACCTGCGGGAGGTCGGCGGCGAGTTGCGCGATCTTCACCAGCGTCAACGCGAGATCATCTTCGTTCACGGCGGGAACGTCGCGATAAGCGCGCAGCAGGCGCGCGACACGGGTCTGGGCGATGAGATCGCGCGCCAGCTTCAGGTCGAGCGGCGGCAGCGCCAGCGCTTTGTCGTTGATGACCTCAACTGCAGTCCCGCCGCTGCCGAAAACGATGACCGGACCGAATGTCGCGTCGTCCGCGATGCCGACGATCAGTTCGCGCGCCTTCGGCTGCACAATCATGGGCTGAAGCGTAACGCCTAGAATACTCGCATCGGGGCGCAGGCGCTTGGCGCTGGCCATGATCTCGGCCACTGCGTTGCGCACCGCGGTAGTGCTGGTGAGGTTAAGCCGCACGCCGCCTACGTCCGATTTGTGCACGATGTCGCGTGACAGGATTTTGGCGACGACCGATTGGCCGGCGCTCAGGAACTTTTCGGCAGCCACCGCGGCTTCCTCGGCGGTGCGTGCGAGGACGGTCGGTACCGTTGCAATTCCGTAAGCGCGCAACAGGTCCACGACTTCGAGCGGATCAAGCCAGCGGCGCCCGTCGGCACAAACGCCCTCGACGATCCGGCGTGCCGCTGCCGTGTCCGGCTGGATCTCGCGCGGCAAGCTGGGGGGCGTCTGCATCAACGCGTCGATCGCATCGCGGTGACGTACGATCTGCATGAAGCCGCGCACCGCGTCGGTTTCGGTCTCAAAATGCGGAATATTGGCATCGTTGAATGTTGCGGAGATCTTCGGCTCGGCGCCGACCCACAGTGCGAATACCGGCTTTGGCTGCGGCTTGCGCGCGCGCAGGTGGCGCACGACATCGGCCACCCGCGCCGCAATGGCGGCGGCCGGTGCGATTGCGGTTTGAACATTGATCGCCAGCACCGCGTCGATCTCAGGTGCTGCCAACAAGGTTTCGAGCGTGGCCTCATAGCGGGCGGCGTCGGCATCTCCGATGATGTCGACCGGGTTCGATCTCGACCACGTCGGCGGCAGCATGCGATCGAGCGCATCGCGCGTCGATGGTGTGATCTCCGCGAGCGTCCCGTTGAAGTCAGCGAGACGGTCGGCAGCCAGCACGCCGATGCCGCCGCCATTGGTCAGGATTGCAAGCCGGTTGCCATCGAGATGTCTGACACGCCCGAGCGTTTCGGCAGCATCAAACAGTTCGCCGAGATCGAGCACGCGTAACAGACCAGCGCGGCGAAACGCTGCGGCGTAGACCGCATCCGAGCCGGCCAGCGCGCCGGTATGGGTGGCGGCCGCCTTGGCTCCCGCCGCCTGGCGGCCGGCCTTGACCACGACGACCGGTTTGACCCGGGCGGCAGCCCGCGCGGCCGACATGAACTTGCGGGCATCCTTGATCGACTCGACATAAAGCAAGATCGCGCGCGTCGATCGATCGAGCGCGAAATAGTCGAGCAGATCGCCAAAATCGACGTTCGAGCTGGTCGCCGATCGATACGATCGCGGAAAATCCGACATGCCGCTGCGCGGCCCAGTCGACCATGCCTGCCGCGATCGCGCCGGATTGGGAAATCAACGCGAGTTCGCCGGCCATCGGCATGCTGGCCGCGAAGCTCGCATTGAGGTTCTGTCCTGGCACCAACACACCCAGACAATTGGGGCCGACAAGCCGTAATCCCTTGGCGCGCGCTGCCTGCTCGCAGGCTTGGGCGACTGAACCCGGGCCATGGCCGAGACCGGCCGTGATGATGATTGCGGCGGCCGCGCCCATCTGGGCCGATTGTGCCACCACGTCAGGCACCGCGGTCGGAGGAGCCGTGATGACGACCAGATCGGGAGGCCCCGAAAGCTCCGACAAATCCCGGATCGCCTGCAGTCCTTCGATCTCATGGTGCTTCGGGTTGACGAGCCACAGGGGGCCGGACCACCCGGCGCTGCGCAGATTGTTGAGGATCGCCCGGCCGACCGATTTTTCCCGCGGGCTCGCGCCGACCAGCGCGACCGAACGGGGAACGAACAGGCGATCAAGGCGATAGGTCGACATGACAGCGATCACGTAACCTTAGTTATGAATTTGAAGTTCCTACGATCGTTGCGGCACGCTCGCATGGGAACCTCGAAGAAATCGGACAAACGTGCACGTCGAGACCGCCCCCGCAACCGCGCAAGCCCCCGTGTTGACCTTCCTCAAATATGACAGCCGCGGTTGGCGGTATTCTAAGACTAACGACCGAAGGCATTTTGGCCATGCCCTATGCGACGAATGAAGATCTGCCCATTTCAGTGCGACGACATCTTCCGCCGCATGCGCAGGATATCTACCGCGAGGCGTTCAATCACGCCTTTTCGGCCTATCCGGCCGAAGAGGAGCGCGCGCATCGCATTGCCTGGTCTGCAGTCAAGCGGTCTTATGTCAAGGTCGGCGCAAGCTGGGTCGCGCGTGCGACTCACCAGTAACCAAGGAGAATCGCGATCATGAAAAAATCAACCGCGACTAAGAGCGCGCCGGAGTTGGCAATCTCGCCTGAAAAGTTGTGCTTCATCATCGTCAAGGCGCATGAGTTCGACGCCAAAGACATCGTCACCGACCCCGACTTGGGCTCCAACGCGGCGGACGATGCAATGCTGTCCGTGCTTGAGGACCACAAGGACGATCCAGTGGTGTTTGAGCTCAGAGGCTTCATCGGCGCGCTAACCGAGGACGAGCAGATCGACCTGGTCGCCTTGGCTTGGCTCGGACGCGGCGATGGCTCCCTTGCGGACTGGGAGGAACTGCGTGCTGAAGCGGCGCGGGCCCACAACAAGCGCACTGCGTCCTATCTTCTGGGCATGCCGCTGCTGGCTGATTACCTGGAGGAGGGGTTGTCTGAGTTCGGGCGGTCTTGCGAAGAGTTCGAAATGGGGCGACTCTGAACCGCGATCCTGAGTTTGCAAGCCGGGCGCATGACCAAGGAAGCTCCAGAGCCGAATGTCGCAGCGAGCGTTGGCGCGGGCGGTCGGTTACGCTTGTTCGCGCTTTCGGCAAGCGCCGAGATGGGCGAGGCGGTGGCACGAATAATGGGTCAGGCGCTGGCAGCCCATGAAGAGCGGTCATTCGAAGATGGCGAGCACAAGATTCGGCCACTCGACGATGTCAGCGCCGCGGATGTTTATGTCATCCAGGGACTGCACGGCGGTCCAATCGAGGGCGTGAACGACAAGCTTTGCCGGCTCCTGTTTTTCATCGGCGCCCTCAAGGATGCGGGCGCCGCTCGCGTCACTGCCGTCGTTCCCTACCTGTGTTACGCGCGCAAGGACCGGCGGACCAAGCCGAACGATCCGGTGACGACACGTTACGTCGCCCAGATGTTCGAAGCGGTGGGAACCGGTCAGATCATCTCGCTTGAAGTGCACAATCCGACGGCCTTCGAAAACGCGTTCCGTTGCCGTACGGTCATGCTCACGGCGACCCCGCTGTTCATCGACTATGTGCGAGGGCTGACGCAGGAGGTGCTTTGCGTCGTCTCACCCGATCCCGGCGGCGCGAAGCGAGCGGAGCTGTTTCGCGACGCCCTCGAGAGCACTTTGGGTCGCACGGTCGGTAAAGGCTTTGCCGACAAGCATCGCAGTGCCGGCGTTCTGTCCGGTGATCTTTTCGTCGGTGACGTTGCGGGAGCGACGGCTCTGATCATCGACGATCTGATCAGTACCGGCCACACGCTGCTGCGGGCCGCCGTGGCCGCCCGCCGGGCCGGCGCCCGCCGGGTGGTGGCGCTCGTTACGCACGGATTGTTCATGGCCGGGGCGGCGGAGGCTATCGCCGACCCCGCCATCGACCGGTTGGTGGTCACCGATTCCGTGCCGCCGTTTCGCCTTGCGTCGGAAGTAGCCCGCCGCAAGGTCGACGTGCTGCCCGCGGCGCCGCTTCTGGCCGATGCGATTGGCCGCGTTCACCACGGACGGGCGCTGACCGATCTGCTGGTCTTCTAGACGAGAACCCGCAAAAGTGGGCAGCGGTTTTGCGTTCGATCGCGCGCCAACACCTTGATTTGCGCAGGATCTTTTCGGCGAATCGCTCACATTAGCCGGATCATGCACGCATCAAGCGGGCGAGCTTTCTCGCGTCAGCCGCCGCGATTGCGAGATAGCTGCGGGCGAGCCGCGGCCATTTCGCCGGCGTGCGCGGATTGCCCTCCAGCAGGTGAGCGATGGCGAGGCGCGCCCGCAGGGTCGCGCGATGGCAGCGGTAGAACCAAAATAACGCCTCGGGCACATGGTCGCGTAGTCCCCGCATCACCCGCCGGCGCAGGTATTCGCCGGCCCAAACGGTGCCAAGCCGTTCGCATTCAAGGTCGAGGAAGGCGACTTCGTCCAACGGGTCGACCGCGCGCAGCCGGTCGTTGAATTCGAGGCAATCGATGATCCGCACCGGATCCCCCAGCCAGATGTGTTCCGGGCGCAGATCCCCGTGCCCGTCGACAATCCATCGGCCGCGCACGCGCCGCTCGAGGAGATCGCGACGTTGCGCCAGAAACCGGCGTTGCAGCCCGTCGAGCTGCATGATCAGGCCTGCCGGCAAGTGGAAGCGCGGGTCGAGCAGAACCCTGCGGTTATAGGCAAGACTCTTCCACCAGTCGGATAGATGGATCTCGGCTGCAATTGGTGACCTCACGGAGCGCCGGTAGAATTGCACGAGTTTCGCCACTAGGCGGTCGAGCTGCCAGGTTTCGAGGGAACGCTGTCCGAGTGCATGGGCAAGGGTCTCAGTCTCATCGAGGCGGCGCATGACGACAAGCCAGTCGATGACGGGGCCGGGGCCTCCCAGCGCCAGTCCTACATTCGGACCGGAGCAGGTTCCGCTTGGCGTGGCGGTCAGCGCCGCTACATCGAGATAGACATCGGGTGCGAGGCGGCGATTGAGCCGGAGCTCGGCTCGACAAGCCGCCTCCCGGCGCGCCAGCGTGGAGAAATCGAGGTAGGAGAAGCAAACCGGCTTCTTGAGTTTGTAGGCACGCTCACCTGCGAGAAAAACCCACGACATGTGGGTCTCGCGGCAGGCAACGGTGTCGACCTCAGGCCCATAGGTTGCCGGGCGGCAGAGGAAGGCAACCTTTTGCTCTAGAGTGGTTTGGGCAGGCCTTGACCGATCGGACACCACCAGCTCCTTGCTGATCGGCAAATCTAGCGAGACACTGGCGCGTGCAGTTGACGCCGATCAAAACGTTTGATCCGTGGCGGACTAGGATTTGACTATGCCTTTTCGCAATCGTTCGGAAGCGGGACAAAGACTGGCTGCCGCGCTGGCCGAATACCGGCGCGAACACGTGACTGTGCTGGCGCTGCCGCGTGGCGGCGTCCCGGTCGCTGCCGAAATCGCCCAGGCGCTCGAGGCTCCGCTCGATCTGATCCTGGTCCGCAAGGTGGGAGTGCCATTTCAGCCCGAGCTTGCCATGGGTGCGGTCGTCGACGGCAGCGAGCCGGTTATTGTCCGCAATCACGACGTGATCGCATTGACCGGTATCAGCGAGGAGGAATTCGAGAGCGTCTGCGAACGTGAGCTCACCGAAATCGAACGCCGGCGGCAACGCTACCTTGCTGATCGCGAGCGTGCTCCGATCGCCGGACGCGTGGTGATCGTCATCGATGACGGCATCGCCACGGGCGCGACCATGCGGGCAGCTCTCCAGGCCACCCGACAACGTCAGCCGCGCAAGCTTGTGCTGGCCGTACCGGTCGCGCCCAGCAGCACGCTGAGAGAGTTACGGGACGAAGCCGACGAAATCATCTGTCTTGAGGATCACGAAAACTTCGGCGCCATTGGCTACTTTTACAGGGATTTTCGGCAAGTGACCGACGACGAGGTCATCGAGCTACTCGCGCGCTATCCGGTTCGGCGAGCAAGCGACACCGAGAAGACGCAGCCAAGAGGGGCGGTTTCGTGATCGGACCCCGTCGGGGGAGTGGGAGATGTCGTACGTTTCCATAATGGTCTATTGCGACGGGGAGTCGGAACGTATTCGGCTGGCCATCGAGCTTGCCGAACGCTTCAAAGCACGCCTGATCGGGGTTGCGGCGCGTGCCCCGATACCGGTGGTGACCGGAGAAGACGCGGCAATTGATGCGGCGCTGCTGCAACAGGAGAACGCCGCCGTGCGTGCCTTCCTCGACAAGGCGGGCGAGCAGTTTCGCGCTGTAGCGGGGAAATGCGAGACACCGATCGAGTGGCGATCCGCGCCGGACATTCCCAACGATTTCGTGGCCCGCGAGGCCCGCGCTGCCGATCTGGTGATTGTCGGCCAAACCCCCACCGCGGACCATCGCTCGCTCGCCGTCGGCAGCCTGTTGCTCAAGGCCGGCCGCCCGGTACTGGTCGCACCGCGCGCACTCGCTTCACTCCCCGCCCGGCACGCTGTCGTGGCGTGGAAGGATACGCGCGAAGCACGCCGTGCCGTGCGTGATGCCCTTCCGTTCCTGCACAGAACAGAAAACGTGGCGCTCGTCGCGGTTTGCGAATGGGGCGCCGAAGCGACAGCCTTGCGCCAGCTCAAGGATGTCGCTCGCTTCCTTGCGCAGCATCACATCACCAATGTGACGGAACGCGTGCTGCCCGACGAGCCGGTCGCGGGCGACGTGCTGCTGCGGTTTGTTGGAGATGAGCGCGCCGATCTCCTGGTCGCTGGAGCCTATGGTCACAGTCGCCTCGGGGAATGGATATTCGGAGGCGTAACGCGAGACTTGCTGACTAAAAGCTCGGTCTGTTGCCTATTTTCCCATTGACTGGGACGCGAACCGCAGCAGCCTAGTGTGGCGGATTTGACGTTCCTACCAGAGCGCGCGCGCGCTCATCCCGGCGAGTTCTTTGTAGGAACGTCAAATCCAAAGCCACACTAGAATCAAATACTTGTTAGTGTCCCTTTGGTTCCAACGTTCATATGAAACAGTGCGGCAAGGGGATACGAACGTTGCACCGGAACACTAGGTGGTCTGGTCGCCATCACTAAGCTTTCGCGAAGCTTATTTCCGCACCCTGCAACTCGTCGATCAGGTGCTCATCGAGCGTGTCGTACAGGGCGCCGATGCTGGGCGCTCGTTGCAATTTCTGCTCACGCAGCCGGGCCCAGGCATCGGCGCAAGCAGCGCCGAAGCTTGCCGCGTCAACCACGTCGTAAGTCCCTTCGTACCAGGCCGTGCCGTCTTTCTTGATCCGCAATTTGATGAGCATGTCGCATTCCTCCGCACGCCCCCAGGCAACGAAACGCATCTCGAAGACGGTTTGTCGTGCTGATTTTGATACGGATCGATCATTCCATGTCGAGGCAGATTGCTATCCGACTCTCATGGGAATGTAGCGACCCTGCAGGCTCAACGCAAAAGAAATGCCCCGGCCCGAGGGTCGGGGCAGTTTCCTGGGCGGCATTGGGGAAACGGGGGAGGGCGGCGCCCAGAATTCGGGAATGATGAGACCTAACGTAGAACCGTGAAACCGGTGCCCGCGTGTGTCGACACTGAACTCGCTTTCACAACGATGCGCGGCCCGGAAGCATTGATTGCTGATTGGCTTGCAAAAACACTAATCAAAACAACCAAGATCGCCCCCAGCAATGCAACGGCTACGATCTTCACATGCGTTGCCGGATCAGCGGTAAGGACGGACGTATTCATGACCCCATCTCCCAAAGTACCCGTATTTTTGTAAACCTCCCACAACGCGTGCGAAATTCAGATAAACCCCCTAAGGGCAATCCCGTAAGCCTAGGGCCCGGCTTCCGAAGTTCATGATACATTTGATAGATTGCCGCTACAGACGCGCCCATTCTCACTCTTCGAACTGCGGTGCCGCGGCATCTTCCGGCTCGGCCCTTTCCAGCGATTCGCTATCTTCTGCCGGTGCTTCCTTTTCAACGTCCAGGGATTCCTGCTGCAGAAGTTTTGCGGGTTCGTCGACGTTGGTATTGTACGACCAATGCCGTGCCCGCCTTCTCGGCGCGTTAGTCATGTCGGCCTCCGTACGCTCAGTAGCCCCACTGGTGGGGTCGCTTGATCAGGTGCTCATTGACGGCGCGGACCCCCGGCATCGATTCGGCCGCGACACGGATGGCCTTTCTTTCCACATCCGAGTTGGAAACTCCCCACAGATCGACCACGCCGTCGATGACAGTGACATTCAAGAGATCCGTGTGCGCCCAGCGTTGGCCCTTCAGATGCGCCAGCAACTTGTCGCGAATGGCAACATCGGAGAGTGGGATGTCCAGGGCCTTACGCTCACTCGCGACAGCCTGAATGAGGTTCGCGCGGCTGACAATTCCAACAAGCTGCCCATCCTTCACGATGGGCACCCGCTTAATCGAATGGGTTTCCAGCAAGTCCGCGATCTCGTGGAGTGGAGCATCCGGCGTCGCGGTTGTGACTTCAGTGGTCATGACGTCGGATACCTTGCGGGCATGCGCCTTGACATAATTGGCGGCAAGCGCCTCGTCCCGTGTCAGTGCGAGCAGCCACCACGAACGTTGCTGCTGGGTACCCGCCTCGGCGCGATGCAGCAGGTCGCCCTCGCTCACAATGCCGACGAGCTTGCCATGGTCGTCGACCACCGGGACGGCGCTGATCCGTCGATCGAGGAAAAGCTTGGCCACCTCCCTCACAGTCGAGCCGGGCTTGACGGTGATGACAGGCGAAACCATCACATCGCGGGCTTTCATCGAAATCTCCCTATTCCCCCCCGCAACCAAGCGGCGGGCTCACCTTGCGTGGCGCAGCCAGTAATCTCGCTCCAATGCGGCCATTCGTTCGCGCGTCATGGCGTCTTCACTGGACGACTCCGAAACTTTGCGCAGGCTTTGCATCAGTGCCCGCAGCAGATCCGAGCGGCTTACAATTCCGACTAGCTGATCGCCCTTAGTGACGGGCAGGCGCTTGATGTCATGCTTCTCCATCTGGCGCAGCACGTCCTCAAGCGGAGCATCCTCGGACACGCTGATCGGATTTGGAGTCATGACGCTCTCGACCTGTTCGTCAACAAGCCGGCCAAGGCCTTCGCGCCTCTTGTGATTGGTGATCAGTTCGAGCCAGCGCGGCCGCGCGCTCTTGGCGCCATTTCGGGTCGGTCGCAGGAAGTCGCGCTCGGTAATGATGCCGACCAGCCGACCAGCCGAATTCACGACGGGCAATCCGCTGACGCGGCTTTGCAGCATCAAATTGCCCGCTTCCAGAACCGTGGAGTCGGATTTCACCGAAACCACGTTGCGCGTCATTACATCGCAAACTCTCATGCCGTCATGCCTTGATTGCACCGCGTGCAGCTTGTTGCACAGGAATGATCGCCGCAAGCAGCGTGTTGATGTGCCCGTCACCCCAGCATGGGAGGACCAGCCGGGCATAGCCAGGCTTAGCCTGATCTGGGCTGAATACGTTTGGGCAATAGCTCGGGCCACGCGTTTCAAGTGCGTCCGTACACTGCTGCGCAAGCCCCTCGAGAAGTGTCCGCAACCTGAGTTCGTCAAGGAACTTGCCGGCCAGGCCCCCACCGTACTGTTGCTCGATCCACGAGCCCGCGATATCGACGCGAAAACGTACCGGATCGTAGAAAACCTCGATCAGCAGGATATTTTGCTCAACGTCCGACAGTGAGGTAAGCTTGATATCGTCGGAGAACGGAATGCTGTTCCCGCCTCGTTTGAGCTTTTGCCAATAATCTTCGACCTGAACGAGATCAGCTTCCATTCGTCCGGCCAGCGCACGACTCATCATGGCTCGAACACCTTCCTTGTTTGTTCAAGCTAACGCGCTGCTCCAAACTAGTTTTGACGTGCCTCAAATAACTTAGCTGAAAACACGCTTTAATGTTCCATATGATTTTGCAGCAGCAACGGGATTAAGGCCGGCATCATGTGGGCGCTGCAGCGCTTTGCCCCCGAGCAGCGGCAGCTGTTTCTCCGATTCTGGAAGAGCGCCTCCGGCTTTTGGCGGGGACGCGCGGCCTGGATCGCGTGGTCTCTTACAATCTCGCTCATTGTCGTCGTGCTGTTGCAACTCTTCATCCAATACGAGTTGAATCTGTGGAACCGCAACTTTTTCGATGCGCTCGGACGGCGGAGTTCACGCGATCTGTGGCGACAGGTGCTGATGTTCTTTCCGCTGATCGCGTGCAGTGTTGTGCTCGCTACCGCCTCAGTCTGGGGCCGCATGACCGCGCAGCGGCGGTGGCGGCAATATCTGACTGCGCAGCTGATTTTGTATTGGTTGGCCAGGGGTCGCTACCGTCGACTCAACTACTTGCAGCACGGGCGGGAGAACCCGGAATATCGGATCGCTGAGGACGCACGTTTGGCTACAGATTCCCCAATCGATCTGGGCCTCGGGCTTCTATCCTCATCGCTGATAGCGGTGACGTTCATCGGGGTATTGTGGACCGTGGGAGGCAGCCTCGTCGTCGAGGCGTTCGGAACGACTTTTGCGCTGCCCGGTTATCTGGTCATTAGCGTCATTATCTATTCGACCGTGATCACCGGCGCGATGATGCTCATCGGGCGCTCGTTGACAATCGTCATTCAGTCCAAGAACCAGGCCGAGGCCGAGCTGAGGTCGACGGCGAACACGCTGCGTACGAACGCCGAAAGAGCCGCTATCGCGGAGGATGAAGCAGCGGTGCGCCGTGAGCTCTGGCACGCACTCAAGGGGGCTCTCGCGCGCTGGCGAGACCTGTGCTCGCAACTCGTGCGCACGACCTTGGTGCTGCAGACCAACACCTTGCTGGCGCCGGTGGTCGGTCTGGTTCTATGCGCCCCGAAATTTCTGTCCGGCGCGATGACGCTGGGCGAACTGACACAGGCGGCGGCCGCGTTCGTGCTGGTGCAGAGCGCGTTCAACTGGCTCGTCGACAACTATCAGCGGCTGGCAGACTGGGTCTCGTCCGTAAATCGCGTGGCTACGCTCTTGCTTGCTCTTGATGAGCTTTGCGAGGTTGAAAGACGCACGCCGGCAGCCGGAACCGCGCACGCGGACCAGCGAGCTCAGACGCGTGCCGCCGTCACCTCCGGGTAGAGCCGCTCGAACGTCCTCGCGCCGGCAGAGTTCGGTTCCTGTGTGCAGCAGCGCAGCCGAGCCAGCGGCCATTGCCAACCGGAACGCATCTGCGAGGTTTCGCCCCGCGGCCAGTCCGAAGACCATGCCGCCCAAAAAGCTGTCGCCTGCTCCGACGGTGCTGGCTGGTACGATCGGCAGCGCCGGGCTGCGCCAGATTGCATCCCGCGTAAACAGCATTGCTCCCTGATGACCGAGCGTCAGAGCCACCATCTCGGCGCGGCCTTCGCCAACGAGGCGCGATCCAGCCGCGATCCATGCCGTCTCGTCGGGCAATGGCCGTCCCAACAACTCGCCAAGCTCGCGCAGGTTGGGCTTGGCCAGGTAGACTCCCGCCGCAAGCGCCGCGGCCAGCGGCGGTCCCGACGTATCGAGCACCAGCCGTGCACCCCAACCGCTGACGATCCGGCCAACACGCGCATAGAAATCGTCCGGAGCACCAGGTGGCAGGCTGCCGCTGGCCACCACGTACGCCGGTTTTGGCTGAATCGACTTCAGAACATCGAGGCAGGAACGCCACTCGGCCTCGCTCATAAGCGGGCCTGGCAACACAAACCGATATTGCTGGCCCGTTTCGAGCTCGCATACCGTGAAGTCCTCGCGCGTCTCCTCCGCGGCATCGCATGTGAGTTGCGGGATTTGCTCGCTTTCGACCAAACGCCGGAGAAGTTGACCAGTGGCACCGCCGGCCGGATAGACGGCGGACACATCTCCACCCAGCCGCTTGACCACGCGGGCCACATTGATGCCGCCGCCGCCGGCATCCCGACGCTGCGCGGAGCAGCGCAATTTTTGGATCGGCCGAACCCGATCGACGCTGGTTGATACATCGATCGCCGGGTTCACCGTTAGGGTGACGATATGGTCCATAGAATCGTGCTCGATGGTGCCATCGTCAGGCCGTCGATACGTCTTGTTTGATCATATCCGCATACCAAGCAAACGAAGCCTTCGGAATGCGCCGCTGCGTAGCGTAGTCCATGTACACGAGGCCGAATCGCGATCCGTATCCTGAGTTCCATTCGAAATTGTCGAGCAACGACCATACGAAATAGCCGCGAACGTCGGCCCCGGCCCGTATCGCGCGGCGCATCGCGTCGGTATAGGACCGCAGGTAATCGATGCGCCCTTGATCGATGATCTGCCCCGAATTCGTCGGGGCTCTCGCTTGCACCGAAGCCGTTTTCCATCACGTAGATCGGCAGTTGGTAGCGGCGGTGGAGAGCCAGCAACGTTTCGCCGAATGCCTGAGGATCGATCGCCCAACCGACTCCCGTTCGCTTCTTCTCGGGCGGAGGATCGGTCAATCGAAAACCCAGCTGCGAACCGGGGTCGGCTTTTACATAGATCGGTGAATAGTGATTGAGTCCGAACCAGTCGACCGGCCGGCAGATGCGTGCGAGATCACCGGCTTGCTGGAACGGCTCGATGTCGCCCGCCAGCAAAGCCGGATAGCAGGCTTGCAACTGCGGATCCGGCATCGCCCCGTTCCAGTAGGCCTCGAGCAGGTTGCGCGCAGCTTCGTCCTCAGGCGTTGCCGGGACGCACGGTTGATAGTTATGGATTGCACCGATGGACGCCTTCGGCACGTGTGCGCGCAGCGCGTCGACGCCGGCGCCGTGGGCGAGATTGACATGATGGATCGCGCGCAGCAGGGCTGCACGATCGGTCAGACCCGGGGCATGCCAGCCGAATCCATAGCCGAGCAGCGTGAAGAGCGAAGGCTCGTTGAAGGTGGCGAACCGCTTGACGCGATCGCCGTAGCGACGTGCGACGAGCGTCGCATAATCGGCAAACCAGCCGGCACACTCGCGATTGGTCCAGCCGCCGCGATCGTCGAGCGCCTGAGGGAGGTCCCAATGATAGAGGCAGAGCCAGGGCTCTATGCCGGCCGCCAGCAAGGCGTCGATCAGACGGTCGTAAAAGGCGAGGCCGGGCTCGTTGGCCGCGCCGCGGCCGGCGGGAAGCACGCGCGGCCACGCCGTCGAAAAACGATAGGCACGTATCCCGAGATCGCGCATCAACGCGATGTCCTGGTCGTAACGGTGGTAGTGATCGCACGCGACGTCGCCGGTATCACCGTTGGCGACCCGCCCCTTCTGCCGACAGAACGTATCCCAGATGCTGGCGCCGCGCCCGTCCTCATTCGCGGCCCCTTCGATCTGATAGCTCGCGGTGGAAACGCCCCAAACAAACCCGGCGTTTGTTTGGTCTGCTCCACGCGAATCGCTAGTCGGCGGCATCAGACACACGTCCTGATGTAGGGCTTGTTCACCTCCCACAGCTCATCGAGCAAGCTCGCTGCGGCAGTGGTCGAGGTCACGACCGGGTCGATCAGCAACGCCTGCATGGCCATCTCCTTGGATGCGTGCACCGCCGCTTCCACCGCCAATTGCTGTACGCTCGCCTGCATCGACAGCAACTTTGCGATTGGGTCCGGCAGCGGGCCGAGCGAAATCGGGTGAATACCGGCGGCATCCGCCAACAGCGGTACCTCAACCGCCAGATCGGGCGCCAGATTCGGAATGACACCCCGATTGTAGACGATGCCGGACTCGATGAACCGCTTTCTGTTGTGAACGATTCCCTCGATCACTGCGACCCCGCGCTCGCCGGACGGCGTGAGCCAGTCCGCCGGCGGCGGCATGCTTCCGGACAGGACATCGTGCAACGATTTTGCGAACGCGGCGCGTTCCGCCTCGTCGCGCGCAAAATCATGACCCTGTTCGCCCGCTTCCCAACCATAGGGAACGTATTCGCCCATGTGTTCGTCGCTGCAGGTCACCCACCATCCGAAGGCGTGGAACAGGCGGCGGCTGAGCGGCGCAAACGTCGGATCGTGATCCGGTTCGCTTGCGCGCAGCCGCGGGTAGAGATCCTCACCGGTCACGCGATGCCGGATGTGCAGCAGCCATTGAAAATGGTTCAGGCCGGCGCCCCATACCTCAACGTCTTCCTTCGGCATGTCCATGATGTGCGCAACGTAGTCGCGGCCACCGAAGATACCCTCGCACAGGCCGAGCGCACGTGTGCGGCTGTACTTGCCGAGCGCCAGAATGATGCGGCTCTCGGGGTTGGAAAAATTGATCAGCAACGCGTTCGGGCAGAGCTCCTCCATGTCGCGGACGAAATCGAAAACGAGGGGCAGTGTCCGCAATGTGAAGAACAGTCCTCCGGGGCCGCCATTCTCGCCCAGGGTTTGATGAATCCCGTATTTCTTGGGAATTTCGAAATCGGGCTTCCAAAGCCGGTTCCTGTCGATCACCGTCGCATTGATGACGAATGCTGCCCCCGGCAGCGCACGGCGCCGCTCGGTCGTGGACTCGATCGTCACGCCGGCACTGGTTTTCGTATTCAGTAGTCGGGCAAGCTGCGTCATTTGCGCGAGCTTTCCGGCATCGGTATCCACCAGTACCAGCGTGCTGCCCGACATCTCCCCGCACGAGAAGATATCCCTGAACAGGCTCAGCCCGAACGACATGCTACCGGCGCCGATGAAGACAATTTTGGTTGTGTTTGCCATGCGCCAAACATTGCCATTTTTAGGTCATCGTATAGGGGGATGCGCGCAACGTATTGATCCGTGTCAACGAGTGGAAGCGCGATCGGCTGTTACAAAGCAAACTTCAAACCGGCATACCGTAGAGGCCCATGGAAACCAAGGCACGTTATTTTCTGGTCGGCCTGTTCGCGCTGGTGGTCATCGCGGGGGCGTTCGGTTTCGTCTATTGGCTGCAGACCATCGGCGGTCTCGGCGAACGCCTCGTTTACCGCGTCCGCTTCGAGCGGACGGTCTCCGGACTGCGGGTCGGCTCCGCCGTTTTGTTCAACGGCGTACGGGTTGGCGAGGTTACCGGTTTGGAACTCGATCCAGATCGTCCGGCGCAGGTTACGGCGACCATCGCCGTCCAACAAGCGACCCCGGTCCGGGGCGACACGCGGGTCGAGATCGATGTCCAAGGTCTGATGGGCTCGCCTTCGCTGTCGTTGCAGGGCGGCTCGCCGGCAGCCGCGCGCTTGAACACAGCACAGGGCGAAATCCTGGCTGCCGACCCCGCCGCGGGGGTCGACACCATGCAGACGGCGCGTGAGGCGCTGCGGCGCATCGACAGCCTTCTGGCGGCAAACTCCGAGTTGTTGCACGCCACCATCGCCAACCTTGAAAAGTTTTCGGGCGCACTCGCACGCAACGCCGATCGCATCGACGGGATCCTGAGCGGTGTGGAGCGGATGACCGGCGCTGGTCCGGCGGCGCGCCCGTCAGTGATTGCGAGCCTGACCGCGCCCCAGGACTTCCCGGCGCGCGAACAGCCGCCCGCACGAAGCCAACTGGTCGTTCCCGAGCCGACGGCTCTGCTGATGTTCGACACCCAAAGAATCCTGACCTGGCCAAACGATCCTGACGGGCCGAACTTTGCCGGGACGCAATGGAGCGACAGCCTGCCAAAACTCATGCAATCGAAAATCATCGAAAGCTTCGAGAACGCAAATTCGGTTGGCGCGGTCGGGCGCCCGACCGAAGGATTCAACGCGGATTTTCAACTGTTGATCAACATTCGCGCGTTTCAGATTTCGCTCTCGCCGCAGCCGGTGGCGGAAGTGGAGTTCTCCGCCAAGCTGCTGGGTCAAGACGGGAAAGTCGTGGGGGCACGGATATTTCGGAGCACGGCCCCACTCGACGCGGTCGACGCCGCGGCAGCGGCTGGCGCACTTGATCGGGCCTTCGGCAAGGCGGCGGTCGATCTCGTGCAGTGGACTGCGCCGCTGCTCTGATACCGCCGCTTCCCCATCGCCACTTTCAGGCTATTGAATTTACGTCACAAATCTTTTCAAGCGGCTCGCGCACGTGATCTGCGGCCGATCCGCGGCTCGCGGCGCAAGCGTGTCGCGCAATCCGTCCGCCAGCCTAAGGGAAACCCCTTAGGGGTGATATCTGAATTTTCTTTCGCATAGCGCCGCTTAGGCTCGCGTCCAGTCGAATTCAAATGGAGCTGGCTATGCAAGCGCACATGACGATCCAGGCAAGGCGTCCAACCCGGGCAATGGCCCATGCCGTAGCGCAGGTTGGCATCCAGGGCGAGCGCCGCCTTTCTGCGGTGCCCCAAATGCTGTTCGGATCGCCCGAACTGACCGGTATTCCAATCGCATATGACCGTAATGCTGAGATCTACGGCGAAGGCGAAGCGGCCGACTATGTCTACAAGGTGATTACCGGTGCCGTGCGTACCTACAAGGTGCTCAATGACGGCCGCCGCCAGATCAACGCGTTCTATCTGCCAGGGGACTTTTTCGGTCTTGAACTCGGGGACGAGCATACGTGGTCCGCTGAAGCCGTCGTTGGTTCCACCATTACGTTGGTGAAACGAGATCTCGTGCTGAGCGCGGCGAAACGCGATGGTGATGTGGCACGGCAGGTTTGGTCCATGACTGCCGGTGAACTCGACGGGGCACGCAATCACAGCCTCCTGCTCATCCAAAGCGCCCAGGAGCGGGTTGCGGCTTTTCTGCTCGAAATGTCGCGGCGATTGGCCGGCACGAATTCGGTCGAACTGCCAATGGGGCGTCAAGACATTGCGGATTACCTCGGGCTCACGATCGAAACGGTTTCACGCACGTTGACCCAGCTGGAGAATACGCGGACTATTGAGCTGGTTGCGTCGCGAGTGATCGCATTACGGGACCGATCCCTGCTGTCTCGCCTTAACGGTTAGCGCGACGTGCAGGTATCGAAGTCGAGGAGGATTTCATGCGGGCCGCAGACATCATGACTCTCGACCCGGTCACGATTTCTCCTGAGGGTTCGATCATGGAAGCCATTGGGGTGATGCTGCAACACAAGTTCAGCGGTCTCCCAGTGGTGGAGCGAAACGGTTCGCTTGTCGGCATTGTGACCGAAGGCGATCTGCTGCGCCGGACCGAGACCGGGACCCAACGCAAGCGACCGCGATGGATCGAGATTTTCATGGGATCCGGGCGGCTCGCAACCGAGTACGTTCAAACGAGCGGGCGCAAGGTCGAAGAGGTCATGAGCCGCGACGTTCAGACGGTGACCGAGGATGCGTCCTTGAGCGATATCGTGCGGCTTATGGAGCAGCATCAGATCAAACGATTGCCGGTCGTGCGCGCCGGCATGCTGGTCGGCATCGTCAGCCGTGCAAATCTACTGCGGGCGCTCGCGAGCGTCATCGGCGAGGCCAAGCCAGCGGCGAGCCAGGATGATGCGTCGATCCGCACACGCATCTATGCCAAACTCAAAGAGCAGGCGTGGGCACCCGTTAATCTCCTGGATATCGTAGTGAACAATGGGGTCGTCCACTTGTGGGGGGTGCTGCTCGACGAACGGCAGCGCGAGGCCATTCGTGTCGCGGTGGAAAACACCTCCGGGGTGAAAACCATCGAGGATCACCTGGTCTGGGTCGAGCCCATGTCCGGGATGACGATCGCGGCACCTGAAAGCACGGTGTCGCAGACAAAAGCGTCCTGACCAAACTTTCATTCATCATTCAATGACGAGTTACATGCCTCTTTGGCGATGGATGTGCCGGCTCCTGATCGCGGTCGGGCCGATATCGGTGGCGACTGCGGGGACGCTTGAGGATCAAGGCAAGGTGTTGTTGACCCGACTCTGCGCCCAGTGCCACGCAGTCGGACGAACCGGGACGAGCCCTCACCTCGGAGCGCCGCCGTTTCGCACGATCGGGGATCGCTACAACATCGCTGAATTGACCGAGAGAATGACCGACCGGCTGATCTCGACGCATCCCGACATGCCGGACTTCCATTTCAGCGAGGACAATGCCAAGGCGGTGCGCGCCTATTTGTATTCGATACAGCAGTAAGTGCGACGCTCCGCCGGGACGACCGAGCGTACGGGATCGTGCATCTGCATCGCCGAATTACTACGATCGCGGCCGAAATTGATCTTACGCAAGCGCGGCGGTCGCATGGTCCCGCACGATAACCCAATGGCAATCGCGACTTGGGAAATCTTGATCCCGTCAGAGCGCAGCCTCAGACGCGCGTTGGTGATTATTGCGGTGCTCGGACTCGCAGTGGGAATTCTACTGCGCCTTTCCGACTATCCCGATCTCGCGAACCTCGCGTGGTCGGCGGCCACCGTGCCGGTTGCCGCCGGTCTCGTTGGCTCGATCATCAGGGATCTGTTGGCCGGGCGCTTAGGGGTCGATGCGATCGCGCTCGTTGCAATGGTGGGCGCACTCGCGCTGGGCCAGCCGCTGGCGGGCGCCGTTGTCGCGCTGATGTATTCGGGCGGCAATATGCTCGAGGATATCGCGGTCGCGCGCGCCGAGAAGGATCTGCGAGCGCTGGTCGACCGTGCGCCCCGCTTGGCACATCGCGAAACGGGTGAGGCCGTCGCGGATGTTCCTGTCGGCGATGTCCTCGTGGGCGACAAACTCCTGGTGCGCGCCGGCGAGGTCATCCCGGTCGACGGTTTTGTGAGCTCGCTCACCGCCACAATCGACAAATCGGCGGTGACCGGCGAACCGATTCCAAAGCTGCGGCCGCGAGGCTCTGCGATTTCCAGCGGTGCGCTTAATGCCGGTGAGACGTTCTCCATGATCGCCTCCTCGACTGCCGGCGAGAGCACCTATGCGGGCATCCTGCGACTGGTCAATGCGGCGCAGACCGCCAAGGCGCCATTCGTGCGGCTCGCGGATCGCTACGCGCTGTTCTTCCTGCCGTTCGCCCTTCTTGTGGCAGCTGTTGCCTGGCTCCTTTCGGGAGATCTCATTCGCGGACTGGCCGTGATGGTCGCGGCAACGCCCTGTCCGCTCATCCTGGCGGCGCCGGTCGCTTTCATCGCCGGGGTCGCCCAGGCGGCGCGGCGCGGCATTCTGATCAAAGGCGGAGCGCCGCTCGAGGCGCTGGCGCGGGCGCACACGGTCTTGTTCGACAAGACCGGCACGCTGACGGTCGGCGGCGCACGGCTTCTGTCGGTCGAGGCTGCGCCCGGTGAGAGTCCCGATGCGGTGCTGCGGTTGGGGGCTTCGCTCGAGCAGGCTTCGCATCATGTCGTCGCTGCCGCGATTGTTGCGGCCGCCCGCGAGCGCGGGATGCGGCTTGTGATGCCCGAAAAGGTGCGTGAGGAGGCGGGTTCGGGGCTACACGGAAGCATCGAGGGCAACCGCGTAAGCGCCGGCTCCTACGACATCGTGTTTGGACATCGACAGGCCGATGCATGGGCCCTGCGGGCCCTGCGTCGGGCCTCCTGGCGATCGGCGCTGGTCGTCTTCGTTGCGGTCGACGGGCGGCCGGTCGGCGCGCTGCTGCTGGCCGATGAACTGCGCGCCGATACGCCGCACGCGATCCGCATGCTGCGTGCGGCCGGCGTAGCGCGCATCGGCATGATCACCGGCGATCGGGCGGCCGCTGCACAGACCATCGGGGCGGCGCTCGATCTGGATTGTGTCCTGGCTGACCGCGTTCCATCCGACAAGGTCGATGCCGTGCGCACCGAGCGGCGGCTCAATCCGACCGTCATGGTGGGGGACGGAATCAATGACGCGCCGGCGCTGGCGGCCTCCGACGTCGGCATCGCGATGGGGGCCCGCGGTGCCAGCGCCTCGTCCGAGGCGGCCGACGTGGTGATCCTGGCGGATCGGCTCGATCGGGTCGGCGAGGCTATCGTCATTGCCCAGCGCGCCCGCCGCATCGCGGTCGAGAGCATCATTGTCGGCATGGGCTTGTCGATTCTGGCCATGCTGGCCGCGGCGGCCGGATGGCTGGTTCCGGTCGCGGCCGCGATCGTGCAGGAAGTGATCGACGTGGCGGTGATCCTCAATGCGCTGCGCGCCCTGCGCCCAGCGGACCGCCGTATCCGGCATATGATTCCGGCGGCTGCCGGGCGCGAGCTGCACCACGATCACGTGAAGCTCGGACACGGTCTCGATCGGCTCCGGTCGATTGCGGATGCTCTCGACGACGCGACCGCCGAAACGGCGACTGCGTTGGTCACCGAAGCCAATGACATCGTCCAGCACGCGGTGGTGGAACACGAACGCGATGATGAAGGAAACGTCTACCCCAGGATCGCGAAGGCTCTATCCGACCGCAACGCTCTCTCGGCGATGAGCCGGGCGCACCGCGAAATCCTGCACCTGGCCCGGCTGCTTGCGCGCCTCGTCGAAGATCTGCCGCTGGAGAAGATCGATCGCTACCTCATTCGTGACGCGCAGCGCGTGATCGAGGCAGTCGAAGCGCTCGTGCGCATCCATATCGCGCAGGAAGACGATATTTACGAAGCAGTCGTGGCAACCTAATCGCAATCGTCGAGACAGCTGGCTCCAACCGGTGAGGGTGACTTTTCCGGTTTTGTTTTCATCGCTGCTGAGCTATGCGATCCTGACGCACTTGGTCAAAGTCTGGTTCGTTCGCCGTTGGGGGGATGTAGGCCTCCGCCCCATGGAACCGAAACTGCCGGCGCGCCCTCGCGTTGCCCAGTTTTTGAGCTAGCTCAATACGCCTTACGCAAGAGCAACTGCACTATCCGCCATGCCCGGCGTCGACGATTATCCGCTTGCCGCTCTCGGCCTGCTCTGGCCGGCGATCATCGCAGAGCAGGCAAGCGAATTGGCAACTGCTTGGACGCAGGGGCTGCTCGATCTTGCCAACGCCCATGGTGAGCCACCGGGTGCCGAGCCAGGCTGGGTGACACCCAACGAGGTCGTGCTTGACCTCGAGAGCGTGCGGCTACGCGGCTTTTGCACCTCCGCAAAAGGGCAACCCATTTTGGTCTGTGCGCCGTTTGCCCTGCACGGTGCCGCCATCACCGACATCGCGCCTGGCCATAGTCTGGTTGAAGCGTTGCACGCGACAACGCAGAGCCCGGTGTTCGTGACGGATTGGCGGTCGGCCACTGCCAGCATGGGTTTGCGTGCCATTGACGATTACCTCGCCGATCTCAACGTGCTCGTCGATGAACTCGGAGGAGCGGTCGATCTCATTGGGCTCTGCCAAGGCGGTTGGATGGGGCTTGCGTACGCGACACGCTTCCCCAGGAAAGTGCGCAAGCTGGTGCTGGCAGGGGCGCCGATCGACATCAGTGCCGCCGACAGCGCCTTGTCGCGAATTGCGCAGTCGACGCCTTTGAGCGTGTTCAAGGAATTGGTGGCTCTTGGCGGCGGCCGCATGCTGGGACGCAGCCTGTTTCGTTTCTGGGAGCCGAGATCGCTTGAAACTGAGGCCATTCACTCGACGTTGCAAAGTGCTCAGGCGATGGACACGGAAGCATTCCGCCGGCTCGCTGCGCGCTTTCGCGAATGGTACGCATGGACGCTCGATTTGCCCGGCCGCTACTATCTCGAAGTGGTCGAACGGCTTTACCTGAACAACGAGCTCGCGACCGGGCGGTTCATGGCGCTCGGCCGACGCATCGACCTAGCCGCCGTGCAAGTGCCTGTTTTCCTGCTTGCCGCGCGTGATGATCAAGTCGCTGCCCCGGCCCAGACCCTGGGTCTTCGGCAGCTGATCGGGACGCCGCCGGCGGGGATCCGCCACGTCGTTGCGCCAGGCGAGCACCTCGGACTCTTCATGGGGTGCCGAACGCTCGCCAACGAGTGGCGTGAGATCGGGGCGTGGCTGGCGCAGCCGGATCCGGCTCTGTCGGACGCTGCCTGAGAAGCGCTGGCGCGGACCAATCTCATGTAGTGGAACTTCGGAATCGGGATGCGCTCTATCCTTTTGTTTGAGCGTGTCCTTTTCGCAAAACCGGTGTCCACTTTTGCGGGACACGCTCTAGAATCTTCTTTTTGCGCATGTCCTTATCGGAAAACCGGCACCCACTTTTCCGGGACATGCGCTAAATTAGCGTTGCCGCACATACGTCCCGGGCGCCGGACCAAGTGGCGTCAGTCCTTGCGCGGGCGCCCCGATGCTGGGCAACGACACGCGTCCGGCCTCGCTTTGCGCCGTGAGCCACAACGTCCATTCCGGCCACCATGACCCGTCCTTGCGGTTCGCGTGCGCGAGCCAGGTATCCGAATCGACGTAGCGACCTTCGGGTGCCCGCGTCGCCACGTAGTAATGGCGTCCGTGGTGACCGGGCTCCGACACCACGCCCGCATTGTGACCCCCGTTCGTGAGCACGAATGTGAGCGCGTTGTCGGTGAACAGGTGGACCTTGTAGACCGAGCGCCACGGCGCGATGTGGTCGGTCTCGGTGCCGATCACGAACATCGGTGTATGGATGTCCTTCAACGCAATGACGCGCCCGTCCACCGCATAGCGCCCGGCGGTCAACCGATTTTCGAGGAAGAGCGCGCGCAGATATTGCGAATGCATGCGATAGGGCATGCGGGTTTGGTCGGCATTCCAGGCGGTGAGGTCGGTCGCGGCATCGCGCTCGCCAATCAGGTACTCGCGCATCATCTTCGACCAGATCAGGTCGTTCGAACGCAGTGCCTGAAAGGCCCCGGCCATCTGCCGCGTATCGAGCACGCCCTGGTCCCACATCATGTCTTCAAGAAACGCAATCTGGCTCTCGTCGACGAACAGCATCAGTTCGCCGGCCTCGCTGAAATCGGTCTGGGCGGCGAGCAGCGTCACACTCGCCAGCCGGTCATCGCCGTCCCGCGCCATGGTGGCGGCGGCGATCGCCAACAGGGTGCCGCCGATGCAATAGCCGCACGCGTGCACCTTGCGGTCTGGCACCACGTCGTTGACCGCCTCGAGCGCCGCCATGATGCCGGCGGTGCGATAACTATCAAACGCAAGGTCGCGATCGGCGGCGGTCGGGTTACGCCAGGACACCATGAACACGGTGAAACCGTGCTCGACCAGGTAGCGCACCAGGGAATTGTGCGGGCGCAGGTCGAGTACGTAATATTTCATGATCCACGCCGGCACGATCAGCACTGGGTCGGCGATCACGTCCTGTGTCATGGGCTTGTATTGAATGAGCTCTATCAAGTCGTTGCGGTAGACCACCTCGCCGGGCGTGATCGCGAGGTCCTCGCCAACCCGAAAGCCGCTAGGTGCGGGCGATTGCTCCATCGCGAACGCGCGCAGGCTATCCTCGAAGAAATTGCTGATACCGCGCACCAGGTTCGCGCCGCCCTCCGCGCGGGTCCGCTCGACGACGACCGGATTGAGCCACGGGACGTTCGATGGCGAGCAAACGTCGAGCATCTGACGTGCCATGAAATCGACGCGCGTCGCATTTTTCGGCGTCATGCCGCGCACCTCGCGCGTCGCAGCGCGCCACCACTCCTCCTGTGCGAGAAACAGCTGCTGCCAGACCACATAGGGTCGCTTGCCCCATTCGGGATCGGCAAAGCGGTGGTCGCCCGCGGGAGGCGGAAACGGCACCGTCGTTTGCTTTCCCATTCCGACATCCATGGTGAAGCGCATGAGCCGCGCGGCAAAGGCCACCGACTGCAGGGCAAGCTCCAATTGACGCCCCGGTGCGCGGCCGAGATGAGAGGCCCAATCGGTCCAGGCCGCCAGCTGCGCATGCGGCGATACCCCCTGTGTGACGCGAGCCGTCATCGCCCGCGCCACCTGGTTGAGTGTCTCGAACGAGGGCAGGTCCATGTGTCCGGCTAGGTCGGCGGCAACAGGCCCGGCCGCGCGTGGCGCGCTTTCGTGCGGATGTCGAACGGACTGCTTCAGCGGGGACATCTCGAGCATGTGGAAGACCTGCAACAAGGGCGGAAACTCATCTCCGTATCGGTGCGAGACGAATGTGTCATGATCTAGGTCAACGCGCGTGCCCCCGGCTGTCCAAATCGCGACCAACCGCCTAATCTAAATCGCGTCGACAAACACGCGATATTGCGCCAAAAGGTTGCTACGCCTGCCGGGGGATCGGGAATCGGCGGCGGCTCACGGAGACCAAGTATCATGCTTCGTAAATTGGCTTGCGTTGTCACGCCCATTGCCGCCACGGTCGTGGGTTTCGGCCTCGCGATTTCGACCGCATCCGCCGACCCGGCCAACGGGGAGCGTCTTGCACGCCAATGGTGCGCCGCGTGCCATGTCGTCGCGCCCGATCAAAAGGGGACAGCCGTCGACGTTCAACCGTTTTCGGCCATCGCGCGGATGCCGGGCTTCAACCGCGAGAAGGTTGCTTTTTTTCTGCTCGACCCGCATCCCAAGATGCCGAACATGTCGTTGTCGCGGAGCGAGGCCGCCGATCTCGCTGACTACATTGCATCGCTCGCGACCACCCGCTGAATGGGCGCTGCGTTGATGCGATCCCAGGGTGGTCCGGCTTCAGGAGGACGTATGAAGGTGCATCGTTGGATCGCGCTTGCGGCATGCGTGTTGCCGTCAACGGTCCTTGCCGCTGACGCCAACAACGGCAGAGATATTGCGCAGCGCCAATGCGCCGCCTGTCACATCGTTATGCCACATCAACGCAACGAGGTGGCCGACGCTCCGCCCTTCGACGTGATCGGCAGGAAACGCGGCTTTGATGCTGACGTGCTTGCATACGCTCTGCTCGAACCCCACCCAAGGATGAACTTTGCGCTGACGCGGCGCGAAGCGGTCGACGTTGCGGCTTATATCAGTACGCTCGCGAAATAGCGGGTACGGACGCAACCCACCTACTCCTGAGCACTCCGGCTACACGCCGATCGACCAAGGCGGCGACTACGTCGCCTGGGCAGCAACCGAGCGGAAGCGCCATAGCGCAAGACCGAAGAATAAGCCGCCGATAACCGCGACCGCGAGGAATTGCGGCCAGACCACGCCGAAGCCGGCTCCCCGATAGAGAATCGATTGTGCAAATGACACGAAGTGGGTCGATGGGGACGCCTGCATGATGGTTGCGAGCCAAGGGGGCATGCTTTCGAGCGGCGTATTGCTGCCCGAGAGCAGGTTCATCGGCAAAAAAACCAGCATGAACAGCAATCCCAGCTGTGGCATGGAGCGCGCTACGGTGCCGAGAAAAATGCCAATCAACGTCGCAAAGAACAAATAAATCGCCACTCCGATCATGAACAACGGGACCGATCCGGCGATGGGAACGCCGAGTACCATTTGAACAACGAGGTAAAGCGATAGCCCAACCGCTATGACGATCACCAGTCCGTTGGCCCAGACCTTGGACATGGCGATTTCGAACGGCGTCAGGGGCATCACCAGAAGATGATCCATGGTTCCGTGTTCGCGTTCACGGACAATGGCTGCTCCCGCAAGAATGATCGCCAGCATTGTGACATTGTTGATAATGCCCATGACGCTTATGAACCATGCGGTCGTGATGTTTGGGTTGAATGCGATGCGCACGGCGAGATTAACGGGCGGCAGGGGCAAGCCCTCTGTACGTGATACGAAGTCGTTGATTTCACGCGTGATGATCTGTTGCGCGTAACCGGCACCGATGCCGGCCTGCACCATTGCGGTCGCGTCGACGTTGACCTGGATAACGGGCTGGCGGCCGCCCAGCACATCGCGCTGAAAGTGGGGGGGAATATCGATCACAAAAGTGTACGTGCCGTTGTTCATCAGGGGCACGATGTCCCGCTCGGCGATTGCACGCGGTGGCTTGAAGTATGGCGGCAGGAAAGCGTGCGTGATCCGGCGTGAAAGCTCCGAATGATCTTCGTCGACAACGGCGATCGAGGCATTGTGCACCTCCTGCGAGCTGCTTTGGGCCTGGCTGATGATGGCCAGCGAGAACGCGTAGATGACGAGTTCCAGCAGCACAAAGTCGTGCGAGAAGCTGCGCAGCTCCTTGAGGCCGAGCCAGAATATGTTGCTGATCTTCGGCATCGGCTGCCCCTAACGTTCCTGCTTGCGCAAAAGCAGGAGACTGATTGTGGTCAAAACCGGAACGAACGTCGCCAACGCGATCAAGTTTGCGCTGAGGTCGCCAAAGCCAAGTCCTTTGGTGAACGTGCCGACGCTGATCGGAAGAAAATAGCTCATCGGGAAGCAGCGGCCCATGATTGCTGCGACCCCGGTCAGCGACGACACCGGGATCATCATCCCGGAGAACTGCGTTGCCGGCAGAACCGTGAGGATGGCGGTGCCGAACAACGCCGCGATCTGGGTTTTGGTGAAAGCCGAGATCAGCATGCCGTAGGCCGTCGTCGCCGTGACGTAGGCCAGCGCTCCGAGCAGCAACGCCGGGAAGCTTCCCTTGAGGGGCACCCTGAACAGGAACAATGCCATCACGAACATCACGGCAAAGTTAGTCATTGCTACCGCAATGTAGGGCAGCTGCTTGCCGAGCAGGAATTCGATACGGGTGATTGGCGTGACGTACAGGTTGGTGATCGAGCCCAGCTCTTTTTCCCGCACGATAGCGAGCGCCATCAAGATCGCCGGGAACAGCGCCAACAGAAGGGCCATGCTGGACGGAACCATGGTGTAGATGCTGACGAAATCCTGGTTGTATTTAAATCGCACTTCGATATTGGCCAGGGGCTGCGCGCCCGGGATGGTGGTCTTGACGGCCGGATCCGTCAGATAGAGCTGATGCATTCCCGTGAGATAGCCGCGGATCGTCTCTGCGCGAAACGGCATTGCGCCATCCACCCAGGCACCAACCCAGACCGGCCGGCCACGCTTGATGTCGCGTCCGAAATTCGGCGGGATTTCAATCGCCGCCTTGATGTCTCCGCTTGCCAGCCGGTTGTTGAGATCCGCGTAGTCCGCCAGCGGTTTTCTCTCCACAAAATACGTCGATCCTCTGAGCTCTTCCAGATAGGCGCGACTCTCAGGACTCTGATCGTAATCCAGGACTGCGAACGACAGATTGTTGACGTCGGTTGAGATGCCGAAACCAAAGACGAGCATCAACAGGGTTGTTCCGAAAAGGGCGAACCCCAGTCGGATCGGGTCACGTATCAGCTCAAGGGATTCCCGGATCGCCGTGGCGAACAGCCGCCGCATACTGAACCACGACGTTGCAAATGCTTGCGGCCCGGCCGGCCGCGGGCTGGCGCCGCCATGCGCTGGCTGACGTGTCTGCGTCAGCACCTCGCTTCCAGGTGCCTGCGTTCCGGCCGCTTCCTCGAGATAGCTGATGAAGGCAGCTTCGAGGGTCGCGACCCCGCGCGTCCTGATCAGGGCCGCCGGCGTATCGGTTACCAGCACGCGGCCCGAATCCATGAGCGCGATCCGGTCGCAGCGCTCAGCCTCGTTCATGAAGTGGGTGGAGACGAATATGGTCACGCCTTGATTGCGCGCCAAATCAACCAGCAGTTCCCAGAATTTGTCGCGCGCCAACGGGTCTACACCGGAGGTCGGCTCGTCGAGAATGAGAATTTCCGGCTCGTGCACGATCGCGACGGCGAGCGAGAGCCGTTGCCGAATCCCCAACGGCAAATCCAGAGTGGTTTGATCGAGATAGTTCGAAAGACCAAAGCGGTTCACGAGGGCGGCAATGCGGGCTCTGGCCCTGCCGGCCGGCAGTTGGAAGAGCCGCGCGTGCAGCACAAGGTTCTGGCGCACCGTGAGTTCGGTATAAAGGGAAAACGATTGCGACATGTAGCCGACGCGCTTGCGTGCCGCGACATCGCGCGCATCGAGCGGCTGCCCGAACAGCAGCGCCTCGCCCGCGCTCGGTGGGAGCAGCCCGGTCAGCATCTTCATGGTGGTGGTCTTGCCGCAACCATTTGAGCCGACAAAGCCGAAGATTTCCCCTCGCTCGATGGTGAAGCTTACCCGGTCGACTGCGGTAAAATCGCCGAACCGGCAGGTGAGGTCGCGAGCGGTGATGACCGGCTCGGCGTCGAGGATCGGGCGCGGCGGTATATGCAGAACCTTGTGGCCGGCGCGCTGGTCGTCCGGAAGGGCCGCAATGAAGGCATCCTCCACGGTCGATACTTCGGCGCTCTGCTTCAACTCTGCCGGGGTACCAGCCGCGAGCACTTTGCCGGCGTTCATTGCGACCAGCCAATCGAACCGCTCCGCCTCGTCCATATAGGCGGTCGCCACCACGATGCTCATGCCTTCGCGACGCGCGCGCATGCGGCCGATCAGGTCCCAGAACTGACGTCGCGACAGGGGGTCCACGCCGGTCGTGGGCTCATCGAGAATCAAGAGATCGGGATCGTGAATGAGCGAGCAGCACAATCCGAGCTTTTGCCGCATGCCGCCGGACAGCTTCTTTACCGGGCGGTCGGCGAAGGGTTTGAGGCCGGTGCTGTCGAGCAATTCCGCGATGCGCCATTCCCGCTCCGGACGTGACTGGCCAAACACGCGGCCAAAGAATTCAATATTTTCGCGCACGCTCAGGTCGGGATAGAGGTTCTTGCCCAAGCCCTGCGGCATGTAGGCGATGCGCGGACATATCGCCGCTCGGTGCGCCGCCTGCCTGATGTCGCCACCCAGAACCATAGCGGTGCCGGATTGAATCTGGCGGGCGCCGGCCAGAATGCTCAGCAGCGACGATTTTCCGACACCGTCGGGACCGATCAGCCCCGTCATGTAGCCCGAAGGAAACTCGAGACTGATTGCGTCGAGCGCGAGCGTTGCGCCATAACGCTGCGTGAGGTTGTCGAGGCGCGCGACCGGGCGCCCCAGCGGAATCATGCCGGCGCCTTCCCTTGCAGTCGTTCAGGCCAGGCGACCGCCGGGTCGGTGCGGATATAGGCAATTCCGGGTAGACCGCTTCGCACCGCATCGCCACGCGCACGCAATCGCTCGGGATCAATACGAACTCGGATCCTGAACATCAGCTTGTCGCGCTCGATCTTTGTCTCGACTGTCTTGGGGGTGAACTGAGCCTGGGTGGCAACGAACGAAACCTTGGCCGGAATCGCGACATTCGGATAGGCATCGAGCACGATGCGAGCATCCGCTCCGAACTTCACACGACCTGCCTCTGCGGTCGGCAGATAGATGTCCATGTAGACATAGCTAATGTCCAGCATGGAGAAGACCTTGCCGCCGGCGGGAAGCACCTCGCCGACATTGGCGATGCGGTACTGAATGCGGCCGTCACGGGGTGCGACCAGCGTGTTATCAGCGATGTTGACGGTATAAAGCTCCACTTCGTGTGTGGCCGCATCAAGCGCATGCTCGGCTTCGATTTCTCGAGCCTGGGCAGCTCGCAGCGCCGCCTTGGCGCCATCCAGCTGCTGCTGCCGCTGGTCCAAGACTTCCTTTGTCTGAAAACCCTTCTGCGCGAGGGCGGTGGCGCGGTCGAACTCCTGCTGCGCCAGCAAGACCTGGCTGTTGAGCTGCACGGCATTGGCGTTAGCTTCTTCGATGGCTTTGTGAGACAACTCGACCTGGGCACGTGCCTTTTTCAGCGACGCCTCGAGATCTCGCGTATCCATCCGCGCGAGCACCTGGCCGGCTTTGACCATGTCGCCTTGGTCTACGAAAATCTCGGCGATGCGGCCGGCGAACTTGGTCGCAATATCGATTTGATCCGCCTCCAAACGGCCATTGCCCCAGTAGATGCCGGGCGGCAGCTGCGACTCGGCGCTCTTCCACCAATAGAATCCGCCAGCACCACCTGCGATCACCGCAAGCAGGAGTCCGATGGCGAGCCTCCATCGCCGGTGGCGGCTGAACTTTGGCCCGAGAGGTGCTGGCAGATTGCCGCTGACCGGCGCCGGGACAGGGGCCGGAGCTTCACCGAACAAATCAGGCTCGGCGTTCGCAAGCGTCTGTTGCTTCGGTGTTTGATCGGCCTGGCGAGCCAATTTCGTCTCCGATTGCAGTGTCTAATGTGGCCTGTTGGGGGACCTGTTCGCAAGCCACTGCAAGAGGGCATTGCGCGAAATCAATTCGGCGGCGTACGCCGCGGCGATTTGGACTAGCGCTCAAACGCGCGCTGCACGCAGTCGAACAGGCGGGTCCCCAGAAACGGCTTCTCGATCACCCAAACGCCGGCCGTCGCGGCGCGCCGACGGATGTTTTCGCTGAGATGGCCGGTTGCGAGGATGACCGGGATCGAGGCGTGCCGTTCCCGCAATCGGGCCACAAACTCCAGCCCATTCATCGCCGGCATGTTGTAATTGACAATCAGGCAACTTGAGGCCGGCAAGCTGTCCTCATTGAGCAATTCGCTAGGGTCCGCATAGACCTGCACCAGAAAGCCTTCGGCCTCGAGCGAAAATTTCAGCGAGTTTCGTACTGCGGTATCGTCGTCGAGGACGAGAATATGCCTAGGCGCCGCCGCAACCTGTTCCATTGAAGCAGAAAACATCAAAGCGCCAGACGTGCTTTGATTTCGCTCAAAAACAAGGCCGAATAAATCTTCGGTGCCGGAGGCCGCTCATGGCATCGCCAGCAATGCCATGCGAACCAGGTGGGATAGGCTCTTGGCCTGCATCTTGGTCAGGATGCTGGCGCGATGGATTTCGAGCGCACGCGGACTGATGCCAAGTTGTTGCGCAATTGCCGAATTCAGCTGTCCGGCCGTGAGGGCTGCCAGAACCTGCTGCTCAATCGGGGAGAGTCCCGCCATCCGGTCCCTGACCGCGGTCATTTCTTCTTGGCGCGCGCCTGCGGTGTCGGTCAGCGCCGATCTCACGGCCCCGAGCAGCTCTTCGTGGTGGTAGGGCTTTTCGATGAAATCCATAGCCCCGGATTTGATCAATTCCACCGCAAGGGAAACGTCGCCCTGGCCGGTCATGATGATCATCGGCCAGTCGATGTTCTCGTCCCTGAGCCGCCGCAACAGCTCGAGCCCGGTGATCTCGGGCATCCGCACATCGGAAATGATGCAACCGGGCTCGATGCGTGCAAGCTGACCGAGGAAAGCCACCGCCGACTCATAGGCGCGCACGCGAAATCCGGCAGTGTCGAGCAGGAACGCGAGGGAATCGCGCGCAGCATCGTCGTCGTCGATCACGTGCACCACCAGCTCACGCGTCATCGCCGAGCTCCTCGGGAGTGATCGCGCGCAGGGTGAAGCGGAAAACGGTCCCTCCGCCAGGATTGGGTTGCACCGTCATCAGGCCCCCGTGCGACTCGACGATCGTGCGCGAAATCGAGAGCCCGATTCCCATTCCCTGCCGTTTCGTGGTGACGAACGGCAGGAAAAGCCGCGGAGCGATCTCCGGCGCGATACCATGGCCGGTGTCGGCGACATCGACCGCGATCATGCCATCACCGGCCGGCGAAGTCACGATCGTCAACTCGCGGCGGTCGGAGCCTTCCAGTGCCTCGAGCGCATTGCGCAAGAGATTGAGCAAGACCTGTTGAACCTGGATCTTGTCGACCAGCACGAGGTCGATGACCGGGTCGAGCTCAAAGATGACCCGCACCGATTTCTCCTTGGCGGCGACGAGAGCAAGCGCGCTCGCTTCCTCGATAAGCTTCTTGATGCTTTCGATCCGCCGTTCGGTTTCGCCGCGCGCGACGAAGTCGCGCAGGCGCTGGATGACGTCGCCGGCTCGCACCGCCTGTTCGGCGGCCTTGTCGAGTGCGTCCAGAACCAGCGTGGCACGCTTGTCCGGGCTGTCCTGAAGTAGCCGTCGCGATCCCTGCAGATAATTGGCAATCGCCGCCAGCGGCTGGTTGAGCTCGTGTGCAAGCGTCGATGCCATTTCGCCCATGGTGCTCAGGCGCGACACGTGCAGGAGCTCCGACTGCACTTCGTGCAGGCGGCGCTCGCGCTCGTGCCGCTCGGTGAGATTGCGCACAAAGCCGATGAACTGCCGCTTGCCTTCGAGCAGGACCTCGCCGACGAACAGCTCCATCGGAAAGGTACTGCCGTCCTTGCGCTGGCCGACCACTACCCGCGAGGTGCCGATGATGCGCCGCTCGCCAGTCATAAGGTATCGCTCGAGGTAGCCGTCATGCTCCTGCCGATAAGGCATCGGCATCAGCACGCTGACATTGCGGCCCTGAATTTCCCCGGCCGTGAAACCGAACAGCCGCTCCGCCGTGGCGCTGAACGACTGGACGAGTCCGCCCTCGTCGATGATGACCATTGCATCGGGCACGGTCTCGAGGATCGAACGGAGGTGCGCTTCGCGGCTGTTCACCTCCGCGACCAGGTCGCGGACGACGTCGAGCGCTTGCTGCGCGAGATCGCCGGTGCGGGAAGATCCCAGCTTTTCGTGCCCGGTACGTTCCGTTGCCGGATTATGGTAACGGTTTGCGGTCACCATGCTGTTTCCCGCCTACGGGTACAGTGGGCCTCCAACTGTTCCCAACGGCTGACGTGTTGTCCATGAGCCCCAAATGTAAGTCTACACATAGATCGCCATCAGGCGCCACGTCCGCGATGTCGCCCGCCGAAGGGAATTGAGCCGCGGCTAAAGTCGCCGTGGGGGCGGACGTCGATTTGGCGAAATAGAGGCGAGGCTACCGGCGCGGAGGCTGCCGGTTGCGGCCGGGTTCAATTCGCGCGGAGGCTTAGAATATAAGCGATCAAGTCAGCGCGCTCGTTCGCCGGTAAGATGAGGTTCGGCATCTCGCGATGCGAGGTCTGTAGCATCGATTGGAGGGCCAGCCCCGTCATCCCAGGCACGGCCGCGATGGTATCGAACGTTGGTGCGCTTGCGTTCCTCGAGTGCTGCCCTTTGCGAACGCCGTGACAGCCGGCGCACGCTTCGGTGGCAATCGCGAGACCGTGGCGGGCATCGCCATCCTGAGCCTTCACCGTTGTCGTCGCGACAACGACCAAGGATGTGATTATTGCAATTCGCAGTGTGCCCCACATGATACGAACCGATCGCGCCATCCGTTTGACCATATGGGCGAATATAGTCGAACGCAACGCGCTGTCCATGTTTCAAGACTCGGCCGGACGTTCGTGCAGCTTTTGCACCGAGCCCGTCAGGGCTGGCCGGTGGCATGACCGGCCCCTGACTGAAGAGGCGTGGCGACGGCGATGGGGCTTGGTCTGTTTGGGATCTTGCGGCCGAGGCAGCGGCCGGCCGCTCACTCGGGCTTCGGGCCGCATCCAATACCTGACCTGCGACGACCTGCAGCCACGCTTGCAGGATACTCTGCTGCGTCTGCATTGCGATGAAGCAGTCACCATACTGGTCGATCGCATAGAGCGTCGCGTCGGCATCCCCGCGGACCTGTTGCATCGCTTGATTGATGAGGTCCAGGCACGCGATGACCTGGCCGATGCTCTGGAGGCGCGTATGGTGGGCGATATCCGTCAATCGAAACGCCTCGAGACCTTCACGCGCGAAGCTCGCACCTTGACGACCCAATTCGAAGAACACGTTGACCACCGGGAGCATGTTTCGGATCAGGCGCAATATTGCGGTTGCGTCGTCCGCGCTGCACGCGACGAGATGGTCGCGCCGCGGCTGATCGGCGTCGGGCCGTCGTGGCCGCAGTCCGAGCGAAGCAGCCAATTCCTGCTCGAGCCAGTGACGCACCTCGTGCGGGGCGCTCCGTATCTGCTCCGGGGTCAGCGTAATTCCAACCATTATGGGACCTCCGATCAGCGGCTAGCCGTTATGCGCCGCACGTAAGAACCGGTACTGCGTCCAACGCCTTCACATAGCCATTTCCGGCGCGCCGGCGGCTTCCTTGCTTGCCTCCGGAATTTCCGTCATCGTGGCTTCGGTGAGCAGCAGAATGCTGGAAACCGAGACGGCGTTCTCCAACGCGATGCGCACCACTTTGGTCGGATCGATGATCCCGGCTTCGACCAGATCGACGTATTCCTTGCGCCCGGCGTCGAATCCATAGTTGCCCTGACCGGCCAGCATCTTTGCGACCACGACGCCGCCGTCGACCGCTGAATTCTCGGCGATCTGGCGGGTCGGGACCTCGAGCGCGCGCTTGAGAATTTGCACTCCGGTTCGTTCGTCGCCGCTGCACTGTGTTTCTTCCTTTTCCAGAGGCGCAATGCACCGCAGTAACGCGAGACCGCCGCCGGCAACGACACCTTCGGCAACGGCCGCCTTGGTGGCGCTGATCGCGTCGTCAAGCGCCTCCTTCTTGGATTTCATCTCGGATTCCGCCGGCGCGCCTACCCGGATCACGGCCACGCCACCGGACAGTTTTGCAAGGCGCTCCTGCAATTTCTCACGATCGTAATCGCTGGTGGTCTTCTCGATCTCGCGCCGAATTTGCTCGACACGACCAGTGATCCGTTTCTTGTCGCCGCCACCACCGATCAGGGTGGTGTTGTCCTTGTCGATGACGACGCGTTTGGCACGTCCGAGTTGCTCAAGCGTGACGTGCTCGAGCGTCAGGCCGAGGTCGTCGGACACGACTTGCGCGCCGGTCAGCTCGGCGATGTCCTGCAACATCGCCTTGCGGCGATCGCCAAAGCCGGGCGCCTTGACGGCGCAGCTTTTCAGCGAGCCGCGAATTTGGTTGACGATCAGGGTTGCGAGCGCCTCGCCCTCGACATCCTCGGCCACCACCAGCAACGGCCGTGCCGACTTGGCGACCTGTTCGAGCAGTGGGATCAGATCCTTGAGCGCGCTGATCTTCTTGTCAGAGAGCAGCACCAGCGCGTCCTCCAGCACGGCCTCCATTTTATCGGGATTGGTGATGAAATATGGCGACAAGAACCCGCGATCGAACCGCATGCCTTCGACGACGTCGAGCGTGGTTTCGGTGGTCTTCGATTCCTCGACCGTGATTACGCCTTCGCCGCCGACCTTTTCCATGGCCTGGGCGACGAGCTCGCCGATGGCGGGATCGTTGTGGGCCGAGATGGTCGCGACCTGCGCCTTTTCCTTGCGGGTCGCAACCGGTCGCGACATGTCGTGCAGTGCCACGGTCGCCACCTTGGCGGCGCGGTCGAGGCCACGCTTGAGGTCGATGGCGCTGGCGCCAGCCACGACATTGCGCACGCCGTCGGCAAAGATCGCTTGTGCCAACAACGTGGCTGTGCTGGTACCGTCGCCGACGACGTCGCCGGTCTTCTCGGCCGCCTGCCGCAGCATCTGGGCGCCGAGATTCTCCTCGGGATCCTTCAAATCGAATTCCTTGGCGATGGTGACGCCGTCGTTGCAAACGATGGGCGCACCCCATTTCCTTTGAATGAGCACCGATTTGGAGCGCGGGCCGAGGGTCACGCGTATGGCGTCGGCGAGTTGAGTCGTGCCCCGCAGAATCTTTTCGCGGGCGACGGAGCGAAACAGGACTTGTTTGTGGGCCATGGGCCGTTAACCGGTTGCTGGATTGCGGATGGCTGATCTTGTCGCTCGCGCGTCCGTCCGCTTTGATCTTGGTCAACCGCCCATTACGATTTTTCCTTTGCGGAAGTGGAAACTCAGCCACCAGGGAGGCTGCGCAACGTTGATTTCGATCAAAGGCGGGGAGGGACTGCGGTGCTGTGATTAAACTTGGTTCAAGTTGGTTTGAGGAGATGCGTCATGGCGGAAACGACAACCAAGGTACCTGTAGAGGTCAAAAAAGCTGATCGGCCGGCGCCCGCGCCCGCCGAGTGGCGTCCATTCGAGAGCCTGCGGCGGGAAATCGATCGCCTGTTCGAAGATTTCCGGGGCGGGTGGAATCTTCCATTCGCCCGCACATCATTCGACGTGGAGCCGTTCTGGCGAAGCGAAATGAGCTGGGGCAAGACTCCGGCTGTCGACGTTGTGGAGAAGGATAAGGCCTACGAGATCACCGCCGAACTACCGGGACTCGAGGAGCGCAACATCGATGTGAAATTCTCAGATGGTGTCCTGACCATCACCGGCGAGAAAAAAGAGGAGAAAGAGGAAAAGAAGAAGGACTACTACCTGTCCGAGCGTCGCTACGGGTCGTTCCAGCGTTCCTTCACCGTGCCGGCCGGTGTCGATACCGACAAGATCGAGGCCAACTTCAAGAACGGCATCCTGACGGTCAGCTTGCCGAAGACGGCGCAGGCGCAAAAGAGCGAGAAGAAGATCGAGATCAAGAAGGCGACATGAGCATCAACTGGCCGCAATCGCCCTAAGCTAGCCAGACTGGTCCCCGTATCGACCCGATGCGGGGACCCGGCTTTTTTACTGCATCATCAGAATCGGGATGCGGGCCCCCTCCAGGAAGCTCCGCGTGCAGCCGCCGAGCACGATTTCGCGGGCCTTGCTGTGACCATAGGCCCCGAGCACGATCAGGTCGGCTTCATGGGCGTCGGCAGCTGCGGCGAGTACGTCCGCAACCGGGGCATTCTGCGGCAGCAGGCGCGTCTCGGCTGCGATTCCGTGGAAGGCCAGGTACCGCGCCACAGCCCGTATGGGATGTTCGGTCTGGTCGGGCTCTTCGGCAACGCTGGCCACGACGACCCGTTGCGTTCTTGCCAGCAGTGGCAGGGCCGCGTTCAGCGCCCGGGCCGCTTCCGGGCTTTCCTTCCAGCAAACGAAGGCGGTGCCGGTGATCGACGAGCGAGCCGCAGACGGGGCGATCAGCAGCGGTCGGCCGCTTGTCGAGAGCGCTGTTTGGAGATGCGATCGCGCAAGCCCGTGGCTGTGGTTCGGCCGACCCATGACGACCAGGTCGACGTGGCGGGCATGGTCGGCGAGACTCCTGGAATCATCGCGCATTACATGCCAGCTCGCGGTGACACCGGTCGAACCCTGAGGTCCTTCGACCAAGGCAACGCCCTTGCGCCGGCAAATCTCGGCAAACAGTGCGCGGGCTCGCGTGCTTTGCTGCTCGAGCTGCTGGTCCAGCAACGCCAGTGCTGGCCCTGCGGCGTCGCCGATCGCCCAACCGACGTGGCGCACGGTGTTTGCGGCTTCGCCCTGCAGTCGGCAAAGATAGCCCAATTCGATGTGGGCGGGGGCCAGTTGGGCAACGCGCAACGCCGTATCCAGCACGGCCTCGTCGAACACGTCGCCGGTCGCCGGCAGCAAAATGCTCTTGATCATGGCAACGACCATCGCGTTTGCATCACCCTGACGACTGCACCAGCCATCGCATTGATCCTCGTCAAGGGGCCGGAGGCTCCCAGAATGCTCCCGTTTTGACCAAACGCAAAATTCTGTAGCGTCCGCACCCCTAACATGCCCAATATTGCAGGTTGGAAACATTGAACGCCCGAGAGATAACTCATGATCAAAGATATGCTTGTGAACTTGTCGATGGGGGACAAACATCCCGCGACCGAGTATGCGGCCTCGCTCGCCCAGCTCAACGAAGCGCACCTCGCGGGTATCGCGTTTCGCTTCGACCCGGCCATGCAGACGAGCGCTTTCGGCCTGTTCCCGCCGACGCTGGTGGAAATGGCGATCGAGGAAAACGAGCAGGCGGTCCAACGTGCGACCGGGGATTTCGAGCGCGCGGCCCAGCTCGCGGGCATATCGTATGACTCCGTAACGGTGCCGGCCACGCTGGTCGGGGCTGGCGACGCGTTCGGGCAGACGGCCCGGCGTTTCGATCTCGTGATCGTGGGGCAACCGCGCCCCGACCTCGACGCGGCGGAGGAATTGCTGATCGAGGCGGCGCTGTTCGACTCCGGCCGACCTGTGATCGTCGTTCCCTATATCCACAAGGGACCGGCCAAGCTCGATCACATGGCGGTTTGCTGGGACGGCAGTCGCGCGGCCGCGCGCGCGATCGGCGACGCCTTGCCGCTGATGCGGCGCGCCAAATCGATTGACCTTGTGCTGATCAGGGATGAGGCCCACCGCGGCGAGATCGAGGGCGCCGATATCGCTCAGCATCTCGCACGCCACGGCTTGCCGGTCACGCTGGCCGAAGTTCCGCAAGGGGACGTCGATGTCGGCAATACGATCCTGAATTACCTCGCCGACCATGCAATCGATCTGATGGTGATGGGCGGTTACGGCCACTCCCGCCTGCGCGAGCAGGTGTTTGGCGGAACGACGCGCACGGTGCTGTCATCCATGACTGCGCCGACGTTGATGTCGCATTGATGTAGGAGAGAACATGAGTGTAACAGCCGGGAAATCCACGCAGCTGCCACGCGAATTCCGCCGCATCCGGCTCGAGCTCGCACGCGAGCCCGGCCATCCGGCGGGCAGCAGCCGCGACGGCTATGAACTGATCGCGCCGCTCGGCGACGACGGCCGCATCGACGCGGCGCTCTGGCGAGCGCATCGGGAGGCCTGCGGCGTCACGCGTTTTCGCGCACGTGAGGACGACGAAGTCGGCCACCTGGTCCACCGGCAAGGCGGCACGTGGGCCTTCCACTACGATGTCGTGGGCGAGGACGAGGACGAGACCGGCTATCGGTTTGGCGACGAGCGCTTCGTGGTCGGCGAATACCTGTCGGTGCAGGAGGACGATAAGCAGCACACCTACCGCATCGTGTCGGTGGAGCACCTCTAGAATCAGGGACAGGATTCCCGGATTGCGCTTCGCTCCATCCGGGCTGCCTAAAACCGCTAATCGAATTTGTAGGATGGGTTGAGCGCAGCGAAACCCATCAACGCCTCACTGCAGCGTTTTCAGAAACTCGATGAAATCGTGGATCTGATCCGGCTCGAACCGGAATTCGGGCATGCTGGGGTGTCCGGTGACAATGCCCTCGCCCAGCGGTTCTTCCAGGTCCGTGACCGGATAGCGCTCATGCAGCGTGCGGAACGGCGGCGCAAGCTTCAGCGGGCTGTTAGTCACCTTATCGATCGAGTGGCAGCGGGCACAATACGTTCGGGCGATCGTGAGCCCGCGTTGCGCGCTCGGAGAGGCGGCACTCGCGTAGCTAGGAAGCACCGCGATGGCGAGGCAGGCCAGCAAGAGGCGCATATCTCGTTTTCCTGGAATTTGTCGGCCGTCATCGCGACTGCGATGCGCTCAGATCTACCGGTTGAACCGCCGGGTTTGCAGATCGCTCCACATCAGCGTTCCGGCAAACAGCGCGAACGCGACCACGATACCGGCAAGGATGATTATCGACGCAGTATCCATCGTCCTGCTCCTCTTGTTGGCGAGGACCACGATAGGTGCCGCGTGGGCAGAGGGTTTGATCCCGATCAAAACGAGGTCGGAATGGGTTGCGGCGCTGCGCAACGCTCCTCACGGACGAGGGCCGTGTTGTTGGCCGGCCCCGAATTTGCAGCCCGGATGAGCGTCGCGCTATGGAACGAGCACCGCGGCGCCTTCAAAGCGGCCGTGCCTCAGATCGGACAAGGCCTTGTTCGCCTCGGCCAGCGGATAGGCGATGGTCTCGGTTGCAATCCCGACCTTTGGAACGAGCTCGAAGAACGTCATCCCGTCCTCGCGCGTGAGGTTTGCGACCGACACGATCTGTCGCTCCTCCCATAGCAGCCGATATGGAAAGCTCGGGATGTCGCTCATGTGGATACCGGCGCAGACGACCCTCCCGCCTTTGCGGACCGCGGCCAGCGCCGCCGGCACGAGCGCGCCGACGGGTGCGTAGATGATCGCGCAGTCGAGCAGGACGGGCGGAGTCTCCTGCGAACCTCCGGCCCAGCAAGCGCCCAACCGGCGGGCGAATGCCTGGCCTTTCAGATCGCCCGGCGAGGTGAACGCATAGACGTCGCGGCCCTGCCAGCGCGCCACCTGCGCCACGATATGGGCCGCGGCGCCGAATCCGTAGAGGCCGAGGTTGCGGCCTTCACCGGCGATGCGAAGCGACCGCCAGCCGATCAGGCCGGCGCACAGCAACGGTGCGGTGTGGACGTCGTCGCCCGCGGGCGGCAACGGAAAGACGAAACGCGCGTCAGCGATCGCGTGGGTCGCATAGCCGCCGTCACGGGTGTAACCGGTGAATTGCGGGCTATCGCATAGGTTCTCCTGGCTTCCGGTACAGTAGGCGCAGATCCCGCACGTGTGTCCGAGCCAAGGGATGCCGACGCGCGCTCCCAGCTGAAGGTGGCTGCCAACGCCCTTTCCGATCGCGTCGATTCGCCCGACGATTTCGTGCCCCGGAATGATCGGCAACTTGGGGTTCGGGAGCTCACCGTCGACGACGTGCAGGTCGGTTCGGCAGACGCCGCAGGCCGCCACGCGGACGCGCACCTCGCCGGGCCCGGGCACCGGATCGGGCCGGGAAACGAGCGCAAGCGGCACCTGCGGCCGATCAAGCTGCATGGCTTGCATGATCGCTATCGACTTATTTGTGGCGGGTCATGTATCGGCGCGCAACGCACCGGTAATGAGCGCCATGCGAACGAGATCCGACAGGCTGTTGGCCTGCATCTTGGTCATCACGTTTGCACGATAGATTTCGACCGTGCGCGGGCTGATGCCTAATTCGTAAGCGATCACCTTGTTGGCTTTGCCGGCGACGAGCCCATCCAGGACCTGCCGTTCACGCGTTGACAGCAATGCCAGATGGGCGTCGACCTCGGCTCGCTCCGATTGCTGCAGCGAATGCTTCTTTCCTTCGCCGAGCGCGGCCCGCACGGACGCGAGCAGTGCATCGTCATCAAATGGTTTCTCAAGGAAGTCGAAGGCACCCAGTTTCATCGCTTCGACCGCGAGCGGTACATCGCCATGGCCGGTCATCACAATCACCGGCACCGAAACCCCCTCGGACTTCAGTTTGCGCAGAAACTCGATGCCGCTCATCCCCGGCATCCTGACGTCGGTAACGATGCATCCGGAAACGCCGCGCTTGGCATCAGTGAGATAAGCCGTCGCCGAGTCGTAGCTCTTGGCATCGATCGCCGCGCTGGAGAGCAGAAATGTCAGCGAATCCCGCAGCGCCTCGTCGTCGTCGATGATGTGAACCAGAGTGTTAGCGCCCATCGCTTACCTCCTCCGAGTCGGGCGCCCGGAGCGTGAAGCAGAAGGTCGCTCCGCCGCCGGGCGTCGGCTCGACCCAGATCCGCCCGCCATGCGCCTCGATGATCGTGCGCGAAATCGATAGGCCGACGCCCATGCCATGTTGCTTCGTCGTGATGAACGGCTGGAACAGCTGATCGGCGACCTCTCCCGCGATGCCGGGGCCGGTGTCGGCGACCTTGATCAGCGCGTCGCCACCCTCGGACGCCGTCGTGGTCACGGTCAGGTCCCGCCGCTCGCCGCCTTCCATGGCTTCGATCGCGTTGCGCATGAGATTGAGCAGCACCTGCTGAATCTGCACCCTGTCGGCGAGGACGAGATCGACCCGCGGATCAAATCGAAAGCGCACGCGGATGCCGCGTTCCTTGGCGCCCACCAGAGCAAGCGCGCTCGCTTCCTCGATGATCTTGTTCAAACTCTCGACCCGCCGCTCGCTTTCCCCCCGCGCCACGAAATCGCGCAGCCGCCGGATGATCTGACCCGCGCGCAGCGCCTGATCGGCGGCCTTGTCTACGGCCTCGCGCACACGGGTCCGGTCGGTGTCAGAGGGGTTTTCGAGCAGCCGGCGCGATCCCCGAAGATAGTTCGTAATCGCCGACAGCGGCTGGTTGAGCTCGTGCGCGAGCGTCGACGCCATCTCGCCCATGGCCGTCAGCCGCGAGATCTGCACCAGCTCGGACTGCAGCTCCTGCAGACGCGCTTCGGTCTTCTGGGGCTCCGTCAGGTCGCGGATGAATCCGGTGAAGAACCGGCGGTCGTTTGAACGCATTTCGCCGACCGCGAGCTCGATCGGAAAGGTCGAGCCGTCCTTGCGCTCGCCCACCACCACGCGGCCGATGCCGATGATGCGGCGCTCGCCGGTCGCAAGGTAGCGCTCGAGATAGCCGTCGTGGTTCTCGCGATAGGGCGACGGCATCAGCAGCTTGATATTCTGGCCGATGACTTCGTCGGCCGTATAGGCGAACAGGCGCTCGGCGGCGCTGCTGAACGACTGGATCAGGCCGCGTTCGTCGATCACGATCATGGCATCCGGCACCGTGTCCAGGATCGACTGGAGGTGAGCTTCGCGCGCCAGCAGATCCTGGTTGCGTTCGAAGGCCTGGAACACGGCGCGCCGCAGGCTCTCACCGAACCAGGCAATGCCGACCCCGATGATGGCAAATGCGGCCGCGTTGATGAGGCCGGCTCCCGCATTGCTGGGATCTACAAAGAACCGGTTTGTCAGCCCGACGCTCAAAATCGTCGCCGCAAACCCGGGTCCGAAGCCGCCAACGCCGCTGGCCAGCAGGATCGCCGGCACGAACAGGAGGAACGGGGAGTCGGACTGCAGGCTCGGCGTGAGCAGGACTCGCAACCCGAAGGCGAGGGCGACAAACGCGACCGCAAGCCCGTAGCGGGCCGATCCCGAGCGCAGCGACGCGAGGGGCTTGGCGTTCGCGGCCAGTCCGAACCAGCGAGCGGCAGCTGTCGAGTTCGATCTCGGCCATCAGCGAGCCGCCTCCGTAATTCTACGTAAGTCATTTTCCCGGGCCGACCGGTGAAAGCAACAGGCTCTTGCGCCGCTTGTGCTTGATTTGCGTCAAAGCCAGCACAGCATTATTGGTCGAAGTTGCGGTGATTGTGGATCGTGTTCGATCCGCAGGCGAGGCGGGACCTATGGCTGATACGGCAGTTCAATCCACCCACTCCAAGTCCATGACCATCGGCGAGGGCGGCACCGCGCTGGCGCTGGCCGCGCTTGCGTTCGTGTCCTTGATCGTCGCCGCCAAGGCCTACACGCCCGAATATGCGTTCCATGCCTATCTGTTCACGGCGGCAAGCGCTGCTGCTGTGATCGCGATCGTCAACCGGTATTATGAGCGCCCGGCCACGCTTCCGCCGTTGGTGATCGATGGGCGGCCCAACTACAACATGGGACCGGTCAAGTTCGCGACCCTGGCAGCGGTGCTCTGGGGCATCGCCGGCTTTACGGTCGGTCTGTGGGCGGCGCTCGAGCTTGCGTTTCCGGCGTTCAATCTGGACCTGCCGTGGATATCGTTCGGCCGCCTCCGGCCGCTGCATACGTCGGCGGTCATTTTCGCATTCGGCGGCAACGTGTTGATCGCGACCTCATTCTACGTGGTGCAGCGGACCTGCCGGGCGCGGCTTGCCGGCGACATCGCGCCCTGGTTTGTGGTGCTCGGCTACAATTTCTTCATCGTCATCGCCGGCACCGGTTATCTGTTGGGCATCACCCAGTCCAAGGAATATGCCGAGCCCGAGTGGTATGCGGATCTGTGGCTCACGGTTGTCTGGGTGGTCTATCTCCTGGTCTATCTCGCAACGCTGATGCGGCGCGCCGAGCCGCATATCTATGTGGCCAACTGGTTCTACCTTGCCTTCATTCTGACGATCGCGGTGCTGCATCTCGGCAACAATGCCGCGATACCGCTGTCGCTGTTCTCGTCCAAGTCCTACATCGTGTGGTCTGGCGTCCAGGACGCCATGGTGCAGTGGTGGTACGGGCACAACGCCGTCGGCTTCTTCCTGACCGCCGGGTTTCTGGGGATCATGTACTATTTCATCCCCAAGCGTGCCGAGCGTCCCGTCTACTCCTACCGGCTGTCGATCATCCACTTCTGGGCGCTGATCTTTCTCTACATCTGGGCGGGGCCGCATCACCTGCACTACACGGCACTGCCCGATTGGGCGCAGACGCTCGGCATGACCTTCTCGGTGATGCTGTGGATGCCGTCGTGGGGCGGCATGATCAATGGAATCATGACGCTCTCGGGCGCGTGGGACAAGCTGCGCACCGATCCGGTGCTGCGCATGATGGTGGTATCGGTGGCGTTCTACGGCATGGCGACCTTCGAAGGTCCGTTGATGTCGGTGAAGGCGGTCAACTCGCTCTCCCACTATACGGACTGGACGATCGGGCATGTTCATTCTGGCGCGCTCGGGTGGGTCGGCTACATCTCGTTCGGCGCGATCTACTGCCTGGTTCCATGGCTGTGGAACCGGCCGCTCTACTCGCTGCGCCTGGTGAACTGGCACTTCTGGATCTCGACCATCGGCATCGTGCTCTACGTTTGCGCCATGTGGGTGTCGGGCATCATGCAGGGGTTGATGTGGCGTGCCTACACCGGCCTCGGCTTTCTCGAATACTCGTTCGTGGAAACCGTGGAGGCCATGCATCCGTTCTACGTGATCCGCGCCCTGGGCGGCGCACTCTTTCTGGCCGGCGCGCTGCTGATGGTCTGGAACATCTGGAAGACGCTGGTAGCAGCGCAACCGGCGACGACGGACCGGCCGGTCGCACTCGCGCCGGCGCAGTGAGGTTCGCCATGTCGCTCTGGTCGAAGCACGCCGTCTTCGAAAGGAACTCGATCGTCCTCCTGATCGGCATTCTGATCGTGATCGCGATCGGCGGCCTGGTCGAAATCGTGCCGCTGTTCTATCTCAAGAGCACGATCGAGGTTGTCGATGGCGTGCGGCCCTACACGCCGCTCGAAATGGCCGGTCGCAACATCTATGTGCGCGAGGGCTGCTACAACTGTCACTCGCAGATGATCCGGCCCCTGCGCGACGAGGTCGAACGCTACGGGCACTATTCGCTCGCGGCCGAAAGCATGTACGACCGCCCATTCCAATGGGGCTCGAAGCGCACCGGCCCCGATCTCGCCCGGGTCGGGGGCAAATATTCGGACGATTGGCACCGCGATCATCTGCGCGAACCGAAGTCGGTGGTGCCCGGCACGGTGATGCCCGGCTATCCCTGGCTGGCGACGACTGAGCTCGATTTCAATCACATCAGTGATGATCTCAAGGTGCAGGCCGCACTTGGGGTTCCCTATACGGCGCAGATGATCGAGAACGCCAATGCCGATCTGATCGCACAAGCATCCCCGGACAGCGCGGGCGTTGGCGACCTTGCCAAGCGCTACCCGAAGGCGCAGGTGCGCGATTTCGACGGCAATCCCGGCCACCTCACCGAGGCCGATGCGCTCATCGCCTATCTGCAGATGCTGGGCACCCTGGTCGACTTCAAGCTCTACGACGACAAGGCAAACGTGCGGTGATCGCCATGAACTCGACTTACCAGGCCCTGGCCGAATTTGCACAGACATGGGGATTGTTGCTGTTCGTGATCGCGTTCGCGGCAGTCGTCGTCTACGCGCTCTGGCCCTCCAACAAGAAGAAGTTCGACGACGCGGCGCGTGCGCCGCTGCGCGAGGACGATAGCAATGGCTCCTGATCCCAAGACCACGATCGATCCCTATACCGGCACGGCAACAACCGGCCACGAATGGGACGGACTGCAGGAGCTCAACACGCCGCTGCCGCGCTGGTGGCTGTGGCTGTTCTACGCCACCATCATCTGGGCCATCGGCTATTGGATCGCCTATCCGGCCTGGCCGCTGGTCGCGTCCTTCTCGCAGGGCGTTTTCGGTTGGCATTCGCGTAATGCTATCGTCACCGACCTGACCGACCTGAAGACCCAGCGCGGTCCGTTGATGGACAAACTGGCGGCAGCATCGCTGACCGAAATCGTCGTCGATCCGCAGCTTCTGGACTTCGCGCGCGCGGTCGGCAAGTCGGCCTTTGCGGAAAACTGCGCGGCCTGCCATGGCGCCGGCGGCGGCGGCGCCAAAGGCTATCCCAACCTCAATGACGACAATTGGCTGTGGGGCGGCAAGCTCGCCGACATCGAGCAGACCATCACGCACGGCGTGCGCACGGACGACGACAAGACCCGGATGGGCAGCATGCCGGCGTTCGGCCGCGACGGCATGTTGAAGCGCGACGAGATTTCCGCCGTCGCCGACTATGTGCGGTCGCTCAACGGCCTGCCGACGCCGAACGCCAACCTTGCGCTTGGTCAAAAGGTATTTGCCGACAACTGCGCGGTCTGCCACGGACCGGCCGCCAAGGGCAATCGCGAATTGGGCGCGCCCAATCTCACCAGCGGGATCTGGCTCTACGGCGCCAGCAAGGACACGGTCATGGATGCGATCATCAACGGCCGCGGCGCGGTGATGCCGGCATGGGGCGGCCGGCTCGATCCCACCACCATCAAGGCGCTCACGGTCTACGTCTACAGCTTCGGCGGCGGCGAGAAGTAGCTTATGTTCATGGACCGCCATCTCGGCAGCGCGGCGCCGACCCCAGAGCCGGCCGATGACACGCCGCTCTATGCGGCACGCCGGGCGATTTATCCACAGAGCGTGAAAGGCACCTACCGGACGATCAAATGGGTCGTCCTGGTGGCGACGCTGGCGGTCTATTACCTGCTGCCGTTCGTGCGTTTCGATCGCGGGCCGAACGCGCCGCATCAGGCGGTGCTGATCGATCTGCCCGGCCGGCGGTTCTATTTCTTCTTCATCGAGATCTGGCCGCAGGAAGTCTACTACCTCACCGGGCTTCTGATCCTTGCTGCCCTGGCCCTGTTCCTGATGAATGCGGTCGCCGGTCGCGTGTGGTGCGGCTATCTGTGTCCGCAGACCGTGTGGACCGACTTGTTCTACGCGATCGAGCGTCTGGTCGAGGGCGACCGGCGCGAGCACATGCTGCGCGACCGTGCGCCCTGGTCGATCGACAAGATCGGCCGCAAGGCCGTCAAGCATTTCCTCTGGCTCATGGTGGCCTGGTGGACCGGCGGCGCCTGGGTGCTCTACTTCGCCGACGCGCCGACGCTCGTCAAAGACCTCGCGACCGGGCAGGCGCCGTTCATCGCCTACGCCTGGATCGGCATTCTCACCTTCACCACCTACACGCTGGCCGGGCACCTGCGCGAGCAGGTCTGTCTCTATATGTGCCCGTGGCCGCGCATCCAGGCGGCGCTGATCGACGAGCACGCGCTGAACGTCACCTACCGGTACGACCGCGGCGAGCCGCGCGGCTCCGTCAAGAAGAATGCGCAGCTGCGCGAGCAAGGTCTGCCCGCCGGCGACTGCGTCGACTGCCTGCAATGCGTCAACGTCTGTCCGACCGGCGTCGACATCCGCGACGGCGCGAGTCTGGGCTGCATTCAGTGCGGCCTTTGCATCGATGCCTGCGACGCGGTGATGGAGAAAGTCGGCCATCCGACGCGCCTCATCGCCTTTGATACGGACCTCAACGTCCGCCGCCGGCTGGAGCACAAGCCGGCGTCGATCCACGTCGTGCGCCCGCGCACGCTGGTCTACGCCGCGGTCATTGCGATCGTGGGTGCGATCATGCTCACCACGCTCGCGACCCGCGCCAGCGTCGGCATCAACGTCATCCACGACCGTAACCCGATGTTCGTGCGTTTGTCCGACGGCGCGATCCGCAACGCCTATACGGTGCGCATCCTCAACAAACAGACCGAGCCGCGCCGGTTTGCGTTCGCGGTCGAGGGAATTGCCGGCGCGGGGATCGATATCATCGGCATTGCGACGCCGCCCGACGGCGACCACGCGATCGAGGTCGGACCCGATCAGACGCGCGAATTCCGCATCCTGGTCACCACCCGGCAGCCGCCGCGCGAGGAGACCAGCCCCGTCACCTTCACGGTGATCGATCGCAGCACGGGTGAGGCGGCGCGCACGTTCGATCATTTCTTTGCGCCTTGAGCCAACGGGAGCCTGCAATGAACACTCCCATCCACCAGTCGGGCCGCGTAGTGACCGGCCGGATGGTGCTCGCCTGCCTGGTCCTGTTCTTTGCCGCCGTTGCCGGGGTGAACGCGATCATGATCCGTGCCGCAACGTCGACCTTCGGTGGCGTCGAGACGGCAAACGCCTATCAGGCCGGCCTCGCGTTCAACCGCGCCCATGCGGCGGCGCTCGTTCAGGATGCCCGCCACTGGAGTGTGACGGCCAATCTCACACGTCAGGCCGGTACGACCGCGGGGCTGGTCGTGCGCCTGCGCGATCAGGCCGGCGCGCCGATCGGCGCGGTCACGGTCACGGCCCATCTCGCCCACCCGGCCGATGCGCGCCGCGATCATTGGATCGACCTGCGGGAGCGGGCGGCAGGCGAGTTCGCAGGCGCGGCCGACGTGCCTGCCGGCCAATGGGATCTGGTGATCGACGTGGCGCGCGCGGGCAACGAGCTGTTCCGCTCCAGGAGCCGGGTTGTGTTGCGCTGAGCGGATCGGGAATCTGTCATGACTGAGGCCGCGGACTTTTCGTTGTTCACGCGCAGGCGCCGCGACGGTGCAGCGGAAATGCAGCTTGCCGTCGAAGGCATCGCCTGTGGCGGCTGCATCGCGCGCATCGAGAATGCCTTGCGGCGCGTGCCCGGGGTGGTCGACGCCCGGGTCAATTTCACCAACCGGCGGCTGACCGCCGCGTGGCGGGACGGCGAGACCTCGCCGCAGTCCATCATCGATACGCTCGACCGGATGGGCTATGCGGCGCATCCGTTTGCGCCGCGCGCGGCCGAGACCGAAGACGCGCGCGCGACCGGTGATCTGATGAAGTGCCTCGCGGTCGCGGGGTTCGCGGCCATGAACATCATGCTGCTGTCGGTTTCGGTCTGGTCGGGCAACGCGACCGACATCACCCCCGAGACGCGCGACTTCTTTCATTGGTTGTCGGCGCTTATCGCCATTCCGGCCGTCGCCTATGCGGGGCGGCCGTTCTTTGGCAGCGCCGCATCCGCGCTGCGCAGGTTTTCCGTCAACATGGATGTGCCGATCTCGCTCGGGGTCGTCCTCGCCGTCGGCATGTCGCTCGTCGAGACCATCGACCATGCCGAACATGCCTATTTCGATTCCGCCGTCATGTTGTTGTTCTTCCTGCTGTGCGGGCGCTGTCTGGACCGTGCGATGCGGGCTCGCACCCGCGCGGTGGCGGGAAATCTGGCCGCGCTGCGCGCCGAGACCGCGCAGCGGCTTGGTTCCGGCGGCGAACTCGTCGAGGTGCCGGCCGCGGCGCTGCAACCCGGCGATCGGATCATGGTCCGGCCTGGTGATCGTCTGCCGGCCGACGGTGTCGTGATCGCGGGTACATCCGACATCGATGAAAGCCTGGTGACCGGCGAGACGACGCTGCGCCCGCTTGCGGTCGGCGCCAGCGCCTACGCGGGCAGCCTCAACCACTCGGGTGCCTTGACCCTGCGGGTCACGGCGGCCGGCGAGCGTACGCTGCTCGATGAAATCGAGCGGTTGCTCGATCAGGCGGTCAAATCGAAGTCGCGCTACGTCAGGCTGTCGGACCGTGCGGCGCGGTTCTACGCCCCGGTCGTGCACACGGCTGCGGCGCTGACCCTGATCGGCTGGTTGTTGGCGGGGGCATCGGTCCACGCGGCCCTGATCGCCGCCATCACGGTTTTGATCATCACCTGTCCATGTGCGCTCGCGCTCGCGGTTCCGGCGGTCCAGGTGGTCGCCGCCGGCCGCTTGTTTCGCGCCGGCGTGATCCTCAATGGCGGCGACGCAATCGAGCGCCTGGCGGAAGTCGATGCGGTGGTGTTCGACAAGACCGGGACACTGACCCTGCCGCAGGCACGCGTCACCAATGCGGCGTCGGTGCCGGCGGACCTGTTGCGGCTGGCGGCGCGGCTCGGGTTGTCGTCGCGCCACCCGCTGGCGGCGTCGGTCGCCGCCGAAGCGCGCGATCTCGAGCCTTTCGCCGACGTGGTCGAAGAGCCCGGCGAGGGCGTGCGCGCGCGCATCGACGGCACGGAGGCGCGGCTCGGGAGCCTGCGCTATTGCGGTATCGACGAAGGCCTGCATCCGGCGGCGCCCGATGTGTCGCTGATCGCGCTGCGACACGGCGAGCGCGCCGCCGTCTTCGAGATCGCGCAGTCCTTGCGTCCGGGCGCCGGCGACGTCATCGACGGGTTGCGCCGGCTTGGCATCGACATCCGCATCCTGTCGGGTGACCGTGTGCAGGCGGTCGCGCCGATCGCGCACGCGCTCGGCATCGGCAACTGGCAGGCGGGTCTCACGCCCGACCGCAAAGTCGCCGCGCTGCGTGCGCTGAAATCCCAGGGACTGCGGGTGCTCATGGTCGGCGATGGCATCAACGACGCGCCGGCGCTGGCTGCAGCCCATGTGTCGCTGGCGCCGATTTCGGCCGCCGAGCTGGCGCAGGCCCATGCCGACGCGGTGTTTCTCGGCCTGCGGCTAACGCCGGTCGTCGACGCGCTGATCACCGCCCGCAAGGCGCGATCGCTGATGCGCCAGAACCTGATCCTAGCCGTCGTCTACAATATGTTTGCAATTCCCATCGCGGTTGCCGGCCTGGTGACGCCGCTGATTGCCGCACTCGCCATGTCGGGATCCTCGCTGCTGGTCACCACCAACGCGCTGCGCCTGCGTTGGCGCGCCGAGGCGCCTGCAACACTGGCCGTTCCGGCGCTTCCCGCGCTGCAAACCTCGGCGGCCGCCCCATGAATGTGCTGGTCTACCTCGTGCCGATGGCGCTGGCGCTCGGGCTGACCGGGCTGGCGGCATTTCTGTGGTCGTTGCGCACCGGCCAGTACAACGATCTCGATGGCGCGGCGTTGCGCATTCTGAGCGACGACGATGTAACCCCGCCCTCATGACCAGGCCGGCTGATCGTGCCATGATGGGCGTTCCCAAGCTGGTGCTGGGCTTGAGTGATTGAAAGCCGACGTGATGACGCGGGAAGCGCGCTGGCGGCGCCGTTGCTACGAGTTGTTGGAAAAGAGTTCGATCGGCGATTGGAAAAGCCGCCTCGTCGATGGGGCGATCATTCTGCTGGTGGCGGCCAGCCTGACGTCCGTGGCGCTCGAATCGGTGCCGACGGTTGCGGCCGATCATCCCCGGTTGATCAGCGCGATCGAAATCCTCGCACTCGTCGTCTTCAGCGTCGAATATGCACTGCGTGTATGGGTCGCGGTCGAGCATCCGCTCTATCGGCATTTGTCCGCGCGTGGCGCGCGTCTGAAATACGTCACCAGCACGCCCGGCATCATCGACCTCATTGCGGTGCTGCCATTCTGGTTCGCCTGGATCCTGCCCAGCGAATTTCAGATTCTGCTGGTGTTCCGGGTCGTCCGCTTTCTCAAGCTTGGACGTTACTCGCCGGCCATGCGCTCGCTGCTCGACGCGCTGTACGCCGAACGTCGCGCGCTGATCGGATGTTTCGTGATCCTGGTGGGTTCCGCCCTCGTGATCGCGACCTTGATGTATCTCATCGAAGGCAAGGCCCAGCCCGGCAAGTTCGGCACCATTCCGGATGCCATGTGGTGGGCGATCGCGACGCTCGGAACCATCGGCTATGGCGACGTGGTACCGATCACGCCGCTCGGCCGGATACTGGCGACCTGCACCATTTTCCTCGGCCTCATCATGGTGGCCTTGCCGGTCGGTATCGTGGCGACCGCGTTCGCCAACGATATTCATCGCCGCGAGTTCATCGTGACCTGGGGCATGGTCGCGCGCGTCCCTCTGTTCGCCGGGCTCGATGCCCACCAGATCGCGGAGATCATGCGGCTGCTGCAATCGCAGCGGATCGAAGCCGGCACCATCATCGCGCGCCGCGGCGAGCCCGCGCATTCGATGTACTTCGTCGCCGCCGGCGAGGTCGAGATCGACCTTCCGGAACGCTGCATCCGCCTGGGCGCGGGGCACTTCTTTGGCGAGATCGCGGTGCTGCGCAAGGCGCTCCGGTCCGCGACCGTGCGGGCCGTCACCCGCACGAGCCTGCTCGTCCTCGACGCGCACGACGTGCACATCCTCATGGATCAGGAACCCAAGCTCGCGGAGCGCATCCGCGAGACCGCGCGCCAGCGCGTCGAGCCCGAGACGATCGAGCCGCGCGGCGATCTTGCGGCCGAAGAGCTGGTCGCGTCCGACAATAATGTTGAGGGCGCGCAGCCCTGAGACGCGCGCGTCCCGCCCATCCGGCCAGTAGATGCGGGCCGCAGTCGGTGTCATATGCCTGCCGTGCAACAAGCCGGAGGCGCTCCCATGGCCGACACAAGCAATTCGCTGCTGGCTTCTTCCGAAGCGCTGGCCGAGCTGGTCGAGCGCTCCGCCAAGGCAGTCGTCGCGGTCGAGCCTGGCGGCCGCGGCACGGTGAGCGGGATTCACTGGCGCGCAGGCGTGATCGTGACCGCCGAGGAAGTGCTCGAACAGGACAAGGACATCGCGGTGACGCTGCCGGGCGGACGGCAGGTGTCGGCCGCGCTCGCCGGGCGCGATCCCTCGACCGACGTTGCGGTGCTGCGCGTTCCCTCTGACGGACTCATGGTCGCCGAGACGGCGGACGCCGCTGCGCTGCGCGTCGGACACCTCGTGCTCGCGATCGGCAACTATGCGGGCGCGCCGCTCGCCGGCTTGGGGACCGTGGCCTATGTGGGCGGGGCCTGGCACAGCATGCGCGGCGGCGCCATCGACAGCCTGCTGCGGCTCGACCTCGCGCTCCATCCAGCCGCCGAAGGCGGAGCGCTGCTCGACATGCGCGGCCGCGTCCTCGGCATGGTGGTGACGGGGCCGCGTCGGCGCGTGCTGGCGATTCCCGCTTCGACCATCGATCGTTCGGTCGATCAGCTCCTGGCCAAGGGATATGTCGGCCGCGGCTATCTGGGGGCCGGCCTGCAACACGTGCGGGTCGCGAGCGAAGGTGGGCGCCGGTCCGGCGTCCTGGTCGCGAGCATCGATCCGCAAGGCCCCGCGGTGCGCGCCGGCCTCCTGGTCGGCGACATCATCACCGCCTGGAACGAGGCGCCGGTCGAGCGCGCGCGCGATGTGATGCGGCTCCTCGGCCCCGATAGCGTCGGCAAGAGTGTCACGCTGAAGCTGCTGCGCGGCGGCGCCCCCAACACCGTCACCGTCACGATCGGCGAGCGACCGCTGGCGTGATCGGAATCCGTCCCCAAATAAGTCCGCATCGGGGCGGGTGGGACAGAGTCGCCCGTGACAGCCATCGCGATCTATTGTGTCGACGCGGAGTTGCGCCGCCAGCGCGAGGCGCTGGTGCGCGCCAGCGCGGCCTTCACTGTCATCGGTGCCGTCGCCGCTGATCCGGCACTGCGCGGCCTGCTCGATCAGCACGCGGTCGATGTCGTGCTCGCCGATGCGCCGCCGCCCGAGCTCCTGTCCGACTGGCACGAGCGATTTGGCAGAACGGCATTCGTCGTCGTGCTGGCCGACGCCGACGCCGAGGGTCTCGACGCGCTCGCCGCCGGCGCCCATGCGGTGCTGCCGCGATCGGCCTCCGGGTCCGACATCATCGCGGCGATGATCGCTGCGCCGAGCGGGCTCGCGGTGCTGCCGCGTCCGCTGCTCGCCACGCTGCTTGCAGGCGGTGCGATCGAGGCGCCCGCGTCCCAGGACATTGTCGATGCGACGCCGCTGACCCCGCGCGAACTCGAGGTGCTGACCGCCATGGCGGACGGCGCGTCCAACAAGTCGATCGCCCGCCGGCTCGGAATTTCTCATCATACCGTCAAGTTCCATGTCGCCGCCATTCTGGCCAAGCTCGACGCCGAAAGCCGCACCGAGGCGGTGGCGCGCGCGGCGCATCTCGGGCTGGTCATGCTGTGAGCGCCTGACACCGCGGCGCATGATGTTCCTGCATTGCAGCCCTCGCGCCGGCGCCCGCTTCCCCCGCTGACCGCAAGCTCGTAACCTCCGCAACAGCTTGCCAGCCAGGGAGGGTGCAATGATCCGCCAGATGTGCGGAGTTGTTGCTGTGGTGCTGTCGGTCGAGGCCGCCAACGCGCAACCGGCCGGCCGCGATCTCACCGGCACGGAGCGGCTGGGCCGGACGCTGTTCAATCAGTCCTGCCGGGTCTGCCACACTCCGCCATCGCTCAATGCGCCGCTCTACGGGCCCGCCCTCAACCAGAGACCCAGCGCGGCAAGGATGATGTCCTGGCCGAGATCATCCGCGACGGCTCGCCGCGCATGCCGGGCTTCAAGTATCAGTTCGACGCCGAGCAGGTCAGCGCCATCGTGGCCTATCTGCGCGCGATCCCGACCCAGCAGGCCGCGTCGCAACCGCCGCCGCAACAAGCACCGTCGCCGCCCGCCGCGCGCAGTGAACGCGAGCGTCAGCAGCGCGAAGCGGATTAGAGGAGAAGCGCCATGACCAGTGCACGGTTTGACCGAATGGTCCGGCTTGTCGCGCCGGCCGCAATTGTGGTTCTGGCGCTGCTCGCGGGGCTCGCGCCGGTCCGCGCCGCCGACGCGGTGCTGAGCGGAGCCATCACGTCGTCGTCCGGTGAGCCGATGGCGGGCGTGACCGTATCGGCCAAGGCCGCGAACGCCTCGATCACGACCACGGTCTTCACCGATCAGCAAGGCAACTATTATTTCCCGCCCTTGCCGGCCGGACAATATCGGGTCTGGGCCCAGGCACTCACCTATGCGACCGCGCGCCACGACGTTCGATCTCGGTCCCGCCAGGCGGCAGGATTTCAGCCTGCGGCCGATGGAGGATTTCGTCCGCCAGCTTCCAGGCGACGTCCTGCTGGCGTCGCTGCCCGACGCGAGCACCGACGACCTGCGCATGCAGCGCCTGGTGCGCAACAATTGCACCGGCTGTCACACCCCGAGCTACGTGCTGCAGCATCGCTTCGATCAGGACGGCTGGTCGAAGATCATCGAGCTGATGAAGCACGTCAACGTCGGCGGCATCTATCAGGGCGCCAACCACAAGGCGCAGGGACTGCTCGACTTCCAGCAACAGGAACTCGCCGCCTATCTGGCGCGCGCCCGCGGCCCCGCCGACAACGGGCTCAACATCAAGCTGCGTCCCAAGCTCAGCGGTGAAGCGGCGCGGGTGGTGTTCACCGAGTACGACGTTCCGCTCGATCCCAATGCCGGCCTGCCGGCGGATTTCGTCGCCAATGACGGCAGCGACTGGTCGATGGGCACGCCGTCGGTGCTGATCCCGGGTTACGGCGTGCATGACGCCTGGCTCGATCTCGCCGGCAATCTCTGGTTCACCTGCAATTCGCCCAACCGCACCCTGACCATCGGCAGGATCGACACCCGAACCGGTGCGATGAAGCCGTTCAAGATCACCGCGGCGAATGGACTCGCCGCCGGCACCCACGGCATGACGCGCGATCCGGATGGCATCATCTGGTTCAACGTCAACCCCGGCCGCGGCGGCCTCGGCCGGCTCGATCCCAAGACCGAGACCATCGACGTGTTCATTCCGCCTGAAGGCATGTCGCCGACCGGCGGGGCCACCACCGTCGACTATGACGGCAAGGGTCGCATCTGGTCGTCCGCGCCCGATGGCGCGCTGCGTTTCGATCCGGCGACCAGGACGTTCACCGAATTCAAATCGATCACCTACAAGACGCCGAACGGCACCGGCGTGACCTACGGCGCCGCCGCCGATCGTGACGGCAACGGCTACTGGGCCGAAATGGTGCTCGACATCGTCGGCAAGGGCAACACCGTGACCGACAAGCCGGAAGAGATCAGGCTCGCGCCGGTCAAAGCCGAGCTCGATCGGCTCAAGCCGGAGGAACGCGAGTTCTACAAGACATTCGTGCAGCCCGACTTCAACGCGCCGATGCCGTTTTCGCAAGGCCCGCGCCGTATGGGCACCGACAAGAATGCGGACGTGCTGTGGGTCGGCCTGTCGTGGGGTGGCAGCCTCGCGCGCATCGACACGCGTACCGGCGCTGTCAGCTACGTTCCGCTGCCCGGCGATCGCCAGCCCTATCATGTGGCGGTCGACAACAGCCATAATGCCTGGACCAACCTGTGGGCGTCCGATCAGGTCGCGCGATTGGATCCTGCAAGCGGGGAGTGGACGTTGTTCGACCTTCCGACCCGCGGTGCCGAGCCGCGCTATATCTCGCTCTACGAACACGATGGGATCACCCAGGTGGTGATCCCCTATTTCCGCACCCGCAAGGTCGCGATCATGACGCTGCGCAGCGAACAGGATATCGCTGCGCTGAAGGCGCAAGTGCCATCGAAATAGCGAGTGGTCGGCAGGTCGCGGCCAGTTTTGGCACCACCACCTTCCCCCGCTGTCATCGCCCGCGAGGGGTCCCCATCGCGCGAACGCGCGATGGGGTGCCCCGAAAGCGGGCGACCCAGTACTCACAGGTCGATGGATTGGGCTCCGCTCGAGCAAACCAGGAAACCGGTGGTTACTGGGTTGCCCGCTTGCGCGGGCAATGACACCTGTGGATTGCTTGCGCCGTGACTGAATTGAGCGCTGGTGGCACCAAACAGAGTCGGGGCAACGGGCCGTGAGTGTTCGGGCAGAGGGCGAGCATGAGCGAGCTTACAGAAAGTTCCTACACCATCCGCGTGATGGCGCGCGCCGAGCTCGATCTCGCCGCCGACTGGGCCGCGCAGGAAGGCTGGAACCCGGGGCTCGACGACGCGCGCGCGTTTCACGCCGCCGACCCGCTCGGGTTCTTCGTGGGCCTCCTCGACGGCGAGCCGATCGCGTCGATCTCGCTCGTTGCCTACGACGCGGCGTTTGCGTTCCTCGGCTTCTACATCGTCAAGCCGCCGTTGCGCGGGCGCGGCTACGGGCTCGCGCTGTGGCGCGCCGCGATGGCGCGCCAGGCGCGCCCGCTGACCGGGCTCGATGGCGTCGTCGCACAACAGGGCAACTACGCCAAGTCGGGCTTTCGGCTCGCCTATCGCAACATTCGTTTCGGCGGAACCGCTCCGCCGATCTTGCCAACCACAACACATACGATTTGTCCCGTTGCCGACATTCCGTTCGAACAGGTGCTCGCCTACGACCGCCTGTTCTTCCCGGCTCCGCGGCCGGCCTTTCTCAGTCTGTGGCTCACGCCACGCCAGGGTCATGCGCTGGCCGTGCGCGATGGCGACCGCGTCGTCGGGCTCGGCGCGATCCGGGCCTGCCGGGAAGGCTGCAAGCTCGGACCGCTCTACGCCGATGACGAGGCGGTGGCAGACACGCTGTTCCTGCAGCTCGGCGCCTACGCGCGCGGCGGCAGCATCTATCTCGACGTCCCGGAGCCGAACGCCGCCGCGGTGCGGCTCGCCTGGCGCTACGGCCTTGCGCCGGTGTTCGAGACCGCGCGCATGTACACCGGTGCGGCTCCGGACCTGCCGCTCACCCGGCTCTATGGCGTGACGAGCTTCGAGTTGGGCTAGCTCATGATCCAAGACAAATCCCGGATTACGCGCTTACGCGCTCCATCCGGTCTACGCGTCCAATTTCGCGTAGGTAGCCCGGATGGAGCGGAGCGCAATCCGGGTTGAGGCTCTGCTGAGACTCTGGGATTCTTCAGGACATCGACCGCGCCCGCACGACGCGGCGGCCGCTGGTCCGCGCCCGCGCCTGTTTGCGCGGTGCGGGCGACCGTGTCCGCATCGCCGGCGCGTTGCGCGCGGATTGTGCCGGCATGCCGACGCGGTGTGCCGCGCGCCGGATCGCCTTGATGGCGAGCGGACCAACGCTGCGCAGGAAGACCTGCTCGCGCGCGCGGGTGAGCCGCTCGACCGCCTCCTCCAGCGGCAGCCATTCCACCGCCTTTACGTCAGCCATCAGCCGGCGCGCCGGCCCGCCGATCGCGCGCATGGCCCAGAAATGCACGACCTTGGTCTTGTCGCCCACGTCGTAGGCGATCGTGCCCAGGAACGCGTGCACATAGGCCTTGTGCCCAACCTCTTCGCGCACCTCGCGCCGTGCCGCGGCGAGCGCGGTTTCGTCCTGATTGATCTTTCCTTTCGGCAGCACCCAATGGCCGTATTTGCGCAGCCGCACCACGGCGATCAGCGGCTCATGGCTGCTGCGCAACACCACGCCTCCGGCTGCAAGTATGGGCGCTCGTGCTTTGCGCTTTCGGCCCTGCATTCCGCATCCCTCGGCTGCGAACAACGACACATGGCTGACACTCCGCCGGTCTTGCGATCGGCACACACCCACCCGCCCGCAGCATCGCCCCGCAATGCCGCGCATGCGCGAATCACTTTCAATCAAGAACTAGCAGCTTTCGGACGCAACCCGAATAGGGCTTGCGTGTTGCTCAGTTGACCCGGAACGTCTTGATGAAATCCGGATCGAACGCGACGCCGAAGCCCGGCTGATCGGGCAGCGAATAATGACCGTCCGCGATCTCGCCGCGGCCGACCACCATCTTGTGAAAGACCGGGTCGCGCTCGGGGTGGTGGGTCTCAACGTAGGTTCCGTTCTCGACCGCCGCCAGCAGGTGCGATCCTACGACCGGCTCGCCGTGATGCCCCATCTCGATCCCGAAACATTGCGCCATGCGGGCGACCCGCAGCCACACCGTCGGCCCGCCGCCCCAGCTGGCGTCGAGGTTGCAGACATCGATGGCGCCCGCGACCATCAGGTCGCGGCACGCTTCCGCCGTGCACTCCGACTGGCCGGCCACGATCGGAAGGCCGGTGATGGCGCGCAGCATCGCCATGTCGGCGCGATCGTTGCTCCAGTGGCACGGCTCCTCGAACCAGCGCAGGTTGAGGTTCTCCGCGCGGCGCGCGAACTCGAGCGCCGCCGCGCGCGGCCAGCCGCGATTGGCATCGACGCACAGGATGAAATCATCGCCGCCGGCGCGGCGTGCCGCGGCCGTGCGCTCGGCATCCTCGGCCGGGGTTTTGCCGCCGACCTTGAACTTGCAGCCGGCGAGGCCGAGCGCGCGGTACTCCTCCATCTCGCGCCCATAGTCGGCCGCGGCGAAATTCTCGCCATACTGGCCGCCGATCGCGATGATCGGCAGCTTGGCCCGTGCGCCGCCCCATAGAATATAGAGTGGCAGCCCGGCCGCCTTTCCCATCAGGTCCCACAGCGCGCTGTCGATGCAGGCAATCGCCCGCACCGGCGCCTGCTTGTCACGGCCGCCGCGAAACGTCGCCGGCCACATCCGGGCCCACAGGTGCTCGATGGCGCTCGGATCCTGGCCGATCAGCAGCGGGGTGAGCTCGCGCGCGATGATCTCCACCATCTCGCGCTGGATCGCGGCGGTGCCTTCGCCGTTCACCGCTTCGCCGACCGGCCCGTGATCGGTGTAGACGCGCGTGACCAGCGCGTTCTTCTGCGGCACGCTGTAGACGCTGCCGCGAAAGTCGCGCGGCAGCGTCACGCTCAGCGCGATGACCTCGACCTTGGTGATCTCGAGCCCGTGGCACGCGTAGGACGGGTTGAGCCCGGACTTTGTCCGGGCGGGACCCATCACTTCGCGGCGGCCGGGAAGGCTTGCCTCGGAAACGGTTGATACAGTTTCGCTTGTCATCTCTGGTCCTGTTCGCGATGGGTTTCGCTGCGCTCAACCCATCCTACCAGTTCATCCTGCCAGCTACTCCGGTTGAATCCCCGCGGCCTTCACGATCGCGGCGATCGCATCCTTGTCGTGTCGCAGCCGCGCGCCCAGCGCCGGGCCGACCAGGAAGTCGGTGTCGTTGCCGGCGGCGATCAGGCGATGGGCGAGTTCCTGGTCCGCCATGGCGGTGGCGATCGTGGTGGACAGCTTGTCGAGCACGTCGGTCGGCGTCTCGCCCGGCGCGAACAGGCCGACCCAGCCGTTGAGTTCGACCCCGGGCACGCCGGCCTCGGCGGCGGTCGGCACGTCCGGCAGCACGGCGGCGCGGCGCGCGCGCAGTACCGCGAGCGCGCGCAGCTTGCCGGCCTTGATATTCTGGAGCGTGTTGCCGATGGCGTCGAACATGACCTGGACGTGGCCGCCGAGGAGATCGTTGGTGGCGGGCGCGCCGCCCCGATAGGGAACGTGGATGAGCGCCGCGCCGGTGCGCGCGTTGAACAACTCGCCGGCGAGATGCTGCACGGTGCCGAAACCCGACGACGCGTACGATACCTGTCCGGGATGCGCCTTGGCGTAGGTGACGAGTTCCTCAAGGTTCCTGATCGGCAGTGCCGGATTGACGACCACCACCTGGCCGCTCGATTTCACCGCCCAGATCGGCGCAAAATCCCTGATCGGATCATAGGGCAGCGACCGGTAGAGCGCCGGCGCCGTCGCCATGGTCGAGGCGGTCGTCACCAGCAACGTGTATCCGTCGGGCGGCGACTTGGCGACGTAGTTGGCGCCGACGGTTCCGCCGGCGCCGCTCCGGCTCTCCACCAGCACCGGCTGACCCCAGGCTTTTTCCAGGCGATCCGCGACCATGCGCCCGATGACGTCGACCGGCGACCCCGACGGGAACGGATTGATGATGCGGATCGGCCGATCGGGGTAGATCTGCTCCGCGGCGCGCGCAAGATGCGGCGTTGCGAGCGCGGCCAGCAATGTGAGGACGCTACGGCGGTTGAGGAGCATTGGCGGAAGATTGCGATTATGGTTTCGTGTTGGCGATGGTTTTGCGTGCGAGCCTCACCCAGGTGTCATTGCCCGCGCAAGCGGGCAATCCAGTACTCACGGACGCGCGGTGCCGAGGCGTACTGGGTTGCGCGCTTTCGGGGCACGCCATCGCGCCTTGCGCGATGGCGACCCCTCGCGGGCAATGACACGTTTGGGCTGGTGTGAAGCCGATCATACAAGAGCCGTCGCCGTTGCTCATGCAGCCGCCTTCGCGATCTCGAATAGCGCGTATTGCATGATTTCCGCGCATTGATCGACGTGAAGGTGGAACATGCTGATCTGGATGGTGATCAGCTGTTGTCTGGTCGGATCGAAATTGGTGCCGGCGGTAAGCCGTGCATGCCCGACCGGCCCATTAATCAGATCGTTGTTATGGAAACAGATCGCGCGGTCGACATTCCCCAGGATGGGCCGCATTCGACCGAAGATGGTGGCGTCCTCACAGATCAACAGCTTGAGCCGCAGGTTGCGTGCCGCGAGCTGCTCGGCGATGAACGTCGTGTCGTTGCCGCCGAAGGAGAAGCCCATCACGCCGAGATTGCCCGAATTGCGCGCCAGCATCTGTTCGAGCACGAGTTGTTCCGGCCGGTAGTTGAAGACGTCGGTCGTCACCCCTGGAATGGCGCTCGCTTTCACTGCCAGCGTATCGACACCACTGGACGAGAAATATCCGCCGAGGCCGCGCAGACACGGCATGTAGATTGGTGTCACAAGCAAGCTCCTACGCCGGGTGTTCAGCGTGTTATACACTGCACCCGGTGATGTTCGCGAGGCGCTGGTCCGGGAGGCTGGCGTCAGCGCAGACATCGTCCAACGTTGCGGGCGAAGCAGGAGCGCGCCATGGCAAACAATACTCCGCAAGTCTGGCTGGCCGCCGGTCTGCGCACACCGTTCGTGCGCGTCGACGGTGCGCTGGCGATGCGCGACTCCCTCGCGCTGTCGGTGCCGGTGGTGCAGGCGATGGCGAGCGAGGTCAGCGGGCCGATCGATCTCGGCGTCTGGGGCGCAGTTGCGCTCAACCTCGCCTATTCCAACCTGGCGCGCGAGGTCTGGCTCGAGGCCAAGCTCGACCCGCACGTGCCGACCTACACCACCATCATGCAGTGCTGCACCAGCATGATGGGCGCGTTCCAGGCGGCCGGCATGCTGGCCGACGGACGCGAGCTCGCGTTGGTCGGCGGCGTCGAGAGCATGAGCCGGGTCCAGTTCGGACTGAACCAGAACCTGTCGTTCTGGATGCGCCGTTTCGGTCAGGCCCGCAACGCCGGCGACCGGCTGAAGCTGTTGCGGACGCTTCATCCGTCCGACATCCGGCTCTACGTGCCGCGTGTGCAGAACCGGGTCACCGGCAAGAGCATGGGCGAGCACTGCGAGGACATGGCCAAGACCTGGAACATCAGCCGGCAGGAGCAGGACGAGCTCGCGCTCGCGAGCCATCGCGCCGCGGTCGCGGGTCAGGACCGCGGCTTCTTCGACGATCTGATCATTGCGGTCGACGGCCATGCGCGCGACGATTTTCCGCGCCGCGACACCTCGCTCGAACGCCTCGCGCGGCTGCGTCCGGCGTTCGATACGACCAGCGGCCGCGGCACGCTCACCGCCGGCAACTCGTCGCCGTTGACCGACGGCGCCGCCGGAGTCTGGGTCGCGACCGAGAAGGGACTCGCCCGCCTGCCGGCCGCGACGCCGCGCGTGCGGCTCGTCGATTTCGAGACCGCGGCGGTCGATATCTTTCACGAGGGATTGCTGATGGCGCCGGTGAGCGCGATCCCGCGCATGCTGGCGCGCCAGCGTCTCACCTTCGCGGACATTCATCTGTGGGAGATCCACGAGGCGTTCTCGGCGCAGGTCGCCTGCCACCTCAAGGCGCTGGAGGATGCGGCGTTCGTGAAACAGAAGGCCGGGGTAGAGCACACGTTCGGGAAATTCCCGCGCGAGCGCATGAACCCGAACGGCGGCAGCGTCGCGCTCGGGCATCCGTTCGCCGCCACCGGCGCGCGCATCCTGAGCCAGGCCGTCAAGGAGCTGGCCGCCATGCCGACCGGCAGCCGTGCCGTGGTGAGCATCTGCGCCGACGGCGGGGAGGGCACGGTGGCGCTGCTGGCGAATTGAGCAGGCCGGTGTCCGCGTCATATTTGTTGCGTGGCGCGGGCCATCCGCAGGCGGGCGTTGCTGCGCCAGGGTTTGACAAAGCAATTCGATTTCATTGACCATGTGCGGTCTCGGCATACGTTCGGGTGCGGCGGATTTGAATTGCGGCCGTCACAGGGACGTGAAAGGAACGTGAGCCATGAGCAAATCGCGGCAACTGCGCCTCGGCGCGTTCATGCGGCCGGTCAGCATCCACACCGCGGCCTGGCGCTATCCGGGCGGCATGCCGGACGCGAACTTCAACTTCGCCCACATCAAGCGCTTCGCCCAGACCCTGGAGCGCGGCAAGTTCGACGCGTTCTTCATGGCCGACCATCTCGCCGTTCTGAACATGCCGATGAGCGCGCTCAAGCGCAGCGCCACCGTCACCTCGTTCGATCCGGCGACGCTGCTGCCGGCGCTCGCGGTGGTGACCGAGCATCTCGGGCTGATCGCGACCGGCTCGACCACGTTCGATGAGCCCTATCACGTGGCCCGCCGTTTCGCCTCGCTCGATCATTTGAGCGGCGGGCGCGCCGGCTGGAACGTCGTCACCACCTCCAACCCGGACGCGGCGCGCAACTTCGGGCTCGAGGACCACATGGAGCACGACGAGCGCTACCGCCGCGCGCGCGAGTTCTTCGACGTGGTCACCGGCTTGTGGGACAGCTGGGCCGACGATGCGTTCGTGCGCGATGTGGCGAACGGCATCTACTTCGATCCCGACAAGCTGCATGTGCTCGATCACAAGGGCAAGTATTTCTCGGTGCGCGGCCCGCTCAACGTCGCGCGCCCGCTCCAGGGCTGGCCGGTGATCGTGCAGGCCGGCGCCTCCGAGGCCGGGCGCCAGCTTGCGGCCGAGACCGCGGAAGCGGTGTTCACCGGCGTGAGCAACCTCGCGGAAGCGCGGCGCTTCTATGCCGACGTGAAGGGCCGCATGGCCAAGGCCGGGCGCGATCCCGATCACATGAAGATCCTGCCCGGCTGCTTCGTGGTGGTGGGCGAGAGCCTCGAGGAGGCGCGCGAGAAGCGCGCGCGGCTCGACGGCCTCGTGCACTACGACAGCGGAATCGCCTCGCTCTCGATCGCGCTCGGCCACGACGCCACGGGGTTCGATCCCGACGGCCCGCTGCCGGAGATCCCGCCGAGCAACGCGAGCCAGAGCGCGCGCGACCGCATCGTCGAGGTGGCGAGGCGCGATCATCTGACGGTGCGCCAGCTCGCGCAGCGGACCGGGAGCTTTTCCGGCCTTGCCATGGTGGGCACGCCCGCGATGATCGCCGACCAGATGGAGCAGTGGCTCGCCGAACAAGGTTCCGACGGGTTCAACATCATGTTTCCGTTTCTGCCGGCGGGGCTCGACGACTTCGTCGACAAGGTGGTGCCGGAGCTGCAGCGGCGCGGCATTTTCCGCCGCGAATACGAGGGCAAGACCCTGCGCGAGAATCTCGGCCTGCCGCGGCCGCCGAACCAGTTTTTCGAGCCGCAGCAGCAGGCGCGGGAACGCGCCAGCGGGTGAGGGCGCGCGACGGGCGGGAGCGCGCATAGCCGGTGCACCGGCCGCGCCGTGCGAGGCAACCGCCGCCGCGGCTCCTCCCGCCTTCGGCCATAACCTTTCTCGATGATCCATGGCTGGATTGTCCTATACAATTCATAATGTCCTTGACGCGGCGGCCTTGCGGCTCGCGGGCACGGCCCCGCTCGAATGCCTGCCGGTTCGGGAGCGGTCCCGGGTTTTTTGGCCCCGGAATGGCTCCCGTCACGACGCTGCGTTTTGCTGGGGGTTGGCCTCGGTCGCAATTCGACGCGTTAGCAAAGTGACATGCCTTATGCTTTTGAAGCTGTCAACTTTTATTATGAACACCGCGAAAAAAGCGAGCCGGTGGATGGGGTTGCGGCAGGGTTGGTGAGCTCGCGCCGGACGCCCGGCGCCAATGCAAAACGGAGTTCACTCTCTGGAGGCCTGTCAAGTCCCGGCTCAAACTTTGAACAGAAAGAGTCCTGCGTCGAACTGATGCAGGTCTCGGAAGCGGTGTCGGCGGGGCGCGAGAATCTACTCCGAAATCTACTCTGACCCCATTCATTTTCTGACCCCATTCATTTTGACCCCATTCATTTCTCACCCAATTGATTTCGCGCATCTGTTTGTAGGAGCAATCGACATACCCACAGGTGTCATCGCCCGCGAGGGCTTCCCATCGCGAAGCGCGATGGGAAGCCCCGAAAGCGGGCGACCCAGTAATCAGAAATCAAGAAATGAGGCACGTCGATGCAAAATTGAAAATCCCGTGGTTACTGGGTCGCCCGCTTGCGCGGGCAACGACACCTGCGGATCGGTCGCGTCGTCACTCTCAGTTAGGAGTGAAATTAGTGAAATAGAAATTGGAGTCACTAAAATTGAGGTCAGGGTAGATTTAATTACGGTTTGTCCTTGACGTCCTTCCGCGGCCACGGAGAATTGGGGTCACGAGAATTGGGGTCAGAGTAGATTTAGCTGCCGTTTGTCCTTCACGTCCTTCGGCGGCCTGCCCTTCGGCAGCGGCGTGACCCGCCGGCCGAGCGCCTTGGCGATCTGGCGCTTGAAGCGATCGCTGCTGGAAATGCCTCTTCCTCGGAATAAGCGGAAGATCCGGTCGTCCACGCTTCCACGGACATCAGGCCATCTCCAGCGCGCGGCTCACCGCATCCGGCTCCTTGTCGATGACCATCAGGAGTACGCGCGCCGGCCCTTCCGGTTTCCGGCGGCGTTGCTCCCAGTCCCGCAGCGTGCCGGGTGGTATTCCAAATCGAGATGCGAATTCGCTTTGGCTCAAGTTGAGCTTCTTGCGAATGCTCTGCACGTCGATGTCGGCGGGGACATACACCCGATAGCTGCCGGGATCGGCCGCTCCGCGCGCAATCTTACGCGCATTGCGAGCTGCCTTTATCAGTCTCTTGCCCAGTTTGCTCATCTGCGTGTCCCTTTCAGCTCTGCAATCCTGCGCCGCTGGCCGGCGCGATAGTCGTCCGCAAGGCCGGCGAGTTCTTTCCTCAGTTCATTGCGTTCCGCTTTCGACAAGTTGTCGTGTGGAGAATTGGGGTCAGAGTAGATTTAATTGCCGTTTGTCCTTCACGTCCTTCGGCGGCCGGCCCTTCGGCAGCGGCGTGACCCGCCGGCCGAGCGCCTTGGCGATCTGGCGCTTGAAGCGATCGCTGCCCAGCGCCCAGCCGCCGTTGGTCGCGGCGCGCAGTGCGTCGATGAATCCAGGGTCGAGCGAGGCGCGGAACAGATCCCGATAAGCGCTCTGACGATCAACCGCGGCTCGACCCAGCGCCCGGTAGATCGGGTGGTCGTGTACCAGAGTGTCGGCATTGCCGAACGCGTGCGTCCGATAGCTCGACCAGGAATAGTGGCGCGGATGCCTCACGATATCGGCCCGAACCGGATTGAGTTCGATGTACCGGCAGCAGGCCAGGAAATAGGCGTCGCTGTCGATCGGCGCCGCACGATAGCGGCCCTCCCACAGCGTGCCGGTTCGCCGGTAGGTCGCGTTGACGTAGCGCACGTAGCGACGTCCCAAAGTCTGCATCATCCCCGGGATGCTATCCGGCGTGTCCGGCGTCACCAGGAGGTGCACATGGTTGGTCATCAACACGTAGGCATGGACCGCACAGCCGTTGTCGGCCGCGGCACCGGCGAGCCACGCGCGGTAGCGCTCGTAATCTTCCTCGCAATAGAACACGGCCTCGCGGTTGTTGCCGCGTTGAATGAGATGCAACGGCTGCTCGGCGAGGAAGTAGCGCCCCAGGCGTGCCATGCGGTAACCCACAAATCCGAGTGAAAGCTGCGCCCACGCTGCCCGAAAATTTACTCGGCGAAAAATCTACTCTGACCCCATTTATTCCTGTTGCTTCGCATAAAACATGTCTTCGACATCGAGCGTTCGCCCACAACCCGAAAAATGAGCGCTAAGAGATGCCGCGCGGTGTGGATCTTGGGTAAATTCAAACGTGATCCCCCACTCCATCGCTAAGTCATCAGCCGCAACTGCCCACCCATTTTTGTTCGTCCTTCGGTTTGCCTCCCCCGGGTTCCTAAATGCTTCGGAATTGAATACAAGATCGTAGTATTGCTGGTAGCCCGCCGCGATCCAGTTTTCAGCACGAATTTTCCAGAGCCTCTTTGCGTTATTTATCGCGTCCGCTTGATTGGTTATTCTGTAGGCCGCGCGGCAACGCTCGCCAAACGTCACTCGCGCCAATCCACTAACGACTATCCTGAAAGCTGACTCGTCAACGAACCTAGGATCAATCAAATACTGCCAGACGAATAGAAATAGCATCGCTAAACTAACCAAGACGACTAAGCAGATCCCGACCGATTTTCGCGCAATGCTCATCGCGCAACACGCCAGCGACACTCTTCTTTGCATCGACAGCATGACAAGGCCGTCCAAGAAAATGGGGTCAGATTGAATTCTTCGACTACCGATTTGCTTCGCATTTTTTTGCCGCTTGGTTTGCGTTGTTGCCTCTCGCGTGCGACTTGTATCTCGCCTTCTTGTTCGACGGTTGCAACTTCGGTGCGAAATTGATCGTGCTGCTACGGGACGCGGCTTGCTTCCGCGGATTCAGGCCGCACATCTCCCGTTCTCGCCCAAGCATCACCTGGCCAAGCGTAGGACTGCTTCAACACATGTTTGCTATCTGCGATTGGCGTGCGGTGTCAGAGCCGCGACCGTCATCCACTCATCGGCGTGATCGCTCACGCCATCATGTGCGCGAAACGACTGCCTCCCATTATTGTTATCTTACCAAAAGTTGAACACACTTGCTGTTCGCTCGCAAGCAAGAAAGTTCAAGCGTGCATGAAAATGGCGCATAATCCGGCGTTTTTAGAGCTGGGATCTCAATCGATCCACCTACTCCAGTATTTATGGGTTATAACGAACCGTGATGAGGGCATGGATCGAAGCAACAAATACAAAAAACATCAAGACGTTGGCTCGATCTGAAATTCAGCCTCGTTGCAATCCACCAAGGCCGCAAAGGGGTTCATGAACTCACCTGCGAGGGCATTGCGCCAGCGCGGTCCAGCGATGAGCCAGCGCTCACTCAATCCCCTTGCGCATCTCCTCCTCGCCGCCGAACGGCGCGATGATCTCGACGATGCGACGGTGCGTCCCGCATTTCCATTCCGCCGGGGCCAGGCGCTTCTCGCCCGCATGCAGGCGCTTGCCGACCGCATCGTCGACCAGTGCCCACAGCACAACGCCGACCGGGCGGTCGCCCGAGTAGTAGATGCGGAACTGCTTGAGTAGAACGGGCGGCATCACCATCCATTCGAGATCGGCGAGCGGCAGCATCTTGTGGCGCGGGCTCTGGGTCATCAGCCAGATGATCTCGCCCAGCACCGCCGCCACGGTTTTGGGTCCGATCTCCGGCGGCTGCGCTTGCGGCGGCGCGGCGCCCGCGCTTGGTGCGGCGGGTTGCGCATGCGCCGCGCCCGCGCCGCCGTTGCCGCCGAGACCGGGAGCGCCGAGCTTGGTGAGCGCGTCCGTGAGCGCAGCCTCGCCGAGCGGCTCGGGATTTCGTGGTGCGGCGGCCTCCAAGTGGTGCGGGTGTTTCTTCTTGCTCGGCATGGGCGGCTCCTGGGGCGAATGGACGCCAAACTAGATGCACCTGATCGATACAACATGGCAAGCGCGGCCGGCGCTGCTGCGTGGGACAACACTTGCGCGTCCACACGAACGCTTGCTTCCTATATCAATAAAGATATAAATGCCTCTCATGGCAATCAAGCGGGTGACGTTTCAAGGAGACTCGCTCGATCGTTTGCGCGACTTCCCCGAAGATGCCCGCCGGGAGGCCGGCTACGAACTCTACCAGGTCCAGAAGGGTCGCGACCCCAGCGATTGGAAGGTGATGGCAACGATCGGTGCTGGCGTGCGCGAGATCAGAATCCGCGACGCGCTCGGAGCGTACCGCGTGATCTACTTGCGACGTTCGCCGACGCCATTCACGTGCTCCACGCGTTCCAGAAGAAGACGCAGAAAACCGCGCGGCGCGATCTCGAGCTCGCGGCGGCACGGCTGCGGCAGTTGAAGCGAGGAACAGAATGACAAAGACTCGAACCTTCGCCAATGTGTGGGATGCCCTCGAGGACAGTCCTCACGACGCGGCGACAATGACGATGCGATCGAATGTCATGATTGCGATCAAGGACAAAGTCGACAGCTGGAACACGACGCAGGCGCGCGCCGCACGCCGGCTCGGCATTTCCCAGCCTCGCCTCAACGACCTGCTGCATGGGAAGATCAACAAGTTTTCCCTCGACACGTTGACGACTTTGGCAATGCGCGCGGGTCTCAAGGTCAAGGTCGACGTTCGGCCGGCCGCCTGAGGCCCGGAGGCCTGGGGCGCGGATGGCATTTTGGTGCTGGCGCGTCTCGTTTGCCGATCTGTGGTTACTGGGTCGCCCGCTTTCGGGGCACGCCATCGCGCCTTGCGCGATGGCGACCTCTCGCGGGCGATGACACATCTGGGTTGGCCGCGTCGTTACGCGAAGTCGGCGCTGGTGGGATTGAATCAGATGCAAACACTCTCTGTGTCATGGCCCGCGTAAGCGGGCCATCCAGTAACTTCCGCGCCTGCGTTTTGCGCTGGCTGACCGAACTTCGCAGTTTGTGGTTACTGGGTCGCCCGCTTTCGGGGCACGCCATCGCGCCTTGCGCGATGGCGACCCCTTGCGGGCGATGACACATCTGGGTTGGTCACATCGTTACGCGAGGTCGGCGCTGGTGGGATCGAATCGGACGCAAACACTCTCCGTGTCATGGCCCGCGCAAGCGGGCCATCCAGTAACCTCCGCGCCTTCGTTTTTGCGCTGGCTGACCGAACTTCGTCGTTCGTGGTTACTGGGTCGCCCGCTTTCGACCCCTCGCGGGCGATAACACCGTTGGAGTTGATGGGCGCCGTTACGCCAAGTCGTCATCCAGCGTGACGGACACCGTTCAACGCCTGATCACCACCAGCTGGTTGCCGTCCGGATCGCCGGAGGGACGGCGCAGGTCGACGTACTCGACCTTGAAACTCTTGCCGGAGAAATACGACTTGTAGCGCAGCATGTCGTAGGCGGTCACATCCTCGATGATGTAGTGGCCGGTCGGCGCAAGCCGCGCGATCGAGTTTTCGAACAGGCAAACTCCTGCCTCGAACCGGTGCAGGCCGTCGTCGATCATCAAATCGAAGCCGGCGGTCGCGATCTGCGCCCACATGGCATCGACCGATTGCTTGGAGGTCTGATCGACATGAAACGTCCGGATCCGCGCCTCCTCGAACAGAATCGATTGGTCGATGTCGGCACCGAAGACGCTCGCGTTCGGAAAATAGTCGCGCCAGACCCGCAGCGACGCCCCGGGCTTGCCGGCGGCGCCCATGGTGCTCGCGAGCTCGGGACGGTTGGTTCCCAACCCGCACTCGAACACGTTCCTGACGAGCTCGCGGCAATGCCAAAATCGGGTGTGCACGAAATCGGCGTAGGTGTGGGCCGGCCACGGGTAGGGGTGACCCGTCTCCGCGATCGCGCCCTTGTCGGAGCCGTATTTGTCGCACAACTGCGCCAGCAGATTGGACGCGTCCTTCTCGTAGTAGACCGTGTAGGAAAAGGTCGAGTTGTCGCTCAACATCTTCTCGAGTGAAATCTTCACCGAGAGATTGTCCAGTCCCTGCAGCTTGGCTTGAATTTCGCGCATCGCGGTCACCATCGGTCATCACATGCAGACGCCCGGTCAGCCGGCCGTACCGCGGATCAGATCCCATACGCACTGACGCAGAACAATGGCGCCACATACCCACCCGCGGGTCGGTTGCGTCCTCACTCTCAGTCAGGGCCTGTGGGATCAGATCCGGAGAGACGACGTACGCGGTCGCTCTCCGCCGGTTCCGTCAGCGATCGTTGTCGGCCGCCCGCTCGACGATCTTGAAGCCACGGAATGCCCAGGCGCAGGCCGCGCCGAACAGCAGAAGCGCGACCGGCGGGCCGAACAGCAGGACCGGGATCGCCAGGGATTCGGCCCGGTGCAGCCCGCCCTGCAGGCCGTCCATGATCAACAAGATGCTCCAGCTCATCACCCAGGCGGCTGAGACCAGGAGCCAGACCCGAAACATGCCGCGGCGCCAGTTGATCGGCGTCGACGGTTCGCTCGGCTGTGGACGGAACGGGCGGCGCGGAATGCTGTAGAGCGGCATGGGACGAATTTCCGATCAGTGCCCCGGCGGCTGCTCGCCGGGAGGGTATTCCGGTGCTCGGCGACTTATTGATCATATAATTGTGCGCCCAGCATGACGCCTTCGGCAAGGCCTATTCGGGGCGGCGGGCCGGTTCCGGCGCGCGATCGGCGATCACGATCCGGTGCGCTGATGGGTTGACCCCGCACTTGCGGGGAAGCCCATCGACTCGGCCCGTGGGTTTCGCTGCGCTCAACCCACGCTACCGATGGGAGGGTAAAGGCCCACCTCGACAGCCCGCCGGCTTCGCTGTAAACAATGGCCCGGCCGCACGGGTTGCGCCCAATGAGGGCGAGCGAAATCGCCAATAATCCATAGGCGCAGCAAAGCTTTGCTGCTTCCGGCACGAAACGAAGTCCGGCACGAAACTTAACGAATGAGCGCTGAAGACAATCCCAGTTCCGCCGATCCGGGACTCAAAGTCCTGGTTGCCCTGCTGCGCTTCCAAGGCATCGGGGCCGATCCCGATCAGATTCGCCATCGCATGGGGATGGCCAAGATCGGCGTTCCCGAAATGCTCCGCTATGCCAAGGAGCTCGGGCTCAAAGCCAAGGTCCAGAAGAGCAGCTGGGAACGGCTCGCCACCACCCCGCAGCCGTCGATCGCGGTGTTGCGCGACGGCGGCTTTCTCCTCCTCGGCAAGGCCGGGGAAGACAAGGCCATCGTTCAATCGCCCCACGAGGTGCGGCCGACCCTGATGAGCAAGGCCGAGTTCGAGGCGGTCTGGAACGGCCAGCTCGTGTTGATGACAAGGCGCACCGGGCTCCTCGATCTCGCCCGCCGCTTCGACATCACCTGGTTCCTGAGTGCGATCCGCAAATACCGCGGCCAGCTTACCGAGGTGCTGGTCGCCTCGTTCTTCCTGCAGATGTTCGCCCTGGTCTCGCCGCTGGTGTTCCAGGTCGTCATCGACAAGGTGCTGGTGCATCGCAGCCTGAGCACGCTCGACGTGCTCGCGTTCGCGCTCGCCGGCATCGCGGTGTTCGAGACGATTCTCGGGATCCTGCGCACCTATCTGTTCGCGCACACCACCAACCGCATCGATGTCGAGCTTGGCGCCCGGCTGTTTCGCCACCTGCTGGCGTTGCCGCTCGCCTATTTCCAGGCGCGGCGGGTCGGCGATTCGGTCGCACGCGTGCGCGAACTGGAGAACATCAGGAACTTCCTCACCAGCTCGGCGCTTACCCTCGTCATCGACCTGTTCTTTGCGCTGGTGTTTCTGGCGGTGATGTTCCTCTACTCGCCGCTGCTCACCGGCATCGTGATCGCCTCGTTCCCGCTCTACATCGCCATATCGGCCGGCGCGACGCCGCTGTTCAAGCGCCGCCTCGACGAGAAATTCGCGCGCGGCGCCGAGAACCAGGCGTTCCTGGTGGAAAGCGTGACCGGGGTCGAGACCCTCAAGGCGATGGCGGTCGAGCCGCAGATGCAGCGGCGCTGGGAAGAGCAGCTCGCGGGCTACGTGGCGTCGAGCTTCCGGGTGCTGAAGCTCTCCAACAACGCCAGCAACGCCGTCCAATTCGTCAGCAAGCTCGTCACCGCGGCGACGCTCTATTTCGGCGCCAAGCTCGTCATCGACGGCAGCCTGACGGTCGGCGAGCTGGTGGCGTTCAATATTCTGGCCGGGCGGGTGAGCGCGCCGGTGCTGCGCCTCGCGGCGATCTGGCAGGATTTCCACCAGGCGCGGCTGTCGATCGCGCGGCTCGGCGACATCCTCAACACGCCGGCCGAGACCACCATGAATCCAGCGCGCGCGGCGCTGCCGACGATCCGCGGCGAAATCGCCTTCGAACACGTCAGCTTCCGCTATCGCATCGACGGGGCCGATCCCAACGCAGTTGGGCGAGCCTCGAACGAGACGGCCGATGCGCTGTCGCAAGCGACCTCGCCAAACAGGGTGGCAGCGTCCGGGTGTTTTGTTGCAATGTCCCGGCCGTCGTGGTTCGAGACGCATCGCTTCGCGATGCTCCTCAGCATGACGGTCGTTGGTTGTTCACCGGGGCACGTTCAGCAAGCGGCATTCCGTCCCCGTCATCGTGAGGTGCGAGCCCAACGCAGTTGGGCGAGCCTCGAACGAGACGGCCGATGCGCTGTCGCAAGCGACCTCGCCAAACAGGGTGGCAGCGTCCGGGTGTTTTGTTGCAATGTCCCGGCCGTCGTGGTTCGAGACGCATCGCTTCGCGATGCTCCTCACCATGACGGTCGTTGGTTGTTCAGCGGGGCACGTTCAGCAAGCGGCATTCCGTCCCCGTCATCGTGAGGTGCGAGCCCAACGCAGTTGGGCGAGCCTCGAACGAGACGGCCGATGCGCTGCCGCAAGCGACCTCGCCAAACAGGGTGGCAGTGTCCGGGTGTTTTATTGCAATGTCCCGGCCGTCGTGGTTCGAGACGCATCGCTTCGCGATGCTCCTCAGCATGACGGTCGTTGGTTGTTCACCGGGGCACGTTCAGCAAGCGGCATTCCGTCCCCGTCATCGTGAGGTGCGAGCCCAACGCAGTTGGGCGAGCCTCGAACGAGACGGCCGATGCGCTGCCGCAAGCGACCTCGCCAAACAGGGTGGCAGTGTCCGGGTGTTTTGTTGCAATGTCCCGGCCGTCGTGGTTCGAGACGCATCGCTTCGCGATGCTCCTCACCATGACGGTCGGTGGTTGTTCACCTGGGCACGTTCAGCAAGCGGCATCCTGTCCCCGTCATCGTGAGGTGAGAGCCCAACGCAGTTGGGCGAGCCTCGAACGAGACGGCCGATGCGCTGCCGCAAGCGACCTCGCCAAACAGGGTGGCAGCGTCCGGGTGTTTTGTTGCAATGTCCCGGCCGTCGTGGTTCGAGACGCATCGCTTCGCGATGCTCCTCACCATGACGGTCGCAGGTAGGTGTACAGGGCAGGATCGTGGAACTGCAAGTCAATCTCATCAACCTCGATCGCAGCGCCGATCGTCTGGCGGAGTTCGCCGCGCACAACGCGCACCTGGGCCAGGTGGTGCGCTTTTCGGCGGTCGATGGGCGCACCCTCGATCTGGCGGCGCTGGCACGGGCCGGGCTGGTGGCGCCCGACATTCTCGACACCTACTCGCTCGGGGCGGTCGGCTGTGCGATGTCCCACATCGCGCTCTGGAAGCGCGCCGTCGCCCACGGGCAGGCCCTGACCATCGCGGAGGACGACGCCATTTTTCACGGGCAGTTCCGGCGCCATGCGGCCGCCGTGATGGCAAATCTCCCCCCGGCGTGGGACATTATATTATGGGGGTGGAACTTCGACCTGTTCGTGTCGATCGAGATGTTCCCGGGCGTGTCCCCGTGTCTCGCGCAATTCGAGCAGATCACGTCGGAGGCGGGGGTCCAGGCGTTCCAGCAGCAGGAGCTTGTGCCGCACCCGCTCAAGGTGCGGTGGGCGTTCGGGACCCCGTGCTACTCGATCTCCCCCGACGGCGCACGGGCCGTGATGGGTAAATGCCTGCCGTTGCGGCCGTTGGTGCTGTCGTTCCCCGAAGGCCTGCGGGCGGCTCCGCATCTGCCGTATTTCAAGGCGGTCGGTATCGACGTGACCCTGAACGCGGTCTATCGCGAGCTCCGCGCGTTCATCTGTTTTCCCCCGCTTGTGGTGACCAGAAACGACATCTCGAGATCGACGATCAGCTCCAGCAGGTGAAGGGAAATGACCGGTCGGTTCCATAGAACCGCAAAATCGCGAGGCGCGTGCATTTTGGCATTGCGCGCGCGGTTAACGTTTGTTAAATGGCCAATGTAACGGGAGGCTGGTGACTTCGGGTTCAGGTGATCGGAAGATTGAAGAAAGATAAAAAAATCAAGGTGTTGCTTCCGATCGTCCAACGGTGAATGCATTACAAGCGTGTGATTGCCTCACACTCCGGGTCCTTGCGCCCCAATAGACTACCGACCCACGATTCCCAAAGGCGGGGAGCCTTTGGATAGGATCATGGGCAAGACAAACAAGACCAGGCCGGCGCACGGGGAGCCGTCCACCAGGATCCCGAACAGGGGCAGGTACAACAAGACAATAATAATGTCGTGGAGACTGCGAGTCGCTGGCGCATGGTTGCGAAACGTCGCCGACGTTTGCACAAAGATCATGTGCAACAACAAAGACGCAGGAGCGCGTTGGTTTCGTTCGAAGCCGCCGTGCTCCATTCGTCGGCGCGGCCGCAGGTTCATCAGGGCGTCAACATGAGCGACTAGTCGCTCCAAAACAAACGGGACGTAACACGGCGCGCGGGGAAGTTGGTCTATGAGCACTGCTGCTATTCGGGGCGCCGTTCCCGGCGCTCAGAAGCCTGGCTTAAGTCTTGTCCTTGATCCTACGCCGGCGGTTGGCCCGGCGGCGCCTGCGTCCGCACCGGCAACGCCTGCACCGGCGCCACCGGCGGCTTCGCCCGAACAGGGCGCGGCGGCGCCAATCAAGCGCGCGTATCCGGCCCCGGCCGAGTTGCCGACCCAGGAAGGCCCGCGCGGACTGCGCTTCGATTTCAACGATGGTTGCCGGGTGCATTTGCCGGAGGGCGAGCATCCCTGGCGCGTGCGCCTGACCGACCTCGACACCGGCAACGTGCTGTTCGAGACCGAGATCAAGGCCGGTCGCGTCAACTCCAGCAAGCGCTACTACATCCGCTTCCGGCTCGAGGCCTGGCAGAACAACGAGCTGCTCATCTCCCACGACTACTCGGCGGCCGATCGCGAGATCATGATCCAGTTCCCGGTCGGCACGCTCGGCGATCCGGTCGGCTGGTTCCCCTATGCGGTGCGGTTCCAGGAACAACACGGCTGCAAGCTCACCTGCGCCATGGGCGAGCCGATCATCTCGCTGTTCCGCGCCGCCTATCCGCACATCAATTTCGTGACCCACGAAGAGGTCAAGCCCGAGACCTTCTACGCGACCTACAGCATCGGACTGTTCTTCGACGACAAGACATTCGTGCACCAGCCCTGCGATTTCCGGTTCGTCGGGCTGCATCGTACCGCCGGCTACATCCTGGGCGTCGACCCGACCGAGTTTGCCCCCAAGATCGAGCTTGACGATGACAGCCGGCCGATCCCCGAGCCGTATGTCTGCATCGCGGTGCAGAGCACGACCCAGAGCAAATACTGGAACAACCCCAACGGCTGGCGCGAGATCGTCGCGTTCCTGCGGCAGGCAGGCTACCGGGTGGTCTGCATCGACCAGAAGCCGACCCACGGCCACAACCTGATCTGGAACCACATCCCCAACGGCGCCGAGGATCAGACCGGCGAGAAGTCGCTGCAGGAGCGCGCGCGCTGGCTGCGCCACGCCGAGTTCTTCGTCGGCCTCTCCAGCGGATTGTCGTGGCTCGCCTGGGCGGCCGGCACGCCGGTGGTGATGATCTCAGGCTTCACCCATCCGACCAACGAGTTCACCACGCCTTACCGGGTGATCAACTACCACGCGTGCAACAGCTGCTGGAACGATCCGGCGCACCGCTTCGATCACAAGGACTTTCTGTACTGCCCGCGCCACAAGGACACGCCGCGCCAGTTCGAGTGCACGCGGCTGATCACCGTCGACCATGTCAAAGCCACGATCCAACGCCTCCCGGGCTTCGGGACGCAGCAGCAACCGCAATCCTAATAACGTTCGCGCCCCCCACAGGGGGAAAGCGCAATGGCCACCCAATTCGTCTCTTCCGGCGTCACCAGCTCGGGCGTCACGGTCACCAGCGGCAATACGCTGGACGTTCTGTCCGGCGGCATCGCCAGCACCACGACCGTCAACAACGGCGGCACCTTGCTGGTCGAGACGGGCGGCTTCGCCAGCGGCGCCGTGATCTCGAGCGGCGGCGTCGACAATGTTCTTGGCTCGGAGACGAACGTCACGGACCGCGGCACAGTTACGGTGTCGGGCGGCGGTGCTATCGCTAGTACCACGATCTCCAGCGGCGGAACCCTCACCCTGTCCGCAGGGGCGACCGCGCATGACATCACCGTATCGGCAAATGGTGCCCTCAACGTCGCCGGCACCGTTCAGAGCAACGTCACCCTGTCTTCTGGCGGCCTCGTGACGGTCCTGGGCGGCGGCCTGATGAGCGGCGGGTTTGGTTCCGGCACGGTCGTTGCCAGCGGCGGCCTTCTCAACGTCCTCACGGGCGGTACGACCAACTTCGTCCGGATCTCCGGCGGTCAGGAAAACCTCGGCGGCAGCGCCGCATCTCAGACCGTCGTCGCCGGCGGCAAGCTGAACGTGAATGCGGGCGGCGTGGCCCATGACCTGACGGTCTCGAGCGGCGGCACGCTGCAGATCGTGGCCGGCACGATTACCAGTAATGTGACCGTGTTGGGCGGCGGCAACGCAACCCTGATCAACGGCCTGATGAGTGGTTCATCCGGCGCCGGCACAGTCCTGTCCGGCGGCACGTTGACGGTGTTCGGGGGCGAGGCTGACTTCGTCCTGATCAGCAGCGGCGGTTTTGATAACGTCTTCGCCGCGGCGGCCAACACGACCGTGTCGAGCGGCGGCTTGTTGCATATCGAGGCTGGTGGCACCGGTCACAACCTGTCGGTTTCCAGCGGCGGAACGCTTAATCTCGAAGGCACGACCACCAGCAACACCACGATATTCGGTGGCGGCGTCGAAAATATCTCATCCGGCGGGTTGGCGTCCGGCTCCAGCGGGGCGGGGACCACCATTTCGGGCGGCACGGTCAACCTGTCTTCGGGCGGTCTGGCGGCTTTCCTCGGCGTGAAGAGCGGCGGCACGTTCAATGTGTTGGCTGGCGGCAGCGCGAGCAACTACACCGTTTCTAGCGGCGGCGCGGCCAATGTGGCGGGCACGGTTACCAGCAACGTCACCGTGTTGAGCGGCGGCATCGATAATATTTTATCCGGCGGTGTGGAAACTGGTTCGTCCGGTGCCGGCACCAGTATTTCGGGCGGCACGATCAACGTATCCTCCGGCGGCGCGCTCGACCATGCAATTGTGTTCTCCAGCGGAATCCTGAACGTCTCGAACGGCGGCACCGCAAATAGCTTGACGGTTTCGGGCGGCGGCACCCTCAACGTACTCGGCAGTGTCACGAGCTTCGTCACGATTGCGACCGGCGGGCACGAAGTCGTTTCATCGGGCGGCGTTGCCGTCGCGGTGCCCAATTCCGGCACAACCAATTCCGGCCTGCTGGACGTGCTCTCCGGCGGCGCGCTCGCCAACGCCACCATGGTCAGCGGCGGCATCGCCAACATATCCGCGGGCGCCACCGCGCATAGTCTGTCGGTTTCCGCCGGCGGCTTCCTCAACGTGCTCGGGTCGGTCACGAGCAACGTGATCGTGTTCACCGGCGGCACCGAGACCGTGTCCTCGGGCGGCTTCACCACCGGCGCATTGGGCTCGGCGGCGGGCAGCACCGGCACCACCTTGTCGGGTGGCGTGCTCAACGTCCTGTCGGGCGGGACCGCCAATATTGTCGTGGTCAGCAGCGGTGGCGTGGAAAACGTCGGCGGCTTGACGGTCTCCGACACGATTTCCAGCGGCGGTTTGTTGAATGTCACGTCCGGCGGCGTGGCGAACAGCGTGACGGTCAGCAGCGGCGGCACATTGGCCGTGCTGTCCGGCGGTACCGCCAGCAACACGATCGTCAGCAATGGCGCCAATGAAAACGTCTCGGCCGGTGGCCTCGCCAGCGCCACCTTCGTCCAGGTCGGTGGGTCGGAGACGGTGCTCGGCTCTGACTCGGGCGCGATCGTCGGCGGCACGATCGTGGTGTCGTCCGGCGGCTCGGCGAGCGGTGAAACGATCCTGAGTGGCGGCGTTGCCGAGGTTTTCGGCGGCGCCTCGGTGCATTCGACGACGTTCAATTCCGGCGCGACCGTGATCATCGCCTCGGGCTTCGTCGCCAGCGGTGCCACGTTCATCAGCAGCGGCGTGACCGCGGACGTCGTGTTCAGCGGCACCACCATCAGCGCCGCGATCGGCAGCGGCGGCGTTGAGAACGTGATGTCCGGCGGCCTCGCCAGCGCCTCCATTGTTGGAAGCAGCGGCGTCGAAGTCGTGCTGGCGGGCGGCGTGGATTCGGCCGCGATCATCAACTCCGGCGGCGCGCTGATCATCTCCTCCGGCGGCACCACGACCGGTTCCACTGTGAACTTCGGTGGCGTGCTCGAGCTCTTCGGCGGCGCCGTGATCGACCCCACGACTATCAGCGCCAACTCCGGCGGCACTGTCGAAGTCGGGTCCGGTTTTGTCCTGAACGGCAGCCTCGTCAGCGGCGGCCTGTCGGTCGAAAGTGGCGTGATCGTGGAAGCAGGATCGGGCGGCACGCTGCTGTCTATGACGTACCTAAATGGCGGGTCCGGCCTGGCCCTGGCGGGCGGCATCGCGAGTGCCATGACGATCAGCGGCGGCGGCCTCTTCGAGATCCTGTCCGGCGGCACGGCGATCAATACGACGGTGTCCAGCGGCGGCACGTTCATCGTGCTCTCCGGGGGCACCGCCGATCCCACGGTCATTGTGAGCGGCGGCTCGGAAACGATCAGCGCCGCGGTCTGGACAGCGGCGCGCAGATTTTGGCGGGCGGCACCCAGATCGTGTTTGGAAGCGCCACCAGCACCTTCGTCGCCGGCCAGCAGCTGGTTTCCTCCGGCGGCATCGCGATCAGCGGCACCATCAGCTCCGGCGGGATCGAGACGGTGTTCGCGAGCGGCGTCAACTCTGCCTCGCTGATCAGCAACCTCGGCTTGGAACGCGTGTCGTCCGGCGGCATCGACCGCGGCACGACCGTTCTCAACTTCGGCGAACTGGAGGTCGATTCCGGCGGCGTCGCCAGCAACACCACGATCTCCAGCGGCGGCACCCTGATGGTCAGTGGCGGGGGCCTCGCAGTCGGTACCGTCGTAGCGCTGAGCGGCTTCGACACCGTGCTGGGCTCGGAAACCCAGGCGACCATCGCCGGTTTCATGTTCCTCGAGGCGGGCGGCACCGCCGATCACCTGACGATCTCGAGCGGCGGCAACGTCAACGTGAATGGTACGATCACCAGCAATCAGACCGTGCTCAGCGGTGCCACCGAATTCGTGCTCTCCGGGGGCTTGGCCACCGGCGCCGCGGGCTCGGGCACCGCCATTTCGGGCGGCGCTGTCAGCGTATTCTCTGGCGGCGCACTTGATCACGCCGCGATCTTCAACAGCGGGTCGTTGCTGGTGGGCCCCGGGGGCACCGCGCACGACCTCAGCGTTTCGAGCGGCGGCACCCTCAACGTCCAAGGCACCGTGGCGAGCAGCACCATCGTGTTCGGCGGCGGCGTGGAAAACGTTTCCTCCGGTGCTCTGATTTCCGGTGGGTTCGGGTCCAGCACGGTCTTGTCGGGCGGCACGTTGAACCTGCTCGCGGGCGGTTCTGCGCAGTTTGTCTTCGTTTCCAGCGGCGGCACATTCAACGTGCTGGGGACGGTAACCAACAACGGGAACGTCGCGAGCGGCGGCAACGAGATTGTCTCATCAGGCGGCCTGGTGACCGGCGTGGCTGGGTCGGGCACCTCGGTGTCCGGCGGCACGGTGAACGTGCTCTCCGGCGGCACCTTCCTGCACGCGACCAACGTCGCTGGCGGAGTGACCAATGTGTCCGCGGGCGGCAGCGGCGGCTTCATAAATGTCTCCAGCGGCGGCTTGCTGAACGTGCAAGGCACGATCGTCAGCAAGGGTGCCGTGTTCAGCGGTGGTGTCGAGAACGTTTCATCGGGCGGGCTCGTCACCGATGCATCCGGTACCGGCACGATTCTGTCCGGCGGTACGTTCAATGTGTTTGCGGGCGGCACGGCAAACTTTGTTGTGATCAGCAGCGGCGGCCTCGCGAACGATTTCGGCTTGATCAGTGGCGCGACCATCAACAACGGCGGTACCGAAGTTGTTCTGTCCAGCGGACTTGATTCGGGCGCCGTCATCAACTCCGGCGGCATTGAGCTGGTGTCGTCCGGCGGCACCACCAGCGGCGCGACGATCAACAGCGGTGGGCTGCTCGAACTGTTCGGCGGCGCGTCGGTCGGCAACGGCAATCTGACGATCAACTCCGGCGGCGTCATCGAAGCCGGTTCCGGCTACGTCGCCAGCGGTTTCGCCGTCCAGAACGGCGCCATCGCAGAGGCAGGCTTCAGCGGCGCGTTCGTCTCCGGCACCATTTCGGCCTTCGGGTCGGGCCTCATCCTGTCCGGCGGTACCGCCACCGGCACGACGGTGAGCAGCGGCGGTTTGTTGTTCGTCTCGTCGGGCGGCGTTGCCAGCGGCACCATCGTGAGCAACGGCGGCGTTGAAGATGTTGCGGGCGCCGAGATCGGTGCGAACGTCCTCGCCTTCGGCCAGCAAGTGGTGCTGGCCGGCGGCATCGCGACCGGCGATTCGATTGCGTCTGGCGGCACCACCAGCGTGTTCGGGTCGATCACGAGCGCGGCGGATGCCGGTACGCTGACCATATCGTCGGGCGGCCTCGCCGATCATCTGACCGTGTCGAGCGGCGGCGTGCTCAACGTGCTCGATACCATCACCAGCAACGTTACGGTGCTCAGCGGCGGCGTCGACAATATTTCCTCCGGCGGCATCACGTCCGGGGCCACCGGGTCAGGCACCGCGATTTCGGGCGGCACGGTCAACGTGTCTTCGGGCGGTACGGCGGCCTTCCTGGGCGTGAAGAACGGCGGCACCCTCAACGTGCTGGCGGGCGGCATCGCCCACGACTACTCGGTATCGAGCGGCGGCTCGGCCAATGTGGCAGGCACGGTCACGAGCCTTGTGACCATCCTGGGCGGCACCGAGACGATCTTGGCCGGCGGCTTCATCACCGGCGCGTCGGGTTCCGGCACCCTGGTTTCAGGTTCGGGCGGCACCCTCAATGTGCTCGCCGGCGGGTCCGGGTCCTTCATCACCGTCGTGAGTGGCGGTCAGATGAATGTGGCCGGTACGATCACCAGCAGCGTCATCGTGTCGAGCGGCGGCATCGACGATATTTTGTCCGGCGGATTGCAGACCGGCGTGACCGGCTCCGGCACCAGCGTTTCGGGCGGCACGGTGAACGTGTTCTCAGGCGGCGCGCTCGATCACGCGACTGACTTTGCTGGCGGCACGATCAGCGTGTTCCAAAGCGGCGTTGCGCACGACCTGCGGATCTCCAGCGGGGGCACGCTGGATGTGCAGGGAACGATCACCAGCAACGTCATCGTGCTCAATGGCGGCGTGGAAAATGTTTCGTCCGGCGGGGCGGATAGCGGTACGACCGTCAGCAGCGGCGGCTTCGAGGACGTGTTCGGGACCGCCACCAGTACCACCATCAGCGCTGGCGGCCTCGAAACCGTCGTGGGCGGCGGCGTCACCATTGCGGCGCAGGTCAATTCCGGCGGCGAGGAGACCGTCTCATCCGGCGGCATCGCCAGCGGCACCACCATCAACGCGTCCGGCACCGAGATGGTGCTGTCCGGCGGCACCATCGCCGGCGCGACCACCATCAATGGCGGCGTGCTTGATCTCCTATCGGGCGGGCAGGTGAGCGGCGGCGTGGCGTTCGGCAGCGGCGGCACGCTTGCAATCTTCGGTTCGTCGATTCCCGCGAACCTGGTGATCAGCAACTTCGTGGTCGGCGACACGATCGACCTCGCATCAGTCCCATTCACCGGCAGCGGCTCGGCCACCACCTCCGGCAGCGTACTGACGGTGTCGGAAGGCGGGCAGACCTACAATATTTCGTTCAGCACGAATTTGTCCGGCAGCAATTTCACGCTCATCCCCGACGGCGGGTCGGGCACCGACATCACGCTCGGCGTCCCGGTGAGTTCGGGCCAAGTCCTGTCGATCACCAACGGCCAGACCAGCACCGGGCTTGTGGTGCTCAGCGGCGGCATCGTGGAGGTGTTCTCCGGCGGCGTGGCGAACCAGACCATCATCGACAACGGCGGTCTCGTCGAGGTCTTCTCCAGCGGCACGGTTGTCAGCACCAGTATCCAGAGCGGCGGCGTGCTCGAATATTTCGGCGGCGCCATCACGAGCGGAACCACGTTCGTGCCGGGAGCAATCATTGAAATCGGCTCCGGCTACGTTGCCAGCGGCGCGACCGTCAACAGCGGCCTGATCACCGAGGTTGCGTTCAGCGGCCTTGCCATCAGCAACACCATCATCGGCGCCACCGCGATTGCGCTCTCCGGCGGCGTTGCCAGCGCCAACACGGTCAGCAGCGGCGGCCTCGTGGCCGTCTCCTCGGGCGGGCGCGATATCGCGGCGCTGATCAGCAACGGCGGCAGCGGTATCGTTTCATCCGGCGGGACCGATTCCAATTCGACGATCTTCTCCGGCGGCAGCGCGTCGGTTCTGTTCGGCGGCATCGCGAGCGGTACCACCATTTCGGGCGGCGGTGCCGCCACCATCTTCGGCTCGCTGACGAGCGCGAGCGATCTCGGCGCCCTGACCCTGTCGTCGGGCGGCGTCGCCGATCATCTGACCGTGTCGAGCGGCGGCCTGCTCAATGTGCTCGGCACCACCACAAGCAACGTCAAGGTGCTCGGCGGTGGCGTCGAGACCATATCGTCGGGCGGCTCGGGGACCGGCGTCACCGGTTCCGGTACGGCGATCTCCGGCGGCACGGTGAATGTGCTTTCCGGCGGTGAGCTTGACCACGCGACCGTGTCGAGCGGCGGCTTGCTCAACCTGTCTGCAGGCGGCACCGCTTCGTTCGTGACCGTGGCGAGCGGCGGCAGCGCCAATGTGCTCGGCACGGTCACCAGTAATCAGACGGTGTCGGCCGGTGGCGTCGAGACCGTGTCGTCCGGCGGCGTGATTTCCGGCGCGTCCAATTCCGGCACCATCGATTTGGGCACGATCAACGTGTCCGCGGCCGGCAGCGCGGCATTCGTTGCGGTCTCCAGCGGAGGCGCACTCAGCATCCTCTCGGGCGGCGAGCTCGATCACTCGACCAATTCGGCCGGCGGCACGACCACGATCTCCTCCGGCGGCACGGCCTTCAACCTGACCGTTTCGAGCGGCGGCCTGCTCAACGTGCTCGGCACGGTGCTCAGCAACACCATCGTCCTGGGCGGCGGCGTCGAGAACGTCTCGTCCGGCGGCCTGGTCAGCGGAGCAATCGGGAGCGGTACGGCCTTGTCCGGCGGCACGCTCAACGTCTTGGCGGGCGGCTCGGCGAGTTTCGTCGGCGTCAGCAGCGGCGGCATCGAGAACGTCGCCGGCTTTGGCACATCCGTCACCGTGTCGAGCGGCGGCACGCTCAACGTGCTGTCCGGCGGCGCGGCCGGCTTTGTGACGATCAGCAACGGCGGCGTCGAGAACAACTCCGGCTCCGCCACCTTCACCAACGTGTCGAGCGGCGGCAATCTGTTCGTGTCGGCGGGCGGCTCAGGATCTTTCATCACCGTCTTCACCGGCGGCTCGGCGACGGTGTTGAGCGGCGGATCGCTCAACGGGGCCGGCGGCATTGGCGGTTCCGAGCTCGTCTCCGGCGCGGTCGGCGCCGGCATCGGCGGCAACGTGGTCGTTTCCAGCGGTGGCGTGCTCACGGTCTCGGCCGGTGGCACCACCACGGCGACGGACGTGTTTACGGGCGGCATCGAGATCGATCGCGGCCTCACCATCGCGGCGCAACTCGATGGCGGCCAGGAGAACGTGTCGAGCGGCGCGACCGCGAGCGACACCGTCGTCAACAGCGGCGGCGTGCTCAACGTCCTCTCAGGCGGCACGGCAATCAACACCATCGTCAACAGCGGGGGCAGCGAGTTCGTCCTGGTCGGCGGCAAGGCGAGCGGCACCACCGACCTCGGCAGCGCGACCGTGTTCGGCACCGACGTGAGCGCGAGCATTGGCAGCGGCGGCGTCGAATTCGTGTCCTCGAGCGGCATCCTCAGCGCCGCCACCGTCGGCAGCGGCGGCCTGCTGGAACTGTTCGGCGGCGCCGCGATCAGCGGCGGCCTGACCTTGAATTCCGGAGCGACCATCGCGTTCGGCTCCGGTTACACCAACACCGGCCTCGTCGTGAGCGGCGGGATCACCGCCATCGTGGGCTCGGGCGGTACCGCGCTGAGCAACACGATCTCCGGCCTCGAGGTCGTATCCTCGGGCGGCCTCGCCAGCGGCGACATCGTCGTGGCCGGCGGTGAGTTGCTGGTGCTGGCAGGCGGCGTCACCAAGAGCACGACCGTCAACAGCGGCGGCACCGAGGATGACTTCGGTACGGCGAGCGGTGCCACGATCAACAGCAGCGGTGTGCAATTCGTCGAGTCCGGCGGCATTGCGAGCGGCACGACCATCAACAGCGGCGGTGGACAGATCGTTAAGTCCGGCGGCATCGCCAGCGCGATCACCATCTCGGCCGGCGGCAACGTTCTCGATGTCGGCTCGCAGGTGAGCGCAACGATCCTCGGTTCGGACACGGTCTTCACCGGCGGCACCGCCAACAACCTGACCGTCTCCAGCGGCGGCCAGCTCACTGTCCTTGGCACCACCACCAGCAGTGTCACGATCCTGAGCGGCGGCAGCGAGATCATTTCCTCGGGTGGCCTCGCCAGCGGCGTGACCAACTCGGGCACGGCAGTATCCGGCGGCGGCCTCGCCGTGCTCTCGGGCGGCACGCTCGCGTTCTCCACCGACTTTGCCGGCGGGGTCACCAGCATCTTCGCCGGCGGGACGGCGCATGACCTGCGCGTCTCCAGCGGCGGGACGTTCAACGTCGCCGGTACCGTCACCAGCAACGAGAGCGTGTTCAGCGGCGGCGTCGAGAACGTCCTGTCGGGCGGCGTGATCTCGGGCGCGAGCGGTTCGGGCACGGTGCTCTCCGGCGGCACGGTCAACGTGTCGGGCGGCGGCATTGCGTCGTTCGTGGCGGTCTCGAGCGGCGGCCAGCTCAACATATTGTCGGGCGGCGCGTTGGATCACTCGACCAACTCGGCGGGCGGCACCACGAATCTGTCCGCGGGCGGCACCGCCCACGACCTGACAATCGCCAGCGGCGGCGTCATCAACGTGCGCGGCACGATCCTGAGCAACACGACCGTGTCCACGGGCGGCGTCGAGAATGTGTTCTCCGGCGGCATCATCTCGGGCGCGACCAGTTCTGGCACGGTCGACCTCGGCACGGTCAATGTGTCGTCGGGCGGCAGCGCGGCGTTCGTCGGCGTCTCCGGCGGCGTGCTCAATGTGCTGGCGGGTGGTCACCTCGATCACTCGACCGATTTCACCAGCGGCGTGACCAATATCGCGGGCGGCGTGGGCAGCGCGCTGCTCGTCTCCAGCGGCGGCATGCTCAACGTGTCGTCGGGCGGCATTACCAGCAATACGGTGATCTTCAATGGCGGCGTCGAGGTGGTCAGCAACGGCGGCGTTGCGGTCGACGCGCTGGTGTCGAGCGGCGGCGCGGTCATCGTGTCGTCGGGCGGCGTGCTCGAACTGCTGGGCTCCGATACGATCACCGGCGTGACGGTCCTGTCCGGCGGCATCCTGGAACTTGGCTCTGGATATACGCTCAGCGGCTATGTGGTGAGCAACGGCGTGCTGCTCGACATCCTGTCGGGTGCCGCTGCCAATGCCACAACGGTTCAAGCCGGCGGCAGTGCGCTGGTGATGTCAGGCGCCAGCACCAGCGGCAGCACGATCTCCATGGGCGGGATCGAGCAGGTGTTCGGCGTCGCGTCGGTGACCTCGGTTGGCGGGTCGCAGACCACGTTCTCCGGCGGCACTGAAATCGGCACCCGCATCCTCAACGGCGGCAACGATACGGTGGCGTTCAGCGGCACCTCGCTGTCGGCGAGCGTGTTCTCGGGCGGCATCGAGACGGTGCTGGCGGGCGGCGTTGCGAGCAGCACGACGATTGCGGGCAGCGCCTATCAGCTGGTGTCCGGCGGGACCGTTGTCAGCACGACGGTGAACGGCGGCATCGAGTTGCTGTTCAGCGGCGCGGTCGGGATCGCCACCAACGTGTTCAGCGGCGGCCAGCTCAACATCGCCTCGGGCGGCAGCGCCAGCGGCGGGTCGATCAATACCAGCGGCAGCTTTGTGATCGACGCCGGCAGCATGAGCGGCATCGCGCTCAATGCCGGGACGGTGGCCTATGTTCAGTCCGGGGCCAGCGCTACCGCCACCACCATCAGCGGCAGTGCCGCCACGGAGGTCGTATCGGGCACGACGCTGAGCACGCTGGTGCTCAGCGGCGGCCTGGAGTTCGTCGCCTCCGGCGGGATTGCGACCAGTGTGGTGGTGTCGAACGGCGGCCAGGAGAACGTCGGACTCGGCGGCATCGCCAGCGGTGCCACGATCTCGAGTGGCGGTCAGCTGATCGAAGGCGGCATTGCGCGCAATGTGGTGCTCAGCAGCGGTGCGGTGGCCTACATCCAGTCTGGGGCCAGCATCTCGGGCGCGACCGTGTTCCGCGGGGCAGCCGAGGTGGTGCGTCCCGGCGGCGTCACCAGCGCGACGGTATTGAGCGGCGGCGGCACGGCAATCTCCGGAACCGCCGTGTCGACGACGATCGGGTCCGGCAGCGTGGACTACATCGCGTCCGGCGGCTCGGCCTCGACGATCTCGGTGTTGAGCGGCGGCCAGGAGAACGTCGGTGGCGGCGGTGTGGCGAGCGGCGTGACGGTGAGCGGCGGCGGCACGCTGCTCGATGCCGGCACGGTGCGCAGCGGGCTGCTGATGAGCGGGGCCGCGGCCTACATCACGTCGGGCGGCATCGCGTCCGGCCTCACCGTGCTGTCTGGCGCGGCCGATATCGTGTCGGCTGGCGGTGTGGCGAGCGGCACGGTGCTGAGCGGCGCTTCCGAGGCGGTGTTCGGCGGCACGACGGTCGGTACGATCGTGAGCGGCACCGGCGGCGTGGAATACGTCTCGGGCGGGACCGCCAGCAACACGGTGGTGTCGAGCGGCGGCCAGGAGAACATCGCGGCCGGCGGCACGGCGACCGGTGCGACCATCTTGAGCGGCGCGATCCTGATCGACGTCGGCAATGTGACCAGTGCGGCGGTGAGCAGCGGGGCTGCGGCGTACATCTCCTCCGGCGGCACCATGACCGGCACGACGGTGGCGGGCGCCGACATCATCTTTAGCGGTGGCGTGGTGAGCGGCACCGTGCTCAACAGAGGCGTCGAGGTGCTGTCTGCCGGCGGCGTTGCGTTCGGCGCGATCGTCAACTCCGGTGGCGTCGAGTATGTGGCGTCGGGCGGTGTTGCAAGCAGCGCGATCGTCAATTCCGGCGGCCAGGAGAACATCGCGGCAGGCGGGCTTGCCCGCGGCGCGATCGTCAACGCAAGCGGGCTGCTGCTCGACGCCGGCACCATGAGCGGCGCGGTGCTGAGCAACGGCGGCGCAGCCTATGTGCAGTCTGGCGGCGTTGCGGTCGGCACCGTCCTGCGCAGCGGCGCGGCGGATGTGGTGCTCGCCGGCGGCGTGGCGAGTGGCACGACCTTCAGCAGCGGCGGGACCGAAGCCGTGTTCAGCGGCGGCGTGACCATGAGCGCACTGGTGACGACCGGTGGCCTCGAATACGTCGCCGCCGGCGGCGTCGCGAGCGCATCGGTGATCAGCGGCGGCACCATCGAAGTCACTAGCGGTGGCGCAACCGGCACCGGTGCGGTGACGTTCGCGACCAGCGGCGGCGGCATCCTGCAGCTCGACGAACTCGGTGCACTACGGCGGGCTGGTGGCCGGGTTCGGCAAGCCCGACTTCCTCGACCTGCGCGACATCGCGTTCAACTCGGCGACGACGACGCTGAGCTGGACGCAGCTTACCTCCGGTGGCACCGCCAGCGGGACGCTGACGGTGGCGGACACCGTGCACTCCGCCAACATCACGCTGCTCGGCCAGTACGTGGTGGGCAATTTCACCAAGGCGAGCGACGGCCATGGCGGCACGCTCGTTGGCGATCCGCCGGTGGTGGCCCAGACCGATGCGCAGGCTATCGGACTGGTCAATCCGCATCACACCTGAGGTCGGATGAGGAGCGATCTGTAGATTGGGTCGGCTCGTCGACGCGCACAGCGCAGCGACGAGCCTCACCGGCCTTCGCGACCCGCTCCGGCGCGCCCGAGCAAGGCCGGCGGATTGCTGGTGCGGTGGGCCATGCCGGCAAGTGGTTCGGCTAACCCGCTCTGCCATCGCGTAAATTTCGACGGCGCCGGGAGCCCCGGCACCGATCTCGATTGCAACCGACGATTCGGCTATAACGCTGGGGCAACACGCATCGGTAGCAGATGCAGATCAACGTTACCTTTGATCAAAGCACCAGCAGCCTGCCCGCAGGCTTCGTGGATGCTGTCGACTATGTGGTCAATTATCTGGAGAGCGCCTTCACAGACCCCGTCACGGTCAACATCGACCTCGGATATGGGGAAATCGCCGGCCAGGCGCTATTCGCGGGTGCATTGGGAGAAAGCGAGACCTTCATCGACCAGGTCTCCTATGGCACGGCCGTTGCCGCCCTCCAGGCCGATGCATCGTCAGCGAACCAACAAACCGCCTATGCGACCCTGCCGGCCTCAAGTCCGCTCGCCGGCGGCAGGCTGTGGATGGCAACCGCGCAGGAAAAAGCGCTCGGGCTGATCGCGGCCAACGACCCGTCGATCGACGGCTATGTCGGCTTCAGCAGCAGCAATTTGTTCAGCTACGCGATCAACCAGGCGCCCCCGCCAGGCAAGTACTATTTCGTCGGCGTGGTGGAACACGAAATCACCGAGGTGATGGGCCGAACCTCGTGGCTGGGCGCCAGGATTGGCGGCACCACCAGCTACAGCGTCATGGACCTGTTCCGCTATTCGGCGCCCGGCGTCCGTGCGCTCTCGGCCTCCGCCAGCGTGGCCTACTTCTCCATCAACAACGGCACCACCAATCTCGACAACTGGAACACCAATCAAAACGGCGACATCGGCGACTGGGCCGCCAGCGCCGGCCCGGATGCGATGCTGGCATTCAGTCCCTCCGGACAAATCAACTCGTTCACGGCGACTGACCTCATCAACATGAACGTCGTCGGCTGGAATGTGCCGTCGTCCTCAACCACCGTCGCCAATGGCCAGACCATTTTTGTGTCCTCCGGGGTCACGAGCAGCGGCGTGACGGTGCTGGGCGGAGGAATGCTGGTCGTGTTGTCGGGCGGCACCGCGAGCGCCACGTTGGTGAGCAGCGGCGGCACCGCACTCATCGATGCGGGTGGCCTCGCGGTCGACGCGCAGGTCGTCGGCGGCGGATCAGTGGTCGTCTCGTCGGGCGGTATGCTCGAGCTCCTGGGCATAGACACGCTGAATGGCATCACGGTTCAGGCCGGCGGCGTGCTCCAAGTCGGCTCGGGCTATACGTTGAACAACAATGTGGTCAGCAGCGGCGTCGTCCTCGACGCGCTGTCGGGCAGCGTGGTGAATTCGGCGACCGTGTTGTCGGGCGGCAGCCTGGTCGAGATGGGGGGCGCCGTGGTGAGCGGCAGCACGATCTCAGCCGGCGGCTCCGGGCAGGTCTTCGGTGTGGCGTCGGCGACCGTGCTCGCGGGCGGCACCCTGAGCACGCTGTCGGGCGGCACCGACCTTGGCACGCGGGTGAGCGGCGGCGGCAACGAAATCGTCAACTTCAGTGGCACTGCCGTGTCCGCCACCGTGCTGATGGGCGGCATGGAAACCGTGCTGGCCGGCGGGACCGCGAGCGCGACCACGATCAACGGCGGGAATGCATTGATCTACGGCACGACCAGCAGCGCGACCGTCAGCGCCGGCAACCAGTTGGTCGAAGCTGGTGGCAGTGCCTTCCGCACGGTCGTGAGCAGCGGCTTTGAGAATGTGCTCGGCGGAGGAATGGCCACCAGCACAACTGTCGACGACGGGGGCATCCAAATCGTCATGGCGGGCGCCGTCGCCAGCGGTACGACCCTCAACAGCGGTAATTCCTATCAATTCGTTTCGGGGACTGCGTTCGGCACGACCCTGCTCGGCGGCGTCGAGGTCGTGTACGCCGGCGGCACAGCCAGCGGCTCGATCGTCAGCAACGGTGGTATCGAATACGTTGCGTTCGGCGGCACTGCCGGCGGTGCGGTTGTTTTCAACGGCGGGCAGGAAAACATCGCCGCTGGTGCGACGGCGACGGGCACGACCCTCAGCAGCCTCGGCGTGCAGTTCATCGCCGGAACGGCGAGCGCCGCAATCGTCAACAACGGCGGCATTGTTTACGTCTCGCCCGCCGGCGAAGCCGACGGAATGACGGTGAGCAGCGGCGGCATCGCCATTGTCGAGAGCGGTGGCGCGACCAGCGGCACCCGGCTGCGTCATGGCGTCGAGGTCGTGTTCAGCGGCGGAAGCGCCAGCGCCGCAATCGCCGACAGCGGCGGCGTGCAATACCTCGCGTCCGGCGGCAGCGCGGCGGGCGCGCAGGTCAACAGCGGCGGCCTGGAGTACGTCGTCGGCGGCGGCGTCGCGAGCGCCGCCGTTATCAGCGGCGGCCGGCTCGAAGTCCTGGCGGGCGGCTCGTTCGGGGCCGGCCCGGTGACGTTTGCGGTGAGCGGCGGCGGCACGCTCCAGCTTGACAATTCGGTGAGCTTTGGCGGTCTGGTCGCTGGGTTCGGCGAGCCGGACGTCCTCGACCTGCGTGACATCGCGTTCAACTCGGCGACGACGCTGAGCTGGACCCAGGTCACCTCCGGCGCCAACGCCAGCGGGACGCTGACGGTGGCGGATAACGTGCACTCCGCCAACATCACGCTGCTCGGTCAATACGTGGCAGGCCAGTTCACCAAGGCGAGCGACGGCATGGGGGGTACGCTGATCGGCGACCCGCCGGTGGTGGCGCAGGTCGATTCGCAATCGGGGACGATCGCCAATCCGCGGCACGCCTGACGCACAAGCGCTGTCCGTCGCCGGCGGGTCATTGATTGACCCTGACGTGGTCGATGGTCTTGTCGGCCTTGTGGACCGCGACAAAGTTCATGCCGAACTCGAACACGCCGTAATCGAGGCTCTCGAGCAATCCGCGTAGCTTGGCCTTGTCTGACTTGACGAACTCGACGATCAGGACCGGGGCGCACCCCTTCAGCAGGTTGGCCGCGCCCGCAAGCACATCGAACTCCATGCCTTCAACGTCGATCTTGACGAGATCGGCACGCGCGAGATTGAGCGAATCCAATGTAATGCACGCGATCTCTATGGCGCCCTGCTCGGAATAGTCGAGGGGTTGGCCGATGAATTCGGTTTGCTGTCGCTTTTTGATCTCGACGCTTCCGAAGCTCGCCGGGCGTCCGTAATCGATCTTGGGCAGCTTCATCACGCCCGGCTTGTCGGCGATGGCAGCGAGGATTGCGCGCGCGTTAAAGCAATTGTTGATCGCGATGTTGCCGGCGAGCGCATAGTAGATGCGCTCCTGCGCCTCGATGGCGATGACCGAACCCCAGCCGGTCATCGCACGCGCCCACTCGAGGGTGAACACGCCGATATTGGCGCCGCAATCGATCGCCACCACACCGTCGCCGAAATAGCGCCGGCGCAGTGCCAGCAGTCCTTCGGCGAACTCCACCCCGTCGCGGTCGAAGGCCGCCGTGTTGAGGATGTCGAGCCCGACACCAAAGCCGCGGTTCTCGTCATACATGTGGTAATCGAAGCGATTGACGATCATGGTGCCATGGTCGGAAGCCGCTAGGACAAAAGCGATCTTGCGTGGGGGATTTGTTGTCATGGTGCTGTGGAGTTGCTCGGGGTGACCCGATCGGGGCCGCATAGTGCCTTTCCCGGGGGCGAATGGCGAATCCTTTGACCGCGGCGCAGATCGCTGCGGGAGGCCTCCTCGGCGCCTGAATTTCGTCCACGGCGGGAGGGGGAAATAACAACAGATCAATAGCTTAGCGGGTCACCTCAGTTGAACGGAAAATAGTGCGGGCTGCAGCGCAGGAACCCGCCGGCATTGCAATAGCCGTGCCCGATATGGCAGCAGCCGAATGACCACTCAGAGCAGAAATAGACCTGATAATTGGGGCCGCAATGGTTGGCGCACACGTAGCGTCCGTCGAAATAACCGCAGTGATTCTGAAAGCGTCGCGGCAGCGGAGGCAGCGGGCTGAAGCTATATGAGAATTGCACGATGCCCGGTGCGTCGGTGACCGGCGTGTAGGGAAGCTCGTTGCCGGCACACGTCACGGCCATGACGGCAAGCCAGACCGGGACCAATGCAAAGATCTTCATGGCCTCCTCTTCGCGCGCGAGGGGTGGGAATGCATGGATTTGAAGTTCCTATCACGTTGCGGCAATCTCGCGTAGGGCACTTTGTCATGGGGCTCGACACGATGCCGGAGCACGCTGTCCGGTCCAAGGCGGTCATCACGGCGACCGCCGCCGAATTATTCGTTTCCGACATCAAGGCATCATGCGACTTCTTCACCCGGAAGCTCGGCTTCGCGATCGTCTTCGTCATTTTTCCAGTCTCTGAGAAAAGAGCCGTGGGGTGCCTGGACGTTCATCGTCAAGGATCCGGACGGAAACCTGTTGCTCTTCGCCGGTCCGGCGGAATGAAGCGAAGTTTCGCCGCACGTTCATACCGGCGTGGAACGCCGCTGACGGGCGCCGCGGAAGCGATTAACATGCCGACAAATGCGCAGACCCCGCGATCGATTTGAATGAACAAGCAGGCGAGGAGGCACTATCATGCAGCGCAGCACCGATCGCATTTTGACCACACACGCCGGCAGCATTCCGCGCGGCGAACCGCTCGGCAGCATGTTGATCGAGCAGGAACAGGGCAAGCCGGTGGACCGGGCGAGGCTCGACGAACTGGTCGATGCGCGCGTGGCGCACGTGCTTGCGAAGCAGGCCGAAGTCGGGATCGACAGTGCCAATGACGGCGAACAGGCGCGTGTCGGCTTTCAGACCTACATTCCACAGCGCATGGATGGCTTTGGCGGCGTGTCGAAGCGGCCCTATGGCAAGGAATTCATCGAGTTCGGGCAGTTCACTCAGCGGATGATGGCGCGCATCCCGAAGACCAGCAAGGTCTTCGACGCCCCCGAAGCGATCGGTGAACTGAAATATCGCGATACAGCGGCGATCGACGCTGAGATCGCCCGTTACAAGCGGCTGTCGGCACCGATGAAATCCCGGTTCAGCGAATTCTTCATGAATGCGCCATCACCAGGAATCGTCGCGACCACGATGTTGAATGCGTACTACAAGTCACATCAGGATTATCTGGATGCGATCGCGCGCGAGCTGCACGTCGAGTACAAAAGGGTTGTCGAGGCGGGATTTGTCCTGCAAATCGATGCCCCTGACCTCGCGATGGAGCGCGTTCTGCTCTACCAGGACATGTCGGACGCCGACTTTGCCAAATTGGTCGAGCAGCACGTGGCCGCCTTGAACCGGGGCCTCGAAGGGTTGCCGCCGGATCGCGTGCGGCTGCATGTCTGCTGGGGCAATTGGGAGGGACCGCACAAATATGACGTTGCCATGGAGGTCATCCTGCCGGCACTCTATCAGGCCAAGGTTGGTGCGCTCGGTCTTGAATTTGCCAATCCGCGCCGGCAACACGAAACCGCGGCGCTGCGCAGGCACAAGCTCCCCGATCATATGCTGCTTATTCCGGGCGTGATCGATTCCAAGAGCAATTTCATCGAGCATCCCGAGGTGGTCGCACAGCGGATCGAGGCGGTGGTTGCGGCGGTCGGCGACCGCGAGCGGATCATTGCCGGCGTCGACTGCGGCTTCGGTACCTTCGTCGGCTGGGAATGGGTGACCGAGGACGTGGTGTGGGCCAAGCTAAAAACGCTGCGGGAGGGCGCCGACATCGCGTCCGCCCGGCTGTGGGGCAAGCGGCAAGCCGCATAGCGAAGTCATTGGGCTAGTGCAGGGGATCAACAGATGTTCATTGCGATGAACAGGTTTCGCGTCAGGCGGGGCTCCGAAGGCGATTTCGAACAGGTGTGGCTGACGCGCGACACCCATTTGGAAAAGGTGCCGGGCTTTGTCGAGTTCCATCTCCTCAAAGGCCCACAAACCGACGATTACACGCTCTACTCGTCGCATACGCTGTGGCAGAGCCGTGCCGCGTTCGAAGCATGGACGAAATCCGAGGCGTTCCGCAGCGCTCATCAACGGGCCGGCGAAAACAAGCCCCTGTATCTCGATCATCCGCAATTCGAGGGTTTCGAGGTGCGGCAGACCGTCCGGTCAGGCGAGTCGAACTGATCTTTCAGAAGGGCGGCCTGTTGGGTCCACGGCGGGCCGCCCACTCTACCCTCTCCAGGAATTAATCTCCCGGTAATCAGGCCGTATCTACAATAAGCCTACGGTCCCGCTACGGCTTGTCTGATTGAGGCTTGCGGAGTCATGAACACTCCGTCCTATGTCGACCTCCTGTTCCGCGTTCCGGTGCGCAGGCCCTCACGCGCTCGCTGAGCTTCGCCTCCGCCCACCCCAAGCCGTCGCAATGCTGCGGACCGCGGCGAATGATTCCCGCTATTTCTGCCATTGACCTAATCCGGGTGTACCGGGAGGTCCGCACTGTCCCGCGATGGGACAGATCCAGGGTCCAGTGCCGCCGGATCCTTCCGCCGCACGCGCCGCGTTTTGCTGCGCGCGCGTTGCTTTGACGATCTCGTTGATGAAAAGCGCGCCCAGGATGAGGAAGGCGATGATCCAGATCCCGTTTGCCAAAGTTCGCCACATCACTGTGCGCCGTCCTGCTTTGACCGGTCTTTAATGCAAGATTGCGCCCGTGCGAGGAGCGAATCAACGGGTGCGGGCGGTGAGTGCGGGCTCTCAGACCGCCGCACCCGTTCACCTCGCCGAGACTTGAGGGATCTGCCGCAGCTCTCTACCTGCCGCTAGCCCGGCGCATCTGCTACGATCGCGCAGAACACTCGGCTACTCGGCTACCAACTCATATCGGTCAGACCGGGCTTGAACCGCACAAATGGGAGGTGACGATCATGAAGGTCACGATGTTCCATTTCATGCCCTACCGGGATCTACCTGAGGAATTTCCCAAGGGCTACGACTCGGCGTGGGTCGATGCGCCATGGTGGGAGCTCGCTGATCCCAACAAAGTAACGGACTACTACAACTGGTCGCTGGACGAGCTCATGCTGGCGGCGAAGCTCGGATTCGACGGCATCGGCACCAACGAGCACCATCAGAACCCGTACGGGTTCATGTGCAATCCCAATCTGTTTGCCGCGGCCCTCGCCAAGATGACGCACGACCAGAAGCTCGATCACGTCGCGCTGGTACAGCTGGGCGCCACCATCGCGGCCACGTCACCACCCATCCGCATTGCCGAGGAATATGCGGTGCTCGACTGCATCAGCGGTGGCCGACTGGTTGCCGGCCTGCCGTTGGGCCTCGGGTGCGATGCCAACATCAGTTACGGGATCCCACCGATGGAGCAGCGCGAGCGTTGGCGGGAAGCGATCGATCTGATGCTGAAGGCCTGGACCGCGAAGGAGTTCTTCGCCTGGAACGGAAAATATTTCCAGCTGCCGAAAGTGAACCTGTGGCCGCGGCCGGTGCAGGATCCGCATCCGCCGCTCCTGATACCGGGGGCCGCGAGCTCGTCGACCTGGGATTATTGCCACGAACGCAATCTGCCCTACGCATACCTGAGCTACTTCGGTGGCAAGTCGGCCGAGAACGTCATGGATAAATTCTGGGCGCGCGCCTCCGCCAAGGGCAGGGATGCGAATCCGTACCGCGCCTCGTTTCTCCAGCTCGTCGGGGTGGCCGAAACCGATCGGCGTGCCGAGGAGGAGTACGGCCGGCATGTCGAGTACTTCTATCACAAGCTCCTGCACCAGCCGCCGCAGTACATCGCTCCACCCGGTTATGCCGACTACAAGAGCCTATTGAATATCTTCATGGCCGGGCCTGACCTCCTCCAATTCAGCGACCTATCCACTCAGCTCAAGCCGCTGAAGGCCAAGGACATGATCGAGAAGGAATTCGTCGTCATCGGGAGTCCCGCAACGGTGCGCGAGAAACTCGAGGCAATGGCCAAACGCCTGAATGTCGGCCATCTGATGACCGTACTTCAGTTCGGATCCATGCCGCATGGCCAGGCCGTCAAGAACATCGAGTTGTTCGGGCGCGAGGTCCTCCCGCATGTGCAGAAGATCTGGGAGGACAAGCCATGGGAGAACCTGTGGTGGCCGAAGCGGCTGCGCAACCGTCCGGTTCAGCAACGTGAGCTGGCGACGGCCTGAGACAGATCGATACCGATCAAGCCTCGATGCGCAACCCATCCATACGCGCGCATCTCCGCGAGTCGAGTTGAAAATTGGGACCTCAAACATGGCTACCCCTGCGGTAAAGACAATCCCGATACGACACTGCAACTTCGAGGCTAAGGTGAAGGTCGGCGGCAGCGGTCCGCCGGTGCTCTATCTGCACACGGCGGGCGGGCCGCTCTGGGACCCGTTCGTGGAGGCGTTGGCCGAGCGCCACACCGTCTATGCGCCCGATCATCCAGGCACCGGCGATACGGTTCGCGAGTCGATTTATGCGGTCGAGAGCCTGTGGGATCTGGTGCTGATCTATGATGAGATCCTGGACGCGCTCAAGCTCTCGTCAGTACCGGTCGTCGGCGCGTCGTTTGGGGGCATGATGGCGTGCGAGCTTGCGGCGCATCGGCCCGAACGCATCAGCAAGATGGTCCTGCTTGATCCCATCGGGCTGTGGCGCGATGACGCTCCGGTGACGCAGTATATGTTGCTGCCGCCGGACAAATTGGTGGCAACGCTGTTCAAGAAATTCGACGCGCCACCGGTGCAGAAATTTCTTCAGATGCCGACCGACCCCAAGGAGTTGGCGGTGGTCACGGCCAACTCGATCTGGGCGCTGGGAGCGACTGGAAAATTCGTCTGGCCAATACCCGACAAGGGTCTCAAGAAGCGCCTGCATCGCGTCAGTGCCCGCACGCTGATCATCTGGGGCGAAGACGACGCACTGATCTCGTCGGTCTATGCCAAGGACTTTGCCGAGCGAATTGCGAATTCTCGGGTCGAGATCATTCGGGGTGCGGGCCACGTTCCGCAGTGGGAAGAACTCGACAAGGTCAAGACGCTGGTCACGAACTTCCTCGGCGCCTGAGAGTCTTCGAGGCTTGTCGGCGCCTGGCGGCCTGGCTGGCCGCGCCGAGCGGCGGTCATGGCGGCCGGTTGCTCCGATATGATATGGTGGCGACGGCTTCGGGATCGCTCCCGCGAAGTCAAAAGGAGCTCGCTCGCAGGGCTCCCGAGCATGGGTGTTGGAGATGGGCGGTTTCGATTTGACGCTTGTCACCGGCGCCAGCGGGTTTGTCGGTTCGGCCATCGCAAAAGCGTTGCGGGAATCGGGTCATCAGGTCCGCGCCTTGGTTCGGGCATCAAGCCCGAGAACCAACATTCACCCGGCCGATACTGTCGTGGTGGGGGATATGTGCGATCGCAATGCGGTCGCAGCAGCGGTTCGCGGGGTCCGCTATGTGGTCCATGCCGCGGCCGATTACAGGCTCTGGGCACCCTTTCCGGCAGAAATTTTGCGAACAAACGTGGAAGGTACCCGGATTGTCATGGAGGAGGCGCAGCGCGCCGGCGTGGAGCGGATCGTCTACACCAGCAGCGTCGCCACCGTTGCGTTGCGCGACGGAGCGCTAGCGGACGAAAGTCGTCCGCTCCCCGCGAACCAGGCCATCGGTGCCTATAAAAGAAGCAAGATCATTGCGGAGAGAATGGTCGAGGGCATGGTGAAAAATGCCGGCTTGCCGGTGGTGATCGTCAATCCATCGACCCCGATTGGCCCGCGCGATGTGAAACCGACCCCGACCGGGCGCATTGTCGTGGAGGCAGCGTGCGGGCGCATGCCCGGGTTTGTCGATACCGGCCTCAATCTCGTACATGTCGACGACGTGGCAGCCGGGCACCTGGCAGCGCTGCGCAGTGGCAAAATTGGCGAGCGATATATTCTCGGGGGAGAGAACGTGCATCTCAACACCATGCTGTCGGAGATCGCGCGCGTGGTCGGACGCCGACCGCCCAGGCTGCGGGTTCCCATTGCGGCGGTCTATCCGTTTGCCTTCGGCGCCGAACTCTGGTCGCACGCGAGCGGACGCGAACCATTTGTAACCCGAGAGGCGTTGCGAATGGCAGGCCACCACATGTTTTTCAATGATGCCAAGGCAAGGCGGGATCTGGCCTACGCGTCGCGGCCCTACCAGGAAGCCATTGTGGACGCCGTGGCCTGGTTCCGTGACGCTGGATATCTGGAGGATGGGTGGGTCAAAAATCCGAATAACCGCCCATCGCCACGTCCGCGCGATGTGTCGATGCGATGACGGATGGAGCAATCAAAGCCGCGAGTTCGTCGGTGTAGCGATAGCCCGGCGCGCGGCCTGCAAAAGCATCTTGCGTGGCCGGATGCAGATAGATCTCCGTCGAACCGGTGGGCAGGTTGCGAAGGAGACCGTCAAGCCGTGCGGTTGACATCGCGCCGGACCAGGCGAAGCCGAACACGTAATCGGGCGATTGCAATCCCGCGCGGCGGACCCGATGCCCGAGCAGCCGCGTCCATGGCGTGACGTATCCCCGACCGCCTATCCGGCCTGCTTCGACCTTGGTCAGAACGGCAGCCGGTTCGCGTGGCACGCGCAGTCCGCGCATGCCGTAGCGCTGGCCTATTGCGATGACGTCGTGGGCCACCGCTGGATGAAGGTGGAAATGCTTGTGCGCGTTGACGTGGTCGAGAGTGAGCCCGGTTGCCTGAAAGGCGCGGAATTGGGCGTCGATCTCCGCCCGCACTTGCTCCCGTACCGACGGCCGCGTGCAGATCTCAAGCCCGAGCCGTGCGAGGTCCTGGCGCAAGCGTCCGTTGGCGTCAACGAGATCGGGCAGCCGTTCGGGGGGCAACGCCGGCTCGCCGTCGACGAGGACGAGATGCAGGCCGATGCGAAGACGCGGGAGCCGGTGCGCGCGGGCGATTGCGTCTGCCGCGGCAGGTGCGGCGATCATCAGGCTTGCGGCGGTCAGGATGCCCTGCTCATGCGCCAATTCCACGGCTGCGTTAACCTCGGGCGCGAGCCCGAAATCGTCGGCCGTGACGACAAGGTGCTTCAGAGTGCAACCTCGCGATCGCGCAGGAACCTGAAGAACTCGACGCCCTCGCGCAGCCGGCGCTTCATCATTTCGGGGCTGCGCACCATTTCGCCGACGATCGAGGCGATCTTCGGTGCGCGGAAGTAGAAGCGCCGATAGAAGTCCTCGACTGATTGAAAGATTTCCGTGTGGCTCAAGTGCGGGTAGCTCAGAGCCGCCTCTTGCGTGCCGAGCTCGCTCAGCAATTGCGGCGTTTCATCAACCAGCCAGCCGTTCGCCAGAGCCTGCTTGTAGAGGAAAGTGCCCGGATAGGGCGCGGCGAGCGAGATCTGGATGGTGTGCGGGTTGATCTCGGCCGCGAAACGGATGGTCTCCTCAATGGTTTCCTTGGTCTCGCCGGGCAGGCCGAGGATGAAGGTGCCGTGGATGACGATGCCGAGTTCGTGGCAATCCTTGGTAAATCGCTTCGCGACGTCGACCCGCATGCCCTTCTTGATGTTGTGAAGAATTTTCTGATTGCCGGATTCGTACCCGACGAGAAGAAGCCGCAATCCGTTGTCCTTCATGACCTTCAAGATCGCGCGCGGAACATTGGCTTTGGCGTTGCACGACCAGACGATCCCGAGCTTGCCGATCTCGCGCGCCAGCGCCTCGACGCGCGGCAGGTTGTCGGTCAGCGTGTCGTCGTCGAAGAAGAACTCCTTCACCTGCGGAAAGGCCTTTTGGGCCCACGACAGCTCCTCGATCACATGACCAATGCTGCGCGTGCGGTAGCGATGGCCGCCAATGGTCTGCGGCCACAGACAGAACGTGCAACGCGATTTGCAGCCACGGCCGGTGTAGAACGAAATGTAGGGGTGTTTGAGATACCCGCCGAAGTAGTTCTCGATGACGAGATCGCGCTTGTAGACCGGAGTGACGAACGGCAGATCGTCCATGGACTCGAGGATGGCGCGGTCCTCGTTATGGACGATTGTGCCGTCGGCCTTGCGCCACGATAGCCCCGCGACGGCGGCGAGGTCACGACCCTCCGCAATCTCCTTGATGGTGAAATCGAACTCGTTGCGCGCGACGAAATCGATCGCCGTCGATGCCTTCAGGCTCGCCTCCGGTTCGACCGCGACCTTTGCACCGATCATGCCGATCTTCAGGCCCGGCTTGCGGCTCTTGAGCGCCTCGGCGGTCCGCACATCGGAGGCAAAGGATGGCGTCGACGTGTGCAGCACGACGAGGTCGCGGTCGAGCGCTTCGGGCGCCACATCCTCGAATCTCAGTCGGTGCGGCGGTGCATCGATCAGCTTCGACCCTTCGACCAGGGCCGCCGGCTGGGCGAGCCAGGTTGGATACCAGAACGATCGCACTTCCCGACGCATTTGATAGCGTGCACCCGCGCCGCCGTCGTAGCCGTCGAACGACGGCGCTTGCAGAAAAAGTGCCCGCATCATGGCTTTTGTGAACCCCCGGCAGCAATCAAGGTACCATCCGGTATAAACCGGTAGCTTCGGCCCTTCCAGCGCGCGCTTTCGCCGAAAAGGCTCGATGCGAAGACCGCAAAGGACAATAGATCGCGCACCGGAACGAGCCAATACGCTTGCGGCGGCAGGCCAAAAGCGCGCGCTACCCGCTGCAGCAGCCCCAACCGGCATAGCAAGGAAGCGATGACGAGCCCAACGCCGATGACCGGTCCGAGGGATGCAAGGCCGGTTGCGGCCGCGATGAGCGCCCACGGGAAGGCGTGCGTCACGATTGAGCCCACGTAGCCCGCCGGATCGATGGATCTGATCGTCCGCGCCCATCTGACCTCGTGATGCCACAAGTCGCGCGCCGACGTCTCCGCGCAGGCATGGCCGATCGTGATGGATGAAACGGAGATTTTGAGTCCACGGGCGCGCAATGCCGCGCCGATCGCGTAATCGTCCGCGAGGCAATCGGCAACACCGATGAATCCGCCGATCTCGGCGAGCGTTTTGCGCGTCAATGCGATTGTCGAGCCGAAGCAGGGATGTGCAAGGCCCAGTCCCAGGCCGACGACGACGTTCGGCAGGAAATGCGCATTGATGCCGAGCGCAGCCAGTCGCGCCCATGGCGTGGTCGCAGCCGCGCCGTGGTAAAGGCACGTGACGGCCCCGATGCCGGGTTGCTGGAGCGCGGCGACCACGCGCGTGAGATAGTCGGGATCGACCTGCATATCGCTGTCGGCAACAATGACGGTCTCATGCTCGATGTGCAGCGACATGTTGACCAGGTTGGAAACCTTGCGATTGAGCCCGTGTTCCGTCGGATCAACGACAAGATCAAAGCGGGCCGCAGGATGTTTCGTGCGCAGCCGGTCGACCACGGCGATCGCGGGATCGCCGGGATCTTGCACCCCAAAGACGATTTGAACGGGTCCAGCATAATTCTGGGTGCAGAACGACGTGAGGTTTTCAAGCAAGCCACGCTCCGCACCGTGCAGAGGCTTGAGGATCGTTACACCCGGACCAGGCGCGCCGGGCGTGGACGAAGGTTGACGTACGAAGCGGTCGATCAGCAATATCGCGCCAAGCAGATAGATGCAGCCGAGAACCGAAACCAGCGCTGCGATGTGTGATGCCCAGGACAAGATCATGTTTCAGTGACCTTGCGAACGAACACCTGGTGAGATGCGAGGTTGCTGCTCGCGGCGCGAAAAGATCGCTGTGAGACGTCGCCTTCCAGGATTTGCAGCGCGACGAGACTGGGCACGCCGATCGCAAGATCAGCGGCGCGCTTGATGAGCGACAGCGCCAATGCCTGATCAGGTGGAATTCCAAACATGCCGCACAGCAGGATCAAGCCAGCCTCCTGGGCGCCGAGCGCGCTTGGAATTGCGAATGCCGCGCCGCGGACTGCCTGCACGAGACTTTCGATCACGAGCGCTTCGCCGATGGTCACCGCATATCCCATCCAGCTGAGCACGATGAAAACTTCCAGCACGCCAATCAGCCACCCGATCATGTGCACGAGGCTGCTCGCCACAAGGTTCGCTCGCTGCGCGTAGATCAGCGACAGATTTTGGTAGACCGCATCGACGGTACCAAGAACGCCCCAGTTGCCATCACCCTTGAGACGAACCAGAACGGAGCGAAGTATCCGGTGCCCGTTTCCACCCTGCGCCAGGTAGAAACCGCCCAATGCGGGGGCCGCCGAGGCCAGACTGATCGCCACGGCCACGGCCACTGTCGTATCGGCCCCGAGTGCAACGAGGGTCACAAGGCCGAGCGTTGCAAACAGAAACTGCGTAACAGCCTGCACCAGGACGTTGATGATGCTGCTGGCGGCGGAGAGCGGGCCCGGCACGGCCCAGAACGTCAGGAGCCGCGCGCCCACGATGTCACCGCCGACTTGCGTCAGTGGCAGCAGGGAATTGACCGCTTCTCGAATGAACCTCACGAAAACCGCCACATGCAGGCGCACGCGGGCGCTCGCGGGAATCAGCCACCACCACCCCGCCCCGGCAACCGCAACCGTCGCGACACGCGTCAGCACGACCAGCGCCAATCCCCAGCCGACGCTTGCGATGGCATCGCCAACCGCGTGCACGCCGGACCACAAGGCAAGACCAATGCAAGCCGCGATCCCGACGCACCAGGCGACGATACCGACATGCTTGAGCCACCCCATTCGCACACTCGCTCTCGATGGGTCCGCGGGTTACCGGGTCACGCAAGGACTGGCACGCCGATCGCCCAATTGTCGAGGAAAACCGTCCGGGTCAGTCGGGCGACCCCGTGAGCGAATTCAGCGCCACGTCGAGCCCTCGCGGCCAGGAGGTGTCGTGCCGCGGGTCCGTTAAAAACACAAGTATAATCATATAGTTGCAAGTTCAGACCGCTTCAGAGGCCGACCGCGGACCGCGCTGCAATGGGGTCGCAATCCCGGCACGGGCGCCGCGGACTTTGCCTCGGGTGACCAAACGCGGGCGGCATGCCGTCAAAAGCAAGCCCAACATTTCGCGCCGGGGCGTGACAGCCTGCTCAGAACGGGACCGTGATGCCAACGCGGGGTATCGCGGTTCACGATCCAGCCCAAGGCAAGATTTTGCGCTGTGTCGGCGGCAACCGGCGGCATTGGCGCGGCGGCCGCTTGCGGCAACAGGTGGGTGGCGAACATCACGAGCGCCATGCAAACGGCCCAGTTCGAAACCCAACGTGCGTAGTCGAAGCCCAAGCTACCGATCGCCAGGTAGCCCGCGGTAATTGCAACCATTGCCGCGACGACAATGGCTTTGTCACGGGACGCGGCCAAGCATCGAATGAGTTGCAGGAAATAGCGGATGACCGGCGCATGACATGCGATCAGGATCAGATAGATCGGCACGCGAAATGTGTTCTTGCCAACAAAGCGCCAGGTCGCGCGCAGGTCGTCAGTGAGCGTTGAGGTCCAGATGTAGGCGACCCGCGAATCAGTCAGATCGGAGCCTCGCGCACGCAAATAGTCCAGTAGGGTTTCCGGCGACGTTAGAATTTGTCCAAACCTTACGCTCGCGATGAAGGCCGCCAGCACAAAGAGACAAAGTAGTCCCCCATAGAGGACGCGCGCGGCGGGGAAGTCGAAGGGGCAGTAATAGCGGATCACGGCGACGAGGCAGATAACGGGGCAATAAAGCAGAAATTGCACCGGATGCAGCAGCACCAGCACAACGCAACCCAGTGCAAGCGCCGGCAGATAGAAGACGCCGACCGGTGCGATGAGTGCGATCAGGGCGGCAATGCAGCCATAGATATCGAAATAGCCGATCGAATACATGAAGTTCTTGAAGAAGAACGGGGAGCCGACCAGGAAGGCGAGCAACGGCAGGTTCTGCGCGTTGGGCCCGACGATGCGCCGAAACATCGTCCCAAACAGGACCAGCGCGACGATGAACGCAGCCAGTCCGAGCGCGTAGACAGCCACGATCGGCACGCTCGCGGTCGCCAGCGAAATCAGGGAACCCATCAAGGCCCGCTTGGCGAATCCAAAATGGTAGGTCACCAGCAGGTGGGCGTATTCGATCTGCGGGTCGTGGTAGACGACCTTGTACAGGAACAAGCCCGCCAGCATGGCGAGGTCGACGGCGAGCATGGCGCGCCAAGGCCAAAGACTTTGCGGTCGCAATGCCATGCCGTTGTCGCGGGTTGGCGCAAAGATGTTGGCTGTGAGCAGAGCGTGTACCCGTATAATTGTCCAGCCGAACCTTCCCATCGCAAATCAACCAGGCCTGCGAAGGTCGACTGAACCGGCCGGACGAGAGCGCTTGAGCGTCCAAGCGGACGGTGCGCGCATAAGGAGGAAATAAAGGAACAGAGGTTGGGCTCACGAGCGCCCGATGGGCTGGTTCCCTCGTGGAACCAAGGACGAAACATACTCAACCGTCACATTCGCGAACATGAATTATTGGTAACGCAGATCGATCGTGTCCTGATTCGGTTCCAGCCGTGATTTTCTGGTGATCGTGTCAATGCATAGCGTCGGTGCATCGCGGAACTCGGGAACGGATCAAATCGTTTAATTGTTTGCGTCCGGTGTCGTGCTGACGAAGTCACAGCCGCATGTGCTCGCGGATGCGCGTCCGATCCTCGAAATGGGTTCGGGGCGAATTCCAAGGTGTCGTATCCAGTTTGGTCGGCCGTCCGATCGGCCTCGTTCGCGAGGCTGGCCGCGGCTTGGCGGGATGGGTGCCGAGTTGGAAGCGGGAGTCCAATGCGTCATAGGCCGCTGCGTGAAATAGCAAACGACGTGCGTGCGGATTGGAAGCCTCTCGACAGGGAGGCGGAGCTGTACCTCGCCGCCATGGAACGGCTTGATCCGGTCACGGATCGCTTCCGTTCGGACTCGGCGGTCGAGATCCTTGCGAAATTCAGGTGGGCCGCACGCACGTGGGAAGGGCCCATGGCAGAAAAGATCAAACAGGAAATTGATCAAATCCTGAGCAGTGCGTTTAGACCGCGATAGGTCGCTGGTGTGGCGGATTTGAAGTTCCGATGATTTTTGCCGCGCGCTCACATAGGAACTTCAAATCCAAAACCACACTGGAATCATAAATTTACCAGTGTCCTTTCGATTCCGAAGTTCGTGTTGAGCGTGCTGCAGGGTGTGACGGACTTCGGAATCGGGACACCGGGACAGGCTTTCGATTGAGGAGGCGACCGCGCCGACCACCGGCAAGTGGACGTTCGCATCCGCGCCGTCCGGTCAAAGCGGCGGGAGTCTGGTTGGCCCAGGGGGCGATTGAGGCGCCGCGGGGTGCGCAGGAGAGGGTGGCTCGGTTCCGAGCGGGCCGCATCCGAGCAACATGAGCAACAGCAGTCCGGCCAGTAACAGGCGCATGCGCGACCTATCAGGCCCCCCGGAGCCCTTTATACTCTTCGATCAGACCGAGTGCAGCCGGAACCTGCGGTTTTTTCTTGGTCGAGTCAGCAGAACGGCCTTGGCAGTCGGGCGATCAGGTCACGGCTGCAGCAGCAGCTTGCCCAGCACCGCGCCACTCTCGAGGAGTTCGTGTGCTCGTGCCGCCTCGGTGAGGGGCAATCGGGCATGAATGTGCGGGCGAAGCTTGCCGGCTGCCAGCAGGTCGATGACGGTGCGCATGCCGGCGTGGCGCGCCTCGACGAGGTTATCCCAGGTGTGGATGGTGAATTGCCGAACCGCCGGCGAATTCTTGCTCAGGCGTAGCGTCGCCGAAAGATCGAGCTGTGCCTTGCCGCCGAGCCCGCCGTAAAGGACGAGCATGCCGCATGGCGCGAGCATCGCGATATTGCCTGGAATGCTCGGTCCGGCCACCGGATCGATGATGATGTCGACGCCGCGCCCGCCCGTGATTTCGTCGACCTGCTCGGCGACCGTCTCGGCTTTGCGGTTGATGACGTGGTCCGCCCCCAGATCGCGGGCAAAGCGCGCCTTCTCCTCAGTGCCGACCACGCCGATCACGGTGAGGCCCTCGGTCTTCGCCAGATCGACCAGCGCATTCCCCATGCCGCCGGCGGCCGCGTAGATGAGCACGGTCTCGCCCGTCCGCGGCCGCACCGCATCGTTGAAGATGTGAAAGGCGACCTGATAGTTGGCGAGCGCCGCGGCGGCATCGAGATCAATACTGTCTGGCAGGACAAAGGTCGCGTCCGCGGGCGCCGTCACGTATTGCGCATAGTGGCCGCCGCGATGTGGCCGTTCGCGCGCGGTGGTGTAGACCCGCTGACCGGCCCGGCGGGACGTGACGGCCGGTCCGACCGTCTCGATCGTTCCCGAGAGCTCGGTGCCAGGCGTCGCCGGAAGCGGCGGCATGTGCCCGTAAGTGCCGGCCCGGATCAGCGTATCCGGGATGCCAACCCCAATCGCATGCGCCCGGATCAGGACTTCATCCGGTTTCGGCTCAGGGACGGGAACGTCGAGGCATTGCAGTACGCTGGGCGGACCCGGCTCGCGAAACTGGATGAGCTTCATGGTCGATGCTCCTCGCAACTAGCCTCGCATGGCCAGCGCGCACGGGACTGGCCAATAGCATTCATGTTCCTGAGCCTGAGACAAGATCGCCGATCCCCCGCCGTGAACGAGTGTGGTGGATTTGACGTTCCTATCGTTCTTGCCGCACGGCCGTCGGCAAGGCGTTCAGCCGGCTGGTATCGGAACGCGCAGCCGCGTATGTAAAGCAGCGGCAGACGTGGCGAAAAAACAGGCAACCGGCCTAGACTATGCGCGCGAACAATTGGCTGTCAGCGGGTTTCGTCTTCTTCGCGCTAACGGGTTCCTCGCCGGCGCAGGTTCCTTCCAGGCCGATCGTCGTGCCTTACGCGCCGGGTGGAAACGTCGACGTGAGCGCGCGCATCCTGCAGGCCGCGATCGGCGACGCCCTCGGACAGCGGGTCATTGTCGACAACAAGCCCGGCGCGGGCGGGTTGATCGCCGGCGAATACGTCGCGCGCGCAGAGCCTGACGGGCACACCATTTTCGTGGGATCGAACGGGCCGATCATCCTCGGCCCAATGACCATGCCAAAGCCGCCGTATCAATGGGACGAGGTCTTTGCGCCGGTCAGTTCGCTTGCGTTTGCGACCAACATGCTGCTGGTGCGCCCGGATCTCCCGATCAACTCGATGGCGGAACTCGTCGACTATGCGCGGAGGAACCCGGGCAAACTGACGATTGCAACCTCCACCGGGGTGAGCATCAATCACTTCCTGGCTGAACTCCTCAGGCTCAAGACGAGTATCACCTGGACCGAGGTGCACTACCGGGGCAATGCGTCGGCCATCAATGACCTGATTGCAGGTCACGTCGATCTCGGATTTCAGCAACTCGTCGATTCGCTGCAACACATCCAGTCCGGAAAACTGCGCGCGCTGGCGGTGCTCGGGCCGAGGCGCATCGCCGCGGTTCCCGACATTCCGACCATCGCCGAGGCGGGTTATGCGGATGTGCAGGGCGTCACGTTCAACGGCCTGTTCGCGCCCAAAGCCACGCTGCCGCCGGTCGTGGAGAACCTGAGCGCCGTGGTGCGTGCGGCCCTGGGCAAGCAGGACGTGATCGATCGGCTTGCCGCGATGGGGTCCGAGGCGCGCGGGAGCTCGCCGCAAGAATTTTGCAATTTCCTGGCCGACGAAACTCGCAAGTGGAAAGATGTCATGCAACGCGCCAACATCAAGGTGTCCGAGTGACCAGTACGATCGCAAGCCGGCCTTTTTCACCCAAGATCGATCGCACCTATCCGAAGCCGAAACTGAAACTGCCGGAGGGCGCGTGCGACACGCACTTTCATTTCATTGGGCCGCAGAAGCAGTTTCCGCTCAAGCCCGGTCACGTGTTCAGCCACCTCGAGTTCGAGGACACCACGATCGAGGATTGGCTGAAAATGCAGGACGCGCTCGGCCTGTCCCGCGGGCTGCACGTGCAGTCGATGATGTATGAGAACAATTACGAACTCGCTCTGCACGGCCAGTGCCGCTTCCCCGACCGACTGCGGGCTGTCGTCGTACCATGGCCGGGCATCACCGACGGCGAACTCGATATCCTGACCCGGGCGGGCACGGTGGGCTATCGCATCACGCACCGGCTGGGCAAGACGATCGATCAACGCATGGTGGCTCGCACCCACGAGCATGGCTGGTCGATGCATTACCTGGTGAAGTCGGAGGAGCAGGAGGATTGGAAGCCGCAAATTCTGCAGTCTCCTGGCCGCTTCGTGCTCGAGCACATGGGCGGCGTCGACCCGGCCAAAGGCATCAACGGCGAAGGGTTCAAATTCGTTTTGCGATGTCTCGACACCGGGAAGTGCTGGGTCAAGCTTTCGCCCCGCGTCTCGAATCAGGAGACGTTCCCGTTCTCCGACACCGATCCGCTGGTGCGTAAGCTGGTCGAGTATGCGCCGACGCGGCTCCTTTGGGGCTCCGACTGGCCGCATCCGCAATATTTCAAGCCCATGCCGAACGACGTGGCGTTGCTCGACATGGTGCTCGATTGGGTGCCGGACGAGCAGGCGCGCCAGCGCATCTTCGTCGACAATCCAGCGGAAATATTCGGATTTCCGCCAGTCAGATAAGATCCCGCCGCGTCGCCGGCGCGTCCGGAAGACGCGTGATGGTTCAGGGTCGAAAGGAAAAAACATGAAACGCAGCACTGACAGGATTCTCACCAGTCACGCGGGCAGCCTGCCGCGCCCCGAAAATCTAATTGCGTTGAACCGGCGCAAAGGCAGCGGCGAAGCGGTTGATGCGCGGGCATTCACCGATGCGCTCAGCAGCGCCGTTGCCGACACGGTGCGGCGCCAGAAGGACGCCGGCATCGATGTTCCGGACGACGGCGAGTTTGGCAAGGCGATGAGCGCCGCCACGGACTACGGCGCCTGGTGGAACTACGCCTACGAACGGCTGGGTGGTTTTTCGCCCGCCGACAAGGTTGCGCCAACGGCCCCGCGCCGCTCCGGCGTCGCCAGCATCGGGCTCGCGGCCTTTGCCAACCGGCGCGATTGGCAGCAGTTCAGCAGGTTCTATCTCGATCCAGAATCCGCGACGCTGCTGGGCAGTGCTGCCCGGCGGACGGCCAACCGTCCGGTGTGCACCGGTCCGGTTACCTATACGGGGCACGCGGCGGTGCGCGCCGACATCGACAACCTCAAGCGGGCACTCAAGGCCGCAGACCTGGACGAGGGCTTCATCTGCTCGATCGGCCCAGGCAGCTTCGCGCGCAGCGGCGACCGTCATTACAAGAGCGAAGAGGAGTTCATCTTCGCGGTCGCCGAAGCGATGCGTGAGGAGTACAAGGCGATCGTCGACGCCGGGCTGGTGCTGCAGATCGACGATCCGAGCCTGCCGGACAACTGGGACATGATCAATCCTGAGCCGCCGCTCGAGGAATTCAAGAAGTTCTCGCGCGTGCGCGTCGATGCGCTCAATCACGCCCTGCGGGGCCTGCCGGAAGATCGCATTCGCTATCACATCTGCTGGGGCAGCTGGCACGGGCCGCACACGACCGATATTCCGCTCGCCGACATCGTCGATCTCGTGCTTGCCGTTCGCGCCCAAGCCTACTCGGTGGAAGCCGGCAACGTCCGCCACGAGCACGAATGGCGGGTCTGGCAGGATGTGAAACTGCCGGACGGCAAGCTGCTCATTCCGGGCGTCGTCAGCCACGCCACCAACGTGGTCGAGCACCCGCGCCTGGTCGCCGATCGGATCGTTCGCTTCGCGCAGCTCGTCGGCCGCGAAAACGTCGTTGCCGGCACCGACTGCGGTCTCGGCGGGCGCATCCACGAGCAGATCGCGTGGGCGAAACTGACGACGTTGGGGGAGGGCGCGAGACTCGCAACCCGCGAACTTTGGCGATGAGAAGGCGCGCGCGAGCACCGGGTGCGGGGACATCGCACCCGTCATGCGATGCGGTCCGTTGAGCACCTTCGGCTAAGCGCCACCATTGTCGCAAATTTCCCTGCGTGAGCCAGATCACATCGGCTCGCCTTTCCGCCGCTGTAGCAGTGGGGCGGTCGCCACCGATCGGTCACCGCAGAAGAGGCAGCACGGATGAAGCAAGCCATTGCCTGGGAATCGCCGAAGTTGCCGCCAATGCGACGGCGCGACGTCATCGCGGCGTTCGGCTGCACGGCGCTGTGGTTGCGCGCGGCGCGCGCGCAGCCATCGGACATGCCGACCGTGGGGTGCCTCATCAACGGTTCGCCCGGAGACGCCAAATTCCTGATCGCACCATTTCGCGACGGGCTGGGCGACATGGGATTCATTGAGGGACAGAATGTCGCCATCGCGTATCGCTGGGCGGAGGGTCGCAACGAACGATTGTCGGCATTGGCGGCAGAGCTCATCAATCTGCCAGTCGCCGTGTTGGCAACGCTATATGGGTCCGGCGGCGCTTTGGCGGCGAAGAAGTTGACGGCGTCGATTCCCATCGTCTTCCAGACCGGGGGTGACGCGGTCGCGTTGGGACTCGTCACCGACTTGAACAAGCCGGAGGCTAACCTGACTGGCGTGAGCGGCATCACGGATTTCCTCCTCTCCAAGCAAGTCGGTCTGTTGCGCGAACTGTACCCGCGAGCGAAATCGTTCGCGCTGCTGACAAACCCGACGAGCCAAAACGCCAAGCGATTGGTGCAGATCACGCAGATGGCCGCAAAGGCAATTGGATGCGAGCTGATTGCTGTTGCGGCTAGCGACGAGGATGAGCTTGCCTCGGTGTTCGCAACGCTCGCCGAGCGGCATCCTGGCGGTGTTGTGGTTCCAACGAATGCGTTCTTTCTGGCCGAGCGCCGGCGCATCGTAAAACTCGCCGCAAAATATAGGATTGCCGCGGTCTACGACATTCGCGAATTTGCGGAAGCCGGCGGTTTGATCAGCTACGGACAAAGCACAGACAGATTTCGGCAGGTGGGCGTCTACGTCGGGAAAATCCTGCGCGGTGCCAAACCGGCGGACTTGCCTGTCGTAAAACCGTCGAGGTTTGAGCTGGTCGTCAACCGCAAGGCTGCAAAGGAGCTCGGTCTCGACCTTCCTTCCACGGTACTATCTCAGGCCGATGAGGTGCTCGACTGAAGCTCGGACGCCCGCTCGATCGGACGATGAAGTGCAAAGAGGATCCTCACACGAGATGGGGACCAGTTGCCGTTTGAGATGTAACATGGTGTCTGGCATCGGCCGATCACTGGTTTCCACGGGAAGCCCAACATGAGTTTGAACGGGAAGCGCGTCGTTGTTCTTGGCGCAAGCGTCGGAATTGGCCTTGCCGTTGCCCGCGCTGCCCGGCGTGAAGGCGCAGCAGTTCTCATTGTTTCGAGCCGCAAGGAGCGCCTTGGCCGGGCTTTGCAATCGTTGCCGGAAACCGGGGTCGAAGGACAGGTTGTTGACCTCTCGGAAGAGGCGCAAGTGCGCGGGTTGTTCGAGCGCATCGGCGCTTTCGATCACCTCGTCTTCACCGCCGGGGAGCGGCTCCATTTGGAGCCGCTGGCGAACATGCAGCTCGAGGCCGCACGCGGGTTCTTCAAGCTGCGGTTTTGGGGTGCGTTCATGGCGGCGAAGTACGGCAGTTCCCAGATCCGGCCGGGTGGTTCAATCACGTTGACCAATGGAATTGCCGGGTTGCGCCCCCGCAAGGGGTGGACGGTGGCAGCCAGCATTTGCGGCGCGACGGAAGCGTTGACCCGTGCGCTGGCCGTCGAACTTGCGCCGATCAGGGTCAACGCGGTTTGCCCTGGCGCCGTCAAGACCGAGCTCTGGAGCGAAATGCCCGAAGCCGAGCGCGAGGCGATGTATCAAGAAACCGCGCGCAGGCTTCCGGTCGGTCGCGTTGGCGAGGCTGATGATCTCGCTCAGACATACCTTTATCTGATGCAGGAAGCCTACAGCACGGGGCAGGTGATCGTCGTGGACGGCGGCGCCGTGCTGGTCTGAGCGGCGCCGCCCGATTGCTGAAGGTGCAAAATGGGTGAACGACGCGCGTTCCTTCCTGAGACCGGATTGACCGGCCCGATCATACGTGGACCCGGCGAAGGCAAGGTGGTCGGGGTTCTGCACGATCGGAGCACGTTCGAAGTGCTGCCCGAGCAAACCGGCGGCTTTTCAGGATTGCCGGCGCGTCGGCTAATGAGCAATCGCGGGCGGGGCCACCATCGCCCCCAAAAATGGTCCGCTTTAGGGCTCACGCATTTCGAGGTTCGCAACTCAGAGGAGATCGTAATGGACAAGGATCGCATCAAAGGTTCGGCAAAGCAGATAAAGGGAGCCGTCAAAGAAGTGGCCGGCAAAGTCACAGGTGACGCCAAGCTCGAGGCTGAAGGCAAGAGCGATAAGGTTGCCGGTAAGGTGCAGAATGTCGTCGGCGGGTTAAAGGATGCGCTTCGCGGCAAATGAAAATCACTAACAGAGCCCCGACCCGCGACGACGCGACACCGAATGCGCGGGGCGTGCGCACAACACGGGGCCGCCAATAGGTATGCGATGCCGATCGACATGCCCCGCTTGCAGCGGCGGGGCCGCTCGACCGCAATGCGCTCAATAACGGCGCGAGATTCGCGCCGCCGATGTCGGGTGTCGACGATCAGCGCGAAACAGCGCCCGCACCAACACGTAAAGCGGAAGCAGCGCTGCTGCGGTCAGCCAGATTGCAAATAGAATCCAAAGGAGCATCATGTCACCCTCCCAGAGACTTCGACGCAACTCTAGGGCTGCTCGGTATTTCCGTGCAGGTAAATCGGCGAACTGCCGACGAATATTCTTGAATGTTGCAGAAACATCACGCGGCATGACGCGTGGCTCTGCGGATCCGCAAAATTAGGACGTGGATGGCCACGACAGCGATGGCGCGGATGTGTGGTTCAGCGTGAGCTAGCGCATGTCCCGGAAGAGTGGATGCCGGTTTTCCGATAAGGACCTGCGCAAAAAGAAAATTCTAGAGCGCATCCCGACGTAGGAACTAAGCGAAGCCAACACGATTTCGAGCACAAAAAGGCTGCGTCAAACGCAAAAACCCATCGGGCTCCTGCTTTGGTCAACTCCTGATCCAGCTTCAATTTGATTAACGCGGTATAGTTGTATTTGTCGATGCCATAGGCGTCTCATCGGTAATTTCGGAGCCCGCACCGAGGCGACGCAGATCACTCTGCCGGGCGACATCTCATCCGGGCCGGCATTCCCGTCTCAAGGCGCGGCAGCCGTGTTGCCAGGAGCCGTTGCCGCACGGCGATGCACCCGAGGTTCTCCCCCTTCGCGTCCTCGCGTGAGCGCCTTAGGATGGTGGCGAATGGCAACGACGCGGCGGCTATCTCATCTGACTGAGGAGTTCAAAGCACACACACCCATGGACGCTATCGAATTGATCATGGCGCGATGCTCGCCGATGCAGCTCGTCGAGCCTGGCCCCGACGTTCCGACAGCTCGACGTGATCTTGCGCGCGGCGGCTCGCGCGCCCGATCACGGTCGAATGCAGCCATGGCGGTTTTTGTCGATTCAGGGAGACGCGCGCCGGCGCCTGGGCGAGGTGCTGGCGCAATCGCTGGAGCGCCGGGAGCCGGGTGTCGAACCGTCGAAACTGGGCTCCGAAAGCAATAAGGCGATGCGCGCGCCGCTGATCATAGCGGTGGCCGCAGCCGTTCGAGCAAATCCCAAGGTGCCGGATATCGAGCAAGTCGTGGCGGTAGGCGCCGCCGTTCAAAACATGATCTTGGCAGCGCACGCGCTCGGCTTCGGAGCGTTTTGGCGAACGGGTCCCGCGGCCTACGATTCCGAGGTGAAGAAAGCGCTTGGATTTTCGACGCAGGATAGCCTCATCGGCTTCATCTATCTTGGCTCGATCGGCAAGCCGGGAAAAATCCTGCCGGGTGAGTTCGGCGACGCCGTAAGGCAATGGTGAGGGCTTCAGCGCAATCCGGCCCTTCCGGTTTGACACGCCGTCGCGTCCGGCGAGCAGGTCATGCCCGGAGCAGCGGCGCCCATCCGCATGATGCAAGCCGACGCGCGCTACCTCGCGGAAAGGGGCGCTATGCGCTCACTCTTTGGCTTTTTCCGCTGTCGAAGAACTCCGTGGGTTGCCGTCGTTGCATTCCTCGATCAGCACTCTGCATACGGTTTCGAGGCCGGAACCCAAGAATACGGTGCCTGGTTGCCGCGATTTGCACGAGTCCGGATTGACATCTGCGACCGTTGTATACAGTCTACATACCAAACGGGGAGGAAAGTGCCGGTGCGAGACAGGTCTGAAGGGCAATCTTCGCAGACCGTGCGGGCGCAGCTGAAGCTGCGCGAATTCATCCTCAACGGCGACGTGACTGCGGGCGAGCGCATGTCCGAACTCGCTCTGGTCGATCGGCTGCGCGTGTCACGGACGCCGATCCGCGCGGCCTTGGCTCGGCTCGAGCAGGAGGGGTTGTTGCGCGCGCTGCCAACCGGCGGCTTTGTCGTCAACGCGTTCAATGAGCGCGACATCCATACCGCAATCGAGATTCGCGGCACGCTCGAAGGCCTCGCGGCGCGAACTCGCGGCGGAACGCGGTGTGGCCAAGGGCGGCCTCGCGGACCTGGATCAGTGCGTGGCGGCGCTCGACCAACTCGTATTCGGTGACGGCGTAACGGTCGACAATTTTTCATCCTACGTGAAGCTCAATGAGCAGTTCCACACGATCATCATCGACCTCGCCGACAGCGCGATCTTATCGAGGCAAATCGCACGCGCCGTCACGCTTCCATTCGCATCGGCCGGGGCATTCGTGATGGTGCAGGCGAGCTTGCCCCAGGCCCGCATCATGTTCACCGTCGCGCAGGATCAGCATCGTTGCATCATGCGGGCGATTGAAGCGCACGAAGGCGAGCGCGCCGAAATGTTGATGCGCGAACACGCGCGGCTGGCGCGCCGGAATCTCGAGTTGGCGTTGCGCGACCGCGAGACACGAGGCCTCGTGCCGGGCTCGAATCTCATCACCTACAAGACGCAGGCGGCAGCGTGAGCGGGCGCGGGTTGCGCAGGAAGAAAGCGAAGGAGGGGCGGGCCGGATGAAACGAAGCCAAGACCGTATTCTGACGACCCATGTCGGCAGTCTGATCCGTCCCAAGAGCTTGCTCGATGCGGGCAAGGACCCGAAACATGGCCCTGCGTATCAGCAGGACCTCAAGCGTGCGGTCGCCGACGTAGTCGCCAAGCAGGCGGCGGCCGGAATCGACATCGTCAACGACGGCGAGTATGGAAAGTCGGGCTGGGCCAACTACAGCCTCGATCGCATGACCGGCTTCGAGCGGCGGCCCGACAAGCTCTACGAGGCCGTCTGGCTCGGTCGCGACCGGATTCGCTTTGCCGACTTCATGAAGGCGGAATTTCCGCGCGGCGCAATCGGAACCCCAGGACATGGCTGCGCCGGCCCGATCAAATATACGGGCCATGCGGAGGTTCGCCGCGACCTCGAAAATCTGAAAGCCGCTGCCGCGGCGACCAAGGTCGAAGACGTGTTCTTTACCGCGGTCGCCCCCGCGAGCGTCGGTTACGACGCGACCAACGAATACTACAAGAGCGATCAGGATTATGTTTTCGCGATCGCGGACGCGCTGCGGGAGGAATATCTCGAGGTCTACAAGGCCGGCGTCGTCCTTCAAGTCGACGATGCCGTGCTTGCAAATATGTACGACCATCTCGTGCAGGAAAGCCCGAAACGCTACCGGGACTGGGCGGAGTTGCGCGTCGAAGCGCTGAACCGAGCCCTGCGGGGCATCCCTGAAGACCGCATCCGTTATCACATTTGCTTTGGCAGCTGGCATGTCCCACACGTCGCCGACGCGCAACTCGAAGACATCGTCGACCTGATGCTGAAGGTGAACGCGGGCGCCTATTCGATCGAAGCGGCGAACGTGCGCCACGAGCACGAATGGTACGTGTGGGAGAAAGCAAAGCTTCCGGCTGGCAAGATCCTGATCCCGGGGATCATCACCCATCACACCACCACCGTTGAGCATCCCCGGCTCGTTGCCGAGCGGATCGTCAGGTTTGCCAAGATCGTGGGCCGGGAGAACGTCATCGCCGGCACCGACTGCGGCTTCGCGCAGGCCGAGGGCATCCAGCGCGTGCACCCGCAGGTCATGTGGGCGAAGTTCGAGAGTCTCGCGGAAGGCGCCAAGCTCGCGAGCAAACAGCTCTGGGGACGCTGATCATGTCCGCGGCGAGGTTCGCGGGCTGAATGGCCTTGGAGTTTGACAGAAACTTGATCGATCACGGGAGAAGTCGAGTCATGAGACGAGTATTCCTGCGTGCCTGCGCGATCGTGCTTGCGAGTTTGGGCGTGTTTGCCGTTCAGTCGGCACAAGCTCAGAACTACCCAAACAAGGAAATTCACGTCATCGTTGGCTTTCCGGCCGGCAGCGGGGCCGATATCTACGCTCGCTACTTTGCCAACAAGTTAGCGGTCCTCTCCAATCAGACCGTCATCGTGGAGAACAAACCCGGTGCGCAATCGAGCATTGCGACCGAATACGTCGCCCGGTCGAAGCCGGACGGGTATACGATCTTCATCGGTGGCGCGGACTCGTTCGGCTCGCCGCTCTATCTGTTCAAGAAACCGCCCATCGATCCACGCAAGGATTTCGCCTATATCTCGCCGTTGGTCAGCCAGGGCTTCATCTTGGTCGTGACCGCCGATAAACCGTTCAAGACGGTGGCCGATCTGACGGCATATCTCAAGGAAAAGGGCGACAAGGCATCGTATTCGACCGCCAATAATCCGGCGACCATTCTCGCCGAAACCTACAAACAAAGCGCAGGCCTGCAGACTGTGCAGGTCAATTACAAGACGAGCATGGATTTCCTGAACGACATGATGAACGGTCGCATCGATTTTGTGATGGCGGATCCCGTGTTCGGCCTGTCGCGCATACGTGAAGGAAAGATGAAGCCGTTGGCGATCTCGACTGGTCAGCGCATCAAGTCGCTGCCGGAAATTCCAACCATGCAGGAAGCCGGTATTGCCGGTGTCGACATGAACCTGTGGTGGGTCACGGCGGCGCCTGCGGGTACGCCGCAGCCGATCATCGACAAGCTCAACGGCTGGTTCACCGAGATCGGCAAGATGGATGAGACACGCGAATTCCTTGCCAAAAACGGGGCTGAGCCGTTTACGGCATCGCCGGCCGAGACCAAGAAGCTGATCGACAAGGAAATCGCGGACTGGGCAAACTACGTGAAACTCGCAAAGATCGAGCCGCAATAAGGCCCCGTTGGGCCAGCAATAGCTGCAGGCGAGATGTGCTCGTCTGCAGCGCTCCACACCGCCGGGCCCGACATCTCATAATGGCTTTCAGCGAAAGCGGTGGCCCCGGCCCCATGGGCGGGAGGAGTTCATAGAGGGCGCCGTTTCCATCAGGTCAAAGCCGCGGCGGCGCCATGCTGGCGGGATGACCATCGGTCAAGCCTGTTCACTCGGGTCAGGCAACGGCACGTAGACGCCGAACAGGGCATCGGACGATTGCGTCTTCCAGAACCGGACTGCGCGCTGGTAGCCATCAAGTAGGTAAATCCGGCCTCCCCACCGGCCCACTGTTCCCGCGTGGTCAATAATGGCGGGGGCTGGGCCGTCGGCCGCGTAGCGAGCGTGTCCCGGCGGAGAGCGATTGACCGGTTCGGTCTCAATCCATTGCCTGAAGGTCACGCGGTCAACCAGGGGATTGCTGGAAACTTGCTGTGCGAAGAAGGTGAGTACGTAAATAGCTCCGAGCTGTTCCTTGGTCCAAGCTTTCATTTGAAACGCATCGATACCCTGCAAACGCCTGATGAAGGCAGGGACGCCGCGAACTTCACACCATTTGCGAAGGAGAAGCGCGCGTTCAACCGCGTCAAGTTCGTCGAACGGCACCCCACGAGCTAACTTCTCTCTCAGCGGCTGAAGCTCCGAGCCATAATAAGGCTGATTTGAAAACAATTCCGAGTATGCCCAACGGGCGCAAACATATTCCCGTGGAAATGCGTCGTCAGCCATGCGCTTCGCTGTGGATCGAGCCGCGTTGACCTACAAGATTATCATCGTGTCTCTGAGCAGGACACTGCTCGCCAAACCTGACCTTGGCTTTGCGCTTTACTCGGTCTTTTGAGGGCCCGTCCAGCGCGGCGCACGGCGACGCGATCTGGGGTTAACCTACTGAAAAAACCTATGTTTCTGTCAAATGACAGCAGTCGGGATGGGACGGCCTCGGCGATGGTATGGATCAAATCGTGTTCGCGGCTGGTGCACTGGGCTTCGCTATTGCTCCCCACCGGCGGCCCGTGAAATCATCCCGGCAATCAACACCTCGTTGCGCGTCGGGGAGGATCACAATGTTCGCCGGCCATCGCGGGCTGCTGCTCGCCGCCGTATTTTCCGGCGGCAAATCTCCATTCGAGGGGGCGTCGATGCGTGCACGCTGGCTGATGTTGTTGCTCGCGTTGGGTACGGTTCCGGTTGCCGGCGACGCCTATGCGGCGGATCCACTCAAGATACGCCTGGCCTGGGCGGTGGTGCCGTCGGAACTGTCGCCGATACTGTTTGTGAAGCCGGGCATCGCCCGGCACGTGGGTGTGACCTACACCGTCGAGCCGATTCATTTCGCGGCCGCGCCGCTCATGATCACGGCGCTGGCGACCGGAGAGGTCGACGTTGCGCCGTTCGCGTACTCGACTATTCCCAACGCGGTGCAAAATGCTGGCTTGACCGACCTGCGCATCATTGCTGACGAATTCCAGGACGGCGTTGAAGGCTACTACACCAACCAATTCATGGTGCGAAAGGACAGCTCGATCCAGGCGGTCGAGGACTTGAAAGGGAAAATTGTTGCGACCAACGGCGCCGGCAGCCCGGTGGATATCGCCATGCGGTCGATGTTGCGCAAGCACAATCTGCAAGAGCCTCGCGACGTGACCATGTTCGAAGTACAATTGCCGAACATGAAGGCGGTGCTGACGGAGCGAAAGGCGGACCTCATCATGTCAGTGCTGCCGTTTTCCGTGGACCCCGGCCTGCGTGAGATCGCGCGCACGCTGTTCACCCAGCGAGAGGCTGTCGGCACCACGCAGATGATAGCCTGGGGAACGCGTTCCGGCTTTCTTCAAAAGAACCGCGGCCAGATGGTCGACTTCATGGAGGACGTGCTGCGGGTGACGCGTTGGTACATCGATCCCGCCAATCATGACGAGGTTGTGCAAATCGTCGCGCAGTTCACGAAACGACCGCCGGCCTTGTTTGCAAGTTGGCTCTTCACCAAAGGCGACTACTACCGCGATCCAAACGGAGCGCCAAACCTGGATGTGCTGCAGCGTAATATCAACGCGATGCGAGAACTCGGGTTGACGAAGGCCGATCTCAACGTCCGCAATTACGTCGATTTGAGCATCGTGCAGGAAGCGGGCCAGCGGTTGAAATAAATCTCAGCGCTTGGAAACGACGGTCATGGCGAAGATGCGTGCGGCGCGCCTGCATGAACCCGGCCAGCCGTTTCATATCGACGAAATCGAGCGTCCGCAACCGAGAGCGGGGGACCTGCTCGTCGAGGTGAAGGCTTGCGGCATCATTCCCAATATGAACGCCATCGTGAGCGGAAAGTATTGGCACCATCTGCCGCCAATGCCGGCGATTATCGGGCTCGATGCGGCCGGGGTCGTGGTCAAGGCCCCGAGGGGGCGATCCGATATTGGCGAAGGCGACAGGGTCTACATCAACCCGTTCCTCAATTGCGGTCAGTGCTATTACTGCCGGAGCGGCACGCCGATGCTCTGCGCTGATGCGGCACTGCGCGGGTATTTCGGTTTCACGCCGCGCGGGGCGAAGTTGCTGGAAGACTATCCTTATGGCGGTTTGGCCGAATACCTCACGGCTGCGCCCGGCCATGCCGTCAAATTGCCGGAGCAAGTAACGTTCGAGCAGGGCGCGCGGTTCGGCTATCTGGGAACGTCGTTTGCAGCGCTGCGACGCGGTGGTGCAGGACCGGGAAGCTGGATTGCGATTCATGGCATCACGGGCACGCTCGGCGTCGGCGCGGTGCTGTTGGCGCTCGCGATGGGGGTGTCGCGGATACTGGGTTGGGGCCGCAATCGAGACGTTCTCGCCCGGCTCAGGACACTGTTTCCCGACCGCGTCAGCACGCTCGCGCTCGGCGACGAGCCGCTCAAGGATTGGGTTCGCGCGCGCACGGAGGGTGTGGGTGTTGACCTCGTGATCGATTGCACCGGTCGCGGCGGACCCGCCGTTCCAGTCGCGGAGGCGGTCGATTGCCTCAAGCGCGGGGGCATGATGATCAACATCGGCGCCCTCGCCGAACCCCTTGCGCTCAACCCGACGCAATTCATGACCGGCGCGCTGCAATATCGCGGGTCAAATTGGTTCACCAACGCCGATGCGGCATTGATGGCCGACATGGCACGTGTCGGGGCGCTCGACCTGTCGCATTTGGAACCGCGCGTTTACCGGCTGGAGCAGGTGAACGAGGCGCTTGCAGACATCAAGCGAAGGCCAGGCGGTTTCCTGAACTTCGTTGTTGCGCCGGGCGCGTGAGTTCACCGTTGCGCGCACTGCCGGCGTCGTTTCCGGCGAGCTGATTGATTTGTGTGGCCGATAGCGAACCGGTGAACTCAGCCCACCATAATTTCCCAGGCGACATCTCCGGTGTTCCAGCACCACTGTGCTGTAGCGGAAATCCACACCTGGCCTCGCCCGCAGCCGTCCATCGAGGTAGAGTTCGGAACCGCGGTTGTTCCTGGGGCTGGCAACTCGCGAGCAAGGGAGCGGCGAGATGGCTGACCTTCAAGTGACTCTTGGCCTGCCGATGTTGAAGAAGGGCTCGATGCCGGCGACCGGCCCGACAGTGGTGAAACACCTTCAGCTCATGCTGAACCAGCGGGGCGGCTTTCCGATCCTGACCGAGGATGGCGACTTTGGTTCGTCCACCGAAACGTCGGTCAAGCACTATCAGCAGAACGAGAACCTTACCGTCGACGGGGTCGTCGGCAAACAGACGTGGACGTCGCTCCTGTCCAAGTGGCTGTTGCAGTCGGAACCAGGCTGATGCGCGACGTAATGTGACTGGGCCTCGGTCCGAAGCCCTCGGGGGCGTCCCTGAGTAGCAGGTGGCGCCCGTGATTCCCCGAAGCCCGCTGGTCGGTTTGTCGGTTACAGGCTACGGTTCCTTCCAAGTCGCTGGTCCGTTCTTGGATGAACCGGGCTCAGTTATAAGCGTCAACGTGCTGGACTGGGAGATCTCGTGGGTTCACCCTGAGCTGCATTTCTGCAGGCGACAGCGTTGACGAAGTGGGCTGCAGCGCATTGGTGGCAAGCACGGTAGACTTTGTCCACACACCAGCAGCAAATGCCAGGATAGCGGTCGCAACAACGATGATGATCAATTTCAGCATGTGAGCCTCCATGAAGCACTTCGCTTCACCGCGATTTCATGGTGGGCTCTGCGTACTCTCGCCTGGATTAGCTGGCAGTGATACGGTTCACAGCCGTGGATCAACAAAATGCCTCGTGGCGGTAAATTGCAACCTATCAACACAATGGTAGGGTGCTTTCCGTTCATTAAAGCATGATCCGGAAAAGTGGCTACCGGTTTTCGGAAAAGATCATGCGCGAACAAGAGGCTATAGCGCGATGACAAATCGAAGAAAAATCATCGCGCTCTAGAATACCTACTTCGTACCTTGGCCCGCGATCTTGTCCAAAACTGATTGTACATTCTGTGCTTCCGCAGACTGACTGATATCGATCTTCCTTTGCGGAGAAGATGCCGCCTTGCCGATTACGGAAATTTCGGCGGAAACCAGAACATCGCTCGCCACTGGCTTGATCGTGTATGTAACCCGCTCAATTGGAGTTTTGCCAACATCTGCGTCGGATACGGATTGAAGGACTGCGCCGCTGGCCGGCTGTTCGAATGACATTATCGATTGCGTTTCGTTCGCGATGCGAAATTTACGCTTCTGCATTTCGCTGACGAGTGCGGTTTTTACTCTGTCAGCAGACATTCCGGGAACCGTCACTTCGAGCTTTCCGGCGGATTGCGGGCCCTGTGGTGAAGCGCACCCAAGTAACCAGAAGGCTAGAAGTATGCTTGTTGACAAGCGAATGGATAACATCATCGCGTTCCCTGCACCTTGAGAGTCCCTCGCGTCGGGCTGCAAGCGTGTCCCCTTGGCGGCGCTATGTTTCTTCCAGGTCGGCGCAGGCAATTCTTTGGAGCAAATGGTGCGAGCTGACGGGTGATTGATCTTTGGCCGCATCCGGTAACGCGGCCAGTCGATCTCGCGCTTCCTCGGCACTTGCAATGTACCGGATGAGGTCGCCGACAGACTTGATCTGATCGACATCATCATCCAGCAATTCCACGCCTGTAGATTCTTCGACGAAAATCACCAACTCAAGTCGCGCGAGCCAATCCAGTCCAAGATCATTCATGAGGTGCGATTGGTCCGTGACACGTTCGAACGTCAACACCCAACTGCTCCGCGATAAGCGCGCGGACATCGCTACTTCTGAAAGCTCCGTGTTGGAACGGAAGATTTCGATCGATACCGTGCGTGTTGATGGTCATTAAAATCGCCCCCCCATGTGTCCAAGCCTCCCCATGGGACCAGCTAATTCGTTCCGTATCACGACCAAAACTCAAAATTCTTTGGACGTTGCAATAACGCTACACGATAGCGCGATACCGCCATCGCGCTTGCGGGGCTCAGCGCAGCAACAATCTCTCCATCATTTCGGGCGATCGGCGCAGGTCAACATTCTGGAAGGCGCTTCTGCTTGATTTGCTGGCCTGCCCACCAACAGCGCGCGCATGCGAACGCCCGCACGCATCTCAACGATTAACGAGCATGCAACGCGTCATCGACGGGCTGGCGGTGACAGGAGTGCTACCCAGCTACCGGTGCGCAATCGTGCGCCGGAGTTCCATGGTTGAGTTTGGATACCATACTTTCTGAATTATCCACAGATCCGGAAGACAATGCCACCGCTGCAATTGATGGGCGGTCATACTGGTCGCAGACGGCATATGCGCGTGACAGATATGGAACTCCTGATCTTTTATCCCGATGGCCATTCAAAGACCCGCCACTTCGACGGGCCGCCTTCGCTCGCGTTACAGCAGGCTGTTGGCGGGGATGTGGATGTCGTGCCCGGCTTCAGCTCGATTTCTCAGGCGGGTGTTGTTCATCGATGTGTTGCCTACTGCGGTAAGGACGGCAAAGGCGGTGGGCGCCCAATCAATACCTGGGCGACTGCGCTCTGGCACTTGGCCCTGCGCCGCCATGGTTATGAGCGAGGCCTGCGTCGTCCAAACGGAAAGGTAGCCGATTGGCTGGTCGGTAACGTCGCTGTTGTTATGGAAGCCGCGGTGGCGAGCCTGACCTCGTCGTCACGTCCCCCTGTGGTAGCGGGTTGCAACCCGGATCCCCGGATTCCTTGGAACACGCCGCGACGCTCCAGCGGCAAGAACACTAAGACCGTGACGCGCCCGGCCGGCTCCGGTTGATCGCCGCAAAAATGCCACTGCCGTCGTTGATGGCTGCCGTCAGGGCCTTTGCGTCCGGCCTGATCAATGGGGGTGGGGCATGACAGTCTACCCGCTTATGCGAAACGCAGTTTTCGACCCCGAAACCATTCAGGTCATGGCCGGGGCTTACGAAGACCTGTTGGGTATCCTGCAACTCGCAGACCGCAACGATCCCTTCACCGAGGTCGTCGCGAAGGAGGTTATCGAGGTGGCGCGGCTGGGCGTGCGCGATGCCACGGAGATCCGTCAGCGGGTTCTCAGCACATTCGACGAGCCGCATGAGTACGGATGGCATGAGACGGCGCAGCTTCATCGCAGCCCTTGGCGGCGCGGCGGTGTGGCCGCCGGTGGTGGGCGCGCGCAGCAAGGCCGGAAGTCTAAACTCTGAAACGGGCGTTGTCGGAATCCGGTGCTTTAACACTTTCTTAATCTCCTCGATGACGATGATCGTGTAAGGCGCGGCATTTTCCTGATCGAGGCGCGGCGGTTGACGTTCCTTGACCTGCTCAGAGCTGGAAGGCGGTGAGGTATTGCGCTTTGGACCGTCGTTCTTTGTGAAAGCCGTAACCCTCGCAGTCACCGTGTCGAGTCTCGGTGCCTGTTCGAGCGCATTCTTTGAACAGAAAATGATAGCGAGGACGGGGAGTGTGCGGGCGTCAACGCTCCGCCACATGGAAAGCCTCAACATGGACCGTGCGGCACCGATCCTCATCCGCATCTACAAGGAGGAAAGCACGTTGGAAGTCTGGAAGCAGGATCGGACCGGCAGATTTGCGCTGCTCAACACCTATCCGATCTGCAAGTTCTCAGGGATTCTTGGTCCGAAGATTGCCGTAGGCGATCACCAGGCGCCTGAAGGATTTTATAACGTCACTCCCGACCAGATGAACCCAATGTCGACTGAATATCTTTCCTTCAATACTGGCTTTCCCAATGCCTTCGATCGCTCGCTTGGGCGCACCGGCAGTTTTCTCATGGTGCATGGCGGCTGCGCGTCAGTTGGCTGCTACGCCATGACGGACTACGGCATAGAAGAGATTTACGGTCTCGTCGACGAAGCATTCAAAAGCGGCCAGGAAAAAGTTCAGCTGCAAGCATTTCCCTTCCAAATGACAATGCAAAACGTTTCGCGTCACGCGACCGATCCTAACATCCCGTTTTGGAAGATGCTCAAAACCGGAAGCGATGCGTTTGCTGCGACCGGGCGGCCACCGGCTGTTGCTGTCTGCGATCGGCGCTATGTATTCAATCCGGCCGTCACCGGCAGCGATCTCGATCCAACCGCCCCTTGCCCGCCCGGCGTCAATTCGACAGCCGTTGCCGACGCGGTGCAATCACCTCGTCGAGCTCAAACAAGAAGATCGGCCGTCGCTGATTAATGGCGGGTGCAAAGTCAGCGCAAAAACTGGCCTGCGCGGATGCCGTGAAGCCCAAGCACCCACGGAGCAACTTGCTTTCAAACGGGAGTGGTACGGCGCGAAAATTGAAATAGGTCGAACTCATTCACCAGGTTCGGTCATGCGGCCATCCGGGATCGAGCGGTGCTTACGCCACCGCCCGGATCGCCTCATAAAGCCTGGCGGCGCGCGCTTCCAGTCGGAGCTTTATCCGTGTCGGTACCTGGCGAGAAGCTTTCGCGCGCGGGTAGCGCATCTCGACGATCGGTTTGCCATTTGGATAGAGCGCCTCGTGCTCGGCCCAGTTGTCGAACGCGAGCCGGTCGACATTGTCCACGAAGGTTTCGGCCGGCGTGTTTTCGGCGAGCAGCAGCGAATGATCGTCGAGCTCGACGTGATAATAGGTGAAGCGCTCCGGTACGTTGCGTTCGCGCACGATCGATAAGCCGTTCACCAGCGCGCCGGCCTGGACCAGCACATCACCCACCAGGACCGCGTGATCCGGGGTCACCAGCAGGTCGCGGCACGGAACGTTCTCCGCCAGCGCGCCGGCCCGAATTCGGATCGGGAACACACGCAGGGGGTCGCCGAACTTGGTCGAGACCGTCTGCCGGCCGATCCATGTGACCGGAAGCGCGCGGCCGTCAGTCACCAGCACGAGATCGCCGCGCCGCAAGGTCTCGACCGCGGCCTCGCCGGAAGGCGTGCGGATGGAGATGCCGGGCGCGAAGCACAACAGGGCGAATGCGGAAGGATTGGAACTGGCCGCATTCGTGTTGATGTCCTTGGCCAGATAGGTGCCGGCTGCGGTGCCATTGGTCACCCACAGCTCATATCCATGGGTGCCGTCAGTGGCCGAGAACAGCGCCCTGCCGTTGCCAATGGCGGTGATGGATTGAGGCCAGGAATCGAACTGGGTCCGCCCGGATTGATGTCCCTGACCTGATAGGTGCCGGCTGCGGTGCCGTCCGTCACCCATAGCTCCCGCCCATGCGTGTCGTCCCCGGCAACGAACACCGCCTTGCCGTTGCCAATGGCGGTGATGTTCGCGGGACCGGAACTACTACTCGCCGGAGCGATGTCCTTGAGCAGCACGGTGCCGGCCGCCGTGCCATCCGTCACCCACAGCTCAACTCCATACGTGAAGCCGCCATAGCCAGCGAACAGCGCCTTGCCGTTACCAAGGGCGGTGATGCCGCCAACTATGTCATTCGGCGAACCCGGATTGATGTCCTTGACCAGCGAGGTGCCGGCCGAGGTGCCGTCCGTCACCCACAGCGCCCGCCCACTGCCAGCGAACAGCGCCGTGCCGTTGCCAAGGGCGGTGATGTATAGAGGATTGGAACCACTAGGGAGCTGATAGGTGTGACCCGGGCCCGACATGCCATCCGTCACCCACAGCCCATATGAAGAAAATACCGCCTTGCCGTTGCCGAGCACGGTCACGTCTGTGGCGTTAGTCTGACGAGCCACCTCCGTGGTACCGCCGTAGGTCCCATCCGTTACCCACAGCCCCACATAGCCACCGTCATAGGCAGAGAACAGCGCCTTGCCGTTGCCAAGGGCGGTGATGGAATGAGGAAACGAATTGGACCCAATATACGGAACCTCATAACCAGAATACGGGCTGAGATCCTTGACCAGCGAGGTGCCGGCTGCGGTGCCATCCGTCACCCAAAGTTCATACCCATGCGTGCCGTCATTGGCGGAGAACAGCGCCTTGCCGTTACCGAGGGCGGTGATGTCAGCGCTATTGGATAACGAACTCCCCGAACCGGTATTGATGTCCTTGACCAGCTCGGTGCCGGCCGCCGTGCCGTCCGTCACCCACAGTTCAGTTCCGTGCGTGCCGTCAGTGGCGGCGAACAACACCTTGCCGTTGCCAAGGGCGGCCAGGTCCCCGCCGCCGGATGCGGAACTCGCCGAACCCGGATTGATGTCCTTGACGAGCGAGATGTTGAAGACGCCATCCGTCACCCACAGCTCGCGTCCATCGGTGGGGTCGGTGGCGAAGAACAGCACGTTCGATGTCGTCATTGCGCATTCCTTTGTCCAACGATGCCGACGCGACGCGGAGCGTCACCAATCGACATCGCGGAGAAATCGGACAGGACTGCCCTGGCCGTCGGGTTAGAGATAGAATCGGTGTCGGAGAAGAGGCGTTTCTGGAAGAGATTGGAGCTATGCAGGAGATTGGGTGACGAGGCCGATCAGGCGGCGTGGTGAGCCGGCATTTCAGTGACCTCAATTCCGTTGTTGAATTTGACGCCTTGGACGACTTTCGGCAACTGGTTTTCGCCATTTAGTCGCCGCCATGTTTTTGCGGCGGCGTTGACGAGTTTGAACACCATGAGCTTGGCGGTCTTCGGCGATAGTGCTCCCTTGGTGCGCACGGTGCGATGACGCACGGTGGCGAATACGCTCTCGATCGGGTTTGACGTGCGCAGATGGTCCCAGTGCTCGGCAGGGAAGTCGAAGAAGGCGAGCAGAGCTTCTCGATCCTTCGTCAGACAGGCGACCGCCTTGTCGTACTTGTCGCCGTATTTGTCGGCGAACACGTCGATCGCCACCTCGGCGGCCGCGCGCGTCGGCGCGCCGTAAATCTCACGAAGGTCTGCCTTCATGTTGACCTGGACCGAGAGGGCGACCTTGTTCAGCACGTTGGCGGTCTTATGAACCCAACACCGCTGGTGCCTGGTGCTCGGAAAGACCTCCTCGATCGCCTTCCAGAAGCCGAGCGCGCCGTCGCCGACCGCGAGGTCCGGTGCGATCTCGAGCCCACGCTGCTTGATGTCGATGAGCAGTTCACGCCAGCTCTGCGCGCTCTCGCGCACCCCGGTCTGGAAGCCGACGAGTTCCTTCTTGCCTTCGGGTGTCGCGCCGATGACCACCAGCATGCATTCGGCATTGTCTTCCATCCGGGCCTGCAGGTAGACCCCGTCCGCCCACACGTACACGTATCGTCGCGCCGAGAGATCGCGCTTCTGCCAGGCGTCGTAATCCACCTGCCACGCCGCCGTCAGCCGCGAGATCACGGCCGGCGACAGGTTCGGCGCGTCCTTGCCCAGGAGGGCAGCAAGCGCCTCCTGGAAGTCACCGGTTGACACCCCGCGCAGGTAGAGAATTGGCAACAGCGCGTCGAGGCTCTTCGTCCGTCGCGCCCACTTCGGCAGGATCGACGAGGTGAAGCGGATTTTCGCCTCTGTGCCCACGTCGCCCCGGTCGCGCACCTTGGCGCGACGCACCTCGACAGGCCCGACCCCGGTCTGGATCGCGCGATGCGGACCATGGCCGTGACGTACGACGCGGTCGCGGCCATCCGGCAATTTCAAGTCCTTCCACATGGCAACGAAGGCGTCGGCTTCGGCAATCAGCACCTGAGCCAATATTCGGCGAGCGCCTTCGCGGGCAAGTTCGGTCAAGGGATCATCGATAGCGTCAGGCTGACGGAACGCAATGACACTGATATCTTTCGACATGGCGTATCGCTCCTTTCGGGGAGGTTCTGGCAGGCTTTGACACCCGCCTCGATACGCCGCCTTCAATCAAACGTCGTCACCCAGATTCCAGCTTAGCTCAAGAGATTGTTTTTGGGACCAAGTGTTTTTGGACTAAGTGTTTTAGGACCCGGCCGCGTCTCGGCCCCCAGAGCCTGTCGGAATCAGAGTGCTTTTGGTTAAAGTTTGTACGAAGATTGTGTGAATGTAACGCACGCTGTTCAATGCAAATTCTCCAATCTCAATCAATTGGAAACATGCGTCATGACAACTCAAATTGCCAACCTGGGCAATTCCGTCCCGCTCTATTCGACGCGCGCGTCTCCCGACTTCGCCGCGTGGTTGCACGCGTCCGGCGCCGCGCTGGCGGTGACCACCTATCAGATCGGTAAAATGTTCCTGATCGGCGCCCCGGCACCAGATCGGCTCAGCGTCACCGAGCGCACGTTCCAGCGCCGCCTGGGCGTCACAGCAGTCGGATCAAGCCTCTATCTCGCCGGCCTCAACAATATCCTGCGTTTTGCGAACGTCGTTCCGCCGGGACAATCTTTGGAAGGTCATGACGCCGTCTATGTGCCGCAGATTGCCTGGTACACGGGCGACGTGTTCGTGCATGATGTGGGCGTGCTGCCCAGCGGCCGGCCGATCTTCGTCAACAAGTTGTTCTCCTGCCTCGCCACGGTGGACGAACAAACCAGCTTCCGACCAGTGTGGCAGCCGAAGTTCATCACGGCATTGCGGCCGGAGGACCGCTGCCACCTCAACGGCCTTGCCATGCAGGACGGCGCGCCGCGCTACGTGACTGCGGTCGCGACAACCGACACCGCGCGCGCCTGGCGCGAACAGCGCGTCGGCAGCGGCTGCGTCATCGATGTGTTGAGCGACGCGGTGGTGGCGAGCGGATTGACCATGCCGCACTCGCCGCGGCTGCACGACGGCAAGCTCTATATCTCCAACGCCGGCACCGGCGAGGTGGGCGAGGTCGAGCTTGCTTCCGGCCGCTTCAACCCGATCGCCTTCTGTCCGGGGTTTGTCCGCGGCCTTGGGTTCGTTGACAACTACTTGTTGGTCGGCCTGTCGCTGCCGCGCCAGCACCGCGACTTCTCCGGCCTGCCGCTGGACGACCGGCTGAAGGAAACCGGCCAGGCCCCGCAATGCATGATTCAAGTGATCGATCTGAAGAGCGGCACGGCCGCCCACTCCGGGAGAAACAGCGAAAGCCACCGCGCTCGACCATCAGCTCGTGCTGATGTTGGGCGCAATTCTCGTCGGGCAAAAGCGTTGCAGCGGGCCCTCAGGAAGACGTCGCGGCCGCGGGGCAAAAGTGGGCGATCGTTTTTGCCTACAGTAATCCAGCCACATCCTGGAGCTCTATGCCGAGGCTGGTATGCTGTGGGGGACGCTTTCACCCTCAGTACGATCGGATCCTATCTCGGTGAAGGCCTATTTCGTGGTTGCGTTCCAGGCGCTGCCTAAGGTTACCGTTCAATTTGGGGATCAGGTGATCCGCGTGTATGGGGACGCAGCTGTCAACACGAGCTTGCGTGGCTAGTTTGCCCGTGGCCTTCAAAATAAGGCTGTCGCCCGACGCCTAGCGATGCACGAACCTGTGTCCAGGCGCATAGCCAGAAGCGCCAGGATGGCCCCGCACGCTTCCATAGCGGTGCATCAAATGACCGGGAGCGTAGCCAGAGGCTCCGTGAGAGCCGCGAACACTGCCGTATCGATGCACCATTTGCCCCGGCGCAGACCCGGAAGCGCCCGGACTCTTGGCGAGCGCGGCGGATGTTGAGGCGATCAGCAAACCGGCGATTGCCGCCAGTGACAGGATTCTGGTCATGTTAGTATTCTCTGTTTTGTTGTTCCCTTAGTCTGAGGCGAACCCGGGGATTAGGCGGCGGCATTGCCTTTCCGCCGCCCCCTCTCCGCCGAACGCCGATCCTGTTGCTCGGGGTTAGCCTGCTCAACGGTAACCCCAGTGACGATGATAGCGATGCCGCCAGCCGCCGCCATGATAAGCATATCGGGCATAGCCGGGACTGGAGTAAGCGTACCCTGGTGAATAGCCATAGCCCGGATACGCGCCGTAGCCGCTGCCCGCGACTGCTGCGCCGCCTAACAGTCCTACTCCAACTCCAGCCGCGAAAGCCGCGTTCCTACCACCGCCCGCTTGCGATGGGGTTGCACTCGCGACCGCGACCGCGCCGATCAGGGCGGCCGCAGTGATTATCCTGAGGGGTATTTTGTGCATGAACCTCTCCTCTCTCTGGGCGCGCTGTGCGCGTTATTTACCCGTTGGGGAAACGGTTTAATTCGGGTGAGGTTCCAACACCCAAGACGCCATGTGGACGTTCGCTTCCACCGTAGCCTCAAAAAGTTCCACGCTCGCGTGCGTCGGCCTGCAAGCGACTGCTATTTTGCTGCTACGCACCAACAAGCACCGACGCGAAATGCTTGGGCGCCGCTTCCGACAATAACTAACTCGTTGTTTGTAGGACGCGCCGTTACAACAGCCTCCTTCATCAAGTTGCCACATGATGCCAGGCACCGAGGGGAGTGCTTTATGATCAGTCGTCTCAATCCCAATTGCAGAACATGAAGCGCTACTGAATTGCTGCTCTGATGACGTGCCGGTGCCAGCGTTCGGCCCGCGGATGATCTGCGCCAAGTGCGGCACGGTCGGCGCCGACGCGGGGCCAGACTCGTTGATACGCACGCCAACGAGGCTGCCGTGTTTTAGCGTTCGTCGGATGTCGCCGGCGCCGCACACCCGTCGTTGTCTGCCAGATCGAGCGCGCGCGCGGCCTCGGCGACAAGCGATTGATAACGGCGCTGTTCCCCGGCCGGAAATTCCAGCGCAACGTGATGCCATTGCTGCCCCCTGCACGCGAGTTGTGCCTTGCGAAAGAACATGCGGTCGCCTTTAACCCCCGTCACGATCAGCCCGTCGGGCCCTCCTTGGAGGGCGTGGATCTGCTCGCCATCTACAAAAGCCACCGTCTTGAGGTGTACCGCTAGGGGTTCCTGATCTGCCGGACTGGCATAGAACGCAAGCCAAGCCTCCCCTTCAGGCGAAACATAGCGGCGACCATGCCAGCTCGGATCGGCGGGTTGCAAATTCCAATCGGTCGGCGGAAATCCACGCCCGCGCTCGCGCCCATAGACGCGGGCTGTTCTGCCTAGGATCGCTGCCCCGGCATACGGCGCCGGAGCGATCATGATACTTGGCGCGCGGCCCCAGGCATGAAAGCGAAAATGCCTGTGGCGTGCATCCGCCGAGCTGGCGCTGAGTGCGAGGGTGAGCGCTGCGAGTATCAAGAGTAATGGTCGCATAGCGACCATCAACGCGCGAACCTCCCAAGTTGATCCCATCGATCGACGAATTTTGCGGCGCCGACCGCCGAAACGAGGCACGGGGGGAGCATATCAGGCCAGGTGCTGCTGCCAGAGACGGCCGCCCCATGGCGCGGTAGGCAAAGCCCGTGGTGCCGAAGGAACTTGCCCTGGGTAGCCGCGTTTTCCCCTGCAACGACGAGTTGGAATGTCGATGCCTGATGTTTTCCGCCACTCCATGAGCTGGATCCGCTCACATATGGGCGCGTTGTTTTCACCCAATACCAAACGCTACTTCGAAATCTCTAACGAAAAGCGATCGCGGGCTACTGCAACCGCCACACTGCTTGGTGTCATCTCATGCGCAACGCTGGCGTTTGCACTTGCCCCGCCTTTGAAGGGTGGCGCCGTTACCGAGCGGAACCTTCCCGCCATGACCGGCGCCCGCTACATCAAGATGATCGACGGTGTTCCACGAAGCAACGTTTGCGACGAACAAGTTTGGCCGTATATCGAGGGTCGCTGCCTCCGTCGCAACGGACACGCCGTTTTCGGTGCCAATTAGATCGCACAATGCTGAGCAGGCCAGGGCTGTGCAACGGAGCCTCCCGAAATCGTCCGGGGCACGGATGGCAACGTCGCTGCAAGCGAGACGCAGCACTGACCAGCTTCATGAAAGAATGCAACATTGAAGGGCTCTCACCGCGCAGCCACAGCCAGTTTCATGAAGAAGTGCTAGACGGACGCCTGAAGAGCCCAGATTCGCCTTTCCAGCTACGCGGCTGCTGCGCAACCTGCTCATAGGTGAGGCCATCCGGACCGGGGCGAGGTTTGCCATCGCATCGGGCACAAGGACGTACTAAGCCTGACAACCGTCAATGGTGTTGCCGAACTTCCAACCGCCACCTGGCCGGCGCAATGCCGCTGCTTGAGGCCGGGAAAACCGTGCAAATATTCACCGTAATGGACGACAAGCCGCTTCATTCCGCTTACCCCGGCTCGGCTTTGGCAAAACACCTGGCGACGCATGGCGTGGAGGCAAGCTTCGAAGAAATCAAATCCAATGGGCGATCAATCGGCAACGTCTTCGACACATATGTTCGGGAGCACAAAATCGACCTACTCGTAATGGGTGCTTATGGACACTCCCGAATCAGGGAGTTCGTGCTCGGGGGAGCGACCAAAAGTATCTTGGCCAGAATGCCGACTTGGGTGCTACTTTCGCACTAGGCAACCCGCATGACCCGCGTCGCGAACTCGACGCTCAAAGAGTTCGAAACGGCCCCCACTAACCCGAGGCCGACCAGGGCAAAGCCAATCGTCGCCGAAACGAGTTGGCCGCGCGGGAACACCTTTTCGGCAAACGCCACCAACGTGCCCAGACCGGCGCGCGATGCGCCCGATACGATCTCAAACCGACCCCGATTTAGGGCAATGCCGGACGGCGTCCCGCCCGGGAGTACTCATGCCAACTGACAAAGGAGGGCAGGTCAGCCACCGCAGACCTGCCCTGAGCTACTTCATTCCCTGACGACCGCGCAGCGTCACGACTTGCTACGTTTGTCCTGAAAATCCTTGACGGCTTTCATATATGAGGTGGTCCAGTTGTCCTGGAAGTCTTTGAGCCCTTTCATGTAGGCGATATTCCAGTTGTCCTGGAAGTCCCCGAACGCCTTCATGTACGACACATTCCAGTTATCCTGCGGGTTCTTCTGATAGGAGGTGTTCCAGCTATCCTGGAATTCCTTCAGGGACTTCAAGTACGAAGTATTCCAGTTATCCTGAAATTCATTCGCTGCCTTCATATACGAGGTATTCCAGCCATCCTGAAAATCCTTCATCTCCTTCATGTAGGAGATATTCCAGTTACCTTGGAAATCCTTGACGTAGGACGTATTCCAACTGTCTTGAAAGTCCTTCATCGCTTTCAGGTACGAAGTACCCCAGTTGTCCTGAAAGTCCTTCATGGCCTTGAGGAAGGATGTGTTCCAGTTATCCTGAAAATCCTTGGCGTAGGAGACGCTCCACTTGTCCTGGAAGTCCTTCATGGCTTTCATGTAGGAAATGTTCCAGTCGTCCTGGAAGTTCTTCATTGTCTTCAGGTAGGAAACGTTCCAATTGTCCTGAAAACCCTTCATTGCCTGCTGCGAAGCCGTAGCAGGATTGCGAGCATCTTGGGGTGACTCGCGGCGGCCAAGCTCGCGCTGGAGGCGAACCCGACGGCGAGCGCCATCCCGATCGCGCTTTTCAAGAATGTTGACATGTGGCTTTCCCCATTAGAGGATTGGATTGGATTGGATTGCGTAGGAATTACATAACCTGCGGCGGCTGATCGCACCTTGAGCTATATCAAATGGTCACGAAATGGCCGCTGCGAACCTAAGGGGTATTCCTTAGGGAAGACACCGGGATATTCCCGCGTCCGGGCCCTGCTTAGACTTGTAAATGTGAGAATTCGAGCGAGATGTGCGTCTTGCAGCAAGATTGCTGCTGTGCGGCATCGTAGGTGCAGCCGATCTCTCTCCAGAACGATTTGCGGGCAGTGACCAGAGGCGTTGCAATGTCATCTTCGAGGGTTGTACTCATACTTGCAGCTTGGCTTGCGGCAGCCGCCGTCACGCCGGCTTTGGGAGCTCCAGAGAGCAACGATGAGCAGCCGAACAGGGTCCGTATCGAATATGGGCCGCCCAGAACCCCGGAGCAGCAGTCTATCTACGAAGAGCTGATGAAGCGCCGTCCCCTGGAGAAGTTTCAGGAGATTTTCAGCCCATTTCGGTTTCCAATTGAGGTGACGCTGCAGATCAAGGATTGCGGCGGCTTATCTAACGCCTGGTACGCGCGACCCGTCGTCACCATTTGTTATGAATACATCAACGACATGCGCAACAGCAGGCCGACCGAGGAGTACCCTGCGGGGGAGGCGTTCCCTGGGATAACGCCATCCGACGCCATGTTCGGGCAATTCTTTTTCGCGGTTGCTCATGAGATGGGTCACGCGGTGTTCGATCTGCTAGACATACCCATATTCGGACGCTCCGAGGATGCCGCAGATGGATTTGCCGTTTATATGATGCTCGAACTTGGCAAGCAGGATGCCCCGCGCATCATTTTGGGTGCCGCCTATGCATACAAGGAATACATCAGGAACCCGCGCGTCTGCGTACCGTTGATTGCCTTCGCCGATTCGCATGCTGCTCCAATGCAAAGATACTACAACCTGATGTGCGTCGGTTATGGCGCTTACCCGGCGTTGTTTTCCAGCTTTGTTGAAAAAGGCTTTCTTCCCAAGAACAGGGCAGATAGTTGCCGAACGGAATACGAGGAAGTGAAATTTGCATTCCAAACGTTGATCGTGCCTCATCTGGATCGTGAGTTGGCCAAGCGGGTCTTGGACAGGACCTGGTTGCCCCAGCTGCCTCCCCCATCTGCTCCCGCTGTCTCTATGCGGGCAGAACCGCAGGTTTATGAAAGCTACGTCAATATCTGTTCCAAAGAACGCGAGTGACCAAGCTCGCATTGCAACATCAGCGATACAGCAAGCTAAGAGGACCGCGCAAGATCGCAATCAAGGATCCCTGCTGGGCAGGTCTTGACGAAATATTGGCTAGGGACAGCTGCGGCTGTGGCGTCAGAGATCAGCGACGCCTGCGACAACTGCCATCAGGCCTAGGACACCGACCACGCGGACGCGCATGATCAGTCCCCCGGTCTCGAACACGCCCACAAGATCGGGCCGCCCGACCCGAACGATCGGTCGAGGCTCTTAGCCGTATGCGAAAGACCGCTGCCAGTCGCTTTCAACGGCCCGTCCAGGCCCTGAAATCATCATCACTAACGCTCGGCAGCTTCTTAACGAAAGCTACGATGGTCCAGATTTCGTGGTCGGGTACCTCAATGGCGCCAAAACTCGGCATGCCGGTCATGTTGATTCCGTTCTTGATCACCCAAAACAATTGTTGCGGCGGGCGCTCGTTGGCTATCTCCTTAAGATCGGGAGGGTCAGGATGTAGTCCTTCGGAAAACTTGGCCCACTTCACGCCTGGGCCGCCGTGACAATTTATGCATCCGCGTTCGGAAAAGGCGTGCGCCCCTGCTTGCACGGTACCGGGATCATCAAGCGACAGTGGTGGACTATTATTAGCGTGGCGCTCAATCGAAGCGGTGCGGATGCGAACCAGCGCCCATGTAACGAGGTCTGACTCGTCCGCGGTACCGGCGACGCTGTAATATCCGCCGAAAAAATAGATCCCGACCACTATCGTGCTGACGATGGCGAGTACACCAATGAACGCCAGAAATTTGAGTGTGCTCATGGGCATCTCCCGGATATTGACTGCTGGTGCCCCGCGTTGGCGACTACACCGCCCAATATTGCGGATGGCGATAGACCTTGGAGCGGTCGCCCCAATCGAACGCCTCGCCGTCGAGTTCCGATGGGCCGCTCCGAAGTTCTTCTAACGTTATGTTCGTGGTGTAGGCCTTGCGTGCCACATTGTATGTCAGCGAGTCCCAAGGCACGGGATAGTGCCGTACCGCACCTTTGAGTAATCCGCCGCATCTCACGACCGCGTAAGCAACTTTTCCGCTATTCTTTTCAAGCATCAATCGCTCGATCGTGCCGATTTTCTTATCGTCGCGACCATAGACCGACGCGGTCTCGACGCGATCGCTGGGAACGAGGGTATGGGGCATGGCAAACTCCCTGCACTTCTTCGCCACCAAATGTTTCCGTTCAAAAAGTTTACAATAACCGGCGTCGGCAAGTGATGTTGGTCAACCACCTAGTGATGATATCAATGAACATAAATTCAAGCGATGCCGTAGTGAGCCTTGCAGATGGCTGTCCAATTTATTCTTGGCAGCTTCTTGGGTTGCAGGGCCGTCCCAGCGGGGCCGTGAACGATGGTTCCGCACCAACGGTTCATCAGCTTGCCGACCGACGCGCGCTCCATCCCCTTTTTCTCCCTCGAACGTCTTCGGAAGACACCCTACGAGGGCAACTATGGGGCAAATGGCAACTATGGACGTTGAAAGGCGACCAAGGCACCCCTACTAATAGTGTCTCACGCACAAACTGATTGATCAACTCGATCAGCAGGTCCGTTCCCGGTGGTAGCCGCCGGCGAGCGTGCAGGTGCTGCGCGAGGCGCGGGACCCGGAGTGCCGCCAGCTGCGATGCCAGCGCACCGCCGTGAGCTGCGCGGCCGCGCCCTGTTTCAATAAGGTCGTGTTGGTCGGCATCGGCCCCGCCCAGGAAGCTGCCGTCGCAAATGCCAGCGCCAGTGTCAGCGCGCCAGCGAAGCCGATGCCGAGCACGCGGTTGCGAACCACAGATGTCATAGCAATCTCCTTCGCGCTCGAAGGCGCGCGGCGCGTCATTTTCCATCGTCAGGCTGTCAACGTCGGAAGGCCGGTGGCGTTCCGCGGCCGTGCCTCAACTGCTGCGCTTATCGCCGCTGCGACGCGTCGTAGTCGAACAAAATGCGCACTTCCGTGTCGAGATATGGATCGTCGAGCGTGCGGTAGAAGTGATACAGATATTCCTTGCCAGGCCTGATCTCGAACACCTTCGAGCTGTACGGCCTGATCTCGAGGGTCGTTGGTCCGAACGCGCGGTCGCGTACAAGCCCCGAGCCGAAACATTCGAAGCGCAGCCACCATGCATGCGGCCGCGGCCGCAACGGATCCGCACGCCCCTGCGCGTCGCGCGTCGGGCGCCAGATGTAGCCGCCGGGCGGCGTCAGATTCGGATCGCCGGTGAAGAAGCGGCCGATATAGGTCCACATGTCGGCCGGTTCGGGCTTGGCCTTTTCGTTGGAGTAGAAGCTGACAAAACTGTCGCCGGGCAGCAGGCGCGTATATTTGATGGTGATCCGGTCGCCGGGCGCCATCGGGATGAGGTGCGAGCTTCTGACGCTACCCGTGCGGTCCTCGGCGATCTTGGACATCCGTGCTAGCGCGACTTTCGGTCGGACTGAATCACTCTCTCCGCCGTCATGCCGGCGCTTGTCGCGGGCATCCACGTCTTCAAGGCTTGGCAGCGCAAGAAACAGGCGGATGGCCGGGACTTGGCCTTCGACCCGGCCGGCCATGACGAGGGGAGTGAATTGAGTCTGTCGGACATCGTCTAATTCGGTGCGACCGCAAACGGCCCGATCGCGATGATGCGGCAGTCGCGATCCTGCTTGGCGCAGTCGGCGAGTGCGCCGTCAACGGCGGCCTGCTCACTCGTGGCCTTAAGCGCGAGCGCCGGGCGTCCGTTCGCGCCGACCGCGACCGCGTTCCAGCCGCTCGTCGCATTGCCGAGCCGCCGCGTGACATCATCGCGCGCCTCGGACGCGATCAGCGGGTTGGCGGTCGCATGAAAGAGGCCGGTGACCTTCATGCTGGTCGGGATCGGAACCACCCGGCTATCGTCAATCGCGATCAGCTGGCAGGCGACGCCGGCGGCGTTGCCGCAATTCTCAAGCGCGCGCCGCACCGCTTCGTCGGTGTTTTGCTGCCCAAAGTAGAACACCGGATTGCCTTGCGGCGACAACGCCAGCGCCTTCGACTTGCGCGCCTGCAGGTAGCGGGCCTCGAGTGACGCCCGCGCATTCTCGTTGATCATCGGAACGTCGCTCGCGGCGAACGGCCGCTCGATCGCCGGATCGCGGATCACCCACGGCTCGGGCGGCATCGGCGGGCGCCCGCGCGTGTAGACCACGGTGTTGCCAACCGCATAGATCTCGCAGCGCGCCTTCGAGTTGATCGCCTCCACGGCGCGCTGGCAGGCGTCGAGCGCGCCGGCCTTCGCGGTCTCGTCATCCTTCTGGCCCGAGGTGAAGCCGGCTCGCGTCGCGCTGATGGCGAGCGCCTTGTGATCGGGCGCCGGCATGTAACTCGTCCGGATGGCGGCGCGCTCGCGGTCGGCGATCAGCGGCACCGTCTCCGGCACCAGCGCTTCGGCTTGGCGCACCGGCCGCGGCGCCGGCCTGCGCTCGACCGCGGGTTCGCTCGGGCCGGCCGCGACCTTCGGCGCGGGCGCGCCCGGTCGCAGCACCACGAAATAGACGATCGCCGCCACCGCCACGGCCGCGAGGCTCGCCGCCGTGATGGCGATCGGCCACGCCGCGCTGGGCGCGGCCTTGGCCACGATCTTTGGTTTGGCCGGAACTGGCTGCGGCACGCCTGCGGCGTCGGATCCCAGATTGAGCGTGTAGGCGTGCACCGGGGAGGGGATGTTTTTCACCTCCTGCTCGCCGATGTCGGCGAATTGCACCGACATCTTGTTCGCCACCTGTTCGTAGACCGTGCGCGATACGCAGAGGCCGCCGGGCTTGGCCAGGCCTTCGAGCCGCGCCGCGATGTTGACGCCGTCGCCCAGGAGGTCGCCGTCGCGTTCGACCACGTCCCCGATCGTGATCCCGATCCGGAACGACATCTGCCGGCTCGGCGGATAGGCGAGATTGCGGGTGCGCAGGCTTTCCTGCACGTCGATCGCGCAGCGCACCGCTTCGACCGCGCTCGGAAACTCCGCCAGAATCGCGTCGCCGGCGGTGTTGAAGACCCGGCCCGAGCCGCGCGCGATGAAATCGTCGAACACCGCCCGATAGGAGGCGAGACGCCGTAGCGTCTCCTCCTCGTCCTCCGCCACGAGCTTGCTGTAGCCGACCACGTCGGCGGCCAGAATCGCGGCGATCTTGCGTTTCATGGTCGAGCCCGCGTGCTGCGCACAATCGCCGGGCGAATTTAGCACGCCGTGTGCCCGGGGCCATCGCATTGCGGGGCCGTTGCATCGCAGGCCATGGCATATGGTCTGTATGAGGCGCACGGCCTCCCTTTACCCTCCCCCTTGTGGGGAGGGTCGGCGCCGAAGGCGCCGGGGTGGGGTCGTCGTGACTGATCGATGCGCGCGCCGGGCGACCTATAGCTACCCCCACCCCGATCGCCTCCGCAGCGCTTCGGCAATCGACCCTCCCCACAACGGGGAGGGTAGCGGTGGGGCCCCTCTCTGCCGCGAGCCGCCGCGCCTGACAGTGGTCGCCTCGACAGCGCACAAGTGAGCCTGTAACAATCGCGATACCGCAGGACACGCCTATGCAACGACTACCCAAACCGGTTGGCCGATTGCATCTCGCGCCGTTGCACGGTTGAGGAAGCGATGGCTGCCAACGGCGCCCACATCGTCATCGATCGGCTCAGTCATGTGTACCGCCCGCCGCACGGCAAGCCGGTACTGGCGGTTGACGATGTATCGATCAGCGTCGCCGAGCGCGAGTTTTTGGCGCTGCTCGGTCCGTCGGGCTGCGGCAAATCCACGCTGCTTTATCTGCTGGGCGGTTTCCTGCCGACCGAGACCGGCAGCATCATGGTCGACGGCAAGCCGGTCGCAGGGCCTGGTCCCGACCGCGGCATCGTGTTTCAGCACTTCGCGCTGTTTCCCTGGAAGACGGTGCGGGCCAACGTCATGTACGGCCTCAAGCGCGCCGGATTGCCGCGCGCCGAACAGGAAAAACGCGCGCAGACCTTCATCGACATGGTCGGCCTGCACGGGTTCGAGGACAGCTATCCCTCGCAGCTCTCCGGCGGCATGAAGCAGCGCACCGCGATCGCGCGCACGCTCGCCATCGACCCGGAAATCCTGCTGATGGACGAGCCGTTCGGCGCGCTCGACGCCCAGACCCGCAGCCTGATGCAGACCGAGCTGCTGAGCATCTGGGGGCGCTCGCCGAAGACCGTGATCTTCGTCACCCACGACGTGCAGGAGGCGGTCTATCTGGCGCGCCGCGTCGCCGTGATGTCGGCGCGGCCGGGCCGCATCAAGGCGATCATCGAGACCAATTTCGACCGCAGCGATCCGCACCTGTTCAAGAGCAAGCCGTTCGTCGACAAAGTCGACGAGATCTGGGAACTGGTGCGTGCGGAAGCCATCAAGGCGCAAGGGACGCGCTCCACATCATGACCAGCGCGATCACGGGCACGGCGTTCCGCTACCTGCCGATCGTCATTTTGCTGGCGCTGTGGCAGGCCGCGAGCGATTTCGGCTGGGTCTCGACCGCCGTGCTGCCGCCGTTGACGTCGGTGTTCGAGGCCGGGTGGCGCCTGATCGACGGTGATGATTTCTGGGGCAACGCCGGCGCCTCGATCTATCGTGGCGGCATGGGTCTGCTGCTGGCGATCGTGATCGGCGCGGTGCTGGGCATCGTGATGGCGTGGTGGCAGCCGATGCGCGTGCTGCTCAGCCCGATCGTGGAGATCTTCTACCCACTGCCCAAGTCGGCGCTGATCCCGGTGACGGCGCTGTGGCTCGGCTTCGGCGACGCGTCCAAGATTCTGCTGATCTTTCTCGGCTGCATGCTGCCCGTCACCATCGGGGCGTTCAACGGCGCGCGCGGCAGCGAGCAGACGTTGGTGTGGTCGGCGCGCAGCCTGGGCGCGAGCCGCATGCGCACGCTCTGGGACGTCGTCGTTCCGAGCGCGATGCCGGAATTGCTCAACGGCATCCGCACCGCGCTGGCGCTGTCCTGGGTGCTGCTGGTCGCCTCCGAGCTGATCGTGGCGCGCAGCGGGCTCGGCTATCTGATCGGCTTTCTCGGCGACGGCGGCAATTACGACGGCATGTTCGCGGTCGTGCTGTTCGTCGCCTTGCTCGGCTTCCTCGCTGACCGCGTCTACCAGATCGCGATGCAAAGGGCGCTGCGATGGCGCGAATAGACGACACGCTGGCGCGCCGTCCGGACGGGGTCAAATGGCCGCGCCTCACGGAGCGCCTGCGCGGCGCAACCCGGCAGCTCATCGCCTGGTCGCCGGTGATCGTGCTGCTGATCGCCTGGGAGGCGGTAGCGCGCAGCGGGCTCGTGACGCCGTTCATGCTGCCGACGTTCAGCGGCGTGCTGGAACGGATTGCGACCGACACGATGTCGGGCGAACTACCGGTCGCTATCGGCCTCACACTCTGGCGCGCGCTCGCCGGTTTTTTCATCTCGGCGGTCTTCGGCATCGCGCTCGGAATCGCCATGGCGCGTACACGGCTGTTCTATTGGTTCTTCGATCCGATCATCTCGATCGGCTTTCCGATTCCAAAGATCGCGTTCCTGCCGATCATCGTGCTGTGGCTCGGCTTCTTCGATGTGTCGAAGATCACCATGATCGTGTTCAACAGCATCTTCCCGGTGGTCACCGCCACGGTCGTCGGCGTCTACGGCGTCGAGAAGGAACTGATCTGGTCGGCGCGCAACCTCGGCACCAGCGAAAAGGCGCTGACCTGGGAGGTTCTGCTGCCGGCCGCACTGCCGCAGATCTTCACCGGGCTGCAGGTCGCTTTGCCGATCGCGCTGATCGTCGGCGTGCTGACCGAGATGGCGATGGGCGGCTACGGCATCGGCGCCAGCATGCAAACGGCGTCACGCTTCGCCGATTCGCTCGGCGTATTCGCCGGCATCATCGAGATCGCGGTGGTCGGCTACGCGCTGGTCAAGTTGATGAGCGTACTGCGCGCCCGGCTGCTGGTCTGGCATCCGGAGGCACTCGAGCCGACGACGGTGTGAGCGCGCCGCGGCCGATAATCCCCATCGGATATGAGACGGGCGGGCTCGCTGTGCCCGCCCGCAACGCTATATGTGTCCGGTTTCGGACAGTAAAAAACGGCGTCGCATCACCCAAACAACGATCGAGGGCTTTGCTTGCGGATTACCAGCGGCGCCAGCCCCAGCGGCGATAACCCCAATAGGGGGCCCAGTAGTTGGGACGCCACCAGCAGCGATACGGGCCGCAGACCCAGCGGACATTCTGGACGTCGGCCGAAAGTTGGTTAGAGGCCGAGGCCAAGCCGCTGACCGGCATGGCGGACGCAGCGGGCGCAATGAGACTGCCGGCAGCGAGGACGGTTGCAGCGACGAGAGCGATCTTGAGCATGTGGACCTTTCTCCTTTCCGCGACTGATGACACTACACCCCCGCGAAAGTTCCCACAAAAACAATGTCAGGAATATGAAGCTGCCATTTATCCGGTGTTTATCATCGACGCGGTTGTGTTGCGACGCAACAGTCGGCCTCGCGACGGTCACCCGGGCATGCGCTTGACAAGGCCGGGGCCCGTCCCTGAAATCGCGCCAAGACGGCGGACGGGTGCCCGGCACGCCGCAACCCAGGGAGGATCCTCATGCGGTTGAGAGCATTACTGCTAGCGGTGATGGCGGCCGCGTTGTTCGGCGCGCCCAGCGCGCATGCCCAACAGCCGGTCAAGATCCGCATCGCCTGGGTGGTGCCGGTCGCGAACTCGCCCACGATCCTCTACGAGATTCCCTCGATCCTCCAACACAAGGGCAAGAGCTACGAGATCGAGTTGATCCGCTTCCAGGGCACGCCGCCGATGATCACGGCGCTCGCGACCAACGAAGTGGACATCGCACTCTTGGCTTATTCGTCGCTCGCGCTTGCCATTCAGAACGCCAATCTGGCGGACCTGCGCGTGATCGCGGACGAAGCCCAGGAGGGAGTGGACGGCTATTACACGTCGCCGTTCATGGTGCTCAAGGACGGCCCGGTCAACAAGGTCGAGGATATGAAGGGCAAGGTCGCGGCGACCGTCGGCCCGGGCGCGGCGGTCGATATCGCCATGCGGGCGATGCTCAAGAAGCACGGCCTCGACGACAAGCGCGATTATACTGTCGTTGAAGGCGCGTTTCCGAACATGCGTGCTCTGCTGGCCGATAAGAAGGCCGACCTGATCACGGCGGTGCTGCCATTCTCGATCAACCCGGAACTGGTCGCCATCGGCAGGCCGCTCTTTACCGTCAAGGACGCGATCGGGCGCTCGGAATTCATCATCTGGGCTGCGCGCGACGGCTTCCTGCAGAAGAACAAGGCCGCCATGACCGACTTCATGGAAGAACTCGGTGCGCGCTCTGCACTATCTGATGGACCCGAAGAATCGCGACCAGCTCCTGGAGATCGCCGCCCGCGTGAGCAAACTGCCGGCGGCGGCGTTCGCGAGCTGGATGTATACCAACAAGGATCTCTACCGCGATCCCAACATGATTCCGGACATCGACGCACTGCAGCGGAGCATCGATGTCCAGCAGGACCTCGGCTTCCTGAAAGCCAAGCTCGATATCAAACCCTATGTCGATTTGAGCTACGTGAAGGAAGGGGCGCAGCGGATCAAATAATTTCGGCTTGCAACCTGGGCGGCGCGGCGGGGGCCCGGCGCTCCCGCGACGCGCTCGGTCATCGGTTCCAAAATCAGTGCCCACTATTAATGAACGCGCGCTATGAGCTATATGCTCGGGCGGCTATTAACAGCCGCTATGGATGACCTTAAAAATCAACCCTGCCGACAATGAAGGAGCACGTCTTGGCCAGCATTCCAAAACCTTTGCATGAGCATATCAATTCGGCGTTTCCGGCGAATACCTGCCTGATCGGGAGCGTCCTGCCGGACGGCTTTGCGCAGGTCACGCCGCGCGGCAGTACCATGGTGCTGGACGACACCCATCTCGCGCTCTGGGAGCGCGGCAAGGGAACGACCAATTCCTCCCTCAAGGACGGCACCAGGCTCACGGTGTTTTTCCGCAATCCGAAGCTGCGTGAGTCCGGCATGCTGCCAAAGGGCGGGATCGCCCGCTTCTACGGCACGGCCAAGATTCACAAATCCGGCCCCGTTTACGATGAGGTCTGGCAGAAGCTGATCCAACCCGAGAAGGATCGCGATCCGGAGAAGAAGGGTTTCGCGGTGACCATCAGCGTCGACCGCGCCGAGGATCTCGACGGGGCGCCGCTGAACTTGAAATAACGGCATTTCCCTGCACGCGTCGGCGCGTGCTCGGCAAGGCGAAAGCGGGGAAGTCATGCCCGACGTCCCGGTTCTGATCGTCGGCGGCGGGCCGGTCGGCCTGGCGCTGGCGCTCGACCTTGGCTGGCGCGGCGTTCCGTGCCTCCTGGTCGAGCAGGGCGACGGCGATGTCGTCGACGCCAAGATGTTCGCCACCGGCATCCGCACGGTGGAATTCTGCCGGCGCTGGGGCATCGCCGAACAGGTCAAGCACTGGGGCTTTCCGGAAGACTTTCCGTTCGACAATGTGTTCGTCACCGGCCTCAACGGCCACGAACTCGGTCGCATCCCGATGCCGCCGTTGCGCGACATCGCGCCGTTTCCGACGAGTCCGGAACAATTCGCCCACTGCCCGCAATTCGTTTTCGATCCGATCCTGGCGAATGCGGCGCGCGCCTATTCGTGCGTGACGCTGCGCTATCGCTGCCGGCTCGCAGCGTTCCATGAGACCCCCGGCGGCGTCGTCGCCGAACTGCACGACGAGACGACCGGCGCGGATGAACGCGTGCACGCCCAGTATCTGGTCGGCTGCGATGGCTTCGCCAGCATGGTGCGCGCCCTGCTCGGCATCGAGATGGACGGCATTCCGATCATCAATCGCTCGGTCAACGTGATGTTTCGCGCACCCGCGCTGTGGGACGCGCACGACAAGGGTAAGGCCGGCCGCTACGTGATCATCGGGCCCGAAGGCGCGTGGGCGAGCCTCACGCCGGCCGACGGTGCCGAGCGCTGGCGCCTGATGATTCACGGCGAGCCCGACATGGACCCCAACTCGGTCGATGCCGCCCAGGAGATTCGTCGTGCCATCGGCAGCGATGTCGATTTCACGATTCTCAAGGTCGGGCATTGGGTGCGCCGTCGTATGGTGGCGGATCATTATGGGCGCGGGCGCGTGTTTCTGGCCGGGGACGCCGCCCATGTGATGCCGCCGAACGGTGGGCTCGGGATGAACACCGGCATCGGTGACGCCGTCGACCTCGGCTGGAAGCTCGCCGCTGTCCATCACGGCTGGGGCGGGCCGCGGCTGCTTGCGAGCTACGAGCCGGAGCGCCGTCCGGTCGGCATTCGCCAATGCGACGAGGCGATGCGGAACTTCGAGCGCTATGGCTCGCGCCGGCCGGTGCCGCATGTGACCGACGAGACGCCCGAAGGCGAACGGGTGCGCGCCGAACTCGGCCGCCGGCTCGCGTCGAACAACGCGCTCGCCTGGGAAAATCCGCTCCACACCCATCTTGGCTATTGCTACGCGGGCTCGCCCATCATCGTGCCCGATGGCGAACCACCGCCCGAGCCTGAGGATACACGTCTCTACACCCAGACCAGCCATCCGGGTTGCCGCGCCCCGCACGCCTGGCTCGCCGACGGGCGCTCGACGCTTGATCTGTTCGGGCGCAATTTCATCTTGCTGCGGCTGGGACCCGATGCTCCACCGGCCGCCCCCATCGTGGCAGCGGCCTACCGGTGCGGCATGCCGGTCGACGTTGTGGCGATCCTCGATCCGGCGGTTGTGCGTCTGTACGAGCGCAAGCTGGTGCTGGTGCGTCCCGATGGGCACGTGGCCTGGCGTTCCGACACGTTGCCCACCGACGTGACCGGCTTGCTCAATCGGATTCGGGGCGCAGGTATGCGCGCCGCAAAGCGGCGGGAGTCGGTTGGAGCGGAGCTGAAATCAGCCTAAAGTGGCTACAAATATTGCTCGATGGAGGAGCCGATGAACGTCCACGCGAAGCCCGCGACCAAGCCGCTGACAACGCTGCCCAAGCGACTGCATCACTACGCATTCGTGGTCAAGGATCACGAAGCGAACCGCCAGTTCTGGGAGGACGCGATTGGCATTCCGCTCACGGCCACGTGGTGCGAACGCGCCTACAACGCTTCGGTCGGGCGTGACATCGACTACTGCCACACGTTCTATTCGCTGGCGGACGGCGGCGCGCTGGCGTTCTTCCAATACGCCGACGATGACGTGTACGAGGCGCTCAAAGCGGTGCGCCCGGATCAGGGTCAACACTTCGCCATGCTGGTCGATCATTCGACCTACGATCAGATCGCGCAGCGCGTGAAGGCGGCGGGCCTGCCGTTCCGCGAGACCGATCACGGCTACTGCAAGTCGATCTACACGGCGAGCCCCGATGGCCTGAAGGTCGAATTCACGATCGATGCCCCGGATGTCGAAGCCATCAACGCCATGCGGCTCAAGGATTGCCACTCCGAGCTCAAGCGCTGGCTTGCCGGCGACCATCGTCCAAACAATCACGATCGCCACGGGGTGACAGCGTAGCGCCCGCGAAGCGATTGCTCGTCGTCCCGATACGCAAAAATTCGTGGACCTCGTCCAGAGGAGCGAGCGAAGCGAGCGTCTCGAAGGACGGCCCAGAGCAAAAGCGCATCATTTGTTGCCGTCCTTCGAGACGCCTGGCCCTGCGGGCCAGGCTCCTCAGGACGAGGTCGGACGAAGGACGTGCGCGCGTTCCTCAGGATCGGTCCAAAAACTTCAGCTCCAGCGCGCAGACGCAGCTTCCAGGGAGGAATGACAAGTGCTCACCAGAATTCTGTCGGTCGGTCTCGTTGCCGCGTTCGCGCTCTCGGCTGCAATCACGATCCCCGCGCACGCCCAGCAGGACTTCAAGGTCGGCATCGTCGAATCGCTGACCGGCGGGTTTGCCGGGCCGGCGCGCGATACGATGGACGGACTAGAGGCCTGGCTCAAGGTGCGCGGCCTGCCCGGCAAGAAGGTCGTGTTCACGACGCTTGATGACGAGACCAACGGCGTCAACGCCGCCAACGCGTTCCGGCGGCTCGCCGGCGATCCCGACATTCACCTGATCTACCTGTTCATTCCGTCGAGCTCCGCCATGGCGGTGAAGACGCTCGCGTCCGAGTTCAAGGTTCCGATCATCTCTGGCGGCGCCGCCGATGCGCTCGGAACGCCGGCCGACCCGTATCTGTTCAAGGTGGCGCCGGCGACGCGCGATTTCATGACGCGGCTCGCCCAGTACATCAAGCAGAAGGGCTACAAGCGCCTCGCCATGCTGGAGCCGAACGACGCGTTCGGCCAATCCGAAATGGCCAACATGAAGAAGTTTGCGCCCGAGTACGGCTTCGAGATCGTCGCGATCGAAACCTTCGGGGTCGAGGATACCAACTTCAACGCCCAGCTCACCCGCATCCGTGCCGCCAATCCGGATGTGCTTTACGACGGCGCCGCCGGTCGGGCGGCAATCCTCACTTTCAAGCAGATCAAGCAGCTTGGCCTCACTATGCCGCTGATCATGGGCCAGTCGGTGGTGGCAAAGCCGTTCTTCGAGGGCATCGGGGGGGCCGAAGCTGCGGACGGCGTGATCGTGCCGATCCAGCTCGGGAGTTTCGGCGCCAAGGCCGGCGGCGATACCGCCAAGTTCTACGCCGAACTGGAGAAAGGGCTCGGCCGTAACGCCGTCTACTACAACACGTTCGGTTTCGACGTAGGCCTGATCACCGAGGCCGGCGTCAAGAACTCGGACGGCTCGCGCCAGGGCATTCGCGACGCGCTTGACAAGGTCAAGGGCCTGCCGGCGCTCAACGGCCCGGTCACCTACACGCCGCAGGATCACACCGGCCAGAACTTCGAGTCGATCGGCATGGGCCGGCTGGAAAAGGGCATCCCGGTGCTGACGAATTGAGCGGCGCTTGGGTTTCGTCCTGAGAAGCAATGAATGTTTGATCTCGTTCTGGACCCCCTCACCCGCTCGCTTCGCTCGCGACCTCTCCCCAACGGGGAGAGGTGAACCAGTGGCAAAGCCGTGCCCAAAGTCACCTCTCCCCGTTGGGGAGAGGTCGGCCGCGCAGCGGCCCGGTGAGGGGGACCCGCGGTGCGCCGCGTGAACTGAACGCATGGACGTCTTCTTCCAGCTCCTGCTGCCCGGCCTGACGACCGGTTGCGTCTACGCGCTGGTGGCGCTCGGGTTCGTGCTCACCGCCAACGTCTCCGGCGTCGTGAACTTCGCGCAGGGTGAGTTCGTCATGCTCGGCGGCATCGTGGCGGCCGCGCTGGTCGCCGCCGGCGTGCCGGTGCTGCCGGCGATCGTGATCGCGACCCTCGCCGGTGCCGCCGTCGCCGCCGCGCAGGAGCGCCTCACGCTCGCGCCGGTGCGCGAGGCGCCGCATTTCATCCGCATCACCATCACGCTCGGCGTTGCGGTGGTGCTGCGCGGCATCGCCCTGATTTTGTTCGGCAAGGATCCGCTGTTCCTGCCGGGCTTCACCGGTGAGGGCACGTTTGCGCTCTTCGGCGCGGTGCTGCCGGTGCAAAGCCTGTGGGTGTGGGCCGCGACTGCGGCGCTGCTCGCCGCCACGTTCTGGTTCCTGAAGTTCACCGACGTGGGACGGGCGGTGCGCGCCTGCTCCATCAACCTGCGTGCCGCGCGCCTGATGGGGGTCGACGCCGGACGCCTGACGCTGCTGGTGTTCGCGCTGGCCGGTGCCGCCGGGGCGCTCGCCGGTGTCGTGATTACGCCGATCGTACTCGCCACCTGGGACGCCGGCGTGTCCTATGGGCTCAAGGGCTTTATCGGCGCGATCCTGGGCGGGATGCGCAACCCGATGGTGGCGGTGCTGGGCGGCATCGGCATCGGGGTGGTCGAGTCGCTCGCTGCCGGCTACGTGTCGTCCGGCTACAAGGACGCGATCGTCTACGGCGTGCTGATCGCCTACCTGCTGGTTCGCGGCGGCGTCTTTCTGTTCGGCCGCGCCGCGCTCGTCGGCGGCACGAGCAATTCATGACCGACCTCGCGCGGCTGAAGCGAAGACTCGCGCTGGCGGCGTTCGCCGTGCCGGTCATCGTCTATCCGCTGATCTATCCCGGCAGTTATCCGGTGGGCGTCGGCATCGTCGCCGGCGCCATGGCGGCCGGCACGGTCGGGTTCGTGTTGTTGATCGGCTACGCGCACCAGCTCGCGTTCGGGCAGGCCGGCTTTCTCATGGTCGGCGGCTATGTCAGCGCGATCCTGAGCGTGCGTTTTCACGTCGACCCGTTCGCGGCGCTGCTCGCTGGCGCTGTCCTCTCGATGGCGATCGCCTATGTGATCGGCTGGCCGATCATGAAGCTGCGCGGCTTCGTGCTCGCCATGGCGTCGCTGGCGATGCAGTTCATCTTCATCGTGCTGGCGGTGGAATCGGACTATGCGGGCGGCGCGCTCGGGACCCATGGGGTGCCCAAATTCGCGATCTTCGGCGTTTCGTTCGCCAACGACATTGCGTTCTACTACGCGGTTTGGGCGATCGCGCTCGTGTGCGTCGGCATCGGGCTCAACATCGATCGCTCGCGCATCGGGCGTGCGCTTAAGGCGATCGCCGCGAGCGAAATGGCGGCCGGCTCAGTCGGCATCGACGCGATCAAATACAAGGTGCAGATGTTCGTCGTCAGCGCCGGTATGGCGAGCGTCGCCGGCAGCCTCGGCTCGCACTACCTGCGCGCCATGGATCCCAACGTCTACGGCTTCGCCTATAGCCTCAATCTGCTCACCGGCGTGATCATCGGGGGCCTGACCTCGGTGTGGGGCGGGGCGCTCGGCGCCACCGTCATCACCGGCCTGCGCGAACTCCTGCGCAGCCTGTCGCTGCCGCTGTGGGAGTCGGTGATCATGGGCGCCCTGACCGTGATCGTGCTGCTCGCGTTTCCGGCCGGGCTCGCAGGGGCGATCGGCACATTGTTTGATCGCGTCGCAGGCCGCGGCCGCAAGGGGCACGAGGTCTCGGTTGCGCCAGATCCGTCGGCGCTTGCGCGCGCGGCCGAGATCCCGGCGGCCGGCGACGCCATCCTCGACGTGCGCGGCGCGTCGCGCGCATTCGGCAGCCTGCGCGCCGTCAACGATGTCAGCTTTGCGGTCGGGCGCGGGTCGATCACCGCGCTGATCGGGCCGAATGGCGCCGGCAAGACCACCTTGTTCAACCTGATCGGCGGCTATCAGCCGCTCGATGCCGGTACCGTCCGCTTCCTCGGCGAGCCGATCGAAACATTGCTGCCGGAAGAGATCGCGCAGCGCGGGATCGGGCGCACGTTCCAGAACCTGCAGCTGTTCGACAACATGACGGTCAAGGAAAACGTCATGTGCGGCCGGCATCGGCTGATGTCGGCGGGGCTCGTCGGGATCTCGGCGCGCCTGCCCAGGGTGCCGCGCGAGGAAAAGGCGGCCGAGAGCGCGGCGCGCGCGGCGCTCGCCTTCGTCGGCCTGCGCGGCGCCGAGGACCTGCGCCCAGGCATGCTGCCGTTCGGGCACCAGCGCCTGGTCGAGGTCGCGCGCGCGCTCGCGCTCGAGCCCAAACTGTTGCTGATGGACGAGCCCGCGTCCGGGCTCAACGACACCGAGACCGAGCGGCTCGCGGAACTCGTGCTGCGCATCTGTGCGCTCGGGATCACCGTGCTCCTGGTCGAGCACGACATGCGGTTGGTGATGGGTCTCGCCGACAGTGTCGTGGTCATGCATCACGGCGTGAAGATCGCCGATGGCCCGGCCGACCAGGTGCGCGCCGACCCGCAGGTGATCGCCGCCTATCTGGGGCAGGACGCCCACATGGATGCCCATGAGCACGCTGCTGGAGCTTGATCGCGTCACCAGCGGCTACGGCCGGCTGCCGGTGCTGCGCGAGGTGTCGCTCACCGTCGGCGCCGGCGAGATCGTGGCGCTGATCGGAGCCAATGGCGCCGGCAAGAGCACGCTGCTCAACACCATCATGGGGCTGGTGGCGCTCGCCGGCGGCGACATCACCTTCGACGGCCGTTCGCTCGCGCGGGCGCCGACGGCCACGATCGTGCGCGCCGGGCTCGCCCAGGTGCCGGAACGCCGGCAGCTGTTCGGCGCCATGACGGTCGAGGAAAACCTGCGGCTCGGCGCCTATGTGCGCAGCGATCATGCCGGCGTGCTCGACACGATGGCGGAGCAGTTCCGGCAGTTTCCGATCCTGCAGGAACGCCGCCGTCAGGCCGCGCAGACGCTGAGCGGCGGCGAGCAGCAGATGCTGGCGATCGCGCGCGCCATGATGTCACGGCCGCGGCTCCTGCTGCTCGACGAGCCGTCGCTCGGTCTCGCGCCGCTGATGGTCGAGCGCATCATGGCGCAGATCATCGCGCTGCGCGCCGCCGGCGGCACCGTGCTGGTGGTCGAACAGAACGCGCGCGCCGCCCTCGACATTGCCGACCGCGGCTATGTGCTCGAAAACGGCCGCATCACGGTTGCGGGCGCCGCGCCGGCGCTGCTCGGCAATCCGGCCGTGCAAGACGCGTATCTGGGCGGGCAGGGCGGTTCCTCGCGCGCGATCGAAGAGCGCATCCGCGCCAAGCGCCGCACGATCCTGGGGCGTTGAGCTTCAGCGAATTTTCTTCAGCGGCAGCCGCGCGGTTTCCTTGAGGCGGTCGAGCACGACCGACGAGCGCACATGCGCGACCGTGTCGTGGGCGAGCAGGCGTTCGTTGACGGTCGTCGCCAGGCTGCACCATCTTGAGCAAATCTCGCCGGTGAGCGAATAGGCTTCCTGGATTTCGTCGCTGCGCGCGACGAGGTTACGGAACCGCTTCGAATTGTCCGGGGAGTGCGTCGCTACATCCTCTGACTCACAACGTGCATCGCGGCCATATGCATGTGTGGGCCGACTTCTACCAGCGCCTGTTCAACTTCCAGTAGATCGGAGCCGCTCACAGCACTGCCCAAGCGGTTGCATCACTACGCGTTCGTGGTGAAGTATCATGAAGCCAACCGGCAGTTCTGGGAGGAATCATCGTCAGCATTTCCGCTGACTGCGACGTGGCAAGTCGGGATCTCTTCGTGTCGCGTCGGTTTGCTTGCTAACAGTTACGCCATGATGCTCTTGCGTTGCATCGAGCATACTGGGCCAACCACAGGGGAATTATGGCGACGCTGAAAATCAACGGTGAGCGCAGAGCTTACGAAGCTCCCGATGACACGCCGCTGCTGTGGGTGATCCGGGAAGAGCTCAAACTCACCGGCACCAAGTTCGGCTGCGGCGTCGGCCTCTGCGGCGCCTGCGTGGTGCATATCGACGGCAAGCGCGCGTTTTCGTGCCAAACGCAGGTGTCGAATGTTGCCGGCAAGGAAGTGACCACGATCGAGGGGCTTTCGCCGGATTCGTCGCATCCCGTGCAAAAGGCTTGGCTGGCCGAGCGCGTGCCGCAGTGCGGCTATTGTCAGTCCGGCCAGATCATGAGCGCGGCCGATCTGTTGAAGCGGAATCCGCACCCAACTCGCGCCGATATCGTCGCGCAGATGAGCGGGCATATCTGCCGCTGCGGCACCTATCCGCACATTCTGCGCGCCATCGAACGCGCGGCGCGAGAGGGCTGAGCCATGAACCAAATGGCTTGCTCGAAGACCGGGTTTTCGCGCCGTGGTTTCATGATCGGGATCGCGGGCCTGACATTCAGTGTCGCGACCGGACGCGCGCGATTTGGGCACGCTGCGACCGAGGCGTCTCACGTCTCCGGAACGCCGTTCAATCCATGGGTCAGTATCGCCCCCAGCGGCGACATATCGATCATGGCACCGGCTACGGAGATGGGGCAGGGATCGCTGACCTCGCTGCCGTTGATCCTCGCCGAGGAGCTGGACGCCGACTGGTCCAAGGTGGTGATTGTGCCGGCCCCGCCTGTCGACAAAATTTACGGCAATCCCCACTTGTGGGGCGTGATGCTCACGGCCCACAGCCTCGGCGTGGCCGGCTACTTCACCGAGTTGCGCATCTTTGGCGCGCAGGTGCGCGCCGTGCTGCTCGATAACGTCGCCAAGCGGTGGAACGTGCCTCTGGCCGAGTTGAGCACGGAGCCGAGCATCGTCGTGCACGCCAAATCGGGCCAGCGTATCAGCTATGGTGAAATCGTCGCGTTCGCCGAAATCCCGGCGGTTGCCCCCGAGATCAAACCGGAAGCGTTGAAGAAAGCCAGCGACTTTAGGCTGATCGGCCACGACGTCATGCGCGTCGAACTGCCGACCAAGGTCAATGGCACCGCACAGTATGCCATCGACGTCCAAGTGCCCGGGATGATTTACGGGGCGATTTTGCGGACCCCGGTCTATGGCGGCGCGCCCGACAAGGTCGACGACGCCGCGGCCAGAGCGGTTGCCGGAGTTATCGATGTCGTGCGCCTACCCTATAGCGTCGGCGTCCTCGCAAAAACTCCGTGGGCTGCGTTTAACGCCAAGTCCGCGCTTGCATCCGGCGTAACGTGGCAGCGCAGCGGAAAGGCTTGGGGATTCGACAGCGACAAAGGCCTGGACGCGTTCGCTGCCGATGCCCGCGATCTCAACAGGCCGACGACTGTTGAGTGGTACAAGCAGGGTGATGCGGAAGCAGCGCTGGTGAAGGCGGCGACGAGGATCGAAGCGCGGAATATCGCTGTCACTACGCCTACCATGCGCAGATGGAGCCGTTGAACGCCGTCGCATCGGTGTCAGTCAGCGGCGATGCCGCCGAGGTTTGGTGCGGTACGCAATATCCGACGGCGGCTCAGGCTGCGGCGGCGAGGGCGCTCGATATCCCGGCTGAGAGGATAAAGCTCAACTATACGCTGCTCGGCGGCGGATTTGGGCGGCGCGGCGATTACGCTGAGGAATTTGTCGTCGATGCCGTGCTGCTATCGAAGAGCGCGCGACAGCCTGTGAAAGTGATGTGGACGCGCGAAGACGACGTCCATAACGGCCATTTCCGGCCGATTACGGCACATTATCTACGCGCCGGCCTCGACGCGTCCGGCAAGTTAATCGCCTATCATCAACGTGTGGTGGGCGACCGCGTATTGCCGTTTGAAGATCCGGGGTTCTTTCGCGCCAACAATGATCGGGACTATCAACTGATGGGTGGGGTCGAGTTGACGTGCTACGATATTCCCAACCAGTACGGCGGCCAGATTCCGCGCGATACCGGAGTTCGGACTGGTCCGCTGCGCGGCATCGGCGACATCGCAAACAAGTTTGTGGCAGAGGCATTTCTCGACGAGGTGGCGCTCCGTCGGAATGTCGATCCCATGCAGTTCCGGTTGGAGTTGTTGAAGATTACGCCGCGCGGACACAAAGTATTGGAGCGCGTCGCGGAAATGGCCGACTGGAGCCGCAAACGCGACGGCACGGCCTTGGGCTGCGCCTTCATCGTCTACAACGACACGCTGATCAGCGGCGTCGCGGAGGTTTCGGTCAACCGCGCCACCGGCCAGATCAAAGTGCACAATTTCTGGTGTGTCGTGGATTGCGGAATTCCGGTGCAACCCGACAACGTCGTCGCGCAATTCGAGGGCGGCATCGTCTATGGCCTCGGTTTGGCTTTGACCGAGGAAATCAGCATCCGGGACGGTGCCGTCCAACAGAACAATTTCTATGATTACCGAGTCATGCGCATGAACGATGTTCCGGATATTCATGTCGAACTCATCCCCACCGACAATCAACCGACCGGCGTGGGCCAGATGTCGGTGCCGATCGTCACCCCAGCCGTGAACAATGCCGTGGCGCGACTCACCGGCGTGCGGCTGCGGGAAGCGCCGATGACTCCAGGACGGGTAAAGAGGGCACTCAGCTAGTTTCTCACGAGTTCTCGTGGCTCTTGCACACAAGATTTCATCCGCTCTTCGAGAGGCGCGCGCATGACGATCCTGAGAGCCATTTCCATCGTCGCCGGCATTATCGTTATCGGCATTGTCGCGAGCGCACTGTATGTCGTCTACGACGGTTCGATGCATGCTGGAGACAAGGGCGCACCGGCGGGACCGATAACCGCGACGCTCATCGCGCGCGGTGAATATCTCACCCGCGCCGCCGATTGCGCGGCCTGCCACAGCACCCCGAACGGCAAGCCATTCGCGGGCGGCCTCCCGTTCAAGCTGCCTTTCGGCACGATCTATTCGACCAACATCACACCAGATCGCGAGACCGGCATTGGCAGTTGGAGCGACGACGATTTTGTGCGCGCCCTGCACCGCGGCATTGCGCCGGGCGGGCGCTACCTCTATCCGGCCTTTCCATACACCTCGTTCACAGCCATGAGCCGCGACGACGCGTTGTCAATCAAGGCCTATCTGTTCAGTCTGCCGCCGCAGCATGTAGCGAATAAGGAGAACAATCTCAGCTTCCCGTTCAACCAGCGCTGGGGCATGGCGTTCTGGAATTCTACTGTTCCTGAGCGACCGGCGCTTTGCACCCGATCCCGCACGATCCGCCGCGGTCAATCGCGGCGCTTATCTGGCCACCGCGCTCGGCCATTGTGGCCAATGTCACACGCCGCGCAATCTGGCCTACGGGCTGGAACGCGGCCGCGCGTTCGCCGGCGAGGTTCTGCAAGGCTGGCTCGCCTATAACATCACAGCCGACAAACGCTTTGGCGTCGGCGATTGGTCCGATGCGCAACTGGCCAGCTATCTCTCCTCCGCCCACGCGCAAGGTCGCGGTTCCGCCGCCGGACCGATGGCCGAAGCGGTGGAGAACAGCCTGCAATATCTGACGCCGGAGGACATCAACGCTCTTGTCGCTTATCTTCGCACAGTTGCGGCGCAAACTGGTGATTACGAGGTCGACGCCGTGCCTGCCCCGGGTGCGAAGGAGCCGCAGAACGAACTCGGCCGTTACGTTTTCGAAGGCGTTTGCGCAAACTGCCATCAATACAACGGCGACGGCCGGCAGACGGTCTATGCCTCGCTGGCCGGCAGCCGATCGGTGGCCGATCCCGACGGCCATAACATAACTGAGATCATGCTGAACGGCGCGAAGTACCGCATCAAAGACCAAAACATTTATATGCCGCCATTCGGCCCAGCCTATTCGGATGCCGAGCTTGCTGCGGTCGCCAATTACGTGATCGGGCACTTTGGCGGCAAGACGGGCCGCGTCAAGCCCGAAGATATCGCCAAGCGGAGACCGAAATGACGAAAGAGCGAGACGTGTTCTAAATCTTACGCTTGGCCCAACCACCCAGGGATTCGCGCAACCCAAAAGTGCCCAGCGAATCCCGTCAACACGTGAGCAATGCGATGAAGATCTGCGTCTTCGGTGCCGGCGCTATCGGTGGCTATCTCGCGGTCGAACTATCGCTTGCGGGACATGATGTTTGCGTGATCGCCCGCGGTGAGCACCTTTCCGCAATAGCTTCGAAAGGTCTCACCCTACGGATGGCTGGAATTGAGAAAACGGCGATGGTCCGTGCCAGTGACGATCCTTCTCGGTTCGGTGCTCAGGATTACGTGTTCTGTACCCTCAAATCGCACCAGGCGTACACTGCGGCACCGTTCATGCGACCGCTTTTAGGACCCGATACGGCGGTCGTCGCCGCGGTGAATGGCATTCCATGGTGGTATTTCTACAAGGAAGGCAGCTCCTTCGAAGGAACGCACCTAAGGTCCGTGGATCCCAAGGGGCTTCAATGGGAGACGATCGGACCAGAGAGGGCGATCGGTTGTGTCATCGATCCTGCTTGTGAGGTCGTCGATCCGGGCGTGATAGAACATCGCGAGTTCAATCGGTTCATTTTGGGTGAGCCCGATCGAACGAGATCGAAGCGGGTAGAGGCTCTCAGCGAGATCATGCGCGCCGCAAATTTCGATGCGCCTATTCGAAGCGATATTCGCTACAACGTTTGGCTCAAGTTGTGGGGCAATGTCTGCTTCAATCCCATTAGCGCTCTCACGCTCGCGACACTCGATCGCATCACCCACGAGGCGAGCTTGCGCGCTCTGTGCGTCAACTGCATGCAGGAAACGAAGGCGGTAAGCGATGCTTTCGGTGTTCGGATAGATGAGGCGATGATCGATCGGCGATTAACGGTCGCGGGACGGGCCGTGGGCCACAAGATGTCGATGCTTCAGGATTTCGAGCGCCACCGTACGGTGGAGATCGGAGCCCTAGTCGGAGCTGTCCAGGAACTTGCGAGATTGAAAGACATCGCCACACCGACAATAGACGTGTTGCTCGCTCTGGTGGAAGAAAGAGCCACGCGTGAAGGTCTTTATGTAAGGCTAATGGCTTGAAGAACGGCGAGGCTTCGCTGCGTCCGCGGGTCACGGATTGTGAAGCCTAGCTCGTGCGCTTGAGAGGGAGCTGCGCCGTATCCTTGAGACGGTCAAGGACCACGGAAGAACGGACATGGGCCACCGTGTCGTGGACCAGGAGGCGCTCATTGACGGTGGCCGCCAGGCTTTTCAGGTCGGGCAGCACCATCTTGAGCAAATAGTCGGTCTCGCCGGTGAGCGAATAGGCTTCCTGGATTTCGTCGCTGCGCGCGACGAGGTCGCGGAACCGCCTCGAATTGTCCGGGGAGTGCGTCGTCAAGGTGACGTGAACAAACACCAGGACCCCCAACCCGAGCGCGTCGGCGGAGAGCTCCGCATGGTAGCCGCGAATGATGCCGCTCTCCTCGAGCCGCGTTCGGCGCCGCGAGCACTGCGAGGCCGACAGTCCGACCCGCTCGGCCAGCTCCTGATTGGTCAGCCGGCCGTCTTCCTGCAAAGCACCAAGCAGGCGGAAATCGAAGTCATCGAGGTCGATCGTGTGCATGGCTGGGCCGCAATATACACGATCCGTGCATGGCGCCCCTCACGGCGCGTGGTTTTGCAAGCCCATTGCGTCGCCTTTGCGCGATTCTGTCGCAAAGAGGAGGAACAACCATGGGACCGTTTCCGTTCGACGCGCCGCCGGCCCGCATCACCGGCGACAATCCGATGGGTACCGACGGATTTGAGTTCGTCGAGTTTGCCCATCCGCAGCCGCGTGCGTTGCATGACCTCTTTGTCCGCATGGGATTTGCGCCGGTGGCGCGCCACCGCAGCCGCAATATCACGCTCTATCGTCAGGGTGGCGTGAACTATCTGGTGAACGAAGCGCCGGACAGCCACGCCATGCGGTTCGTGACCGAGCACGGGCCGTGCGCGCCCTCGATGGCGTTCCGGATGGTGGACGCCGAACACGCTTACCGGCGCGCGCTGGGGCTCGGTGCGCAAGCCGCCGATCCGGCCGCGGGCACCAAGACGCTTCCGGTTCCGGCGCTCAAGGGTATCGGCGGCAGCCTGATCTATCTGATCGATCGCTATGGCGCGAAGGGCTCGCCCTACGCGGCCGAGTTCGAGTGGCTCGGCACGCCCGATCCGACGCCCGAGGGCAATGGCCTGTTCTACATCGACCACCTGACCCACAACGTTCATCGCGGCCGCATGCATGTGTGGGCCGACTTCTATCAGCGCTTGTTCAATTTCCGGCAGATCCGCTACTTCGACATCGAGGGCAAGCTCACCGGCCTGTTCTCCAAGGCACTCACCAGCCCCGACGGCAAGATCCGTATTCCGATCAACGAATCGGCGGACGACAAAAGCCAGATCGAGGAATATCTGCACCAGTATCATGGCGAGGGCATCCAGCACATCGCCTGCGGCTGCCGCGACATCTACGCGAGCGTCGAGCGGCTGCGCCGCAAGGGCCTGGCCTTCATGCCGGCGCCGCCCGCGACCTACTACGAGCGGGTCGAAGGCCGCTTGCCGGGCCATGGCGAGCCGCTCGCGCGCCTGCGCGAGCTCGGCATTCTGATCGACGGCGAAGGCGTGGTAGCGGGCGGCGAGACTAAGATCCTGCTGCAGCTGTTCTCCGCCAACGCCATCGGCCCAATCTTCTTCGAGTTCATCCAGCGCAAGGGCGATGACGGCTTCGGCGAAGGCAACTTCAAGGCGCTGTTCGAATCGATCGAGGAGGATCAGATCCGGCGCGGCGTGCTGAAGGTCGACGCCGCCGCGTAAGCATCACTGGTAGCCCGGATGGAGCGTAAGCGAAATCCGGGGACGCGCCGAATCCTGGATTGCGCTTCGCTCATCCAGGCTACGGAGATCGCGCAGAGGCGTCTATTCGGCGCCGAGCTCCTTCGCGATCGCGGTGATGATCCGCGTATCGGTCGGCTCGACCGCACTCGGAAACGCTGCCGCGATGTGCCCACTATGGCCGATCAGGTACTTGTGGAAGTTCCAGCGCGGCGTCTCGCTCGGCTGCTCGGCCGCCGCCCACTTGTAGAACGGGTGCGCGCCCTGGCCCTTGACCGCGGCCTTCGCCGTGATCGGAAAGCTGACACCGTACTGGTGGTGCGCGGTCTCGTTGATCTCGGTGGCGCCGCCCGGCTCCTGACCGCCGAAGTCGTTCGACGGCACGCCGATCAGCAGCAGGCCGCGATCCTTGAACCGGGTCCAGAGCTGCTGCAGCCCGGCATATTGCGGCGTGTACCCGCACAACGAAGCGGTGTTCACCACCAGGATCGGCTTGCCGGCATGATCCGCGAGCCGGATCGTACCGCCGTCGAGCGCGGAAAAACTGAACGCAAAGGCGGTAACCTTGCTCATGGCGGGGGCTTGCGCGAACGCCGGCGTCGCGATGGCGCCGGCCAGGAGGGCGAGGGTGGATCTGCGATCGATGGCCATGGCGCGCGTTTTACGCCTGTGGCCGCCGGTCGTCTACCTCAGGCGGCGCGCTTCTTGTGTCCGCCCTCGAAGGCGGGGGCCACATCGCGCATGAACCGGTCCATCTCCTCTTTGACCTGGGCATGCGGCTTGAGCCCGACGTTGAAGTAGAGGATCACCTCCGAAAAGCCTGCGGCTTCCACCTTCTTCAACGTCTCGGTGATGCCGGCGGACGTACCGATCAGCACGGAATTCTCCGTCAGGTCCTCGGGTCGCACTTTGGTCAGCCGGTCGACCATGTCGACGAAGTAGCGGTAACTCGGCGGCGCGGTCTTGGGATCGCCCGGCAGCGCAGGGATCACGCACTCCTTGTAGTAGCGGATCTGGCGCGCGCGCTGCGCCGCTTCCTGTTCCTTGGTGTCGGCGAAGTGGGTGAAGTAGCTGCACATCAGCCGGCCCGCCGGCTTGCCATGCTTGGCGCAGGTTTCGTGATAGAGATCGGCAACCTGCTTGAGCCCGCCGAAACTCATGGCGGCGGCGAACGGCGCGACAATCAGGCCGCAGCCGAGGCGGGCGGCGAGCTCGATCGACAGTTTGGAGAACGACGCGACGTAGGTGGGGACCGGCTTTTGCACCGGCTTGGGGGTGATGCGAACATTCTTGAAGTTGTAGTGCTTGCCCTCGTGCGAGATGCGATCGTCGCCCTCTGCTTCCCACAAGCGGCGCACGACCTCGAGACCCTCTTCGAAAATACCCTGATTGTCATTGAAATCCACGCCGAACGGCGCGTACTCACCCCGGTCGTAGCCGCGGCCGGCGGCAAAATCGACGCGCCCGTTGCTGAGCAGATCAAGACGTCGCCCACTGTTCGGCGACGCGGATCGGATGATGCAGCGGCAGCACCGTGACCGCCGGCGCCAGCCGGATGCGGCTCGTGCGCGCCGCGATATAGGAGAGGACCAAATCCGGGCAGGACAGGACCCCGAGCGAGTTGAAGTGGTGCTCGCCGATCCAGGCCGAGTGCATGCCCAGCCGTTCGGCGTAGAGCGCCTCGTCGGTGATGTTCTGGACGAACGTGTTGGCCGAGCGCAGGTTGTTTTCGTAGCGATTGTCGCTGAGCGTGAAATAGCCGAACTCCATCGTGTCCTCCCTGTGGGTGCGACGAAGCATTCTTTCGATGTGGACGACACCTTAATTGCAAAAACAACTGTTGTAAATGCAATTTTTTTACCTTAGATCTGTCGGCTGCAATCATCCGAATCCGCCCATGGCCGACCATCCGCCTCGCTTTGACCTCGATGATTATCTGCCCTACCTGATCAACCGGGTCGGCTCGATCATGGCGCTGCGCTTCGGCGAGGATGTGCTGGCGCGCGTCGGCCTGAGCATCGCGATGTGGCGGGTGCTGGCCGCGCTGTCGAGTCACGGCGCGCAGCGACACACCGACCTCGCTGGCCTCACCAGCATCGAAGTGTCGACCCTGTCGCGGATTGTGACCAGGCTGGTGCGCACCGGCCTCGTCGTTCGAACGCCATCGAAGACAAGCGGTCGCGAGATTGCGGTGGGGCTGAGTGAGCGCGGCCGCAGCCTGGTCGAGCGGCTGATCCCGCTCGGCCTGCGCTATCAGGAGATCGCCAGCGCCGGCCTGTCGGCCAAGGAGCGCGCAGTGCTGCGGCGCGCGCTGCGCCACATGTATCAGAACCTGGTCGCGGCCGAGGCGATCGTTGTTGCGGATGAGGTCCGCAAGTCCAGCGGTGTCAGCGCGGACGCGCTTTTGGGTTCGCCAGACCGTTGATCGTCAGCCGCACGAACGCGCCGGCAATGCGCTCGAGCGACGCATCCTCCTTGCCGTACCAGGACGATGCCGCGTTGAGCATGCCCAGCACGGCGAGCGTCGCCAGCCGCGGGTCGGTGCCGGCGGCGAACTCACCGCAACGGATGCCGTCCTTGATCACGGCTTCGATCACCCGCTCGACCCCACGCGACCATTTGGCGATCCGGTGCCGGCTCGCGCGCGGCAGATACTGCCGCTCGTTGAGAAACACCCGAACATAGTCGGCCCGATCGAGCAGCGGGGTGAGGTGCGCGCGGATCAGCCCAGCGAGCTTTTCGCTCGCGCTGCCGGCGCCAGCCGCGATCGCGCGCGCGCGCTCGTAGAAATCTTCCACCCCTTGCATGCATACGATCTCGAGCGCCACCTCCTTTGACGGAAAGTAGTAGTAGAGGCTTGCCTGCCGGATACCGAGCAGGTCGGCGATCTGCTGAGTGGTCGCGCCGTGGTAGCCGTGTTGCGCGAACACGCGCGCAGCGGCGTCGTTGATCTCACCCGAGCGTCGCCGTGCACCGGTGCGCTTGCGCGCAGGCGCGGTGCCGCGGCGTTTGCTTCGCGTTGACAGGGCCTGGACCGCCATCTATAGGCCTATAGAATTTTTCGCCTTGTCATGGAAGAATCGCGAGAGGTTTATGGGAAGGTTTCCAGGTCGCCCGCCGTTCCGCGCCGATCATGTCGGCAGCCTGCTGCGACCGGCGTCCCTGCGTCAAGCGTTTCGCGACCACGCCGCCGGACGCATCGACGACGAAGGGTTCGCGCGCGCGCAAGACGACGCGATCCGTGATGTCGTGAAGCGGCAGGGGGCGCTCGGCCTTGGCGTGATTACCGACGGCGAATTCCGGCGCGGATCCTATTGGGCGCGATTTGTCGAACGCACCCAGGGGCTCACGATCCGGCCGGCGGCCTTCCGCTTTCGCGACGATCAAGGCCGCGAGCTCGACTTCACCGCGCCTTACGCCGAGGGCAGGCTACGCCGCACGACGCCGCTCGCGCTCGACGAGTTCTTGTTCCTGCGCGGTCTCATCGGAAATGACAGCGGCATCATGCCCAAGATCACGCTGCCGGCGCCGTCCACGATGCATTTTTATCGTTGCGGCGATTATGCCGAGCGATCGGCGTACGCCGACGCCCAGGCTTTTTTCGCGGATTTGTCAAAGATCTTTCGTGATGAGATCGGAGAACTCAGCGGCGCCGGCTGCCGCTATGTTCAGCTCGACGAGGTTGCGCTCGCCATGCTGTGCGATCCCGCCATCCGCCGTCAGGTCGTGGCGCAGGGACAGGACCCGGACAAGCTTGTCGATCTCTACATCGAGGCGATCAATGCGGCGGTTGCGGACGCATCCGATACGATCGTCGGCGTTCATGTGTGCCGCGGCAACTTCAAGGGCAATTACCTCTCCGCCGGCGGGTATGAGCAGGTTGCGGAGCGCTTCTTCAGCAATACCAATGTCAATCATTTTCTGCTCGAGTTCGATACCGCGCGCGCCGGTGATTTTGCGCCGTTGCAATTCGTGCCGGCCGGGAAGGGCGTGGTGCTGGGGCTGCTCAGTAGCAAGACGCCGGAACTCGAAAGCCTCGACGGGCTCAAGCGCCGGATCGAGGACGCGTCGAAGTTCATCGACGTGGAGCGTCTTGCGATCAGCCCGCAGTGCGGCTTTGCCTCGACGGCTGCCGGCAATCCGGTCAGCGAGGCCGATCAGTGGGCGAAGCTCGCGCGCGTGGTGGAAGCAGCGCGCGCGATCTGGGGCCAATCGTAGCCTGCATGGAGCGAAGCGGAATGCGGGTCAGTTTCGCGGTCCCGGATTACGCTGCGCTCCATCCGGGCTACCCGGAAACACCAGCGACTTGATCACCACCGGCACCGCACCGGAATTCTCCAACAGCGCGCCGATATCGATGTAGTCGAAATCCTTGAGCTCGAGGCCGTCGATCGAGACCACCGGGTTCGTGACTTTCAGCTCCTCGCGCAGGTGAATTCCGATGAGGCCGCCGACATCGCTGTCGCCCGCGAGCACGATCGGCGCATGCGGCGCCAGCACGCCCGCAAGACCGCCGACGACGCCTCGGCAAAACGCATCGAGCCGCGCGAACGTCGCGGAGCCACACCACCGCACGAACACCGCGACCGTGCCGGCGAGTTCAAGCTGCGCCGCGAGGGTCTTGATTGAAGCTGCGATGTCGGCAGAGCTGATCTCGTCGGAAAGCGCGAAATTCGGTGAAATCACCGGAATGTTGCGCAGTGGAAGTGCGCTCGGCGGCGACACGAAGATCGTGCTGCCGGAGACCTGGGTGGTGTATTGGGCGGCGCCGATCACGGTGGCCCGGATGCGCTCAGCCGGCGGCGCTAACGCTGCGCCGAAGCCCGGGACACGGGCGCGGATTTCGTGCCGCCAGCGCGCTACCCAGGTCATCGAAGCTGCTCGTCTCGCGCCCGTAGATATATTCCGACACGCCGCCGGAAAATGTGAGTGTGCCAATCCGTCCGTGCCACCCAAGCGGAGCGAGCCGCAGCAGCGGGCGGCCCGCGATTGTGGGCGATCCACCCCGCATCGCATCGAACAGACAGTCCGCCATGCGGGCCGCGAGTTGTCGCGCGGCGCCCGCCAGGAGCCTTGTCCCGGGCTCGAGCGCGAGCCCGAGTTCAGCGGCAAAGCGCCGTCCGGCCGCCTCGAGGCGCGTGATGGTGCCGTCCGCATCGAAACAGACGAGCCGCGCGCCGACATCGAGCGCCGTCACCGCCGCGACCCGGCCGCCGGCGCAGACCGCGATCTTGGCGGTGCCGCCGCCCACGTCGACATTCATCACCGCGGTGTCCTCGCGAATCGAGCGCGCCACCGCGCCGGACCCATGTGCCGCCATCACGGTCTCGAGGCTGTCGCCGGCACTGACCGCCACCAGCTTGCCGGCTTCGCGCGCGAACAGTTCACCGATCCGCCGCGCATTGCTGCGGGTGACCGCGACGCCGGTGAGAATCAACGCGCCGGTATCGATCTCCTCCGGCGTGACCATCGCGTCCTTGTAGGCGCGCGCGATGAAGTCGCCGAGCGCGCCGGCGTCGATCGTGTCCGCGCCCGCATAGGGGGTGAGCAGGATATCGGACTGATGGAAAACTTCGCGCTCGCTGACCACGTAGCGGGCGTCGAGTCGCTCCAGCACGATACGCGAGAACACGAGATGCGAGGTCGAGGAGCCGATATCGACGCCGACGCTGAGCAGGCGGATCTCGTCCTCGCCTTCCAACGTACGGCCGGTGCTGGAGAAGAAAATGCGGCCGCCGGAATCGTCCGTCATAGACCCCCACCCTCGTCATGGCTGGTCCTGTCGGGGACCCCGCGCGCAAGCGCGCGGGGTGCCCTGTCCCGGCCATCTCGATGAGGAAGGCACAGCTCGGTGATAAGCGGGATGCGCGGGACAAGCCCGTCCATGACGGCGCAAAGGCGGTGCAAACTCATTCCTTCGGCAGTTCGCCGGTGTAATCCTGCTCATAGAACTGCGGGCGCATCCGGTTCTCCGCGCCGTTTTGTTTGAGCATGCGCACGAATTCCTTGGCCACGCACGGATCCTCCATCCAGTACGGGATCGCGGTGCCGCCTTCGGTGATATCCATCGCGGTGTAGTCGGTGTGCGTCTCGCCGGGCGGGCCGGGCTCGCGCCCCGGCGAATTGCGGGCCGAACCAGGCGGTGAGCCGCAGCGCCTCCTTCGACACGCCGAAGTGCTGGTGGAACCAGCGCGCGCCGCCGGGCGCCGCCGACACCATGCCGACCGGCTCGTAGTCGACCCGCTTGATCAGGTCGTTCCTTGCCGTCCTGCCACGGGGTCACGCCGGCCTGTTCCGGCCAAGTGTAGGTGTAGCCCTTGCCCTTGAGGCAGATCAGCACCGCCGCCGAGGTGTGGGCGTGCGCCTTGGAATAGCGGCCATTCTCGTGCTGGGCGATCCACAGATAGAAGGTGTTGCCGGTCATGAACGGCTCGACCCGCCGATAGCCGGGCGAGCGGCGGTTGTCGAGCGGCAGGTCGCAATTGACGATGTCGGGGACGAAGTTGGTGCGCCGCATGGCGAGCCCGCGCACCGGATCGGGCTCGATGTCGTCCTTGTATTTGTAGAAATCGTCGGCGCCGGAGAAGCGGTCGCGGAACTGGTAGGGGCAGTCGAAGATGGCGCCGACATTGTTGATCAGGTTCATCAGGTTCGGCGCCGTGGTGCCGGCGAGCAGCAGTGCCGGTGCCGAGCTCGCGTTGACGATGCGATGGCAGGCGTTGACCGGGATGGAGAACAGCGAGCCCTGCTGCCATTCGAACACGTGCCGCTTGCGTATCGCCGTCGAGCCACACTTCGGTCGAGCCGCGGCCTTCGACCACGTAGATAGATTTCCTCGTAGAGATGCTTTTCGGCGATTGAGCGCGCCGGCGCCCGGCACCTCGACCACGTAGCAGCCCCATTTGCCCTCGGTGCCGTAGAGCTGGATGTAGGTGCCGCGCCCGCCCAACCGCTTCCAGGGCGCCAGCGGCAGGTTCTGCACCTTGCTGACGCCGATGTCGCGGAAGACCGGAATGCCCTCGGATTCCATGAACAGGTCGTAGGGCGTCTTCGGCCGGCCAAACTTGCCGAAGCCCGCGCGCTTGCCGCCGGCAGGCTCATGCCAATGGGTCTGGCCCGGGACGTCGTGCATGGGATCTCCAAGCCCGTAGGATGGGTTGAGCGCAGCGAAACCCATCTCGGCAGCTGGTGGGTTTCCCCCGCATCAAGTGCGGGGTCAACCCACCCTACGAATTACGCCCGCAGCGCAACCAGCATGTCCTCGATGTAGTCCTCATCGCCCGCGGCGACCAGCATCATCGAATGCGGGCGCAGTTGCCCGAGCGTTTGCGACAACGCCGCCTCGGAGGCGGCGGCGGTCCCGAGCACCAGGCCGGTGGTCATGACCCGCCGCGCCGCGCAGGCATCGCCAATCAGCGATCCGGCGCGGGCGTCCTCGCCGGCAGTTGCGATCATCACCACCAGGTCCGCGCTCGCGAGCTCGTCGACAAGGTCTTTGGTGCGGCCCGCGAGGTCGCTCAGCCATCCGGTCATCGAGAACGCCTGGCCGTCGGCCGGCGGGCAAGCGAAGGCGGACGCGGTCAAAAAGGTCGCGCGGTTCCAGGGCAACTGCGCGAGCCGCTTCACCACCGGCTCGCTCGCCGCATCAAGCGCAATCACCTTGACGGCACGCGGCTGCGAGTTCGGCGCCTCGATCCGGTAGCGCGCTTCGGCGCGCGTGGTGACCCGGGCGCTCTCGCTGCGCATGCGCTCAAACCGAAACGATGCGCCACGTTCGGCTGCACCACCAGTGCGTCCTTGGCGGCGTCCTTGAACGGCTGATCCTGCGACAGCACCATGGCGGCCGAGCGCACGCGCTGGTGCACTGGATCGACGCCCGGCGGCGTGGTGCCTTTTTCGATCAGCGCTTTGGCGGCGCGCAGCAGCCGATGGCGCGCCATGATGATGCCGTTGTCGGTCGAGACCAGGTTCTCCTTGCTGCGGTCGACGATCGGCCCCATGCTCTCCTGCAGCGACGCGTCCTGCATGGAGATGCCTTCGACACCGCTGAAGGTCTTGCCGGCCTTCTGGGCGGCGCGGTCGATGAGGTAATCGTTATCCTTGTTGGCCAGCGGGCGGAACGTGCCCGGCACGTATTTCACATGCACGCCCTTGCCGTCATGCATCGCCTGCAGCTGCTCCGTCGTCAGCGGCTTGGTGGCGCAATAGTCGAAGCTCCAGGCCCAGCAATTGTCGTCGTCGATCGGGATCCAGAAATGCCCGTGCACCGGATGATCGGCGCGCGGGGGGATCATGGTGAATGACGGCATCACCCATTGGGTGATCCGCCAGTAATATTTGCCGTTCTCGGCATTGCGTCGCGCACCGACCAGGAGCCCGCCCGCGCTCTCCACCACCTCGAAGTACGGCTTTGCGTCCGTGAGATTGTACTGATTGCCTTTCGAGCCCTTGAACAGCGGGTCGCGATTGAGCTCACCGCGATGCAGGAATGAGACGTGGCTCGAATCGATGCCGCCTTCCATCGCCTGCAGCCAGTTGCATTCCTGCAGCCGCTTGGAGATGAAGCTGTGGTCGGCCGGCACGGTGGCGAACTCCCATTCCGGCAGCGGCGGTTGCTTCTCGGGCGGACCCATATAGGTCCACAGCACGCCGCCGCGCTCGACCAGCGGATAGGACTTCAGCTTGATCTTGCGACAGAACCCGCTTTCCTCCGGCTCCGACGGCACCTCGATGCACTGCCCGGTCACGTCGTATTTCCAGCCATGATAGGGGCAGCGCAGCCCGGACTCCTCGTTGCGCCCAAACCACAGCGACACGCCGCGGTGCGCACAGAATTCGTCGATCAGGCCGTAGCGCCCGTCGGTGTCGCGAAACGCGAGCAGGCGTTCCGCGAGCAGCTTCACCCGCACTGGCGGGCACTCGTTTTCCGGAAGTTCGTCGGCGAGCAGGGCTGGCAGCCAATAGCAGCGGAAGAACTGGCCCATGGGCGTGCCGGGCCCGGTCTGGGTCAGAAGGTCGTTTTGATCTTTGCGTAACATTTGAAGGCGTCCGCGACCTTGGCTGGGCAAGGCCGTTGTTTGGATTGAGAAATCCACTCGGATGTGGTCAAGAAGCTAGCGCCGCGCCTCGTTTCCGTCAAACAACCAAGACCTGCATTGCACAAGGCCGTACATGAACGTCAGTCCTGGAACTCTGCAGCCCCGATGATGTTCCGGAAGGCTCGGCGCTGCGGGTCGAGACCGGCACACTTACCGTCGCGGTCTTCAACGTCGAGGGCGAGTTCTATGTGACGGACGACGCCTGTACCCATGGTCCCGGCTCCCTCTCCGAAGGCTATATCGAGGGGGAGGTGGTCGAGTGCAATTTCCACAACGGCCAGTTCAACATCCGCACCGGCGCGGTGGTGTCGCCGCCCTGCATGGTGCCGATCAAGACCTATCCGGCGCGGGTAGAAAACGGCAAAGTGGTGATCGAGGTGGAATAAGTGTCGCAAGGCAAGAGGAAAGCCGATGGCGAAGACTGCAATCGTCTCTGACGAACTCGCAAAGAAGTTCGCGACCGAAAAGGAAACCCCCTACACCCGTTGGGTGAGGTCCGAAGGGCCTCGACATCATCAGCGCGCTCTACGTGAAAAATCTGCGCACGGTCGAGCTTAAGCCGTGGGCGCGCCGCGGCGGCCGCGGCGTGTTCATCAATCACGATGCCTCGCGCACGTCGAATGACTGCTACGTGTGTGAAATCCCGCCCGGCGGCACGTTGGCGCCGCAGCGCCAGCTGTTCGAAGAGATGATCCTGGTGCTCGACGGGCGCGGCTCGACCGCGGTGTGGAACGATTCCGGCGCCCGCATCACCTTCGAATGGAAGGCGGGTGCGCTGTTCGCGATCCCGCTCAATTGCCGCCATCAGCATTTCAACGGCGCCGGCCGCGAGCCCGCCCGCTTTGTCGCCGTCACCAACGCGCCGCCGGTGATCAACCTGTTCGAGGATATCGAGTTCGTGTTCAACTGCGCCCATGATTTCAAGAACCGGTTCGCCGGTGAGCCCGATTACTTCAGCCCCAAGGGCGAGCAGAAGGGCCTGCTCCTGGAAACGAACTTCGTCGCCGATGCGGTCTCGCTACCGCTGATCAGCGCCAAGGAGCGCGGCGCTGGCGGGGGCCATATCCGTTTCAACATGGCCAAGGGCTCGATGAACAGTCACATCTCCCAGTTCCCGATCGGCACCTACAAGAAGGCCCACTGCCATGGCCCGGGTGCCCACGTGATCATTCTCAGCGGCGAGGGTTACTCGCTGATGTGGCCCGAGGGCGAGGAGCCGCGGCGCTACGACTGGGAGGTCGGCACCATGATCGTGCCGCCCAACCGCTGGTTCCACCAGCATTTCAACACCGGTACCACGCCGGCGCGCTACCTTGCCTTCAAGCACGAGGCGGTCGCGATCCGTAATCAGCAGGGCGTGCCGAAAGCATGGATCAGCCGCCGCATCGGTGGCGATCAGATCGACTATGCGGACGAACAGCCGGTGGTGCGGCGCACCTTTGCCGACGCGCTGGCGCAGCGCGGGATTACCTCGCGCATGGAGGCGGCGTACCAGGCCGAGCTGGCGGATCTGCCGCCGCTCGCCAAGGCGGGGTGAGCGACTTGTCATTTGTGAACGAAAACGTCGTCCTCGTCGTCGCCATCGTTCTGATCCTTGCCTCGGTGCCGATCGTCGCGCTCTACGACCGCGGTCGGACCGTCGATCACATCGCGCGCTCGTTGGTTGCCCTGGGCGTCGGCCTGTTGGCGGCATTTGTCGCCGTCACTGTGTTTGATCTCAACGCGCAGAGACTGGAAAACGAGCGAAACCTGGTGTTGCAGCAGGCGAAGCGAAGCAAGACGCTCGGTTTGATCAGCAATCTGCGCTTTTTCGCAATCGAATATGGATTTGCTGCCTATCAGATCCACATCACGCGGTCCGATTGCGGCGCCGATGGTGGCGTCGCCGCGCCAAGCGATGCTTGCCGGGAGAGCGCAAGTTACGCGGCCAGTATCGGCCGACTGATACCGCAGGACTACACGCTCACCACCTTGCTGAGCGAAGCCAGCAATGCATTCGCGAGGTCGGTCAGGATTCCAACGATCCTCACCGATGCGGAAGTCACCATCAAGGCCAGAATGCCGGTGACAATCGAGAACTACCTGGCCACTGCGCTTAACGCGAGTCAAACGCCCGGCGGCGGTGCGCGCGAGCATTTCCTGAAGGCCTTATCTGAGTTTGAAAGAGTGGCGGAGGACGCCTCCATCGGGTTTTGTATCTTCGCGGCCGCGCTGGCAGAGAGCGACGCCAAGCTGGAGCAGACGATATCAGCACTGGAACTTGCCCTGGTGAAGGGACCGGAGCCGATCGAAAATGTCCTCCGCACCAGTGCGAAAAACGTCAACATGGGTGATTTCGCCTGTTCAAATCCGCGCGGGCAAATCGAGCGCAATCTTCCGGCAGCCGGGGCAACTCGTTGATCGCGCCGACCTCACGCTCCGTCGTCATTGCGGGTGGTGACGAGCCGGGGATTGCTCCTCCCAATCGCGACCAGCTCTAACGCTGGTCGTTCTTTTTCTGCCGCGCCGGCTTTGGCAATACCGGCTTTTTCTGCGCCGGCCCCCGCGGCGCTCCCAACTGCTGTTGTTGGTTTGGTTGACCTTGCAGGCTTGGCTGGCCTTGGGTGTTCGGTTGACCCTGGGTGTTCTGCTGACCTTGCGTGTTTTGCTGACCCGGCAGGCTTGGCCGTGCCGGCTGACCTGCCTGTCCGGCCGGCTGGCCAGGCTGTCCCTGTCGGCCTGGCCCAGTCTGCGTGCCTTGTTGTCCTGGTCGGCCGGGTTGCAGGTTCTGCTGACCCTGCCGACCGGGTTGGTTCTGTTGGTTCTGCTGTCCGGGCCTGTTTGGTTGACCTTGCCGATTGGGCGGCCCCGGCCGGTTGGGCTGGCCCGGCCGGCCGGCTGCCGCTGCAGGTTCGGCTGCCGCTGCGGGTTGGGCTGCTGCGGGCCGCGGCGCTGGATGACAAGCTGCCGCCCGACGCGCTGCGCCGCGAATGTCTGCTGCACGAATGCCCGGTCGCGTGCCGCCTGTTGGGCGGGAATCGGCAGCGGCACGGCTGCGAACCGTCCAGCTGCACCCGGCCTGATTGAGAACCCGGTCGCGCCGCGCGACAGGGTCCCGAGCTGCGCCCCGCCGGCGCCGAACACCTCGATCCGTCCGATCGTGCCGTTGGCATCGGGATAGAGCTTGATCGACACCTCGCGCCCAGCACCCTGCGGAACATCGACCAGTCCGGTCGTGCCGCGGATCCCCAAGGTCGCCGTCGGCGTTGCGATCTTCATGTCGCCGGTCTTGGCGACGAGGCTTGCGACGAACGCCGCGGTGCCGCGCACCACGTTGAACGTCGCCGCGTTTTTGCTTCCACCCTCCTCGAACAAAAAGTCGCTCACCTCCAGGGTCGCACTGGGCCCCAGCTTGAAGGTCGTATCATCATCGAAGGTCACGGCGAGCGAGCCGCTGGCATCGGTTTGCAGCAGATCGCCCTTGAAGATCGCGTCGCCGGCCTTGAGAGCCGTCACCGGCGCGCCGTTGCGAAAATCCGTGGCGTTGCCGGTGACCGTCGCCACGCTGCCGACTGCCGCGTTGGCGGTGGCTGGTGTGGCCTGCGGCGCGATTTGCTGTGCGGCAGTCGGCGGTGCCGGCGGTTGCTGGGCGTCCTGGCCGCGCACCTGGAGTGCGAGGCCGGCAAGGATGATCAGTGCAGCCGCAACACTCCTTTGCGCCCTTCGCCCCGCAACGGCTGGGGGACGGGCGCCCAAGATCTAGCTCAAGCCGATCACCAGCAGTACCGCCCCAGCCACAACGGCGGCACCGCCCGCGAGTTGCGCGATCTGTCGGCCGCCTGCGGCCTGGCCGATCAGCACGCCGAACGCGGTGCCGATCGCATGCAGCACGGCGGTCGCCGCCACGAAGCCCAAGCCAAAGAGCAGGCCGGAGGCGGAGGTCGACATCTCGGTGCCGTGCGCATGGCCGTGGAAGATCGCAAAGAAGGCGACCAGCGCCATGGCGATCAGCAGCGGAACACGCATCGCGAAGGCGATCGCGGCGCCGAGCACGAGCACCGACAGCGCAATCCCGGTTTCGACATGTGGGATCGCTACCCCCATTATGCCGGTCACGCCGGCCGCGGCCATCACCGCAATGAAGGTACCTGGAACGAGCCAAAGTGCGCGGCCACCGAGTTGCGCCGCGAATACGCCGACCGCCAGCATGGCAATGAGATGGTCCAGTCCGGTGAACGGATGCGCGAAGCCGTGGGTGAGATCGTGTGCGTCGCCGATGCCCGGATGGGCAGCCACAACCGTCGGTGCCGCAACCAGAATGGCGACGAGCGCGGCGCTGCAAATGTCGGATCGCTTATGATGCATGGTGAAACCCTGCTTCCAGCCCGATATGATCAAAGACCCATACGCCAAACGGGGCGTATTTTCCATGCCGGTCCATGAATGAGCAATGAATGAGCGCCGACGCGCCAAAATCCAAATCGCACTCGGTCGCCGATCACCGGCTTGGGCTTGACCTCGATCACGTGCACGACGGCTTCGCCGACCATGATCATGATTTTCCCGACGAGGGACCGCTCGAGCAGAATCCGATTTGGCTGCAGGATCGCGTCACGCTGACGAGCGTCGGCATCGATATCGGTTCGTCCGGCACACAGGTCATCTTTTCGCGTGTCCATATGCGCCGGCTCGGCGAGGATCTGTCGAGCCGCTACTATGTTGCCGCGCGCGAAACCGTGTTTGCCTCGCCGGTTGCGCTCACCCCTTATGAGAGCGAGCAGCGTATCGACGAAGCGCGCCTGCGTGCGATCATCGACGCCGCCTATGGGGCTGCCGCCGTTGCACCGGCGGATATTGATACCGGTGTGGTGATCCTGACCGGTGAGGCGCTGCGGCGCGAGAACGCGCAAGTGATCGCGTCAGTCGTCGCCGACCGGGGCGGCGATCTCGTGTGCGCCAGCGCCGGCCATCACATGGAGGCGATGCTGGCGGCCTACGGCTCGGGCGCCGCTGCGGTATCGTACGAGCGCGGGCAACGAATTCTCAATATCGATATCGGCGGCGGCACCACCAAGCTGGCCGTGGTCGAGCATGGTCGCGTCGTTGCGACCGCGGCGGTGCATATCGGTGGCCGGCTGCAGGTCGTCGACCGCGCGGGCGCAATCGAGCGGCTCGACCCGGCGGGAGCACACCATGCGGCGCGCGCGGGTTTTTCCTGGCGCCGCGGCGATCAGGTCGCATCCGCGGATCTCGACAAGGTCGCCGACACCATGGCGGATGCGCTCGTCGCTGCCGTCACCCTACGACCGTTGCCGGCAGAGATCGCCGCGCTCTATCTCACGGATCCGATCGACCTTGGTCGGATCGATGGCATGATGTTTTCCGGCGGGGTTGCCGAATATGTCTACGACCGCGAGACCCGTGACTTCGGCGATATGGGGCGCCGCCTCGGACGCGCGATTGTTCGCCGGATTGCAAGCAACACATTGCCCTGGCCGCTGCTGCCCGCCGGCGAATGCATCCGCGCCACGGCGCTCGGCGCGTCCGAGTACAGCGTCCAGCTGTCGGGCTCGACCAGTTTTATTTCCGATCCCGCCTCGCTGCTGCCGCGCCGCAACCTGCAGGTCTTGCGACCGGATTACGTCAGCGAAGAGCGCATCGATCCGGACGCCCTCGCGCGGGCCATCCACGCCCACTTGGCGGCGTTTGACATCGTCGGCGACGACGTGGCACTTGCCCTGCGCTGGCGCGGTCCGCCGTCGCACGCCCGTCTTGCAGCCTTTGCGGAGGGTATTCGTCGCGGTCTCGTGCAGCGGATTGCGCAGGGTCGTCAGCTTTACCTGATGCTCGACGGCGACGTGGCCCAAACTCTGGGCGCGATCATGCGCGATGAGTTGTTGATCAAGAACGAAATACTGGTGATCGATGGGCTCGTGTTGGGGGATTTCGACTATATCGACCTTGGCCGCATCAGATTGCCCTCCAATACGGTGCCCGTCACCATCAAGTCGCTGGTGTTCAACCAGGATCCGCGCCGGCCGCATCTGCATCGGCACGGCGATCACGGGCATCATCATGGCTATGACCACGGAGCTCGACATGGTCCAAGCGATCAGACCGACTGATTCCAGGTTGACCGTCACATCGGGTTCCGGCAAAGCCGCTCCCTGAGCGAAGGCAGCTGGCGGACGAGGGAAGCGACCAATGCTCCAACCCAAGGCCTTGGTGTGGGCGTGTGCGTTCGTGTTCGCGTTCGCACTCGTCGCGCCTGCCCAGCAAACTCGGCCCGCCGCCCAGCTGCCATCCGCCGCGCCCGTATCCTCTGCCAACGACGAACTTGCCCCGCTCAAGCAACTCCTCGATCAAATCCAGCAGGCGATCGGCCATGGCGGGCACACCGATCAGAGCCTGACGCAGCTGCGCGAAAAGCTCGCCCCGATTCGCGACGGCTTGCGCGAGCGCTTCAACGTCCTCGACCCGCGTCTTGCGGAGGTCGACAGCCGTCTGTCGCAGCTCGGTCCGGCACCCGCCGCCGGCGCCCCGCCCGAAACCGCCGCCATCGCCGAGGAGCGAGCAAAGCTCAGCCAGACCCGCGCCGAGGTCGATGCGGCGCTCAAGGAGACGCGGCTGCTGAGTCAGCGCGCCGAGGACATCGCGGCCCATATCAACGAGACCCGGCGTACTCTGTTCAGCCGCGCTCTGTTCCAGCGCACGCCCGGCGCGCTCGACGCCCGCTTCTGGTCCGAAGCCGCGCGCGCGGTGCGAACCGAGGCGCAGGGAATCTCTTTTCTGCTGGAATCCTGGTCGAGTTACGCGCGCCGCAACGGCGGACTGCGCGGCGCCGCCGTCAGCGTCGCGACGATTGCGATAGTGGCCGGGCTTGTGCTCGCGGTCGTGTACGGATGGCGCCGTCGCTTCGCGCGCGAGGTCGCTCCCGACCGCACTGCGCGCCGGTTTGCGCGCGCTCTCACCGCCCTGCTCGTGCTGGTTCGTGATGCACTGTTGGTGCCGGTTGCGGTCTTCGTTGTCGTCAAGGTTCTGGAAGGAAATGGGCTGCTGCTACCCATCGTCGCCGACCTCGGTCTCGGACTCACGGTCGCGGTCGCGGTTGCAAGCTTCGGCCACGCCGTGGCGCGTGCGGTACTGGCGCCTGCCGCGCCACATCGGCGCCTGGTTGGTGCCGACGAGTTGCAGGCGCGCCGCCTCGCGTCTTATCTCACCTGGTGTTCGCGCGTCCTGGGCGCGGGGATTTTCCTCAACATCGTGCACAAGTCAGTGGGGGCGCCGCTCGCGGCCACGATTACGACCAGTGCACTGCTGGCGGCGCTCATCGGCCTGTTGACACTCTACTTGCTGATCCGACTGCCGCCGGCGGAGACCCGCGCTGGCCTGCGCTGGCTGCGCTTCCTGGCCTGGGTGTTCGTCGCCGCCATCTTGGCAGCGCTGGTGACCGGCTTCGTCGGCTTCGGCGCGTTCCTGGCTGGTCGCGTGACCGTGCTCCTGATGATGGTCGGCGCTTTCTACCTCGGTGCCGCCTTCGTCGACGCCGTCGTGACCGACCTGCTCAACGCGGATTCTGAGCGCGGACGCCGTATGGCCGCGACCTTCGGGCTGTCGCCGCGCGGACTGGAACTGGTGGCGACGCTGCTCGCGGCTTTGTTCAAGCTCTGTCTCGCCTTGCTCGCCGTGTTTCCGGTGCTCGGACCTTGGGGCATCTTCGCAGCCGATTTCTTCGACGTGATCCAGGATGCGGTGTTCGGTTTCCGCATCGGCAATGTGAGCATTTCGTTCAGCACCATCATCAGCGCGTTCCTGCTGCTGTTGCTTGGTTTCGTTGCGACACGCGCGGTGCAACGCTGGCTCGAGCGCCGTTTCTTGCCGCGCACTGGGCTCGATCCCGGCCTGCAAAATTCGGTGTCGGTGCTGTTCGGCTATGCGGGCGTGATCACGGCGCTGATCTTTGCGCTCTCGGAGCTCGGCATCGATCTGCAGAAAATCGCTCTCATCGCCGGCGCACTCTCGGTCGGAATCGGCTTCGGCCTGCAATCGGTTGTGTCCAATTTCGTGTGCGGCATCATTCTTTTGGCCGAGCGGCCGATCCGGGTCGGCGACTGGGTGCTGGTCAAGAGCGAGGAAGGCTTCGTGCGCCGGATCAGCGTGCGCGCCACCGAGATCGAGACCTTCGACCGTGCCAGCGTGATCGTTCCGAAATCAGGATTTCATCACCGGCGTCGTCAAGAACATGACGCATGGCAATCCGATCGGACGCATCATCGTCAAACTCGGGGTCGGCTACGACAGCGATATGGATCGTGTACGCGAGATCCTGCTCGAGATCGCCGAGGCCCATCCCCAGGTCATACGCACGCCGGCACCGAACGTGTTTTTCATGGCGTTCGGCGCGCTTGCCCTCAACGTCGAGTTGCGTTGCTTCGTCGCCAACGTCCAGAACGCGCTCGCAACCCGCAGCGACCTCAACTTCACCATCTTGCGACGGTTTCGCGAAGCCGGGATCGGCATTCCGACCAACCCCGCTGATGTAAAGCTGGTGGCGAAGCCGGCCTCACAACCCTCGCCCGGATGATCCGGGGATGCGCCGCCATTATCTTTCCAGCCGCGCAGCCAGCCTCGCGTATACGTTTTGGCGACGTTTGCACCGTAACGTGCGCGTCCGCGTGGAACACCTGATGCATTGCCGACGTGCCATCATCGGTCTCGCGATCGTCGCCCTCGCGGGATGCGCAGGCGATCAGGAACTCATCGCAGCCGAGCTTCTACCGCAGCCTCGCCACCCCGAACGCCGAGGTCGATGCCTCGGCCGCGCAGTCGATGATTTCTGGGTACCGCAAGAACAACGGCCTTGGCCCGGTCACGCTCGACCCGGGGCTGATGCGGCTCGCGTCCGAGCAGTCGGTTGCGATGGCACAGCGGGATAAGCTCGATCACAATGCCGCGCGATCATTCAATGAGCGCATTGCCGGCGCGGGCTTTCCGACCAAGGCGGCGGTGGAAAATGTAGGCGCCGGTTACCACACGCTCGCCGAGGCGTTCTCCGGGTGGCGCGATTCCCCGCCGCACCGCGCCAATATGCTCAACCCGGGCGTGACGCGCATGGGCATCGCCGCGGTCTACTCGCCGAACTCGAAGTACAAAGTGTTTTGGACCCTCATCATGGCAGCGCCCGATGAACGAAGGGGTTAGCGCTGGTCTAAAGCACGTTCCGCCCGAAACGATTCGCACGCCTTGACATCACCGGGCTTGTCGGGGTCCCCGTGCGCAAGCGCGCGAGGCGCCCAAGGCGTAGAATCCGAGCTTGCGTTATTTCGGTTTCTTGGCGGTTGGGTGAGCGGTGTGTACCGGATGGCTGCTCGTCGTGCCAGCGGGCGTCGTGGTGTTGCTTGCGGCGGTGTCGCCGCCGCGCATCTCCTTCCACGGATCAGTATTCCGCGCCTTGTCGGGCACGTTCTTGATCATGGCCTTGTAGGCCTCGTCGGCCTCCTTGTCGGCTTTCTTCTGCGAGTCGCTGCGCGCGGTCGTCTGGTTCATCTCCGCGTAGCCAGGCCCGGTCAGCAGCGCGAGCGTCAAGGCGGCCACCACGATTCTCATGCGGCTCCTCCATCCACATTCGAAGTCGAACTTAACCTAGTCCGCTCGCCAAGCGGACTGTCAAGCTGACACATTTGAATAATCGCACAATTGGGCCGCAATTCGACCGGGAGCCGGCAGCGCAGCGACGACGCCGCTCGTTTCTGGGCGTTGGTCGACAGGGCTATTTTGGCCGCGAGGCGCGGTTTGGCGCTCAGCTCACCAAACCGGCGATCCCGGCCTGGAATGCCGGCTTCAGCTGAGCGGTTTTGCGCGATCGCCGGGGCGGGCGCGCCGGTTCAGCACACGGCGATAGTGCGGTCGTGGCTGGTTGTCGTGCGCGGCCCGCTCATCGAGCTCGCGCAGCGCGTCCATGACGTCGTCGAATGTGACGAGCTTGCCCGCGGGGAGCAGCGGCCGCAGCGCCGGGGTCGCGGTCGCCGCGCAGGCATCGGAGGCCCACGACGCAAGGATTGCGCGCTTTTCGTTGAGCGTGAGGTCGCCGTCGTCGACGACCTGAAGCGGATGCGCAAACGCGGCCGCCGGGTGCAGCAGCGAGCTCAGATCGCGCGCGCCGCTGGTTCGCCGTCCGGGCATGCGGGCTTGTCCTCTCATGGGTCAGGCCACCCTAACCGTGGCAGTCTTCTCGGCCTTACCGACCGATCTGCCGGCACCACCGATTTCGATCCGCCGCGGCTTCATGGCGTCCGGTACCCTGCGGACCAGGTCGATCTGCAAGAGACCGTGCTCGAACGCAGCACCCGTCACCTCCACATAGTCGGCCAAGCGGAACTGGCGCTCGAACGGCCGTGCCGCAATGCCTTGGTACAGGTACTCGCGCTCAGCGACCTGGGCCCGACGGCCCGCAATGGTGAGCAGGTTCTGCTGCGCCGTGATGATAAGATCATCAGACGTGAATCCGGCGAGCGCAAGCGTGATTCGATAGGCGTCATCGCCAAGCCGCAGGATATCGTATGGCGGGTAGCCGTCATTGTCAGGCAGCTGGGCGCTGTTCATCAAATCGAACAGACGATCAAAACCGATACTCGAAGCGGCCCCCTAATTAACCGGACACGTTCTCCCACTTCGATAAGAGGTAGGAGTAATGTCGTGACTATGACTGGTAACATCCCGAAGAGTGAGGTCCTGAGCGGGCCTGAGCGCCGCCGGCGCAGGACACCGGCGGAGAAGTTGGCGATCGTGGGCGAGACCTATGAGCCGGGCGTCACGGTCAGTCTGGTGGCCCGCCGCCACGGCATCGCGCCAAACCAGTTGTTCCTTTGGCGGCGGCTGGCGTCACAGGGCGCTTTGACGGCGACGCAATCCGAAGAGGCCGTGGTGCCCGCGTCTGAGTACCGTTCGCTGCAGAGCCAGGTCCGCGAACTGCAGCGGCTGCTCGGCAAGAAGACGCTGGAGGCCGAGATCCTCAAGGAGGCTCTTGAAGTCGCCGCGGGCTCAAAAAAACACCTGTTGCGGTCGCTGTCGTGGCCCAGGGACGGTTTGCGATGAAGACGGTCTGCGACGCACTCGACTTGGCGCGCTCGAACATCGCGGTCCAGATCAAAGCGCCCATCGCCAAGCCTCTTGGACGGCCACCTCAGCCCGACGCCGATCTGGTTGCCGAGATCAAAGCGGTGATTGGTGAGACGCCAACCTATGGCTATCGCCGGGTCTGGGCTGTCTTGCGGCGCGCGGCCTGGGCCCAAAGGCTCCCACCTCCCAATCACAAACGCATCTATCGGATCATGAAGGCCCACGGCCTACTGCTCAACCGCCACGCGGGCGGCAGCGACAAGCGTCGTCACAATGGTCGCATCGCCGTTGACCGTTCCAACTTGCGTTGGTGCTCGGACGGCTTCGAACTGCCCTGCGACAACGGCGAGAAGGTCCGGGTCGCATTCGCGCTCGACTGCTGCGACCGCGAGGCCATGGGTTTTGTCGCCACCACCGAGGGGATCAAAAGCGAGGACGTGCGCGATCTCATGGTCACAGCGGTGGATTATCGCTTCGGACCGGTCAACCGGTTGCCAGAGACCATCGAATGGTTGACCGACAACGGCTCCGGTTACATCGCGCATGAGACCAAGCGCTTTGCGCGAGAGATCGGCTTCGAACCCCGAACTACGCCAGTGGAGAGCCCGCAATCAAATGGAATGGCGGAAGCCTTCGTGCGCACAATCAAGCGAGACTACGCCCGCGTCTCGCCTTCGCCCAATGCTGAAACGGTGATGCGCTCGTTGCCGCACTGGTTCGAACATTACAACACAGTTCACCCGCACCGAGCTCTCGGATATCGTTCTCCGCGCGAGTTCATCGCATCGCGCTCAAACCGGGAAAACATGTCCGGTCTTTAAGGGGCAACAACACGATCAAAACCGATACTCGAGCGCCAGAATGGCGCAAAATCGTTGGTCCTCATAACCACATTCTCCGTCGAGCAACATGGATACGAGCTGGGCGGTCTATTGCCGGCCCTCGCCGGTGCTCGAGGAGCCACCGGCGGCGAACGATTAGGAAAGAACCAGGGAGATTGCAAGAGCCTATGCAAGTCACACGGACTTGTGCTTAACGGTTTGTTTGCACTGCAATATTAGGTTCTGAGGGGTCGGGCCATGTTCGCCGAAAACGTGCAGTTCATGTTGATGCGCGCAGACGTTGTCGAATGGACGTGCGGCCTTCTTGCACTATTTCATCCTTGCTTCATTTCAGCGACCCGCGCGTAATGGTGTGGTTGGGGAACGAGATGAGCGCACACACAGACGATCACACGACGCGTCAGGTGTTCGACAAGCGCGCTATTTTGCAAAATCATCCGCTGTTCGGCGCGCTTGGGTCAAACCTCATCGAACAATTGAGCGCGCACGCCGCCTCCAAGCGCATCAAGCGTGGCACCACGATCTTCTCCAAGGGGGATCAAGGATCCTGTCTCTATGCGGTCTGCTCCGGACAGGTGAAGATCACCGTGCCGTCGGGCGAGGGCAAAGACGCGGTATTCAACCTGATCGGACCCGGTCAGATTTTCGGTGAGATCGCGCTGCTCGATGGCGGCCAACGGACGGCGGACGCGGTCGCCGCAAGAGACTGCGAACTGCTCATCATCGATCGTCGCGATTTCATCCCGTTGGTTCATCGCGAGCCTGAGATCGCGATCAAACTGATCGAAATTCTGTGCACGCGTCTGCGCAACACCAGCGAACAAGTGGAGGACGTGATCTTTCTCGACCTGTCGGCGCGATTGGCCAAGGCGCTGCTTCGCCTCGCTGGTACGGAGGCCCGCAACCAGAAAGTCGCCATCACGCAAAGCGAGCTCGGCCAGATCGTCGGCGTGTCGCGGGAAGCCACGAATCGGCAACTGCGCGACTGGGAAAAGCACAAATGGGTGAAACTCGAGTCAGGTGCAGTCGTCTTGGTGGAGCCTGACGCGCTGGCGACGCTCGTGAGTGGCGGGCGCACACCGCGCATTCACGGCAGCCTGTGACTTAAGACGCCGGTTCCGCAGCGGCTTGATTGCCGCAACGCAACACGCACCGGCTGCGGCGCCTTCAAAGACAGCCGCCGCGCGAAGAAATTTATAAATCTTTCAGCGACTTGTGACCCAGCTCACAGGGTCCTGCGCGGGCCCTGGACTAAGCACATGGCTGCGAGTTCCCAACCCGAGGGAGGCAGCCGATGCTAATCCCTTCCGAAATGACCACTGGCGCATATTTGCGCGTCATCCGGCGATGGACGATCGCCGTCGCGGTTTTCTATGCCGTCGCCGTGCTTGCGCTCGTGCTCGCCGCCACGCTGCATCAGCCATCGCTGTCGATTGAAGGCCGTGTCGACGCGGCGATGTCGCAAACTAACTAACGCACCCCTATCGCTGAGGGGACGCCGAAGGCCAACAACAGCACACGGAGCCACAGCGACCACATCAGGAGGCAATGATGCCGGTGGCCAGGCATATCTTTGGCCGCGACAAGCCCAGTCTGACCGCCCTGGCTCACGGCGGTGGGGCAGCGTTCGAACGCCGGCGCGCACTTGCGTTGCAGCAGTTGTTTGCTCCATTCAGACGCACGGGGCCAACCGTGCGTGGGTTATGGCGCACGCGCGGCGCCAAAACACCAGCCTGGCGAATTGTCGCTTGGCACGCACTGCTTGCGGTCCTGCCGATCGTTGCGGTGACGCTCGCATTGACCAGCGGCGGATCTGCCGACTGCCACGCCGCGCCGCGATTGCTGCGTTTCGGCGACGAGACCGATGCCGTTGTGAATGTGATGGCGGGGTGGTCCTGTCCGCTTTGGTTCAAAGTGAGGTCGCAGAGCATCGACGATTTCGATGTCATGACCCCACCGCAACGCGGCACTTTGGCTATGCGCGGGCACAGCGGCGTCGTCTATCGCGCCGAGCGCGGTTTTACCGGAATCGATACCTTTGCGCTGGCCGGGCGCGGGGCGTCGGCGTCGGGCCTGGGCGTGGCCACCATCCGGGTTCTGGTCAGCGTCCAGTGAGCCGGCGCATATCCCGGAAAAGTGGATGCCGGTTTTCCGGTAAGGACATGCGCAAAAAGAAGATTCTAGTGTCCCGATTCCGAAGTTCGCTTTGTCCTGCCGCACCCTTTCGAGCGAACTTCGGAATCAAAGGGACACTAGCAAATATATGACTCTAGTGTGGTTTTGGATTTGAAGTTCCTATGAGAGCGTGCCCCAAGAATGATAGGAACTTCAAATCCACCACACTAGAGCGCATCCCGATTCCTTGCGATCGGGATGCGCTCCCGGGATCAGGAATTGCAGTCGGGAGTCAGGACATCAGTCGCGGATGATATATGCTTCCGGAGACCTGATCTCCTGGTGCCTCATTCCTGATGACTGGTTTCGCGCCGTCCGTTCTGCCGTCCTTCAGCGACTATGATGCGCTCCGCCGCCACTTCAGCTGGCGGATTCCGGCCGCGTTCAACATCGCGGTTGCGGTCTGCGACCGCTGGGCCCTGCGTGAGCCGCGCCGGGTCGCAATCATACAGCAGCACGCGGATGGTCGCAGCGACGCGGTCGACTACGGTACCCTGCGAGAAACCTCAAACCGATTGGCCAACACGCTGCGTGCCCACGGTATCGCGCGCGGTGACCGGGTGGCGCTGCTGCTGCCGCAAATGCCGGAGGTGGCGGCAATCCACATTGCGATCTACAAGCTCGGCGCTATCGCGCTGCCGTTGGCGGCGTTGTTTGGTCCGGACGCGATCGCGTTTCGGCTGCAGAACTCGGGCGCCAAGGCGCTGATCACGGACGGCCAGGGGCTTGTCAAGCTTGCCCCGATCCGAGCGCAGTTTCCGGCGCTTGCGCTGGTGCTGGCGGTCGGTGGCAAGGGCGAAGGCGCGCCTGATTTCCACACCACCATCGCTCGTGCCGCCGCGACTTTCCTGCCAGAGGCGACGGCGGCGGATGATCCGGCGATGATGATCTACACGTCCGGCACTACCGGTCCGCCAAAAGGCGCACTCGAGCCGCATCGAGTGCTGCTCGGGCATCTCCCCGGCGTTGAGTTCGTGCACGAGTTCTTTCCCCAGGTCGGCGACCGTTTGTGGACGCCCGCGGACTGGGCCTGGGCCGGCGGACTGCTTAACGTGCTGTTGCCCGGTCTCTATTACGGCGTGCCGGTAGTGGCGCGGCGGTTCGAGCGGTTCGATCCCGACGAAGCATTCGCGCTGATGGCGGCAACAAACGTGCGCAATGCATTCATTCCGCCGACTGCACTGCGGATGCTGCGTGCCGCCGGCAATCCGAGCGCACGCCATGGGGTTGCACTGCGCACGGTCGGCTCCGGCGGTGAAGCGCTGGGGGCGCAGACCTATGAATGGGGCAAGTCGGTGCTCGGCCTCGTCATCAACGAGTTCTATGGTCAGACCGAATGCAACAAGATCGTCGCGTCCTGCGGCAAGATCGGTGTGTCCAAACCGGGCGCGATCGGCAAGCCCGTCCCCGGCCACGAAGTCGCAGTCATCAAATCTGACGGGACGCCCTGTAGGCCCGGCGAAATCGGTCAGATCGCCGTGCGGCGGCCCGATCCAGTGATGTTCCTCGAATATTGGGAGCGGCCGGACGCGACGCGCGAGAAATTCATCGGCGACTGGATGACGACGGGTGACCAAGGAATTGTTGATGAGGAGGGCTACATCACATTTGTCGGCCGTGACGACGACGTGATCACCTCGTCGGGCTATCGCATCGGACCCGGCGAGATCGAGGATTGCCTGATCCGGCACCCGGCGGTCGCGCTGGCGGCCGCCATCGGCAAGCCCGATCCGTTACGGACCGAAATCGTGAAGGCGTTCGTCGTGCTCAAGCCGGGCGTGATTGCGTCCGATCAGCTGGCCGCCGAGATCCAGGCGTTCGTCAAGATGCACCTGTCCGCCCATGAATATCCGCGCGAGGTCGCCTTCATTGCGGAAATGCCGATGACGACCACCGGCAAGGTGATCAGGCGCCTGCTGCGCGAACGCGCCTGACCTTTCGGTCATGTGGGCGACGACAGAGATGATCCCGGCCTTCGGAACTTCGCTTCAGGTTCGGGCACGGTGTTTTTCAAGCGTTGCAAGAGCATTCTGCAATATCGTGCGGACGTGCTCCGAGGTGCCCGCATCGATCATGGCCGGGTCCAGGTAGAAATCCAGCCCGGTCAGGTGTTCGCTGAAGATCTCAACCTTTGCGCCGGAACTGTCGAGCAGGCCCTCGACCACATACGGAACCACGTCGCGGCTGATACCCTTCATGGTGATCGGCGGCAGCGGATGCGCGACCAGCATGCGTCGCACCAGCGCGTAGGTTTCGTAGCTGACGACGATGTGCCCGGGGTCGGCGATCGCCTGCAGCCGTGCCGCCAGGTTGGCCTCGGCGCCGATGATCGTATAGTCCATGCGATCGCTGCTGCCGAAATTGCCGACGTTGCAGAAGCCGGTATTCACGCCCATGCGCACGCGGAACGGGTTTTCAATTCCTTCGTTGCGCCATTTCGCGTTGAGCTCGGCAATGCGGCGCTGCATGTCGAGTGCCATGCGCATGCAGGCAGCCGCGTCCTCGGCTTCGCCCTTGGTCTCCGGATCGCCGAAGAAGATCAACATCGCGTCGCCGACGAACTTGTCGATCGTGCCGCCGTGGCGCAGCGCAATCGCAGACATCTCGGTGAAATACTCGTTGAGCAGGCGCGTGATCTGCTCCGGCTGCAGCCGTTCGGTGGTGGCGGTGAAGTCCTTGATGTCGGAAAAGAAGATGGTCAGCTTCTTGCGCTCGGTATGGATGGTGACATCCTTCTGACCGCTGAAGATGCTCTTGTAGATCTGCGGGGCGAGGTAGCGCGAGATCTTCATTGACAGCGAGGCGAGGAACTCGTTGGCCGTCTCCAGCTCCTGATTCATGCCGTGGATCGTGGCAGCCTGACGGCGCTGGATGAGAATGAAGGTCAGGCCGGTCACGGCCACCAGCACGAAGTAGATCAGGAGATATTTGAACGACAAGATGTTGGCTGCGATCGGCTGTGTGATGGTCACCTCCTGGATGCCACGCACATCGCCGACCTTCCAATCCCGTTTTGGGCTCTCCGGGTGCGCGTTGTGGCAAGTCACGCAAGCTTGGCCCATGACGACCGGGGCGATCAGGCGGACGCGGTCGCTCAACAGTGAGTTGGAAGCGTCGGTCACCAGCTGCCGCGGATCATCGCGCAGCGTCGCCAGCGCGCGCCGCTCAAAATCATCGAGCACGTGCGGGGTCCGGTTCTTGAATGGGAAATCCGACACGAACCGGTAGGTGATGTTGTGCTGTTGCTCACTGATCACGCGGCCGAGCTCGAGCGACAACGTTGCCGGGATCGGGATTGCGCCCGCAATAGCCTCATAGTTGTGCGTGACCTGCGTGGTCGAGCCGGGGGCTGCAAGCACGCGCCCGACCACATTGGAGCCGTAGAAGCTGCGCACGCTGGTGATGACCGAATTGAGGTCGCTCGCCTGCCTGCGCAGGGCGGCCTCGGTCAGGTTGCGCAGGTCGAGCCATACCGCAAGCGGCAGCCCAAGAAGCAGAATAACGACGAGTCCGATCAGGAAAATTCCGCGCGCGCGCGTTTCGATCGGCCGTATGCTCGCCATGGGATACCTGTCCGCCCGACATTTTCCTGCTGCTCAGCAGGTCGGACAGACCGCTGCGCCAAGAAATTGTCGAATTTCAGTCGGCGGCGCCGTCGGCTGCTTAAAAAAACCGATGGCCTGCATGTGGGAAGAGACGATCCTGGATTTCGCGCTCGACCGCATCGGTGAGTTTTCCGCCGGTACTCTCGAGATAGCGCACGACCTCGCGCTCGGCATCACGTTGCCGAGCTTCGACGACAGTATCGCGCAGACGGCGCAGCCAACCCCGCCTTGACCGCAATGAAGCTCGCCGCGACGGCAACAGTGAAACCGCTTCGCGCTCCAGGAAATATGTCGAATTGGCCATGGCACCATCTCCGTTCTAAAACTGGACGACCCAGGGCGTTCGCTCGCGTGAAATCATGCTTTGACGGACAAATAGTTCGTGATCCAATCGGATTAAGAGCGGGGTGCACATCCGTGCCATGCACTGGGTTTCCAACACAAATTGTTGATCGATTGTCCGATCGGCCCGGCGGCGTCGGATTTCACGAGCTCAAACCGAGATATAGGATCAATCGTCGTTTCGCGGTCGGCGGCTGTCATCTGCGCCGGTTACGCCTTGAACCCACCGCCGTCGAGGAACACCTGCTCCTCGGGGGTTGTTGCGCGGCCAAGCGCGGCATTCCGGTGGGGAAAGCGTCCGAAGCGGCGGATGACGTCGGCGTGCAACTCGGCCCACGTGAGCATCTCGGCGTCGCCGAGCGCGCGGAACAGGGCGACGCAACGCTCCTGGTCCGCCAGCGTTTCACAATGCTCGAACGGCAGGTAGAAAAACTGCCGGTCAGGCGGCGCGAACTGAAGGTCAAAGCCGTTTGCGATGGCGCGCTCGGCCACCGCGCGTGCAATCGGATCGGCGGCGAATGCGCGCGGGTGATTGCGAAACATGTTGCGAGCGAACTGATCGAGCACGATGGTGAGCGCGAGCGCACCTTCGGCGGTGCGCTCCCAAGCCGTGAGCTTGCCGGCCACAGCCGCCTCATAGCTCGCGAGGAATTGCGCGCGGACGGCAGCGTCGAAGGCGTCACTTTGCGTGAACCAGCGATCCGGGCCGGCGTGGCGCCAGAACGCCAGTACGTCAGCCGCACCGATGACACCGCTCGCGGCTTCGCTCACGGCGCGATCCGGCCCGAGCTGATTTGCTTGAACAGCGCAAGGTCAACCGGTACGAACGAATTCGTTTGCGGGTCGTTGAAATAGATCGGGTCATGGGTCTTGCTTGGGTCGAAAGCCTCCGCGACCAAGTCGAACTTCTTCTGCTTGAACGTCGCGGTGACTTCAAGCTCGCCGCGGATGCGCAGGAACAGCGGCCGGGCGTAGCTTGGGAGCCGTTCAACGAGCGCGCGGTGCAGGGCCGCCAGGTCGAAGGTCGAAGGGTCGATCACGAGCGCCGCCATGCCGGCGCGCCCGTCGTGACCGGGAATCGTCACGCCGTAGACGTTCGCCTGAACAATCCCGGGAACGGCTGTTATTGTTTCAGATACTTCCGACGTGGCAACGTTCTCACCCTTCCAACGAAACGTGTCGCCGATGCGGTCGCTGAAGAAGAAATATCCCTCCTTGTCTTGATACATCAGGTCGCCGGTTCGGAACCAGATATCGCCCTGCTCGAACACGTCATGCAGGATCTTGTGATCGCTCTGGGAGGCCGAGGCGTATCCCTCGAAACGCGCGGCCGGTTTGCTGGGATCGTTCACGATCTTGCCGGCGGCCTCGCCGATTTCGCCGACGTTGCATGCAATGCACAGACCCTGCGCGTTGCGGGCCGGCTGCTCGGTATCGAAATCAAACTTCACCAGCTTGATCGGGAAATGGCTTGCCATGAACCAGGGAATGCGGCCAACCGATCCCTCTTTCTCATCGAAATTGAACAGCGTCACATTGCCTTCGGTTGCGGCATAGAACTCCAGGATGTGCGGGATGCGAAAGCGGCGCTTGAACTGCGACCACACGTCGGGCCGCAGTCCGTTGCCGCACGCGAGCCGCAGCCGATGCGCGGTCTCCTTCGGGTTGGGCGGTGTGTTGACCAGATAGCGGCAGAGTTCGCCGATATATTGGAACAGCGTGCAGTCCCAGCGCACCACCTCGTCCCAGAACTCGTGGGCGGAGAATTTCTCGCGGATGAACACGGATCCACCGTTGAGCAGCACGGCGCCGGTCGCGAGCACGCCGCCGACGGTATGATACATGGGCAGGCAGTCGTACATCCGGTCGCTCGCCTTCGTATTCATGATGCCGGAGAATCCAAGGCTCGCGACCAGCAGCCGGTAGTGGTTGATGTTGGCCGCCTTGGGCATTCCGGTGGTACCCGACGTGTAGATGTAGAGCGCGCGATCCTCGATGGTGAGTGCCGCGCGCTCGTGCGGCGCCAGCGGGTCAGTCGAGAATTGCTCGATCGCCTGGTCGATGCGCGGCAGCTTCGCGTCGATTTCGCCATGCCCCCAAATCATCGCCTTGGGATCGATATTCGTTCGCGCGCTGGCAAACTTGTCGAGCAGCTCGCTCGCCACGATGACATGTTTGGGTTGGACCACATTGATGCAATAGGCGAGGGATGCGCCGGTGAGGTTGGTGTTGATGAGCGCAACGACGCCGCCTGCGTGCGTCAGCCCGAGCCAGATCGCCATGTATTCGGGCCGGTTCGGCATCATCAGACAAATCACGTCTCCGGTCGCAATGCCTTGCGTCCGTGCCCAGCGCGCGTAGCGGTTCGCCCGTGCGGCGAGTTCCCGGTAGCTGAAACGCTCGCGCTCCGAGATCAGCGCCGGCGCATCACCATATGTTTCGGCGAGTTCGCTGATGATCGCCGGAAAAACGCGCGTCGGATTCTTCAGAATTGGCTGCGTGAGTCGCAGCGTGCGCAAGCCTTCACGCGCGTAGATGAAGTCAGCCTTCAATTGTTGAATCAGCCGCATCGTTCGTCCAGCATCGGACAGCGGCGCCCGGCGCGCAAGCTGTTCTGCGCGCGCGCTCGTGCGCGTCGCGTGTTCCACCTTTTCCCGCAGGCGGGAAGCGGCGTGCGCGTTGCGACGCGGCGCTTCTCGCGACGACGTGCGGATGCGGGGAAACTGTTGGTGGGGAGGAGCCGTTCGCAGAAGGATGCCGGGCGACGTGGCCCGCCTCACTGCTGGGCGGGAGCGGGCTTGGCGGGAGCGGCAGCGGTGTTGGGGGCGGCGGTTTTGGCGGGACGTGGCTTCGCCGGCGCGCCGGCGGAACTTTTTGGTACGGTCCCGGTAGCAGCCGATCCCTCGGTCGGCGCGGCGGCGGTCTTCTTGGGCTTTGGCTTGACGGCGGTCTTGACGGTTGGCACGGCTGCCGGTGCGGCGGTGTCGGGTGCCGCGTCGGCCGAAGCGTTGGCGTCGGCTTTCGCCTTCGGCTTCTTGGCCAGTTTGCCCTTCTTGGGTTTGCCTTTCGGCGCATCGATCTGGGATTCCTGCGCGGCGACCGCGGCCGCGCTCGTCGGCTTGACGGTGCCGACGAAGACATCGACCGGCGGCAGGGCGGAGACCTGCTGGCCGAGCAGCTGCGATGCTTTTGGATTGGGCGAGCGCAGGCTCTGCAGCATGAAGGCAAGCGGCGAGCTGCCGTCTTCGCCGTTGTTTGAGACCGTGACCTCCTCGTCCTCGGCGGCGGGCCGCTTGCGATGCGGCCCGCAGGTCTGCTCGCGCAGATTGACCGGAGCTATCGCAAGCGGGACGAGCTGTTCGACAGTGCCAAGCGCAGGGGTGAGCCAGTTCAGGCCGGTCCCGCTGTTGAAGCCTTCCTCGAGCAGCTTGGCGGCCTTGTAGGTGCGCACGCTGGCGGACGGCGCACCCAGCACGACAGCGATGAAACGCCGGCCATTGCGCGTAGCCGTGGCCACCAGATTGAACCCGGAGGCGCAGATGAAACCGGTTTTCATGCCATCGGCGCCCGGATAAAGATCCAGCAACCGATTGTAGTTGCGGATCACGCGCCGGCCGAACCGGATGCCCGGAAGGTGCCAGTAATCGTCGTATTCGGGGAACTCCCGGATCAGCGCGCGCGCCAGGATCGCGAGATCGCGGGCCGATACGACCTGTCCGTCGGCGGGCAAGCCGTTCGGATTGACGAAGCTCGACTGCACCATGCCGAGGCGGCGCGCGTTGGCATTCATCTCGCCCGCGAACGCGTCGACTGAACCCGACACGCCCTCCGCCAGCAGCACCGCCATGTCGTTTGCCGATTTGACCATCATCATCTTGATGGCGTTGTCGACCGTCACCACGGTGCCGACCTTGAAGCCCATCTTGGTCGGCGACTGCGCCAGCGCGTTGGCCGATACCTTGAACGGTGTATCGAGCGTGATGCGACCTTCCTTGACGGCACGTAACGTCACGTAGAGGGTCATCAACTTGGTGACGGAGGCCGGATACCACGGGGACGTGGCACTCTCGGCGCGCAGAACCTTCCCGCTGTCGACCTCAACCAGCAAAAGCGCCTCGGCCGCCGCCGCAGATGCGACCGTTGCGGTCGCGGCCGCAATCAGCAAACCGAACAGCAAATGCTGCCAATGTCTTGGGTGTCGGTACAATGATCGGGTCCGGTGTTCGTGGCGGCCTGGAATCACGCTCCGTTGCGGTGCGCCGCACCTTAGCCAAGGGGCGACGCAAAGGCAAAGCTGGCCGCGCCGGTCAGCAGCTGCGTTCGCGCAGGTTCGGTCAGCGCAAATGCACAATGCTTGTCGCAACGTCTAATGGGCGGGGGTCGCTTCACCTGCGCCAGATGTCGCCGCATCGCCTGATACTGTGCCCTGCGAATTCGTGCAGCAGGAACTGCGCGCGTGCAAGTTGTGCGAAGCGTCCGCCCCGCCGAACCAGGTCGTCGAAGCTGCCCGCCTCGGCGATACGGCCTTCCTCGAACACGAAGATGCGGCCCGCTTTGCGCACGGTCGATAGCCGGTGCGCGATCACGAACGTGGTGCGGTTCCTCATCACTTCGTCGAGCGCGGCCTGCACCTTGGCCTCGGTTGCCGCATCGAGCGCGCTGGTTGCCTCGTCCAGGATCAGGATCGGTGGGTCCTTCAACAGCGCGCGGGCAATGGCGAGCCGCTGGCGCTCGCCGCCGGATAGAAATCGGCCACGTTCGCCGATCGGCGCCTCGAAACCGCCGGGGGTGCGCTCGATGAAGTCCAACGCCTGCGCCCGCGCGCAGGCCTCGCGCATCTCCGCGATCGTCGCGTCCGGCTTGCCGACGCGCAGGTTGTCGGCGATCGAACGGTTGAACAGCAGCACTTCCTGATAAACGACGCCGATGTTGCGCCGGAGCGCCGCAAGTTTCAGCGCGCGCACGTCCATGCCGTCGACCAGGATCGTGCCGGCCTGGGGATCGAAGGCGCGATGCAGCAAGGCGAGTGCGGTCGATTTCCCGGCGCCGGTCGCGCCGACGAACGCGACCGTCTCACCCGGCAGCGCCGTGAATTGCAGGTCGCTCACGGCGGGACGCTTGCCGTCGTAGGAGAACGTCACGCTCTTGAATTCGATCAGACCGCGCAACTGCCCGGGATCGATCGCGTCCGGCCGGTCGCGCACCGCCGGCTCGGTATCGAGCACGTGGAAGAACTCGGCGAGCCGCGGCGCCTCCATCAGCATGCGATTGAACATGCGCACGATTTTTTCCAGCTGCGTGATCAGCAGGCCGGCAAACATCACGAACGTCATCATCTCGCCGATCGTCGCCTGGTTGCGCAGGTTCAACCAAACGCCCATCAGCACTACAGCCAGCATGGTGAGCGTGGTGGATGCGCGCGTCAGGACCGCGACGACGGCCCACCACGAGAGCACCGGAATTTGCGCTGCCAGCAGCCGGCCGGTCAGTTCGCGCAGGCCCGTCACCTCCGCTTCAACCCGCGCGAACCCCTGCACCAGCGCAACGTTGCCAAGCGCGTCGGAGGCGCGTTCGGCGAGATCGGAGTAATGGCGTTCGACCGTCTTCTGCATGCCTTCGGTCTTGCGAATGACGAGTGCCGCCAAGGCGCCAAACAGGCAGCAGATTGTCATCAGCAGGAGCGCCAGGTGCCAATTGATCAGCAGCGAGAACGGCAACAGGACGAACACCAGCACCAACGCCGAGAAATAGTCGCGGAAGAAGTCGATCCAGATGTTCCAGAGGGCATCGGTGCCGGCGATCATCACCTTCATCAGGCGTCCGGAATGCGCCGCGCCGTGGAAGCTCAGCGGCAGCTGCAGGACGTGTTCGAAATAGGATGAGAGGACGACCTGGCGCCGGCGATGGGCAAGCCGATCCGCATGCAGCGCGACGAACGCGCCGCACAATACGGTGAACAGCCCGAAGCCGACCCAGGCGGCGATCAACCGCACAAGCGCGTGTCCCGATGCAGCTTTGGTCAGCGCGTCCAGGATGCGGCCGAACAGGACCGGCTCGGCAAACTGCGCGCCCGCCAATGCCAGGTTGGCAAACGCCAGCAGCCAGCCGAGTCTCGCTTCGTCGCCAAGCAGAGCCAGGACACGGGTGTAGAGGCGTACCAGGTTCATGGATGCTGCAATGCAACCGCAAAGATGGCGGAGTTGAGTTCGTCGCCGTTACAAGCTCTGTGTTGTGTAAAGCCCCGAAGCCGTCAAGCGCGCGGTTCCGGTCAGTGTGGATGGATTTGGGTGAAAATGGCGTGACGGCTTCGCAATCGAACGCAGCCCTTGCAAGTCGGCCATCGGACCGGACGCAGAACCCACCCAGCGCCGATCGAAGTGCGGGCGCCCGCATGGCCTCTGCCCGGTCATCGCCAATCAATCGATGCGTCCGACCAACGTCGTTCCGCAACGCCGAAGCCGCACCGAACACACAAGCAACGCCGAAGTTGAAACACGGCCGATGCTGAAACACGCCTACGTGCATCGGGTTTTGCGTTGAGAGAACCTTCAGTTAACTGCGACTTTTTCGACACGTTCCGCGCGACTAGTCTTGATCGAGTTCATCTAAGACTTGCTCTAACCCGTCCACATCTTGCCTGTGTCCGTCCACATCTGCTGCAAATCCGTCCACACCTACTTCAGTTCCCTTCTCCTCGCGCTCGTCTACATAACGCCGTGATCATCCCGTTATTGCAATGCGCGAAGAGCATGGGCTAACTACTTCTATGGGGCCTCCAGAAAAAATGTGCCGGTTCGCGGCCAAGCGGAGCGTTGTGATCAACATACCCATCGAATTGCTGCGTACCCTGGTCACGGTGGCAGAGTTCAAAAGCTTCACCAGGGCTGCTCAAGCATTCGGGGTGACGCAGCCGGCGATCAGCACCCAGGTCAAGCGGCTGCAGAACATGCTGGCAATCGAACTGTTCGACAAGAGCAGCGCCGGAGTGGTGCTCACCCGTGAGGGCGAGGCGGTCGTCACCTATGCCAGACGCCTGCTGTCGCTCAATGATCAAATCCTCCAGGTTGCAACGCCGGCGCCATCGGGGCGCACGCTGCGGGTCGGGGTGTCGGGCGACTACGTCGCCACGTTCCTGCCACGGGCGTTTGCCCGCTTTCGCAGGCATGCCGCGTATCGCAAGCTGCATGTGACCGCGACCATGAACAACGAGAAGCTGCTGCATGATCTGCGCACCGGCGATCTCGACATCGTGCTGGTGTGGACCGGCGACCGGCCCGAGGTCGATGCTCGTCACCATTGGAACGAGGACATGGTCTGGACCCGCAGTCCGTCGCGGCAGCTCGATCCGGGCGAACCCGTTCCCCTCGTGTCGCGTGGCGATGAATGGCTCAACCATCGCTTGGCGGTATCGGCCCTGGAGCGGGCTGGTCGCAGCTACGAGGTCGTTTTCGTCGGTCCCACCATGCTCAGTCTTTTGACCGCAGTGCGGGAAGGCCTTGGGGTGATGCCGTTCGGACGCCGCCGCGTGCTCCACACCGGTCTGCATATTTGCGACGAGGCGGAACTGCCGAAACTGCCTACGGTGGGTTGCTCGATCTATGTGAGCGATGTGGGTGATGCCGAGGCTTTGCACGCGCTCGCGGACGCGGTCGCCGACGTGATGAAACCGGGATTTTCCTGGCAATCAAGTCCGGTCGAGACCGATGGGCGCGCGCTGCTCGATCGTCTTCTCGATCCGCCCGATACGTTCTCCCCTTAGTGCCGGACGAACCTGGTTGGTCGTTTTGGGCCCGGCTGTTCTCCGGGACGCCAGCCTGCGGCCGTGCCGCTCAGCGCGTTTTGAATCTCTTCGACCTCGTCCTTGAGGAGCGAGGCCCGTCCTTCGCCATCCGCCCTTATGGTGAGGAGCGCCCGAAGGCCGCGTCTCGAACCAAGGGGCGGGTGCCGCCGCAGCCCTTCCTTCGCGGCCCTCTGCGACGCTGGCACCGTTGGGTGTCCCGCCCCTGCGCCGCCGGCGACGACGACCTATATATTTGTATAGTCGCAAACTTGACCGGCGACCGGCCATCCCCACCGGACAGACGCGATGAGCACCGGCGACCTTCCGGCCTTCCATGCGGCCTACGCACCTGCCGACGAGCCCCTGGCGGCGCGGCTGCTGGCGCAGGCGGCGCGGCCGGCCGACGCCGAGGCGCGCATCGATGCGCGCGCCCGGCGCTATGTCGAGGCGATCCGCGCCGGTAGCGGCGGGCTGGGCGGTGTCGAGGAATTTCTGCACGAATATTCGCTCTCCACCAAGGAGGGGCTCGCCCTGATGGTGCTGGCCGAGGCGCTGCTGCGGGTGCCGGACGACGCGACGGCCGATTTGCTGATCGAGGACAAGCTCTCGGCCGGCGATTTCGTCGCATCACGAGGCGCGGTCCGGGGCGTTGCTGGTATCCGCCTCGGCCTGGGCGCTCGGCCTGTCGGCGCGGATCGTCGAGCGCGCACGAAAGCCCGGAAACGATCATCGGCGGCCTCGTCAAGCGGCTCGGCCTGCCGGCGGTGCGGGCGGCGACCCGGCAGGCGATGCGGCTCCTGGCTCGCATTTCGTGCTCGGGCAGACCATCGAGGAGGCGCTGGCGCGTGCCGGCGCGACCACGGCGAGTTTCTGCTATTCCTATCGACATGCTGGGCGAGGGCGCCCGCACCGCCGCCGACGCCGAGCGCTACTTCGCGGCCTATGCGCAGGCGATCGAAGCGATCGGGCGCGCGGCCGGCGACCGGCGCTGCGCGCGGTCGGCCCGGGCATTTCGGTCAAGCTCTCGGCGCTGCATCCGCGTTACGAGGCGGTGGCGCGCGAGCGGGTGCTCGCCGAACTGCCGCCGAGCGACTGCTCGACCTCGCCCGCCGTGCCAAGGCCCACGATCTGCAATTTCACCGTCGACGCCGAGGAGGCGGACCGGCTCGAGCTGTCGCTCGAGGTGATCGCGCGCGCTGCTCGCCGATCCCTCGCTCGCCGGCTGGGGCGGATTTGGGCTCGCGGTGCAGGCCTATCAGAAGCGCGCGGGCGCGGTGATCGACTGGCTCACGGACGCCGCCAAGGCGCTCGACCGGCGCCTGATGGTGCGGCTGGTCAAGGGCGCCTACTGGGACACCGAGGTCAAGCGCGCGCAGGAGCGCGGCCTTGCCGACTACCCGGTGTTCACCCGCAAGGCGATGACCGATCTGTCCTACCTGGCCTGCGCCGGCAAGCTGCTGGCGGCGCGACCGCACCTCTATCCGCAGTTCGCAACCCACAACGCGCTGACGGTCGCGAGCGTCATCGAGGAGGCCGGCGGCGTCGCGGGCTACGAGTTCCAGCGCCTGCACGGCATGGGCGAGGCGCTCTACGCGGCGCTGCTCGCGGACGAGCCGGCCGCGGCGTGCCGGGTCTATGCGCCGGTCGGCGGCCACCGCGATCTGCTCGCCTATCTGGTGCGCCGGCTGCTCGAGAACGGCGCCAACTCGTCGTTCGTCGTCGGTCGCCGCCGACGCCAACAGTGCCGGTCGAGACTATCCTGCAGCGCCCGCGAAGCCGGATCGGCGCGCGCAAGCGCGGCGCGCAACCGGCAGATTCCGCTGCCGCGAGATCTGTTCATGCCGCCGCGGCGCAATTCGGCGGGCGATCGAGTTCGGCGACAGCGCGAGTTTCGAGCAGCTGCGCGCCGACATCGCGGCGGCCGTCCCGGCTGAAACGCAAGGCTGCGCCGATCGTCGATGGCATCGATGTGCAAGGCCGCCACCGCACGCTGATCTCGCCGATCGATGGAACCGTGATCGGCGAGGTGATCGAAGGCGACGAGGCGATCGTCGATCGCCGCCATGGCGGCCGCGCAGGCCGGCTTTCCGGCCTGGAACGCGACGCCGGTCGCCGAGCGCGGCGCGGCTGCTCGAGCGGGCGGCCGACCTGATCGAGCGCGATCGCGGGGCGCTGATTGCGCTGCTGCAATCCGAGGGCGGCAAGACCATCGACGGATGCGGTCGCCGAAGTGCGCGAGGCGGCCGACTATGTCGCTACTATGCGGCGCAGGCCCGGCGGCTTCTGCAGGACGAGGCGATGCCGGGCCCGACCGGGGAGAGCAACACGCTGCGCTATCGCGGGCGCGGCGTCTTCGTCTGCATCAGCCCGTGGAATTTCCCGCTCGCGATCTTCAGCGGTCAGATCATGGCGGCGCTTGCCGCCGGCAACGCGGTGGTCGCCAAGCCGGCCGAGCAGACGCCGCTCATCGCCGCCCGCGCGGTGCGGCTTCTGCATGACGCCGGCGTGCCGCGCACGGCGCTGCATCTGGTGCCGGGCGACGGCAAGGTCGGCGCCATGCTGGTCGCCGACGCCCGCGTCGGCCGGGGTCGCGTTCACCGGCTCGGTCGCGGTCGCGCATGCGATCAACCGCGCGCTCGCCGCCAAGGGCGGGCCGATCGTGCCGCTGATCGCCGAGACCGGCGGCATCAACGCGATGATCGTCGATGCGACCGCGCTGCCCGAGCAGGTCACCGACGATGTCATCACCTCGGCGTTCCGGTCCGCCGGCCAGCGCTGCTCGGCGCTGCGCCTCCTGTGCGTGCAGGAGGACGTGGCCGATCGCATCATCGAGATGATCGCGGGCGCGGCGCACGAGCTCGAGCTCGGCGATCCGCGCGCGCCAGCGACGGAGGTTGGTCCGGTGATCGACGCACGACGCCAGGCAGAACCTGGAGCGCTGGATTGCCGAGATGGAGCGTCAGGGGCGCGTGCGCTACCGCTGGGATGCCGAGCGCGCGCTGCCGGCGTCGGGCACCTACGTGGCGCCCGTGATCATCGAGCTCGACCGCGCGCGCGATCTGAAGGAAGAAGTGTTCGGACCGGTGCTGCACGTGGTGCGCTATCGCGCCGACGAGCTCGACGCGCTGCTCGACGACATTGCCGGCACCGGCTACGGCCTCACCCTCGGCATCGGGTCGCGCATCGAGGCGACGGTCGAGCGCATTGTCGCGCGGCTTGCCAGCGGCAACGTCTATGTCAACCGCAGCATGATCGGCGCCGTCGTCGGTTCGCAGCCGTTCGGCGGCAGCGGCCTGTCGGGCACCGGCCCGAAGGCCGGCGGTCCCAACTACCTGCGGCGGTTTGCCGGCGAGCAGACGGTGACCATCAATACCGCGGCGGCCGGCGGCAACGCGAGCCTGCTGGCGCAGGATGATTGATTGATCGCGGGCTCCGCCGCAATCCGGTTCGGCGCAGCAAATGCGACCAATCAGAACTCGTGGCCGGCAAGGCGCCGTTAACCATTTGCGCAAGCGATCGCGTTAAGCTCGGACGATGACCAATTCGCTCGACCGCCTGCACGAGGCCGTGCTGGCCGCCCGCCACGTCGTTCCGGCGTTGTCGCGCACCGCGCGACTGCTGCACGCCGGGCGCTCCAAGGTCGCCAAGAAGTTCGGCGAGGAGGCGTTCGAGGTCGTCATCGACGCGCTCAACGGCAGCCGCGATGCGCTGGTGCGCGAGAGCGCCGATCTGCTCTATCACCTGGTCGTGCTGTGGGTCGCAAATGGCGTTGCGCCGCGCGACGTGTGGCGGGAAACCGACCGGCGCGAGCAGCTGTTCGGCATTGCGGAGAAGCTGCGCAAGGGGCGGGACGACGAGGTGCGCCGCAAGATTGCGGCATCCACGCGACATCTGGGCAAGAGCCGCCGGCGCGCCTGAGCAGGGCGGCCATCGCGGCGAATGAATGCCCGTCCGCTACCCTCCCCCTTGTGGGGGGTCGGCGCGAAGCGCAGGTGTGGGGGAGTTGTTGAACCGCTATCCGCAGCGACGACCTCGGCCGGATCAAACGAGGCGGCATTCGAGGTCGTCGTCGACGCGCTCAACAGCAGCCGCGATGCGCTGGTACGCGAGAGCGCCGATCTGCGCGATCAACTGGTTGTGGGTCGCAAGCGGGGGTTGCGCCGCGCGACGTGTGGCGGGAAACGGACCGGCGCGTCCCCCGATCAAATCGGGGGACGCGTATGACGATAGAGAGTGTGGCGATTTAAACCGAGTGAAACACGCTTTAGCGTCCGCCCGCGGCCGTACGCCAACCCTGATGATAGGTCTCGCGTGCCTGCTGGCCGTAGGGTGTCGGCCCCACCGTCACCCGCATTTCCAACTGCTTGTGGCGCTCGACGGTCGACTTCTTCGTGCCGCCGTTCTCCTCGCCCCAGAGCAGCGTGAGCTGGGTGCCCGGCTTGGCGTATTGCTCCTCGACGAAGCCGAGCGACAGCATCTTGCGTTCGTTGTAGCTGTAACCGCTGAACATCGAAGCGCCGACAGCCTTGCCGCCGCTCATCACGGCATCGAACGAGCTTGATGCGTAGTTCGACAGCGGCAAATCGATGAATTTGTAGTTTTCGCCGGCGGGCGCGAACATCGACTGCAGCACCTTGACGACGTCCTGGTCATTCCAGGCAAACGTCACCTTCTTGCGGTGCACCTTTCCTTCCATCGCCTGCAGCGCCTCCTTGCCGATGAAATCATGGTCGAACTTCGTAAACGAGGCGTAGCCCAGCTCGTGCGGCGAGGCATAATAGTCTTCGATCTTATCGGACACGAAGCTGCCGCCGAGCGACGCGTTGGCTTCATAGCTGGTCCCCGGCAGCCATTCCCGATAGGCCTTCATCTTCTCGCCGGTGTAGACCGCCGGCACGCGGCGATGGGATCCAGCCCGACTCGAGTGTGTTGGTGGCGTAGGCGCGCGCGCCTACCTGGACCATGCCGAAATCCTTGCCGGCTTCGATGATCGCGGCGCGGATCTCTTCGCCTTCCGCATACGGCCCCCACACCTCCAATCCGGGAGCGCCGGCCATGCCATGGCGTAGCGCGCGCACTTTGCGCCCCGCGATACTGATGTAATCCATGTTGAAGAACTTGATATCCGGGAAACGGTCCGCCGTTGAGCTTGCGGATCACCTGCTCGGCGTTTGGCCCTTGGATCTGGTATCGGTAAAGCTTGCGAACGACCGGCTTGCCCATCGGACGTGACGGCGATCGGTCGTCATATTCCGTCGACACGTCGTATCCGCCGGTCTTGGCGTGAAATTCAATCCAATTGGCGGTGGGATTGCGCCCAACAAAAGCGAGGTCGTTCTCCGCCAGGTAAAACAGGATTCCGTCGCCAATCACATAGCCGTCGTGGCTGCAGGGTGCAAATTGCTTGGCTTTGTTGACGGCGAAATTCTTGAACGAGTTGGTCCCCAGATGGGAGAGCAGCTTCAGGGCATCGCGTCCGCGCACGAACAGATTGACCATGTGGTGGGACTGGTCGAAAAGGACGCAGGTGTCCGCCCATGCGCGCTGTTCGTCGCGCCAATTCGAAAACTCGGGAGCGACCACCGGATAGACGTAGGCGCCGATCTGCGAGTTGCGCAACATCTTGACTGGGTTGCCGGAAGCCTTGAGCGCCTCCTCCAAGTTCTTGTAGGCCATGATGATCACTCTCCTCCCACTGATAGATCCAAGGTCGCGTCGCACGATAGCTCAACGCGCGCTTGATCGGAAGGGGAGGAACGGGAAGCAAAATTGCTCGCGGTGAACCACCAACCCCGAACCGCCGCTCGCGGCGATCCGTGATCAGGTCCGCGACAAGCGTTGCCCACACGACGGGGGTGAATGCGTGGGCACCACGCTGACCAGTGGCGCAGATCACGATCAGGAGCGCGCGCGATGCCCACCCTGCAGCCAATTCGAGTGGGATTGGCCTTGGCTCTGCTGAGCCTTGACGCGGCAATGATTTGAAAGCGCCCGATTGCACCCATCACGCTCATGACACTATTTGCTCCATTCGGACGAACTATGCGGTGCCCCAGACCTCGCGCGCGGTCTCTACGACCAACGCGAGCTTGCGCCATTGATCGTCCGCCGAGAGCGCATTGCCGCTGAGGGTGCTGGCAAACCCGCATTGCGGACTGAGCGCCAGGCGTTCGAGCGAAACGTATTTCGTCGCTTCTTCGATTCGCCGCTTCAGTTCATCCTTGGATTCGAGTTGCGACTTCTTGGTCGTGAGAAGCCCAAGCACGGCGACCTTGTTTCCCTGGATGTGCCGCAGCGGCTCGAACGAGCCGCGCGCGCGGAGAATCATATTCGAGAAAGAAGCCATCGACATTCATCTCCCCGAAGACGACAGCCGCAACGGGATCGTAACCACCTTCCGCGATCCATGAACTTGCGTGATTTCCCCTGCACATATGCAGGCAAATCGTCATGTCCGCCGGCTTGCCGCGGACGGTTTCGTTCATCATGCGAACGTAGAGCGAAGGCAACTGGTCCGGGTCTTCGCCGATGGTACGAACATGGTCGCGCAGCTTTGGATCGCATAAGAACGGGAGGTTGGTGTCGTCGATCTGCAGGTAACGACAGCCAGCCGCATAGAGCGCAGCGATCTCCTCGCGAAATACCTGCGTCAAGTCTTCGAAGAACGCCTCGATATCCGGATAGATCGCCTTGTCGATCGCAGCCCGTCCGCCGCGAAAATGAATACACATCGGTGATGGAATTGCCTGCTTCGGCAACAATCCATGACGATCCGCGATCGATTTGAGCGCTTTGAAATCATCGACTGCAAGCCCCCTGCTCCGTTTCACCTTCGCATGAACTTCAAATCTCGGCGGCGCAAATTCCACGTCGCCCTTCTCGTTGTGGAACTTCATGGGAAGCCCGCCGTGAATCTCCACCCCGTCGATCTTCTCGAGGAAATCCAGGAACCAGTGGCGGCGATGAAACTCACCGTCCGTACAGACGCGAAGTCCAACCTCCTTTTGCATTGCGACGGCGTCGGCGACGCAGCGGTTCTCGATGTCCCAAAGTGCCCGCGGGCTCAGTTTGCGCTGTTCGCACAGTGCACGTGCCTCGTGGATCTCCTTCGGCCGCAGCAGACTGCCGACGACGTCAGCCTTGAAAGGCGGCTTCGTACTCATGGTTCATCCTCCTTCAATTTCTGACGGCCAGCGATTTCTCGTCCAACTGCAGATACCACAGCCAGTAAGTCTTGCGATCAGATTGCGCAAGATGTGAGCCGCCAGCAGCAGCGATGGCGATGCGGCAAACGCAGTAATGACGCCGCATGTCGTACTCGATGCGATAATCTACTCCCAGCTAAAATTGACATGTCGGCATTGGACGTTTTGATCTTGGCTGATCGGTTGCTGCAGCGCTTGCAGACGGTGGTTGACCCAATGTCGCCTGCCCTCGGGTTGAACCCGGGGGCAGGCTTTGTCCTGAAGATGCCCGTAGCAACCTCGCAGGACATGACGGCAGTTGCCGGGCGCTCGGGCGCGTCAAGCCCCGGCTTAGTCAACCAGCCATCTGATCTCCCGACATCTGCCACAGCCAGCGTGCGCCGGGCCCGAAGCCCTCGCGCATCACGCTCACCTTGAGCGCGACGCGCGCGTCCCGCAGCGGCTTGCATTGGCTGACCGGCTGGTTGGCCCGCAGCAGACCCGCGAGGCGCGCCTCGCGTTCGATGTCGGCGACCTGCATCGCGCCGCTGCCCTTGAGCAGCGTGCTCAGGAACGCCTCCGCGTCGGCCATCGCGGTGTTGCGCGTGTGGCGGGCGAGGATCTCGCGGGCGGTCAATGCACTGCGCGCCTCTTCCCAGAGCACTGCCGATCCGATCACGCCGGGCTTGACTTCGCGCCCTGTGATGCGAAACGCCAGCGTGCCGGGATCTGTCGCGATATTGTTCTTCACCTGCAGCAGCAGCCGGCGATTTTCGTCGGCCGGGTCGGTCTGCACCAGGTAGGAGGCGCGCGCCGCCGCGTTGAAGGCAATCGAGCCGATGAAGTGATCCCGCGGATGAGGGGACAGGTTCTTTGGCGGATGTGTGATCGCGACCACCGCGATGCCGTGGCGGGCCGCGAGCGTGGCCAGCGGCTGCAGCAGTTCGCGCACGCGCGCATTGCCATTGGCGTCGACGCCGCCCAGGAAGGCGCTGATCGGATCGATGATGAGCAGCTGGACTTTGCCGAGTTCCTTGATGGCGAACTCCGGCATGGCAACATCGGTGCGTAGGTTGAGGGAGCGGCGTTTGGTATTTTCGCAAACGTTCGAGAGAAGCCCCACCTGCTCGAGGTCGGCGCCGGCCGCCATCAGCCGCGGCACAATGGTATCGTGCTCATCGTCCTCAGCCGATAGAATGATCGCCGAGCCGCGCGGCGCAGCGCCTTCTCCGCACGGCCATGGTCCACCGGTGGTCACCGCGGCGACCAGGGCCATCGCAAGCGTCGATTTGCCGGTGCCGGCCGCGCCCCCGATCAGCGACAGTTTGCCGAGCGGCAATCGGCGATCCCACAGCCAATGCACATGGTCGGGCTCGAGCTCGGCCGCGAGCGGCAAGGTCGTCAGCACGCGCAACCGCGGCACCGGCCCGTTAGGCTGCTCCAGCCTTTTTTTCTCGAGACGGTCCTTCATGTCCTGATCGCCCCAGCGTTCGCGCCGGCGCAGGCCGCGGTTGTAGGCCCAGGAGTTCGTTCCACCGTCCTTCTCGCCGTTTGGCTCGCCGGAGGGGCCGTCGTTCCGGGACTCGTCGTCCTCATCCGCCGGGCCCTCGCGCTGCTCGAGCTCCTCTTCGCTCTCAACCTCGTCCGCATCATCAACATTGTTCGTCGTCTCGATCCGCAAAGGGACGGGAGTTTGCGCTGACGACACTTCGGCATGCGTGATCGGTTCGGGCAGGGCAAGCGGCGCCATCGGCGTGGGCGCGACCGGAATCGCGAGCGGCGCGTCGGCGGCGCCGGGTGCCGGGGTCGCGGCGGCGTCGAGGCGCGCCCGCGCAACAGGGCCGCCCGCTGACGCGCGCTCCGCTTGGAGCCATCGGTGGACATGCGCCGTCAGGCTTTCGCCATTAAGCCGAGACGGGTAACCGCTGGCCTGTGCCGCCTCGAGCAGGGCCGCGGACGCTTGCCACAGCGGAAGGTGCGCCATTGCGCCGAGCCTCATGGCTGCACCCGTCAATGTCGCTAGTTGCACATCAGGCTCAGTGCCGGCACCCGCAACAAGCGCGGTCTCGCGGGCGAGTGCGGCCTCGAGGTCGTTGGTTTGCGGCACGCATGCGACGGCGCCCGGAATCCCGGGCCCACATCAGGAGATGTGGTCACGTGAACATCCTTTTGGTTTGAGAGGGCCGTTCGCACATCGTCGCGAACGTTACGCGCTGTCGTGGCCGCTCATCTGTTTGCAGAGGCTCAGTGCGGGCACACGACGCGACCGTAGCAAACCGACATACGTGTTGCTTATTACTTGTCAAGCTGGGATTTCTGTTCGACCTCCGATCAGTTTTTGCATTCGCGGGCGACCCAGTATGCTGCAGCAGATCGGGTCGTCCGGGATGACTGGATCACCGCTTGCGGGGTGCCCCTCGCGGGTGATGACTCCGTGGGGAGAGGATTGCTTTCCCCCACTCCCAACGTCCAAAAGCAAAACGCCCCGAAGCCGGCCGGCCCCGAGGCGCACTGATCAACGCTGGCAATCCGACTGCCCTGCGTCCCGGCGAGGGCATCTATGGAGAAAAAGGGCAGCTAGCGCGTCGCGCCGACGAGCGCGTTGCCAGCGCCTCTGAAATCGGGATCGGGCCCGATGCTTGAGCCGGATGGCGTGCCGGCCTACAAACGCAAAACTGTCGTCGATACATGAAACGATGAAGCATCTTTCTCCGCACGCGCGCCGGGCAAAGCCTCGCCACGTTGGCTTGCTGTTGTTGCTGTTCGCGCTCGCCGGGCTCCCCCTCATCAGCGCTGCCGCCGCCCAAAATGCTGTTGCGCCCACCCCCGCTTCGCCGGCGCTAAGCCACGACCCCGATCGGCTGCGCGGCGGCTGGTATCCGTGGGACCCCTATCAGTATCGCGACTACCGGCGCGGGGTTCCGGTTCTGACCGGCTTCGACGTGGAAATCGAGCGCGCGCTGGCGCGCCGCATGGGCGTTGAAATTATGCTGCCGGAAATCGCCTGGAAGGACCACCTGGCGGCGCTCGGTGCTGGAACTGCGGATATTGCTGCTGGCGCAACGGCGAGCGAGGCGCGCTCTGCCTACGCCTATTTCTCAAAACCTTATCGAACCGAAACCGACGTTTTGATCCTGCCGACAGGCGCCGGCGGGCGCTACTCTTTCACCACGATTCCGGAGATGCTCGACACGTTCGTGCGCGAGAAATTCCGGCTCGGCGTCGTTGCCGGCTTCGTCTACGCCGATGAGCGCGTCAATGCCTTCATCCAGGACCCGCGCACCGGGAGCAGATTTTCCCGGTTGCAACCGATACCGATAACCTCCGAAATCTGCTGGGCGGCGTGATCGACGGCTTCCTCGCCGATCGTATGACGGCCGCCACCACGGCGTGGCGCCGCAACGAAGGTGCTCGAATCGAAGAACATCCGCTGCGCTTCGCGGCGGATATTCATTTCATGCTCAGCCGCGCGACGCAGACGCCCGAAACGGTCGCTCGCCTCGATGCCGCCATCGATGAGCTCAAGCGCAGCGGAGAATTTCGCCGCATCGCCGATTTCTACGCCTTGCCGGTGCTGATCAACCAGACCCTCGACCGCCAGTGGTTCTACATTCTCGTGCTGGTGGGGACTGCGGCTTTCGCTCTCTCCGGCGTGGTGCTCGCCTATGCGGGTCGATACACCTTGTTCGGAGCGCTGGTTCTCGCGAGCTTGCCGGCGGTGGGCGGCGGTGTCGTGCGTGATCTCGTGTTGCAGCGGGATCCGTTGGGAGTCGTGCGCGACCCGGCCGCCCTGCTGACGGTGTTCGGCACCGTACTGGCCGGCATGATTGTCATCAAAACAATGTCGCGCGTGCACGCCGGACTGTTGATGAAACGCCTGGAAGCGAATGCGCTCATCGGAACCCGGCTGATCGAAATGTTCGACGCCATCGCGCTTGCGGCCTTCACGGTCGTCGGCGTCGTGGTCGCGCTTGATACGCGGGCGCAGCCGCTTTGGCTGTGGGGACCGATCGCGGCCGTCCTCACAGGTTCGTTCGGCGGCCTGATGCGCGACCTGTTTCGTCATGACCGCGTCGTCGCCAACCTGCGTGGCGAACTCTACCCGGAGATTGCCGCTGTCTGGGGGCTGGCGCTCGCGTTGTTCCTGCAGTGGGAGGGCGCGCGCCTGCAGACCGATGAGATCAGGCTGGGCGTAATCGTCACGCTGCTGGGCGTATTCCTGACCCGGATGGCTGCGATTGCGCGCGGCCTGAAAGGTTGGTCCTATGTCTGAACCGACCGGTCGCGCGCTTCCATGACAGTACGACCATAGATGCCATCCGCCCTGGCGAGGGCATCTATGAGGCAAAAGGGCATCTATGGTGCGGCGTGAAAGGTTCGGGCGCGTGAAAGTGCCGCAGGTCGGCGGCCGAAAATCTCGGCACGCGGGAGGCGTCGGCCCACGGCGCGAGCGTCGGTAGACTTTCCGCAACCCCGCCGCTAAGCACGTGCATGCTTCGCAGCGCGTATAACTGGTGCATCGCCGCCGCCGACAAGCCATACGCGCTGTGGCTGATGGGCGCGATCTCGTTTGCCGAGAGCTCGTTCTTTCCGATCCCGCCGGACACCATGCTGATCCCGATGTCGCTCGCGCATCCCAAGCGCGCGTGGTCATACGCGACGCTCTGCACGATCACATCGGTCGCTGGCGGCGTGCTCGGTTACGCGATCGGCGCGCTGCTTTACGACACCGTCGGACATTGGCTGATTTCGCTCTACGGTTACGGCAACAAGGTCGCGGAGTTCCGCGAGGCCTACGCCACCTGGGGCACGTGGATCATTTTGCTCAAGGGCGTAACGCCGATCCCCTACAAGATCGTCACCATCACGTCGGGGTTCGCCGGCTATAACATCTGGTTGTTCATCATCTTTTCGTTCATAGCCCGCGGCGTGCGGTTTTATCTGGTCGCATTTCTGCTCAACCGATATGGCGAGCAGGCGCGCGCAACCATCGAGGAGCGGCTCGGCCTCTGGGTCCTGGTCGGTGTTTTGGTAATTGCCGCCGGGATTGCCGCCGCGTTCTATCTGTTCTAGTTTTCGGCGGGTCGAACAGGCGAGAATGAACAAGGCCAAGGGAACCGCAATTCGATACGTCCGTGCCGCCGCGCTTTGCCTGATGTTCATGGCGCTCGCGGATGGTGTCAGCTTTGGGCAAGCGCCGGCCCCGCAACTCGCGCCTGGCGGCTCGCCGAGTGCAGCGGCGCCGGCGCCCGAGCCACAGTCTTCCGCGCAACAGCCCGTCGTGCAGCCGCCCCCGACGCCTCCTGCCGAGCAGAAACCCGGCCTGATCGAAACATTCGGCCGCTGGTTCGATGAATCGGTCAACAGCATGAACAAAGGCCTGAAGTCTACCCTCGGCGCGGGCGCTGACACCACCAAGAGCGCCGCCGAAGCCGCATCGGAGGTAGCGAAGGGCGCCGCCGAAGCCGCCGGCGTCGTGGGGCGGCTCGGAACCGCGCGCGTCGTGTCCGGTCAGGCAGTGTGCGCGATCGCACCGAATGGCGCGCCCGATTGTCGCGCCGCGGCCGAGACGCTGTGCAAAACGAAGGGCTTTTCGACTGGCAGCAGTGTCGACTTTGTCACATCGGAAAAGTGTCCGGCGCAGACCTTCGTGGAGGGGCGCCGTGCCGCGAGCGAATGCGTGACCGAACACACGGTCACGCGCGCGCTGTGTCAGTGAACAAACAACGACCGTCATCCTGAGGTGCTCGACCGCTCTTCGCGGTCGAGCCTCGAAGGACGACGGCCAAGGCGCCGCGGCGAACGGACTGGACCCCGCCGCACAAATCGGAGGGTTGCCTGACGACCTAGACCAAGCCAACGCGGAATTGTCCGCGTGCTCGTTGCAACGTCATGGCCGTCGTGGTTCGAAACGCATCGCTTCGCGATGCTCCTCACCATGACGGTCGTGGGTTTGTGCCCGTTGCCCGCAAGAATCGCGTTAGAACCCTCACTCCGCTGCATGAACCCGGGGCGCTGGCATGTCCTCGCCGACGTGGCGCAGCCGCGGCATCACCTTGCGGGCAAACAGCTCCATACTCTTCTTGGTAAGGTCGTGCGGCAGGGTGCCGAACTGCGTCATCGCGATGAGCTTTCCAAACCCGATCTGCTTCTGATAGGTCTCGAGTTGCTGGACGACCGAGTCGGGACTGCCGCAGATGATCATGCCCTTCGCGGCCAGATCCTCGATGGTGTAGCCCCCGGCGGCCGGCCCCGAGCGGATCTTGTCGGTCACCGCCGCCATGGAGGCGAGCGACAGGTAGCCGGGCGGCAGCAGCATCTCGACCGGCATCTTCAGGAACTTGTTGTAGAACGCCTCGACATGTGGCCGCGCCTCGCGCTTCGCCGCCTCGTCGGTGTCGCTCACATAGACCGGCGTCGCCCAGCCGAGCTGCTGCGGCGAAGCCTGGTAGCCGTATGTCTCCGCCTGCTGCTGATACATCGCCAGGAATCGAGCGACCTGATCGACCGGGCTGAAGGTCTGCAGGTAGGTGTACTTGCGCGAGGGATGCGATGCCCATTCGATAGTTTCGCGGCTGCCCTGCGACGGAATCCAGATCGCTGGATGTGGCTGCTGCACCGGGCGCGGCCAGGTGTTGACGTACTGGAAGTGATAGTACTTGCCTTCGAATTCGAACGGGCCGGGCCGCGTCCAGGCCTGCAGAATAAGATCGTGCGCCTCGTGGAAGCGGTCATGCGATTCGGCCGGATTAACCCCGGTCGAGTGATACTCGGCGCCGATCCCGCGCACGAAACCGGCGATCAGGCGGCCGTTCGAGATGTTGTCGAGCATCGCGTATTCCTCGGCGACGCTGAGCGGATAGGTCAAAAGCGGCAGCGCGCGGCCGAGCACGGCGACCTGACAGCGCTTGGTTTCACGCACCAGCGCACCCGCGATCACGCCCGGGATCGGCATCAGCCCGTAGGCGTTCTGATGGTGCTCGTTGCAGCACACCCCGTCGAAGCCGAGCTCGTCGGCATAGACCAGTTCGTCGATATAGCGGTTGTAGAGCTTGGCGCCCTTCTGCGGGTCGTAATAGCTGTTCGGCAGCGTCACCCAGGCCGAATTGTATTTGTCCGTATAGGTGAGATCGAGGTCGGCGAACGGCATCAGATGGATCATGTAGAATTTCATCGCTTCGCCTCCTCGATGAACTTGACGACGTGAGCCACGAGCTCGCCGGTTTTTTCGATGTGCGGCAGGTGACCGCAATTCCTGATGACCTCGAGCCGCGCCCCCGGAATGAGATCACGGAACGCCGGCCCGTAGGCGGGCGGGATGAGTTTGTCGGAATCGCCCCAGACGATCAATGTCGGCCGGTCGATCCGGTGCAGCCACTTGCGCAGATTAGGGTCATAAAGCCGCGGCTGCCAGCTGAGTTTGGCGAGCGTAAGGGCGTTCTGGGCCTGCCGCTTGCGCTCATCCGCGTCCGGCGTCTGCTTCAGCATATTGTCGGCTAAGGCCTGATCGTAGAACAGGTTGCGCACGAGTTGCTCGGGCGCCCACAGGAACAGGTCGCCCTTGGGCACGCCCGGCACGTGGATGCCGGCGGCGGCGACGAGGGTCAGGGTGCGCAGGCGGTCGCAATTGCGCACCGCCACGTCGGCGGCGATCCAGCCGCCGAGCGAGGTGCCGACCAGGTTCACGTCGCGCAAGCCGAGCTTGTGCATGAACTCGAGATAGAAATTGGCGAGGTCGCCGACATTGTCGAGCCATTCCGGCACCTCGGAGCGGCCGAAGCCCGGATGCTCGGGCACGATCACCTCGAAATGCTCGGACAGCGCCTTGAAGAACGGCAGCCACACGCCGGCGCCGCGTGCACCATGCAGGAACAGCAGCGGCGCGCCTTTGCCGCCGCGCAGGACGTTGATCTTGCAGCCGGCGATCGTTTCCCAGGATTCGGTTGCATCGCTCATCGACCGCACAATCCTCCCTGCACACCGCGACCGCTCGTCCCCGCGCCGGGGAAGGTTTTCCGAACAGAAGCTTGTTCCGTCCTATCGGGCTACGTTGCCTGCGTCAAAGGCGGCGTGCGACCAGGATGCTGCGCTGGCGGTCTTGCTCCCCTTCCGGGACTGCATTCCTGCAACCGGGATTACAAGCTAGCGCAGGTTCTCGAAATCCTCCATGTTGTGAAACGTCAAAGGTTGGGAGGACATTTTGCGCCTTGGTCAGTTCATGATGCCGCTGCACCCGGCGGGCCGCCCGTTGCACGCCTATCTGGCGGAAGACACCGAAAAAGTATTGCTGATGGAGAAGCTCGGGTTCGACGAGCTGTTTATCGGCGAGCATTTCTCGGCCGCCACCGAGCCCTACCCGTCGCCGCTGATGTTCGCGGCGAGCCTGCTGCCGCGCACGGAGCGGCTGGTATTCGCGACCGGCGTGATCAACGCGCCGCTGCGGCATCCTGCCCTGGTGGCGGCCGAGGCGGCCCAGTTCGATCACATGAGCAAGGGGCGCTTCATCCTCGGCATTGGCACCGGCTCGACACCGACCGACATCGAGCTGATGGAGGTGTCGACCGACAACAAAGTGCGCGCCGCGATGCTCGTGGAAGCGATCGAGATGATTGAGCGCATCTGGACCAGCGAGCCGCCCTATGAGTTCGAGGGCAAGTTCTGGAAGACCAAGATCAAGGACACGCTCAATCCGGGGCTGGGCTTCGGCTGGCTGCCAAAACCCTATCAGAAGCCGCGTCCGCCGATCGCAATCCCGGTGTCGTCGCCCAATTCAGCATCGCTGCAGATCGCCGGCCGCAACGGCTGGAGCGTGATCTCCAGCGCGCTCCTGTCGAACGAGGGCCTGGCCAATCATTGGGCGATGTATCGCAAGGGTTGCCAGGAAGCTGGCCGGATCGCCGATGGCGCCAATTGGCGGGTCTGCCGCTCGATCCTGGTCGCCGGCACCGACGAGGAGGCGCGCGCGCGGGCGTTCGGCGCGGACAGCGGCCACCGGCATTTCTTCGGCCACATGCACAAGGTCTACACGCAGCTCGGTCGGCTGGGCATCCTCAAGACCCGTCCCGACATGCGCGACGACGAGGTGACGGTCGACACCTTCATCGAGCAGCGGCTGATCTACGGCTCGCCCAAGACGGTGCTTGCCAAGCTGGCTGCGCTCCACCGGCAGGTCGGTCCATTCGGGTGCCTGCTGCTGAGTACGGTCGATTGGGCCGGCCCGAACGCCGCATGGGAGCGCGAGTCCTGGAGCCGCATCGCGGAGGACGTGATGCCGGAACTCAGGAATCAGGTGGCGGGAGGGGTCAGAAAGTTAACCGCCGCTGCTACGTCCTGACGCCTGATGACTGATTACTGAACTCCTGTTACCGCCATCAGATCGATCTCCAGCAGGAAGTCCGGATAGGACAGCCGCGTGACGCCGATCAGCGTGCTCGGCGGCGGACGCTCGCGATTCCAGGGCACCGGTGTGGCCGGGTCGCGGGTCACTTTGCCGAGCGCGTCGACATCGAGCGTGAATGTGCGCTTGAAGACAACGTCGTCCCAGGTCGCGCCGGCGGCCGCGAGCTGCACGCCGAGATTGTTGATCACGTGGAGATACTGGGCGCGGTAATCACCCGGCGCGACGCAACGGTAATTTTCGTCCGACGGGGTCTGCCCGGCGACGAAGATGAGCTTGGCGGGCCCGCTGACGGTGACGACACGCGTGAAGGCCGGATGCTTGTAGATTCCGGGCGGATTGATGTGCTCGCGCTGCATCGGTTCCTCGCTGGTGCGGATTACGACTTGTTCAAGAAACCCTTGGTGGTCTCGGCGGGTGTCGAGTTGTTGCGGCAGCTTCGCGCTCGCGGTTGGGGGGCGCGCTGATGTCGCCGCGGCTGTCCGATGATTTCGACGCAGGTTCAAGACGAAAACGTCGACCTGAACCTGGCCGCTGTCATCGTTGTCGAACAGCAAGATCTGACGGATATCGCGGTGGTCGATCACGCGATTGTTGATGGTGCGCAGCCCCTTGAGCTGCACGGTCCAACTGAACGGCCCGGGCCGGAGCTTGCGCTCGTCATTGACGCGGCTGCCATAGTCGCTGGAGCGGCCGTCATCGACGCGCAATACCACCGTGCGGGCATGCGAGCCGGCGACCTCCCCGGCGATATGAAGTTCGAGGTCATCGGAACCTGGGGGCACCTGCTCGAGCCGCACCGGCAGGAACGTCACGCGCTGCCGCGGCGGCGGTGAACCAGTTGAGGCCGATCATTGCGGCGAGTACGAGCGTAACCCGCGTCATCAGAGTTTCTCCATCGCGTCAGCCACGAACCGGGCTCGGGCTTGCCAACTTGAATTCGCAACCGCAGCGCGGCGCGCAGGGGCTCTCGCTTTATCCGCGGCCGCAGCGCGGATCGCATCCGCGAAGTGGTTCCGATCCTTGGCAACCGCGACGAGTTGCGCAAAGGGTGCCAGTGCCGGAAATGGCGTCGAGGCGACTGGTGTGCCGCTCGCCAGGTATTCCCGCAGCTTGAGCGGATCAGCGCGACGAATTTGCGGCGTATCGCGAAACAGGATTAGCGCCACTGTCCAATGCTGGATGTAGGACGGCAACTGGTCGTGCGGGCGTGCGCCCAGCAAGCGGATATTTTCGATGCCGGTAAAAGCGCTCAGGTCGGTATGCACCGCACCAATCAACACGAACCACCAGTCCGGTAGGTCGCGCGCGGCCCTGGCGAGCATGTCCACGTCGAGCCAATCGGACAGGCTGCCATAGAAGCCTGCGATCGGCCGGTCGGTCGGCAGGTCAACCGCGCGGGGTGCAGACTTGGTGAAGCGGTCGAAATCAACACCGTGGGGAACGTGCAACGTCCGCTCCGGCGGGAACCGTTCCACCAGCGCCTTGCTCGCCACCAGGATCAGATCGGCGCGCGCCACCAACCGGCTTTCCATGTCAAGCGCAGTCGCGTTGTCTACTCCGACCAGGGCACCGAAATCATCGCAGCAATAATAGACCACCGCGCGTTCCCCCAGCGCTCCGAGGACGCACACAGCGCTTGGCAGCGAGGTCCACAGTATCGGCCGATCGATGCGCAAACGCTGCATCGCCGGTCGCAGTTGGCGCGCCAGAAGTCCGCGGTTGATTCGCTCGGCAAGGCGACTGCCGGGAAATGGCAGGACGAGGGGAGCCACGACCGTGAGACCGGGCGGTGGCCTCTCGCCACCGACCGGCTTGGGCGCGCTGCGCACAGCGTTCGCCAGCTTGTGGCCGAGGCGCTCGAGGTCATGTCGAGTGAACCGTGGGCGCCGCAGCCCGATGGAGTTGACCCAAAGAATCTTGCGGTCGGAAACGAGTGCCCGGGCGAGGTGCTGGGTCGAACTTGGGTGGGCGCCCCAATCCTCGCCGAACATGATCAGGTTGGCGCTCACGAATCCTCGTCAGTGTCTGTCGCGCGCCGATACGCTAAATAGGCCAAGTCTGCACGGGTCTCGAATCAGAGACCAACGGAATCACGTTCAGGGTATGAGCGAAACCCTTTCGGCGCACTGCGTCCGGGAACCGGTTGTTGGGACATCCCCCGCAGCCTCGATCTGCCTGTGCCATTTCGACGCGACCGGTCGCAATGGGTGCGTCATGGGCGTTCGGACTGATCGGTTGGGAGAACGTTGGCAAGGCGGGCAACCCTGATTGGTGCCGCTCGATCGAGCTGGCACCGCAAACCGCGCCCCCGCCAGTGTCGGTCGCCTGACTAGGACAGTCCATGCGCATTGTCACGAACTTTCCGCGCTTTCCGGCCGAGTGGCGGGCGTCGGACGGCCGACAGGGGAGCGGGTACGCGGCACGGACCCTGATGGATTTCATTCGCAATCGGCATGGCCCCGGTCTCGACCGGCTGCCCGCGAACGTGCGCGTGCTCGACGATGATGGCACCGGAAAATCCCAGGCTATCATGCGGCGCCAGGTTGGTGGTTCTGCCGATCCTGCGTGTCGCCGATCACGATTTCGCCGGACCTGTCTTCTTGCAACACGGGGACCGTGCCGGGCTGTTCAAAATCATGTTTCTGACGGCAACAAACTGCCAAAGCGGCACCGTCCGCCCTTCCACCAGAATAGCGTTGAGCGGGCGGATCATCTCGAATTCATTCTCGGGTGAGACGCGCCTGTGGACGCAAATGTCATGATCTTTTGGAGCAAAAATATTTCGGCGCACCCCGGCCGGGCGCCAAGGCCAGAACGAAACGTAAAAATCGTAACCGATCGACAAAGCAACAACAACCACGCGCCCGACGAACCTCGCATGGGCACTTGTTCTGTGCCGAAAGGCTCAGGTCCTGCGCCACGTTAGGGCAGAGGAGACCGCATAATTCCAGATGAGTCCGACCACGATGCCGGCAAGTGCCGAGAACCACCAAGTATAGTGCTGCTGAAACACCGCGTTGGCGATACCGACGTTGGCGACAGCACCGATCCCGCAGATGGCGAAGAACGAGAGGAGGCCGGTAAAAAACTTGATGCCGTGCAGTCGCCGATCGCGATAGGTAAGAACGTTGTTGATGACGAAATTGCTGGTGATCGCGGTTGCGGTCGCGATCGCTTGGGCGGTGGCGAAATTGAATGCCGTCATTGCGAGACGCAAGGCCACCAGATGGATGACCACGCCGGTGGCGCCGACCATGGCGAACATGACGAGGCGCACCGGAATCAACCATCCGATGAGCTTGTCGATCAGGAGCATCAGGTGTTCCCAGACGACAAAACTGTCGAGTTTGCTTTGTCCGTGCAGGCGATTACGGAAGGTGTAGGGAAGTTCGCAAAAGCGATAGGGCTCGGGCGTGGATGCGAACAGATCCAACAGGATTTTGAAACCCTGGCCGGATAGCGTGCGGACCGAGCGCTCAAGAGCCGGGCGTGTAATGGCGAAGAACCCGCTCATCGGATCGGAGAGGGGTTGATGCACGATGAGGCGAGCAAGTCGCGTTGCCAGCGTGCTCATCGCTACCCGGCTCCGATCCCACTCGCCGACGCCGCCTCCCTTTACGTAACGGCTGCCGATAACGAGATCGAGGTTCTCGGTTTTGAGCGCGCGCAGCATATCCGGCAACAAGCGCTCGTCGTGCTGCAGATCGCCGTCGATGACCGCGAGGTAAGGCGCACTGGTTGCGAGCATGCCTTCGACGACCGCTGTGGCTAGTCCACGCCGGCCAATTCGCTGGATGCAGCGCACACGCCGATTGGTCGCTGCCAATGCCCATGCCGCATTGGCGGTGCCATCTGGCAAATCATCGTCAACGAAGATGACTTCCCATTCAATGTCACGAAGAGCAGCGTGGAGTTTTTCGACAAGGATTGGAACATTGTCCCGTTCGTTGAAACACGGCACCACGACGGCGAGTTCGATCGCCTTCGCGCGCGGTTCCACCTCGATCGGCATGTCACACAATCCCCCTGAAAAAATCGAAGTCGGCTCTCATAGACGATGGCGAGGCAAGCGCCAAGGCACCTATGAATGGACCTTGGCATCGACAGGGGGCGCACCAAAGAAAGCCGCAGTGCCGGTGCAGCCGATGGATGGGAGTCCGCGAGTGGAGTGCTGACCTCAGCTGATTGCTCGATCTCGCGCTCATGTCTGAGCGCCACTGTGAGGCCTAAGAGGATATAGAACGGCCAGTTCAAACCAAACCTGGGTGAGAAACATCCCCGAGACGCAGAAACCGACGAGTGATGCTACGAGCGCGAGGCTCGACGCCCGCATGCGCGGGTCCGCGTTCAGCGTACGAACATCGCTAAGCGAGGAGAGGCTGGTGCGTGTGACTGCGACAACTGTCATCATGAACACAATGAAGCCGGGAAGCCTGTCTCTGCAAAAATTTCAAGCCAGGTGCTGTGTACCGCGTGATTGCCGCCTTGCCAGATCGGCTTATAGAAGTAGTAATTCTCGGTCGCGTTGACGAGCCACCGTGAGAGGGGCGCACTTTCGCCATATTCCAAGCCGTTTCTACGCTATCAAACGGCCCTATGCCAATTCGTCAATCCCGGGCTCGCCGGCACCATCCGATTGGCGCTCCGAGATGGCGGACAACGAAAAGAGCGCCAACCCAACGGCGATCACTCCGGCGACAAGAACTAACTTCGAGCGCACAAAGCTGCACCGGCTGCATCCTACTTTGCGCGGCAAGCTGATCGTTTCTACTCTAAAAGCAAATCCACAGCGTCTGGAAAAAGTCCGGTCGATGTCGCGAATACATCATGTCGGTCAGCGATGGCTGATTCAGTAGTTGACCCCTGTGCCGGCTCGCTTTGTCCCGGAACCAAGCCTGCTCGTCGGCGTTGCCGGACCGATGGCGTGGATGAGCGCGAGCGCACAGAGGCCATGGGTACCGCACCTTCGAGCACACGGCCCCGTCCAGCGTTCACTGGTTACGGACCAGCGCCTGTGCCGCCTGCGGGCACCCGCCCGCCCGTCGAACCGAAAGATATCGTCGAAAGCGACGTGCCGGCGCGGCTCGATCGACTGTCCTGGGCGTCGTTTCATACGCTGGTCGTGATTGCGCTCGGTGTGACTTGGATACTTGACGGCCTCGAAGTGACGTTGGCGGGCGCGCTGTCCGGTGCGTTCAAACAGAGCCCGATCCTGCGCTTCAGCAACACTGACGTTGGCTTTGTTGCCAGTACCTATCTGGCCGGCGCGGTGCTGGGCGCGCTGTATTTCGGCTGGTTGACCGACCGCTGGGGCCGTAAGCGACTGTTTTTCATGACGCTCGTGCTCTACCTGGCGGCGACCGCCGCTACGGCGGTCTCATGGGACTTGCCGAGCTTCGCACTGTTCCGCTTTCTTGCCGGTGCCGGCATCGGGGGCGAATACACGGCGATCAATTCCGCCATTCAGGAACTCGTGCCGGCGCGCTATCGTGGCCGTACCGACCTTGTCATCAACGGCAGCTATTGGTTGGGGGCAGCGGTGGGCGCCGCCGGTTCGGTTGTTCTGCTTGATCCGGCCGTGATCGATCCGGAGCTCGGGTGGCGGCTCGCGTTCTTCATCGGCGCTGGCCTCGGCGTCATCGTCGTGTTCATGCGGATGTGGATTCCCGAAAGTCCGCGCTGGCTGATGACGCATGGCCACGCGGATGATGCGCGGACCATCGTCGCCGGCATCGAAGATCGGGTTCGTCGGCGCGGACGACCTGTCGACCTTGCTGATCTCCCGCGCGTGCGTCTCAAAACGCGCCGCCATACCCCGCTGATCGAGGTCGTGCGAACGCTATTCGGCAAGTATCGCAGTCGCACGCTGGTGGGCGTCAGTCTCATGGTCGCGCAAGCTTTCTTCTACAACGCGATCTTCTTCACCTACGCGCTGATCCTGACCGATTTCTACGACATCGCCCCCGGTCGCGTCGGTTGGTATTTGTTGCCGTTCGCGGCAGGCAATTTCCTCGGCCCCGTGCTGCTTGGGCCGTTGTTCGATCGCGTCGGACGCAAGCCGATGATCACTACGACATACGCAATCTCGGGCCTCTTGCTCGCCGCGGTCGGTTATCTGTTCAGCCGTGACCTGGTGTCGGTGGAAGTGCTCACGGTGGGCTGGATGATTGTGTTCTTCTTCGCTTCGGCGGCGGCAAGCTCGGCTTACCTCACGGTGGGTGAGATCTTCCCGCTCGAGATTCGCGCGCTTGCCATTGCATGTTTCTATGCGATCGGAACCGGCATCGGCGGCGTTGTCGGACCTTGGCTGCTGGGCGCGCTGATCGATACCGGCTCGCGCACGAGCGTCTTTGTCGGCTACCTCGTCGGCTCGGCCTTGATGATCGGCGCCGCCGCAATCGAAATGCGCTGCGGCGTTGCGGCGGAGGGTCGGCCGCTCGAATCCGTTGCGCGCCCGTTGACGTTCGTTGAATAGTCCCGGCCGGTTACCGTGCGCAGTCCGCTAAAACGCCCCGCCCAGCGCGAACCAGATCACCAGCGCTGTCAGCGCAACTCCGAGAACGGCTCCAAGGCACACGGTAACGAGCTCATACGGGTTCTCGTCGCTTGCGTGTGCCGATCTGTCACCCGCGCGCGGCGCGCGGAGATCGCGGTTTGCGGTCATCGTCACGCTCACCTCCCGGCAGAAATTGAACAAGGCGAGCAGTATCAAACATGGGTTCGTAGCGATCGGATGTGACCTGGTTCACACCGGCGCAGCAATCTTCACCGGTCCTGGGCCGCGCCCGAATCGATTGAGTTGCCAATGACTTAGTTGGTCTAATCGCTTTGCGTCACGCGACCGTGACGCGCATCGATACCGGGCGGCCCGAAGAACCGCCGCGCCCCGGTCGATCATCACTTGCACGGTCGCAAGATCGAAATTCCTGACCGTGGCCTGTTCCCGTCAGCCAGCCGGCACCGTGAGCAGCCAAGCGGCTGCTCGCTGACTTGTCGCCGATAACTTGAGAACCAGTCAGGCTTCGTATTTGAACGACAGGGCGACGCGGGTCCGGAATGTGGTAACTTTTCCGCCTTCGACTTTCATGTCCATTTTCACGACTTCTGCGACGCGCAGGTCGCGGATAGAGGAAGCGGCCGTTTCGACGGCGCGGCGACCGGCCTCCTCCCACGACGTGCTGCTCTCGCCGACAACATCGACAATTCGGTAGACGCTCTGCGCTTGGCGCTTTGCCATTGCACTCCTCCCGTGACTGGACGTGGCCTGCGCCCCGAGCTTGCGGGCGCTACTCTATGCTATCAGCATTCCGGCACCCAACCCAAGCGCCTGTGACTGCTTTGTGATTGCCGGATCTGCGGCCCGCCTAGTCAGCCGGCCAACTCAGAAACAGTCTGCAAATGCCGGCATTAACCGGGCGTGTGATTTGAAGCTTCGCTGAACTTGTCGAGAATCTCGTTGACGAAGTTGAGAGGAGTAACATTCACTGGGTTCGGAGGCCGGCCCCTTGCACGCGCGTGCGGCAGCATTCGTTCGCAAGCGCGACGCATCCCTGCCGCCGCCGTTTGCGCTAAGACGAAGACGTTCGGATGGCCGCAATGGGGAGCACATGAAACGGTTCATCACGCAAGCAACGCCCGTCAGCGATGAAGCGTTGAATGTCATCGCCCATCTGCCGACAAAGAGCCTTTCGGCGCTCGTGGAGGAGACTTTTTATCGGAAATTGCGCGACCGGGATTTCATGCGCATCGCCGTATTGCTTGCGCGGAAGAGCTACGACGAAGGCGGCTGTCCCATCGGTGGCGTGGTGATCGACAATAAAACGCGGCGGATTTTGGGGAAGGGACACAATACGCTGGTGCAGGAAAACCATCCCTACAATCACGGCGAAACCTCGGCCATCCGGGATGCGGGCCGGCAGGATTTCAGCAAGACGACCATGTTCACGACGCTGAGCCCCTGCGACGTGTGCGCGGCGTTGATCTACATGCGCCAGTTTGCTCGAGTGGTGGTGGGCGATGTGACGAACGCTGCAGGAAATGAAGCCCTGTTGCGCGCAAAGGGCATCGCTGTCGATGTCCTGGAGGATCCGATGGGGGTCGCGCTCTACAGGAAATACAACAGGGAAAAGCCCGAGCAGGCGGCGGAAGACTGGAAAGGCGTAGCAGCCGCACACACGCTGCGGATGCGTTCGGCCCGCCGGCCAAACAAGGGGAAGTGGCCTATTTGATTCCAGCGGCCTTGATCAGGATTTCGTTGGCGGCGAGCTCGTCCGCAACCCGCCGGTCGAATTCCTTGGGCGTCATCGGCATCGGATCGACGGCGAGTGCTGCCAGCTTCTGCCGCGTCGCCGGCGATTGCAGAACCTTCGCGGTCGCCGCGTAGAACGCCTCGACGATGGTCTGCGGGGTCTTCGCCGGCATGAACACACCGTACCAAACGGTGTAGTCGGAATCGGGGTAACCGGCTTCGAGCAACGTCGGCACCTCCGGCAAGGCGTCGGCGCGGGTCGGGGTGCTCGCGGCCAGCGCCAACAGGCGGCCGTCGCGGATGAGCGGGATCGCGGTCGAGATCGGGCAATAATAGAAATCAATGCGCCCTGCCAAAACGTCGGCGAGCGCTTCCGGGCCGCCTTTGTAGGGAATATGGGTCGCCTCGAATTTTGCAGCGAGGCGCAGCCGTTCGGCGCTGACGTGGGTCGCGGTCCCGACGCCGGCCGAGCCGTAGTTGAACGAGCCCGGCTTGGCTTTGGCGGCAGCGACCAGTTCCTGCAGCGTGTGCCAGCCTTTCGCCGGCGAGACCACGAGAATATTGGCATTCTTGCCAAGCGGAATGACGGCCCGCAGATCGGTCGCGACATTGTAGGGCAGGTTGGCGACGATCCACGGCGCAACCGTGTGGGCCGAGGAATTGGCGAGAATCGTGTAGCCGTCGGGCTGCGCGCTCACAACCGCGCCGACGCCGATCGTGCCGCCGGCGCCGCCGCGATTCTCGACCACGATCGGCTGGCCAAGCTCCGTGGATAGCGGCTCGAAAACCGTGCGCGGGATGACGTCGGTCGCACTGCCGGCGCTGAACGGAATGAAGGCTCTGATCGGCCGTTCAGGCCAGGTCTGCGCGCCGGCCGCGCCGGTCAGAACGAGCGGCAAGAGTGCGAGCGCGGCGCGCCAGATCCGGGTCATCGGTCTCTCCATCCAAGCCGCCAAGGCGGCGCGGTATCCAATCTCGCCGTGCAGGCTTTGTGCCACTATGCGTTCAATTTACAAGTTGTAAGATAGGTCAGCACTGCGGCGGATGGAGAGCGACCTCACGCCTTCGCAGCCCAATTGCCATTTCCCGGTCCACTGCCGATGGAGATCGACGTGGCTCGGCTCGTGCTTCTTGCCGTCTTGCTCGCCGCCATGGCGAGCGATCCTTCGGCCGCCACGGCGCAGGATCGCTATCCATCACGGCCTGTTCGCATCGTCGTGTCGACGCCAGCTGCCTCTTCGCCCGACATCCGGGCGCGCATCCTCGCTGACGAGCTCGGCAAGACGTGGGGTCGACCCGTAGTGGTCGAGAACCGCCCCGGCGGCGGCGGCATCATCGGCGCACAAGCCGTCATCTCGGCTGCGGCCGACGGCTACACGCTGCTCGCCGCCTCGGCGTCCACGTTCACCATCCTTCCGGCGCAGATGGACAAACCGCCGATCAACGTCAATCGCGACCTCGTTCCGATCGCGCTCATCGGCAGTGAGGGCATGGTGTTTGCCGTATCACCCAGCCTCGGCGTCCATTCGCTCGCCGCGCTGATCGCGCTGGCCGGAAAGGAGCCGTACCGGATCATCATCGGCACCAATCCGGCCGGCTCGCTGCCGCACCTCGCCGCCCGATTGCTGGTCGCGCTCTCGAACGCGCCGATCACCGTCGTTCCCTCCAGCGGCGGCACCAACGAGGCGATCAAGGAAATCATCGGCGGTCGGGTTCACGCCGTCATCGATTCCTTGCCGGGTCTTCGGGGTGCGCTCGAGGCGGGCGAGCTCGAGGCGCTCGCGATCATGCTACCGCAGCGATTGCCGGCAAAGCCTGATCTGCCGACGGCCGCCGAAACCATACCGGGTCTTACGGCCATCGGCTGGCAGGCCGTCGCCGTGCGCACCGGAACGCCCGCGTCAATTGTCGTGCAACTTGGCGAGGACCTGCGCCGGACGATGGAGGTTCCAGAAGCTCGCGCGCGCCTTGATCAGATCGGAACGCCGTTCCATCCGATTTACGGCGCCGACGTGGCGCGCTTCATCGAGCGCGAACAGAAGCTCTGGTGGCCGATCGTGAAGGAGGCGGCCGCGAAGTGAGGGTCGGCACGCGGGTCCACGCGCCATAGATGCCCTCCTGTCCCCATAGATTTCCTCGCCACGGCGGATGGCATCTATGGTGGCATCGCCATAGATGATGGTGTGGACGGCCCCGACGGCATCGGTGTGCCAAGCTTGGTTTGTGAATGCTGATTTCGAACCAGGCAAGGAGCCATCCACGATGAATACTACCATGATCGGTCTCGACCTCGCGAAGAGCGTTTTCCAGGTTCACGGTACGGACGGTGCGGGTGCGGTGTTTCGGCGGCGGCTGCGGCGCGCCGAGCTGGAACGCTTCTTTGCGTTGCAGCCGCCCGCAGTTGTGGGCATGGAAGCCTGCGCCGGCGCGCATCACTGGGCGCGCACACTGCAGGGTATGGGGCACGAGGTGCGGTTGATGCCGGCGGCCTACGTGAAGCCGTACGTCAAACGCAACAAGACGGACGGGCGGGACGCCGAGGCGATCTGGGAGGCGATGCAGCGCCCGACGATGCGGTTTGTGGCAGTGAAGAGCGAAGACCAGCAGGCGGTGCTGGTTTTGCACCGGACGCATTCGCTGCTCACCCGCCAGCGCACAATGCTGGCCAATTCGTTGCGAGCGGTCTTTGCGGAGTTTGGGGTGGTGGCGGCGCAGGGCGTTAAGGGCCTTGGCGAGTTGATGGGGCGATTGGCGGCGCCCGACTGCCCGATCCCGGCGCCGGCGCGCGCGGTGATGCTGGTAGTGGCTGGCCAATGGAAGGCGCTCGATGGCGAGGTTCGCGCGCTCGAGCGACGCATCGTGTGTGCGGCACGCTCCAATGCCGATGCACGAAAGCTCATGGATGTTCCCGGCATCGGGCCGATCACGGCGAGCGCGCTTGCCGCCACGGTGCCGGACCCGCAGGTGTTCCGCACGGCGCGCGGGTTTGCGGCTTGGGTCGGGCTCACACCCCGGCAACACGGGACCGGCGGCAAGACCCGCTCGGGCGCGATCTCCAAGCAAGGCGATCGCAACTTGCGCAGATTGCTGATCATCGGTGCGAGCGCGCAATTGCGCCATGCCCGCCGCCGCGGCGCCAAGGATCCGTGGCAGCGCGAGCTCATGGCACGCCGGCCCTACAAGGTTGTAGCGGTGGCGCTGGCCGCAAAAACCGCACGCATCGCCTGGGCCATGCTGGCCAAGCAAGAACAGTATCGCGCACCCATGCCGCTCGCCGCCTGAGACGCGGCACGGACTGGGCGCGCTCCACCCGTCGGAAGGAGCAAACTTGGCATGATGGCAAACGGTCAGGAAGCCGATCGGGACACTCCGAGAGGTCATCGCGCAGCAAGCACGCATAGATGATTGGAACCCGATCCTCGCATTCCATCAGGGCCAGCGGTCAGCGACCGCGCACAAAGGCCGCATACATGACCGCTCCCGACTCCTTTGCCGAAATGCCAAAAAAGCTCTTGCCGACCAGGGGCCGTCCATACATGCCCTCTCCATCGGACAGATGGCATCTATGGTGGCAACCGTCATAGATGCCCTCTTTCTCCATAGATGCCCTCGCCACGGCGGACGGCCCATCCATAGACGCCCTATGTCCCTCACCAATGAGGGATGGCATCTATGATGGCATCGCCGGTCACTGCGCGCGTGCCGCAATCGGCCACGCGATGGCCGCGCCGCCAAGAGCCGCGATGAACGCCGTCGCACATACGACACGACACCGACGGGATGAGGCTTGAGATCGAAGCTCCGGCGCGCCGATCGAGCGCCCCAATCGAGCGAGCCGAGTTGCCCGCAGGTGGGGCAGGAACGTCAGCCGGGGCAAGCCAGCTGCAAATCACCCAAGCGCGACCGATGAGAAATCGTCATCGCCATAAGGGAGGGGAATATGTCGTCGGCGGCGGGTAGGGCTGATACCACGGATTCTGTTTACAGAAGCCGCCATTGCCGGCACGGGTCGCTTGGCACTGCGCAAAGCTTGTGAAGCCGCAGTTCTCGCCCCCCATGCGTCCGCCGTAGTCGGCGCACCACGGATAGATGACCATGGCGGCGCTCGGCCGTGCACTCGCCGCCAGCGTGAGTACAATCGCCGCCATGAAACCGGCGATGTAGAAGATCCGCATGGTGAGCCTCCTAGATCTTGCCGCCTCTGCCAGGCAAATGCTGACGAGTACTTAGGTGGCGATAGGTGCGCGCGGTATCAAGCGTACCGAATTCGATCGCTTTGACCTGCATCAGAGAACCTTGAGGAGCATAGTGCGTGATATTTCGATAAATCAGTAAAGCAGAAGTCATGACAAATTGACCATCATGGTTGCTGCCGTCGCACTGTTGTGCGGGGTCCCACTATCGGGTTGACTGGTCACAAAAAGAAAGTTCGGTTCTTTCTTGGGACAGCGCTCAGGCGCGGGTCGGGCGTCCGCTGGTAGTGTTGCGGGCGTCGCGCGACGAAGCAAACGGCGCGCGGTACGTCGAGTTGCCACGTGTAGTTATGTCATCGTGAATGGCGTGAGGGTGCGGCGCTGCCTCTGATGAGATAGCCGACGCGGCCTTAGGCCCGTTTTTGAAAACGAGGATCAAGTATTTGATTTTGTGGTGCCCCTGGCCGGACTCGAACCAGCACGATGTTGCCACCACCTGATTTTGAGTCAGGCGCGTCTACCAATTCCGCCACAGGGGCCGCGCGCGGAATATAGCGGTCGACCCACAGGGGTCAACGGAGATGCCGACGGCCCGACCGCATCGCTCCTATTAGCATCGCCCGGTTTCCGAGGCCGTTTCCGGCGCTTTGCTCGGCACCAGGATTTGCAAAAAAACGCCATGGATGCGCTGGCGCATAGGGGCATCCATGGTGCGCGTGAGGCGGAAAAGCCTCGTCGCCTGAGTGTATTAGCCATGGATGCCCATGGATGCCCAGCGCCGTTGGCGAAGGGGGCATCCATGCGCCTGGAATGAGCCCGCCCGACCACCCCTCACACCCTTGTGCACCTGGTCAATTTCCAAACCGGCGCAATTTGCTCTAAAGGCTCGCCCACGCAGCAGAACGCCGGGAGGCCCCCATCTCCGTCCCGGCAACAGCCCGTTCGTCCGTCCCGGCGACCCGATCGCCGCTGTTCCTGGCCGCGTTCGCCATCGCGATCACCAGCGTGGCGACGATCCTAGGCGCGTACTTCTTTCAGTATGTGATCGGGCTCGCGCCGTGCCCGCTCTGCCTGGAGCAGCGCATTCCGTATTACATTGCCGGTCCGCTTGCCGTTGTGCTTGCGATCGCTGCTGCCAGGGGTGCGCCATCGAGTTTGATCCGCGGCGGCCTCGCCACGCTCGCCATCATCATGTTCGCCGGGGTGGCGCTTGGCGCTTATCACGCTGGCGTCGAGTGGAAACTTTGGGCGGGCCCGGCCGAGTGCACGGGCCCGATCAGCGATTTCGGTTCCGCAGGCAACCTGCTGCAGCAGATGCAGACAACAAGCGTGGTGCGTTGCGATGAGGCGGCGTGGCGGCTTCTGGGGCTATCGCTGGCCGGCTACAATGTGCTGATCTCGGCTGCCCTTGCGATCGTGGCGCTGGGCGCCATCGTCATCAACCAACGCGAAGAGAAGATCTAGGGACAAGTCATGCTGCGGCCGATTGGCTTTTCTGCGCTGTTCCTGCTCGGGCTTGCCGGCGCGGCCGCAGCGCAATCGCCCAAGACTTGGCGCCACGGCGTGATCGAGCCCAAAAGCGACGCCGGGTTCGTGATGATGGCGAGCCGGCGCGACTTCGGCAACAAGTTCGGGCTCAAGATCGAGACGCTGGCGCTCAAGAACGGCCAGATCGCCATCAAGGCGTTGCTGGCGGGCGAACTCGATAGCGTCGAATCCGGTGCCGGGGAAGCGATCGTCGCGGGTGCGGCTGGCGCCGACCTCAAGATCATCGGCTGCAACTGGCCGGGATTGCCGCACGCGCTGTTCGTTAAATCCGATATCGCCAACGTGCAGGGCCTGCGCGGAAAAACCATTGCGGCCTCGGCGCCGGGCTCGCTCCCCGAACTCCTGATTCGCGCGCTTCTGGAGCATTCCGCGATCCCGATGGCGGACGTGAAGATCGCAAGCCTGGGCGGCGATCTCGATCGTTACAAGGCGCTCACCGCCGGCGTGGTCGACGCGGCGGTGATCTCGTCGGAGTATCTGCCGATTGCGCCTCCGACCGTCCGGCTGCTGCTCGCCGGCCGTGAGGTGATCCCGAACTTCATGCGCCTATGCGTCGAGGTTGCCGGCAAATCCGTGCGCGAGCGCCCCGACGACGTGGCACGGTTCCTCGCGGCGGAGATCGCAGCTGCGCGGTTTGCGATCGCGCATCGAGCTGAGACGACCGCGCTCACCCGCGAGGTCACCGGCGCCAAGGCCGATGATCCGCGCCCCGAATTCGTGTTCGACGAGACCGTGAGCAAGCGCGACTTTGATCCCGACGTTCCGATCCCCATGGATAAGCTCGCCTGGATGCAGGGCCAGCTCGTCAAGACTGGCAATGTTCGGCAGGCGATGGATTTGAACAGATTGGTCGCGCCGGAGGTGCGTGCCGCCGCGTTGCGACTGGCAGGCGGCAGCGGACGGACGACGGAGGACAGATGACAAATAAGCGGGGCGGCTATCCGTCGTCCGATCGTCTGTCGTCCGCCATCTGACGTCCTCGCGGGACCCAGGCAATCCTGGATGCCCGCGTTCTGACCGAACGCCTCAGCTCCCACGAGCCCATAGCGGCGGTTGCCGCCGATGAAGATGCACGTCTGCCGGCAACGTCGCGCATCGTACGCACCAACCGCGAAAGTCCGCCGGATGCCATTTTGCGCGAGGGCCGCACGCGAACCGGTGACCAGCCATTCCGGGTGATCGACGACGTCATCACGAGCAGTGAGTCGGCGGCCCTCTCAGGGCGGTATCAACGTATTGCTGGATTCGAGAAGACTCAGCTGCAGGCCTCCTGATGCCCCAATCATCAAACGATGAGGCTGCATCCCCGCCGAATACCCCCGAGGCGCAGATCCAGCTCTTGATCATTGGAAATTTCCATTCAGAATCAGGATATTGGAGCAAAAGCGACAGATTGTGACCGGCGTCACTCCGCTGGCCAGCCGGAGCCGCTAGGGTTAACTCAACGTTAAGCCGCTCCTGTTCGGTAGAGCGCGCAGCTGTCTTGGGGAGAAATTCGATGTTTACCGGTACGAGGCCCGAAAGCTCGCGCGCGAGCGCGCGCAAGGGTTTCTTCGAATTGGATCGCCGAGGCTCTCTACGAAGCGAGCCTGCGTCGGACGCTGAAGGGCATCAAGGTGCACTAGAGTTTGCTGGCTTCGCGGCCGCCCACCCCGCGGCCGTTGAAGAGTGGAGTCCCCCCATCACTCCACGCATGTCGCCTCCGACCTCGCCCCAAGGTCGGGGGCGACTTCATTTTTGGCGTTCGTTTTCGCACGATCGATCACCCACGCCGCGCCGGGCCGGGACATGACGATCGAAGAGGACACGCGAAGCGCTCGCTTTTCGACACATCAGCTGCGCGCTGACGCTGTTGTCGGCCTGTGGTACTCTTCTGGCTCATCATGAAGTGGTCAGGGGAGGTCAGGCATGAAGGTCGTGCAAGGCGACGAAGTTCCACTCAAGCGCGGCCTCGAGTATCGCGGTGGCATGTTTCATTCGCGCCGATTGCTGGAAGGTGAGGCCGGCGCCATCGACAATTTCCAACTCTCGATCGGCGTGTCCCAGGGGGACTTCTACTCGCCGCGCCACCATCACAACTTCGAACAGATTCGTGTCGGCCTCGAGGGCACGCTCGATTTTGACCGCGACGGCAAGATGTCGCCCGGCGTCGTGGGCTATTTTCCGGAAGGCGTCTATTACGGGCCGCAATCACAGAATCCGAACGAGGTTGCGACCGCCGCCGTGCTGCAGTTCGGCGGCGCCAGCGGCAGCGGCTATCTGTCGAACGCCGAGGTGCGGGCCGGGATGGAAGAGCTCAACAAGCACGGCGAGTTCAAGAACGGAGTTTTTCGCCGCCGTATTCCGTTCCACGGAAAAAAGAATGCGGACGGCTACCAGGCGATTTGGGAGCATATCCATCAACGCCCGATGGTCTATCCGGAGCCGCGCTACAGCAAGCCGATCTTCATGGACGCCGCGCACTACGCGTGGGTGCCGGTAGACGACGCGCCCGGCGTTTATGAGAAACTGCTTGGCGTGTTCACGGAGCGGCGCAGCGAGGCCGGGTTCCTCAAGCTTGACGCCGGCGCGAGCTACACCGTGCAGGGGCATGGGATCTATCTGGTGCTGAGCGGTGCGGGTGAGATTACGGGTCAGCCGATACGAAAGCTCACGACGCTCCATCTCGCGCGCGGCGAGCGCGCGACGATCTCGGCGCGCGAGGCGATCGAGATCATGCATTTCGGGTTGCCGAACCTCGCCGGCGTGCGCATGCCTGAGCGGGACGCGCTGCCGGCCGAGGCGGCGGAGTAGAGAGAAGCCTGTACCCTCCCCTGCAGGGGGAGGGTCGGCGCGCGCAGCGCGCCGGGGTGAGGGTGGAACAGCAGGCGGCGCATTCGGGGCTTCGCTCTCACCCTCACCCGACCGCTCGCCGGTCGACCTCCCGCCTCCAGGCGGAGGTAAAGAGGAGCGTGCGGCCTCGCTGAAGCATTGCCGGTGCATTTGCCGACGCGAGCAAGCAGCACGAACAATCATCGAAGCACAGGGAGGAGTCACCATGGCAACGTTTGTTCTCGTTCACGGCGCTTGGCATGGCGGGATGGTGCTACGCTCGCGTCGCACGCTTGCTGCGCGCGGCCGGGCACGACGTTTACACGCCGACCCATACTGGCGTCGGCGAACGCTCCCATCTCGCCGACGATCGCATCACCCTCTCGACCCATATTCGCGATGTCATCAACGTGATCGAGTATGAGAACCTGTCCGATGTGATCATCTGCGGCCATTCCTATGGCGGCATGGTGATCACCGGCGTTGCCGCCGCGATCGGCGAGCGGATCCGGTCGCTGGTCTATCTCGACGCTTTCCTGCCGGAAGACGGTCAGTCGCTGTTCGACCTGCTCGCGCCCGAGATGGTCAGCCAATTCCTCGGCCAGGTGAAATCGACCCATGGCCTGATCCCGCCGATCCCCGCGGCCGCGTTCAACGTCAATGCGAAGGACGCCGCCTGGGTCGACAAGACGTGTGTGCCGCAATCGCTGCTGACCTTCACCGAGGGCGTCCGCTTCACCGGCAAGGAGGCGGCGGTTCCGCATCGGACCTACATACTGGCGACAGGCTACGACATGCACGTGTTCGACCAATTCTACGAGCGCGTCAAAAACAACCCCAAATGGAAGGCGCATGCGGTGCCGTGCGGCCACGACGTGATGGTTGATCGGCCTGAGGATCTGGCCAAGCTGTTGCTGGAGGAAGTGGGGCGGTAGAGCCCAATCGCTATTGGCTCGAATCAAATATTGACTCCGATCGTGCGCGGTGCTAGTCCCGCGCATCCCGAGCCTTAGCCTTCCTAAGCGAAATCGCCGGGACGAGGGTGGCGATGACGACCGACGTATTGGTGGCGCTTTAAACCGACGCGATGATCGTGCGCTCCACCAACGCGTCCAGCACCTCTGCGGCGAGGTCCTCAGCCCGGCGCCCCATTGTGCGCAGGTGGATTTCGGGCTGCTCCGGTGCTTGGTAGGGCGCGTCGACCCCGGTGAAATTCTTCAGCTTGCCGGCCTTGGCCTTGGCATAGAGCCCCTTGGGATCGCGCTGCATGCAATCCTCGATCGGGGTGTCCACGAACACCTCGATGAACTCGTCGGAACCGACGAGGCCGCGCACCATGTCGCGCTCGGCCCGGTAAGGCGAGATGAACGAGCACAGGACGATGAGGCCGGCTTCGACCATGAGCTTGGCGACCTCGCCGGCGCGCCGGATGTTCTCCACCCGATCGGCTTCGGTGAAGCCGAGATCGCGGTTGAGTCCGTGGCGAACGTTGTCGCCATCGAGCAGCATGGTGTGGTGCCCGGCGCCGTGCAGCCGTTGCTCGACGATGTTGGCGATCGTCGATTTGCCCGCGCCCGACAGGCCGGTGAACCAAAGGATCGCCGGCTTCTGGTGCTTGAGGGCGGCGCGTTCGGCCTTACCGGTCAACAGCGGTTGCCAGTGGATGTTGGTGCCGCGGCGCAAACCAAACGCGATCAACCCGGCGCCGACCGTGCGGTTGCTGAACCGGTCAATGACAATGAACGAGCCGGTCCAGCGGTTCTCCGCATAGGGGTCGAACGCGATCGGGGAACTGGTCGACACGTTGCAAAACGCGATGTCGTTGAGGGCGAGGGTGTGGGTGGCGAGATGGTCGCGGGTGTTGACGTCGATCTTGTATTTGATCGCCGTAATCGAGGCGGGAACCGTCTTGGTGCCGGTGCGCAGCAGATACGACCGGCCTGGAATCAGGGGCTCGGTGTCCATCCAGATCAGATGCGCGGCAAACTGATCGGATACGTCGGGACGTGCGCCCGGCTCTACCAGGACGTCGCCGCGCGCAATGTCGACCTCGTCGGCGAGCGTCAGGGTGACGGCGTCGCCAGCTTGTGCCGCATCCGGCGAGCCGTCATAGGTCACGATGTCGGCGACCCGTGTGCTGCGGCCGGAGGCTGCCACGACGACCGCGTCGCCCTTGTTGATCCGGCCCAGTCGCAACGGTCCCGGCATAGCCGCGGAAATCGGCATTGGGCCGGTTCACCCACTGCACCTGAAAGCGGAATGGCTTGGAGAGATCGTCGCTCGCGACGTCGACGGTCTCGAGATGGTCGAGCAGCGTCGGGCCCTGGTACCAGGGCGTGTTGCCCGAAGCTGCGATGATGTTGTCGCCGTAGCGCGCCGAGATCGGGATCGGCACAAGCGAGACGAACCCAAGTTGCGAGGCGAACGACAGGTAATCGCCGACGATGCGGTTGAACACGTCCTTCTGATAGTCGACGAGATCGATCTTGTTCACCGCCACCACCACGTGGCGCACGCCGAGCAGCGAGCAGATGAAGGAGTGCCGCCGGGTTTGCGGGAGAACACCCTTGCGCGCGTCGATCAGGATCACCGCGAGCTGGGCATTGGAGGCGCCGGTCGCCATGTTGCGCGTGTACTGCTCGTGCCCGGGCGTATCGGCGACGATGAAGGAGCGGCGCGGGGTCGCGAAAAAACGGTAGGCGACGTCGATGGTGATGCCCTGTTCGCGCTCGGCCTCGAGCCCGTCGACCAGCAGCGCAAAATCGATATCGCCGCCGGTGGTGCCGAAACGTGTCGGAATCCTTGGCCAACGCGCGACAGCTGGTCTTCGAAGATCAGCTTGGAGTCGTGCAGGAGCCGCCCGATCATGGTGGACTTGCCGTCGTCCACTGATCCGCAGGTGATGAAACGCAGCAAGTCCTTGGCTTCACCGCGATCGCGCCCGCGCCCGGCAAGTGTGGTGTCCATCAGAAATAGCCCTCGCGCTTCTTCTTCTCCATGGACGCGGTCTCATCGGTGTCGATCAGCCGGCCCTGCCGTTCCGAAACCGTCGCGGTGCGCATCTCCGCGACGATGTCCTCGAGCGAAGCGGCTTGCGATTCAATCGCGCCGGTGAGCGGGTAGCAGCCCAGTGTGCGGAAACGGACGAGCTTCATCTGCGGCTGCTCGCCCGGCTCGAGCGGCATGCGCTCGTCGTCGACCATGATCCAGGTGCCGTTGCGCCACACCACCGGGCGCGCCTTGGCGAAATAGAGCGGCACCACCGGGATCTGCTCGTGCATGATGTAGGTCCAGATGTCGAGTTCGGTCCAGTTCGACAGCGGAAACACGCGGATCGATTCGCCCGGCCGGATGCGCGTGTTGAACAGGTTCCACAATTCCGGCCGCTGGTCGCGCGGATCCCAGGCGTGCGCCTGCGAGCGGAACGAGAACACGCGCTCCTTGGCGCGGCTCTTCTCCTCGTCGCGACGTGCGCCGCCAAAAGCGGCGTCGAACCCATACTTGTCGAGCGCCTGTTTGAGCGCCTCCGTCTTCATCACATGGGTATGGAGCTGCGAGCCCGAAGCAAACGGATTGATGCCTTTGGCGACGCCGTCCTCGTTGACATAGACGATCAGCTTGGCGTTGAGCCGCGCCGCGGTCTGATCGCGAAATGCGATCATCTCGCGAAACTTCCAGGTCGTGTCCACATGCATCAGCGGAAACGGCAACGGGCCCGGATAGAACGCCTTGATGGCAAGGTGCAGCATCACGCTCGAATCCTTGCCGATCGAATACAGCATCACCGGGTTGCGAAACTCCGCCGCCACCTCACGCATGATTCCGATCGATTCCGCCTCCAGCCGGCGCAGATGGGCCGGCAGAGGTCCTTTGGCGTGGGAGTCGATCTGGCTTGCAGTGCGGTTCATGGGATCATGCGGTCTGCTGGATCGAAATAGTAGGTTGCGCGGGTCTGGGATAGGGGCGACCCGGGTTCACGGGGCACATTTCAGCAATGGGTCCCGACCCCAGGCGATGAATCCATCATTGCGGAGGCCGGCCGCGGCCTTGCCGTAGACCAGTGAGGCGCCGTCTTTGCCAAGCACGCAACCGCCCGCCGCGACCAATACCGCCTGACCAGCGGCCGTGTCCCATTCCATGGTCGGCGCTAGGCGTGGATAAACGTCAGCGTCTCCTTGCGCAATGACGCAGAATTTGAGCGATGATCCCGCACTATGGCGCGAGGCGATGGGCAGTCGCTCAAGTACGGCTTCCGTCGCGGGATCAAGATGCGATCGGCTGGCGACTGCTCGTAGCCCGACCTCGGGGTAACCTCTCGTTGATGATCGCAGGCAGGTGGTCGAGCGGAGGCAGTGCTGCGCCGGGGGCCAGTTCGGCGCGAAAAGCGGTTGCTCCGGCGATATACATGGCGTTGCGCGCGGGTGCAAAGACACACCCGACAATCGGTTGGCCCGCCTCGACCAGCGCAATATTGACGGTGAATTCGCCATTCCGGCTGATGAATTCGCGGGTGCCGTCGAGCGGATCGACCAAGATGAAATCGCTCGGGTAGTTTTGTGCACTGTTTGGGGTCGAATAATTCCTCAGCCAGCAAAAGCATGTTGGGGAGCAATTGCGACAGCCGCTCCCGGATCAGGCGCTCGGCAGCGATGTCGGCGTCGCTAACCGGAGAACCATCAGTCTTGGTGGTGATGCTGGGTGCGCCCGCATAAATCGACATGATGAGCTGGCCGGCCTGTGACGCAATTTCTCCAAATTGCGCGGCGAGCTGATTTTTGGTGTGAGTATTCATTGTGGATATCAGTCGAGTGATGCGCTACCTGACGCCGGTGCGCAAGTCGATCGATGCGCATTCAGGCGGTTTTGCTCAGGGCCTTGAACGGAACCGTACGACTGCGGCTTGCCGCTTCCACCTCAGCGTGGTAACCGGCACTGCGACAGGGAGCCGCCATGGACGCCCGGGCTCGCCAGAAATATTTTGGCAGCATCAATCCGGAGTTGTTTGCCTCGGTCCCAGTCTCAGCCGAGCATGTTCTGGAACTGGGATGCGGCACCGGGGCACTGGGAGCTGCTTGGAAGCGCCACAACCCGCACGGGTTCTGGTCTGCGATCGAAGTTGTTCCGGATGCCGCCCAGTCGGCGCATGGTGTCTTGGACGCCGTACTATGCGCCGACATCGAGACGCTCGATGACACGGTCCTCGACGCCTTCTTGGAGGGGCGGCCGGTTCCAGATGTCTTGGTGTTCGGCGACGTGCTCGAGCATCTGCGCGACCCGCTTGCAGTGTTGCGCCGGCTTGTGGACCGCCTCGCGCCCGATGGAACGGTGGTGGTCTGCATTCCCAACATCAGCCATTGGTCGGTCATCTCCTCCCTGATGGCGGGAGAGTGGACCTACACGGATAGCGGGCTCCTCGACCGCACGCATCTGCGGTTCTTCACCGAGGGCAGTGCGCGCGCGATGCTCGCGGAGGCGGGTCTCGCTGTGCGCAAGGTGATGCCACGCAACGTACCCCTGGACCTAGCGGGGCAGGAGCGGTTCCTGGCGGTGATCGAGCCCGCGCTGCTCCAACTTCGCATCGATCCCGCCGAGGCGCTCTCGCACATGCAGGCCCTGCAATATGTGTTCGTGGCTCAGCGTGCTGTTTACATCGAGCTCGTATTCGGACAGGGACACGCCCGGGGCCAGAAGTATTTTGGCAGCGTCGATCCGGAGTTGTTCGCCTCGATTCCCGTCTCTGCCAGGCATGTTTTGGAACTGGGGTGCGGCGCCGGGGCACTGGGAGGCAGCTTGGAAGCGGCGCAACCCGCACGGGCTCTGGTCTGCGATCGAAGTCGTTCCGGATGCCGCCCAGTCGGCGCAGAGTATCTTGGACGCCGTGCTGTGCGCCGACATCGAGACGCTCGATGACACGGCCCTCGACGCCTTCTTGGAAGGGCGGCCGGCTCCAGATGTCTTGGTATTCGGCGACGTGCTCGAGCATCTGCGCGACCCGCTCGCAGTGTTGCGTCGGCTCGTGAACCGCCTCGCGCCCGGTGGAACGGTGGTGGCCTGCATCCCCAACATCGGCCATTGGTCGGTCATCTCCTCCCTGATGGCGGGAGAGTGGACCTACACGGATGAGCGGGCTCCTCGACCGCACGCATCTGCGGTTCTTCACCGAGGGCAGTGCGCGCGCGATGCTCGCGGAGGCGGGTCTCGATGTTCGCAAGGTGATGCCACGCAACGTACCCCTGGACCTGGCGGGGCAGGAGCGGTTCCTGGTGTGATCAAGCCCGCGCTGCTGCCAACTTGGCATCGATCCCGCCGGGGCGCACGCGCGCATGCAGGCCCTGCAATATGTGTTCGTGGCGCAAAAGCCGCCGCTGAGGCCGCTGCTCGCCGTACATCAGTGCATCATGGCCGAAAAGTTGTTGCAGCCTCGCACGGGTCCGGCGATTGCCGCTCTCGCGACGCTTCCGGATGTTGTGTTGACATCGAGCATCGGTAATTTGCGCCTTCCGAAACCGCCCGGCCAGTCCCCCGGCGTCCTCGTGATCCAGCGTCAGATGTGCGCTGAATCGGGAAGCTTGGTTTGCCTCCATCCGCGCCGTGATCGCGAAGGGATGGCTGCTTGTGGCGGAGTGGGACGACCACCCCGATCTGTCGCCCGCGCAGTCGAAGGCGATATGGGACATCAATACTTGGCTGTCCATTTCCAGCGTCCACGCCTGCCAGGTTTCGACGCCGCGTCTCGCCAACGTCTTCCGAGCCCACAATCCAACTGTGGCGGTATTCGCCAACGCGCTGCTGGACCTCCCACCGCTGGCTGGGCGCGAGCGGGGAGCGCGTGCGCATCGTCTATGCTGCACTCAACCGGAAAGGGGTCGCTGGCTTGGTGGCAAAGGCCCTCGATGCAGCGGCGGCTGCAGATTCCAGGGTCGAAATCGTGATCGTCCATGACAAAGACCTTTTTGCATCGCTGGAGACGCCACGGCGCATCTTCCTGCCGCTGCTGCCTTACAAGGATTACCTCGATCTGCTTGCGACCGCCGACATCGCCGTCTTGCCGATCGTCGGCACAGAACCCGAAAAGTACAAGAGCCCGCTCAAGTTCCTGGAATGCGCGAGCCGGGGCGCGGTGTGCGTGGCCTCACCCACTATCTACGCCGACGTGATCCGCGACGGCGAGACCGGGATCATCGCCCGCACCGCGGAGGACTGGACCCGGTTTCTACTGCGGCTCGTCGCGGATCCCGCTGAACGATCGCGTCTTGCGGAGGCGGCGTGGCGCGACGTGCGAGACCGGCACATGATGAGCACGCAGGTGGCGGTTCGCGAGGCATGGTATCGTGATCTGTGCGAAAATCGCGTCGCGTTGACGCGCGCACTTCTGCAGAGGCATCCGGAACTGGCCTAACGCCGCTGGGCCGAGCACGTTGTAGCAAGGTGGTCGTGACCCCGGCGCACCACTTCGCCGGGGCAAGCTCGCTGAGGAATCGGGTCGCGTCTGTTCTGTCGGATCTTCAATACGTTCGGCGACAATACGTTCGGCGACGTACAGTTGGGAAACCCGGAGCGCGGATTTCATGTACTCGACCGTCAGGCGGTGGAGGCGCTTGCGCCGTTCCCTCACCAGGAACTTTTTCTCCGAGGCTTCGTACGTTGGTTCGGCCTTCCTCTGGCTCGTGTCGACTACACCCGGGGCTTGCCAGACTGGCGAGACCAAATTTACCCTCACGCGAATGCTCGACTTCGCCGCCATCGGCATCGTGGCGCACAGTACACCGTCACGTAGCGTCGGCAAAAGTCCTAGCGAGCGCCCTTCTCCGTCGCGGGAGCGCGCATGTGCTTGACCTGAGTCCCTTTTTCGTCAGCCAACGGTTCCCGTTGGCCTAACTGGCAGCAGTTCCAAAGATGTATCCGATGCGCGAGTATCCGCTCGCAGCGAGCGTGCAGCAGCCCGCGACAGCTGTGTTTGGCGCTTATTCGAGCCTGACCGGCGCGCAGCCGCGGTGACGGGACTGCAATATGTCGACTTCTGACGTTTCAGACTCCAAGCCTCCTATCCTCGCTATTGCAGCGCCCGTGCGCGGAGAAGCACGTTATCTACTGGAATGGATCGCGTATCACCGAGCGCTCGGCATCAAAGCGTTCTTGCTGGCGGACAACGCGGGCGATGACGAAGAGACATCCAAGCTCTTGCAGACGCTTCACGAGCGTCGAATAATATTCCGGTTTGATTGGCGCGATCAGAACTCGGTTTCAACTCAAGTTCTATCGTCAAGCTTTAGGAGCCGCACGACTGTTCGCCGACGGCTTGTTTCTAATCGATGTCGACGAATTCCTGCGGCCTGAGGCGGGACGTTCAGTTTCGCAGATTGCCCAAAAATGGCTCTCCGATCCGAGCCTTGGCGCAGTCGGGCTCAATTGGGCGATTTACGGTTCTTCTGATCGGGTTCAAGCGGGGGAAGGTCTTGTCATCGAGCGGTTTACACGGCGTGCCGTTCAGGACTTTGTGGTGAACCGCCACACTAAAACCTTTGTACGCGTCGCCTCCTGTGCGGGTCCATCGGGCAATCCCCACGCCATGTCGTTGCTCTCGGGCCGCTACACAGACCCACGCGGGGACGACATCGTGTGGGACACGACGCGCCGCGATCCGGTTGGGATTTCGACCAAGGTCATTTGGGATGTACTGCGTGTTGATCATTTCGCCGTGAAATCGCATGAAGAATTTTTGGCGAAACAAGCTCGCGGAAATCTCATTCAACCAGAGCGCAATTGGGGCACGTACTTCGCTGTGCACGACCGCAATGATGTCGAAGACCCAATTCCATCCGAGCTTGTGCATCGCACAAAAGGCGAAATAGAGCTGCTCAAGTCTCTCACGCAGAGTTGCGCGAACGAATGGAGCCCTGCAAGTCCCCAGCAGAAGGCACGAGTGATGTTAAGACGGCCCGTAGTTTCTGATCTGATTATCGATGTGGGTATGAGTGAAGGAAACGATAGCGAATTCTATTTGCAAAAGGGATTTCGGGTAGTCGGGATTGAGGCCGACCCAATAGCGTACGCGCAACTCTGTCAGAGATTCGATAAGCAGATTTCTGATCAGAGGATAATCATTTTAAATCGCGCTGCCGCGCAGGACGACGACCGCAAGATCGAGTTTTGGCGCAATGAATCCGCCCAGGGACTTTCATCAATTATTAAAAACAAACAGGCTTTGTACGAAAACACGCAGACCAAATATGAGGTGCAGACCATCTCCTGGGGTTCAATTGTCGAGGTGGCAGGAACTCCCTATTACTGCAAGATCGACATTGAAGGAGGAGAGGCTGCATTTCTGACCACGATGGTCGGGACTGATGCGATTCCCACTTATATTTCCGCTGAAGTGCACACGTTTGCACCGATCGAGATCCTTTACGCAATTGGCTACCGCAAATTCAAGATTGTTGATCAGAAAATTCTCAATACCTTCGAAATGCCTAACCCGCCGCTAGAGGGAACGTATGTTCCCAGGCCGAACTGGGCCCATGCGTCTGGACCATTTGGTCGGGAACTCATGGGCCCCCATTGGCTGGACTTTCGTGAAGTAGCTGTAGCGTTCGATAGCCTGATGAAGCTTAGGTCCTACCGAACGATGGCGTGGACCTGGTACGATTGTCATGCATGGATGCCGCCTAAAGATGCCTGACTAGAAGACGGTGGGCAATGATTTCCCGACCCCAGTCGCCTCCGGCGCCGTGTTCGTTGAAAGCTGTGGCTTGTTGGAATGTTGGGCCGGAAATTGTTGCGAATGCGTTTGTTGCTGTCGGATTGTTTGCGTCTCCGCCTACCAAATTGCCACGCTAGGCTACTGGTGACTCGGAGGCTGCGGGCAGCGCACCTGGCCCGGCGACGTGCAAATGTCTCGCAAATTTCTCGGCGGCAGGCATTTCCCACGGCGTCCTTCCCATCCGCCGTTGGGCATTTTTGAACATTTGACTTTCTTCAAAGGATCAACTCGGCCACGAGCTCTTTCAGCGCGCTGGCCTTGCCGCGCAGGTCCCTCAACTCGTCCGACGTTGCCGCCCGGGTCCGCATCTAGCCAGTTGTTTCTTCCTCGCCTCGAAACGAGGTAAGCTTGTCGTTGAACGGGTCCGCACCTCAATTGTGTCGGTCCGTCGTGAAAGCCGCCTGTCGAGTCCACCTCGAGTGCCGATTTTGTCGCCGCGCTGTCGTTCTGAAAGGTGAAATACGAGAAGGGAGTATCGCAATGCATCTTAAATCGGAGATATTGGTAACTGGCGGCGCCGGTTTTCTTGGCTCGCATTTGTGTGAGCGTCTGTTGGCGCAAGGCACCGATGTCATCTGCGTTGACAATTTCTTCACTGGCGAAAATGCGAGGCTTGGCGCAGCGACTACAATGGGGGGCAGCCTCACGGCGCGATCGGCCAATCAAGCCTCGACCACGCTGGTTCGAACGATCTGCGGCAGCTGGCCCGCCCTGATCGTCGACAGGCTGGAAAATGCCAGCGGGGTGGTCCAAGGATGGGGAGCAGTTCAATCGTGCTAGGTGAGTATGATGGCGATCCTTTGCCGAGCTGATCGAAGAACTCGATCAATGATCATCACCGTAATAGGTAAGATCTAGCGCATCAGCGGGTGATAGGATCGGGGACCGGAGGGGAATGTGACAGCGTAACCAGCCAGCGGCCTATGTGCGCTGTCGGGGTAAGCGATGATCTCGAACTGTCCATAATTATACCATGCTTGAACGAGGCTCAAACATTAGCCACGTGCATCCGCGAGGCCTTATGCTTTCTGAAAGAAAAAGAGAATTTCGGGGGAAGTGATAGTCGCAGATAATGGGAGCATTTGACAACTCACGAAACATTGCTATCCGCGAAGGTGCGTCGGTTACTCTGGTTTCGGCTCGTGGTTACGGAAGTGCAATAATCGGTGGCATCGCTGTAGCGCGCGGGCAATTCGTGGTTGTCGGTGACGCGGACAGATTCATATGATTTTTCTGCGTTGATGCCCTTTCTTGATAAGCTTCACTTAGGGGTTGATCTGGTCGTCGGCAATGGATTTCGAGGAGGCATTGAACCAGGTGCGATGCCAATTCTGCATCGATATCTCGGCAACCCGGTGTTGAGCTTTCTAGGTCGCTTGTTCTTCTCGGTCCGGATAGGCGATTTTCACTGCGGCCTGCGAGGGTTCAATCGCGAGCGTATTGTTGCGCTCGGTCTGAAGACTACAGGTATGGAATTTACAAGCGAAATGATTGTGCGTTCCGCCTTAGCTTCCTATAACATTGTTGAAGTGCCCACGACCTTAAGGAAGGACGGACGAGGCCGCCCGCCGCATATTCGTACTTGGCGCGATGGGTGGCGACACCTGCGTTTCTTGTTGATCTATTCGCCGAGATGGCTCTATCTTTATCCTGGTCTATTCTTACTGTGCCTGGGGCTGATCGGAACTGCATTCCTTCTCCCTGGGCCATTGTATTTCGGTAACATCGCATTTGATATCCATACATTTCTCGTCGCGTGCAGCATGATCCTGCTCGGATTGCGAGAGCATGAGTTTTGCCTTGATCGCTAAGACGTTTCGCTACGACACGCGGGCTTTTGCCTGCCAGGTCTCGATACGCTGCATCGCTCGCGCCGCTTATGATGGAGCATATTTTTGATTGGGGCGTTGTCGCTCGTTCTATCTGGCCTTATCTGGCCTCATATTGTGTCTCGCGGTTTGGGCTACTCTTGACTTTGGTCCTCTGGCGCAGGGGGTCCTCTTACGTTCTGTCATGCTGTTCCTTACTGCTATGACTGCGGGGGTTAAGCTCGCGTTCACGGCTTTCTTGTTCGGTATTATGGACGTTACGGTAGGTCTCGGCGGGTCGGACAAAACCGTGTGAGCGATGCTGATCCGGTATTGATATTAGGATTTCGAGGGCTGCGGCGGCGTAAACGCTGACCTGGAAAATGCCGAACGCCAGCAACATGGAGGACATAAGCTGAAGCAAAACATTGCCAATCGCCAGTATAATGTCGCTAGCCCCAGCAGCCTACCAGTTAGGGTCGCGACATTCAAGCGTCGTCGAGATGTATCGCCGCTTCATTCATGCTGTTGCGATCCAAGAAGAGGACACGCTGCTTGATATCGGCGTGACTTCCGACCAGAGCTACACGAGCTTGGACTATGTCGAAGCTGGCGGATATCCATTTAAGTCGAAAATTGTTGCAGCTGGTGTCGATGACGCTGCGTTTCTGCAGCAACTCTATCCAGGCATGATTTTCGTTAGGGCCAATGGTCTTAAGATGCCCTTTGCTGATAGATCTTTCGACGTGGTCCATTCGTCTGCCGTCCTTGAGCACGTTGGTAGCTTCTTCAACCAAGTCCGTTTCATTTCCGGATGTGATCGCGTCGCTCGTCGGGCTTTTTTTCACACGACTCCCAATAGGTGGTTTCCCGATTGAATTTCATACTGTGTTGCCGATCGTTCATTGGCTACCGGAGCCTTTTTCGGAAGTTAATGCGAAGATTGGCCGAGAATTCTTCGCCGAGGAGGGCAATCTGAACCTGATGTCAAAAGGTGAGCTACGCCGTGCATCTACCATCGCACTAGGTGACAGCCCGTGGAGGTCTCGAGTTGAAGCCGTTAACTTAGCCGCTTGGCCGAGCAACTTATTGCTTATTGGAACTCGATCAGCGTTGAGCTAGATCAATTGCGGTGACGCCAGCGCTCGCTGGTTGTGGGATGGAGGGGCTAGCAGATTGCCCCTTGCTGTCAATTCGCACCCCAATAACGTTGCGGGCTTCGGTCGTTGGGTATCACGAACACGCAAATCGAACTCCCGCAGGCCATTGTGCACCGTCTTGCGATCGACCCGAGCTCACGGGCGATCGCCGAGACGAGCCGGAAGTGAATGGGGTGGACGCCCCCTGAGACAGGCATCGATGTGCCAAGGTGGCGCGGTTGGCCACGAGCAGGAGGCGTCTGTGAGCGAGGTTAACACCATTGGTTTGGATTTGCGAAGAACATCTTTCAAGTACATGGGCGCGGATCAGAGACGGTGATGTGGTCTTTCGAAAGCGATTACGGCGGAGCAATGTTTTGCAGTTCTTCGCGCTTCAACCCCGGTGTACGGTTGCGATGGAGGCATGTGCTGGATCGCACTATTGGGCCGCGAGATTTCCCGCTGAGGCCACGATGTTCGACTGATCCCGCCATCTTATGTGAAGCCGTTCGTGAAGCGGCAGTGAGAAGAACGATGCGGCGAACGCGGAGGCGATCTGCGTGGCGCAATAGTCGACGAGACGGGGTCGGGAAAACCAGGTCTGGACGGAGCGCTTCGAGCGCGCGATAAGTGAAATGGACCCGATCCGCGAACTCCCATACGGGCCCGCGGCATGTGGAACGGCCGCTCAGTAGAGGCCGGACACATGTCAGCACCCGACTACGCGCCGCGCTGATCCAAAAATTCTTCTTGCACCGACGGGGGCGTGCGCATATGTCCAGAGTTTTTCGCACATTTAATTTCGGCTGAGCGGGCTACCCAACACGGCTCATCTGCTGGTCCTTCAGCAACTCGATATTCAGATATCTCTTGGTCGACCATGTCGTTCCACGGCAATATGCCAGTAGCCTGGCAACCGCAACCGAAACGGCAATCTGCTCCTGGGTTCAGCCGCAGGTTCGCTGCGTCAGTGCCGGCCGCCGAGTGGGGCGATCTCGAAAGCAAATCGCCATTCGAGCACGCGACTTGATGATGAGCGTGATCAGCGCAAGCAGCGCAAGCAGCGATGCGACCGCAAACGCGGCAACGAAATTGTACTCGTTGTAGAGGATCTCGACTTGCAGCGGCATCGTGTCGGTGAGCCCGCGGATGTGCCCGGACACGACCGCCACCGCGCCGAACTCACCCATCGCGCGCGCGTTGCACAGGAGAACGCCATGGAGCAGGCCCCATTTTGATATTGGGCAGCGTCACCATAAGGAACGTGCGCCACCCCGACGCGCCCAAAGACAACGCGGCTTCCTCTTCCTGGGGTTCCCGGGGCTCTGCATCAGCGGGATCAGTTCGCGCGCCCCGAATGGGAAGGTTACGAACAAGGTCGCCAACAGAATGCCGGGAACCGCGAAGATGATTGCAATGCCGTGCGACGCGAGCCAGGGACCGAAATAGCCCTGCGCCCCGAATAACAGAACGAACACAAGCCCGGCGATGACTGGGGATACCGAGAACGGCAGGTCGATAAGGGTCAGGAGCGCGCTTTTCCCGGAAAACTCAAATTTGGAAATGGCCCGGGCGGCGGCTCAGCCGACGACGACGTTGAACGTCACTGCTGCAACTGCGACCTGCAGCGTGAGCCAGATGGCGGCGACCGTGTCGGGGTCCGAGAGCGCGGCAATATAGCCGGACAGGCCGCGCCGGCGATGAAGATCAGCGCCAGCACGATCCCGACCGGGGTGTAGGCGATCTTGACGCCGAAGGGTTCGAACAGCGCGCCGATCACGCCGTTGGGGGCGTAGATCGCGGTGAGCGAAATCCAGCAACCGCTATCGGCAATGCGAACGGTAGGTCGATCAACCCGTTGACGACCTTTCGCCCCCCGCATGACGCTGCGCATCCATCTTCGAAGCCTGTGACCGCAGTGCAGCAAGATATCGTCGGGACGATTTTCAAACCGAAGCGCTTCGCTGCTCGCCGCCGAAATGACATGGCGCCCGATTAAATCCAAATCCGTGGGTTTGCGCCGGAATACAGAACCGTAATTTCGAATTCGTGGCGAACAACGTCAATAACCGCTCCAGATGTGACCTGACCGTCACGTCGCTATATACAAGTCGTTCGCCATGGCTTTCGGAAATAGCGTGCCTGCCGAATTGCAGCACATCGAGGCCGCGCAGCGCACGGGACTTGAATCGTAGAAGCACTTAATTGGGAAGCACGATACAATCGTGTTTCCAATGGGTTCGAATACCAAGAAAGTATGCCTCGTTGCGCGAGATCCGATATTTCCTCGCGTACTTACCAATGTAGCCCGCAGGGTGCCGACATAAGTGCTATGCGGCATTTTTTCGTTGGGAGTAGTTGGGAGTACTCGTGTTGGCGGCTCGCCGGTTTGGCTTGAACGACCGGCCCTGTTATTTTTCAAAACCGGTTTGAGCCCTAAGCCGCTTGGAGGGAGCCCGTGAGTGACACTTTGTTCTTGCATATCGGCGTCCCCAAGACCGGCACTTCGTCGATCCAGGAAACCTTATTCAGAAATATCGAGACGCTACAGCAGCACGGCATCAGCTATTTCCCGTACATGGCAAACCACAGTGCGCCGATGGCTTGGCTGTTCTCGAACACGCGCGAACAGCAGTACAGTACGTTGAAGAAGCGACTTTCCTCGAGCGCGCTGGAAGCCCTTCGCAAGGAAGTCAGCGAGTCTCTCAAGAGCTTTCTCCGCGACACGCGTTTTCAATCAAAAATCATCTCCGCAGAACACGTTACATCTTTCACTAAAGAGGAGGTCGAGAGCCTCCGCAAATACATCGACGCCACAACTTATTGCCAGACCAAGGTAATCGTCTACGTCAGAAACTACTATGAGCTGCTGGCCAGCCAGGTACAAGAACGCGTTCGGAATGGTGCAGTCCTGCACGAGATAGAAGAGGAAATCTTGGCGGGGGGCGGGTTCCCGATTTGCGGGCCTCGCATTCGAAAATTTCAACAGGTGTTTGGACGCGAAAACGTGATCATCAGGGTCTTTGACCGACGCCTATTCAGGGACGGCGATGTGATAGCTGATTTTTGCGATACCATCGGCGCTCCGGAGGTCTTCGATGCCTTGAGCAAGGTCAGAGTCAATATGTCCATTTCCGCCAAATCCGTGCGCCTGATAAGCAAATACAATGAGCTGTTTCCGGTGGTTCTAAACAACGCCTACAATCAAGCTAGATCGGAAAAGGTCACCGAATATTTCGCCTCAACCGAAGGCACGAAATTCCACGTCACTGATCCGGACGTACTGGCCGCGTATGACCGGCTGGTCGACCGCGACAAGGCATTTATTGAAGAGAACCTGCCGAAAGAGCTTGCCGCCTTGGTATTGGAACGCCGGGAGTTCGCTCCTGGCGTTGACGCAGGCGACGCTGCTTTGCTTGATATTGACCGGTTATACAAGATCCTGGGTCGGGTTCTTCAGGACGTGGAAAGCTATGAAAAGGGGCTGCAGATTGCCCTCACCGGCCTCGTGGGTGACGTCAACGATGTCGACGCACTTGTTTTCGTTAACGAGGGCTTGAAATTCATCAGCGATTATCACGTTTGCGGAGCCTTGACCCTCGCCTTTGTAAAGGCGCAGAAGCCCAAATGCGCGGCGGCGCTTATTCAAAGGGCATTGGAACTGGGGGTAGACGATCCCGCCTACCGTGAACTCGGTTCTCACATCCGCAACATGCTGGCACGAGAGGCAAATCACGCCGAGTGACCATGGGCGACGGCGATGACCAAAGCGATCGATGCAATCACCAGCAAGAGCTGAGGGATGACCAGAACTCGTGATCGCAATGAAAACCAGAACGGCCTGTCCCTGCCTCGTCATCAGATCAATGTCGCGCAAAGCGTAACTGACCCAGATGATCGCGGTCGGGTCGCGAGACGAGGACGACGGCTCCAAGCGTCGTGCGAAAAGATCCAGCGTCCGATCGATCCCATCGGTTCTGAGTATGGCGCGCGACGTCTTCCTGGGGTTGGCGTCCATACCGCGCCAGGCACTATACAACGCCGGCGGCCGGCAGACAGCCGGTCGCGTCTCACTCGGGCGTCGAGTTGAGCAACGGTTTGGCTCAGCGCCGCTTCGGTATCAGCAGTGACTTGGGCCGCCTTTCACGCGCGACCGCGAACAATGAGAACGTCCGGTTGACGTAATTGGTCACGCCGGTGAGGCCGTTCACGTACTCCCGCAGCTGCGGCGTCATCTCGGCCTCGATCAGCCGCACCGGCCGCGACGGGTCCTCGGTTTCGAAGCGGACATAGAACCAGGGCTCGCCACGTTTGAGAATGAGATCCTGGCTGGGATCCATCCATTCGAAGGCCCAATTCATTGGGCGCGGCCAGATGTGAATTGGCAAGCGCCCGCCGATCATGAGCCCTGGCCAAGGCTTTTCACGGTAATGCGCGAATGGCGGAAGCAGTGTCATGTAGACCGGTTCGTCCGCCAGGAACAGATACGGAGTTATGATCTGCAGGATCGGACGATCGGGATCGCGCCACTCCTTGCGCCCGATCAGCGCGATCAGCTGGCTGAGGTGCTTGGACCGTATTGTTGATTGGTCACCGGCTGCGTTGGTCAAGCGCGGTTCTTTCGTCTTTTCGTCGAATTGAAACCGGATGTGCAGATCGAAAGGGCACGCGACCTCGAAAATGCGTGCTTCATGGTCGAGGACGGCTGGGCAATTGCGGACCGATTTGGCGTGTAGATTAGGTGGATTGTCGCGTGCCAGCTTCTGCGGTGGGTGCAAGACAAAGCCCGCCTGCTGGGTGTCGATCATCCAGCCGACCTCGACAGTCCGGTTCCGGATCCCGACGTTGCGTTTGAGAAAATCGAGCATGAGCTGCCATCAGCGCTACCGTGCCTCCCGACGGCACGAAGATTGACCTTGCGCGCCGTAGGATTGGAGCACCCAACGCCATATTGGGGGCTCGTCGGCGTGCGTGCAATGCGCGTATCGGGCTCGCAGCAACCCACGTAAGTCGTGTTGCGCGACCGCTCGGGGGCTCGATTTCGTGAACCGCTACTCGTTGGCCGCCCGAGATTCGGGCTAATACGTACACAGCTCGTGAGGCAGCTGTCCCGGTCGCGTCCATGTAATCGGTGAGCCCGCGCAAGCTCACAGCGCGAGATCTGGTTCGCCGTTTTGGAAGCGATGAGGCCAGCAAGCAGCTCCCTAAGGCTGCAACTCCGGGCCAGAAAACGTTGAGTTTTCGTGCAAACACAATACCCCCCTGCACTGCGAAAAGGACGCCGATTATTTTACGGCAGATGGCGTCCGATTTTTCCAGTAACCTATTGGAGAATCTTGGAAATTCCAGGAGGTGCAAGAGGGTTATTAAATGGTGTATTCGATATTGACTCGAAACTAACATGTCGCTTACTCTGTGATCAGATTATGAGGGACGCGGGGCAGAAAGCCCCTAAAAAAATCGAAAGTCGACGGCGCCGACGCACTGTGTCGTGTGCCATCTGGGCGTGATCTGCGCGGTGTCGTTCGGGACGGGGTATCCCAACGGAATTGCGCTTTGATTAAATGGGAAAAGATATCATGGCGACATATAATCTCGACCAGACCGGATTTGTAAATTCGCTTTCACCGAACATCGGCCTTGAGACTCAAACAGCGATACTGAACTATTTGCATAATATAGGCATTTTCGTCCCGCCCAGCGATACGGCGGCGGTGCAAGAAAGTGTGACGCCCCCGCTTGATCTGCGCCGCACAAATTGCCGAATTCTCGTCGACCACGTTCACCGCGGATACGACCGGGTTCCCAAACATCCATGCCATCATTGCAAACGAGCCCACCGTTGGGGTGGGCAGCACGGTCAATTTGCTGGGGACCCAAAATGTTATCTTGGCCGCAGGTGATGGCCCAGATCTGCTCTCCGATAATAGCACCAGCAGCAATGTGATTGAGGCAGAAGGTGGAAACGATACCATTTTGCCGGTACCAACACAGGTTCGGAAACGATCTTGCCGGCGCTGGCGATGATCTGCTTGGCGATTCCAGCAACGGCACCAATTCGCTCTCTGGTGGCGAGGGCAACGACACCCTTTCTATTAGCGGCAACGGCGCTGATACTCTCGATGGCGGCAATGGCGACGACAGCCTTTGGAGTAGTGGTTCGGGTTCAGATTCGTTTTTTGGTGGAAATGGCGACAATTCGATTAGCGCCGGCGGAAACGGGGCTAATTCGGTCTCTGGCGGCGAGGGTGATGACGAGCTTAGCACCAGCGGTGGCGGCGCTGATACTCTCGATGGCGGCAACGGCGACGATAATATTTTCGCTGGTGGTACGGGTGCAGCTACGCTCTATGGCGGCGCCGGCGATGACACGCTCAGTGCTGCCGGTGATGGTGCCATGGCTCTATTTGGTGGCGAGGGCGACGACAGTATAGGGGCTCTCGGCGGCGGTGGCGCCGATACACTTGATGGCGGAAATGGAGACGACAGCCTCTTTGGCGGCGCAGGCGCGGATACGCTCTTTGGCGGCAACGGCGACGACCTGGTGAACACCGGTACTGGCGTTGGCCAGTCGCTGTCCGGCGGAGCTGGTGACGACACCTTCTTCTATGATGTAAATTCGGGCACCGGCGATACGATCGACGGTGGTGCCGGAGACGACACTTTGACGTTTACGAACCGTGCCCAGACCGACATCGCTATTGAGCACACTACGGGCGCCCTCACGACGGTGGTCTTTAAGGACTTCACGGTGGTGAACTTCGAAAACGTCGAGACGGTCAATTTCACTGACGGTACTCAGACTCCGCCTTTCCCAACCCACCCTTAGGCATAGTCGATCATGGATTGTAGAGCTCTGAGTAGCGCGGTTGAGCTGCGGCTGTGCTTTCATCCAGCGGGAGTTAGAGCCTCAATTAATGTGGACTGAGGCCGATCTTTGGATTGCCGGCGGGTAGAGTTTTCCCGTTCTTGCACTGAGGCCGAACTTTGGATCGCCGGCGGGTAGAGTTTTCCGGCTCTGTCACGTTGGCGGGCTGGCTTCGCCATCGTGATTGTGCAGCATGATCGGCGGTTTGTTGCCGATCGCGCCAAGTGGCCGTTCTTCGTTGTAGTATTTGCTCCAATCCTCCAACTTTTCCTGGGCATCTGCAAGGCTCAGGAACCAATGCGCATTCAGACATTCGGCACGTAAACGACCTTTGAATGCTTCAATGAACGCGTTGTCGGTGGGTTCCCTGGTCTTGAGAAGTCCAACGTCACGCCACGTTGATACGCCCACGGCAAGTCGCGTGACACAAACTCGGCGCCTTGGTCGACGCGGATCGCTGCCGGAAGTCCCACTTCTCGCCAGACCCTTTCGAGTACCTCCACAACATCAGCGCCGCGGAAGGTGAAGCGCGGTTCCACCGCAGGGGAGAAACCTGAGAAGGTGTCGACGATCGTGAGCAGCGAATGCACCGGTGGCGAGCTGGTCATGCACAAAGTCCATCGCCCAGGTCTCGTTCGCTCGCGTCGCCGGCCAGGCACGGCCACATCAAGGACGCTGGTGCTTCGGCAAAACACCGATGCAGACGTTCTTGGACGCAATGCCAATGACGAAGGAGAAGATGATCGCAGCCTAACGGCATCGGACAACAAAACCCGACCGCTCAACCAGGCACCATCTGTCAGATCGAGTTACGGCTAGTACACTTCATGTTGTCGTAGATGCCCCGCTGGCATGCGCCCTTGAACAAAGCGAACGCACGGTCGTGGGCGTCGAACACCATCTCCTGCGTCTCGCGCGGATAGGCGCGCACGAACAGCATGCGGCTGTGACAGAGCCGGACATGGGCGACCTTCTGTCAACGGGCCGCGGAATCTCCCCAGTATTGGGCGCGCAATTTTCCCCAGTTGGCGGGGCTGGCGATCAGCCATTTGGGTGATCAGCGCCTCCTTGTTTGGGCGGCCGGCCACGGCGTTTTGGTGGCGTGGGCGCGGCTGGCTGGATAAGAGCATTTGAGCGAATGTGCTCCGGCACGAGATCGGCATGCTGGCGGAGGCGATAGCTTGAGCCTTCGATCTGGATGACGACGGCGTGGTGGAGCAGCCGATCGAGCAGCGCGGTGGCGACGACGGGATCGCCGAAGACCTCGCCCCATTCGGCAAAGCCGCGGTTTGAGGTCAAGATCATGGCGCCTTTCTCGTAGCGGGCATTGACGAGCTGGAAGAACAGATTGCCGCCGCCAGGAATAACCGGCAGGTAGCCGATCTCATCGACGATGAGCAGTGAGAAGCGGCAAAGAATCTGATCCTCTCGCGCAGGGAGCCCTCGCGTTCGGCCTTGGCTAGGGCGCTAACAAGGTCGCTGAGCGGGGTGAAGTAGACACTGCGGCCGGTTTTGACCGCCTGCACGCCGAGCCCCAGTGACAGGTGGCTTTTGCCGGTGCCGGGCGGTCCGAGGAAGTGCACGACCTCGTTGCGGTCGATGAACTCGAGCTCGGCGAGCGCCATGATGCGGTTCTTGTCGAGCGAAGGTTGGAACGAGAAGTCGAAGCCGGCCAGTGTCTTGATCGTGGAGAGGCGTGCCATCCGCAGAGCGATTTTGATGCGTCGGTTCTCGCGCAGCATCAGTTCCTCTGCCAACAGCGTATCGATTGCTTCAATGGCGGTCATCTCGCCACGCTCGAGCTGACGCATGGTAGCGTCGAGGATCTCGATCGCCCGCGGCATTTTCAGGCTGACCAGGGTTCGCTTGATGCGATCAACGAGCGAGGGAACGATCTCGGCGTTCATCAGGCACCTCCCTGACCAGCCAACCGGCGGGCGACCGCATCGTAGAAGTCGAGCGATCGGCGGGCGACCTGGTCGCCGGCGCGGCCGAGGACACGATCACCATCGATCCGGCGTCCATGCTTGGCTGGCGGCGCCTTGCGATGCGCCGGGTCGAGACGTTTCTGATCACGACCTTCGAGACGGGACGTGGGTGGCGACAAGCGCGCCGTCCTCGAAGATACGAATCTCGTCGGCGAACACGTGCACATCGAGGACACGGCGTCGCGTCGTGTCGGGCACGCTATAGAGATTGCCGCTGACGCTCACCATGCCCTCGTGGGAGAGACGCCGTTCGAGCTTCAATACCGTGCGGTAGGGGGCAAGCGGCAATGGCTTCAGAGCGGGCTTTTCCTCGCCGAATGCCTCGTTGACCACCCGATGTGTGGTGCGCGTGCTGCCGCGGATTGGCAACCGTATCGAGCCAGCGGCGTAGCTGGACATTGAGCTCGTCGAGATTGCGGACTGAGGCGCCGAGGAAGAAGTCCTCGCGAATGTAGCGGAACGGCCGCTCGACCTTGCCCTTGGTCTTAGGCCGATATGGCCGGCAGGCACGTGGCTGGAAGCCATAGTGCCGCGCAAGATCGAGCAGAGCGCGATTGTCGATGACAAGCCCATCCGGATCCTCCCCGATCACCGCGGTCTTCATGCGGTCGTAGAGAATCTCGCGCGGCACCCCGCCGATCGCCTCCAACGCGGCAATATGGCAGCGCAGGACCGATTGCAGGTCCTGGTGGACGACGAACCGTGCCCAGATTAGGCGCGAATAGCCCAGCACCATCGAGAACAGCCAGATGATGCGCATCACACCAGGCTCGTCGGTGAACTCGACTTCGAACCGGGCGAGGTCGACCTGGGCCTGCTCGCCCGGCGGGGTCTCAAACCGCACTTCGAAAGGGGTGACGGGATCGGGCCGGATGCCATGCACCGCGCGCTTCACAGCGGTGTAGCCGCCTGTGTAGCCCCGCTCACGCAGCTCCCGCCACAGCCGCACGGCCGTGAGCCCAGGGAATGCCGCGAGCCGCTCGCGCAGATACTGCAGAAACGGATCCGTGCTTTTCTGCCGAGTGGGCCGAGGGCCATAAGTTGGCGGCTCCAGCCCACGCGCAATGTATCGGCGCACTGTTTTGCGATCGATGCCGAGCTGGCGTGCAATGGCTGAGACCTTCAGACCTTGCCGATGCAGTTCCAAAATCATCATGAATTCCCCGAGTTTGACCACCGCGCCGCTCCCTCCCGCCAAGGAGAGAAGCATCGGTGACGAACGTGCCACCTGACCTCCCGGGGCATGCCCCGGGAGGTCAGG
>CAWHYZ010000004.1:0-272232 GCA_963833605.1 uncultured Alphaproteobacteria bacterium
TTTCATTCGATCACCTCGTCGACGCGCGCCTGCAACGTCAGCGGCACGACGAGGCCGAGGCCTTTTCCCGTCTTGAGGTTGAGCACCATGTTGAATTTCATCGGCACCTGAACCGGGAGGTTCGCCGGCTTAGCACCTTGCAACACGCGATCAACGTATGGTGCCGCGCGGCGAAAGACATCCTCGTTGTCAGCGCCCTAGGATAGCAACCCGCCGTCGAGATCCTTCAGCGTGCCCCCGAGGTGATTTGAACGAGCTTGCCAATTCCGGTTTTGTGACGACCGGTCGAACCGAAGCCGCGCGAAGCATAAGGGATACGCTATCCGCCCGGCGCGGTCGGCCACGGCGGGCGCTTGAGGCCGAGATTGCCGCGCAGCGTCGTTGCTTCGTAGCGTGTGCGGACGAGGCCGCGCCGCTGCAGCTCCGGCACCACGAGGTCGACGAAATCCGCGAGGCTCGCGGGAAACAGCGGCGGCATGATGTTGAACCCGTCGCAGGCGCCCTCATTCACCCACTGCTCCATGAGGTCGGCGATCTCCGCCGGCGTCCCGTTGATCTGATAGTGGCCGCGGGCGCCAGCGATGTGTCGGTAGAGATCCCGGATGCTGAACTCGTTGCGGCGCGCGGTCTCGAGCAGAATCTCCGCGCGGCTGCCACCGATGTCGTTGACCGGAATGTTCGGCACCGGGTCGTTCACGTCGCAGCCGGAGAGATCGAAGCCGAGCCGCTCGGACAGAAGCTCGAGGCCGGTCTGCGGAACGATCAGATCCTGCAGGGCCGCGAACTTCGCTTCGGCTTCCGCGCGCGTGCGGCCGACGTTAACCGAGAGCCCCGGCATGATCTTGAGACTATCCGGATCACGGCCATAGGCTGTCATCCGTTCCTTGAGGTCGGAATAGAACGCCTTGGCGTGGGCGAGCGTCTGCGAGGCGCCGAACACGACCTCGGCGGTGGCGGCGGCGAGCTCGCGCCCGTCTTCCGACGCGCCGGCCTGTACCAGCACCGGCTCGCCTTGCGCGGACGGCGGCACGTTGAGCGGCCCGCGGACGCGGAAGAACTCGCCTTTGTGGTCGAGGACGGCGAGCCGTTCGAGGTCGAAATAGCGCCCCGCCTCCTTCTCGCGAACGAGCGCGCCGTCGCCCCACGAATTCCACAGCCCACGCACCACGTGAGCGAACTCGCGGGCGCGGCGATAGCGCGTGGCCTTCTCCACGTGCTCCGCGAAGCCAAAACCCTGGGCTTCGTACTTGTTGCCCGATGTCACCAGGTTCCAGCCGGCGCGCCCGCCGCTCACGAGATCGAGTGAAGCGAACCGACGCGCCAACAGATAGGGCTGATCGTAGGTCGAGGTCGACGTGCACACCAGGCCGAGGTGGCTGGTGTGCTGCGCAATCGAACACATCAGGGTGAACGGCTCGATCCAGGCGCAATAGGAGTCGCGCGCCATCGAGGCCAGCGTCCCGCGCCAGAACGTGACGGTGTCGGCCATGAAGAACATGTCGAACAGCCCACGCTCAGCGAGCTGCGCGAGCGCGATCAAATGCGCGATGTTGGGGCCCGAATCGGCGACTGCGTCGGGATGGCGCCAGGCGGCGATATGGTGCCCGCACGGCCAGTAAAACATCCCGAGTTTCATGTATTGGCTCATCGCAGCACCACGGTGAACGCGGAGGGCCCATCTTGACGGGCCCTCGATTTTGGGCTCGCAGAAACGACGGCCCCGCCCATGTTATCCTGAGGACCAATTGGAATGATGAAAATCCTTACGCGGCGGTGCCAGCCGGCCGCCATGCGTCAAGCAGAGTCTCGATGCGGATCGGCAGCTCTCGCACACGCTTGCCGGTCGCATGAAATATGGCGTTTGCAATCGCGGGTGCCGTGCCAATGAGCGCAATCTCTCCGAGACCCTTCGCGCCGAGCGGGTTCACATGCGGGTCATCCTCGTCGATGAAGTGCACGTCGAGATCGGGAATATCGAGATTCACTGGAACGAGATAATCGGCCAAATGCGTATTGATCGGCCGACCATCACGCGAATCGAGAACGGTACGCTCCATCAGCGCCATACCGATGCCGCCTACCATCCCGCTCATGCATTGGCTGGTGGCAAGGAGGGGATTGATGATGCGGCCAGCGCCGTACACGCTCACCGCCTTGCGCACGCGCACGGTCCCGACGTTGGGATCGACAGCGACCTCCACGAAAACAGCGCCGAAGGAATGCATCGAATAGCCCTGCGCGGCGTCAGGGTCAGGTGCAACCGACGCGCTGACTTCGATGGGATTTCCACCGCCGCCAGCGACAATTTCGCCATAGGTCAAGGCGCGTGACGCATCACCCAAAAGTCCCAGTCGCCCGTCACGCCACTCGATTGCTTCCGCCGCTGTGCCAAACAAGGGCGAGCGCCGGTCGGCGGTGGCGCGTTTCGCCATCTCCTTCTTGAGCGCCATGCACGCGGCACGGACCGCTGATCCGACCGAAGCCAAGGTCATTGAACCGCCATGCGGCGGGGTGGGCGGAAAATCCGATCGGCCGAGGCTGAATTTGACTTGCTCGCATGGGAGACCGAGAAAGTCCGCGGCGACCTGGGTTATCGACGTATAGGTCCCGGGTCCCATATCGCTCGCGGCGGCTTCGACTTCGGCACTACCGTCCGCGAGCAGGCGGACACGAGCACTGGCAGATATGAACAAGGCCGGATAACCAGCCGCCGCAGTGCCCCAGCCGATGAGCAGCCGTCCATCGCGCATCGAACGAGGTTGCAGATTACGGCCTACCCAGCCGAAGCGTTCAACGCCGACATCGAAGCACTTCGTCAAAGAGCGGCTGGAAAAGCGCCGGTTTTCGCCTTCATCGATGCTTGGTTCATTGCGGCGCCGCAGCTCGACGGGGTCCATGCGCAAGGCGTATGCGAGCTCATCCATCGCGCATTCGATCGCGAAGATGCCGCTCGCGAAACCCGGACCGCGCATATGACAAGGCGTGCCGGTATCAAGCGGCAAGATGCGGTAGCGTGTGCGCACATTCGGGCACGAATACATGAAACGCGATATCGTGGTGAGCGCTTCGGCGAATTGCTCGTAACGGCTGGTCTCGGCCGTTCCTTCATGGATAAAGCTCGTGAGTCGACCGTCCAGATTGGCACCAAGCGCAACACGTTGAATCGTTCGCGGCCGATGTCCAGTCATGAAGAACATCTGCTGCCGGGTGAGCACGAGCTTCACTGGCCGGCACACGACCCGTGCCGCAATGGCGGCAAGCGTGACGTGGGGCCAAGTCCTCAAGCTTGTGCCGAAGCCACCACCGATGAAAGGACAAACCACCAGCACATTCTCAGGCCGAAGCCCGAATATGGCTGCGATCTCGGCCCTCTCGTTGATGACATACTGGCTTTTGCTCCACAGCGTCAGATGATCGCCATCCCAGGCGGCCACGGTCGCGTGCGGCTCGATGGGATTGTGGTTCTCGCGCGCCATATCGTAAGCAGCATCGATCGCCACGCGCGCGGTCGCCAAGGCGCCATCGGCGCCGCCGCGCGCCTTGTCCGCCTGAAGAAGGCCGGGCTGCTTTCCGATGTCCGGAATGACAGGCACCGCCTTCGGGTTCTGTGCATCGACGATGGGCACTCTCGCCGCGTATTCAACCCGTAGAGCTTTGGCCGCGCGTTCCGCCTGATCAAGCGTATCCGCTACAACAACAGCCACCGGCTGGCCGTAGAAATGCACCTCGTCAGTCTGCAGGACATGGAGCCGCTCGCCAATTTCAGGATCGACAAGGCTCTTGTGCTGTCGATATGGGAGGCGCGGCGCGTTGCGATGGCTGATGACGGCGAGCACGCCGGGCAAGCGCAAAACCGGTTCTGCGTCGACCCGCATGACTCGGCCCAAGCCTATTGCGCTGCTGACGATAACTGCATGCGCCTGATGAAGTTGGTTGAATTCGGCCGCATAGCGAGCCGCGCCGGTCACCTTGGCACGGCCATCGACGCGCCGGAGCCGGCGGCCGATCAGCGGGGGGACCATAGGACGTCTCCCGTCATCTCCAGCGCGCGGACGATCGTGTGCGCCATCAAATCCGCCTTGTAACGGTTGCCGGGCAACCGCCGGATGCCATCGAGGGCGAGATCGGCCGCGAGCCGGAACACCGGGCGACCTGGAGCCTTGCCGACCAGGACTTGCTCGGATTTTCGCATTCGCCACGGACGAGTGCCGACGCCACCCACAGCAATACGAGCCGCACGGATCACACCGCCGTCGACGTGGAGCGCGGCCGCGACCGACACCAGTGCGAACTCATAGGACGAGCGCTCGCGCACTTTCAGAAACCTTGCCCGCTGCGCGCAAGTACCATTTGGCACCTGCACCTCGATAATCAGTTCGGCGGGCTCGATCGCATGTTCAAGATGCGGCGTATCGCCGGGTAAGCGATAAAGGTCTTCGACCAGGAACGCCCGTTCGCCGCGCGGCCCGTCCACCCGCACGATGGCGTCGAGGGCGACGAGCGCAACGGCGAGATCCGAAGGATGTGCGGCGACACAGCAGTTGCTAGTCCCGAGGATCGCGCAGCCGTCGTTGATACCTTCGAGTGCCGAGCAGCCCGAACCGGGGACGCGTTTGTTGCAGGCGGCGTCCAGCATGCGGAAATAGGGACAGCGCACGCGCTGCATGAGATTGCCGCCGATCGAGGCCATGTTCCGAATCTGCGGGGAAGCGCTTTCGAGTAACGCTTCAACGATGAGCGGCTGCAACTGGGCGACCTGCGGATGCGCCGCAACCTCCGCCATCCGCGCCAGCGAACCGATGGTGAGACCCGTGTCGGTCACGCGAATGCCTCGCATCGGCAGCGCATTGATGTCGACAAGATGTCCGGGCTGTTCCACCTCCTCTCGCATGAGATCGATCAGGGTGGTGCCGCCAGCGATGTAGCGGCCGCCGGCAGCCGCCGCGTCGATTGCGTCGCGCTGGGTTCGGACCTTGCGAAAACTAAAGGGGACCACCGCTCAAATTCCGCCGGCCGCAGCGGCGATGGCGGCAACGATGCCGTGATAAGCGCCGCAGCGGCAGATGTTTCCGCTCATCCAAAACTTGATCTGCTCGCGCGAATGGGCGTGACCTTCAGAGATGCAGCCTACGCCCGACATGATCTGCCCGGCCGTGCAGTAGCCGCACTGGAATCCCTCATGCTCGATGAAAGCAGCCTGCAATGGATGCAGGTTGTCGCCCTGCGCAAGGCCTTCGATCGTTGTGATCTGGGCGCCGTCGTGCATCACGGCGAGCGTCAGGCAGGCAATGATCCGCTTGCCGTCGAGCAACACGGTGCATGCGCCGCAGGCGCCTTGATTGCAGCCTTTCTTGGTCCCGGTGAGGTCAAGAGTCTCGCGCAGAACGTCAAGAAGCGATTGCCGCGGATCAAGATCCAGTGTTCGAATTTGACCGTTGATCGTGAGACTTACGCTGGACATGATGTCAGTCTATTTCCCTGGAAACCGACAGGTTGCTGAACATTCCGCATCGAAGGGCTGTCAGGGCGTCAGCTCGTCAAGCAACATCTTCGCTTGCTTCAGGTCGAGCGTATCGAACCCCTCGGTAAACCAGCCGTAGACGGAGGCGAGAAGATCGCGCGCTTCTTTCCGCTTGCCCTGATCGCGCGACAGCCGAGCCATGCTCATCGCCGCGCGCAGTTCCCAGGACTTTGCCTGCTGCTCCCGCGCCACCGCGAGCGCCCGCTCGAAAAACGCTTCCGCTTTCGCCACCTCCCGCTCCGGCGACATCAACGCGATTTCCCCGGCAATGCGATGGATATCGGCTTCGCACCACGTTTCTTTGTTGGTGTCCACCGCCGCCATCGCGTCGCCAATACAGCGCCAGGCGTCGTCGAATTGACCCAGTTCCGCATAGGCTCTGGCCAAGTGCGACGAATATAGGGGTATCGAATACGTAGCTCCTGTTGATCGAAACGCGGTGATCCCGGAGGTCATCACCTGGACCGCATCTGAGACTTTGCCGGTCAAGGCCAGGATGCAACCTTTGTCGGCCATTCCGAACGCCTTCCACAACACGGCACCCTTGGCGTCTGCCAAAGCGACAAGCTCATCGGCGATCGCGCTTGCTTCCACGTAGTTTCCGGCAGCAACAAGGGTCCGCGATATGACGGCCAGCGCGTACATCAGCGTAGCGGCTTCGCCGATCTCGCGGGCGTCCTTGAGCGCATCGCGTATGTCCGCGAACGCAGCTTCGGGATAACCGAGCACCCATAGGGCCAAGGCTCGAAATGATAAGAGCGACGCTCTGGGGTCTTGGCCGAAGCGCGCAGCCAGCGGACGATGCTCCGCGGGATCATAGAGGGCGATTCCGCGATCGAAGTGCGCGCGGCCTTCCGCGACGCCGCCCGTATGCTGCAAGGATAGGCCCATAAGACGATGCCCGATAATCAATGGGGCCGTTGTTCCCTGCTTCTCGGCCAGTGTGAAAAACTGCGCGGCGAGCTCGCGAATCCGATCACCGTCGAACGACACAAAGCTCGAGCCCCACAGGCCGTAGAGAACCGAAAACAGCAGCAGCGGGTCTTCGGGAGGCTCTCCCAACGCCTCAGCTTGTTCGATCAGCTGGCGTGCCTGTTCCACAGACGAGTTCACTTCAGGTGCGGCATGCCCTTTGATATGGATGAGCGGGTTGATCAGTGCGACCTGAACCTTGATTTGCTGGCGCCGCAGGGCGGGCGTGGCGGGTAAGGCCGCCATATGGGTCAGGGCGCGGCCGAGCTGGTCTGCGGCTTCGACGAGCGCTGAGCGTGCCAACGACCGCTCTCCCGCTTTGTGCCACAAACCCGCAGCCTTCTCGATCAGCCCGGCTTCAGCGCAGTGACGCGCCAGGAGTTCCGGCTGATGGTCGGCGGTCTCCGCGAAATGGGTCTCGAAAGCTTCAGCGATCCGGGCGTGAAGCTCGCGTTTCTGCTCGCGCAGAAGTGTGCCATAGGCCGCATCCTGCACCAGGGCATGCTTGAACAGATAAGTCGCATGCGGCGGGGTCCCCTGCCGCGACAACAAACCAGCCGCAATGAGACGATCGATCGCCGCCGGCAGGTCCAACTCGGACTCGCGCGCCACCGCCGCGACCAGAGCGTGGGGAAACTCTCGACCGATCGCTGCCCCGATCTGCGCCACCTTCTTGGCGGCGCCGAGACGATCGAGCCGTGCCATGAGGGATGCGTGCAGACTCGGGGGGACCGCCGGCGCAGGCACCGAAACCGCGGCGACCGTCCCTTGCGCGGCGACCTCGTCTCCCGCCTCCAACACCGCCTTGGTGATCTCCTCCACGAACAACGGGATGCCGTCGGTGCGCTCCAAGATCTCCGCCGTTACATCCGCCGAAAGCGTCTTGTTCCCGGTTACGCCTGCGATGATGGCGGCCGCTTCACGTTTTCCAAGCCGGTTAAGCGGCAATCTCGTCACATAGGGCTGTTCCCAAGGGGCGTCGAATTCGGGACGGAAAGTTACTGTGAGCAGCGCCGGAAGATCTCTAATTCGGGCCACGGTTCGGTTCATTGCCTCGAGACTCGTCGGATCGATCCAGTGAGTATCCTCGAAGACCATCAGCACTGGGTGCCGGTTTGCCAATGCCGACGCTTGTTCAATCAGGGCTTCGAGCGTTCTGTGTCTGCGCTGTTGCGGGGTCAATTCGAGCGCGCGATAGCGGCCATCATTGGGGAGTGACAGCATCTCGGCAAAGAGCGCCGCAGCTTCCATCGGGGTCGACGTCCGCGCCAACAAAGCGTTGAACTTGTCGAGCTTCGCTTCCGGCGTGTCATCATGGGCTATGCCCGCGGCACGTTCCATCTGGCCGATGATTGGATAAAAGGCGCTGTTGGTGTGCTGCGGCGAGCAGAAATAGCGGAGCCGGGTATGCGGCTCGCTGGCAAGGCTTTCCATCAGTGCGACCGTAAGCCGCGATTTACCGATCCCCGCCTCACCGGAGAGAAGCACCACCTGGCCGTCGCCGGCCTTTGCCTTGGTCCAGCACCGCAGCAGCAATTCGGATTCTCCGTCCCGCCCGACGAGCGCAGTCAGGCCGGTTGCACGCAGCGCTTCGAAGCGGCTTTCTACCGACCTCGCCCGCAGCGCTGCCCAGACCCGCACGGGCCCGGCGATGCCCTTCAGATCCTGGGCTCCGAGGTCACGCAATTCGAACAGATTACCGACAAGCCTTCGCGTGCCTTCGGAGAGGGTCACCATGTTGGGCTCAGCGACCGTCTGCAGGCGCGCCGCGAGGTTCGGCGTCTCACCGACTATGTCGAGGTCCTGCGCTTCACCCATCAAATCACCGACGACGACCATGCCGGTCGCAATGCCGATGCGTGTCTGGAGTGGAGCCTTCAACTGGAGCGCACTGACGGCACTAACCACATCAAGTCCGGCACGCACTGCCCGCTCGGCGTCGTCCTCGTGCGCGTTGGGGTAGCCGAAGAACACCAGCACGCCGTCTCCCAAGTATCTGGCGACGAAGCCTTCGAAGCGGCGCACCGTCTCCAAGACGCACCTCTGATAGGCGGTGATGACCTCCCGCAGGTCTTCCGGATCCATGCTGGCAGAAAGAGCGGTCGAGCCCACCAGGTCGCAAAACATCACAGTGACTTGGCGACGCTCGGCCGAGTCTTTTTTGAGAGGTCCCTCGATTGTCGGAACAGCATAAAGCCGCGACGCTTTCGCCTCAGTGCGCAAAGTCGCGATGGCATCGAGCAGCCTGCGGCGGTGCCCGACAAGGACCACACCCAGATCCTTCAAGTCTTCCGCCGTCAGGCTTGGCAGGAGCGCGTCGTCGATTTCATTCTCGCGGAACGCCGCTTCATACTGTTCGAGGCCAAGCCCCCGCAACCAACCTCCTACGTCCATGATGGCGCCTTAGCTCCGCCGCGTGCGCAAGATCGTCTTGACCAAACAGCCTTCCGGGTCATGGCTTCTTCGAACTGGCCGGGACACCGTGCGCCGCAAGAATAACAAAGCGACACCTGACCACCTAGATCGCCACGCCCGGGAATAACAGTGCCTGAGCCGGGTCGGCATACTGGACCAGTACCGGACGCTTTCCATCGAGCGCCAGGGTCCGCAGGTTTTTCGCCATGGGATGGTCGGACGTCCCAACCTTCAACACGAAACCGTCGCCGCCACCAACGTGAAGCGGCGACTGCACCTCTATATGCGTTTTAATCACCCTGCCTTTAAGCAGGCTGAACGTAAGGATGTCGGTCGGCGGCGCGGGAACGGAGGCACCGCGACTGCCCTCCAGTACGGCAATCGTTATGTTCTCGGGATCGCGTACGGTCGCCGAGAACGTCTTGCCGTCGCGCTTGATATCGATCGCAGCCACGAATTTGTTGAAGCCCCAAATCTCGCGTCCCGCGCGGTTCGCAAGCGCGGTAGTGACGGGCAGGTTCGTCACGTAGATCGCTGGAACCCGGTCACCCGGCGCCAGCGACAAGACGGTCAGGCCGATTTCGTTGTATGGGCCGATATCCGTGCTGCGGTACTCGCCACAGAACAGCACTACAACCGCCTTGCCGTCCTCCTGCGGAACCGCTTGCAGGCCGGTGCCCTTGAGCAGCTCGGCCGCCCGGTTCAGGTCGGTCATGAAGGTGGCGGCGAGGTAAAGATCATCGAAGTAACGGATGGGCAGAGGACACACCGTCCCATCGCTGAGCACCGGTCGGCGCAATGGCAGCTCGGCCGCTTCGGCATGCGCCCGTGGCACAGCCTGCGAGGTCGGTTTCGTAGCCGGTTGCGTGGCAGGCGTCTCGGCCAGGATGGCGAGCGCGCGCCCCACGAGGTCGCCTGGATCGGCCCCGAGTGCGCTTGGCGCAGAAGGCGCGGCTTGCTGCGCCTTTCGACGCGGGCCCCACGCCGGGGCGGCAGGCGCATCGAGAATGCTCGGCAAGCGCGGAAGCGATGTAGCGCTCGAAGCGTTCCGTCTCGGGTCTTGGGGTGGCTGGTTCAAGCGACGCACCTTGGCACGTCTGGCACATTACCGAACATAAATAGAAACCAAACGCTATTGCGACGCATTCGTAATAATCTTCTCATCCTAATCATTCACTCCGTGACGCGACCGTGATCGATCAATCGACTTACCGTACCAGAATGGCGGATGATAGCTCTCCCCGTCTGGTTAGCCGCATCCCCTGCTGCCAACTGTAATCGCCTTTGGGCGTGACATGGAAGGGGCCCCTCCGGGCCGGAGACCCGGACGGGCCAGAAAGTTGTTTGACATATCGCGTCCGCCCGAATGGAGGCGCAGTATCGCCGTTCGCCAAGAAGGCAGAAATCCGACCCGGGGCCGCCTTCTACTTCGATGCGACGTCGTTGATGGCTAATTGCCCGGTAAACCATTCGCCGCACCGCCGTGCAGCCATGTCCCGACCGTTGCTCGTTCCAAAGCGCCCGAGCGAGGTTCGCCTTGTGGGGGGCGATCTCAGCGTCCGAACAGAAATACTCGCGCCGCGGCCGGCTCGACAACTCGTGTAGAATTATTGCTCATCGCGAGAAAACCGGCGCCCGCAAACCCCCGCGTATGTTGACATTTCGTTGCCGTTTCGTGAACCTATGGGCGTGCTTCAAGACGCGGGCGCGGGGGTGCGCAACTACAACTTAAATGGAGCCTCGGAGGGTGAGCTGCGTCCGCATCTAGCGGCGACTCGACCTGCTCCGCTGGCACGCCGAGCTTCGCACCTCTCCGTATGCTTGCGATCGTAAATGCCTTACATGACTTAACTGAACGGGGCGCCGATATGACACAGAATGGACCGCAAGTACCATGGACGGACGAGCAATGGGCGCGCGTCCAACAGGTCATTCAGGAGGAAGCGAGCCGAGCGCGCGTGGCGGCAACCTTCCTGCCGCTGGTCGGGCCGCTCCCCGCAAGCACGGACTTCGTGCGTGACGAAAAGATAGAAGCAGTCGGCAACAACCCTGAGTTCGAGGGCGCGCTGGTCGACCCACAAAAAGGGATCAGCATCGCCGATAAGGAAACGATCAGCCTGAAGACGCTGCAGGTGCGGGTATACGTGCGCGGCGCGCAGCTGGCGGACCCGGAGATGACGAGCGTGCTGTCGTTGTTCCGACGCGCCGCGAATTATCTCGCTCGCCTCGAGGACGCGGTGATCTTCAATGGAGAAAAGCCGAAGGGAAGCGCAAGAAAGGCGCCCCCCGTCGGGGAGATCCGGGGCGGAGAGGTGGACGCGAGAGGTCTCCTGGACCCTCATGTGGAACCGAAGGTCCCCATTACAGACGTCAACAATGGCGGGGAGCTGGTGGAGGCAGTGTCCACGGCCATTGGCAAGCTGGAGGAAGACGGCCACTACGGTCCGTTCGCGGTGGTCCTTGGCCAAACTTTGTTCACGGCCGCGCAGACGCCCAACGAGGGCTCGCTGGTGTTGCCACAGGACCGCATCATTCCGTTCTTGGCTGGCGGGCCACTGCTCCGTTCGTCGCTGGTTGACGGCGAGTACGGCGTGGTCGTGGCGCTCGGTGGCGCACCGGTCGAGCTCGTCGTCGCTCAGGACGTGTCGCTCGGCTTCTTGCAGCTCACGCCCGATCCGGTGTTCGTCTTTCGTGTTTACGAGCGGATGGCGCTTCGCATCAAGGAGCCGAAGGCAATTGTTGCTCTGTACCCCGTCACCCCCGCAGGCCCGCGACCAAGCTCCAAACGCTAAGACAAAGCCCCGGTGAGGCATGTCCACTCGGGTCATAGTCCTCGGCGGCGGCGTGGCCGGAATGAGTGCCGCGCACGAGCTGATTGAGCGCGGTTTCGAGGTTGCCGTGCTCGAGCGCCGCGCCGTCGCGGGAGGCAAGGCCCGCAGCATTCCCATAGTCGACGACGGCCAGGGCACGAGCGGCCACGAGCGGGCGGATACCGGCGTGGCATCGATCGAGCACAGGCTGCCCGGCGAGCACGGGTTCCGGTTCTTCCCGGGCTTCTATAAGCACGTCATCGACACCATGCGCCGCACGCCCTCGTTCGACGGGCGCAAGGTCGTGGATCACCTCGTGCCGACAACGCGCGTGGGCTTCACACAGTATGGCAAGCCCATGTTTTCTGTACCGGCGGGCTTTCCGCGCACCCCAGGTGACGCGGGTACATTGCTCCGCGATGCGCTCCTTACATTCGGGCCTATCATCGACCTCTCGCCCGACGATCTGGCGTTATTCGGCGCGCGTTTCTGGCAGATACTCACGTCGTGCGCGCAGCGCCGGCTCGGGGAATACGAACAGACCAGCTGGTGGGATTTCGTTGGCGCCGAGCAGCGATCGGCGGCTTACCAGAAATTCCTCGCGACAGGCTTCACGCGCTCGCTGGTGGCCTCCAAGGCGCGCAAGGCCAGCGCGCGCACCGTCGGCGACATGTTCATGCAAATGATGCTGACGTTCTTGAATCCGAGCGTGGGATCGACCGATCGCGTATTCGACGGCCCGACGAACCTCGTTTGGATCGATCCGTGGCGCAGCTATCTTGAGTTCGAGCGGCGTGCGCTACGTCTGCGGCGCGGAGATCGATGGGCTGCTGTGCGACAAGGGACGGATAACGGGGGTCGCCGTGCGCCAGCAAGGAAAGCGCACCGTGGTACAAGGCGACTATTACGTGGCCGCGCTTCCGCTCGAGCGCATTGCCCCGATGATAAACGGCCGCCTCCTTGCCGCCGACCCGACCCTCGCCAATTTACGGGCGCTCGCCCCCAACGTGGAGTGGATGAACGGTGTGCAGTTCTATCTGCGCCGCGACCTGCCGCTGGCGCACGGCCACGTGATTCACATCGACACCGAATGGGCACTCACGAGCGTCTCGCAGGTCCAGTTCTGGCGCAGCCTGAAGCCCGAGCAGTTCGGCGACAGCGACGTGCACGGCGTAATCTCGGTCGATGTCTCTGACTGGGACGCCCCGGGATCGAACGGACGCCCCGCCATGCAGTGCTCGCGCGAAGAGGTGGTGCGCGAGACCTGGAATCAGCTCAAACGCTCGGTCAATGGCGGCCGGGAACTGCTGCGCGATGAAGACCTGCACTCGTGGTTCCTCGACCCCGACATCGATAGTGATCCCGCGCGCCCGGGCTTCCTGCAGAATTCCGAGCCGCTGCTGGTGAACCTGGTCGACACTTGGGCGCTGCGGCCCGAGGCAACCACCGCCATTCCGAACCTGTTCTTGGCGTCCGACTACGTGCGCACGAACACGGATCTTGCGACGATGGAAGGCGCCAACGAAGCCGCGCGGCGCGCCGTGAATGGATTGCTTGACGCGATCAGGTTCGATGGACCTCGCTGTGGTGTCTGGCCGCTGTATGAACCTGAGATTCTCGCGCCATGGCGGCTGCACGACGCCGCGCGCTACGACGCCGGCCTGCCATGGGACGATTCACTCACGAGATTGGCCGCGGACGCCATACGCGGCGCGTCACCGCTCCTCGAGCAAGCGCGTCCCTTGCTCGAGAAGGTGTTGCCGTTCGTCAGCCGCGTCGCCGATGTCCTCGATATGACCGATGATGCAATAGCGGGCACCAACGCGTCGCACATCGTCGATCCGACCCGGAGGGGCGACTCGATCCAATTGCCGAGGCTACAATTCCCCCCGGCGAGCACCAGCGACGTGGCGCCAAGCACTGGCAATGTCGCGGGGCCCGCGCCATTCCTGGAGCGACTCAGCTGGTATCGCGGCATGATCGCCGATACGCTGGCTGCCGGCGTACCACCATCGGAGCCGCAGCGGCACCTTTACGGACTCGTAAAGGATTTCATCGACCGGTCGGGCAAGGGCTTGCGGCCGGCCTTATGCATCGCGACCGCGAGTGCGCTGGGTGGGCGCGCGGAGGATGCTTTTCCTGCCGCCGCGGGCATAGAGATGCTGCACAACGCCTTTCTCGTGCACGACGACATCGAAGACGGCAGCGATTCCCGGCGTGGTGCGGCCACCATGCACCGCCGCGTCGGGATCCCGATTGCCGTGAACACCGGCGACGCCATGAACGCGCTGGCGATGCGCTTCTTTCGCAAGAGCGCCGAGCGACTGGGACCCGCGGCGGCGCTCCGCATTCTCAACGAAGTCGATCACATGCTGTTCGAGAGCCTGGAAGGTCAGGCTATGGAACTCGGCTGGGTGCGCGACAATGATCTCACGGTCGGAACGGACGACTATCTGCGGCTCGTACTCAAGAAGACAGCCTGGTACAGCTTCATTCACCCAATGCGGATTGGCGCGCTCGTCGCTGATGGTAACGACCAGAACCTTGGTCGGTTTGATCGATTCGGCTATCTGCTCGGGCTCGCCTTCCAGATCACCGATGATGTCTTGAATCTCATCGGCGATGTTGCGCGCTACGGCAAGGAGATCGACGGCGATCTCTGGGAAGGAAAACGCACCGTGGTGCTCACTCACGCGCTCGCAAAGGCCAACCGCGTGGACCGTGCGTGGATCGGCGACTTTCTGGCGCGGCCACGGGAGCGGCGGCTTCCGCGCGACGTGTTGCGGCTCCATCAGATCCTCGCGAGCGGCGGGAGCATCCAGTGGGCGCAGCGCGCAGCCGGCGCACTTGCAGAGGCCGCGGCGCGCGAGTTCGATACATCAGCATTCGCTGGCGTGCCTGCAAGTCCCGATCTCGACTGGCTGCGTGGTTGCGTTGATTTCCTGGTACAGCGCGACGCTTAGTCTCTTTGCGCCGTGCTCGCCTAAACGAACTGTCGTGCGTTCGCCTTTGAGCTACCAGTTGACGTAAAGCAAGGTATACGCCGCGACGGCGGAATGTCGGCACGCCCGTCGCTAAGCAGCGATTTCCGGGTTGGATACACCATGAAAGTTGTTCTAGCCAATCCGCGCGGGTTCTGCGCGGGCGTCGATCGGGCGGTCAGGATCGTCGAGGCCGCACTCGAACAATATGGCATCCCGATCTATGTCCGCCACGAAATCGTGCACAACCACCAGGTCCTTGCCGCGCTCACCGCGCGTGGCGCCATTTTCGTTGAGAATCTCCGCGATATTCCGAGCGGCGCCCGAGTGATCTTCAGCGCCCATGGTGTGGCGCCGACAGTGTGGAGCGAGGCCGGCGCGCAGGCACTGAAGGTCATCGATGCGACCTGTCCGCTCGTGACCAAGGTGCACCTTGAGGCGGCAAAGCACGGGCGCAAGCACCGGACGTTGATCGTGATCGGGCATCCCGACCATCCTGAGGTGATTGGAACCGTCGGACAATACGTGGGCGTTGGGGGCAGCCACGTCGTCGTGGTCGAGGACGAAACCATGGCCGAGAACGTCCCGATCGACCTTTGCGACGACATCGCCTACGTGACGCAGACCACGTTGTCGACGGAGCATACGGCCCGCATCGTTGCCATCCTGCAACGCAGGTTTCCCCGGATCATCGGTCCCCCCCGCGAGGATATCTGCTACGCCACGTCGAACAGGCAGCGTGCCGTCCAGGCTCTGGCACGCCGATGCGAAGTGATCGTTGTGCTGGGCGCGGATCACAGCTCCAATTCGGTACGGCTGCGCGAAGTTGCGCAAGCTGCCTGCGTGCCCACCTACCTTGTCGACAACGACGAGAAGGTCGACCGGGGATGGTTCGAGCGCCGGGCGACAATCGGTGTTACCGCGGGCGCGTCCGTGCCCGAGCAGCTTGTCGAACGACTGTTGGCCAGATTTAGGACCTGGTGGCCCGACCTCATCGAGGAAAACCTCGGCGAACCCGAAACGCTGCAGTTTCGGTTACCGCGCGAGCTCGAAGGTGCCGTCGCGGGCTTGCGGGCAACTGATTAGGAAATCGTACCTTCTTCACAAGGTCTGAGGATGCCAAAGACATTTGGCTGCCCGGAATATCAGCTTGGGAAGCTGTCGGTCTACCACTGAACTACGCCCGCACTTTTGGCGCACGCTGCACAAAAGTCGGCACCACGGCGCCCGTGCACCAAGCCTTGCTGGCCAGCACTCGCCTGTTCTTATGCGCTGGATACAGGCCCTGGCATCGATCGGCTGATATCCGCAACCAAAAGCGCTCGCGGTGCAGAAGAAGAAGGGTCTTCCCCTTTCTTCTCCGATGCTACATCATCAGGCGGCACGCGATGTGTTCTGTGGGAACATATGGTGGCGCGCCTCGTCGTCCATTTCCGCCTTGAACGTATGCTTGTCCTTCAGAGCAGCCACCCGTGCTGCCGCTGGCCGCGCGTTGACCTCGTCGATGAGCCGCTTCAAGTGCGGCAGGCCGGTCCAGGCGTCATCGCCCATCATCATCGGCACCGCGCGCGCCCAGCCCCAGACTGACATATCGACGATCGTATATTTGTCGCCCAGCATGTAGCGGTGCTGGCCAAGCCGTTTGTTGAGGATGCCGTAGTGGCGCTTAGCCTCGTACATATAGCGGTTGAGAGCGTAGTCCTGCGGGGCGGGCGCATAGTTTTTGAAGTGCACTGCCTGACCCGAAAACGGCCCGACGCCGGAGGCCACGAACATCAGCCAAGACAGCAATTGGCCGCGCGCAACCGGAGTATTTTCCGGCAGAAACTGACCCGTCTTCTCCGCGAGATAGAGCAGGATCGCGCTCGAAATCGAACACGGTGACATCGCCGTCAACGATCGCGGGAACCTTCGCATTCGGGTTGATCGCCAGAAATGCAGGCTGGTGCTGCTCGCCTTTGCGAGTGTCGATCGGCATCAGCTCGTAGGGCAAGCCAGCTTCTTCAAGAAACAGAGCGACCTTCATCGGATTGGGTGCGAGGCTGTAGTAGAACTTGATCATGAATTAGCTCCTTGTGACAGGCCCTGTGTTTAGCCTATGGACGATCGATCCGAATATCGCATGCATGGATTTGAGATGCTCTAGGTTAATTTGATCCGCTGGTGATTTATTGATTCTTGGCTGCACGTGAGTTGGAATACTCGATACTCGAAAACCAGCCGGTAACCTCGGCTTATGGCGTCCATTTTGAGTTTCTGTTGCCACTTGTCTGGGAAGGGCTGTTCGGAATACAGGTAAATCCTTCCAGTGAACACGCAATCGCCGGCTTTAACTTGCTCACCTCCGATGTCCGTGGTGATGCCAAATTCTCCATTTGGTATATTCAACAGCTCATCGATTTGGCTGAACAAAATGGGTTCCGGATATTCGACGTGCTCTTGTGATGCCGGAAAGTAAAATGAAAGATATTTGGCATTTGGTTCGAAATCGAAATGCAGGCGGCCGAGGACCGTCTCGACAACCGAACCATCAGCATGGCGGAGTTCCCACGAGCGTTGAAGGCAGGGAGTGCGTTTGCCGTCATCGAGAAAGCATTCGCGAACAAAATCCATTTGACGCGCCTCCGGGCCGGTCATTGAAGAAGGCACCCTAACTGACGCAATCGATCGGCCAGCGATACACAAATCTGCAAAAAACAGGTCCAAAACGGAAAGGTCACAGCCGGCACTGCGGCTGCTGCTGCACGCACGTCCCTAGTGGCCAGGCCTGCGACGCCACAAAGTGCCGCCGTGCGTTGCGCCGCCTTGTATGTCGGGAAAGGAGCATGCTGAAGGACGACGGGGGCCGATTCATGAGATCGCCCCCATCATGACTGGAAGCCCGCAGCCGCCTCGGATGTCACACCGCGAATGAGCTTGGTGCTCCAGTCGTTTCTTCCATACCCGGACAGTTGCCTGGGCACGAGCCCGCATCAGCAAGGATGGGATACGAAGATGGCAGAGCTTTCCTTTGGTGGCATTGATGTGTCGAAGGACCGTTTGGACGTTGTGTTGTTGCCCGAGGGGTTGTGCTTTTCGGTCTGCAACGACGCGCCTGGTTGGGCTGAGTTGATCGTAAGGTTGCGCCCACTCGCAGTCGCTGCGATTGGCCTTGAGCCGAGCGGTGGTTATGAGCGCGGCATCATCCGTGCTCTGCTCGCAGCGGGACTGTCGGTGCGACGCATCAATCCGAACAAGCTTCGTCAGTTCGCTCGCGCCCGCGGTGTTCTGGCCAAGAATGATCGTCTCGACGCTCGATTGATTGCAGAATACGTCGCGATTATGCCGACACGCGTTGTGCAGCGTGACGATGCAGTTGAACACCTCGCTGAGATCGTAACCATGCGACGCCAGCTGTGTGACGAACATGTCGCTGCTATGAACCAGGCGGCTCATCTCGAGGACGCCATGTTGCGGCGTCTTAGCAAGCGTCGGTTGGCGCGACTGGAGGCCGATATTCTTCTCCTCGACAAGCGGCTGGCCGAACTCGTCGCCGCTGATCCTCGTCTCGCCCATCGCTATCGGCTGCTCATCTCCATGCCAGGCGTCGGGCCGACCCTCGCCTATACGCTCCTCGCCACGTTGCCGGAGCTCGGCCAGATCGATCGCAAGCAGATCGCTGCTCTCGTCGGTCTCGCGCCATACGACTTCGATAGCGGAAAGCTCAAAGGACACCGCTGTATCTATGGGGGTCGTATGCCGGCGCGTAACGTTCTCTACATGGCAGCCCTGAGCGCAAGCCGATACAATCCCGCTCTTAAAGCCTTCTCCAAGCGCCTCGCCGCCGCCAGCAAAAAGTCCAAGGTCATCATCGTTGCTGTGATGCGCAAGATGATTGTGACCCTCAACGCCATGCTTCGTGACAACACCGAGTGGCGTCCCTCCTCCGTCTGAGTCAACAACACAGTTGCTCATTCGATGACCTCGTCGGCGCGCGCGAGCAGTGGCGGTGGGATTTCGATGCCAAGCGCCTTTGCGCTTTTGAGGTTGATGACCAATTCAATTTTTGTTGGTTGCTGGATCGGCAGGTCTCCCGGTTTTGCCCCTTGGAGAATGCGCCCAAGATAGATTCCCACGTGCTTGGCCAACTCATCGAAGCTCGGGCCGTAGCTGATCAGGCCGCCCGCAACTACAAAATCCCGCACGTAATACATAGTGGGAATTCGATGCCGGGCCGCCGCTCCAACCAGCTGCTCATTTTGGACATCGAATAAGGGATCGTCGCCGACAAGGAGAGCGCCGATAGCGTTCTGGCGGCCGGTGGCGAAAGCTGGCTCCAATTCGCCGGCGCTACCGGCCGTCAGCACAGTGAGGCGCAGGCCCAGCGTTTGTATCGCCTTCTCGGCGTGGGCCTTGTGAGACGCCGCATTCGGGTTATTGGGATTGACAAGCAACCCGATTGACGCAGCTTTGGGGACCAACTCGTGCAGCAACTGAAGCTTCTTTGGCGTGAGGGGGTCGAACAGCATGGTCACGCCGGTGAGATTTCCGCCGGGTCGATCAAAACTCTGCGCCAAACCGAAGGAAACTGGATCTATTGCGAGCCTGAAAACGATCGGGATGATGGAGGTTGCGGCCTTGGCCGCCAGCGCCGCAGGTAATCCTGATGCCGCGATTACGTTGACTTTCGTCTCGACCAAATCGGCGGCAAGTCGAGGCAAAAGCTGATAGTCGCCGTCGCACCAACGGTACGTGATCGCGACGTTTCTACCATCGACAAGACCACGAGCTTCCAAACCCTTTTGCATAGCGGCGACGATACCAGCCTCTGCCGCTTCTCCTTTGCTGCTAAGATAGCCTATGAGCGGGGTCGCCAACCCCGTTACCACGTGCGTTCTCGGGCACCGAAAGAGCTGCATTCGGATTGATGTCTGTTGCGGTGACATTGTCCGAACCGGCGCGGGCAGCGGCAATGCCGAGGATCCCGGTCCCGGTCCCAACATCGATCACCCGCTTTCCCCTAAGGTCCAGCGTGCCAATGAACTCGGCGAAGCGCTCGCTGCTGATGAAGTAGCGCGGGTGAAATACGGTGGGACGTACGCTGAACCGCATCCCTGCCGCTCGGGTCAGCCAAGTGCTTCGCCTGCGCAGAACAAAGTGGTAGGAAAGGAAATGAAGCGTGCTGCCGAACAATTGAAGGAACCGGCTCATATTGGTTATCCCAAGCCATTTTGTCGTTGCAGCCCGAGCCAGCGGCCTGCGCGTTTCATTTGATCCATGGACAATTCGAGTCGGCAAGGAAGGCCAAGAATCTTAGCCGAGCATATGTCTTCCGGATCCACCCTATTGCGGGGATCCGGCGGCCGAGCAAACAAAAAAAGCGGAACCGACTTCCCGGTTCCGCTCAGCACTCAGTCCTGGGAGAACCCGAATTCGATTCTCAATAGTCGACGTTGAATTGATCTTGGAAGTTGGCCGATGCTTTCTCGTTGGCGCTGTCCTGCATCATGTAGAGCTTGCCGCCCTGCTTGTAGATGACCGTACCGGGTCTGATCTCCTTGGCCCCTTTCTTCAAGGCCGCCTCGTGCTGGGCAGCGCTGACCTTACTGTCAGATTTGTGCACCGTCCCTTTCGGTTGGAGCATGATTGCGTCGCCTTCCCCGATGGATGCGGCCTCCGACGACTTCGCGTTGCCCTTCGTCTGCGCCATGGCGGCTGTCGACAGGCAGATCACCACACTGCATCCCGCCGCCAGCAACACCCTCTTCGAAACCAACATGGAATTCTCTCCTCGTAATCTGGTTATGCCCCCGGCGGACAACGCCCGGTCCAGGAAGGCTGCCGCACAATAGCCTATCCGCTGTGCGGAAGAATACCTTCGCTGAACACAATTCACCCAGTTTCACAACCCTGTGGGAACTGGGAATGCCCCAGGAGGCGAACTCGCGCGGTCTCGGTGGGCGACAATGATCCACAAGCGACCGCGCCTGTTGCGGCTGGCGGTGGCGGAAGGCAGCGCGTCCGGCGGGCGTTCTTCGCTGCACTCGAACCGCCACCGGCCCTCGATGCGCTGCCCGCGGGGCAGGAGCGGCTGCGTCTCGCCCCAGGCGGATGAGAATCATTTTCAATGTCGCAGATGCGCGTCAACAGTCTCCGGTGACGAGCTGAGGGGGGCCGCTTGTAGAAGAAGCTCCGCACAGTCTCTGTGCTCGGCCGCCTGGCAATTTCAGATTGAATACATGTAATTATTCTATTGCAAGATGAAGGACGTTGAATCTCATCCAGAGTTGGGGGATAGCCGACGCCGCAGGACCTCAAACCTTCAATCGGCAGAGCTCCCGACATGAGTGTTTCGTTGATACCAAAACCCTTCATCGCAGCAGCCGCGGCCGTGAGCATTGCGGCGCTCGTATCCGCGCGTGACGCGAACGCGGGATGCTGGGGCTGCTACCCTCATGACAGCTTTGCGCCTGGCTTCACCGGTGGACCCGTGGTCACCGGCGCGGCTCCCTTCGGCGCGTACTATCCGCGGGCGCCGGCATACTACGGGCCGGGCGCTGGCTGCTATTGGCGCAAGCAACGGGTCTGGGACTGGGACGGCCAGTACTTCGTCATTCGTCGGGTGCAAGTTTGTTATTGAGGCGCGCAGCTGCCAGCAGTGCACTCCCAATCCTTATTCGCCGCAGGCGCGAAGATTGGCTACGCCGCCGCCGAACCGCCACTGGGAAACCGGGATCGAGGTGACGCGTTCAATACGCACCCCAAGCTGGGCTTGGGTCAGGATTGCCATGATGAGCAACATGACGAGCGACGGCGGCGAAATTCGTCGGCAATATCCCAGGACACTATGATCGCGGCCTCGGGCCTCATATCTTCGTCGACTACGCCGTCGACATCGCGCGCTGCGCCGCCAAGCTCGCGCCAGCGCGGGTGCTCGAGACCGCGGCCGGAACCGGGATCGTCACGCGGCGACTGCGCGATGCTCTGCCGTCCGGAGTCCGGTTAACGGCAACCGACCTCAATGCACCGATGCTGGAGGTGGCGCGCACCAAGTTCAAACCTGGCGAGCAGATCGAACTGCGGGCTGCGGACGCCACCGCGCTTCCGTTTTTAGATAGCAGCTTCGATGCCGCCGTCTGCCAGCTCGGGCTGATGTTCTTTCCGGACAAGGACAAGTCCCATCGCGAAATCAATCGCGTCCTCGCTCCGGGCGGACACTACCTGTTCAGCGTCTGGGATTCACACCGATATAACGCGTTCGCCCGCATCGCACACGAAATTGGCGCAAGCTTTTTTCCAAGCAACCCGCCGCTGTTCTACAACGTGCCGTTCTCCTGTCATCAGATCGATCCGATCAAGGAAGCATTGATCGGCGCGGGCTTCGGCGACATCAATGTTGCGGTCGTCAAACTCGTGAAGGAAGTCGTCGATGCCGAGCTGTTCGCACACGGCCTGGTCTACGGCAACCCGCTCGCCGACGAGATCCGGGCACGCGGCGGCGATCCCAACCCGGTCGTCGATGCTCTGACGCAAACCTTTCGCGGGGAATTTGGCGCCGACCCCGGCCGGATGACCATCCAGGCGATCGTGTTCTGCGCGCAAAAACCGGCGCCGTCAGCGCGGCGCGACTGACTGCGGCGTCACCTGGGCGCGGGACCTGTCGTTTCAACCGCTTGTTATTCTGCTGCCGCCAATAGTAATCCCGAGCAGCCTGCGCTTGTCTCGATTCGGCGAGCCGTGCGTCGTATCCAGGCGAGGACGTCACGGTCGGCGGCCGCGCCAGTGCCGGTGCCGCGACAAGACCGACCAATGAAAGCATCAGGGCGACGGCGAGCGCTCGGATCAAGGTCTTCATCACAGCTCTCCGATCTCGGCCCATCGTGTAGCGAAGATAGACAAAATCCCGCCGCGAGCCACTTGCTGTCCGGCAAGTCGGTTGTTCTACTGCAAATCCCGACGCTTGGCGGTTCGAACCCGAGGCGGTCTTCATGACAACGAGATCAATCGTTCTGGGCCTCATCATTGCAATGGTCGCCTCCCCGTCGCTGGCGGAGCTGGAAAACGAGAACATTCTTGCCAAGCTGCCTTCCGGCTTCAAGATCGACTTCCAGCAGAGAAACGCCAACGCGCTCATCAGCGAAATGGTGCCGGAGGGCCAGAGCGTCAACAATTGGACCGAGATGGTCACCGTGCAGGTCTTCTACGGACTCAAGAGCACGCCGGCGCAGTTTAAAGCAAAGATGGACGACCTATTGAAGACGGCGTGCCCGGGAGGCGAGTCGGCCCCGGTCGCCCAGGGGGATGAAAACGGCTATCCCACCCTGGTGTGGCTTCAGAACTGTCCGCTCAACAAAAGCACCGGCAAACCGGAAATCACCTGGGTCAAGGCGATTCAAGGCAACGATAGTTTCTACGTGGCGCAGGTAGCGTTCAAAGCGCAGCCGTCGAAAGAACTGATCACGCAATGGATGCAATATCTCAAAGGCGTTGCCGTGTGCGACACGCGCCTTCCCGCGCGGGCCTGCGCGCACGCCGCAACCTGGGACGCCCCTTCCGCAGGCACCTCTGCGCAAGCCGCTGCCAATCCTGCTGCAGCCGCCGCGGCGCCGAGCGCGAAGCTGACCGGCCGCGCGGCCTGGAATGCGCTTGTCGGCAACTCGATCACAGGCGACGAAGACGGCGAGACGCTGGTCGAATACTACGCACCCAACGGGACCGCCAAGTCGCGCAGCGGCAAGGAACTCTCGACCGGAAAATGGACGCTACGGGGGGAGCAGGTTTGTTTCAAATACCCGGGCTACGACGCCGATTGCTACAGGATCGAAGTCGACGGTGAGGTCGCGACGTTTTACGAATCCGATGGGTCGAGTTCGCAATACACGATGCTGAAGGGCAATCCGAAAAAACTCTAGCGTATTCGAGCGTTTTGCATCCGCGGTTGGCCTCTCGTCCAGCGCGCAACTATGCTGCGCGCGTTGATCGTTGCAATGCAAGGTGGCGCCTTCTGAGTGATTTCCGTCACATTGTTTGGTGCGGCCCGTGCGTAAAGTGAACGATACAAGAAAAGTATCCGAGTTGGGGATGTCGCGCCAACCGATAAGGAGTCTTCGATGCATGCACTCAAGGCAACCCTGATCGCCGCCGCAGCGCTCGGTGGCGTAGCGCTCGCCGCGAACGCCGCTTCCGCTATGCCGGTCGGCGGATTGAAAGCCGCGTCCAATGAACTTTCGACCGACGTGCAGAACGTCGTCTGGGTCTGTGGCCCGTTTCGCTGCTGGTGGCGACCGGTCTATTTTTATCCCCGGGTCTATTACTACCCATACTATCGCCCCTACTGGGGCTATCGCCCGTATTGGGGCTGGCGCCCGTACTGGGGCTGGCGACGAGGGTGGTGGTGACGTGACCGCGGCGCGTTAGCGCGGCGTTCGTCAACGGCTACGGCGGGAGAACATCCGCAACAGTGTCGTACGCGTACACGTCCGCGACATCGAGCATGTCGCGGACCTTAGGGGCGTTAGGAAATACCGAAAACAAATTGTCGCCAAGGCGATGGAATTTAAGCGCCGCAGGCGCGCTGCTGCCCGGCAGGTACGGCGCATTTGGATGTTTGCTTTGCCAGGCTGCCCACAGCCGATCGACATTACAATGATTGAGGAAAAAGACCGGGTCGTTGGGCGAGGACGCGGGCGCCATGTCGCCGCCAACCCAAACATGCACGCGATTGTGCAAGCCTGGCGGATCGGGCTGCCAGCCCTCGACCACGTTGCGCATGGTGGTCGAGGAATTGATACCCCAAGTCGGCTCGTCGTAGTTATCGAGGCCGATGGCCGCGCGCGCCTGCGCGCTCGTCGGCAAAGCGGCGATATCGCTTGCGATGTTGCGGGCAAGCCCCCGATTGACCGTGCCGAGTTGGCCCATGCTGTCGCTCGCGACGCGAACGATGAATTTGCTCGAGTCCGCGTCCGGGTTGGCGAATGGACCGGTCGTGACCGGATCGCCCGACCCGCCCATGCAATCCGGTCCCCAGACCGGCGATTGGGTCTGCTGATCCGGCGGCAGATCGCCATCGCGATTCCAGGCCCAATAGGGCAGGCCGAACGTGTTATCTCCGAGGATGCGCTGGAATTGCTGTTCCAGCACAATGAGCAGGTAACGGTGCCACGGCAGAAATACCGGGCCGCGATGCGCGGCGTTACGCGAATTCTGGTTCGCCGGCGTCATCGTCATCATCGCCCGCACGTGCCACACGACCAGCGCGTCATATGTGCTCAACCCGCTTTGGGGGTTGAGCTCCTGCTTCAAGCGCAGCACGCCGTCGATGTACTTGTCACGAACCGCAGTATCAGTGGTGATGGCCTTGCGCGTGACCGCCATGTTGCCCTCCCGGCCGCCGGCTGCGCGATTTCTTCGTGGCGAAATCCTCAGGAAATTGGTCGATGATCGTTTTCACGACATCGACAGCGGACGACAATGAGTAGTTTGGAATTGCATGGCTCTGCACGTGTCCGTCCTCGCTGACCATCAGCGGGAGGTGCACGAGCCGTCCGTCGATCTTGACCTGATACATGGTCGTGATCGAGATCGCATGACCTTTGTAATCAAACGTTCGCACCGACTTATCGTGCATGGCGCCGTGTTTCATCTTCGGCAGCTTGGCAACCGACTTGAGCAGCGGCGCATTCGGTGCGTAGCGGGCGGCGTCTTTGCGTTTCATGAAAATCCCCCGGCTCGCAGTACCGACACCTTACCAGAAATTATTGGTGCGAAGCTACACGCGAGCCGGCAGCAGTGTGGCCCGCCGTACCGGGGTAGGAGGCACTCAATCGATCGTGAGTGGTCGTTCGCGGGTCGGCCGGTCGGGCGCGGCATCACCTGCTTACCGTCGCTTCGGCGGCGTGGGGCAACTTGTTCGTCGCCCCATACGCCTTCTGTAACAATGCTTGCGTCGCACGTGCGCCTTTACGATCAGGCGACATGCGGACAGAACCGTTTGGTTGAAAAACCATGCGGTCGAGTAATGGCCATGACGACCGCTATCAAGCGTCGCACATTTACACACGAAAAAGGCAGAATCGGCACCCTGCGCAATCGCAAGGCCGAATTTCAGGCGCACGAATTAACGATAGACAGATCGCGCTTTTCTTGACCAAATTGCTGAAAAGATAGCCGTCAATTGGCACGGTCGCGAGTTACATGGACGAGTAGCGTTAGTCATCCCACAGTCAGCTCAAACGGTGTGGACGGTTGACCTTCGGTCAAGCGACGGACGGCGATGAAAACTCTGGCCTTCCTCATCCTCGCCCGCGTTTCGACATCGCGCACGGCCATTGTTCAGCGCTATGACGTGACGATGGTCGCCGTGTTTGCGGTGCTGTGCGCCTTCTATAGCGCCTGGCCGGTCTGGCGCGCGTTCTTTCCGCTCGAGATCGACATCAAGGAGCCTTGGAACGCCTATCACACCGACGCCGTGCTGCACGACGGCCAGCTCTATCCCGATCTTTCGGGCCTCGTCGCCAACAACTACCCGCCGCTCTGGTACTACCTGACAGGCGCCCTCGCCGGCTTTGGCCTCGACGCAATCTACATCGGCCGCGCTCTGTCCTTCGCCGCGCTCCTCGCCCTGGCCGCCATCATCGCGCTCTTGATCCGCCGCTTCAATGCCGGTTGGCCGGCTGCGGCCCTGGGCGGCTTCTTCTTTCTGGGAACGATGGTCCGGTTTGCCGACTGGTACGTCGCGATGAACGACCCCCACCTGCCGGCGCTCGCAATCATGATGGCCGCATTGCTGTGGTTCTTGCATCGCGATCCAGCTCGAAGCGTAGAACTGCCGATCCTGCTCATGGTGGTGGCTGGATTTTTCAAGCAGGCCCTGGTGGCGATCCCCGCGATGGCGCTGTTTCTCGTGGCCCGCCACAGTCCACGCCGTGCCCTGCGCGCCGCGCTCATCGCGGGCGCGAGCGTGGCAGCCGCGGTTGTCCTGTTCGCGGCCATCTACGGGATGTCGTTCGTGGATCAGATCTTTTTTTATCCGCGCGAAATCTCGATCAAGCGCGCCTGGAACAGCCTGGCGCGGATCGGCATGCTCGCGCCGGCGCTGGCGTTCTGGGCGGTCTGGATATGGCACGATCGCCGCAGTGAAGCTGCGCGCTTCAGCACAACGTTCGTGCTGTTCGCGCTCGCGGCCTATCTTTTGCAAAAGCTCGGCGCCGGCGTCGACGTCAATGCGGCCTTCGAGCTTTACGCCGCGTCGCAGTCGCCATTGGGCTCGCGTTCGATTGCATCGCCAGCGTGCCGGTGTTCTGGGGGATGGGCATTAAGACACGGCGGTCGGGCTTGATCGGCGTGCTCGCGCTCGGCCTCCTCGCCGCCCCCGGACTTGAGCCGTACCTGCTGTTTATCAGTCCGGACTACCGCGCGCAGTTTTCGCACAACGCCGCCGTGATGCGGTCAGAGGTCGCGCGCATTGCCGCGATCCGGGGGCCGTGCTCTGCACCATCGACAGCGTATGCCGCGCGGCCGGCAAACCGTTCACCTACGACGTATTCTTCGTCGGTCAGAAGAGCGCGACCGGGCGCCTGACCGCATCCGACTGGAACACCAGGGTCAGTGCGCAAGGCATCCGCTACGAGGCAATCGACCCCGCCGCTTCCATGCGCTCCCTACAGCGGCAGTTGTCCTACGGACGCACGCCATCGCTAGCGCGCCCATAATTCTCGCGATGCGAGCCGTGCTCCCTCGGCAAGCGATTTCAGCTTCGCCCACTGAATGCTCGGATGGACACGCACCACGTTGTAGCTCTGGGAGAAGCCGCAATCGGTACCGGCGATGACATTTTCACGACCAACCAGGTTGGCGAAGTTCTTGATCCGCCAAGCCACCAGCTCAGGGTGCTCCACCACATTGGTTGAATGGGTGACGACGCCGGGAATCAGGATCTTGCCATCGGGCAGCTTCACGTCCTTCCACACCTGCCATTCGTGCTCGTGCCGCGGGTTGGCAGCCTCGAGCGAATAGGCCTGCGCGCGCACCTTCAAGACAAGATCGACCAGGGTCTTGAGTGGGATATCAGTCGTATGAGGCGCATTCCAGCTGCCCCAACAGACATGATAGCGGACGCGATCCGCGGGGATACCCTCGAGCGCGTAATTGAGAAGGTCGATCCGGCTCTCGCAATATTTGTGAACATCCTTCTGGCTCATCTCGCCCAACAGCCGGTCGTATTCGTGGGCGAGGAATGCATCATCGAGCTGGATCAGGAATCCCGCGTCGACGATCGCCCGATACTCCTCCTTGAGCGCATCGGCGAGCGCGGTGACGACCGCGTCTTCGTTGGGATAGTGACTGTTGATCCAAAGCCCGCGCGCGCTCATCGGCGCCGCGACCGGCAAAAAGGCCTCCTCGACCTTGGCGCCCGCGAGCGCGGCCTTGAAATTGTCTATGTCCTGTTTGATTGCCGTCTGACCGCGGTAGCTGATCGGCCCGGTGCATTCCCAAACCATCTTGCGGCCGCCGGCCGGTGTCGGCCCCTCCTGGCGCAGCGCGGGCTTGCCGGGGGTCGGCGGCAGCCAATCATAGTACTGGACGATGTTGTAGGCGGCATAGAACTCGGGAAACTTCTCAGCCTCCCGGATCAGATGCACCGGGTTGAATTCCCGCTCGCCCGGTTTCACGTCACGATGCACAAAACCGCCGAGACGCTCGGCCACGTATCTGATCCAGCCGGCCTTGCCGTATTCACCGTCGCTGATGACATCGACCCCCGCCTCGGCCTGCTGGCGCACGACGTTGGCAACCTCCTGCCGCAGGGTCTTGGCGAACGCGGCGGCGTCATAGGGAAGATCCTGCTCGCGTGCCGCCATGACATCGCGAATTGCCGGCGGTCGCACCAGACTGCCGACATGGGTAACAAGAATACGGTCGGCGCTCCGCTTCATGGCGTCTTCCTCCCTCGATGGTCCGCGGCCCACCGCAGCTTTGCGCGGCTTAAGGCCCATGACTTGCGGTCATACCTATCCGGGGGCGGCCTTTCACTCAACATGGGCGAGAACAAGCCCAGTCGCTCATCCGTGTGACTTGCGCAACCTCCCGGAGAAGACTTTTTGCGTGCGGGGCGATCTACCGCACGGACGACGCGCGCGGCCGAACTCGGGCTTGCGCCTTGCCCCGGCTCAGAGCATGAATGAATGTCCGGGCGACCAGTGGAGACTTGGCAGGCGCTTGATGCAGCATGATGACTACGACAGTGTCGTCGCTGATGCCGACAGGCTGGGGGACGACGCCCAGATGTTCGAGCTCGCGCCGGTCTCGCTCTGGGTCGAAGATTACAGCCAGGTCAAGGCGTTGTTTGCGGACTGGCGGCGCGCCGGCGTCAGTAAGCTGCGAGATTTCCTGCATGAAGATCCTGAGCGAGTGAAGGCCTGCTCGGCGCGCATCCACGTCCTCAAGGTCAACCAGCGCACGTTATCGTTGTTCGAGGCCCATGATCTCCCTCACCTTGTACAAAACCTCGGTCGCGTGTTCCGCGACGACATGCTTCACGCTCACGTGGACGAGCTCGTGCAGCTGTGGGAAGGGCAGTCGCAGTTCTTCAGCCACACCGTGAGAGCATTAATTGATATGCTAAGTTTGGCTTGCGAAGGCTAACATACATTTGAACTATAGCGCAGTTCGAGATTTGACTGCTGCAAAGCGGTGGCGATTGAGCGGAAATTAATTACTGGGCGCTGTTGCCTCAGCAACGCTGTTGCCTCAGCAAATACTCTCTCTAAATCAAGGTGTCATAGGCGTGATAAGTGTCATAATGGTTGCAGCACAGGGGTTTCTTGCATGACGCATATGGCGTCTATGGCGCTTGAATATCGGGCTACGGCGACGAAAGCGCACTGGCGGGCTTACTCTGTGAACACTGCAGGTTCAGTGAAGGTTGAAGGCTGCTCGTGCGACGAGCTAAAGGGGGAAAGTAGATGACTAAGTCACGCACGTGTGGCACTGACGGTGCGGACTGAGGATTACTGGCTACGCGCTTTTGGCTTCAGCAAGGAACGGCTTATCATTTCGCGGAAACGGCGCGGGATTTCATCATCAAAAAACTTTTCAACGTAGTCACTCGTGCGCGTTCGTTGCGGATCAGTTCATAGAACTGATCTTTCAGGGATTTATATTCGCTACAGTTGCTCGCAAGACATCTGGCGCGGCAAGGTCGCCGCTTCAAGGCTAACTCGACTCTGTTGCACAATGTTAAGGGCAACTTGGTGTATGAAACTTTCGCGACGCGAGATTTAGTTGACGATCTCGATAGTAGAGCGCGCGCACGCGCAGCTCGCGCGCAATGCCTCAGTGTCATTGGAGGGCAGGCGCTGCAGAGTGTACGATTAGGCATTGGGCTAAGTCGATACAAAAGAGCGTCGCACTTCATAGCGGGCTCTATAGAATACTAGGAAGATATAGGGGGGCGTGTTGGGGTGTTTGCGTCTCATCTCGGGTAACAGCGCTGGCGGATTACACGACTTTGTGTAAGTATGGTAGGCACTATTCTCGACCTCAACTGGATGAATTTAGTGTCTATGAACAACGCACTTAACACGAAACATGTGTTGTATTCAGCTGGTGTTACATTGAAGATACAGGAACGGCAGGGCGGTGCGAGGGCGGTCTCGCACGCTCAGTGGGGAGAGAGCTAATTCAATGTTTTTGATGTCAACGTCACGAACGATTATTGTGATGCGATCTCTCGCACGTTTTGTTGTAGAATTTTATGAGGCTATAAGTTCAATAAATGTGAGGTGCGCTTAGAACGCGCGCAGGCGTCTCTCGCGTTTGATAGTGGTCTGGTTCGAAAATCTCGAGGGCCAGATCGGTAACACGCAACGGATGCGATGGCCGCATAAGTCATGAAAAAATAGACGTTGTTGCTATGTAGTTCGCAATGGCAGGACGCACGGTGGAGGAAAGTGGCATGACGTTCTCTTCAGCGGCTAATAAGACGCTCGCCTGTTGGAGAGCATATAGGCGGGCAGGCGGGGTGCTTAAGAGTTCATTCGATGACTCGTAGGCGCGGGCGAGAAGAGATTGATGGAAATGGTAGAGGCTAAGAGACTTGGCGGTTTTGAGGTTGATCACAAGCTCGAACTTAGTCGGCAGCTCGACAGGAAGATAAGCGGGTAGCGCGCTCTCATGATCTTATAGACGTAATAGGCGCTCTCGGAAAGTTGTCGCGATAGTAGACGCTATAGCTCATGAGCGCACTCTATAGACGTTCTCGCGGATGCTGAAGACGTAGGCACTCTTGCAGTCAGCGCGCATAGGCAATTTTCAGACTTAGGCAAACAACATGGGATCAGAGGGGACGTACGCTTGACTGACATCGGACTTCGTGAAGTGTAGAAGAAGCGGCTAACGTCGCGCGGTGCAGTAACAGCGACGGCGACAAGTTACACGGACAATTTGGTAGCGCGGTCTCAGCCTCTTGTTACATAAGTCACCTGGTGCTTTCAGTGTAGAGCATTCAATCTTCAAACGGACAGGGATGAGTTCGCGGCAGAGCGCAATCTGTTTACGGACTAACACTCGATTGTAGGCAGAACGCGGGTCACGTTGCTTCGGTAGCGCATAACTGGCGATCAGCGCTGACCGATAGGATCGCTTAATAGGGGACACACGATTGGAATTTCGGCTGTAGCGTGCGGAACGATGCGCGCTACGCGAACGTCTCGGCGAGGATGAGATCAGGCTTCAACACGGCCAGTTCTTCGGCGAGTGCCGGCAAGCGCCCCAACATCCCATCGCGTAGCGCTCTATGATGATGTAATAGCGTCGCTAGCTCTACGGAGCTCTTGGAGAAGACATACGAACACTCGCGGTTTAGTTGTTGGCGGGCTTGGAGGTAGCGGACAGGAACGCGATCTGAAACGGCAGGCTTTGGCTCTGCCTCGCGCGGCAAAGCTGCGGAGCACGGACGCGGCTCAGCGAAGGCGCGCAATGAAGGCGCGCGCCTCATGGCTATCTACAGAAGGACGGCTAGGCTCACGTCGCAGTACGGCCACGGGCGCTGAACGCTGAACCTGTTGGGCGCGGGCAGCGTCCTAGCTCAACAGCGAGATCATAGAGAGATAGACGCGTAGCTCTGCGCGATAGACGCGAGCGTCTCGCGAGCGGCGCGACGTTTGATAGCTCGGCACGCTGATAGGGCGAGAGCTTGGGCTTGCGGCAGAACTTAACGCGGTTTGCCATAGCACGCTTGCGGCAGTCGCAGTGCGCTCGCGGATAAGCTCACGCTCGAATTCCGCTATGCGCGAGCATGGTAGAGAGCAATAGTTCTGAGGGCTCCCAGTGTCACACAGAAGGGTCCTGAGCGACGCGGAACGTGGCGCGGCTTGCTAGATAAGATAGATCAGGTAGAGCAGCTCAGGGTAGAGCGCGCAAGCGGATAGAGCTTGGTCACACGACGACATGCTGGCTTGAGTGAAGTCATAGCTTCGCAAGCTGCGGTCGGTCTGCGCGGACACGCTGATATTCTCGCGATAGATCGCTGCGCACGGCGGCCTTCAGCGCTTCGATTGGCAGGTCAGAGCTTGATACTGCGTAGAGACAAGTGCGTAGCTAATAGTGCTCATAAATCCTCATTTCACAAGTAACATTCACAAATAGTAACACATTGAAAAACTTGTACAGAATTATATTGTAAAACTCCTAAATTTTGCAAAGAAACGGACGGATAGATCTATCAAAGACACGCGCGTAAGTCAGAATGTCGCAGCAACGGGGGAGGCGACGATGAAAGACCTCACAGCGACGCATACGCTTGGTTCACAACTATAGGGGCAGTTAGAAGCTCATGATTGACGTAGCGACGAGCCACTGCGCAGGCACAAGGCATGGCTGATCTGGCGATAGTTGCGTAGTGATCATCGCTATCACAGGCGCGAACAGATGGAAGGGTTGGGTTTCAAAATTACAACAGTAAATAGTAACTGACGCGCTAGGTGGGATAGCTACGCGCCAGAAAAACTCACGGCGGGCTTCTCGAAGTCACGGAGGCGCTATGGTGTAGTTTCACTGAAAATCAGATACGCGGTGGCTTCTGTGAAGGATCGCAGCTCATGCCGCGACGGGATAATAAGGCCAATGATCGCGGAGCTGTTATTGGGCGACACGGCGGTTTCTGTAAGTCTGGCGGTTATTGCTGCAGATGCTAACTGTGGTAGTTGTAACTAGACGATCAATTCTATGAAACAGGCGGTTATGGAACGGATGATTGGTTGGCGGATTCTTGTTTGCGATTGGTTGAACGAGGAATGTCATCATGGCGAAGTGGCGGCAAGCGGTAGAGTTGGCGCTGAACGATGCGGAGATTGAAGCATTGACGGCTCTGTGCGGTATGGACGGAACTAGCAAGCGGGGTGTGCGGGCCGCGATGCTGCTTGCCTATCGCGAGCAGGCGTGTTCTTTGCGGTGGGACAAAGACTTGGCGTGCACTATCAGACGGTACAGCGTTGCGTGGAGCGGGCGCTGGCCTATGGCGCGCTGGCGGCTCTCGACGACGGACGCGACAGGGCAAGGAGCGGTGATCACGCGCAGGCTAAGGCTGGTTGGTGTTTTGGCGTGCGACAAGGCGAAAGAGCATGGCTATGCACGAGCTGTGGACGACGCGGCTTTTGGCTCGTATGCGCGCGAGCACGGCAGCGCGGCGGGTCACGAATGTCTCGCTTATCTGGTACAGGGCACGGTCTGCAAGATACTCGGCAACGAGGACATCAAGCCGCACAAGGTGCGCTACTATCTTGAAAATCGCGACGCGGAGTTTGAACAGAAGATGGCGGAGGTTCTGTGCGTCTACGGCGAGGTACAGGTCTGAAAAAAGCCACGCTCGCTCGAAGAAGTCGCAGAAGTCGGTCGCGATTGTGTCTATGATGAGAAGCAGGGAATATCGGCGATCGCGACGACGGCGCGGATTTGCGCTTGAGCTCGGACTGCATGCGAGCTTCGCGCGGGATCATGAGTACAAGCGCTATGGCACGCTCAGCCTGTTGGCAGGGATCGATCTGCTCACGGAAAGGTGCACGCGCTCGTTGAGATCGCCACGCAGCGCGAGTTCATAGAATTCCTCAAGCTCCTCGATGCCGCCTATTCGGCGGTACCGCGATCAAGCTGATCTCGACAATCATTCCGCACACATCTCGAAGGAAACCAGAGCCTGGCTCGACACACGACGGGCAGGCCGCTTAGACTTTACTTCACGCGCAAGCACGGCTCTTCGCTCAACCTCATCGAGGGCTTCTTCTCTAAATTCGCTCGCTCAGTCTGCGTCACATCAGAGTGACCTCAAAGCACGAACTCAAACAACGCATCATGGCAGGCATAGACAACGTCAATCGCTATGCAGTCATACACACGTGGTCTACAAGCTCGCGTGGCTGTCTGATACGATTCGAACTATGGAAACGCTAATCTCAACAGGGGGTTTGCCAAACTGATCAGCGGTGATATCGACGATAGTCTATCTGTTTCAATCTATGCGTGGGACTGCCGCTAGCATTTTCGCTCATGACGTACAGCGCGTCTGTGTAGCTCGCCTCGATCAGGTAGCGGCTCACAAGATGAGCGGTAGTTCGCAGCAACTCTGTGGAAAAGACTCAAGCTGCATGTCATAGGGACTCGACCTGCTGAAGTGCTCCAAGATATTGCGAAGGTCCGAAGCGATCTGAATAGCTTGGATTGTTCAGTCAGGTCATCTGTGGATGACATCGTCAACCTCGGGCTGTTCTACAGCGTCATGAAGCTATCGCGCATGGGTTCCCGCTCGACCGGCCTGTAGGCTTTGTCACAATCGCTTTCCGGATCAGGCTTTTTGGGCACGTAGCGCGGTCCGAAGCGGTCCATGAGCTGGCCGCATTCAGTCAGAGGGCGTCCACCATGTCGTCATGCTGGCCGTAGGGGAAGGGTAACAGCTCGATGCGCAGGTCGGATAGCCATGAAGCGGCAGCGGGCACGTAGAGGCCGGACAGCGACATGCGGCCGCGGATGGATTGAGCGCGGACGGCTTTGTCGCAGCGAGTGGGGAATTGCTCTCTGTAAGTCCAGGCCTGAGGCTCGATGGAACGGCGCTCGAGGAAGGGGCCAATGCCGGAAATGATCGACGTGTGTTCATGTGCCCAAAAGGCCGGCTTCAATTTACCACACCAGGTCGCAATAGGCATCGACCCATTCGCCGGGATGGCTTGCTTGCGCCATAGATCCACCAGGAACATGCGAGACTTGGCGTCGACGCCGATAATAGCGTGCACGGTGTAGTCGCCGCGGTCGAACGACACCGCGATAGCTGAGCGCCGTAGTAGTTGATGAACCGCAGGCAGCTCGATAACGTGCGGCTGCAACCACGCTTCCTTGAAATAGCATCCGGTCTCGGCGGTGGGCTCCTGCTGATAGAGCGCGGACCAATCCTGCGGCGAGGTGTTGCTCTTGATGCGGTCTAAAGCGGCTTAGTCGAATTTCTCGGGCCATAACGCTTCCGTCCGAGGGAGACGGCCTTGAATTCGACCACCGTCCATTGATCGCCGCCGGCGGCCTGCTGGGCCAGGAGACGTCCCTACAGATCGTCATGATGCATACGATGATTGATGACGACGATCGCACCGTTCTTTTCTAAGCGATTGTAAACCGTGCCTTGGTACCAATTGTGAACCGCCTTGCGTTCGACATCGGAACGCGCGTCGGCCATCGAACCAAACGGGTCATCGATCAGGAAGATATGAGCACCACGGCCCATGAGCGCAAAGCCAACACGACAGCGCATAATAGCTGCCGCCCTCGGTCATTGACCAGCGACCGTTGGCCTGCAAATCTTCAGCCAATCGCGTATCGAAGATCTGTGAGTATTCCTGGCTGGCAATCAAATTACGAACGTCGCGCCCGAAATCCTCGGCGAGGGTGACGGAAGCCGACGCGCTGATGAATTGCCGCTCGGGATGGCGGCCGAGATACCAGGCGGGAAAACGACGAGAGGCTAATTCCGACTTCCCGTGTCGCGGGGGAACTAGCAGCATAAGCCGATCGATTTCGCCGCCTTCGACGCGTTCGAACTGCTCGGCGATCTGCCGGTGAAAGTTGGCCGTCACATAGCGCGCGTATGTGTACTCAGTGAAGCTGATCAAGCTTGTCTTCGCCGCTCGGCGTTAGCTTTCCGTCTCCGAAACCCTATTGGAGCGCGAGTAGTGAGGACGCTTCGAACTGATGCAATGATTTCGTCAAGTTGCTCATTGCTCATACCATCGAATAGAGGCTGCTCTTTCAAATGCAGCTGTCTCGGCAAGATTGACGCAATAACCTTCAAATAAACGTCGGGCTGCTCGTCGCGGACCTTGGCGATGACCTTCTTGCCGTGCTCCACGAAGTCGTCGTGCAGCGCGAGAATGAATTTCTCGTTGAGCTTCTGACGGCTGCCGACAGGTCGGCCATTGGGGTTGCCGGATTGACCGGGTTGTATGGTGGAGTGGAAGGTTTGGTTGCGGCATTTTCAGTTTGTTGCAAAACTAAATATTTGCGTGTTATGTTTACAGATAGTTATATGGTGGATTATAGAAGTAGGGACGCGGGCGTATAATCAGAGGTAGTTGGCGTTGGGCGAGAAAGCACTGTTGAACACTGTCGGTCACGTGCGTGCGCAGCGATATATGTTGAATAGCTGCTAGTAGAAATATAGTAGGGCATGAGCGGTGACACGGCAGCGTTTTTGTATTAGGGGAGGGTTATGTAGCTTGTTAGGTAGAGGACGCGCAGAACATACAGGCGGTGTTGTGATACTATATTCTTATTGCGTGTGTTGTTATGCGATAGCTTGAAGGTAGTTGTAGGCACGGGAGCGGCACTTAATTTGACGTAGAGTAGTAGAACGTTGAAAGCTGTGCGTTGCTCATTGCGGAAATGCAATGCTGGCGTTAAGACTCGGGGCGGTGGAGGGTAACTCGTTGAGATGTCTATCATAGATCAGCTCTCCGGATAGAGTTGCGGGTGGTTGGAGCGGTTAACTAACAAAAAGTGGGGTGGCTTTGGACAAATTCAGCAAGATGCGGCTCGAGCTTTTAGTCTACATCAAACATTCGCGGGCAGCGAACACGGTTTTGCTTTAGGATCATCAGCGGCGGCAAGATGAGCGCTTACGAGAGGGCAGTCGTGGCGATACAAGATCGGTGGCACATACCCGACATTCTCAATGCCATCATGTGGGCGGAAGACGAATTTCATAACAGCTTCCTTTCATTGTTTCAGGCACTCGCGCGCAGCACTTCGTGAACTCGCTTCACCTTTGCCTCGGCGGTTTCTACCTGGGAATTGAGTTGGTCGATCCGCTCTAGCAGACCCTTTTCCTGTGTCTGTAGATCACCAATTATTCTTAAGGGCCGCATCTTTGATTCGCTGGGCCTCGGTACTAGCGCGCGCGATAATCTCAGCCGCCTTTCCCTCGGCGATCTCAGACTGCGCTTTCGTTCGAAGCGACGCTAGGATCGCAGCTTCATCGGTCTTGAGCCGATCAATTCGCGATTTAACTTCGCGTTCCAATGCTTGCAGATTGCCAACTCGTTCAATATCTGGCGCGAGGGCCATGAGGTCTGAGCCGATCTTAATCAGGCAGGCAAGATCCGGGACTTGTTGTTGCGTTGGCATGATTTTAGTCCTCCATTGACGTTAGGGAGGATGTCGTCACTCGACATTGTCGGTTGCCCCATCCACCATCACCGCTAGGCGAGATCGCTGGATTGCCGGCTCGGTGCGGAGCGACGTGTCCCTGGCATGAAAGGGGCGGGCGGCCTGAGTTCAGGCTGTTCACCAGGTCATTGCCGTGCAGTTCCATGAGGGCGCGACCGGGATCGCGAGCACTGGTAACGCTTTGCACGATCTCACGCGCCAAACGATTGTTGGGATCCATGGTCGTGAGGGCATTGTACGCTCGCTCGAATTCCACGCCGTATTCTTGATGTGCAGCCGCCATGGAATTGTTGATGCGCTCGTTTTCCAATTCCGCGATGCGATTTTGTTGCGCCTGAACATTGCCAAGAAACTGTTGGAACAGCGCCGTATCGGTGTCGATTGCGATGTCTAGCAAATTGTCCCGCAGGGCCTCAATGCGTGCCGCTTCTGCCCGCTGCTGATCGGTGGTTAGGCTGCCTCGAAGTAGCTCGCCATTGATCCGCTGTTCGTCGGCCAATTGCACGCGTATCTGTCCCAGTTCCTCGCGGGCAGTCAGCTCATCTTCAAAGGTACGAATGGCCTGTCAGTAGCCAGTGGGTACGAGTTGCCGTAGATGTTTCTGTGCGCTATTTCATCCAGGCCAAGCGCCTCACCATCCCATCCGGACACCTCACTCAGCTCGTCAACGAGGTCGTCACTGTCCTGGATTTCGTCGTTCTCAAGGTCAAAGTCATCCATGGCATAACCAAGGATTTCGCGCTCTGTGTCGGCGACTGCGCCGCCGACCGGATCGTATGGAAGGGCTTTATCCCACATGGCTTGGTTCCTCAGTCTGGTCTGAATTTATCGTTGATTTCGTCATTATTCTTCGTGGGCTTCATCGGCCGGCCACGCTTGTTACTCCGCGTTCTCAGGCTTTCGACGGCAGCGCGGATGTATTCATCGATGTCGCCGTCGATGTAGCGAACGGCCCCGTTGAGCTTGACGAACGTTGGCCCGATGCCCTTGCAGCGCCAGTCGGCAAGCGTGGTCGGCGATAGATTGAGCCGCGCGGCGGCCTCGTCTTTGCTGAGAAGCTTCTTGTCGCTCATGTAGATTTCCTTCTTTGCCGTCCCAGAGAGCCGGAATGCTCCCTGGGACAGCGCAAATTTCGTACGAAGGACCTGGCTGTCACTTATTGCCCCCGATTTCGCTCGGGTGCGGGCGGAAGATCAGCCTTAACGCCGGCCGGTTGGCGCCATCCGATTTCGTTGGATGGCCACGAGGCGGATTATCTCGTCAACCCGCAAACGAATTACTATCATAATGCAAAAGTCACGAAATGCAACAATCGTTTACGAATTCTGCTCGCAGTCCACAGCCAGGAGGTCGAGCGCCACGCCAAGCGGTGAGCTCGCTACACCACGGGCATCACGCAGGAGAGCATGTCGGATAACATCAACCGGAACGCCGTGCTCTAGGCTAATCGAGCACACGACGGCCGAATTTTCGCGGCAGCATTGATGTCAGAACCAGCCCGTCCATTTCCGAGAAAAATTTCGGCGATCTGGTTGGTCCCGGGAAAATATGAAATCGAGGTGGTGTAGCGGTGCCCTCCGCAATCAAAGTTGAACGTCTCGGAGTATCGCCTATTAGGCAATCGGGTGCGGTCGGTCATTGGACCTCGCCTTTCAGCAGGCTCCATTGCTCCAAGCACTTGAGCGCGGCGTCGAGACTATGGGCGACGCAGCAGAAGACGCCGGCCCGATCAAGGCGTGAGAGCATCTCCATTTGGGCTTCGCTCGATCGACCTGTTGGCGACTTAAGTTCGAGCGCAAAAGCTCGCCTCTTGCGAAAAAGCAATAGATCGGGCGCGCCTTTGACCACGCCCATGCCGGTCAGGATCGCCGCCTCGGTCCGTCGCCTGAATCCGCCGTTGGCCGGATGCAGGAATACCGCGTCGTGCTGCGCTCGCTGCCGCAGATGGGCAACGACGGTCGCCTGGATTTCCTGCTCGGGGCGGCGGCGGCGGACGGGTATTCAACGCGTCCCCCGGTCGTTTAAGAGGGTTAAACCCTTCCGAAGAGGGCCATCTTCGGGAGTGGCCCCCTTCGGAGTTTTTTGGCCCCCTTCGGGCAACACCCATTCCCAGCCGCCGTCCAGGTCAGGGCGGTGCTGGGCCTTAACACCCAACTCGGACTTCGCCCGTTTCAGCGTCCGAGCGGCGATCCCGTTGGCGTCGGCGGCCTCCCAAACAGCGCTGGCCGCGACCGGCCCATCCTTGAGCAATTGGCGCAGGAAGTCAGTCGCCTCATCCCTGGCACTGCCCCTCTCGGCGGCCCCCGGGGCCGATGTTGCGGCTAGCGCTTCGTCCGCCGTAGTTGTAACCGGCTGGCTATCCCATTCGACGTAGGACGCGACAATATCCCCATCGCCATCGGTGGCGACGATTTGCTGCGCCAGCCTGAACGCTAACCCCTGCGGGCGCGGTCCGAGATTGTTCTTGACCGACAGGAAAAGGCGCCGGTCCTTATCGTCCGGGTCTTCGACCACCGCGAAGGCGGCGCGTGGCGCGCCGACGAAGGCAATCGAGCCGATGAAGCGGTGTATTACCTTCATCGATGTTCCGGTGGCACCCTTCGTCAGATGGGTCACGCTGAACACGGCAACGTGCTTGTCCTCCGCCAACTGTGTGACTGGGTCCAGCACAGCGCGAAGTTCGCAATTCCTGTGGCTATCGACTTTGCCCATGTACGAGCTGACCGGATCGACCACGACCAGCACAACGTCCCCGATTTCATCGATCAGCTTTTCGAGCTTGGCGAGATCAGTTTGCAGGCTGAACGTGCGCTTGCCCTTGGCGTCCTTGACGTAGGTTCCCTTCACGATGGTGACGCGGGACATGTCGGCGCCGGCCGCTTTCAGGCGCGGGACAAGCACGTCTTCAACACCGTCCTCGGCAGACAAGATGACTACGTTGCCGACTGGCGCCTTGCCCTCTCCGCACGGCAGCATTCCTCCGGTCGTGACCTCGGCGATGGCGAAAATTGCTAGCTGGCTTTTGCCAAGGCCGGGAACGCCGGCAACGCAAGCGCGCTCTCCGCGCGCGAGGCGGTTCAGCCAGATGAAATCTATCCGACGTATTGCAACCTTGTCCGCGCGAATAGTTACGAGGCCGGATTTTCGATTAGGTCTTACGCGGTTCCGCCGCACGCTTGTCAAACTCGGCGTTGCTCCAATTAAATGCCTTGCCGTTGAGGGGTTTTGGCTCGCGTAATAGGGCGATGAATTCTCCCGGCGATAGGCCGCGCGCGAGCACATGTTCTCGAACTTCATCAAACTCATAATCGAACCCATTGGAGAGCCTGCGCAGCTCACAGCGGGCCGGCCCTTCATCCAGCAAGATAACGACGCCTGGCGCTTGATGTCTTCGAGGAGGCTCATGCATCTCTCCTGAAGGCGTTCGCCAAGGTATCTCGACGGAGATGGCGCCGGCCGGATGTCTCGCGCCGCGCTCGACGGCGACGAGGTCCACGAGGCCGAGCTCGGCAGCGACGAGTTGGAGATCATCAATGACTTGCTGCCGGAGGGCATCCGCGTAGACACATGCATCAGCGGCCATCATCTCGAACAGCACGAGCTGGTTTTCGGCCGGAGAGCTCTCGATCACTCGCACCCACGAGGCAAAAACAAAGGCGGCCGCATCGATCTCTGTGCCAACCGGCCCGATTACTGCTGCACCTTGAGCCAGCAATCGACCAGCCACGACCGTTGCTTGAATGTGGGCCAAGCGCAGCGCGTCATGTTGCGGAGAAAGTCCTGGTCGCGCTCTGAGAGTACGCTAGCGCGCTGCAAGCACCATGCGGCAGCGGCGCGCCAGTTTTAGGGATCGGGCACGGGAGTTGAGGGGATTACGATCGCCGCTGCTACATCGTGCCAATCCCGGCCGGACTGCTGCAGCATGCGCCCGATAGCACGTGCGGCGGCTATACTTCGCCAGGCTTATCACTGCCGAGCAGGGGAATTAATTTCCCGACACGGTTGCTTTCAGCTTTGGGCGCTATTAGGTTGCCCATCGTCATCAGTTCCTTTGGCGGCTCCAAGCGGGCCGCCTATTTTTTTCTGCATTTGTTTGGGGGAATGGGCCGACTGGCAGCGCTGTGCCTTCATCAAGGCTTTCAGCGAAGAAAAGACGACAAGTCGGCGGCGGCCGACGTGGAAGATTTCAACTTTGCTTTCCCGTATCAACTTCCACATAGAAGCGTGACTAATATTGAGGGCAGTCCCTGCCTGCGCCACTGTGACCGCGAGCGGCTGTTTAAGCCGCGGTGTGACTGGCGGCTTCATGCTGGAACCGTGGGTGGTGCAGCTGTTTGGGTGGCTTTCTTTGCCCGAGCATAACGAATTGCAGCAGTCCGCCATTCTTCCGGGCCCATTCCGCCGGATAGGTAAAGTGAAAGCTCTTCGGGGGTAAGAATTCTTTGGACAGATTCGTCCAGGTTATCGACGATCTTTGCGAATTGTTGGTTCGCTGACCCGCGCTGAATCCCTGCAACGCGTTTCCATTTCCTGACCAACGCGGGCGGTTGACGGAAATTTATTGGGCGCAGGTTGTTTTGTTCGTCCATTAGATATGCCTCCGAATTGAGGTGCGCTTTGCACAGCACTTCGATATCTAACGTGGTGATGATTTGGCGAGCGTCTGCGCGAGTGAAACTTGGCAGGAAATAAAAGATCTATTTCTTACCAACTTTTTCTTTTCCAATTGTTTTGTAAGAAACAACAACACTTTAGACCGCATGGATTTGCGCCGCTTGACCTTCAGCGGAATCGTTTCGGTTCCCTCGGCATAATCATCGATGACCCAATCGAGTGCGTTGGCAACGTCCCTTCGCAACGTCTCTAACGGAACATGAGCGTACTGCGGTTTATTTCGGAAATTAGTCGCCAAGCTCCTGGCTGTTCCCAGGGCCGGATTTTTCGTGCTAATTTCCGCGATCGCACGCAAGAGTTGGCTGAATCGTTTTTCCACCGCCGCCCTCGCGGCTTAAGTATTTTTTTCAGTTCTCTGCGGAGCCAATAGTTTCGCTGCCGTTCCGATAAACGATGAAAGTCGAGAGGCAATTCTTTGGGGGCAGCTATGGATCACCGCCAGCACCGCCTTGAGGCAGGCTGGCGCGGGGCAAGCATCGCGGCGGTGACTGCGATGCAACGGGCCGTCGCCCGGCCCCGCGCCAATTGAAGATTTAGAGCCGTACATTCAAGGCCTCATATGCGCATACGGATTCACGCAACGTTTCGCAGCGGAACAACCGTTGCAGATGGCCGGCCCGCGCTCGATGTATTCAGGCCCACGCGTTCATCAGCATGCGCCGTTTCTTCAGTGCATCGGTCCGCGCATAGGCGCGCTCAACCGCATCGCCAACAGCATGCGCCAGCGCGGCCTCGATAACCTCGCGCTGAAATAACGTCTGCTCGCGCGCCCACGTCGCAAATGATGACCGAAAGCCCATGGGTCGTTATGCTGCCCGCGCGCTTCATCCGCACCAGCAGCATCTTGATAGCCATAGGAGAAAGCAACGGCGTGCGTCCTCAAAAGACGCGATAGCTATTAGTGGCAGTTTCTCTAGCAATGCTATGCAGCGGGCAACAGTGGCACGCAGTGCTCACAGTCGCCTTCATCCGCGATGCAGGCACAATCCAAGTCTTGGTAGAGAAAATCGAGCTCGGACCACTTCATCCCCCTCGCCTCACCGGCCCTTGCCGCCGTCAGGATGATGAACTCGAGATCACCGGGCAGCTATGGCCTCCCGCCCGCGAAGCTCTGCCATGAATGCAGGCACCTGATCGTAAGCAAGCGCAGGATGGTGCACGACAGGCTGCACCTTCACCCGAGACGGCAGCAACTTGTCGAGATGCCCCCTCCATCGCGCAGGATTTGGCGCCCTGCCGATATTCCACGCGCCGTCGCCCAATCCAGGACCAGCTCTATCCGTCCCCGTTTCTGCGTTCCCGTTTCAGGCGTGCGCTGCGAGATAGGCTTGCTTAAGTACCTTGCATCACCAGGGCTGTGTCGATCACAGAAACCGGCAGCGATCCCATGGCGGGCAGGACATACACGTCAAGCGAACGCACCCACTGTTTCGCGTGCCGGACCGATCGCCATGAGGCTTGATGCGCCTTGATGTAGCGGTCGGCACATTCCCAAAGGTAATGTCCTTGGCCTGTTGCTGACTGAAGCGCGGTCCGTGCAGCGCGTTTCTGCGCGATCGGATCAATTCCATCAGCCCTGAGCCGGCGCGCGTCTGTAGCCTTCCCACGAGCTGCGGCAAGGGTCACATCCGGATAGCTGCCTAGACCCATCCAGGTCTGCTTGCCATTGACGGTGTATCGGTAGACCCACGACTTGTTGATGGCCCCCGCGCCAGCCTTGACCTGTAGGAGCAGTCCATGGCCGTCGCTGTGCGTACCCGAGGCGGCGCTCCTGCAACGGAGATCAGTCAGCTTTGCCATTTCCTGGCAAGCCCCCGTGATCGTCATCTAAACCCTTGGGCCTACATTCTGACCTACACTCAACCTACACATTATGACGAACTACGGCGAACCAGTAAATACTCAACAACAAATAGATCACACAAAAAGTGCCGGTGGAATCGCACTAACATGAACTGTGCGAACCACAGACGAACAACGGCGAACTGTTGGTTATTCTCACACACCGTGAACTACACCCTGTCCGGACGGCGTCTCGACATCCAGCTCAAGGGTACTATCGTTCCCGGACACGAGCACGATTGGAGCCGGGTGCTGGTTGCGATCGAGGACGTGACCGCGCGGGAAAGCGCGCGCCGCGCACTCGCGGTAAGCGAACAATATGCGCGCGGATTGTTCGAACTCTCGCCGGTATCGCTCTGGGTCGAAGACTTCAGCAGCATCAGGCGCCTGCTCGACGATATCCGCGGCCGCGGCATCACCGACCTGCGGGTGTTCACCGACGTGCACCCGGAGTTCGTCGCGCGCTGCATGAGCGAGATCCGCGTCGTCGACGTGAACAAGCACACGCTGTCCCTGTTCATGGCTCCTGACAAGCCGACCTTGTTGAGTTGGCTGACCGACATATTTCGCGACGGAATGGAGCAGCACTTTCGCGAGCAGCTGATCGATCTGTGGCAGGGAAAGCTGTTTCAACAGCGCGAAGTTCTCAACTATGCCCTCGACGGCAGCGAATTGTACCTCCACCTGCAATTAGCGGTCCTGCCCGGCCACGAGCACGACTGGTCACTTGTTCAGGTCGCCCTCACCGACATTACGGCGCGAAAGAAAGCCGAAGCGTACCTCGAGTATCTCGGCCAGCACGATGTGCTCACCAAGCTCTACAACCGCACGTTCTACGCCGATGAACTCAATCGTCTTGAGCGCAAAGGACCCTTCCCGGTCACAATCATTATTGCCGATCTCAACGGTCTTAAGGCCGCCAACGATCAATGGGGCCACGCGGCCGGAGACGCACTGCTGCGGCGGGCCGGTGAGGTCCTGAACGAATTGATCAGCAAACCCAACCACGCGGCGCGAATCGGGGGCGACGAGTTCGCGATCCTGCTGCCGGCGGCCGAGGAACGCGACGGCCGGCTCATGATCGAGAGCATCAGCAAGCTCGTCGACATCAACAACCAGTTCTATTCCAGCCTAACCCTTGGCTTGTCGATGGGTGCGGCAACCAGCCGACCGGGCGAGCGCCTGGAGGCGGTAGCAAAGCGCGCCGACCTGGCGATGTTCGAAGCCAAGCGCGCGTACTATTTGGAGAGCGAGCGCGATCGACGTGAGAAGTCACGCCAACGCGTGATCGCGAGCATCGCAGATATTGCAACCAAGCGGCGACCAGTAGTTTCCTACCTTTGGGGTCTACTGATCACAATGCCTCAAAGCGTTGCAATTGCTTTGCGCCAAGGTGTGGCGTTACCAACAAGTCAGTGATCTGACAGGACCGCGCGTTGATTTAGTCCGTGCGCTGTGACGCCTGTCACACGATTCCCTTTGGACGCTCTGTTATCCATTCGCTGCTCAAAAGACGAATTGTCGTTGTTCCATCCGAAATGATCCTTCCATCCGTGTGGAGGCCTTCGATGCGACGCATTCCGAATTTCTACAGACCCACCGAGGACGACCGGCACGTATACCGCCTCTGGGTGCGATGGCTTGCCGTCGTCTACGGCTCGATCGTGCTCATCGTCGTTGCAGTCCTGGCGCTGCGTGCGAACCAGCCCGTCAACCAGGCCGACGCGGCAGCGGCGACCTTCGCTTCCGCCGGAACCGTGCACAACGTCACCCGGCCGCGCTGAATTAGTTGTAGGAGCCGCCATGCCGCCCAAACTCGCCACCCGTAGCGCCGCAACCGTATCGCTCGGCAGCACCCCGCTGGTGTTCTGGTTGAACGCCACCTTGGTCCTGATCGCCGTCGTGCTGGCTTCTCTCGACCTGGTCGCAATCGAAGCCTATCAGGCGGGCGGTGCGGACAATCTGATCGCGGGGCTCAGCTTTCCAATCGACTGAAACCGAGCATCCGCGTCATACCAGGCCGAGGTCCTTGGGCGCCACGCCGGGGAAGACCTTCTGCAGCCGGTCGGCTGGCAATCCGTAGACGCGAGCGAACAACCCGCCCAAGAGCGCGCGATATTCATTGATGACCGGATAGTCGCGGTTCTGGAACAACATCGCCTGCTCGACCTTGACCTGCCTGCCGACCAGGCGTCCACCTTTGACGCCGCCGCCCAACACCCAATAGACGCTGCCGTGGCCGTGATCGGTGCCGCGGTCGCCGTTCTCACGGAAGGTGCGGCCGAACTCGCTGATCACGATAACCACCGTATCATTCCACGCCGTGCCGCTGGCTTTTGCAAACGCGGCCAGGCCCCACCCAAGCTCGGCGAGGTGGTTCGCCAAATAGCCCGACGCCCCACCTTGGTTGACATGCGTGTCCCAGCCGCCGACGTCCACGAAGCCGAGGTTGAAGCGACCGTTCATGAGCCCAGCGATGCGACGGGCCGCGAGCTCGAAGCCTCTCGGACTGACGGCATTGCGGTTGGCCTCTTGCATTTCCGTCGCGACCGTCTCGTAAACCTGGTCGCGCACCGCGAATCCCTGGGCCACGCTCGGCTCCAGACTGGTGTTGCGGTACATGCTCTTGATGAGCGCGGCCTGACGATCATCGACCACCGGTTTGTTGACGGCGTTGAGCCCCATGTTGGGGATCGATATGCCTCCGCGGAACGTCAAGGGCAGCTGATCAGTAAACGCGATCGGCTTCGCTTCGGTGAGCTGGCCTGCCAGCCGGCTCATGAACCCCGACCGGAAATCACGGGTGCCGGTGAGCGCCTGCCCGAGTTCGATCGAATCCTGGGTTTCGAAGTGGCTGCGGCTGGCGTTGTCGGTTCCGGCAAATGGGACGAACGCCAGCTCGCCCTTCTGATAGAGCGGGTAGAGCGTATCCTTGAGAACCGGATGCAGCCCCCAATCGCTGTTGAGCGGCAAGGCTGCGTTGGGATCGCTCGGATGGGGCCGTGCGATCGCGAGGTTCGGCCGCGACTGGTAGTAGAAATCGCTCGACACCGGTATGACGACATTGGCGGCATCGTAGGCGCCGCGCAGGAACACCAACAGCAGGCGCGTGCTGGTCGAAGGGGCAGCATAGAGGCGCCCGGTGATGACCAGCGGGCCCGCCATGGCCAGTGCTTTCAAAACGTCGCGGCGGTCCATCGGAGGCTCCTCTGACTAGCGGCGCATGAATTCGGGGGAAGCCAGAAACAGCGTGTTCCTGTCCTGTGGTGACATCGCCTCGTTGAGCACCTCACGCGTCTCCGCGCTCAACTGGGGGCGCAGTCTTGCAAGTGACGGGTCGTCGGCGATCTGCGGCATGAGCCCCGCTCCCGGCTCCGCGGTCGCAGATCGGAATAGCGGCGCTGAACCCGAGCCAATCGCCCGCGCGATTTCAAAACGCGTGACCATTTGGCCAGGGCTCACCCAGGCGGCCTCCGCCAAGCCATACCCGTCCGGGGTCTGACGGCCGTAGAGCGGCTCCGCCATGCGGTTGAGCCAGCCCTGGATCGGCGCCGCATTGAGGATCGGCTGGTCGTCATAGGCGAGCCTGATGGCGGAAACCACGAAATGGATCGGGTCCTTGAACCGCGTACCGAGCGAGGCCTTGAACTCGGGCGATTCGAACATGGTCTTCAAGACCGCCGCAATCTCTCCGTCGGTCTTGCGGAAAGTCGCCGCCATGCGTTCGACCAGCGCCGACGGCGGATTGTCCGACACGAAATAGAGCGCAAGCTTGCGGCTGATGAAACGCGAAGTCGCGGGCGCACGGCTGAGGATGTCGACCGCCCGATTGACCTCCGCGAGGCCGCTGCCAACGATGTGTTGACCAAGAAATGTCTTGTCGCCGTAGTCGTGGCGATTGGGGTTGAACACAAACAGACCATCGCGGACGAACTGACTCCGCAGCATCGGCCTTACGTTAGGCGTGTTCGATGTGAGATTGACGCCGGCGCCGGTCAGGATGCGCGAAAGTTCCTGCACATCGCCCTGGGTATAGCCGGAGCCGACGCCGAGCGTATGCAGTTCCATGATTTCGCGCGCATAGTTCTCATTGATGCGGCCGACTGCGTTGCGATTGTTGTCGAGATAGATCAGCATCGCCGGGTGGCGCACCGTCGCCGCCAGCAAGTCGCGAAACTTGCCCAGTGCATGCTGACGGATTGCGTTGTCCTCATAGTCGCCAACCAATGCTCGAATGTTGGCCTTGCTGGCATGCACATTGAAATGATTGAGCCAGAACCATGTGAGCTGCTCCTTGAGCTGGTCGGGCGAATAGAGGTCGCGCAGCAGGGACCGCGTCGCAGCCTCCCGGCCGACCTGCGCCAAAGCCTGCCGGTAGGCCCGCCGCGCCTGCCGCTTTTGCTCGGGGTCAACCAAGGCGGCAGCGTCCCGGCGCTGCTGCTCAAGGTCAATCGCGAGCTTCGTGCCCGGCGTTTGCGAAATCCTCAGCGCGTCGATTTGCGCCTGGGCGTGCGCCGGCAAGCGGTCGCCCTTCGGGGGATGCAGTTGCTGATCGAGAAAGGCGCTTGCTCCAAGCTTCGCCAGCATGCGTGCACTGGAGGGGTTGGCCCCCCACGTGATCCTGTTGAGCAGGCCGAGCTCATCGGCCGAAAGCGCGATCTCGGGTGATCCCGACGCTGAGATCTCAGGTTCCGGAGCGGCGGCGCCGGGAAGTGATGTCGCGAGCGAGACGATGCTCGCCGCGAACAAAAGACGCGCGGCCAGACGCGGGGCGTGCGCAAAGACACTCCTGTCCGGTCCTGCTGCCGGCGCCGGACTCTCCACGTCGTTTCGATCAGTCATGTTCGAGCCTCTTGCGGCGCATGAATGCAGGAAACACGAGGAACAAGGTGTTTTGGCTGATCGGCGCGCGGGTCGCGTCGTTCACCATTGAACACAGCGAATTGTGAAAGGGCGTTGTCGCGATCTGTCGAAGCAAGCCCGACCCGGAGCGGGGTGTGTTCTCAAAACGCTTGCTGGAACATGCGGCCGCCCGCGCGCGGTCGGCGACCACCGGCGCAACCGCGGCGCCCGAGGAGGGCGTCCAGACGGCGAAATCGCGAGCATCCGCGTGGCCGGCCATGAGTAGCTTGACTTGATCGCTCGTAGCCGCCCACTCAGACACCGTATTGATAGCAAGATTAATGTGTCGTGAAAATGAAGTTCATACAGAATTCATATTCAGGGCACGCGGTTTGGCTGTGCGGTAATCATATGCGCGTTGCCGACCCCCACCCGACCCGATATGTTTCAGCCGGCGAACGCTACGCACATGCGCGCGTCAGTTGATTGGATGGCGAACCTCGCCGTTACAATCGACGAACCCCGGGAGCGAGCCATGAGCATTTTTGGAAACATCATGTCATCGATCTTTGGCCACGGCGCCAAGGCACAGCCAATGCCAAGCGGAGCCGGAGCAGGCACAGCTCCGGCACCAGCCGGCAAGCCCGCTGTGGCACCAAGCCAGGCACCGGTCGACGTCGAGGCTGTATTGTCCAAACTGGCGAGCGAAAACAAGGAGAAACTCGACTGGCGCAAGTCGATCGTCGATTTGATGAAACTGCTCAACCTCGACAGCAGTCTCGCGGCACGCAAGGAGTTGGCGCACGAACTCCACTACACCGGCGACACCAATGATTCGGCGACCATGAACGTCTGGCTGCACAAGCAGGTGATGGTCAAGCTCGCCGAGAACGGCGGCAAGGTTCCCGACCAGCTCAAACACTAAGTCTCGCGCGGCCATCAAGGCCCCGCACCCATCGAGCCCAGCAGCGTGACCGACAGACAGTTCGGTCGCGCGGATGGCGTGCGCGCCCGATCTTGCCGCCACGCGCGGGAACGGGCATTGTCCTGGCAGTGCGAAACAAGCCAATGCATCAGCACATGTCACCGCCCCCGGAGCGTCCAAGCCACCGGGCGAGGGTATGCGCGATGTCGCCGTGCCGGGAAATACGCTCGTGACAAGTGTGCTGCAGCGCGTCGCCGAGAGCCGACGTCCGGAACTCGAGGTTGATAACCTGTCGGTCTCCCTGGCGACGCCATCCGGGCCGTTGCGCGCCGTGTCAAGCGTGAGCTTCACCGTGACGGCGGGTGAAACCCTCTGCCTGGTCGGCGAGTCCGGATGCGGCAAGACCATGACCGCGCTGTCGATCCTGGGGCTGCAACCGCACAGCGCCACGCTGACGGCAGACGCCATCACGTTTCGTGGGCGCGACCTCAAGACACTCAGCGGTCGCGAACTCGCGCACCTGCGCGGCGACCGGATTGCGATGATCTTCCAAGACCCGATGACGGCGCTCAATCCGGTCTACACTATCGGCAACCAGTTGGTCGAAACCTACCTTCGCCACCGCGGCGGCGCCGCGCACGCGGCGCGGGCGCGTGCTGCATTTCTGCTCGAGCGCTGCGGCGTGTCAGAGCCGGCGCTACGGCTGCAACAATACCCGCACGAACTCTCCGGCGGCTTGCGCCAGCGCATGATGATCGCCATGGCGCTGATGTGCGAGCCTTCGCTGATCATCGCCGACGAGCCCACGACCGCGCTCGACGTCATGATCCAGGCGCAGATCCTGACGCTGCTCAAGGATCTGCAGCGTGAGTTCGGTATGGCGCTGGTGCTGATTACCCATGACCTCGGCGTCGTGGCCCACGTCGCCGACAAGGTCGCCGTGATGTATGCGGGGGAGATCGTCGAGACCGGAACGGCGTACGATATTTTTGCCGCGCCGCTGCACCCCTACACGCGCGGGCTGTTGGCCTGTGTTCCGTCCGGCCACCGGGTCACAACGCATCGCCTCGGCACGATCCCCGGGCTGGTACCGACCATGATTGGGTTCACGCGCGGGTGCTCATTCCGCAATCGATGCGCGCTTGTGATTCCGGATTGCGCGACGCGCGACAAGATCGCGCTCGAAATTCATGAGCTAGGCCACGCAGTGCGGTGCCTGCGCGCGCACGAGCGTCCGGATGCGGCGACGTCTCCCGCGAACGCCGCCAGTGCGGGCGCGCGAGCAGCTGCAACCGACACTGATCGAGTGCTGTTGTCATGTGCAGGCCTCTCCAAAAGCTTTGCGGGCCGTGGCCTGTTCCGCAGGCCTGAGCCCATCCGCGCGGTTGACGGCGTGGAGCTCGATCTGCGCTGCGGCGAAGTGCTCGCGGTCGTCGGAGAGTCCGGCAGCGGCAAGACGACGCTCGGCCGCATGCTGCTCGGCCTCATGCCACCGACGAGCGGCAGCATTATGCTCAACGACACGCCCCTCACCGACCTCAAGCCGCGCGAGATTGCGCGCCAAGTGCAGCCGGTGTTCCAGGATCCGTACTCGTCGCTCAATCCACGCAAGACCATCGCCCAGATCATTGGCTTCCCGCTTGCCGTCCACGGCATTGGCTCACAGGCTGAGCGCCGCGACCGGGTGACAGACGTCAGCCAACGGGTCGGCCTCGCGCGTCGCCTGCTTGATTCCTATCCGATCCAGATGTCAGGCGGCCAACGGCAACGGGTCGCGATCGCGCGCGCTCTGGTGGTACAGCCCGACATCGTTATCCTTGACGAGCCAACGTCCGCGCTCGACGTGTCGATCCAGGCGCAGATCCTCAATCTCCTGCAGGATCTGCAGGAACGGCTTGCACTGACATATGTGTTCATCAGCCACGACATGAGCGTCGTCAGATATCTGGCTGACCGGGTTGCCGTCATGTATCGCGGGCGCATCGTCGAGTTAGGCCCGTCCGAACGCATCTTCAAGCACCCGGAGCACCCTTACACCAAGGCGCTGCTCAACGCGGTGCTCGTACCCGGGATCAGACTGCAGTAATCAGGGATCAGGACGATTGCGCCGCCGCTATCCTGACCCCCTGTTGCCCGTGACCCGATTTCTGATCCAATCACAGCAAGGGCGGAACAATCTGCATGTCTTTCGGCCAGACGGTGTGGATCTCGCCTTTGATCCACTCGCCCAAGACTTCCTGATTGTAGATATTGAGACCGTTATCTCCGAACTTCACCTTGGTGGCCGGATACGTCAAATTGGTGAACTCGGTGGAGGCCAGAACGTCGCGGATCTTCTGCGGATCGCGGCTCGCGGCTTTCTCCAGCGCCTGCCGAATGATTTGGCCGACCACATAGCCTTGGCCGAGTTGCTCGTTGGCCGGCGGATAGGGCTGGTTCGGGTAAGCCGCCTTGTAGGCCGCTACGAGTTCCTTGTTGCCCGGCACCTTGAGGTCCCAGTTCCACGCCAGTGGCGCAAAGAACTTGTCTCCCGCTTCGCCCAAGCCCTTGCCGACCGAGTTGGTGCCGGCCGGCCCCGCGCCGAAGATCGGCGCCGTGACACCGACGCCACGCAGCGCCTTGATGATCAGAATGATGTCGTTGGTGAACCCACCGAGAAAAATCATCTCGGGTTTGTAGCGCAGCACTGGCGCGACCGCGACCGAGGGATCGCTCAACCCCATCTGGAACGATTGTGAGAATGGTACGTCGAGATTGAGCGTCTTGGCGTGCTCGGGAAGCTGCTTCTGCACCACGAGGCCGACCGCGTCGTTGCTCATGAAGATCAGTGCCGAGGTGGGTGGTTTGCCCTTGGCAGCCTTCCACATCTCGTAGCCGCTCGACATCGCCCAGTTCCAGACGGCGCCGCCCTGGGGCGTGATCTTGAATGTATATTTGTAGCCGCGATTGACGATGCCATCGGCATAGGAGTTGGTCACCAGCGGAATTTGCGACTTCTCCGACTCGACCTGCGCCGCCAGCGTCATGGCGCTTGCCGACGCACCGGCGAGCACAACGGCCTTGTCCTGATCGATCAGGCGCCGCGTGACGCTCGCCGCCTGGGTCGGGTTCTCCGATGACGTATCGGCAATGATGAGCTTGAGCTTGGCCCCGCCCAGCGCCTTGATGCCGCCCTCGCGATTGATCTGGTCGGCGGCGATCTGCAAGCCCCAAGTCGCGCGCGTCCCAACCTCGCCAAGACCGCCGGTGAGCGAGTTCGGTGCGCCGATCACCACCTCCTCTTCCGCGGCACGAACGATCCCAGGAAGCGCAACAGTCGCCGCACCGGCTGCCATTCCCTTCAGCCCCGCTCTGCGCGTGATGTTCATCGTCTTTCCTCCTGTTTTGGATTGGCGAAAACTCTGACTGTCCTGCCGACGATCCGATCTAAGCGTTGGCGGCCGGATACTCGATCAGAGTATCGGCGCCATTGCTTGCACATCCTTCGGCCACACCGTCCGAATTACTCCCTTCGTCCACTCGCCCAAGACCTCTTTGTTGTTGATGTTGAGGCCGTTCTCGCCGAACTTAACGGTCGGATTCGGATACGGCAGATTGGTGAATTCGGCACTGGCCAGCACGTCACGGATCTTCTTGGGATCGCGAGTGGCCGCTTTCTCCAGAGCCTGACGCAGGATCATGCCGATGACATAGCCTTGCCCCAGGTGCTCGTTGGCCGGCGGGTATGGCGCATCCGGATACGCCTTGTGATAGGCCTCGACGAATTCTTTGTTGCCTGCAACCGGAAGGTCCCAGTTCCACGCCATCGGAGCAAAGAACTTGTCGCCCGCCTCCCCTAACCCTTGACCGACTGAGTCCGAACCAGCCGGACCAGCGCCGAAGATCGGCGCCGTCACCCCCACGCCACGCAGCGCTTTGATGATCAGGATGATGTCGTTGGCAAACCCGCCGAGAAAAATCATCTCCGGTTTGTAGCGCAGCACCGGCGCAACGGCGACCGAAGGATCGCTCAGACCCATCTGGAACGATTGTGAGAACGGAACCTCGAGATTTAGCGTCTTGGCGTGTTCGGGTAGCTGCTTTTGAACCACCAGACCGACAGCGTCATTACTCATGAAAATGAGCGCCGATTTCGGCGGGCTGCCTTTCGAGGCTTTCCACATCTCGTAACCGCTCGACATCGACCAGTTCCAAACCGGACCACCCTGTGGCGTGATTTTGAACGTGTACTTGTAGCCGCGGGTAACGATGCCGTCCGCGTAGGAGTTGGTGACGATCGGGATTTCGGATTTCTCCGACTCCACCTGCGCCGCGAGCGTCATCGCGCTGGCCGTCGCACCTGCCAGCACGACCGCCTTGTCCTGATCGATGATGCGGCGGGTGACGCTCGCCGCCTGCGTCGGGTTCTCTGATGACGTATCGGCGATGATCGCGCGCAGTTTGGCGCCGCCCAGAGATTTGATCCCACCCTCGCGATTGGCTTGATCGATCGCGATCTGCAGGCCCCACGTCATGCGCTGCCCGATCTCCCCGAGCCCGCCGGTCAGTGAATTGGGCGCACCAATGATGAGCTCAGGTTCGTCGGCGTGGACGATGGCCGGAATCGCGACCGACGCTGCACCCGCCATGAGGCCCTTCAGTCCGGTCCTACGGGTGATGTTCATGCTGGTCCTCCCTCAAGGCTCCGATCGAGCCTGTGATCGTCTATATGCCCAGGTAGGCACGGCGCACGAAATCGGAGTCCTGCAATGCATGGCGTTCCCCCGCCAGCACGACGTGCCCATTCGCCAGAATGATTCCGCGGGAGGCGAGCTCGAGGCATGTCGCGTTCTGCTCGACCAGCAGAATGGTCGTGCCCTGTCGCTTGATTTCGCCGAGGCGCTCGAACACCAGTTCGGCCAGCACCGGTGACAGGCCGAGTGAAGGCTCGTCCAGCATCAGCAATTTGGGGAAATTCATCATGGCGCGGCCGATGGCGAGCATCTGCTGCTCGCCGCCCGACAACGTTCCGCCCGCCTGGCGCCGCCGCTCAGCAAGACGTGGAAACAGCCCGTAAACCGTCGCCAACGCTTCCGCGGCCGACACCGGCGCGCGCCCGGGCAGATAGCTGACGATGAGATTGTCCTCGACCGTCAGATTGGGGAAGATACGCCGTCCCTCCGGCACATGCGAAATGCCAGCGCGCGCGACCTGATGGGGCGACAGTCCGATCACGCTCTTGCCCTCGGCGGTCACGCTCCCGTTGCGCGCCGGGATGAGCCCGGAAATCGAGCGCAGAATGCTGGTCTTGCCGGCCCCGTTGGCGCCGAGCAGTACGAACACGGAGCCTTCGTCCACGGTGAAAGAGACCTCGCGCACCGCAAACAGGTCGCCGTAGGCCACGCTGAGCTTGTCGACTGCGAGCAGCGTCATCGCAGCGCCTTTTGCTTGGTGCCGAGATAGGCTTCGATAACGACCGGATCATGCGCGACCTCGGTCGGCGTGCCGTCCGCAACCACGGTGGCGTTGTGCAGCACGACCAGACGGTTCACCATCCTGGCCAGTACCGACAGCACGTGTTCGACTACGATCACCGTAATGCCGCGGGCGCGATTGAGCGTGAGGATTTCTTCGATCAGATGTTCGGCCTCGTCATGCGTAAGACCCGACATGCTCTCGTCGAGCATCAACAGGCGGCAGTGGCCCGCGATCGCGCGTCCGATTTCGACCCGTTTGCGGTCGGCGAGCGTGAGTTCGGACGGACGGTGGTCCGCCTGCGCATCGAGGCGCAGCTGAGCCAGAATCGCGGTCACCTCCTCATCGACGTCCCGGTCCTTGGGCAAGCACTGTGACGCGGCGACGCTGATGTTCTGGCGTATCGTCATGCTCTCGAACAGGCGAACCTTCTGGAAGGTGCGGCACATGCCGGCGCGGCGGCGCAGATGGCTTGCCATGGTGGTGCAGTCGCGCCCGAAGTAGGAGACACGACCAGCGGACGGACGAATATTGCCGCTGACGATCTCGAACAGGGTGGATTTGCCGGCGCCGTTTGGACCAATCAGCCCCATCACCTCGCCTTCGCGCACCGAGAAGCTCACGTCCCGAAGTGCCACGACGCCTCCGAAGTTGCGCGCGACACCGTTTACCTCGAGCGCAAGCACTGGCGCGTTCATCGCGATCCCCCTCTGATCGCGTTGCGCAGCACGGTGCCGACAATTCCCTTGGGCGCGTACAGGACAACAATCAGCAGCATCAGCCCGTAGACGAAGATATCGAGACCCGAAATCCCAACCTTGGTGCCACCCCAGTTGGTGATTTCGGAGAGGAAGATCATGATCGCGCCGCCGATGATCGGTCCCCAGGCGGTTCCCAGCCCGCCGATGAGGGCAGGCAGCTGCAGTTGGATCGCCTGTGAGAGCCCGAAAGCCGCCTCCGGGTCGATCGCCATGTAGAACTGCATGTAGAGACCGGCCGCCAGCGCAGTCATCGCGGCGCTCACGATCAACCCCAGCATCTTGGTACGGAATACCGCAACGCCGGCGGCAGCCGCTGCGACTTCGTCATCTCGTACAGCCTGCATTTCAAGGCCAAATCGGCTGTTCAATATCCAGCACGTGATCCAGTAATAGGCCGTCACGAATAGAAGCGACGCGTAAAGAAATGGCATCGGCGTGCGCGACTGGGCAGCCCACCATGAATTGCCGAAGAATTTCAACGCAAGACCGTCCGCACCCCCGGTGAGGTCGACGAAATGCCGTGAGATCTGCACCATGGCAAGCGACGCAGCCACGGTTGCGAGCGCGAAGAACACGCCGCGCATGCGCAGTGTCATGCTCCCCATCACCAGCGCGACCAGCAGCGACAAGACGACTCCACCCCAGACGCCGAACCAGGGGGGAATTCCGTATTTGTTGAATAAAATGCCGGTCGTGTAGCAGCCAAGCCCAAGGAACACGCCGTGCCCAAGCGATAGCAGCCCGCCGATGCCCGCAACCACGTTCCAGGCCTGGCCGAGCGAGATGAAGATCAGTGCCCGAACCGTGGCGGCCAGAATATAATTGTTCACGGGCAAGAACGGCAGGCAGGCCACGAGCACAAAGGCGATGAGGCCGTAGACGAACGCGCGCCGCCGCGCGAGCTCCCTACCCACCGATGAGGTCGCGACCTTGCGGGTCGCGCTATCCGGTAAAGTGGCCTCCATCCTACTCTGACCTCAACCCGAAGAACCCGGTCGGCCGAAACGCGATGAACAGCATCAGCAATATGTAGAGCGGGACATCCTGCAGCGCCGAGTTCCAGAGCATCGCCGTCATCTGTTGGATGATTCCACAGCAAATCCCGCCGAGAAACGTACCGCCGATGCTGCCCAACCCGCCAATCGTCGTTGCAATGATGATGATCGGCATCAGCGAGAACCCGACCGACGGATAGGTCGGGAAATAGGTCACCAGTACGGTGCCGGCGAGTCCGGCGAGACCCGCCGAAAGGGCGAATGCCCCAATGTTGATGTAGGAGGCGTTCACGCCGACGAGCTCGGCCGTCTCCATGTCGTCGGCAACCGCCCGCACCGACTTGCCCCAGGTGGTGGCGCGCAACAGCACCTCAACCAGAACCGTCGCCACCACTGCGATGATGAAAGCAACAATCTGCGACATCGACAGAAAGAACGGTCCAAACACCACGTATTTGCCGCTGAACATCGATCCGGCCGTGCGCGTGTCGGCGCCGAAGATCATCTGTGCGATCATCTGGAACACGAGCGCACAACCGATTGCGGCGAGCAGTTGCTGCAGAGTTGCGTGCCCGACGAAATGACGGAACACGACCTGGTACTGCAGCGATCCGATCATGGCCATGGCCAGAAAGCTGATCGGGAGGATGAACAGAGGATCGATGCCGAAACCTTTCGAGGCAATCACGCCGGCATACATGCCGTACATGACAAGTTCGCCATGAGCGAAATTGACGATCCGCATCACGCCAAATGCGAGACTTAACCCGATCGACAGCACCCCATAGACGCCCCCGACCAGAATTCCGCTCAAGATTGCTTGCAGGCTCAGGAGGAGCGCAGCTTGTACGCCGTCCATTGATCAACCCGGACGCTGCGGACGCGACACGGCTCGCACGACGACCCGACCGTAGGCCCGCAATGCCATTGTGTTCCTCCCAGGATTCGCTCCAATGCGCCCGCCCGTTCTACGCCGGGTCACGCGAACCGAGCATAGTGGGTGTGTCATTGAGGTAAAGCTTCTTGCAACGGCCATTTGGATTTTTTTGTCGCAACCGACTGTGACCATGGTTGCGAGACGACCAAACCCAACAACGGCGTTGCCCCGATGCCCATTTGGGATCCTGCCCGCCTTCGATTGGACGTAGCGGGCCCGTCAGGCGGGTCGAAATCAACGTAGCCGGAATTCATCGACTCGACCATGCTGCAGAGCGTCGTGCACGTGCACCAGCGTCGCCAGTTCCAATCCGGAACGTAGGTGCCGTCATCCGAATTCAGCGCCCGGAATGCTCAGACAACTCGGGCTCGACAACTGCGAAATGCGGAGTTGAACGTCGCGCGAGTCACATCGCGGCGTCGTGCCGCTGACCAAGGCTCGCCGCTGCGGCGTGGGCGCCAATCAAGGCGAGGTCGAGCCATGTCTTCGCCAGGATAATGACGATGAGACCCTCAGTACGTGCTTTGCAGATGGGCCCGGCCCGCCGTAGTTTTGCCCACGCCCCATTTCCGTCGGAAATTGTGGCATCATGGCGTCGGCATGGTGGCGTGGCTGCCTGACGGGACCGCATGATGCCCGACGAACCATCTTCGGTACTCGAGCGCAAGCTGGCGACAATCCTGTCGGCGGACGTGGCCGGCTACAGCCGTCTGATGGCCGAGAATGAAGAGGAAACGCTGCGAATCTTTCGCGGTCACAGGCAAGTATTCGAGTCCCTCGTGGCGATGCATCGCGGGCGCATTTTCAACACCGCCGGGGATGCGATCCTGGCGGAGTTTCCGAGTGCAGTTGAAGCCGTTCGCTGCGCGACCGAGATCCAGACCGCGCTGCACACCCGCAACGATCAACTGCCGACCGCGCGTCAGGTGAAACTTCGTATCGGCGTCAACCTCGGCGACGTGATGGTGCAAGGGGGCGACCTGCTTGGTGACGGCGTCAACGTTGCGTCGCGCCTGCAGGCCGCCGCAGAGCCGGGCGGGATCTGCATTTCGGGCAGCGTCTACGATCAAATCCGCAACAAGCTGTCGCTATCATTCAAGTCCCTCGGCGAGCGCAGTTTCAAGAATATCCCGCGGCCGGTCCGAACGTTTTCAATCACCGAAACCGAGGATCATAGCGCCCTACCCTCGCACACGGCCGACGCTCGAAAGATATTCAAATGGGCCACGCTGGCGACTTTGCTGGTCCTGATCGCGGGCGGCGGCACCTGGGGCTACGTCAGGTATCAGAATGGGATCGAACGGAGCGGCGCGAGGCGCGCCTCGCGGTCGAGCGCGCCGAAGCCCGTGCCCAGGCTGAAGAAAAAATTGCCCGCGACGCGGAGGCCGCGCGCGTCGCTGAGCTTGCCCGCCAACAGGCAGCGGCCGACGCGCGCCGGCGGGACGTGGAGGCGCGCCGCCTCGCGGAGATGCAGCGGCTCGGCGAAGCACGCGGCCGGGCCGGGAGCGTGCCTGCCGAGATCCCAGGGACGACCGCTCCAGCTGTCGCGGCGGCCACGCCATCGCCTGGCAACACGCCCCGCACGCCAAATACCAGCGGCAAGCTCTCAATGGACGGAATGTATGCAGGGCCGGTTTGCATGGGCGAAGCTCGTTTCGAGGCAGCCCGCTGCTATCGGGCGCAGGCTGCCGTGACGCAGGGCAAGATTTCCGGTCAATGGCCGGCCCGCGAGCCCGACGTCGCGATATACGTGTGGGGCGATATCTCGGGATCGGGCGATGTCACCATTCACATCCAAACTCGCAAGGCTGACGGCAGTCCAATGGCGACGGCCAATCTCACCGGCACGATGCGCGACGGTCGATTGGATGCAACTGGAACCTTCCTCAACGGCCGCTCGGTCCAACTCAACTGGCAAAAGAACTGAGCTTCACGCGGCGCGTCGCACGCGTGGCATCACCTCCTGTGTGAAAAGCTCGACCGAACGTGCCGCGTCCTCGTACGACAGACTGCCGAACGCAAGCCGGCATAGCAGATAATTGATCCCCGCCTTCTCGACCTGGTCGGCGAGCTTGTCGCGCACGGTCTGCGGTGAGCCGATGATGCAGAAGCTGCGACGGATCAGCTCGTCGAAATCAGGCGGATAGCCGGCGCCGGGCGGTGTCTGGCCTTTCTCGCGCCACAGCTTGGAAAAATTGCTGTACCACGTCTCGTAGGCCGGCTTGGCGGCGCGATAAGCGTCGGCATCCGTGTCCGCGACCACGATGTGCCGGTTCACGCCGAGGAATGGGATATTCTCCGGAGTACCGCCCGCCTTGCCCCATTCTTCGCGATAACGATCGGTCATGATGCGCACCTGGCTGGTCGTGCCGTTGCAGACCATGTTGATTTTATTTTGAGCCGCGTGGCGGGTGTGTTCTGGATTTCCCATCCCAAGCCAAAGTGGCGGGTGCGGCCGTTGCACCGGCGCAAGCTCGATTGGCACGTCGGTGAAATGGAAGTGTTCGCCATGATGGGTCAGGCGCTTCACCGTAAACGCCTCCATGATGATCGCACTGGCCTCGAGGTAGATCGCCTGCGCGCGTGCCGGGTCGGCACCGAAAAAAGCAAGCTCGATCGGCGAAATTCCCCTGCCCATCCCGAGCTCCAACCGCCCCCCGCTCATCTGATCGAGCATGCAGATTTCCTCGTAAGCGCGCAGCGGGCTCTGCAAGGTCAGAATGTAGACCAGCGGACCAAAACGTAGGCGTTTGGTGCGTTGCGCAACCGCTGCCAGGAAAACCGCCGGCGAAGGCGCCATGCCGAGCGGCGTGGCGTGGTGCTCGGCGAGGTGATAGGCGTGAAAACCGCCTCGATCATAGGCCTCGATCAGGCGCAGCCTGCTCTCGTATTGTTCGGACAGCGGCCGCGTGCCCAGGTCCATATGGTCGAAGACACCGTATTTCATCGCGCCCTTCCTCGTTTGCCCGCAACGCTTTGATAGCAATCACGGCATCTCTGGCACAACAAGAAGTCGCGACATTTCGGCCAGCACATAGCTGCCCAGCGAAGCTTGGAGCCGCAAAGCCCCCAACTTCGCCTAGTGGTCTGACCCCAACATTTGGTACCCAATGTTGAGACAAGTCAGCCCACCAAGATATTGATTTTAGTGGGGCGACTTTCCAAACAGATGCGAAGCATCTGTTTGGGTCGCACCACTAGCGTTAGGCGGCATCGGGGACAATCGCGCCGGTCGCGTCCGGGCGAGCGATCAAGTGGGCATATCGCTCCATCGGGGCGGGTTGTCCGAACAGGTGACCCTGCACCTCATCGCACGCTTCCCGCGCCAGAAAGGCGAACTGTTCATCCGTCTCCACCCCCTCGGCGACAACGCGGAAATTCAGGCTGTGAGCGAGCGCAATGATCGCGCGGACAATCGAGGTCGATTGCTCGCCGCTCGGCAGATTGGCGATAAACGATCGATCAATCTTGATCTTGTCGAACGGAAACGACTGCAGGTACGAAAGCGACGAATATCCGGTTCCGAAGTCATCCAACGCAATTTGCACGCCGAGCGACTTGAGTTGCCTGAGTATCGACACCGCCCGCGCATGATCGTCGATCAGCACGCCTTCGGTGATTTCGAGTTCGAGCCGGCCTGGTGCCAATCCTGTTTCAGAGAGCGTCGTGCGGACCAGCGCCGCAATATCGCCCTGCCGGAACTGCACCGGAGACAGGTTGACCGAGATCTGCAGCGGTTTTGGCCACGACGCAGCCTCATGGCATGCCTCGCGCAAAACCCATGCGCCGATCGGGGAAATCAGCCCGCTGTCTTCGGCAAGCGGAATGAACGTTTCGGGCGCGATCAGACCGCGGCTTGGATGCTGCCAGCGCAACAACGCTTCAAAACCGACCGGCTCGCGGTTGGCGCGCAACTGCGGCTGATAATGGATGATCAGCTCCCGAGGTATTGCCGAGCGCAAGTCCTGCTGAAGCGCACGTCGCTCGCGCAGGCGCATGTCCATTGCGCCCTCGAAGAAGCGCACGGTTCCGCGACCGTCAGCCTTTGCGCGGTGCAGCGCCGCGTCGGCATTAGCCATCAACGTCCCCGTATCGCTGCCATCGTTCGGGAAGACCGCAATGCCGATGCTCACACCGATCCGCAGCGCGTGGTCTGCGACAATGATCTCCTCACCGATCGCGTCCCGCAAACGCCCGGCCAGCGCTTCCGCGCTTGATGGTTGCGGGCCTTCGACGATCAGGCTGAATTCGTCGCCGCCGCTGCGCGCCAGGTAGGCCTCGCCCGCCGCATCTCGAAAACGACCCGCGATCTCGCGCAAGGCTGCGTCTCCGGCGCTCTGGCCGAAAACATCGTTGGCTTCCTTGAAGCGATCGAGGTCGAGGCGGAGGACGGCCAACGCCTCTCCACCAACCTTGGCCCGTTCGAGCATCGTCTCGAGACGCTGGCGAAACGTTCCGCTGTGCGGGAGGTCGGTCAGCGGATCGTGATCCGCCAAATGGGCGATGCGCGCTTCCGCCTCCTTGTGAGCGGTTACGTCTTCGACGACTGCCACGATGTACTTGGGAGCGCCGTCGGTCCGAAGCACGATTCGCTTGCTGTTGACCAGGCGTGCACCGTTCGCCGGGGTATCCAGCCTGATTCCTTCCATAAAAGTCTGTCCGTCGCGCGCCAGGACGTCGCGATCGTTGGCGGTAACCGAATCGGCGGCCGGCTTGGCGAGCAGGTCGTACGCGGTTCTCCCCAGAATTTCTTCGCGTGGAACGCCGAGCAATCGCTCGCCTGATCGATTGACCAGAACGTAGCGCAAGTCCTCGGCGTTTTTGACGATGATCGAGACCGGCACGTTTTCAACGACCGCGTTGAGGAACTCCCGAGCATCACGCAAACCCGCTTCCGCCTGCACGCGCTCCGTGACATCGATGGCCGCAACCAGGAGAGCGTCTTGTCCTGCATAGGTCAGCGCCTGCGCAAAAATCGCGACATCGATCTTTGATCCGTCGGCCTTGACGTGGCGCCACCAGCCGCCCGAATTGTAGCTCTTCAGACCCAGCCCGACGCTCTTGCGAAATTCGTCCCGATCCTCCGGCGGCCGCACGTCGAGGGCGGTCATCGCCAGGAACTGTTCGCGGCTATATCCGTAGTGCGCCACCGTCGCATCATTTACCGCCAGAAAGGCAAAACCTCGGCGCGCAAACACCCACATCGGAACAGGGTTGCGGTCGAATAAAAGTCGAAACGACGCTTCCCGGTTCTTCAATTCGGTGACGTCGATGCGCACGCCGACGATCCCACCGTCGGCCGTGCGTCGCTCCTCGGCGCGGACCCATCTGCCGCCCGGCAGTTCCTGTTCGACGCTGCTTCGCGACTGATTGTGCTGTTCGAGCCGTTGCGCAACGAACTCGTGCTCGCGGCCGCGCGCTGCCGGGTACTGGCCATTGGCAATCCCGTCCCACAGCACGTCTTCGAACCGCATGCCCGCAACGATGTTGTTGGTCTCCGGGTACATTTCCGCGTAGCGCCGGTTCCACATGACCAGCCGGTCGTCGGCATCGAACAGCGCCAATCCCTCCGGCACTGCCTCAAAAGCCTCCCGCATGCGTCGATGGGCGATTTGCAGATCCGCCTTTGCTCGTTCTGCTTCCGCGCGCGCCGCGTCAACGGCCAACTCTGCAAGCCGGCGCTGGGTGACCTCCTCGTGTGTCGTAACCCAGCCGCCGCCGGGGATCGGGTGGTTTATGGCGTAGATGAACCGGCCATCAGGTGTCTCGAACAGTCGCGGCGCATTCTTTCCTTTAGCGATGCTGTCGAGAATTTCGCCGGCATACTCTTCGGGCTCCTCGGCAAGTACCCCCACGTCGCGCCGGTGCCGCAGCAGTTCCAGCAGCGTGCAGCCGGGCTTTGCCACCTCCGGCGATAAACCATACATGTCGATAAACGAACGATTGCAGAAGACGATCTTCGCCTCCGCATCAAACATGCAGAGGCCCTGAGAAATGCTGTTGAGCGCCAAATCCAGCTGCATCTCGCGCTGCCTGCGCGTTCGCTCGCTGCTTGACTTGGGCATGACCGGATCACCTGTCAGGATGGAAGCTCATGCACGAAGCACCAAAACACATCCAACTGTTGCTCGTCAGGCCGCCTTTCCGCCCTTTGCCGTCGCTGGGGTCAGTACGATCTCGATCTCGGCCGCCGAGCACGGGTGACTGAACAAAAAGCCTTGCACATGGTCCACGCCAGCAGCGCGCAGCAACGCAAATTGTTCTTCACTCTCGACGCCCTCGGCCACCGTCAGGATGTTGAGACCGCGCCCCAGCGCCGTGACCGCATCAACGATCGCCGCACATTCGGGTCGAACTGTCAGCTCGCCCACGAACGACTTGTCGATCTTGATCTTGTCGAACGGGAACATGCGCAGGTAACTCAGTGAAGAATATCCGGTTCCAAAATCGTCGAGCACGATAGAAATTCCCAGGCTTTTGAGCTCGTGGAGCGTTCCGAGATTGGCGGCATTCTTCTGCAGCAGCACCGATTCGGTGATCTCAACCTCGAGCCGGTTGGGCGCGAGCCCGGACTCTGCCAACGCGGCCATGATCGTTTCAACCAGGCGACCGGTGCGAAACTGCACCGCCGACAAATTGACGGCGACCTTGATGTGCGGCGGCCAACGCGCTGCGTCCTGGCATGCGCGGCGCAGCACGCGCTCGCCCAGCGGCAGGATCAATCCGATTTCCTCGGCTACCGGTATGAACTGATCCGGTTCCACGATCCCGCGCACCGGATGACACCAGCGAACCAGCGCCTCCGCGCCTTGCGCTTGCTGGGTCGTCGCATCGAACACCGTCTGGTACAGGATCTCGAACTCGTCCTTTCCCATGGAGGCACGCAAATCGACCTGCAGGGAGTGGCGCGAGCGCGCCTCGGTGTCCATGTCGATTGCGAACAGCCGGAAATCGTTACGGCCTTCGGCTTTGGCGCGGTAGAGCGCGAGGTCGGCGTTTTTCAGAAGTTGCTCGACCTCGATCCCGTCATTGGGGGCCAGCACAATGCCGATGCTCGTTCCGATCAGGATCTGATGGCCCTCGATTTCGTAGGGCGCATTGATTGCTTCGAGCAGTCGAGTGGCGAGCGCAACAGCCGCTTCGCGCTGGTTACCTTCGACCGCCTGCAGCAATGCAAACTCATCGCCGCCAAGCCGCGCCACCGTGTCGGTTTCGCGGGTGCAGGCCCGCAGCCGCTGGGCGACCGCGGTAAGCAGGATGTCACCGATCGGATGACCGAGCAAATCGTTCACCGATTTGAACAGGTCGAGGTCGAAAACGAATACCGAGAAAGCTTCGCCGCGTCGACGCAGGCGAGCCAGGGCCTCTTCCATCTTTTCGCGCAGCAGCACGCGATTCGCGAGGCCGGTCAGGGCATCGTGACGCGCCATGAACGCCATCTTCTCTTCGGCGCGCTTTCGCTCAGTGATGTCGTCATGCGTCACCACCCAGCCACCACCGGCGAGCGGCTGCTGCACCGCGTAGATGGTCCGCCCATCCGTTGTTTCAATGAGTTGGCCGACCGCTTTGCCCTCAGCCATCGTTTTGAGGATCCGCTGGCAGTATTGCTCGGGATCGCCCTTGAAGAGACCGGCGTCCTTGCGATGTTGAATAAGCTGCTGCAGCGTGCATCCGGGCTTCACAACATCGTGCGAGAGGCCGTACATCTCGACATAGCGATCGTTCTTCACCACGAGGCGCGCGTTGGCGTCGAACATCAATAAGCCCTGGGGAATGTTGTTGAGAGCCGCGTCGATCTGCATATGCGCGACCTCGAGCTCATTGGATTTTTCCGCCAGCATGGCCTCGCGATCGGCCAGTGACGCCTCCGATTCGGTCAGCTGCTTGAACTGGCTGGTGAGCGCCTTGAGTAGCAACGCACTGCAGATCACCATCAACAGCGATCCCGCCGCGATGAAGATCGCGCGCCGCCACCAGGGCGCGAGCGCCTGCTTCTCGTAGATCCCGACGTCAACGACAAGTGGATAGTCGCGCAGCGGCCGGACCGCAATCAGGCGCGGAATTCCGTTGAAGATCCCCGGCGAAAGATAGTAGCCCCCGCCCTGGGAGACGACGCCGTACCACGGCGAGTTGATCGGCATCTTGAGGATGGTGCGGTCGTCCCGGTCCGGGTGACGTACCAGAACTGTTCCGTCGTCGCGCAGCAGCGTGAAGGATTGCCCGGACAGCGCCTGAATGGAGTCATAGATATGCTTGAAATAGGAAACATCCGAGCCGGTCACGATGACACCGAGGAACTCCCCGTCCGGAGCCTCGACCCGCCGGCTCCAAAAGATCGTTGGTGTTCCGGTGGCGCGGCTGGCGATCGGGCCGCTCACATATAGGTTTCGATCGCGGCCGTCTTTGGCGTGCAGAAATGAATCGCGATCCGCGAAGCTGACCGTTGGGGGCGGCCAGCCCCGAGTCGTATTGACGACCGTGCCCTTGCTGTCGATCAAGGTGATGACTGTTGCCTGCGACAGTCGCTGCAGCCGATCGACGAGAATATTGTAGACTTCCTTGGTTTCGCTCACGCGCCGGAAGCTGTCCGGCGTCGTCGCTCCCATGGCTCGGAGCTTTTCCTGCAGGTCGGATAGAACGAGATCCATCGACTGCACCGAGCGGGCGGTCTGCTCCGCCAGCACGGTTGCAATGTTGCTGATATCCCGCGCCGCCGCATTGGTGGTATCGCGCCGCCATGCCCAGATCGTCGCCGCCGTGGCGATGATCCCGATCACAATGATACCGATGGCAAGGCCAACCAGGGTGCGAAAGGTCATTTTGCTGCGTTCACGACTGGACATGGCTCTGGCCGCAAACGCAATGTGCCGCCTACGCCGAGCCCTGACAATTATATAACGGCTCAACGTCAGGTTGCGGGCCGGTCATGCTGTACGCAGGCACCTCCACGGGGCGCGGTCCGAGCTGTGTTGAGCCACTCTAATCATCAGAGATTAATCGAATATGCCGCCGGAACCAACGTGGCGCGGCCGGCTCCAACCGGAACCCGACCACTATCAAATATAACCTGACGGCCCTATCGGCCTTCACCAAGAGGGAGATCGACGTGTTGCGCGCTGGCTCGGAGCAGGATCGCCTTGCAATGCACAACGCCAACCGGCTCAAGATTGGCTTGTTCGGCGCCAATTGTTCCTGTGGACGAGCGGTCACGACCGTGCCCGAACGCTGGTCCGGCGACTGGCCAGACAATCTCGAGCTCGCGCGGCTCGCGGACGCAGCTGGAATCGACTTTCTGCTGCCGATCGCCCGTTGGAAATCCTACGGCCCGCGCGGCGAATATCAGGCGGCCACGCTCGAAACCCTCACCTGGGCAACCGGCCTCTTGGCCGCAACCCGGAGAGTGATGGTGTTTGGAACGGTGCACGCGCCGCTGTTCAATCCGATCATGGCGGCCAAGCAGATGGTCACAGCCGATTACGTCGGCGAAGGCCGGTTCGGGTTGAACGTGGTCGTTGGCTGGAACGAGGGCGAGTTCGAGATGTTCGGGGTGCGCCAGCGCGATCACGAGACCCGATACGAGTATGCCCAGGAATGGCTCGACGTCGTGAAGCTGATCTGGTCATCGCCGGACAATTTCGATTTCGACGGCAAATTTCTCGTTCACAAGGGGATTCGCGCACAGCCCAAGCCGTTTGGCGGCACGCGCCCACTGATCATGAACGCGGGCGCTTCGCCGACCGGCCGAGCATTTGCAATTCGTAACTGCGACGCGTTTTTCACGAACGTGATGGGCCTATCGATCGAGGAGCAGAGTGAGGCCGTCGCCAAGGCCAAGGCTGACGCCCGCGCTCACGGTCGCGAGCTCGACGTCTACACGGTCGGCGTCATCACGTGCCGGCCGACCCAGAAGGAGGCCGAGGACTATCACCGCTACTCCGTGGTGGACATGGCGGATTGGATCTCGGTCGATGAAATTCTCGCCGCAAAGCACATCACCCCCGATCGCCTGCCACCCGAGCAATTCGAGAAGGTGCGCCACCAACAGGCCAACGGAATGGGCGGGCTCCCGCTCGTGGGCGACCCGGACCGCGTCGCCGCACAGCTCGCGCGGCTCGCGGAGGCTGGTTTGCGCGGGATCGGGGTTTCATTCGTCAACTATCTCGACGAACTGCCGTACTTCTGTGCCGAAGTGCTGCCCCGGCTCGAGCGGCTGGGCCTGCGAGCCCATCCAGCACCGTCGCCGACCTGAGGCGGAGCGTGCCGGGAACCTCACCAACGACGTGACCTACGCAGGATATCGGGACACCGCCATGGATGCCCCTGTTGCGAACGCACACCCTTGCGGACATCCATGGCGCCTGGTGCCAGCTGATGGCGCTGCTCCACTACGGATTCAGCGCCGGAATGCTCTTCGGATCCGGTGGCCTTGGGATCGACTCCAGGTACGCATAAATGTCGTCCAGCTCTTCGTCCGAAAGAATCTTGACGCTGTAGGGCGGCATTTGCCTTGACGACGTGCGCACGAAATTAACGAGCTTGTCATACGGTAGCGGATCAGGCGCGAGCTTCAGGCCGGCGACCCCACCCTGCCCCTGGTGGCCGTGGCATTGAAAGCAGCCGACCCGCACATAGGTTTGCTTGCCCTTGGCGGCATCGCCCGCGTCCGCCGCACCATGCCAAAGCGCCAGCGCTACGAGGCTGACGGCAAGCTGCAATCCTGTCAGGCGCATGATGGCGTTCCTTCAGCGCGGCTCACTGACCACGTCGACGAGCACCGGCTCGCCGCCTTTCACGACCTGGATTGCACGTTTGAGCGCCGGCGCCAGATCCTTCGGGTCCTCGATCGGACCGATCCCGAGCATCCCCATGGATTGGGCGAGTTTGGCATAGTCGACGAACGGATCCCGGATGGTGGTGCCGATATGGGCGCGGTCAACCCCGCGGTTGCGCCAGTTGCCGACGCGCTGAACGTGCATCACCTCTTGGTGGTAGGCGCGATTGTTGTGCATGACCGTGAGCAGCGGAATCTTGTGATGCACCGCAGTCCATAACGCGCCCGGCGCGTACATGAGATCGCCGTCGCTCTGGATGTTGACCACAAGGCGGCCTTCGTGCCGGTGCGCCAAGGCGGCGCCGACCGCGGCCGGCAACCCGTAGCCCACGCCTGCCCCGCCCGATCCGCCGATGAACTGGTGGTGCTGCTCGATGTTCCAGAGCCGGTGCGGCCACCGGCTCACGAAAAAGTCGGGCGAGACGAGCGCCCAGTTCTCGTTCCTGATCGCCGCCCAGAGCTCTGCCGCCATTCGGGCGGTCGTCACCGGGCTCGAGTCCCACCCCAGCGTCGCAGCCGCTATTGCCCGCTCGCGCGCCTGCGCGTGGGCCTTGCGAAAGTCGTCCGCGCGTTTGGCGTTGGCAGCCCGCCGCTCGGGCGTGAGTTCGGCCTTCACCGCCTCGATCAGAGCGGGCAGCGTCGCTTCCGCATCGGCGCCAATCGAGATGTCAGCCTCCGCGTAACGCTGGAAGTCCTGGTAATTGGCGCGGATATAGAGATCACCGACGCCGAGGTTGATGACCTTGGTGCCGGGCTTCAGCCGCGAGGTCCGAATTCCGTGCCCATTGTCGACGAATGCGTTGAGCGTGCCCCAGAGATCGGTCAGCTCGAGCCCCAGGATCACGTCGGCCTGCCCGACCAACACCGGTCCGCGGGCGCTCTGGTTGAGATAGTGGCTGGTCGGCATGTTGAGCCGGCCGCCTTGATCGACGACCGGCGCGGACAGAGCTTCGGCGAGGGCGATCACGGCACGCATCCCGTTGGCGGTGCGCGCCGCCCGATCGGCGACGATCACCGGACGTTCCGCAGCGGCGAGCAGGCGCGCCGCCTCGCGCACCGCATTGGCGTCGCCCTGCGGCGGCGCCGTCAGGGTCAGCCTTGGTATTGAGAGCGTCTCACCGTTTTGCGGGTGCTCCTGCAGGTGCGCGTCGAGCGAGAGGCACACCGGCTCCATCGGCGGCGTCATTGCGATCTTGTAGGCACGCACCATGGATTCCGCATAGGCCTGCAGCGAGCCTGGCTGATCGTCCCATTTGGTAAAATCGCGCACGAGCGACAAGGGATCCTGGGCCGAATGCGTGGTGGGCACGCCCGGCGGACGCGTGGCGGCGTCCATATGGTTGCCGACCATCAGGACCAGCGGCACCCGATCGCACCAGGCGTTGTACACCGCCATGGTCGAGTGCTGCAGACCGACGGTCCCGTGAAACAGCAGCGCCATGGGTTTGCCGGCAACCTTGGCGTAACCGTGGGCCATTCCGGTGCCGGACTCTTCATGCATCACCGTCAGCATTTCCGGCTGTGTGTTGTTGCCATAGTTGATGAGCGACTCATGGATGCCGCGACAGCTCGAGGCCGGGTTGGTCGCGATGTAGTCGAACTTGAGCGACCGCAACACATCCACCATGAAGTCGGAGCCGGGCCGCCCTTCGGCACGGGCAAGCGCCGCCGGCGCGGCCGACTCGGCGGCCGCGACAACTGCCGAAGGCCGCAGCGCCGACGGTCGCGGCGGCGCCGGCTGCACGCCGACGCTCGTCGCGGCTCGTGCCTCCGGGGCGACGGCGCCGGCTGCGCCGGCCACCGCGACGCTGGTCAGAAATGCGCGACGATCTACCTTGGGGGCGCGTACCATCGATCTCTCCCTGGAGGTTCTTGGTCCGCGCGTTCCCGCGCGGCCGGTTTTTCAGACCAACAATTTATCACGTCAGCCGTCGGCCCACACCTTCTGCTTCGTCATGCCGGAGCCAAGGCGAACGCAAACCAAGTGCTCCGCTTCAATGCGTCCAGGGAGTCCGCCGGCTATAGGCAAAATTGTCCGCGTAGGAGATGGTGCGCCGCGCCGGTTCCTTGTCGGGCAGGATTTCGTAGGGGATTCCCTCGCGTTCGCAATACGCGATCGCCTCCTCCTTGCTGCCGAACTGCAGCCGGACCTGCTGGCGCATATCGCCTGAACTGGTCCAGCCCATCAGCGGCTCGACCTCGCGCGGCTGCTCGGGCGCAAAATCGAGAGCCCAGGCTTTGGTGTTGGCCTTGCCGGATTGCATCGCGGTTTTGGCGGGTTTGTAGATGCGTGCAACCATGATCGGCGTGCCGTCCAGCTCGGCATGCGCGGAAGAAACCAGCGTTTCCCAGCCGCACCATGCGTTGAAATTTCGCGCCTGCGCCCTGGTCGGGGCAGCAGGATTCGAACCTGCGACCCTCTGCTCCCAAAGCAGATGCGCTACCGGGCTGCGCTATGCCCCGACCAGGGCGCAAACGCGGCTCCTGGATACACGCTCTCCACAAAGCCAGCAAGCAAGCGTGGCCAGGACCCCTGCCCGGTCCCCTTCCGATGGCGCATTTCGACAAAACGTCTTCGAAAGCGAACGATTATTTGCCCGAAAAGATCGGGTACGAAACCCGATCGCCCGGCGTGATACCAAGCTTCTTGGCCGTACCGCCAATCACTTCCAGAACGCCGAGTATGGGCCCACCGGACGGCACCAGTTGCTCGGACAACGGCTCGGTGTTTTCTGCGATGCGCAGAATGCGGCCATCGGCGCGAATGAAGATCATGTCGAGCGGGATATAGGTGTTCTTCATCCAAAACGCGACCGGTTGCTCGCGTTTGAAGTCGAACAGCATGCCGCGGCCTTCCGGCAATTCGCGTCGGAACATGAGACCTTTGGCGCGCTCCTCGTCGGTCGCGACGACTTCGACCGTGAAGCTGTGAACGCCGGTCTTGCTGGCGATTTCGAGCGTTCCAGTCGTGGCGGCGAGCGGCGGCTGCCATATGAAGGCAAGCGCAACCATCAAGCTTGCAGCTGCGAACAGGAACCGGCGCATCATGAGACCCCTGGTGGCGCGACAGTTACCGCGCCGGCCGGCTCATGTGAAGCACCGATTTGTAACCCGCGGCTAAGGCGGGTCTCGCTCATTTGGAACCGAAGGTGTCCCGATTCCGAAGTTCGTCATACCCCGCAGCACACTAATGCGATGCGGGCCCGCTCGGACCGCCGTCCGGCCGCACTTCCGCGGCCATCAGCCCCTTCGGCCCCGGACCATGGCGCACCAGCACAGTTTGACCCGGCCGCAGCTCGGTCAGACCAAAGCGGCGCAGCGTTTCCATGTGTACGAATATGTCGGCGGTCCCCTCGCCGCGCGTCAGGAAGCCGAACCCGCGCAGACGGTTGAACCATTTGACCTGGGCGCGCTCGAGACCGCTGGTCGCCGTCACGGTCACATGCGTGCGCGCGGGCGTCTGTGCGGGATGGATCGCGGTCGAATTCATCCATGGACAGGATCCGGAACGCCTGCATTCCCTTCGGCCGCTGCAGCGCCTCGCAGACGACGCGCGCCCCCTCGTATGCAGTCTGAAAGCCATCGCGCCGCAGACACGTGACGTGCAGCAGCACATCGGGCAGGCCGTTGTCGGGGACGATGAAGCCAAACCCTTTGGCTACGTCGAACCATTTGATGACGCCGCTGACCTCAACAACCGACGCGGCATCTTCGCCGAATTCCGCCGGGACTGTGAGACTGAGACCGAGCACGTCCTGGTCCTCGTACTCTGGACTTTTCAATACCTGCCCTTTCGGGCCAACGCCATTCGCGCTCATGTTCCGCGCGCCCGCATCATCCAGGCGCCTCTTGCCGGGCGCTTAAACAAATCGTAATTCAAAGAATAACATCGAGGCCAACATGGAAAAGTATAATTCGCCGTCTGGCAATGTTGTTGTTTTGGCCTGTGCACATCTTTACCAAAAGCACTGAATGTGCAGCGAGATGATTCGGATTTTCCCCCGCACATCGACAACCGTCGCCGAGCCTTGCGCAGCTTGGTGCAAGACCCCCGGCAGCTTAGCCCGTCCTCGCGTTCCGTGAAGCCTCGCCGGGTGAGTCAAATTGACTCACCTTGCGTGGCCCGACTGCGGACGTTCAGCGTTCAATGTGCAATGAAGCGGCCGAGCACGCTGCCGATGTCGGCGTTGATGACAAGATCGGCTACGTCGTCGAAGTCGGTCGGCTCGCGGTTGATGATCACGAGCTTGGCGCCGTTGCGTTTGGCCATGAGCGGGAATCCGGCTGCCGGCCACACAACGAGCGATGATCCGATGGCAATGAACAGATCGCAGGCGAGCGTTATTTCCTCGGCCCGCCGCATCGCCTCGGCGGGCATCGCCTGGCCGAACGCGATGGTCGCCGTCTTGATGTAGCCGTCACAGACGGTGCATTCGGGAGCGTGCCCGGATTGGTCGAAGCTCGCCTTCACCCAGGCCAATTCGTAACGCTTCCCGCATTCGAGACACGCCGCATAGGTGGTGTTGCCATGCAGTTCGATCACCTTGCCGGACGGAATGCCGGAGGCCTGGTGCAGGTTGTCGATATTCTGCGTGACGAGGCCGGGCACTTTGCCGGCACGGTAGAGGCTGGCGAGCGCCAGATGACCACGGCCGGGCTTGGCCACCGACAGCGTCTCATGCATCGCGAAACGCCGTCGCCAGGTTTCGTCGCGGGCCTCCTGGCTCGCCAGGAACGCATCGAACGGTATCGGCGCATGCTTGGTCCACAGCCCGCCGGGCGAGCGAAAATCCGGAATACCGCATTCGGTCGAGATGCCGGCGCCGGTGAATGGAACGACGCTGCGCGCCGCCGCAATCAGCTCGCCAAGCTCCCTCGTCGCATGCTCGACATCTTGCGCGATCATGGTTGGTTTCCGATCATGCCGGCGGCGGGCAGCCCCGGCGCCGCAACCTGAAATGAGGTTCTTCATGCGATATCTGCACACAATGTTGCGCGTGCGCAATCTCGACGCAGCACTCGACTTCTATTGCAGCAAGCTCGGCCTCGAGGAGGTCCGGCGCGTCGACAGCGACAAGGGTCGCTTCACCCTGGTGTTCCTGGCCGCGCCCGAGGACAAGTCGCTGGTCGCGGCCTCGCAAGCCAGGGGCCGCAATGCACCGCTGGTGGAGCTCACCTACAACTGGGACACCGAGGACTACGGCGAGGCGCGCTATTTCGGCCATCTCGCCTACGAGGTCGACGACATCTATGCGGTCTGCGCCAAGCTGATGAAGGCAGGCGTCACCATCAACCGGCCGCCGCGCGACGGCCAGATGGCATTCGTGCGTTCTCCCGACAAGCAATCGGTCGAGCTGTTGCAGAAAGGGGCGGCGCTTCCGGCGCAGGAACCCTGGGCGTCGATGCCCAACACCGGGCACTGGTAGCGGGCCTCGTACGCGGCAGAGATCCGCCGGTTGTTGCCGCTTGCGGCAAACCTCTCTATACCTCGCCGCGCCTCCGCGCCCTTCGTCTAGCGGTCCAGGACGCCGCCCTTTCACGGCGGAAACACGGGTTCGATTCCCGTAGGGCGCGCCATTAACATCAATGGCTTAGGTCGAACTAGCGGCGTTCAGCTTTCGCCGTACGGCATACATACGGCATAGATGCCCCTATTTGTGAACACTGTGAAGTTATCGTGGGCGCGAGCCTGTAATCAGTGGGCTTGGTTCGCATTCGTCAAACCTGTGCCCAGGCAAGCATGGCGCGACCAGACTAATCGCGACCCCTCGATCAACATCATCGCATCTACCTAACTCGGGGAAAATCCGGGCTCCTCCGACGGGGCTCAAAATTTAAAGGGGGCACTCAAAAACCGCGGCAATTTTTCAAAATCGGGAGCGCCAATGCCCTCGTTCATCGCGGCCGCGCGATAATCTTATTCCTTTTCGGCGCGTCCTCAGGCCAGGTGCGGATCGGCAATCGCTGCCGGTTGGGGATCGGTCTGTGCCACGACCGGCGGGTCGCCGACGAGCGTGCCGCCGTGGCCGTCGCTCGCCGAGGTAAAATTGCCGACGAGATACTGGCCGAGCAGCGTGATGTTGGCGGTGTGCGCGCCGTCGGTCACCCGCAACGTTCCGCTCGTGTTGCTGGTGTTCGCGGAGGTGTAGGTCAGGCTGGTGCTCGATCCAAACGTGATGTCGCGAAGATCGATGAAGTCCGGCTTGCCGAAGCCGGCGACAAGGCCGCCGTAGTGCACCGAGTTCGTCGAGCTGCAGGATCCCGCCGGCGCTCAGCGCAAACGTCACCGCCGCAGGGCCGGTAGTGCCGCCGCTGGTGATTTCAAGCACGCCACCGCTGATCATGGTCGCCACCGCAGCGCCGCCCGACATCACGTACTCGAGGCCGCCGCTCCCAAGCTGGGTGCTGCTCGCAGCGCCTCCGCCAAGCACGATCTGCTGCCCCCCGCTGCTGACGACGGTACCGATCGCAACGCCGCCGGAATAGACGATCTCATCGCCGCCGCTGCTGAGCGTCGTGCCCGATGCGACCGCGCCGGAATAGACGAAATCAAACCCACCGGTCTTGACCGTCGTGCTGGTCGCCTTGCCGTAGACCGATTCGGTGCCGCCGTTGACAACGGTACCGGTGGCTGTGGCGCCCGCGAGCACATAGGCGATACCGCTGTTGACGGTTACGCCACTGACATTGGCGCCGGCGTAGACGATCTGCTGCCCGCCGCGGAGGGTGGTGGCGCGCGCAGTGCCGCCTGCCGATACGGTCTCGTAGCCGCCGTTGCTCACCACGCTGCCGCTCGCGCTAGCACCGGAATTGACGAATTCGTTGCCGCCCTTGAGCGTGGTGCCGAGGGCGGTGCCGTAGATCCAGACGCTGCCGCTGCTGACGGTGGTGCCGCTGGCGGTGCCGCCCGACATGACGTATTGCGCACCGCCATTGACGACCGTGCTGCTGGCGACCGCCGACCCGTAGACCAGCTGGGCGCCACCGAGTACGGTCGTGCCGATCGCCTTGCCTCCGGACTGGAGCAACTCGTAACCGTTGCTCACAGTGGTGCCGAGAGCACTCCCCCCCGCAAACACGAATTCAACGCCGCCGTTCCTGAGTATCGTGCCGGTGCCGGCGCCAAAGATGTTCTCGCTGCCGCCGAGGACCGTGGCACCGATGGTCGTGCCGCCGGCGAGCGCGTACTCGACACCTCCGCTGCTGAGAACCGTGCCGCTCGCTGTCCCGCCGGCGTAAACAACCTGTCCGCCGCCCTTGACGGTGGTGCCGCCCGCCGTTCCGCCGGACTGCACCAGCACGTATCCGCCGCTCAGGGTGGCACCGAGCGCACGGCCGCCCGAGTATATGTATTCGAGGCCGCCGCTCATTATGGTCGTGCCGCTCACCGTGCCGAACGCGCCTTCGGTTCCGCCGCTGACCGTCGTGCTCCCCGCCGACGCGCCCGACATTACGTAATGGCTGCCGCTCTTGACCACCGTGTTGCTCGCCGTCCCGCCGGCGTAGACTACCTGCGAACCGCCGTTGACCATCGTGCTGCTCGCCGTCCCGCCCGACGATACGAGCGCGTACCCCCCGGCGAGAACAGTCGCGCTGGTCTCCGTCTGGCCGGAGTAGACCGTGACGATCTGGCCGCTGCTGATGACCTTCGAAATGGGTGCCGTGACGGTGAAGCTGAACGACTGCAGGTTGTTGGTTTCGTCACCCTCGGCGACGCCGTTCCAGTTGTCGGCCGCGACCCACAGCTTATGCGTCCCCACGCTCAGGTTTGACGTATCGAGCGTGCGTGTGAACGACGCGGTGGCGTTCGCCGCCAGGGAGTTGATCGCGTCGCCGTTGATGTAGCTCGTCGTGCTCGGCTGATGGTCGATCTGCCAGCCGGCGTAGCTCAGCCCCGTGGCGACCGAACTCTGGTTCTTGATCACGTAGGTGAAATTCAGCGGCGTTCCGCGCGCGGCGCTGGTGGCGGGGGCCTCGTCGATCGGCGAGGTCGCTTTCAAGGGGTCGGTCGGCAAGGCCGCATTCAACTGATTGGTCGTCGTCGGCGTGAGGCTGCTCACGATCAGGTCAGGTCGCGGCGCCGTGATGGTGACCGCGGTGACAACAACATTGTCGTTCTCGTTGGATTCGGGGACCTCGTGAAAAAAATCCGCGACAACTCCGAGATAATAGGTCCCGAACCCGAGAGTCAGCGTGCTGGGAATTGTAAAGTCCAAGCGGAATTCGGTCGTAGCGCCCGCCGCCAGCTGGAAACCACCAAACCCGCCAAACGTGTAATCGGTAGGGCCGAGATAGGAGTTTCCATGAATCGTGCCGAAGTTGGCGGGATCGGATGTGAGCAACAACTCCGCGCTGCTGGGCCCTGCCGCAGCATTGCCGACGTTTGTTACCGACCAGGTGACCGAGTAGGTCTTGCCGGGCTCGAATGTCCACGGCGCATTGTCGTTGGACGTCGTGACGACATGGAAATTCCACGCGATAAGGTTCGGGTGCGGCTGTACTGGGCCATAAATGTGAGACGCACCGTCTATGTCACTCTGCTTCAAATTAGGATCAGCGTTAGACACTTGATTCATAACCGCAGGGGTAGCATCCCAGTGACCAAGCCCGAGGGAATGACCTATTTCATGCAAAACGATATGAGTGAAACTTTTTCCTGCAGAATCGAACAAGTCCCCATTCACCTCGTGCCAACCAATGTCCGAGGCAATTGCAATCTGTGATCGTCGGATGGTAACGTTATTGGGGTCAGGGAGTTTGATTTGCGCCGCTTCGGTTTCCTGTGTGAGGTTGGGTATGGTTAGCAGCTCGGCGAGGGTGAGCAAGCCGACGCGGATTCCATTCTGATCAGTTGTCTGAGAATCGGGTACTTCTTGAAAGTCGATGTTTGCGACCGAGGACCAAGCACTAAAAGCGGCGCGAACGAGCGCCTTCATTTTGTCTGTAAGGCTGCTGCTATACGGAAATGACTCGTCCCCAAAGTTCGAATTCCAGAACGAGTATTTGATTATACCGCCACCAGTTCCAGGGGTCACCGGGCCCCATTTCGCGCCAGCCGGATCCAGATGATAGTCTTCGATTGCCTGCGTAACGGATTGGATCGTCGTGGGATCAGCGACGGCTTTGACCGCGTCTTCACTGGGGTTTTCATCACCCCCCGCCAAAACTGACATTACGAGATTCTCCCCAAAATTGCGGGAATCGGTGCGATATAGTCGGGGTGGTGGTTACATAATACCTAATGGAATATAGAAATACCGCAAAAGCAAGTGATCCACCTCACACCGGCCCATTTGCAGCTAAAAGGTACAATTATCCCCAGCAATGGGCTGGAGCTCTGGGAAAGAGTCCGAAGCTGGTCCACTTAGGCGGGGCCCGAGCGGTGTTCTGTTGGGGGTAGACCGGCCAACATATGCTCAATGCGAGTTCTTCGCATTTTGACCCGAATGTATGGTCCGGCCGTGCGTCGCAAGAGGGTTTCGTCGATCTGGCGGATGTGCGGTCTTGCATCAATGTATCCGGCCTCTGCTCGGAGCGTGTCGTGCTCCCGGCCATCATGGATATCAGCGCGCGTGCGATCTCATTAGCGGATAGACCTCAGTGGGCCATTCGGGTCACCAGTGTTCGCATGCGCCGGGAAGACCGATCCTCCATCTCGTTTGATCCTCTCGCAGACCTCGGTGGGTTAGGGTTATCGGGCTATATCATCGTGGGCTCATCGGGCGGCTACCTCACTGATCTTCGTCGCCTCGAAGTTCCGGCCATGAGCCAGAACGCTCCAGGCGATGCGGGCCAGTTTGTTGGCGAGCGCAATCGCGAGCACGTTGTGGTGCAGCCGCTTCTTGGCCGCCTCGATCCAGGGCTTGAGCCCGTGACGCTCCCAGCTCTTCGGCTTGATCAGTACAACCCAGGCGGCCTGCACGAACAGGACGCGCAGATAGCGATTGCCGCGCTTCGATATCTTGCCGAGGATCGTGCGGTCCCCGGTCGAGATTTGTCTCGGAACGAGCCCCAGCCAGGCGGCAAAGTCTCGGCCTTTCGAGAACGCATCTCCAGCGCCGATCGCGGCCACCATCGCGCTCGAGATGATCGGCCCGATCCCCGGCACGCTCATCAGCCGCCCGCAACCGCCATCCTGGCGCGCCAGAGTCTCGATCTCGACCGATAGAGACTCGATCCGCTCATCCAGCCGGCGCCAGTCGCCGGCCAGGCCCTCGATCACCTGCACCATACGAGGCGACAGGACATCCGGCGGTGTAGCCAGGATGGCCGGCAGCTCGGCACGCAAGAAGCGTTGTCCCTGCCGCACAGGAATGCCGCGCTCCAGCAGGAAAGCACGGATTTGATTGATGATGCCGGTGCGCTGGCTGACCAACCGCTCACGCACGCGGTGAAGCGCCTGCAAGTCAAGTTGATCGGCGGTCTTGGTCGCGACGAACTTCATCGTTGGGCGCTGTACCGCCTCGGCGATCGCCTCCGCATCGCGGAAGTCGTTCTTCTGTCCTTTCGAGTAGGGACGAACGTAGTTCGCTGGCATCAGCCGCGCATCGTGGCCAAACGCCCTGAGCTTGCGACTGAGATGATGGGCGCCGACACAGGCTTCCATGCCGATCAGGCACCGCCGCATGTTCGCAAACCGTGTCTCCACCTGACCACGTGACCACTTCTGCCGCAACACGATCGCACCACGCTCATCCTGACCCACAATGTGGAACGAGTTCTTGCCGATATCGATGCCGACAACCGCAATTGAGGGATTGAGTCTCCGTGTCATGGCGTGCTCCTCGTCTTTGGCGCCCCTTGCCAGCTTCGATCGCTGGCGGGGCAGGAGCACGGCCGGACCATCCCATTACCGGACATGACCACTTTTTTAGCGAACAGGTTGGAACCGCAAAGGTCCCGCATTGGTCTAAGAGGTTCAACGACCCCTACTCGGCAACGTTGGGCTCCAGCAACTCCCACGAGGGCTCACGGCCTTTAAGCTCTCGATAGCGGCGCGCGTGAGCGCGAAGGCCTCCTAAATCGGTCATGCGACGCGCGAGTAGATCCTGGTCCAGGCGTCGGGCGTCATCGATGGCGCGCAGCGTACTCGCCTGCAGAGCACGCTTCGAATAGTCGTAGGCGGGATGGCAATCTGGCTCGACCCGACCCGCCCAAGCGACGGCTTCGTCGATCAGTCGCTCGGCGGGGACGATGTGATTGACGATCCCCAGTCGATGGGCATCCGCGAGACCATAGACTTGGCCAAACAAGGTCATCTCGGCAGCAGCCGGCGCGCCAGCGCGTACTTGATGATCTCAACATAGACGGCCGGCATCGGGATGCCGATCGGCACCTCGTTGAGGGCGAATTGCGAGGCTGCATCCGCAGCGATCCGCAGATCACAGTCTAGGGCCGTGATGAGGCCGCCCGCATACGCATGTCCGTTGATCGCCGCAACTGTCGGCCGTGGATAGGTGAAGACGCGCAGATTAGTCGCTCGACAGGCGTCAAACCAGGCATCGACCTCGGCGAGCGAGCGACGGGCGAAGAGCGGAAAGTGGTAATCAAAGTCGAGACCCGCAGAGAACACCCGCCCCGTGCCTGTCAGCACGACCGCACAATCTCGGAACTCACTCTCGAGCCGATCGTACGCGTGGTGGAGGTCGGCGAAGAAAGTGGGGTTCTGAGCACTCGCTTTGTTCGTGGTCATCGTGACGAGTGCGGTATGTTCACCCGCGGCACCCCTGAACATCCTCGCTCAGTGCAAGTATTGCTGCGCTGTATCTCCCGTGGGCTTTTATCGAGAATATCGGTTGCCTCATGGCTTCGATCGCGAGCCGCGCTCCATAGACCTAATGCACCTTCTGCTCCTCAATCCCGTCGCCTACTAGGCCCAGAATCGGATAAAGTTTCAGACCGGTGAGCCACGGAGCAAGCCTTGAACCCCAAGCATCCTGCCGGTCCCCGGATGACGCTGAGAAATCTCGTTAGAGGGACGGGCCGATGATGAAGTGGCCGAGCATCGGCGCGACTATTTGGTTTCTCGCGTTCTTTGTTGTTTCAATAATCTTGCTTCGATCTCTTTGGGTTACTTCGGATGAACCGTCAGATGTGATTTTCGACAGCAAGGTCTTTTATGACGCTGGACAGGCCGCGTTTGGCGATGGGGTTGTTTCAATTTCAGGTACTCTCACTGGCGAAGGTGTCGGTAACAAGAATAATACAGTCACGGTTGCTTGCTATCAGGATCGCATGGAATGCTTGACTTATTCAATTGCGCAAATCGGCCCTAATCAGCTCGGCAAACTGGACATGCCGGGCATTTTTCCGATAACAAAATGGGACAACGACGAGATTGTTGCCGTGGAAAGCGGCGACACCGTAGCTTGTCGAAAAGCAACGGTCAGCATCCAGCGCAAAATGCAGACGGCAGTTTGGGTTGAAGAACCGATTAATCAAACTCATCGTGCATGTAAGGATACCCACACCAAGATATATAAGTGGACTATTGAAGACCCGCCATTTTGGAAGCGCAGCAAAAAGTGAACCTGGTCCAATCTAAAAAAAGCGCTTCCCGGTCCCCCGACGACACTCGGCAAGGCCAGTGCCGACCTTCGGCCACCGGGCGGGCGGCGGCAAGCTGACGTGCGGCCGAATTGGAAAGAACTGCCTCCGCAGCAGAGTCGTTCGCCGATCAATCCCAGGTCTTTCAATGATTTTGCTACTGGTCGCGCCATGCGACCGGTTTGGTCAGGTCAACTCGTCCGCGTTTGCTCACACACGGCTCATTGCCAAAGTCTCTCTCTTTCAAAGACTTGTTCACGGTCGCAGCGTGCGACCGTGCAATCGCCCGCCTGCATCCAGGCAAGCGGCCTGCGCGAATGTCACCGCGGCGGGGGAGGCGGCGGAGGCGGAGGCCTCCGCGTCCGCGGAGGCGGAGGCGGTGGCGGTGGCGGTGGCGGAGGCGGAAACGGAACCGGAAACGGAGGCGGTGGCGGTGGCGGTGGCGGCAGTGGAAAGGGCTGGCCCTTCGCGACGACCGCGCCGCCGATTGCAGCGCCTGCCGTCAACACCGAGCCGATCGCAGCCAGCACGCTGCGCCGAGTGAGATCTGTCATGAGTTTCACCTGTGCAAGGTCAACACTATCGCCACAAACGCTTACATTAGCGGCCCCTCTTTTTTTGACCGGCATCAATCAACATCCCTGGGGCTCGAGTTTTTTCTCAACGGGTGGTCCCGCTTTGACATCGAATGAGCAGAACGAGCAAAGTATGGACTGAGCAACGTGCGCGGGTCAATCAGCGCGGGTTGATCTCAGCGCCGCCTCATGAATGGCGGTGATGTCGGTTTCCCTGTTGTCGGGCAAGTGCGGTTGCTGGCGCGCCTGCATGATCATGACAGCGCGAACCACATGGCGCACCACGCACAATGGCCCGAATGTTGTCTTCACCCCCGCGCTGCCAAACTGCGGTCTTCACCGATGGTGCCAGGCTGGACGGCGAAGTTCTCGCCGACTATGTCAGTCGCTTGTTCAGCAGGTAGTCCATTTCGTCCCCAGGCTGGTTTCCGGCCGGCTTGGGAAGTCGAGGAACGCAGCCTTCACCTGCTCCCCGGCCTCCCTCGCCCAGGGCTGCTACGGAATCCCGTTCTGATCCTTCGGCGCGTCCTTGGTCAGGTCGAGGAACATTCGGGCACCCGGCAGTCCGAGCACCTCGCCAGCACCAACGGCGAGACGATCTTCCAGCACGCCCCTGCGCCACGGTGCTGGAGAGTGTCGTCGCGAACCGCCTAGTGTCCGAGCCAACGGTCGTTGATTTGTTGCCAAATGCCGTCGGCATGAATGGCTGCAAGTCCAACATCCAGCTGGGCAATGAGTTTCGTGCCTCGGCCTTTTATTGCACCGACGGCCTGCGGCGTCTGGATGAACATGGTGCGAGGTACGGTCACCTGGCCCGGATGGAGTCGGGCAGCAATGCGAGTGCCAGCATGGAAATTCAGCGCAGCTGCGTCTGCTTCGCCTCGAACCAGGCGCGCAAGACTTTCCTCGTAATCTGCTGTTACGACCAGTTTCACGTCTGGCGCTGTTTTTTGGATGAAGGCTGCGAGCGGCCCTGCCCGCGGAGTAACGACGACCTTTCCAGATAGTGCTGCGAGGCTCTCGGGCGTGAGGTTCGGGGCGCGCACGTACAGCGCACCCCCCGTCATCAATATCGGAGCACCGAAGTCCAGCAGTTGCCGGCGCTCCGGAGTGATGGCCGCATAAAGTGCATCTGCGCGACCGTTTGTCAGCGCTGGCATCTGCTGTTCGATTGTCTCCGGCACAAATACCACCTCAACGCCCGCCCGAACGGCTGCGGCGCGGATGATGTCAGCGGCGAGCCCAACCGATTTGCCGTCCCGGACGTCGAAGATTGGGGGAAATTCGTTCAGGTGAACGATTCGCACTGGTTCGGCGCCTCCCGTCATTTCCGAGAGCCAGAGAAACAACAGTCCGGCATCAAATTTGGTCCGCGCAATTTACGTGAAAATTTACGTGTCTTTTCACTTTTGTCAAGCTATAGTCAAATCCGAAATTGGCCAACGCAGCAGGTCACTCATCCATGCAAAGTTCCAGGAGTTGCCCTTTCGAACCGACTCATCCACTCAATTCCGCGTTTATGCGTGATCCGTACACGTCTCTTGCTCAAGCGCGTCGAGACTGTCCAATTTACTTCGTCGAGGATCTGGGTTTGTGGGTTGTGACACGCTATGAGGACGTTAGACAGGTCCTGCGCGATCCAAAAACGTTTTCGAGCACAAACGCCCAGCAGCCAATCGTGCCGATCTGCGATGCTGCGCGCCGGGTGTTGGTGGACGGTGGTTTCTTGCCAGGGGCCTCAATCACGGCGACCGACGATCCTGCGCATGCGCAATTGCGCAGACAGTTGGTCGCGGCGTTGGCGCTTACTCCTAGCAAATTAGCCGCATTAGAACCCGAAATTACTGCTGCGACCCATGGTTTCATTGACGCATTTATCCGGCGCGGTCGTGCCGACTTGGTCGCTGAATTGGCCTCACTTTTACCGGCCAAGATTATTTTTGATTTAATCGGGTTTCCACCAGACGATCACGCCCGACTTTTATCGTGGTGTATGGATCGCATTCGCATATTCTTTGGGCAAGCAACAGAGGTTGAGCAAGTGGACAGTGCGGCGGGTATGGTCGCTTACTGGAATTATTGCGCTCGGTTTGTTGACGTTTGCGCTAATGACCTTCCTTCGAATGCGACAGGTGATCTACTTCGATTGCACCAAGCAAACCCCGATAGTCTGAGCTGCCACGATATTGCAGGCCTCATCTTTGGGTTGGTTTTCGCCGGTCAGGAAACTACGGCCAACCTGATTTCCGGCGCTGTGCGCCTTCTTCTAGAAGACAAATCGCGCTGGGAGGCCGTGCTGGCGAACCGTACGTTAGTAACTCGCGTCATCGAAGAGGCGTTGCGACTTGACCCTCCGATAGCCGCCTGGCGGCGGATAGCAACGCGTCCGGTCGAGCTGGGCGGGGTCGCTTTGTCGCAAGGAGCTCAGCTTCTGCTCCACCTCGGCTCTACAGGACACGATGATGATGTTTTTCCCGAGGGGGAAAGATTCGACCTCGATCGGCCGAATGGCGATAAACACCTTGCGTTTGGTCATGGCATCCATTTTTGCATAGGCGCACCATTGGCCAGACTAGAAGCAAAGATTGCGTTGAACGCGTTACTTGATCGGCTTCCAGGACTGCGGCTTGCCCCGGACTGGACGCCATTGTTCGTGCCAAATGTCGCCATTCGCGCCCTGTCTAACCTAATTGTCGAATGGGATGCAACGTCAGCTTGGGAAACCGAGTGATGGCCTCAACCGGATGGGCCGCTCGAACCGTTCCAGATGCCGGCAGCCGCATCGCCGTCGTTGGGGGTTGCGGAGCAATCGGGCGAGCCGTTGTGGCCGCCTGCAAGGAGCTCAATCTGCGTGTCGCAGTCCTCGACCTGCCGCAGTCGATCGAACAGCATCCCTTAAACGTCGAATTGCTCATTCCAATTAATGCCACACGTTCTCAGGATGTCCGCGCAGGGTTCAAACAGGTCGAGACTAGCTTTGGAGGTCTCGACACTCTCGTTTTCCTTGTCGGATTCACAATAACGCCGCCACGACCGACGACGGAAATCGACGAATTGCAGTGGACCGAAGTAATCAATGGAAATTTGACCACTGCACACTTGGTTATTCGTGAGGCCTTGCCATTGCTCGGTTGCGGAAGAAACCCAAGCATTGTCACAATTTCCTCTGGCCTTGGAGTGTCTGTGCTTCGTGGGTTCGGCCCATATTCTGCAGCGAAGGCAGGCCTCATTGCACTTACAAAAACAATAGCTCTAGAAGCTGCGCCAAAGCTTCGCGCAAATGTTGTTGCTCCCAGTGCGATATTGACCGACTTTATGAAAGGCGGTCTAGGTCGTCATGACAGCGATGGTGAGTGGTTCGATCCCGCGCACTTTGTGCCTCTCATTCCGTTACAACGTCTTGCGGAAGTTGATGATGTCGTAGGAGCAGTTCTTTTTCTCGCAAGCCCTGCAGCCGGCTATATCACGGGACAAACCATACATGTAAATGGCGGACGATTTATGCCCTGAGGATCTCCATGTTCTTTGTTCTTTTGCAGAAATTTCCGACCCCGACACCGTCGACGCGGACTACGATCGGCCGATCGTGACATCATGGCTTCAGCCACCCCTAAGGCTCCCCATTTCGAGAAAGTTCGAAATAGCCGTGCCCTCAGTCCGCCGCATGCGAACTCGTTTATTTCCCTATGATCGGGGCAAAACACCCGGAAGGCCCGATTCGCCAACCGCGCCATGCGACGCTCTCGCAAGCGTCCTACGTTAGACATGAAATCACTGTGGTTGATGGTCAAAACCACTTTGACTTGCTGTTCGATTGGTCGCAGATGAATGGCATGATCAGTCGGAGAGTCGAGGAACTGGTGTGACGGTAGTAAAGAACCGAAAGGCTGGCCTTAAGCCGAGCTCTGAGGCATTTGCGCTCGAAACATATTTTTTTTATTGGATAGGCCATATCGATGCGCTGTATCGCAATAAGATGCGCTTGGCCCTCAAACGGATCGGGCTCAGCGTTCCCGCCTGGAGGACCCTCGCAATGCTGCATGGCCACGGCCCCATGTCGACAACCGAATTGGCGCAATTCACCGTCATCGAGCGGACTGCGCTGACACACGTTGTTGACCAAATGGAAACTGCCGGTCTTGTGCAAAGGCGAACGTCCAAAGTAGATCGTCGGCGCGCCGACTTAATGATCACGTCGTCCGGACAGGTAAAGTACGAGCAAGCCTTACTGACAATGCGAAGTGTTTACGAAATAGCGACTGCCGGGATCGAAGGGAAAAGGCTCGCTGACGGAAGGGAATTGATGAAGGAGATCGTGCGCAATTTAGGTGGAGTTGGCTATAAATTGATCAGTGACTGAACGCGCGTCGCGCCCGCGGCGTGCTGGCAAAGAACGACCGATGCGCGGCTGATTGCAGAGTATGTCGCGACCATACCGACACGAATTGTACAGCGGGACGCTACGGTCGAAAGGCTCGCCGAGATCGTGACCATGCGGCGACATCCGGTGCGCTCGTCTGCTCATGGTCCCTCCTGATTCGCGGGCCAATCTTGCCCGCCGTCAGGCAGAAACTCCACTTGTCGCCCTGTGCAGATTTCCGGGACCGGCCCTATCGCGTGATATCAAAATGTTATGGTGTTACTTGCTCAATGGACGATGGCGACGCAAAATCGAGCACTTAACTAATCCAGCAAGAATGTAAGCCAGCGAGCCATTCTCGTTGGAGGAAGGAAGGCAATTTCGGTGCGAACGAAACAGCGCAAGCAGATGAAACGTCGTGTTCGGATGTCGATGACACGGTATCTGCTCCCTGCCGGCAAAACGATCAAGAAAATGGAACGTGAGGTGTTTACTGGTCATTTTTTTGACGACTATCTCTCAGCGCTGCTTGGACGCGCGAGTGCTGCAGTGGCCGCGGAGTTCAATGCCGATATCAAGCGCCGCGGTATGCCGGTACTTACTTGGCGGGTTCTTGCAACGCTTTCGGACAGCGATGGAATGACAATATCTGATCTCGCTGAAATCACGGTTACCAAACAACCGACCACGACACGATTGGTGCAGCGCCTTCAAAAGCAAGGACTCGTCCGCAAAACGCCCGACGCAGCGGATCGACGGATTGTGCGCCTGTCTCTTACAGCGCGTGGTCTGGACGAGGTCAGGGAGTTGATCCGCATTGCAAAAGAAAGGCAGAAGCGGATACTGGCCGGCATTGATGCTGAACCGCTTAAGGCTTCCCTGCGATACCTCATCGCTTTCTGTGCAGCTCGCCGGCAACAAGAGGGTGGCCCTTAGCCAAGCAGCGATGCCGCGGACATCGTAAGTACCCGTACGAAACTGCCTTGACAGTGCGGCTACTTGGCCTGCCCACATTTTGCGCGTAGATAGCCAGAATTAAAGCGGGTCTCGCTCGGTTTGAAACGCCACACTCTATGTCGTCATGCGCGGGCTTGTCCCGCGCATCCCGTTTATTGAGGCACTGAACCTGCTTAAGCGAGATGGCCGGGACAAGCCCGGCCATAACGGGTTGAGGGGCTTGGGTTCCAATGAGCGAGACCCGCTTTAGTGAACACAATAGCTGTCCGTCACCGAAATCCTCGTAATACAGCTCAACCTGCTTCACAATGAGGCATCGCTGTTCTCTGCGATTTCCAATCACGTGCCCTTTTATTCAATGAGCTCGAAATGATCATTTTTCCACCGGACGATGACCCGAGCTCGCTCGTCAACCCCATAAGGATTGCCTGGTTTGAAGTTGTAGATTGCTTGAACACCCACCAATTCGGTTGTTTGGTAGAGCGCATCGCGTAGCGCCGCACGATACTCCGAGGTGCCCGGTTTGGCTTTGCCCGCGACGCGCTTCACAGCATCGGCCATGACTAACCAAGCGTCATAGCCGTAAGCCGCGAAGGGATCATTGGTCCAATCGCCGTTGGCCTTGATCCACGCGCTTTTAAACTCTATCGCCGCCTTTTTGATCGGGTTATTTTCAGGCAATTGCTCAAACACCACGACTGGCCCGGCCGGAATAATCATTCCGTTCAACGAATCTCCACCCACGCGTAGAAATTCCTTGTTGGTTGACGCATGTGACGAATATATCGCACCGCCGTAATTGCGCTCAGCAAGCGTGAGATGAGAGAGCGCACCAGGCGTGCCGGAGCCCCCAGTCATCACAGCATCTGGCCTGGCAGCCATTATTTTGAGCACTTGCGCCATCACGCTGGTGTCCGAGCGAGCGTACCGTTCATTGGTCACGATCTTTATGCCTGCCGGAGTGGCGTTCTGCACCAGCCCGTCGTAGACCGCGTCGCCTGCGGCGTCGCTGAACCCGATGAACGCAACCGATTTGATTCCGACCTTCTTCATGTGGTCGACTACGCCCGCAATCATCATCGGCATGGGCGGTATGATTGTGATTTCCCAGTCTTGCTGACCAGGCTTCATAATGGCCGGCGCAAGGATGATCATCGGTACCTTGCTCTCGTATGCTACGCTGGCAGCGGCAAGCGATGCCGGCGCGGTCGACGAACCCATAATGATGTCGACTTTATTTTCCTCGATCAGCTTTCGCGCGTTACGCGCCGCTGCGGAAGGATCCGATGCATCATCAAGAGTAATGAGCTTCAGTTTTTCGCCGGCAACTTCCGGTACCTGAGCGACGCCAGCGGCAACGCCCTTCACAAAAGGAATACCGAGCGAGGCAGCTGGTCCTGACAGGGACAAGATCAAACCGACGGTTACGTCGGCACGGGCGCCAGGAAGGAACGTTGCAGTCGCTCCGAAGAGAGCCACCGTCAATGTCAGGATCCTGCTATAGACGAGTTTCATATAGCCCTCACATGCCGCCCTGTTGGAACACTGAGTCAATTTTTTTAAAAATATATTACAAATCATGTTTCTTGTAAAGCAACTGGTGCCGGGAGTGAGCCGGGAGTGAATAGTGCGGTTTCCGCTTTTAATTCAACAATCTGCCCGTGCCGTTTAGACCGTGAATCAGGCCGAACGCTCCAATGGTTTGATGAAGCAGGTGTAAGACTTGAGCCCCAGCAAATGAACCCGTCAGGGGCCGCGGTCGCCCTTCGAATTGCGGAAGAGGCCTGTGAGAGCTAGGAGTCTTCATTCAGTACCTGCCGCCCCCGAGGTAAGTCGTGGCGATACGTGGGTCGTCGACGAGATCCGCAGTGTTTCCCTCGAAAACGATCTCGCCCGTTTCGATGACGTAGCCATAATCAGCAGTTTCGAGAGCAGCCCGCGCGTTCTGCTCTACGAGGAGAATAGAAACACCGAGTTGTCGAAGTCCTGCGATTATCCGGAATATTTCGCGTACGATAAGGGGGGCAAGACCCAGCGACGGTTCATCCAGCATCAGAAGGCGCGGCATCGCCATAAGGGCACGGCCGAGCGCCAACATTTGTCGCTCGCCGCCGGAGAGTGTTCCCGCGAGTTGGGTTCGGCGCTCAGCCAGCCGCGGAAAAAGATTGTAAACGTCTTCGAGGCTGGTCTTCTTCATACCGATGGCGTCGCGGCGCCGCGAAAATCCCCCGAGTAGCAGATTGTCGATCACACTCAGTTCCGTGAAAAGCTCCCGTTTTTCGGGTACGAGGCAAAGGCCCCGCTCAACTCGGCTTTCTACGTCCAGGCGTAAAAGCGAAGCGCCGTCATAAACAATGCCACCAGCACGCAGCGGCAAGAGACCCATGATTGCGTTGAGCAGCGTGGTCTTGCCGGCGCCGTTGGGACCAATAATCGTTACAATACGCCCAACATCCACTCGGACGGAGGCGCCGCGTACCGCCTCCACATTGCCATAGGATACTGTAACGTCGTCGACTTGCAGCAACGCGCTCACGCCACGCCACCAAGATAAGCTTCGCGCACCGCCGCACTAGCCTGAATTTCCGCAGGTGAACCCTCGGCCAGCTTTCGGCCAAAATCCATGACGACGATCCGGTCCACCAAGCTCATCACGAAATCCATGTCATGCTCGACGAGCAGGATAGTAGCGCCTTGGTCTCGCAACGTGCGAAAAAGGCCCGCCAGGGCGCGTTTCTCCGTCCGCCGAAGTCCCGCCGCAGGCTCGTCGAGAATGATCAGGACTGGATCGGCCGCAAGCGCCCGGGCGACTTCCAACAAACGTTGTTGACCGAGTGACAAATTCCCGGCCAATTCGTGAAGTTTGTCGCCAAGGCCAACATTCTGGAGTTGCGTTATCGCCTCTGCTTGAATTGATGCCTCTTCTGTTCGGTCGAGACGCAAGGCGCAGGCAAGATAGCTCCCGCGGCTGCGCCCGTGCACACCGAGTGCCGTGTTATCCAACAGCGTCATGCGCGGCAGCAGCTTCACGTGTTGGAAGGTGCGAGCTATACCGCCGTGAGCAATTTCACGCGCTGGCAGGTCAGTGATTTCTCGCCCGTGGAAATGGACGTGGCCGGCATCAGGCTTTAGCACACCCGTGATTAGATTGAGCATGGTACTCTTGCCGGCACCATTCGGGCCTATCAGTCCGAGGATTTCGCCGCACGCAAGCGAGAAACCCACATTGTCTACGGCGACAAGACCGCCAAAGCGCTTGGTAACGCAATCAACTTCCAACAATGTTGTGCCGACATCTGATAGCGCACGTTTCACCAGCGGCGTCGCTACAGTTGGAAAGCGCGGGTTCTTCTTCCATAGGAGGCTGAGAAATGGCGCTACGCCCCCACGGGCGTATTGCAAAAGAAGGATGAAGGCGGCGCCAAATACAACAACCTCGAGTTGCCCGCTATGCGACGTGAAGGTCGGCAGAGCGTCCTGTAAAACACTTTTCGTGAAGGTGACTATCGTCGCACCGATTACGGCGCCGGTGACGTAGCCGAACCCCCCAACCATCGCCATCAGCAGATATTCAATTCCTTGCCTAACGTCGAATGGCGCAGGGCTAACAACGCGCTGCATATGCGCGAACAACCAACCCGATACCGCTGCCAACAATGCTGCCAAGACAAACACCGCGAGACGCACCCGAAATGTGTCGACGCCGAGACTTTCAGCCATCGCCGCGCCGCCCCTGAGGCTACGGATCGCTCGGCCTTGTCGGCTGTCGAGCAGATTGGAGCAAAGCAGCATCGAAAGTCCCAGCACTCCCCAAATCAACCAATAGATCAACTCCGCCTTTAGCAGGGAGAGCCCGCCTATATTGATTGGCGGAATGCCCGTTATGCCGCTGTGGCGGCCAAGTCCCTCAAGATTTCCGAATAGGAAGTAGATAGCGATGCCCCAAGCAATTGTGCTGAGTGGCAGGTAATGGCCTCCTAGGTGCAACGTCACTGCGCCGAGAATGACAGCGACAAAACCGGTAATCAGCAGGGCGACGATGAGACCCAGCCAAGGCGACCAGCCGTGCACTGTTGTAAGCCACGCGGTGGTGTAGGCGGCTATACCAACAAATGCCGCCTGGCCGAAGGAGGTTAGGCCACCAACCCCAGTCATCAGCACCAGGCCGAGGGTAACCAGAGCGTAGATGCCAACGTAATTCAACAGTGTGATGGTAAATCCGCCGGCCGCAAACGGAGCGATAGCAATACCAGCCAACACGACAGTCCAAAGCGCCGGGCCAATGAAGGTGGTCATGTCCCGATCTGCTCCTCGTTTTCTTCCTCAGCTGGGGTGGAGAGCAACGAGCGCCACAGGAGCGCTGGGATTAGCAACGTGAACACCACGACTTCCTTCAGCGCACTGTTCCAAAACGAGGCGTAACTCTCCAGCAACCCAACAGAAATGGCGCCTAGTACCGCCAATGGATAGGAGATGAGGCCGCCGAAGATGGCACCGATGAAGGCCTTTAGGCCGAGCAGGAAGCCGCTGTCATAGTAAAGCGTGGTCACCGGCCCAATTAGAATACCGGAGATGCCGGCAATGCCCGCCGCAAGCGTGAATGCCACCGCCCCCGTCACCGAGGATCGGATGCCCATAAGACGCGCCCCGATCCGGTTGACCGCAGTGGCGCGCAATGCCTTGCCAAACAGTGTCCGATCAAAAAAAACGAAGAGTACCACACTGAACACGGCGGACGCGCCGATGATGAGTAGTGTCTGGCCTCTAATATCTGCGCTGCCGAGAGACACAATGCCGGGAAGGATTGGCCGTGTACGCATTCCTTCCGGGCCGAAAAATAGCAGAGCAAGACCAGAAACAGCGAAATGCAGTGCTACCGCGACCATCAGTAGGACGAGTACCGATGCATCGATCAGCGGTCGAAAGGCAATGCGATATAGCAACGGCCCAATCGGCAAAACGAGCAAGAGCGCGACAGCAATTTCGGCGGTCAACGGCAATTTACGGCCGGCAACTGTCCAGGTGATTGCTGCTGGCACTAACGGTACCACCGCGTACCAAAAGATCGCTCTTGGAATGCGATGCGTGTCACCGCGTCGCAGGAGGGTCGTGACTTCCATAAGAGTTGCAAGAATCGCCAGGGTAATGATCAGCCAGACCGTACCGGGCATTTCGCCGGTCTGTAACGCTGCTTGGCTCAGCGCCGCATAAGCCGATATATCGCCAAACGAAACGAACGTGAACTCGCGTAACCGAAAACACCAGCACCAGACCGATCGCTGCCAGTGCATAGATTGCCCCATTAGCGACCCCATCTTGTGCTAAGAGGAACGCGATTTCCCAATCCATGCCGCCTCGCCGTGCCCATTGCAGATCTCGACACCGGAGAACATACGACGCCGTTTGTTCGGGTTAGTTGACGATGTTCGGTGCACTTTTACGCATCGCCAAAAATCGCGTTCCTGCGTTGGGACCGACCGACGCGACATGCCATCGCAATGACAATTCCAAAGCGTTGGCTCAGATGCACTGCATCAGACGCGACGATCGGAGCGCTCATGCCTAAAGCCCCTCATGCAATAACCTGTTCAGAAGCGCTCGATTAAGCGAAGGTGTGGCGCAGCGCCGTGTCTCTCCAATGCCGAAAATGAAGACGCTCACAGGATGTCCATTCGCACCTGGTTACGGCGTTACAATCCTGGCTTCGGCATCAAGCCCAGCGGCTTCAATAATCTAACGAACTCCGCGAATCGCTTGCTGCGATAGGCGTCAACGTCGATTGCGCTCCAATCGTAATAGCCTTGCCCCTCGCGCAGTCCGCGCTTGCCCTCGCGCATCAGCTGGTCGAGTCCGCTCGGGGGTGCGTGGCGCGGCGAATTGAGTGCCTTGGCCAGATGATGACAAGCGTAAAACGCAATATCCAGCCCGCCGAAGTCGATGAACTCGATCGGTCCCATGACGGAATATCGTGGCCCGAAGCCGACCTTAAAGGCTTTGTCGATATCCTCGGCTGAGGCCACGCCTTCGTGCACCATCCGCGCCGCCTCGCTGACCAGGAGAGCCTGCAGGCGCGGGACGATGTAGCCGGGGGATGCCGTGCAGCGCACGGGCACCTTGCCGATCGCTTCCAGCATCGCGATGAGCCGACGGGTGACGGCCTCGTCCGTCGCGGGGCCAGGGCTCACCTCGACCAGGGGAATAAGAAAGGCCGGGTTGAGAAAATGGGCATTGAGAAAACGGTCGGGACGCGCGACGTGGCGCTGCAGTTCGGTGACCGGAAGGGTGGACGTCGTCGACGCGACGATGGCCTCTGGCGCTATCATCCCACTGACGCGGCCGAGGGCATCCGCCTTGGCGTCCATGCGCTCGGGAACACCTTCCCAGACGAGCTCCGCGTCAGCGAACGCGGCGGCGGCGTCTGCCAACGGTACGACCCGGATGAGAGCAAGGATTTCCGCAATGAGTGATTGCGGAAAGATGTCCTCGCGCGCCAATGCGTTCAAATTGCTCTCGATCTCGGCCTTGGCAGCGATTGCGAGCTGGGCGAAGTCTTCGCCGGGCCTTTGCTTGAAATCCACGATGGTGACGGGATGGCCGCCATAGGCGAAAGCATGCGCGATCCCACGCCCCATGCGCCCGGCGCCCATCACCGCAATCGGAGATTTTCGCGTGCTCACGACGCCAGGCCCTCGCGCAAAAGCGTTTTGAGCGCGCCCTTGGAGTGTCGCGCCAGGCCGAGATTCTCCAGCGTTCGGCCGGTGCTGCGGAAATCCCGGCCGTTGATCGCTGAGCCGATCGCAAGCAGGCCACGGGCCGTCGGAGCGGCCACCCCGGCGTAGTCAGCGCATGACACGAGGAATGCAAGTCCCATCTCAACGTCTTCACGCATGTAGCGATGCTGAGTCAGGTCGATCTTCTCGCGCCAGTCGCCGCTGTCGGTCAGCTTCTTGTGCGAGCGCCGCCCGTACATCCATTCCTGTCCGTCGGTGCGGTAGTGATCCGCCAGCGGGAAGTGGTAGCCCTCGTAGCCCAGGGCTTCCCGTACGGCAATGCGCTCGGCGTCGAGCTGATCGGTGACGCGGCGGATCGCGGGTTGCGTCCCTTCGTTATGAATATCCCAACGATCAAAGTGTTCGAGCGGACCGGCGTTCAGAATAATGAGTGGAGGGTGGATGATTGGGCCGGCGTTCATCAGCGCGCCATCCAGGGCGTCCTCGCGCGGTTCCACGGCCGGAAAAGCCTGCCGGATAACCGACAGGGCACGGTCGCGTTGGTTGGCGGGGAACACGCCGGTCGGGAGGCGGGTCGCGCGTACGCTGATCGCAACTTCGGCAGGACCATGCTTACGGCAGAGCCAGGGCAACGTACCGGTTTCCGCCGCGGCCACCTGTGCGCGGTTGCCGGCCTTGCGCATTGTGTCCACGAGCAGATAGCTCCCGAACGTTCCGGGCGGAAGAAACACGACCTGTCCCGGTGTCAGCAACGGCGCCAACGCGCGGAAGAGGTCGCCCTGGGCGATTGCCGGGAGCGGAATCAGTACGAACTCCGCGCCGCGGACCGCCTCGCCAAGATTCGTCGTCGCCAACGCAATCGGAATCTCGCGGCGGCCCTCAACGTCCTTCAGTATCACCGTCTTATGGTCAAGGACCGGGCGGAAGGCCTCCGGATCGCGTCGCCAGAAACGGATTCGGTGACCTTGTTCGCTCAAGTCGGCGGCGGCGGCGTAACACCCATGCCCGCCTCCCAACACCGCAATTTCCATGGTGTCCCCCTATACCGCGCCTTCGGCGACCGTGAACAAGCCGCCACCGCGGATCATGTTGTTCTCCGCTGTCTCCGGTCTCGTGTTTCTGCCTCGAAACCGTAGCAGCCGCTTGGATCAAGCGGCGCTTTTGATCGCGTAGACGGCTTCGAGAAACTCAGTCAGCACACGATTAAAGGCATTGAGCTCTTCGATCTGTCCCATGTGGGCACTGTTCTCGAGCGTGACGAGACGAGCATTTTTGATTTGGCGCGCAAGGTAGACAGCTCCCGGGTAGCGCTGCTTTCGATCGTGACGGCCCTGAATAACCAATGTCGGGCATTCGATTTGTCCAAACCGTGGCCGATGATCGATGCTAGGCATACCTCTTGCGATCATGTTGATGACAACTTGCGGCCAGCTCAACGCCTGTTCCAAGATATCGTGATGAACCGCAGAAGCTTGGGGCCGATGAAACAACCAGTGCTCCGCGAGTTCAGCACAGGCCGCTGCATAAGGTACGCCACGGTGATCACCGAATTCATTCGCGCGTTGCAGAAATTCGATGAAATCTGGAGACAACCCCCCAGGTACACCGTCATATTCGCCGCTGAACCAAGGCGCTGCGCTTGCCAGTACAATGCCGCTCGCAAGATTGGGACGACGCGTCGCGGCGAGCAGCGTGATGTGAGATCCGATTCCGTGACCGACGAGGACAGCAGGAGCAAGGTCGAGGGTCGTGACGAGCGCGCAGAGGTCATTTGCCAAGGTCTCGGGCGCGTAATCGCTCCGCGGTTTATCTGATGCGCCAGTGCCCCGCCAATCGTACGTGACCGTCCGATATTCGCCGGCGAGCGCTGCGACCTGATTTCCCCACATCTTGTGCGTGAGCTGACCCGCCGCCGTGAACACGACGGCGGGGCCTGTGCCGAAGTCCTCGTAATAAAGGCTCACGCCGGGCGCGACTTCACAAAACGACATCTCAGGCCCTTTTGCGATGCAAGATCGATCACTACGCTGCTTCTAGGCGCTGCGCTTCAAGCTCCCGAACGAACTCAGCCAATAGCTGATTGAAGGCATCAACCTCCTCGATGTTAGTCATCGTGGCGCTATTCTCGAGCGTGTGTAGCCGCGCGCCCGGAATCAGCTGCGCCATATGAACGGCACCTTCGTAACGCTGCTTTTGGTCATGACGGCCCTGTACAATCAATGTCGGTCGGCGCAGTAAAGGCAAACGGGCCCGGTGATCGATTTCACGCATGCTGTTGGCGTAGGCGTTCAACACGTACTGCGGCCACTCAAGTGCTTGATCGAGGATGGATTGGTATACGCCGGGACTTTGAGGGCGATGGAACAGCCATTTCTCGCCCATCTCGTAACATCTTTGGGCGTAATGAACGCCGGTGCTGGAGGCGCTGCCTCCGGCCTGCGAGACCATGAAGCGAAGAAACTCGTCGCTCACCCCGCCGATCGCGCCATCACGCTCACCCGAAAACCAAGGCGCCGCTGCCGTGAGGAATAGGCCCCTCACAGTCTCGGGCGCCGCATCAGCGACGAGTAGCGCCAGGTGAGCACCGAGCCCGTGCCCTACCAGCACGGCAGGTGCGAGATCCAGACGCTCGATGAGAGTATGGACGTCCGCCGCAGCCACGTCGAAGCTGTAACCAGTGCGCGGCTTGCTGGAAGCGCCGGTCCCGCGCCAGTCGAAAGTGACCGTGCGAAACGGTCCCGCCAAGGCGGCAACCTGCGATTCCCAGCTCTTATGGGTAAGATTGCCGCCACAGATGAAAACAATGGGGACGCCTTCACCGAAGTCTTCGACGTAGAGGCTCACCCCATCAGAAACGTCTACGGAATTCATCCAACCCCCTTTGTCGTCTTGCAGGCACGTTCGGAACAATTCAATTGCATTTGCATATAATTAATTCATAAATGCATATAATGTCAAGAACGAAATGATGGGGTATTCGCATTTGATGTGGAGTCGAGGGCGCGGGGCACGATGTATCGAGCTTGTGCCGAAACTCCGGGCGCTGCAATCGGCGCCTCGAAAGTTTCGACACCGAGCGGCTTTCCAACTCGACGCGGCCCGACTAGTCTGAGCGATCAAGCGACAAATTTGGTATAGCGAGGGCTGCTCGTGGCTTCGGTAACTTCAGAGCGGAAAAAACGAACGACAGGGCGTCGCAAGCCTGCTCAGTCGTCGTATCCCGTCCCTACGTCCGAGGCGGTGAGCGAAATGCAGCGCAAACTGTTCTCAGGCCGGTTCGCTGACGATCATCTTTCCGCGTTGCTCGGAAGAGCCAGCGTAGCGATTTCAGCCGAATTCCATGAAGACGTGCGTCGATACCGCATGCCGATTCCGCATTGGCGAATTCTCGCTGTACTCTCCGACAACAAAGGGAGCTCACTGTCGGAACTGACTGAACTGACTCTGCTTAACCAGCCGACGGTCACGCGCCTGGTTCAACGCCTTGAGGTCAAGGGGTTGCTTCGCAAGAAAACGGACCTCCGTGACCGGCGGATCATCCGGGTTTTTCTGACCGCGCGCGGACATCAAAAAGTCGACCAGCTCATTGCTCTTGCTCAAGACCGCCAAGGGCGGATCCTCCAGGGCCTCGATGCCGAAGCGCTGAAGAAATCCCTGCAGTACCTGATCGCGTTTTGTGCTGCGAAGCGCAGTTTCCATCGATAATAGCTGCGCCCATCAGTAATCTGTAAAACTTTGAGAATACCCCATCTTTCTTAGCGGTGACGGTATGACCTCGAAGATTTATTGTTCGATAGCCGGGGGATAATCCGTGATGAAGATTGGTATCTGAAAAAGTTGGTACCTTGAGAAAAATGTAGACTTTTGCGAGGTTCATAAACGAGCGGCTGAATGGAGGGTCCGGCGGGAATCCAATCTCAGGTGTGGTGCAGATTGAGCGGATTGACCAGTCCGACGTTCTGCGGATCGGTTTGCGCGACGACCGGCGGGTCGCCGACGAGCGTACCGCCGTGGCCGTCGCTCTGTTTGGTGAAGTTGCCCACGACGTATTGTCCGAGCAGCGTGATGTTGGCAGTGTGCGCGCCGTCGGCCACCCGCAACGTTCCGCTCGTGTTGGCGGTGTTGGCGGAGATGTAGGTCAAGCTGGTGCTGGATCCAAAAGCGATGTCGCGAAGATCGATGAAGTCCGGCTTGCCGAAGCCGGCAACCGTGCCCCCGTAGTGCACCGAGTCGTCGAGCTGCAGCGTGCCGCCAGCGCTCACCAGGAATGTCACCGTCGTAGCACTGGTGGTCGCACCGCTGGTGATTTCGAGGATGCCTCCGCTGACCGTTGTCGCAACCGCCGTTCCGCCCGACATCACATACTCGAACCCGCCGCTGTCGAGAACGGTGCTGCTCGCCCGTCCGCCGCCTTGCACGATCTGCTGCCCGCCGTTGCTGACGATGGTGCCGCTTGCCGTGCCACCCGAATAGACGATTTCATCGCCACCGCTGCTCAGCGTGGTGCCGGACACTACAGCGCCGGAATAGACAAAATCGAAGCCGCCGTTCCTCACCGTCGTGCTGCTCGCCTTGCCGTAGACGGATTCGTTGCCGCCGTTGACCACGGTTCCCGTGGCGGTGCCGCCGGAGAGCACATAGGCGATCCCGCCGTTGACGGTTACACCGCTGGCGCTCGCATTGGCATAGACGATCTGCTGCCCGCCGGTGAGCGTTGTGGCGCGCGCAACGCCGCCTGCCGATACGGTCTCGTAGCCGCCGTTGCTGACCACGGTGCCGCTCGCCGTCGCACCGGAATTGACGAATTCGTTGCCGCTCTTGAGCGTGGTGTTGATGGCGGTGCCGTAGATCCAGACGCTGCCGCTGCTGACGATCGTTCCGCTCGCGCTGCCGCCGGACATGACGTATTCGGCGCCGCCATTGAGGACCGTGTTGCTGGCGACCGCCGACCCGTAGACCAGTTGGGCGCCGCCGCTCACCACGGTCCCCGCTGCCTTGCCGCCGGAAGACACGATCTCGTAACTGTTGCTGATGATGGTGCCCAGGGTATTCCCGCCCGAGAACACGAACTCGACGCTGCCGCTCCTGAGCGTGGTGCCGATACCGGTGCCGAAAATGTTTTCGCTGCCACCGCTCACAGTGGCACCGCTGGTCGTGCCGCCACTGAGCGCATATTCCACACCGCCGCTGGTGAGCATTGTGCTGCCCGCGGTGCCGCCGGCGTACACCACCTGTCCCCCACTTTTTACGGTTGTGCCGCTTGCCATGCCGCCCGATGACACCAGCACATACCCCCCGCTCAGAGTGGTACCGAGCGCACGTCCGCCTGAATACACGTACTGGAGGCCCCCACTTTTTACTGTCGTTCCGCTGACGGTGCCGAACGCACCTTCAGTACCTCCCGCGACCGTAGTGCCGTTGGCCGAGCCACCGGCCATCACATAATGACTGCCACTGCTGACGGCCGTGTTGCTCGCCGTTCCGCCACCATAGACAACCTGCGAACCGCCCTTGATGATCGTGCCACTGGTTTGTCCGCCCGAAGATACAAGCGCGTAGCCTCCGGCCAGTATCGTGGCGCTGGTTTCAGACTGGCCGGCGTATACCGTGAGGACTTGGCCGTTGCTGACGACCTTAGGTATTGGAGCCGTCACAATGAAGTTGATTGCTTGCGAGTTGTTGGTGTCGTCACCTTCGGTCACACCATTCCAGTTATCTGCCCTCACCCATAGGGTATGGGTCCCAAAGCTCAGGTTTGCGGTGCTGATGCTGCGGGTGAAAGATGCGGCGGCACCTGCCCCAAGCGAGTTGATCGCATCTCCATTGATGTAGCTGGTCGGGGTCGGCTGCGCATCAATTTGCCATCCCGCGTAACTCAAGCCAGCCGCCACGGAGCCCTGGTTTTAAATCACGTAGGTGAAGTCCAGCGCCGTACCCTGCGTGACGCTGGTCGCGGCAGGCGTGAGACTGCTCACGATCAGGTCAGGTAGCGGCGGCGTAATGGTGATGCCACCAAAAAGAACGTTATCGTTCTCGTTGGATTCAACAACCTCACGAAAGAAATCTGCGCCGATCCCGAGATAATAGTTTCCGGGCTTCAATGTACTCGGGATCGTAAAGGTGAAATTGGTTGTCGTTGCGGTTGCGCCTGCAGCCAACGGATTGATATTCGATCCTTGCCCGCCCAGCCCGAAATCGGTGGGGCCAAAATACGAATTGCCCCGGATCGTGCCGATGTTGGAAGGATCCGACGTGAGCACCAGATACGCGCTGCTGGGACCGGCCGATGCATTGCCGATGTTCTTTACAGACCAGCTGGCTTTGTATGTCTTGCCGACCTCGAACGTCCAACCGACATCAAACATCGACACGACAAGGTTGGGGCGCGGCTGATGCGTGCCATAGATAAAAGTCGCGCCGTCAATATCACTGCGTTGCAGGTTGGGTTCAGCGTTGGCTACGGAGTTCATGATTGCGTAGCCGGCGTCATAGTGATTGAGGCCTAGGGCATGGCCGATCTCGTGAAGCACGTCATGGTAGAAGCTGTTGCCGGCGGCGTTGATGACGGAACCGTTGACTTCATGCCAACCCTCGGCTAAGTCGATGGCAATCTCGGCTGCTTTGATCGTGTGATCCGCGTTGGTTTTGCGGACGGTCAGCCCCTCGGTGTTTCCCGCTCCGTCCAAGGGCGCCAAACCAATTCGGATTCCGTTCTGATCAGTTGTTTGAGAATCCGGGGCTTCTTCAAAATCGATGTTGGCGACGGCTGACCATGCTGTAAAGGCAGCACGCACCGCCGCCTTCATCATGTCGGACAGACTGCTGTAGGAGAAATTTTCGTCGCCGAAATTCGTATTCCAGAGGGAATACTTCACGACCCCGCCGGCCGTGCCGTAGGTTGCGGCTCCCCATTTGGTACCGCGCGAGGCGTCGTTCAGCGTAAAATCTTGTAGCGTAGCCGCGTTCGAATTTTGCACCGGGTTGGTGTCGGCAACGGTGTTGATGATCTCATCGTTGCCATTGCCGTTACCTGCACTCAACGCCATAGCGTCTTCCGAATTCGTTTCGGGATTTCGATCTTGCAAGCCGCTGGTCCGGCGGGGTGCGCCCACTTCGAACCAATACCGCGCTACCAACTATCTGTACAGGATTACCGGCGCTACACAAGTGATGTGGGTCACAGCGGCGAAAACGGTGACCCCGACGGAACCGACGCCGGGAAGCCAGGGAACCGCGGCCGAGTTCCATCCGTGGAACCCGAACAACCGTTCGACCTTGGCACACTACTTTGGCAGATTTGCTCACGCCGCCGCTCGTTGCAGATCCATTTTCGGCGATGCGGGCATTGCGGTGGCGGTGGTCGAGCGATGAGTTCGAGGATGGCGTGGCGCACGGCTGGCAAAGTCGGCTGGTGCGGTGGCCCGTTGATTCTTTTTTCCCGTCTTACTGTAGCGAGCCGGCGATCAACGGCGCGCGGGCAAAGCGAAGTGAGATTGTCTGCGTGCGGATGCGCGCAGATCGCGTTGGCATGTCTGCGTCATGATGTCTGCGTCATGGGAGGAGCGATCATGCAGCCCCCTCTCCCCACGGTGTCATTGCCCGCGCAAGCGGGCAACCCAGTACGCCTCGGCAAAAGTGTTTGACGCACTCGTCCTGAACACGACGTTCACGGAACATCAGCAAACTCGTCAAACCATCAACCCGAACCCCGACAGCTCTCGGTCAACCACACGTCCGTGCGTACTGGGTTGCCCGCTTTCGCGGCGCCCATCGCGCGAGCGCGATGGGGCCGCTCGCGGGCAATGACACCGCGGGGTGGGTATTGGCAAAGGTGTTTGAAACAATACGCCGTAAGCGCCGGCCGCCGGAGCTCACAGCAGCTTGATCTGACCAACAATGGGAGTTATCATATTTTGGCTTTTGCTTATGGCGCGAGCGTTGGCCCCAACCTGGCTCTCGCGCAATGGCGTCGGTGACGCCGGGCTATTTGACAAGTGAATCAGAATGGGCCGCAAGGCGAGTGGCAACCCGCCCGGGTCTTGCTGTGTGTTGAGGACGGCAGTCGTCGACCTGATGGTGCGGAATATTGCTGTCCACAAAGGCTTCCCAAGCAAGTCACGTGCCATGTCATCTATGGATGTCATCTATGTGGTCATCTATGGACGAAACAGCATCCTTAGCGCCGGCCTCGGCTCTCCTCGGCATGATTTTCAAGGTCATCTATGCTGAAAACCGCGCTAAATCCGGATTCAGAGCATAATTTGGGGCCGGCGTGGTCAAAATGGACGTTCTGAATGTCATCTATGGGCCAAATGTCATCTATGGGTTCGATCCCAGTCCGATTTTGCATAAATCCGACAGTCGCCGCGCAGTTGTGCCGTACCAGCGTTCCGGTCGCGCCTGACGATCGCGCGACCACCGTCGCCAATGCATTGCCCTGGGCCAGAGGGTCCTGCCGGCCGCGCGCAGCCGGCAGGACGCAACGGCCGCGGACCGACTAGCGCAAGCCGCTGATCGCCAGCAGGACCGCAATCGAGGATGCCACAACCACCAACGCCGTGACGCTTGCGCCGAACTGACGCGGCGGCGATTGCCCGAGCGTTCGGTTGAGGCCGATGGCGCTCGCCAGGCGCGCCAGCACCAAGGCGACACCGAAGATGTGCACCAGGAACGCACGCGTGCCCAATGCCTCGGCGAAAGCGATGACGATCAAAGCGATCGGCGCCTGCTCGGCAAAATTGGCGTGGGCGCGGATCGCCTGGGCGAGCCTCGCGACCCCGCCGTCGCCGGCGTCAACTTTGCCGCGCACGCGGTTAACGATGACATTGATGGTCAGTGCGGCGCCAAGCAGACCAAGGAGCGCCGCGTAGAGCGCGGTTATGGTAGGCACTGTTGCGTTCATGGGATTGACCTCCAGGGCTGAGCGTTGGGGCGTCCACGGCGAAACGCCTGATCTCGCCCGAGCCCCAGCAATCAGTCGAAGGCGATGACCGCCGATCGACATGTCGCATCGGGTTGGTCGCAATTTTTTTAAGGTCAGCCGAGTTCGGCCAGCCGCTTGAGGATGAGGCGCCGCTCCGGATCGAGCTTGGCGAGCGCGAGCGCCTCGCCATAGGCGCGGCGTGCGTCGTCGCGCCGTCCCAGGCGATTGAGCAGGTTGGCGCGCACCGCCGGCAGCAGATGGTAGCCGCCGAGATCCCCGCGCGCGATCAGCGCGTCGATCAGGTCGAGCGCGCGCGTCGGACCGTCGACCATGGACACGGCGGCCGCATGATTGAGCTCGATGACCGGCGACGGCTGCAGGCGCAGCAACACCTCGTACAGCCCGACGATCTGCGGCCAATCGGTCTCCTGGTGGTGGCGCGCCCGCGCGTGCAGCGCCGCAATGGCGGCCTGAACCGTATAGGCGTTGGGCCGGCCAGGCGCGCGCAACGCCCATTCGACCAACCGCAACCCTTCGGCGATCTGGGTCTCGTCCCAGCGGCTGCGGTCCTGATCGTCGAGCAGGATGATGTCGCCGTCCGCAGTCGCGCGCGCGGCGCGCCGCGCGTCATGCAGCAACATGAGGGCGAGGAGCCCGACGACCGCGGGCCGCCCAGGCAGCAATTCATCGAGCAGGCGACCGAGCCGGATCGCCTCATGCGAAACATCCTCGCGCATCAGGCGGGCACCCGAGGTGCCGGCATAGCCCTCCGAGAACACCAGATAGACGACTGCGAGGACGCCATCGAGACGCTCATCGAGCATCTCGGGCGCCGGTGTGGCATAAGGAATATGGGCGCCGCGGATCTTCTTTTTGGCACGGACCAGGCGCTGCGCCATGGTCTCCTCGCTGACCAGAAAAGCACGCGCCACCGCTTCGGTCGTGAGCCCGCAGATCGATCGCAGCGTCAAGGCGACCCGCGTCTCGATGCTCAACGCCGGATGACAGCATGTGAAGATCAGCCGGAGCATATCGTCGCTGAAGGCACCATCATCCGCATCGGGCAGCATCTCGCTGGCGATAGCGGCTTCGGCCTGCAGATAGCGACGCGTGGCGCGGAACCTGATCTGACGCCGGATGCGATCAATCGCCTTGTGGCGACCGACATTGACAAGCCACGCCCGCGGATTGGCCGGCATCGCCGTCCATTGCGCGAGCGCCGCCGCGAATGCTTCCTGCAAGGCCTCTTCGGCGAGTTCGAAATCGCCCACGAGGCGGATCAGCGTCGCCAGGACGCGGCCCGCCTCGTGACGGAAGAGCTCTTCGATCTCGCCTTCGCGCATCCATTGCTCGCGCCGCACCGGTCCCGGCTAGTGCCCCGCTTCCGATGTTCGTGTCAAACTGTGCCGCGATGTAGCACGAACTTCGGAAGCGAACGGGCACTAGCAAGTATATGATTCTAGTGCCGCTTCTCGATTTGAAGTTCCTGAACGACATTGCGGCAGCTGGTGCAGGAACTTCAAATCGGCGGCACTGGCAACCATACGATTCTAGTGCCGCTTTTTTTGATTTGAAGTTCCTTCACGAGCCAGAGCGGCACGGCTGTCACGAGTAGACCATGATCGGGCGCACCTCGATCGAGCCAAACTTGGCCGACGGAACCCGTGCCGCAATCGCGGTCGCCTCGTCGAGGTCCTTTGCTTCGATCAGATAATAGCCGCCGAGCTGCTCGCGGGTCTCGGCGAACGGACCATCGGTCGTCATGGTCTTGCCGTTGCGCACGCGCACCGTGGTCGCGTTCGAGGTCGGCTGCAGGGCATCGCCGGCTTTGAAGTTTCCCTTCTGGATGATCGACTGGGTAAACGTACGGTATTCGTTCATCATTTCCGTCATGCCGGCCTGGCCCATTTTGGCGGCCTCAGCTTCGTTTCCATAGATGAGCAGAAGGTATTGCATGGTTGAAACTCCGTTGGCTGGTTGGCGCCATCCAGTCGACCGAAGGCTGGTCCGATCGACATCGGCGGTGCCGGCGGGAGCAAAAAATTTGCGCGGGCCCGATCAGGGGCAATTTCGCAACGAAATCAATATCCACGCGCGCGGTCAGTCAGGTGTCAGGCCGTTAGTGGTGCGACCCAAACAGATGCTTCGCATCTGTTTGGAAAAGTCGCCCCACTAAATCAATATCTTAGTGGGCTGACTTGTCCCAACATTTGGGTACCAAATGTTGGGGTCAGACCACTCCAAATGTTGGGGTCAGACCACTAGCGGGCACGCGTTGACGCAAACGGGGTGCGGCGCGAAACTCCTTACGCAGGGTCGGCGGCCGCCGCTCGCCGGAAAATGCTCAGGGAGACAAAGTCATGCTCGATCAAATCAGGGGATCACAAGGCGAGTTGTCCGACCTGCGGCGCAAGGTCGCCGCCATGGGACCGAATTTCGATCAGGATATTCTGGAAGCGACGCGGGCGCTTTACGCGCCGTTGATCGCCAAGGCTGCTGGCCGCGTGAAGATAACGGCGGACCAATCCTACGGGTCCGATCCGCGCCAGAAGCTCGATATCTATCAGCCTGCCGCGGCAGCGGATCGTGTGTTGGTTTATATCCCGGGCGGCGGTTTCATCGGCGGCGACAAAAACACTGACGGCGTGTTTTACGTCAACCTCGGAAACTACTTCGCCGGACACGGCATCCTCACCATCGTCGCCAACTATCGGCTGGCCCCGGCGCATCCGTGGCCGGCAGGCTCCCAGGACGTCGCGGGTGTGGTGGCGTGGGCCCGCGCCAACGCCAAGACCTATGGCGGCAACCCCGAGCGCGTCATCCTGTTCGGCCAATCGGCGGGAGCAACCCACTCGGCCGGCTATCTTTTTGACACGTCGTTCCAGCCGCACGGGCAGCCCGGTGTCGCCGCCGGCATCCTGATGAGCGGCCCCTACGCATTCCAAGGCGAGCTGCGTCCGAACCTGAAGGCCTATCTGGGCAACGATCCGAGCAAATATGCGGAACGCTCGCCGCTCACGCACGTTGGCAAGAGCCGCACCCCGCTGTTGCTGTCAGTTGCCGAATATGATCCGGCGTTTCTTGCAGTGCCGACCTATGAGCTTGCGCGCGCCGTCACCTTGCGCGACGGCAAAAGTCCGACGCTTGCCTACTTCGCCGGCCACAATCACGTCTCGACGGTGATGAGCTTCGGAACCGCGCAGGACGAAGTAGGTGCGGCGGTGCGCGCGTTCATTGCGTCGGTACCATAGCGCATGACCGCCGTAGGAACTTCAAATCGGCGACACTAATGCCCCGCTTCCGAAGTTCGTGATACCTTGCGGCACACTTTGACACGAACTTCGGAAGCAAAGGGGCATTAGCAGGTCTATGATCGTAGTGCCGCTTTTCGATTTGAAGTTCCTAGTCAAGATTGCCGCCACCGCCGTAGGAACTTCAAATCGGCGGCACTAATAAACGCGCTCCCGGAGAGCGCTTGTCGATGCAATGACGGTTGAACCTCGCAGGACCACGACGGAGCAATCTCTCTCCACGACTGATCACGAACCAATTCTGCTCGCCGATATCGGCGGAACCAACGCGCGGTTTGCGGTCTTCGCCGGCGGCAAACTAGGTACGGTCGAGCACTACGCGGTTGCCGATTACAAAGACCTTGCCGCGGCGGTAACCGCGTTCATCGCGACGCGGGACCAGCGCCACGAGATCCGATCTGCGTTCCTGGGCGTCGCGGGACCGGTCGAATCCGGACGCTGCGAAATCGTCAACAGCCGCTGGCTGATCGATGCGCAGGCACTCCGGACCACTTTGGGGTTTGCAACCGTCCGCCTGCTCAACGACTTCGAGGCGATCGCCTGGTCGTTGCGCAAGCTCGAGCCCGGCGACATCCATCGGATCGGCGGCGGACACGCGCAGCCGGGGGCACCCATGGTCGTGCTCGGCGCCGGGACCGGCCTTGGAATTGCGGCGCTGCTGCCAGGCGACCGCGACCTTGTGATCGCAACCGAAGGGGGCCACGCGTCGCTTCCCGCCAACTCCGATCGGGAAGACGCGGTGATCGCGTTGCTGCGTCGCCAATTCGGGCGCGTGTCGGCCGAGCGCACCCTTTCGGGACCTGGCCTGCAGAATCTCTACCGTTCCATCGCGGTCCTCGACCATGTCGACGTGCCGGCGCGAAACGCCGCCGAGATCACCAAAGCGGCGCTGGGGGGAACGTGCCCCGTGAGCAAAGCCGCCCTCGACATGTTCTGTTCCATGCTCGGCACGGTCGCGGGCGATCTCGCGCTTCTGTTTCGCGCCCGCGGCGGCGTCTACCTTGCGGGCGGCATCGTGCCGCGTATCACCGACTACGTCGCCCGGTCGGAGTTCCGCACGCGTTTTGAAGCCAAAGGCCGCGTGCGCGCCTACCTCGAAACGATCCCGGTGAGCGTGATCCTGCACCGCGATCCGGCATTTCTCGGCTTGGTGTCGATCATCGAGCGTGAACGCGGCGTTTCCACTCCCCAGGCCTGAGCGCAAGCGCTTGCCTCACTCATTGCGGCTCGATCTTGGCCGCCTTGACCAACGGTGCCCATATTTCGATATCGCGCTTGAGCCGCGCGTCGGCCGCCTTGGTATCGTCTGTCATTGGGACCGAGGCGATCCGCTCCAGAAAGATCTTGGTCTCATCCATGCGGTCGATCTGATTGAACCAGGCGCCGAGCTTGGCCACGATCGCGGGCGGCGTGGCGGCAGGCAGATAAGCCCCCCACCAGGGCACGAATTCGTAGTTCGGCACGCCGGCCTGCATCATGGTCGGCGTGTCGGGCAGCGTCGGGATGCGTTGCGGGGTCGTCACCGCCAGTGCCCTGATCTTTCCTTGCTTGATCGGCCCGACCGCAAACGTTCCGTCCATGATCATGAAATCGAGCGTGCCGTTTTCGACATCCGGCAGCGCTTCAGGCGCGGTTCGGTACTGCACTTGGGTCGCCTCGACGCCCGCGATTTGCTTGTAGTACTCGGTTGCCAGAATGGCCGTCTGGTTGGTCACGCCGTACCAATTCTGCTGGTGCGATTTGAGATAGGCGGTGAGCTCGGCGACGCTCTGGTTGGGTGACTTTGGACCGACCGTCAGCACAAAGGCGATCTGCGCAAACGAGGCTGCCGGAACGAAATCCCTCACCGTGTCGAACGAGAGATTTTTGAACAGGAAACGGCTGCCGGCCATGTTTGAGCTCGCGACAAACAAGATCGTGTAGCCGTCGGGTTTGGCGTTGGCGACGAGGCTGATGGCGATATTGGCGTTGGCGCCCGGCTTGTTCTCGACGATCACGGCTTGGCCGGACAGATCCGCGAGCTTGGCGGTGAAATAGCGGCCGAGGATGTCGGCACCGCTGCCTGCCGGAAATCCGATCACCACGCGCATCGGCCGGATCGGGTAGTCCTGCGCCGCGGCCGCACCCGCAATCACGAATGAGCCGATCGCGCAGACGAGCGCAACCGACGTGGCGACAATTCTTTCAAGCTTCATGGCTTTCCCTTCGGCAGCACAGCGGCCGCAGATCCGGCGGCTGCAGATGATGAGAACGTTGCTTGGGCTGGGTCTGCCGTCCTGCAACATCAATGCAGGCTTGGTCCCTTGAGCAGGCGGCTGCGGTCGGTCGAGGTGACGCGCGCCTCGAACGTGCGGCCGTCGCGATAGATCGTGAACGGCACTTCGACGCCCGCGTGTCCAACCGACCAGATGCGCCGAAACAGGCCGCCAAGCAAGTCGACCTTGTCGCCGGCGACCGCCAACACCATGTCGCCAACGCGCAGATCGGCGCGCGCCGCCGGCCCGCTTTTGGCAAGTCCGGCGATGACGAGCTTGTCCTCGACTTCGGTGGCGTAAAGCCCCAGCCATGGGCGTGGCGGATGGTTCGGCCGGCCGATCGTCAGGAGGTCGTTGAGGACCGGTTTGAGCAAGTCGATCGGGACGCTCATGTTGAGATGTCCCGCCGTTCCCTGGCCTTGCGCCTGTTGGAGCTGCAGTGAGCCGATCCCGATCAGATCGCCACCCGACCCGATGACCGCCGTGCCGCCCCAGTTCGGGTGCGCGGGCGCAGTGAAGATCGCCTCGTCGAGCACGTATTCCCAGTAACCGGCATATTCCTGCTTACTGATGATGCGCGCGGCGAGCGAATGCTTGCGCCCGCCGGCGCCCGCAACGACGACCAATTCGCCGATCCGCGCGGCTGCCGAGCTGCCCAGCGACAGCGGCGTCAAATCGAGACGGGCCAGAGCTTGTACAAGGCCGAATCCGGTCTCCTGGTCGTAGGCCAGAACCGTGCCCGGGACCGCCCGGCCATCGATCAGGGTCAGCCAGATCGTCTCCGCCTCGGTAATCAGATATCCGATGGTAAGTACGACGTTGTTGCGAATGAGGACGCCGTTGCCGGCGCGCTCCGTTCCCAGGATATCGGCCGTAAAAGCATCAGCCGGGACCACCGCGCTCAGACCCACCACCGCGCTCAAAGCGCGGTCGAGATCGAACGCATAGTCCCCCGGCTTCGGTTGTACCGATTGGGGGAATTCCCAATTCGCGGATGACATTTTCCGCTCCTGCCAACTTAAGGACGACCCTGACGATAAGATTACACCAGCCGGCGACGTATTCCCAATTGGAAGGAAATCAAGGACAAGCCTCAACTTCCGGCTGAACCGGACGGTACGGCGGCTGCGCTCCCCGCCGCGGCAACGGCCAAGCCGGCCGGCACGCGGCGCCTGCCGGAACCGACCCGGGTTCGCGGCTTCGCACCATGCTAAACTTGGCCTGGGCGACAATAACCGCCAAATCGACAAGGACGCAGCAGGTGTCAGCAACGAAAGGCTTGGCATTGCCAACCGCCCCGGATCGGAGAGCAGTTCTGCTCGCCGGCGCGAGCGCGTTGGTGACGCTTGCGACCGGAGCGGCGCGCGCGCAGGGCGCGCCCTCGGGGTTCGACCAATGGGTCATCGCGTTCCGGCCCAAAGCCGTCGCGCGCGGCGTGTCGGAAGCCACCTATACGCGGGTCATGACCGGCATCAAGCCAGATACCGCCGTCTACGCGCTGATCGCCAGGCAGGATGAGTTCGCCGAAGCGCTCTGGCAATATCTCAACCGTCGCGTCTCCGACCTGCGCATCCGGACCGGCCGTGAACGCGCCCAGCAATACGCGCCGCTGCTGGCCCGCATCGAGCAGGACTATGGCGTCGATCGTTTCATCATCCTGTCGCTGTGGGGCAACGAGTCGAGCTACGGCAACGTCGTCGACAATCCGAAATACATGCGCCCGGTCATTCCGGCGCTCGCCGCCCTCGCCTATGGCGAGCCGCGCCGGCGCCGCTATTGGGAACAGGAGTTGATCAATGCGCTGAAGATCGTCGATCGCGGCTGGGGCGATCCGAAGGAGATGATCGGTTCATGGGCCGGTGCCATGGGCCACACCCAATGGATGCCGGAAGTCTGGCTCAACGTCGGCGTCGACTACGATCACGACGGACGCATCAACCCGTTCGGCAAGCCCGACGATTCGTTTGCCGGCACCGCGCGCTATCTGCTGGAACGCGGAAACTATCGCCGCGGCGAGGCCTGGGGTTGCGAAGTCAAGCTGCCGAACGGGCGCCACGACGGGGGCGCCCGCAGCTATGAGCAGTGGCGCGCGCTCGGCGTCGTACGGGCTGACGGTAAACCATTCCCTCGGCCGCAGGACCGCGTGCGCCTGACCGTCCCGGTGTCGGGGGGCCCGGCGTTCTTGATCGGCCAGAATTTCGCGGCGGTGAAGAGCTACAACCCCGCTTTCAGCTACGCATTGGCGGTGTGCTACCTCGCCGACCGCATCCGCGGCGATGGGCCGTTCGTGCAGCCGTTCCCGGGCGGCGAGCGTACCCCGACCCTGGAGGAAGTGCAGGAACTGCAGCGCCGTCTCACCGCTGCGGGCTTCGACACCGGCGGCGCCGATGGCCGGGTCGGACGCGACACCATGCAGGCGGTGCGCGCCTATCAACGCAAGGTCGGGATCGAGCCGGCCGACGGCTATCCGGGCCTCAAGGTGCTGGCGCGCCTGCGGCAGGGCGCGTGAAACGCGATGACGGCGGCGAAACCGGTTTCCACTCGACCGCAAAAAATGCTCTAACTCGCCGGACATCCACCGCCGGAAAGCACCGATGACAAGCATGAGACGTGATGGCGCGACCGTCCGCAAAGCGCCGGTCGCCGACGCAACAGCTGCCCTTGAGCGCCCGATCGCGGCCGGCGTCAACGCCCCGATGTTCGGGAGCGACGTCGCCGCCGACGCGCTGCGGACGCTCGACGTTCCCTACATCGCGCTCAATCCGGGGGCGAGCTTCCGCGGCCTGCACGACTCCATCGTCAACTATCTGGGCAACTCAACTCCGCAGATGCTGCTCTGTCTGCATGAGGAGGCGGCGGTCGCCATTGCCCACGGTTACGCCAAGGTGACCGGCAAGGCGATGGCCGCCGCGGTGCATTCCAACGTCGGCCTGATGCACGCCACCATGGCGTTCTTCAATGCCTGGTGCGACCGCATGCCGGTGGTCGTGCTCGGCGCCACCGGACCGGTCGATGCCGTCAAGCGGCGGCCCTGGATCGACTGGATCCACACCGCCCGCGACCAGGGCGCGCTGGTGCGCAACTACACCAAGTGGGATGATCAGCCGGCTTCGCCCGGGGCGGTGCGGGAATCGGTGCTGCGTGCCGGCTGGATCGCCAACACCGCGCCGAAGGGTCCGGTCTACATCAACCTCGATGCGGAACTGCAGGAGGCGAAGATCGCCGAACCGCTGCCGCCGATCGACGCGGCGCGGTTGATGCCGCAGGTCGCAACCGGCGCACCCGCCGATCTTGTGCAGAAGGCAGTCGCGTTGTTGACCGCCGCCAAGCGCCCGCTGATTCTCGCCGGGCGCATGTCGCGCGACCTCGATGCCTGGAACCGGCGGATCGCACTTGCGGAAGCGCTGGGCGCCAGAGTTGCGTCGAGCCTCCACGTCGGTGCAGCGTTCCCAACCGACCACCCGCTGCACGTCGGCGCGCCCTCCTCCCACCACAGCAGCGAGCTTATCACCGCGATGCGCGAGGCTGACGTCATTGTGAGCCTCGATTGGGTCGATCTCGGCGGCACCCTGAAAGCGCTTGGCGGCCCGCCAGCCGCGACCATCATTCAGGTGTCCATGGACCATCAGATGCACAACGGCTGGAGCATGGACTACATGGCGTTGCCCTATGCCGACTTGATGATTGCCGCCGACACCGACGCGGTGGTTGCGGCGCTGGTCACTGCCCTCGGCCCAAAGCGCGCCAAACCGTTTCCGGTGCGCGCGCCCGCGCCAGCGTCCCACCCGACCGGACCGTTGGCGCTCGAGCATCTCGCGCGCGCGCTCAAGGACGCCGTCGGAGACCGGCCGGTCTCGCTCACCCATCTGCCGATTTCATGGAGTGGCAGCTGGTGGGATTTTCGTCACCCGCTTGACTATCTGGGCTCCGACGGGGGCGGCGGCTTGGGCGGAGGCCCTGGCATATCGGTCGGCGCCGCGCTGGCGCTCAAAGGCGGCGACCGGCTCCCGATCGCGGTCTGCGGCGACGGCGACTACCTGATGGGCGTAACCGCCATATGGACTGCGGTGCACTACCGCATTCCCTTGCTGTTCGTGATCGCCAACAATAGCTCGTTCTACAACGACGAAGTCCACCAGGAGCGGGTCGCCCGCATGCGCAACCGCCCGATCGAAAATAAGTGGATCGGCCAGCGGATCAGCGATCCCGATCCGGACATCGCCGGACTGGCGCGCGCCCAGGGCGCGCGCGCGTTTGGGCCGATCAAGGACATCGCCGACCTGCCCAAGGTCTATTCGCAGGCGATCGCCGCGGTCGAAGCCGGTGAAGTGGCCGTGGTCGACGTACACATCGAACCGGGCTATTCGCCCGGCGTTGCTGCCGCGATCGCGGCCCAAAAGCCCGACCGCAGCGGTTGATTTGCAGTTAGAGATTCTGTTTTGTCGCGCTTTCGGACAGCGAAGTCCCCGGGCTTGGCCCGGGGCTTTCCAATTCGCCGGAAAACGCTCCAGGAACACGGGGCCTGATGGCTTTGAGTCAAATTCCTGCCGCTGGGCCCGCCAGCGTCGAAGCCAGCGACGGCATCCTCGTCGTCGACGACATCGTCAAGCAGTTTGACACGCCCGAAGGCCCGCTGACCGCGGTCGATCATGTTTCGCTGAGCGTCAGGCCGGGCGAGTTCCTGGCGGTGATCGGCCCGTCCGGCTGCGGCAAGTCCACGTTGTTCAATATCGTCGGCGGCCTGACCGACGCCTCTCAGGGAACCGTGACAGTCGCCGGCGACCGGGTGACCGGTCCGCATCCGGCGATCGGCATGGTGTTTCAGGAGGAGTCGACTTTTCCCTGGCGCAGCGTGGTCGACAACGTGGCGTTTCCGCTCGAGATCGCCGGCATGCGCAAGCACCAGCGACTTGAGCGCGCGCGCCACTTCATTTCACTGGTCGGTCTCGATGGATTCGAGAACCGCTATCCAGCCGAGCTCTCCGGCGGAATGCGCCAGCGGGTCGCGATCGCGCGCACGCTCGCATCCGAACCGAAGATCTTGTTGATGGACGAGCCGTTCGCCTCGCTCGACGAGCAGACCCGATTGCTGCTCGGCGACAAGGTGCTGCAGATCCAGCAGGAACTGCAGCAGACGACGCTGATCATCACCCACAACATCACCGAGGCGGTACAGCTCGCCGACCGCATCCTGGTCATGACCTACCGGCCCGGGCGCGTGAAGCGCATGGTCGACATCAGACTGCCGCGGCCGCGCACCTCCGAAATCGTATCGAGCGAGGCGTTCGGCCGCTACGTGGCGCAGATCTGGGGCGACCTGCGCGAAGAGGCAAGTCGCGGCATGCGCGACGAGGAGACCCGCCGCAAAACCGCGGAGTCCGCTGCGTGACCGCGCATGCCGCAGCCTCGCCGATGCGCGTCGTGACACGTGCACTGCCCACAACGCTCGGCTTCGGCACCCTGGTTCTATTCCTGGTGGCGGTGGAGTTGCTGATCCGAGCCGGCGTCATCAACCGCTACATTGTGCCGATGCCGACCCAGATCGCCGGCGCCTTATGGCGCATCGTCGACGAGGAGGGTGTGTGGGACCGCTTTCTGCTCACCTTCGTGGAAGCGCTCACGGCCGGCGCCATGATTACGGTGGTCGGCGTGCTTGCCGGCATGCTGCTTTATCGCTTCGAGCTGTGGCGACGCGCGACCGAGACCTGGATCGCGGCGCTGGCGTCGGCGCCGACCGTGCTGATGTATCCTCTGTTCCTGGTGATCTTCGGCCGCAGCGCCTGGACCATCATCATGATGGGGTTCGTCTCCGGATTGCCGCCGGTCATTCTCAAGACCATCGAGGGCCTCGCTACCACCCGTCGCGTCCTGGTCAATGTTGGCCGCAGCTTCAACCTGAGCGGGATGCAGCTGTTCACCAAGATCCTGTTCCCGGCAGCGCTTCCGACCATCTTCGTCGGGGTGCGGCTCGGGCTCATCTTCACCTTGATCAACGTCGTTGGCGTCGAGTTTCTGATCAACTTTGGCGGACTTGGCCAGTTAATCAACGATCTCGCCGAGCGCTATGACCTGCCCGGCACGTATGCGGCGATCCTGTTCGTGATCCTGGTGAGCGTCTGTTTTTTTATTTTCATTGAACGGGTAGAGCGATGGCTGAGACCGGCCACCTGAGCGCCGCATCGACGCCGCGGATCCGGGGCAACCCGGTTCTGCTGCTGCGCGTTGCAATCATCCTGGCACTGTTGGTCGTTTGGGAAGCGGTTGCGGCGTCCGGCCTGCTGTATCGCGACGTCGTTCCGTCCCTGCTCGCGATCGGCCGTGCGTTGGCGAAACTCCTGTCCAACCCGGAATATTATTGGAATCTCGGTGTTACAGCCAGCGAGGTTGGCACCAGCCTGATCATCGGGGGATTGTCCGGGTTGGTTGTCGGCCTCATCCTCGGTGGTAGCCGGTTGTTGGCGAAAGCATATGAACCCTACCTATACTATCTCGGCCCAACTCCGAAGATCATTTTCTTCCCGATCATGATCATGTGGTTTGGCGTCGGACCCGGCTCGAAAATCGCCATGGGAGCAATCTCCTGCTTTTTTCCGATCGCGCTTTCGGCGGCCGCCGGCATCCGACAGATCGCGCCGATCCTGATCCGCGTCGGGCGGAGTTTCCGCGTCAACCCGTGGCAGATGGCGGTGAAAATCTACCTGCCAGCCATGCGCCACCCGATCATCAATGGCGTCCGGTTGGGGCTCGGCGTCGCGATCATTGGAACGCTGTTGGCCGAGACCAAGTTGTCGAATCGCGGCGTCGGTTTCCTCATCATTCAGGCCTACAGCTTGTTCGATATGCCGCGCATGTATGCGATGTTGATCGTGTTGTTCATTCTTGCGGTCGGCGCCAACGCCCTGGTCGGGTGGATCGGCAACCTCGACCCCAGCGCCGGCAAGCGCGCATGAACCGCGCTAGCACAACACGGGCGCCGTACCGTGCCGGCGATCACGCGATCGCCAGGAGGACAGCGCGATGAACCGCAGGACCCTGATTGCGGCTCTCGCCATGGCTGCGGGCCTGGTATCAACGGGAGCGCTTGCCGAAGACCTGGTCAAGATCACGCTCGGCCAGCGCGGCAACTGGGACACGGCGATCACCTATCTTGGCAGCAAGGCCGGCATCTTCAAGAAATACAACATCGATCTTGAGATGACCTACACGTCGGGGAGCGGCGAGACCTTGCTGCCGGTTATCGCCGGCGCCGCCGATGCAGGCTTCGCGGTCGGCACGCTCGGGGCGATGTCGGCGTTCGTCAAGGGCGCACCGGTGCGCATCATCGGCGCCCAGGCCACCGGCGCGGCCGATTATTGGTACGCCAAGACAACGTCATCCATCCGCACCCTCAAGGATACCGACGGCAAGACCATTGCGTTCTCGACCCGCGGCTCTTCGACCGACTCGATCGTGCGCGCATTCATCAGCGAATTTGGCCTGACCTGCACGCCGATTGCGACCGGCAATCCGTCGGCAACCTTGACCGCCGTGATGAGCGATCAGGTCGATGTCGGCTGGGCGTCACCGCCGTACGGGCTCAAGGAGATGGAGGAAGGCAAGATCCGGCTGGTCGCCAAGGCGACCGATGCCTCGATCGTGCGTGACCAGACCATCCGCGTCATCGTCGCCAACGCGGAGACGCTGGAGGCGCGCAAGGAGGTGTTTCGCCGCTTCATGCAGGCCTATCGCGAGTCCATTGATTACATCTATGGCGACAGCCCCAAGGTGATCGCCGACTACGCCGCCTTCGTCGGCGTCCCGGATTCGATGGCACGACGCGTGCGCGACGATTTCTTCCCGAAATCGCTGGTGGATCCCGACCACATCCGGGGTCTCGACGTGCTCATGCAGGAAGCGGTCGACCTGAAGTTCATACCGGCTCCGCTGACCGAACAACAGTTAGCGACCCTCATCCAGCTGCAGCCGCCGATGACGCACTGATGCGGCCCGAGCGACGATCGCTCGGTTACGCCTCCAACAGCTGCCGCGCGCGCAGCCAGTCGCGCACCATGGTGGTGGCCTCCGCGAGCTGCTCGGGCTGACCGGCATAATAGTGCGTCGCCCCCTTGATCATCGTCATGGTCTTGTCCTTGCTGGCGGCGGCCGCAAAGATCATTCCGGTGTGAGGTTGCGGAACCGCATCGTCGGCGCTGTTTTCGATCGCCAGCAGCGGCGCCGATATGCGGCCTGCGCACGCCGGGCCGTCAGCGCGCGAGTCGTCGATCGACCATTGCGACAGCCAGGATCGCAGCGTCGAGAAACGTGCAAGACCAACCGGCCCGCTATTCGCCGTCTCGGGATTGCCAAGATAACACCAGCGCGGCCGGCGGTCGTTGGGGTCGAGCGCGGGGTCGAGATAGCGCGGATCAGCCAGCGTCCGATGGGTAATGAAACCGCGTTCAAGCTCCCCGGTATTGCGGCGTTTGAGCCGATCGAGGGTTTCCTTGACCCAGGCGGTGATCCGGCGCACGCGGGCGAGCTGCGCCGCTCGATATTCCGCGATGAAATCGGCACTGTAAGGTGGAACGTTCGGATTGCTGCGGTCGTAGATGTCGAGCGCGGGCGCGCGATCGTCCGGATCAAGCTCATTGCGAACCGACGGATCAATCATGTCGGCAAGCATTCGCGCGCGCGACAGATGCGCGGCCTGAAAGATCAGCGCGTCTGCGGCGATGAGCCCGGCTCCCGCAATGTCGACTGCATCGCCGGCCGGCGTTTGCGTGATGCTCGGATGCTCCGCCTGCGATTGATAGAAGAGCGCGAGCGACCCGCCCCCGCTCCAGCCGACGATCACGATCTTGTCGTAGCCCCACGCGTCCTTGGCGTGACGAATATAGGCGCCCAGATCGAGCAGGACCTTCTCATAGATCAGCGCGGTATCGTTCTTGGCATAGCGACTGCCGGCGCACAGCACGTGCGAGCCGAGTGTGGCTGCCGCGCGCGGGACCGGAAGCAGCTGCAAGGTCGTGGCGGGATGCATGAAGATCAGCAACGTCTTCGAAGCCATGCCTCTCGGTTTGAGCAACAGGCCCTCAAGGTTGGCCACGCCCTGACTTCCGGAGAAGCCGTAAGTCTCGACAAACTGAGCGGCCTCCTTGCATTGAACGTGGACCCAAGAGGGTTCGATCTCGAATGTCTTCTGCGATGCCACTGTGTCGGCCTCCTGAATTTCCGTTCGCCGCGAGGCGACATGGTGCCGCTTCGCGCTCGTGGCGTTGCACGACGACGCTGCACGATACAAGCGCGGTCGGCTTTTCTCGTGGGCAAAATCGCCAGAAGACCGTATACAATTTGACGGTTCGCCACGAGCGGTTCCGGACCAAGTCCGGGACAAGCTTTTGCCCACCATAAGCGCCGTGACCGATAGGCTATGCCGCGGAAGGCAAGCGTGCCATGAAGCTCTCGATCTTTTCGGTCCAAGACCACTATCCGGATCGCCTGCGCACGATTCCTGCGCTCTATGACGAGGTCATCGGTCAGGCGGTGTTGGCGGACGAGCTCGGATACGATGGGTTCTTCGCGGCCGAACACCACTTCCATCCGTATGGCGTCGCACCCGATCCGGCCTTGCTGCTCAGCGCCATGTCCCAGCGCACCAGACGAATCCGGTTGGGCACGGCGATCTCGGTCCTCACCTTCCACGACCCGCGCACGCTGGCCGAGACGTTTGCCATGACGGATGTGATTTCCGGTGGGCGGTTCGTGTTGGGCGTGGGGTCCGGCTATCTCAAGCATGAATTCGAGGGCTACAGCATCGCGCCGGAGCAGAAACGCGAGCGATTTGACGAGTGCCTCGAGGCCGTCGAGTTGCTGCTGACCGGCGAACGGGTCACGTTCCACGGCAAATATCACCGCCTCGACGACGTGAAGATCAACGTGCTGCCGATCCAAAAGGCGTTGCCGATCTACGTGGCCATCCTGCGCAAAGAGGCCGCCTATCATGTCGGCCGGCAAGGCAAGGGATTGATGTCGGTTCCATATGCGGCGCTCGATCACTTTGAGGAAATTGGACCGCTGATCAGGGAATTCCGGCGCGGACGGGACGAAGCCGCCGGCGATGCTGTCGCGCTGCCGTCATCAATCGGCGACAATATCGTCTGCCTGCACACCCATGTGGCGGAAACCGATGCCGAGGCGCGAAGGATCGCGGCCGCGGCATTCGACCTTTATGTCGAAACCCGGCTCTACGCCAAGCGCATGGTCTATGATGATATCCTTAAGAGCGGAATCTGCCTGTTCGGGTCGGTCGATACGGTTGCCCACAAGCTTTGCGCCCTCGCCGATATGGGGATCGACCACATCATGACGCTGCAGAACTTTGGTGGCTTGTCGGCGCCCGAGGTCGAGCGGTCGATGCGGATGATGGTTGAGCGGGTGATGCCCCAGGTCGCAGAACGGCTCGCGCGCAAACCGGTGATTGCGGTGGCGTAGCGGCAACGCGCTCAAAGCCTGGACGAAAAAGACCGCTCTGACAAACAACGCGTCAGAGCGGGGTCTGGGGTAGACCGAGTAGCCTGACAACGTTCAAACGCCTGCTCGGTTTCCTGCCAAAACCCGGTGGCGACCTCGCACCGGCCGAGGAGTATCCCTGGAACCATCGACATAGTTTATGCGTTTCTTAGGTTGGCAACTCTCCCGCCCTGGGGACAGCCAGCTTTTTTTGCAGCGTCTAGTTTGCTTTGCAACGTGCCCCGCGTCCGGTCATCCCCGGTTCTCCCACGCCTTAGCGTAATGCCATCCGACCGCTATCAGAACCTCGAGACATTGCGCACGGCGCTGGACGAAATCGAAACCGGCATCGTTTTGCTCGACCATGATCTTCGTCTGCGATTTATCAACCAGGCATTCCTGCGAATGTGGCAACTTGACGAGCCGGCCATTGCAGATCTGGACTTCGAAGGCCTCATGCGCGCCGTCGTGGCCAAGCAGTCCCGCCGATTGACTCCGGCCGCGTTTAACAAGTTCGTAAAAGAGCGAACAATGCTTGTTCGCGCCGGAATCGAGGATCCCCGCGACGTCCAGATCGATGGAAACAAAGTTGTGAGAGTAACGTGCAAAGCATTGCCTGATGGCGGCAGAATGTTGATCTACTCCAATGTCTCCGATCTTGTGCGCTATGCCAACGAGCTCAAAGAGCTTGCAACGATTGACAGCATGACCGGGCTTCTCAATCGGCGGCACTTTCTTTGGTTGGCCGAAATCGAGTGGAGCCGCTATCAGCGCTACGGACGACCAATGTCCCTGCTCATGATTGATATTGATCAGTTTAAAGCGATCAACGACCAGTTTGGGCATGATGCGGGAGATCATGTGCTTATTCGGATCGCAAGTATTTGCCGCGATCATAAGCGCAAATCAGACTTGGTTTCACGCTTCGGCGGCGACGAGTTTTTGATCCTGTTGCCTGAAACGACGCTCGATATGGCCGCCTCGGCTGCGGAGCGGTTTCGGCAGCAAGTAGCAGTTTGCGACGAATCCTCCGGCGCGCTACCTGTTGGCGTCACCGTCAGTGTTGGCATTGCGGAAGCCAACATGGAAATGCACACGATATTTGATCTGTTAAAGCTAGCCGATCAGGCTCTGTACGCCGCGAAACGCGCCGGCCGGGATCGCGTGGCGACGTCATAAAGTCCTTTCGGTTCGATGCCGAGCCAACCGCCCTAAGTCCGATTGTAAGAGCTGCAGTTTGCACCTGGGCAACGCTGCTTGCCCCAGGTTGTAGAACAGCAACAGATCTCGCATAAATCTCAGTTTGCAAACGTGAAAATTGCGTCACAGTTGTGCCGTCAGGAACACGTCACGGCCATGACCAATCGATTTACATCGGCTCGAGAACAGGATTCGGCGACAGCAAATGCGGAACTTCCGGGAACCTCGAACCGCCGCCTACGAAACAACCGGGTTCTACAAGTCAGTACATCCCGATGGCGCTGCATACCGCCATCGGGTTCATCTTCATTTCGTCCGCCTTGATTCTCAGTCGTCCAGACCAAGGCTATCTGAGCTTGATCCCGAAAGGCAGCCCGGGGGCCCGTAGCTACGCGCGGCTGCCGCTCGCATACGCGGTCACGGGCCGTCCGCAGCCGATCGACGTCACCGTTGGCGTCAGTGTTGGAATAGCCCTCTCTCCGGGCCACGCGCGGGACTTGGATAGTCTCGTCAAGGTCGCCGACAGCGCGATGCATCGCGCGAAGATCGATGGAAAAGCCAACGGACGTTTTACCAACATCGAGTTTGCGACTTAAAGGCCGTCAAATCTTGAACGTCTCGTAGGTCGAAGGGTGAAACAGTTCCTCGGCCTTGACCAGGCGTGGCGACAGACCCTGAGCATGGTGGTGGCGAAGGAACGTCTCAAGCGCTTTGCGGTTCGGCTTGAGACCATAGGGCCAGTAGTCATCGCCCATCAGTTCGCGCGTGGCGACGATCTGCTCCTCGATGAACGGCAGCGTCACCTTGGTGGCCGAGGTGTCGGCCAGATGCGCGAGCGCGGCTGCTTTGGACTGCTCGAATGCCTTCATCACCGCCGCCGGCAGCCATGGATGCGCCTCGACCAAGGTGCGGCGAACGCCGACGAGATGCATGATCGGAAATATGCCGGTGCGTTTGAAGTAGTCCTTTGCGGCGGCGACCGGGTCGCGAAACAACCAGCCCACATTCGGATTGGGCCGGGGTAGATGCGGCGGACGCGGCGCGATGAAGCCATCGATCTCACCCTTGTCGATGAGATCCGAGATGGTGCGCCCTTCCGGCGCATTCTCGAGTGCCACCCCGGGCGGCAGTTTGATGCTGATCTTCTCGACACGGCCGGCGTGCTCGATGGCGCCCCGCACCCAGCGGATGTCCGCGGGCGCCACGCCATGATCGTCCTCGAGGATGGCGCGCGCCCAAACATTGGCGGTGAGCTGATATTCAGGCACGCCGACCTTGCGCCCCTTGAGATCCTTGGGTTCCTTGACCCGGTCGGTGCGCACGTAGATCGAGGTGTGACGAAACGCGCGCGACACGAAGCACGGCACGCCGACATAGGGGTTGTCGCCGGCGGCGGTCTTCACGGTGAAGCTCGACAACGAGAGCTCGCAGATATCGAAGTCGTGGGTGCGCAGCGCGCGAAAGAAAATCTCTTCCGGCGACAACGTCATGAATACCGGATCAACGCCGTCGATGCGCACGGCACCATCGATCAGCGGGCGGTTGCGGTCGTAATCGCCGATGGCGACGGAGAGACTGAGCTTTGACATTGTCAAATACCTACGACCTTGATGCTGGTGTTTGGCTCGATGCGCACGTTCTGCAGACGCGTGACATAGCGTTCGACCAAGTCCGACACCGGCGGGCCTTCGACGTTTTCGCTCACGCTTGCCCAACCGGCCACCACGTATTCCTTGCCGGGGTCGAGCGGCTCGCCTGACGGCAACAAGGTCAGTTGCGAGATGCGCTGACCGATCGACTGGGCAATGTCGATGCGGTAGCCAAGCCCGCCACAGCGAACCATGTCGCCGCCTTGCTGATAATAGGGGTCCGGGTTGAACAGGTTGTCCGCCACGTCCTCCAGAACTTCCTTCAGCCGCGCACCGGTCATGCGCGTGCGGTAGACCTGCGGATAGGTCATCGCCGTGGCGTTCGCAATGTCTTCGACCGTGATCGGCGCATCCGGAAGCAGCGTGCTGCCCCAGCGGAAGCCGGGCGACAGCGCGATCTCGCAGTCGCGTTCGACCAGGATGGCCGAGCAGATGAGATCATCGATGGTGCCGTTGAAGGTGCCGCGCCGGTAGAGCAGCGATTCCGAGCGCCCGACGACGCGCGCAAGCTCGGAAGCAAACGGGGCGCGCACCTGCGCGATCTTGAGCGCCATGTCCGGATCAGGCGCGATTGCATCGGAAAATATGGGGATCAACTTATAGCGATAGCCGGCGACATCCATGCCGCGCACGTCGAGGTCGAGCCGCGAGATGAACTTGCCGTCGCTGCCGGAAGCGACCAGCAACGTCTTGCCCACGATCGTCACCAGCGGAAGCGCGTCGTGGGTATGCGCGGTCAGAATGACGTCGATCCCGTCGACGCGCGCTGCCATCTTGCGGTCGCAGTCGAAGCCATTGTGCGAAAGCAGTACAATCAGCTGGGCGCCTTCCTTGCGCGCCTTGGCAACGGTTGCGCGCACGTCATCCTCGCGAATGCCGAACGTCCACTTCGGCACCATCCACCGCGGATTGGCGACCGGCGTGTAGGCAAACGCCTCGCCGAGCACCGCGACCCGCACGCTGCCTTTGTCGAACAGCTTGTAGCCATTGAACACCGGCTCCTGCCATTCGGTGTCGCGCACGTTGAGGGCGAGGAACGACGTGCCCAGGCGCTCGATCAGTTCCTTGAGGCGCGCCTCGCCGTAGGTGAACTCCCAATGGCCCGTCATGGCGTCGGGCTCGATGAGCTTCAAACAATCGACCATGTCGCGGGCTTTGGTGCGGTTCGCCGTCAGCGACCCCTGCCAACTGTCGCCGCCATCGAGAAACAATACGCGATCGCTGCCGCGCTCGGCCCGCACCGCCTTGACCACGGTGGCGATGCGATCGAGACCGCCGAGCCGGCCATAGCTGCGGGCAAGCGCGACAAAGTCGTCGGACGCAAGTGCGTAGGCGGCCGCGGTGCGTGGCGCAATACCGTAATGCTCCAGGAACGCTTTGCCGGTGAGATGCGGCGGCCGTCCCCTCGCCTCACCCGTCCCGACATTGACCGACGGCTCGCGCAGATAGACCGGCATCAACTGCGCATGCAGGTCCGCCATGTGCAGCAGCGTGACGTTGCCGTAGTGTTCGAACGCAAGCAGCTCATCCTGGGTGATGCGCTGTTGCGCGGCCGCGCGACTGAGCGAGCCGAACCCATAGGCCGCCACGGCGGCGCCAATCTGCAGGACATCGCGACGGGTCATCATGGGGTCGCCTTTATCCCTCCGCCGCAGGAGGAGGGATCAGAAAGTCAGTGCCTGATCCCCGGCACGTTGAGTTTGAGACCGGCATTGACCGACGCGAGGTAAAGCTCGAGGTCGCCATATTCCTTGGCGTCGGGCGGCAGCTCGTTGGCCCAGACCGCGACATTGCACCACTCGAAGCGCTTGCGGATATCCCAGATCGCCTGCTGGCTGGTGCGCCAGGTTGGGAAATGATCGAGCTGGCCGTGCTGCTCGCCAAGCCACTGGCCACGGATCCACTTCAGCCCCCCGCGCTTGGGATCATGACAATCGAGGCAGGCAAAATTGAGCTGTCCGACCTTGACCGCCGTCAGTGCACGCCCGCGCTCAAAAGCCTCCTTCGCGCCCGGGCTCGTCACATCGACGTGCATCTGCTGACCGTCGGCGAGGTAGCGCAGATACACCGCCATGGCGGTGTTTTCGTCGCTCTGCATCAACCACGAAAAGCCGGTGGTCGCCTTGGCGTGGCGATAGACGAATTCCTCGATGCCGAGCACCTTGTCGAGACGCGGTTCCCATTTCGGCATCCCGGCTGCCCAGGCCTTGAAGCGATCTTCGGCCTTGCCGTGGCAGGTCGAGCACGAAAAGCCGTCGGGGCCGCGCGCCGTCCACATTTGCCGGGCCTTTTCAACCGCCCATAGACCCGGGTTCACCAGATCGTCGAGGTTGTCGCGAGTCTCGACCGGCGGCGGCCGCTTACTTGGATCGTCCAACTCGGTCCGAAACTTCGCCGGCGCGTTCAGGGTCTTGAGGAATGCAACGACGTGGCCGATTTCCTCATCGCTGAACAGGCCGTGGCTGCCCCACGGCGGCATCACAGTGTCGGGATTGTAGACGCGCGCGTCGTAGACAAAGTTGAACAGCGTCTCGTCATCGAGCCCGGCCTTGCCAATCTCGCTCAGGTCAGGCCCGACGTTGCCCGGCAGGTCGGCTCCTCCTGCCTGACCCATGACATGACAGGCAAGGCACGATCCACCGCGGGTGCGATCGACGACCAGCTTGGCACCGATCGCCGGATCGCCAGTGATCGGCCCGTCGATCTTGCGCGGTTCCTTCGGCGCCGGCGGCGAAACGCGGGGATTGGCAAGCGTGCTGAACTTCACGGTATCGCGCGTCGGCCAGCCGGCGTAGCGCTTCCAGGGACGCGCCGAAGCGTCGCCCATGGCGAGCGGCGCCGGCGGCTTGGTCTGACCGGGCGCGTTGGAGGTGATCAGAGGCAGCCCGGCAGCGACGACCGCCAAGGTGGCGACGCCGGTCGACACGAGCATCCGCAGCATCCCATGCACTCCTGGTCGGTACCGCGCGTCAGGTGACGGTGATCGTCTCCTCGGCGGTGGTAATGGTGTCGTCATCATCGATCCAGGTGAACTTGAAGGTGCCACTTTCTTCGACTTTGGCGGTGAACTGCAGATAGGGATTGGCAGCCACCGCCGGCTCGAGGGCAGCCGAGAATACCGGCTTGCCATTGAACGTACAGCTGAACTTGTTGATGATCTTGCGCGGGATTGCGTTGCCGTTCGCGTCCTTGCGCAAGCCGGTTTCCATTGGATGCTGCACCAGCGTCTTGATCTGAATGATCTCACCCTTCTTGGCATCCTTGGGCAGTTTCAGGCGCGGTTTGTCGGCCATGTTGTATATCCCTTTTTCGCTGATCAGCCGCCACACCCACCGATCGTCACTTTCACCTGCTTGCGATCGGAATAGAACGCACCATCGCTGGTCTTGGCCACGACGATGACATTCTCAGTCGTGTTGAGGCGAATGCGCGTGCCGGCCTCGGCACGGCCCGACAGCGGAGTGAGCTGAAACGTTGCAATGCCAGGGTTGGGATTGCCGTCGGCCACGACCAGAATATCGCTCACATAGCTCTGAGGTGTCATCGGTGCGTCGACGGCGATCGCGAGCGGAATGGTATTGCCGTTCTCGGCGATCTCCGGCAGATCAATCGTGATCTTGCCTTCCTGGGTCGCCTTGCCGCCGGTGAATTTCGCAATCTCCGCATCGGCCTCCTTCGGCGTCGCGAGCGCGGCATCGATGTCGCCCACGGCCAGACAGAGCGTGACGCCCGCCCCCATCAGCACCGCTTCGCGGCGCGAAATCGTTTTCATTCGCTTGGGCCTCCTTGGTGCGGCGACATACGACGACCAATCCGGCACTAGCTGCGCTCGGATTTGAGAAACTCGCGGAACGTCTTGGTCCCGCCGCCCTTCTGGGCGACATAGCGAAATACGTCAAGGAAATCATCCGGCCGCAGATAGCCGGGGATGCGGATCACCTCGCGCTGCGGCGCAGGCAAGCCCTTGAGGCTCTCCGCGGTGCCTTCGAAGAACTGGATCGTGGGGGTAAAGCGGACGGCATATTTTGCCGCAAGCTGCTTCTCGGTTAGCTCTTCGCCATCGAAATCGGTGACTTGGCGCGATCCCAGTACGTTGAGCTGCAGGACATCGAAGTTGCTGCGCACGAACTCGGCGATGTCCGGCCGGGCGAAATTGACCAGATGGGTTTCCCGGCAATAGGGACAGCCGCGCAGCTCCCACATCAGTGCGAAATGCTTGCCATGGGCGCGAGCAGCCGCGAGGTCTTCAGGGAGGTCAAGAAAGCTCTGGATGAACCACGGCTCGCGGTAGAAGCCCTCATCGGTCATCACCGGTTGGGCGCGCGCCGTCACGCGGGTAGCGAGCGTCCCGGCGATGCCGAGTAACATGTCGCGTCGTGTGGCCATTGAACTCCTTTGGAACCCGCGGTCAGGACGCCAACCGCAAGTTTGGGGACCCCGCGACGCCCGGCTATAGTCGCTTGAGGCGGAACATAGTGTGAAATCCCAATGAATGCCATGCCGCGGCGCATCGCTGCCATTCTCATCGGACTCCTGGTCGCCGCCGGCCCTGCGGCAGCCCAACAGGCGGGCTACACCGCAGCCGACGAGCTTGCCGATTTCAACGCGGCGGTCGAGAAAGCTGCAGTCCACAATCGCGTCGCGCTCGGCTACCTGCGAACCGACAACATTGATCTCGCCGCCATCGAGCTCGAGCGCCTGCATGCAGCCTGGATCGCACTGGTCAAGCTCTACGGGCAAAATCCGCCAGCAGCGTTTCAGGGCAATCCGCGCTATGCGGCAACGCTGCACGATGTGCGGTTCTTCATCACGACCGCCATCGCAATGCTCAGTTCGGGGCAGCTGGGCGCCGCCCGCGAGGCGCTGCAGAGAAACCGGGTGTTGTTGCACGAGATGCGCCAAGCGAGCGGCGTCGACGTGCTCGCTGACTGTGTCATCGACGCCAATGCGGCCATGGCGGCGTTCTTTGCCTTCGACACAAATCCCCCCGACTGGAACAAGCCCGAGGCTGCGGCCGACGTTGCGGCCAAGGCCGACGCGCTGGCTGCGGCGGCAAAGCGTTGCGACGCCTTGGCCCCGGCGGAGGTCCGCGAGAGCCCGGAATTCCGCCGGCTGATCGATGGCATTGCGGCATCGCTTGCGTTCGTGCCGAAGGCGATTTCAACTCACGACACCGACATGCTCCATCGGGTCATTGGCGAATTGCGCGCGTTCGATCAGCTCCTGATCTTTCGGTATGGATAAGGCGGGCGGCAGCGCGTGTAGCCCGGATGGAGCGTAGGCGTAATCCGGGATGCAGCGCTGGCCCCGGATTACGCGCGATCGCGCTTCATCCGGGCGACAGGATATCTGCCGGCGCAACGTCGATGATGCGCAGCTGCGCGCGCTCCGTGCCCTGCCAGCGATCGAGCGCCAACGTACCGGCGACGTGCATCGAACGACCGCGCGCCGCCAGCAGCGCGTGACCGAGTTTCTCGCCGGCGGCGCGAAACGCGATGGCCTGCAGTGGTGCGCCCTCGCCGGCTTTCAGCCGCACGCGGATGTGGCTCTGTCCACCGTCCTCCGCGTAGGCAATCGTGTGCGAAGGCAGCACAAGAACCGGATCCGGATTGCCGGCACCGAACGGTCCCGCACGCGCGATCATGTCATAGAGTTCAAACCCGGCGCCGGCAGCGGTGACAGCGCCGTCGATCAGCAACGCCTCATCGCGTCGTGCGGCCTCGACTGCCGCCCCGAGCGTTTGCTCGAGGAAGGCGCGGAACGCAGCAAGCGCGCTCTTGCGCAGCGTCACGCCCGCCGCCATGGCATGTCCGCCGCCCTTCACCAAGAGCCCGTCCGCGACGGCGTGGCGGACGGCACGGCCGAGATCAACGCCGGCAATCGAGCGGCCCGACCCGGTGCCGAATTCACCCGGCTCGAGTGCGATCGCGAAGGCTGGGCGCCCGTAGCGCTCCTTCAGCCGCGCTGCCACCAAGCCGACCACGCCGGGATGCCAACCCTCTGCGGCGGTCACCACAACCGCCCCCTTGCCGTCGTGGCCAAGCGCCGCCATCGCCTCGGCTTCGGCCTGCGCCAGAGTTGCCTGCTCGATCACCTGGCGCTCGCGATTGAGCCGATCGAGTTCGGCCGCGATGCGCGCACACTCGGTCGCGTCCTCCTCGATCAGGAGGCGCGCGCCGAGATCGGCGCGTCCGATGCGCCCGCCTGCGTTGATGCGCGGACCGAGCATGAAGCCGAGGTGCCACGGTTCCGGCGGCCCGGTGAGCCGGGCAACGTCGATCAGGGCGGTCAGCCCTGGATGTTCGCGCCGGCGCATGGCGATCAGTCCCTTGGCCACAAAAGCCCGGTTGAGTCCGCGCAGCGGGACCACGTCCGCGACCGTTCCGAGCGCCACGATGTGCAAAAAGCCGAGCAGATCGGGCTCCGGCCGGTCGGGCGTCCAAAACCCGCGCGCGCGCAGCGCGCGGTTGACGGCGACGATGGTCATGAACACGAGCCCGACCGCCGCCAAATGACCAAGCTTGGAAAGATCATCCAGCCGATTGGGATTGATGACTGCAACCGCAGCGGGGAGCCGCTCGTCCGCCTGGTGGTGGTCGATGACGACGGTATCCAGGCCGAGCCTTTTTGCCTGGGCGAGCGGCTCGTGGCTGGTGGTGCCGCAATCGACGGTGACGAGCAGCGTCGCGCCGCGCTCAGCGAGCGAGCATACGGCTTCCACGTTGGGACCATAGCCCTCAAAGATGCGATCCGGGATATGGATCAGAGGCTCGCGCCCGCCGAAACGCAAAAAGCGTGTCAACAGCGCAGTTGCCGTGGCACCGTCAACGTCGTAGTCGCCAAAGATCGCGACTTGCTCGCCGCGCGCCATCGCGTCGGCGATGCGTTCCGCGGCCGCCACCATGTCGGTCAAGTCGAACGGATCCGGCATCAGGCGCCGGATGCTCGGGTCGAGAAAGGCCTCGACCTCATCGAGCGCGATGCCGCGGCCGGCAATGATGCGCGCCAGCAGGTCGGGAACGCCGTGGCGCTGAGCAATCGCGGCCGCGAGTGTGCTGCCGCGATCGCCGAGCCGGTCGCGCCAAGTCCGCCCGGTCGCCGAATGTTCCACGCCGAGGAAATACCGGTCCGCCTTGGGTAGCGTCGCCAACGCGAGCGCCATGGGATCACCGCGAATCACAACTCAGAAAAGCTTGCGATACTGGATGAATCCGGACCGCTCCGCCACTTGGTCGTAGAGGGCACGGGCGGTTGCGTTGTCCTCCTTCGTGAGCCAATAGACGCGGCTCGCGCCAGCCGCGCGCGCTTCGTTCTCCACCGCCTCGATCAGGGCGCGGCCGATGCCGCGCTTGCGCGCATCCTTGGCGACGAACAAATCCTGCAGGTAGCAATAGTTGCCGACCGTCCAGCAGGAGCGGTGAAACAGGTAGTGCACGATGCCGGCGAGCTTTCCGTCCAGGTACGCGCCGACGACAAACATCGGCTCGGCCGGGTCATGCAGGCGCGCCCAGGTCGTCGCCGTGACCTCGTCGGACAAGGCCACCTCGTAGAAGGTCTGATAGCCCTTCCAGAGTGGCTCCCAGGCGGCGCGCTCATGCACACCGACAGGACGAATGACGAGGTCCGTCATGATGGTACGCCCGCCTGATGGCCGGTTCGGATCGGCCATCCACAGATTTCCTGCTGAATTTGCCAACAAATTCGCAGATGCCCGCGACGACCGCGGGCATCCCGATGATCAGGCGAAGCATTCCTCGAAAAAGTCCCGCATGGCCTCCCAGGAGCGCTGATCCGCCTTCTTGTTGTAGGACGCCGGTCCCGGGTTGTTCTCCGGGAGATTCCAGTTGGTAAAACTGTGCACGGTATTGCCATAGGCCACCAGTTCCCAGTCAACCTTGGCGTCGCGCATCTCTTTCTGGAACGCCAGCACCTCGGCGTCGGGAACCACCGGATCGTCGGCGCCGTGCAACACCAGGATACTGCCCTTGATGTTCTTGGCATCCGCCGGGTTAGGGGTGTTGAGCGCGCCGTGAAAACTCACGACCCCGCGCAGGTCAGCGCCGTCGCGCGCAAGCTCGAGCACGGTCGTGCCGCCGAAGCAATAGCCGATAGCCGCGGCCTTGCTGGCGTCCGCATTGGGCAATTTCAGCATCGCGTCGAGCGCCGCGCGGGCGCGCTTGCGCAGCAGCGCGCGGTCCTGCTGATATTTACCGGCTTCCGCGGCGCATGCCTCCATGGTGCTCGGCCGGATGCCTTTGCCGTAAATGTCGGCCACGAAGGCGGTGAAGCCAAGCTCCGACACCATCTGGGCCCGCTTCTTGGTGTAATCGGAAACGCCGTTCCATTCCGGCACCACCAACACGGCCGGGCGCTTCCCCGGCTTGTCGTCATAAGCCGCAAAACCTTCGCAGGTGGTGGTGCCTTCCTGGTATTCGATGGTTTCGGTTTTCATGGTCATGTCCTCCGCTTGTTCGTTGCTACCGATCCGCAAAAATCTCCGGAAGCAGGCCTTTGGTTTCGTCCTGCAACGTGAAAATCGTCAATATCAGACCTGCACAAATCCTCTCGTGTGGTGGATTTATAGTTCCTATCATTCCTACCGCGCGCTCGCATAGGAACTTCAAGTACATTCCCTCCGATCCAGTGGTGGAAGGCTTTCAGTCCGGCTGGAACTTCTCCAGGTAGCGGTGCTCGGCGCGGATCCAGCGCACCGTGCCGGTCGCGGAGCGCATCACGACCGTTTCGGTCTCAATCACCTTGCCCCGGAAGCGTACGCCGCTGAGGAGCGACCCGGTGGTGACGCCGGTAGCCGCGAACAGGCAGTCACCGCGCACCATGTCCTGCATGGCGTATTTCTTGCGCGGATCGCGCACGCCCATCTTCTTGGCGCGTTCGCGCTTCTCCTCGGTGTCAAGCACGAGCCGCCCCTGCATCTGCCCGCCGATGCAGCGCAGCGCCGCGGCGGCGAGCACGCCTTCGGGCGCGCCGCCGATGCCGAGGTAGATATCGATACCGGTCGCCTCCGCATTGCTGGTGTGAATCACGCCGGCAACATCACCGTCGGTGATCAGACTGACCGCCGCGCCGGTCTTGCGCACCGCACTGATCAGGTCAGCGTGGCGCGGGCGATCGAGGATCAGCGCGGTGATGCGCTCGGGCACAACGCCCTTCTCCTTAGCGAGTGCATGGATGTTGTCCTCGGGCGAGGCATCGAGATCAACGACGCCGCTGCGATAGCCGGGGCCGACCGCAATCTTCTCCATATAAACATCCGGCGCGTTGAGCAGGGTGCCGCCTTCCGCCATCGCCATGGTGGCGATCGCGCCCGGCATGTTCTTCGCGCACAAGGTGGTGCCTTCGAGGGGATCAACAGCGATGTCGACTTTCGGGCCGGTCTTCTGGCCGACCGCCTCGCCGATGAACAGCATCGGCGCCTCATCGCGCTCCCCCTCCCCGATCACCACGGTGCCTTCAATCGGCAACTTGTTGAGCTCGCGGCGCATCGCGTCGACGGCGGCCTGATCGGCCGCCTTCTCGTTGCCGCGGCCGCGCAGCGCCGCAGCCGCAACCGCGGCGCGCTCGGTGACCCGCACCAGCTCCAAGGTCAGGATGCGCTCCAGTGCCTGGCTTGGCGCGATCGTAATAGTACTCATGATCCTCCTCTCACCAGGCTTGCGCGGACTGTCACGGGTTCAGCGTGGCGTTGAGTGTCCAATCCGGCGTGCATTGGTCAGCTTAGCTTTTTTCGATGCGAATGACCTGCGGATGACCGGCGATGACCCCCGTTCGCCGGATCGTCTGGAGGGCGCGCCGAACCGCATCTTCGGTCGTCGCATAGGTGATGAGAATGACGGGCGCCGGCGCTTCCGGGCTCTTGGGATCGTCGCCGCCGTGCGGGCGCGGCCCGGGATGCCGCTGCACGATCAACTCCAGCGAGATCCTTTCCCGCGCCAGCGATTTCGAGATGGTCGCGAATGTGCCCGGCCGATCGAGCGCGAGCAGGCGGATGTAGTAGCCGCCCTCATGTCGCTGCATCGGTGCTTTCTTGCTGGCCACGAGGTCGCGCGCCGGACGCCCGAATATCGGCGATCGAATACCGCGTGCGATGTCGCCGATATCCGCGACCACCGCCGACGCGGTCGCCCCGCCGCCGGCGCCCGGCCCGACCAGCGTGATCGGGGCAATGCCGTAGGCGTCGATCGACAGCGCATTGGTCACGCCCATGACCTGGGCGATTTCGCTGTCCTTCGGCACCATGGTGGGATGCACCCGCTGCTCGATGCCCTTCTCGGTGCGCACGGCGACGCCGAGAAGTTTGACACGGTAGCCGAGCTCGTCGGCGGCCTTGAGGTCTTCGGGCGTCAAGGACGATATGCCCTCGACATAGATCGCTTTCGGATTGACCTTGATGCCGAACGCCAGGGACGCGACGATGGCGAGCTTCTGGGCCGTGTCATGGCCCTCGATATCGAAGGCCGGATCAGCCTCGGCGTAGCCCAGGCGCTGGGCATCCTTCAAACATTCGGCGAATGAGAGCTTCTCCCGCTCCATGCGGGTGAGGATGTAGTTGCAGGTGCCGTTGAGAATACCGTAGATGCGCGCAAAGGAATTTCCCGCCAGCCCTTCGCGCAGCGTCTTCACGATCGGAATCGCGCCGCCGACCGCGGCCTCGAAGTTAAGCGCCACGCCCTTTTTCTCGGCGAGCTCCGCGAGCTTCACGCCGTGGCGCGCGAGCAGCGCCTTGTTGGCGGTGACGACCGACTTGCCGGCGGCAAGCGCCGCCTCGACGGCGCCCTTGGCCGGATCGCCTTCACCGCCCATCAGTTCGACAAACACGTCGATCTCGGGATCGAGCGCGAGCTTGTGCGGGCTGGCGACCCAACGGATCTTGCGCAGATCAACCCCGCGCTTCTTGGTCTTGGATCTTGCCGTAACCGCAACGACGTCAATCGGCCGATTGGTGCGCGCAAGAAGCGCCGCACGCTCGTGCGCGATCAGGCGCACGACCGATGCGCCGACCGTGCCGAGCCCGGCAACACCCAATCTGAGTGGCGCGACCATGGAGCGTCCGCAACTTAAAGAAAGCGCCGGTCACCGGCGTTTCGCGAGGGGGACGACGTTGTGCAACTTTTCCGGCCCGGTTTCAAGAAAACGCCGCAGGTTTCGCGCGGCCTGGCGGATGCGCTGCTCGTTCTCCACCAGGGCGATGCGCACAAAGCCCTCACCGTGTTCCCCGAACGCGATGCCGGGCGACACCGCGAGCTCAGCCTTTTCCACCAGCAATGTCGAGAACTCGACGCTCCCCACGCTTTGAAACGGCTCGGGCAGTGGCGCCCAGGCAAACATCGACGCGCGCGGCGGAGGAATCTCCCACCCGGCCCGGCCGAAGCTTTCCACCAGCACGTCGCGCCGGCGTTTGTAGGTCTCCCGCATCTCGCGGATGCAATCCTCCGGGCCATTGAGCGCCGCCGTAGCTGCCACCTGCACGGGAGTGAATGCCCCATAATCCAGATAGGACTTCACCCGCGCCAGCGCCGAGATGATGCGCTCGTTGCCGACCGCAAAACCCATCCGCCATCCCGGCATGGAAAAGGTTTTCGACATCGACGTAAACTCGACGGTTACGTCGATTGCGCCCGGCACCTGCAGCACCGACGGCGGTGGATTGTTGTCGAAGTAGACCTCCGCGTAGGCGAGATCGGAAAGCACGATCAGTCCGTGCTTCTTCGCGAACGCAACCAGGTCCTTGTAGAAGTCGAGGCCGGCGACGTAGGCGGTCGGATTCGACGGATAGCAGACGACGACCGCGATCGGCTTTGGGATCGAGTGGATCACCGCGCGTTCGAGCGCCGTGAAGAAGTCCGGGGTGGGATCCGATGGCACCGAGCGGATCACGCCGCCTGCCATCAGGAATCCGAAGGCATGGATCGGGTAGCTCGGATTGGGCACCAGAACAACGTCGCCCGGCGCAGTGATGGCCTGCGCCACATTGGCAAAGCCTTCCTTGGAGCCAAGCGTCGCAACGATCTCGGTATTCGGGTTGAGCTTCACGCCGAACCGACGGGCATAGTAGGCCGCCTGGGCGCGGCGCAGGCCCGGGATGCCCTTGGACGCGGAGTAGCGGTCGGTGCGCGGCCGCCCGATCGTCTCCTTAAGCTTTTCGATGACGTGTGCCGGCGTCGGCAAATCGGGATTGCCCATGCCGAGATCGATGATATCGGCGCCCTGATTGCGAGCCGCGGCCTTCGCGCGGTTCACCGTCTCAAATACGTAAGGTGGCAAGCGGCGAATACGGTAAAACTCTTCCATCGACGGCTCCTGCGCGCCAAACCCTGCGAAGGCGTGGGTTTGGGCCCCGGCTTTTAACACGGGATCGGTAAAGACAAGTTAGCTTGGGGTAGATTCCCTCCTCTTCGGAATCCACGAGCCTAGTCCTCGGCATTGTCCGCCGGCGGCTTGGCGGGCGCCTGCTTGCTGGCCGACTGCGGCTTCTTCGTGGGCGGCTTCTTGGCCGCGGTCACGGCCTGGCGATCCCGCGCGGCGACGAGCTCGGCTTCCGCCTGCTTTTGCTCTTCCTCGGTCATGACCGGAACAGTGCGGGCCGGCGGCATATCGTGAACCGCCGGGAACGCCGGCGGATTGGCGGGCGCTTGGGGAGTGTTTGGCGTCTCGCCGCCCATCACAGGGGGCAATTGGGCAATTTGCGATACCGAACATGCAGGGAGCAGTGCAGCAATCATCGCCACGGCAGCGACACGCAGGTAACTCGCATGACCGCTACAGAACCCGAGCCAAGAAAACGGCTTGATCGGCCGCCTGATCCCCATATGTCCCCACGAGCTGGTGGCCCTTGGATCGGCTATCTGGCTAATATGTCCAAAGCAAGGTGCGGCATGAACCCCTCGACCAATCCGCAGTCGCAAGAGCCAGGCGCCCCCGCACCCGATCGCCAGCCGGCGCAGCCGCCGAACCCGGCGCCCGCCCCCACGGCGCCGCCCTCCTCGACAGCCGGGCCCTCCCCGACGGCGGCGGCTTCGGCCGGCGTCGACATCGAGAATTTCGCCAAGAACATTGCGCGCATGGTGGAGGAAGGCGGCAAGGCACTCGCCGCCTATCTCAAGCCGCGCGAGGAAGGCCGCATCAAGGACGAGCGGGCCGAGGAGATCACCGACATGGTGAAAACCCTCGGTCATGTGATGGAGTACTGGCTGTCGGATCCGCAGCGCACGTTCGACCTGCAGTCGCGGCTTGCCAAATCCTATCTCGACCTATGGGCCTCGACCGTCAAACGCATGGCGGGCGAAGCGACGCCCCCAGTGACCAAACCAGACCCACGCGACAAGCGCTTCTCCGATCCGGAGTGGTCCACGAACCAGTTCTTCGATTTTCTCAAACAGGCCTATCTGCTGTCGGCCGATTGGGCCAACAAGCTGGTGGAGGACGCCGGCGGCCTTGATCCGCGCGAGCGCCACAAGGCCGAGTTCTACATGCGGCTTATCGCGAACGCGGTCGCACCATCGAACTTCGTCCTCACCAACCCGGAGCTCCTGCGCGAGACGCTGGCGTCGAACGCCGAAAATCTCGTGCGCGGGATGCACATGCTGGCGCAGGACATCCAGGCGGGCGGCGGCGACCTGCGTATCCGTCAATCGGATTCTTCTGGCTTCGAGGTCGGACGCAACCTGGCGCTCACCCCCGGAAAGGTGATCTTTCAGAACGAGCTGATGCAGCTCATCCATTACACGCCGACGACCGAAAAGGTGCTCAAGATCCCGCTGCTGATCGTCCCGCCCTGGATCAACAAGTTCTACATCCTGGATCTGACACCGGACAAATCCTTCATCAAATGGTGCCTCGACCAGGGCGTGAATGTGTTCTGCATGTCCTGGGTCAACCCCGACGCGCAGCTCGCCGAGCGTGACTTTGCCGACTACATGCTGAAAGGCCCGCTGCAAGCGCTCGACGTGGTCGAACAGATCACCGGCGAACCAAGCGCACACACCATCGGCTACTGCGTCGGCGGCACGCTGCTCGCCATCACACTCGCCTACCTTTCCGCCAAGGGCCAGAGCGACCGGGTCAAGTCGATGACGCTGTTCGCCGCGCAGGTCGATTTTACCTATGCGGGCGACCTCAAGGTGTTCGCTGCCGACGAGGCGCAGATCGCCATGGTCGAGCGCCAGATGGCCGAGCGCGGCTATCTGGAAGGCAAGAAAATGGCGAATGCCTTCAACCTGCTGCGCTCGAACGACCTCATTTGGCCCTACGTGATCAACAATTACCTCAAGGGCCGCGAGCCGATGCCGTTCGATCTCCTTTATTGGAACTCCGACGCAACCCGCATGCCGAGGGCCAATCATTCATTTTATCTGCGCAACTGTTATCTGGAAAATCACCTGGCGAAAGGCGAGATGGAACTCGCTGGCGAGACGATCGACCTCAAGAAGATCAAGGTTCCGGTCTACAATCTGGCAACGCGCGAGGATCACATTGCGCCGGCCCGCTCAGCCTATTTCGGCTCGTCATTTTTTGGCGGACCGGTGCGGTTCGTCCTCGCCGGCTCGGGCCACATCGCCGGCGTGGTGAACCCACCCTACAAACAGAAATATCAGCACTGGACCGGCGGAGCTCCGCACGGCGACAATCTCGAACAATGGCTCGCCGAGGCCACTGAACACCCCGGGTCGTGGTGGCCCGACTGGCTCAACTGGCTCAAGGCGCAGGATGCGGAGGAAGTCGATGCGCGAACACCGGGCGGGGGTAAGTTCGCACCGATCGAGGACGCGCCAGGAAGCTACGTGAGGGTGCGCGCGGATTGAACGTGCTGACCCGAGCCGCAGCGCGTGCCATATTCCGCGGGTCAAACGAATTGCCGGGGAGGAATGCATGTCGAAGGAATTGCTCTGGCTCACGCTGACCGTGGTGCTCACCGGGCTCCTGTGGATTCCCTACATCCTCGATCGCTGCAAGGTGCGCGGTTTGTGGGCCGCCATGGACAACCCCAAACCCGGCGACACCCCGCAATCGCCGTGGGCGATGCGGCTCTATTTCGCGCACACCAACGCGGTGGAAAATCTGATCGTGTTCGCACCCTTGGTGTTGATCCTCGACGCGCTCAACATTTCGAACCTCTGGACGGTGATTGCCTGCGTCGTGTTTTTCTGGGCACGGCTTGCCCACGCGATCCTCTACACGCTCGGCGTGCCGGTGCTGCGAACAATTGCGTTCTCGATCGGCTTCATTTGCCAAGTGGTGCTGGTGCTGGCGATTTTCCGGGTGGTTTAGCCGACGCCGGTGCTGCGGCTTACGGAAACAGTGCCACCTGTTCCAACCCGGCGGTCTCCGGCAAGCCGAGCATCAGGTTCATGTTCTGCACGGCCTGACCGGCCGCGCCTTTGACCAGGTTGTCGAGCGCCGAGCCGATGATGACCCGCCCGGGGATACGGTCGGGCGCGACCCCGATGAACGTCATGTTGGAGCCACGCACGTGGCGCGTCGCCGGCATCTCGGCCAACGGCAAGACGTGCACGAACGGCTCGTTCAAGTAGGACTTTAAAAGTAATGCATGAAGATCGCTGGCCGCGTGGCCGTTATGGCCGCGCACGTAAATGGTCGCCAGGATCCCGCGGTTCATGGGGACGAGGTGCGGCGTAAAGCTCACAATCACCTCACGGCCCGCCGCCTTGGAGAACTCCTGGTCGAGCTCTGCCATATGGCGGTGGTGACCGACCCCGTACGCGTTGAAATCCTTCCGAGACTTCCGAGAACAGCATCGCTTCCTTGGCGGACCGCCCTGCCCCGGTCATGCCTGACTTGGCGTCGACTACGATCTCGTCGGGGTTGATCGCCTTGGCGCGGAGAAGCGGGATCAGAGGCAGCTGCGCGCACGTCGTATAACAGCCCGGATTGGCAACGAGCCGCGCGCGCTTGACGTCGGCCCGATAGACCTCGGCCAGTCCATAGACTGCTTCGGTCTGCAGCTCGGGCGCCAGATGTTCATGGCCATACCAACGCGCATAGGCCTCAGGTGAAAGGCGGAAATCGGCCGAGAGATCGACCACCTTGGTGGCCGGCGCCTTGGTCAGCAGATCCTTGACGACCTTCTGGGTGGTCGCGTGCGGGAGCGCGCAAAATACCAGATCGAACGCCTCGCGCGCCCAGTCGATCACCTCGACCGGCGCGAGCTTGGGCAATGGAAACGGCGAGAACTGCGGAAACACCTCGCGCATCTCTTGGCCGGCGCGCCGATCGGCTGTGAGCGCCGCGATCGTCACGCCGGGATGGCGCAGCAACAGCCGCACGCATTCGGAGCCGGTATAGCCGGAGGCGCCGAGAACGCCGATCTTTGCAGGCATGGTCAACTCTCAGTCGTTTATTGCGACCGGACGATGACGCGGACGAGTTTTTAAGAAGAACACGCCGCGGAACCGATCCGGCGGCATGGGAGCGATCAGACGGGCCCACATGCCGCGCAGGCGCGGCGGCGACGGATGGATGTGGGAGCCTGAATCATGGGCGGGCATATAAACGCGCACGCGATCGCCGTCAACCGCGGCCACAATGACAGCAGTTTGCTGAGCGCTTCAGAGCCCCCCGCCGCCCGCACGAAACCCGACATCACGTTGGCGATCTGAAGCGACCGCCTTCCGAGACTTCGACTTATTTCGCGTCGGAGAGCGGGCGACCAACCGCCGTTGACAACAAGCTCACTGCGTTGGGTTGGCGTCGCGTTGTCCATGAAGCTGGGCAAATTGCTCTGGCAGGAGGCGTTGTCGGTCTTGTCATATGGCGCATCGCATATCGACGATGCCAATCCGTCTGACCCGAATATTGGTTAACGAGACCTTGCGCGGCAGATCATGGCATAGTTCTGCTGATTCGCCTTTGTTTTGGCCAATCCGCAACCCACATAAGCGCGAACCAAATCGACGTTTCGAGCACGGGCCGCATGGGCAAAAAGAGTACCGCACGCAAAGAACCCGATCTTCTCTCGGCTCTCGCGCAACCGCCGCGCCGCCGCGCCGGCAAGCCGGCACGGACGCCGGCCGGCGAAAGCGGTTACACGGCGCGCGACATCGAGGTGCTCGAGGGGCTCGAGCCGGTACGCCGGCGCCCCGGCATGTATATCGGTGGCACCGACGAGAAAGCGCTGCACCACCTGTTTGCCGAAGTGATCGACAACGCGATGGACGAGGCGCTCGCCGGCTACGCGAGTTTCATCGAGGTGGAGCTCGCCGCCGACAGCTACATGACAGTCACCGACAACGGCCGCGGCATCCCGGTCGATCCGCATCCGAAGTCGCCGAAGAAATCCGCGCTCGAAGTGATCATGTGCACCCTGCACGCGGGCGGGAAGTTCGACCCGGAGGGCAAGGTCTACACAACGTCCGGTGGCCTGCACGGCGTCGGCGTCTCGGCGGTGAATGCGCTCTCCGAGCAACTCGAGGTCGAGGTCGCGCGCGGCGGCCAGCTCTATCGCCAGATCTATCAGCGCGGGAAACCGAAAAGCGGATTGGAGAAGCTCGGCAAGATCGCCAACCGGCGCGGCACCAAAGTTCGCTTCAAACCGGACGAACAGATCTTCGGCAAGCTCAAGTTCAACCCGCAGCGCGTATTCAAGATGGCGCGCGCGAAGGCCTATCTGTTCGGCGGGGTCGAGATTCGCTGGAGCTGCGATCCCGAACTGCTTAAAGGCATCGATGGCGTTCCCGCCGAGCAAACTTTTCATTTTCCCGAAGGTCTGCGCGACTATCTGGCCGCCATGATCAACGGGGCGACGCTGGTGCATCCCGACATTTTTGCCGGCAAGTCGCAGAAGGAAGGCGGCCACGGCAGCGTCGAGTGGGCGGTGGCCTTCGTCGCCGACACCGATGGGTTCCTGTCCTCCTATTGCAACACGATTCCCACCCAGGACGGCGGCACGCATGAGTCAGGTCTGCGCAGCGCGCTGCTCAAGGGCCTCAAGGACCATGCCGAGCGCATGGGACAAGGCAAGCGCGCCGCGCCGGTGACGAGCGACAACGTCATGGTCGGCGCCGCCGCTATGGTGTCCGTGTTTATCCGCGAGCCCGAGTTCCAGGGCCAGACCAAAGATCGGCTCGCGACCGCGGAAGCGGCGCGGATCGTCGAGAGCGCCGTCAAGGATCAGTTCGATCACTGGCTCGCCGGCCACCCGCTGGCGGCGACCAAGCTGCTTGACTTCGTGGTCGAGCAGGCAGACGAGCGCCTGCGCCGACGCCAGGAAAAAGAGATTTCGCGCAAGAGCGCTGCCAGGAAACTGCGGTTGCCGGGCAAGCTCGCCGACTGCACCAACACGGCGGCGCAGGGCTCCGAAATCTTCATCGTCGAAGGCGATTCCGCCGGCGGCAGCGCCAAGCAGGCACGCGACCGCGCCTCGCAGGCGATCCTTCCGCTGCGCGGCAAAATCCTCAACGTTGCGTCCGCCGGCAAGGACAAGCTCGCCCAGAACCAGCAGCTTGCTGATCTGGTGCAGGCGCTCGGCTGCGGCACCGGCACCCACTATCGTGAGGAAGACCTGCGCTACGGCAAGGTGATTGTGATGACCGACGCCGATGTCGATGGCGCCCACATCGCCTCATTGTTGATCACATTCTTTTATCGCCAGATGCCGAAGCTGATTGAGGATAGCCACCTCTATCTGGCGGTGCCGCCGCTCTATCGGCTCTCCCATGGCGGCAAGACGTTCTACGCGCGCGATGACAAGCACAAGGATGAGCTCCTCAAGCGCGAGTTTCACCCCAACGCCAAGGTGGAGGTCAGCCGCTTCAAGGGCCTGGGCGAAATGATGGCGAACCAGCTGAAGGAAACCACCATGGACCCGCGGAAGCGCACGCTCCTGCGTGTGGTGCTGGCCGCGGACGATCGCGACGGCACGGCCAAATCAGTTGAGCGGTTGATGGGCACGCGGGCCGAAGCGCGCTTCGACTTCATCCAGGAACGCGCCGAGTTTGCGAGCGAAGAACTGCTCGATGTGTGAGGATCGCGTTCTTCATTGCTGACTACTTCGGCCACCCATACCGCGGCACGCTCGCCTTGAAGCGCCGATACGGCTCGCCGAATTTTTGCTCGAGATAGCGCTCCTCGCGCAACACTACACCATGGTGCACGACCCACACGGTCGGCACCAGCAGCACTAGCATCCAGTCCGACGCGAGCGCCACGGCGAGACCTGCGACCATGAGGGTCATGCCGACGTACATCGGGTTGCGCAGGTAGCGGAAGACGCCCGCGGTCGCGAGGTTGAGCGTCGGCTTCCACGGCGGCGTGTTGGTTCCGACGGCGCGAAACGCACGTTCGCCCGCGATCGCCAGTGCTGCGCCGGCACCGATCAGCACAACGCCGATGACAATGCGGGTGGTCCCGTAGAGCAAAACCTTCAGCACGTAGACCGGTATGAGCCAATCGAGCAGGAGGCCAAGCACCACCGCAGCCGCGTAGATCAGCGGTGGTGGCGCGATGACGCCAGGATTGTCGGAGTGATCGGTCATAGCACTGCTCGACTTGACTGCGACCGTGTGAATTGCGCGCTTATCAAGATTACTCCTGCGACCCGATTTCGGGAAGGATGAGCGGTGCACCTGCCAGTAGTATTGCGTTGCGGTGACCGTCGTTCGCCGCTAGGCAACAAGTTGCACGATGGTGTTAGCCTGAGCTTATGTCCGTCACCTCCCCACCGGCCGTCACCGCTCCCCGCGACTTGTTCGGTCATCCGCGCGGTCTCGCCTACCTGTTCGCAACCGAGATGTGGGAGCGCTTTTCCTACTACGGCATGCGCGCGCTGCTCACCTTGTACATGGTGAAATATCTGTTTCTGCCCGAGCGCGCGGATAGCGTGATCGGCTACGCGCAGCTCAAAGGCGCGTACGAATTCCTGTTCGGTCCGCTGGGGACGCAACCGTTTGCGTCGCATGTGTACGGCGATTACACCGCGCTCGTCTATTTAACGCCGATTGTGGGCGGCTTCCTCGCCGACCGTGTACTCGGCCAACGCCGTACCGTGCTGCTTGGCGCATCCCTGATGGCGATCGGCCATTTCATGATGGCCTCCGAGCGATTGATGCTGCTTGCGCTGCTGGTGCTGATCCTCGGAAACGGCGCGTTCAAGCCGAACATCTCGACCCAGGTGGGCTCGCTTTATCAACCCGGTGATCCGCGCCGAGACCGGGCTTTTTCGATCTTCTACGTCGGTATCAATATCGGCGCGTTCTTCTCGCCGCTGATCTGCGGCGCGCTCGCAGTCGCATTCGGCTGGCACTACGGCTTTGCCGCCGCGGGAGTCGGCATGCTGATCGGCCTTGGCACCTACGTTTGGGCCGCCCCCGTGCTGCCGCCCGATGAGCTCGATCGGCAACGCGCGCAGCCAAGACATGCGCTGACCCCGCAGGAGCGCCGCCGGCTCGGCGCGCTCATGATCCTGTTCGTCCCGGTCACGCTGTTCTGGGCAACCTACGAGCAGCAGGGCAACACCATTACGCTCTGGGCCGAGGATCATACGATCCGCAGCTTCGACCTTGGCCTGTTGCACGGAGAAATTCCGGCTCAGTGGTTCCAGTCCCTCAACCCGTTCCTGATTTTCGCGTTCACGCCCTTCATCGTGGCAATGTGGGCCTGGCAATCGCGTCGCAGCAGCGAGCCGACGACCGTGAAAAAGATGGCGATCGGGTGCTTCGGGGTTGCGGTTGCCAACTTGGTGCTGGTCGCGGCCGCCATCTCGGGCGGTGCGGAGACAAAAGTGAGCTGGCTTTGGCTCGCCGGCTATTTCGTGATCGTCACCATCGGTGAACTCTATCTCTCACCCATCGGATTGTCGCTCGTCACCAAAATCGCGCCCGCGCGGTACCTGTCGATGACCATGGGGGCGTGGCTGGCGACGAGCTTCCTCGGCAATTTCATCGCTGGATGGCTGGGCAGCCTCTGGACCAGCATGGCGAAGCCGGATTTCTTTCTGATGATCGCCGCAATCGCGGCCGCCGCTGGTGCCATGATATTTGCGTGCAACCAGGCCCTCCAAAGCGCGCTGAAGGAATAGGCCGCCTACTCTCCCGACTGGCCGTCGCGTTCCAGTACCCGCACGTCATGGGGTCCGTCGACCTCATATGTAATCCCCGCCCACGTTGTGCGTTTCATCAATAACGCCGACCAGCCGTCGATCGCCTGCTGGATCACGGCGAGCGGCGCGAGGAGCGGATCGAGGCGCAGGTATTGCTTGTTCTCTGCCACGCCGTTCTCGCCCCATAGTCGCTTGACCACCTGCCCTCGCCCGAGGGCGCGCAACAAATTGAGCACGAGCGCCACCACGAGGATCGCGGCCGCGTCAACCCTCAAGGCCAACGTCCCCACAATGGCCACGATCCATCCCAAGGCCGTAAACGACATCGCGGCGAGGGTCGCCCAGTAGGTAGCCGGCAAATACACCCGCGCCAGCATGAACCAGCGACGCGTGAGGGCCCTGACGTCGGCGAACCCGCCGGTCTTCAGTGCCGTCCGCAGGAGGATATCACGGGGTGCCTGGATTCTGCCGCCGGCGCGCAAAACCACGTGTGTGAGGTGGAGATCATCGCTGAGCGTCCCGCGCCACTCCTCGGTGATTTTCAGGTCACGGAACGTCTCCTGCGTGATCGCGGTCGAGCCGCCCCACGCGGCATTGAGCAACGGCAATCGTGGAATGGTCGCAAGCGGTGCCGCCATCGCGGCGAGCAGGTAGCTCGACGGCCGGTCGTCCTTGACGATGAGCCAGGCAAATCCCGACACCACGTCCGCCTGGCCCTCGACCAACGGCGCAACCAAGCGCGACAACCAATCCGACTCCGGCCAGATGTCCGCGTCCGCAAACACCAGGATCTCGTCTTCAGGCGTGAGCGTTGCGACAGCGGCGAGCAGGTTCGTGACCTTCTGGCCTTCGTCCGCGCGCTGCCCCGCGACGACGAGGGCGACCCGGTCAGGCGCGATCGCACGACATTTCTCGATGGCGGGAACGGCGTCATCGGCCATGGATTCAACCGCGAAGATGACACGGAAGGCCGGGTAGTCCTGCTCGAACAGACGCACCAGGAATTCGTCGAACTCGTAGTCATGACCCTTCACCGCCACGATGACGGCAACGCGCGGCGTCTCATCGAGACCGGGGCGGCGGCCCAATCCGACCGTATAGAGCCAGATGATCCCCACCCCGATACCTTGGGTGATGAGCCAGACCGACAGAAACGTCATCATTCCGACCCATCCCCCCGGCCATCGGCAACGGCGCCCGGACTGCGATGTCGCGCGGGCCATTTGTCTATAAATTGCTCTAAAACCGCGGTAAATGGCGACTTGTTGCAATGCAATGGATTGACTTCCGGCCGTTCGTCACTATGTTTCGCGCAACGATTTAGGACAGCCCTCCGCCCGACCGCCGATTCTAGTTCGCCGTCGCGGCTTCCCGTATCCGGGCTGGTCCAGAAACTTGAGGATCTATGTCGTTTTCGCATCTCGGCTTGTCCGAAAAAGTTCTCTCCGCCGTCGCCGCTGCCGGCTACACCACCCCGACCCCCATCCAAGACCAGGCCATCCCTCACGTCCTCGCAGGCCGTGACGTGCTGGGCATCGCCCAAACCGGGACTGGCAAAACCGCCGCCTTCACGCTGCCTATGCTGACCAAGCTCGAGCAGGGACGTGCCCGCGCCCGCATGCCGCGCACGCTCATCCTCGAGCCCACTCGCGAGCTCGCCGCGCAGGTCGAAGAAAGCTTCATCAAATACGGGGTCAATCACAAGCTCAATGTCGCCCTGCTGATCGGCGGCGTATCGTTCGACAACCAGGATGTGAAACTGGTGCGCGGCGTCGATGTTCTGATCGCGACCCCCGGCCGACTGCTCGATCATTCCGAACGCGGCAGGCTCCTGCTCACCGGCGTCGAGCTGCTGGTGATCGACGAAGCCGATCGCATGCTCGACATGGGCTTCATCCCGGACATCGAGCGCATTTGCAAGCTGGTGCCGTTTACCCGCCAAACACTGTTCTTCACGGCCACCATGCCGCCCGAAATCCGGCGGATCACCGAGCAATTCCTCCACAATCCGGTGCGCGTCGAAGTCGCAAAGCCGGCGACCACACTGGCCACCACCAGTCAGCACCTCGTCAAGGTCGATCGCGAACCGCACGCCAAGCGCGCAACGTTGCGAAGCCTGATCCGATCTGCGGAGGGACTGAAAAACGGCATTATCTTCTGCAACCGCAAGACAGAAGTCGCCGCACTGCACCGTTCGCTTGCCCGTCACGGCTTCTCGGTTTTGGCGCTACACGGCGACATGGACCAATCTTCGCGCACGGCCGCGCTTGAGAAATTCCGACGCGGCGAGGTTACGTTGCTGGTCGCGTCCGACGTTGCCGCACGCGGCCTCGATATTCCCGATGTGAGCCACATCTACAATTTCGACGTCCCGCACCACCCGGACGACTACGTACACCGGATCGGCCGCACCGGCCGGGCCGGCCGCAGCGGCATCGCGATCACGTTGGTCGCGCCCGCCGACGCGAAATCGGTGGGCGCCATCGAGAAGCTGACCGGCCAGACGATACCCTGGGCCAGCGCTCCCGCCATAACAGCCGCCGATGACGAGCCGCCGCACACCGAACGTCCGCGCCATCGCCCCGCGCGCAGCCACGAGCGCCGCCCGTCGGCCACGCCGGCCAAGCGCCAGGCGCCCGCACCCGTCAACGCAAAGCCGGCTCGCCCCGAAGCCGCGCGGCCGCGCGACACTGAGGGCTTCCACCTCCCCGCTTTTCTGCTGCGCCCGGTCAAGGCGTAGTTGAGCGCAACCCCGTCGCATTGAATTTCAGAGACGGGTTTCGCCAGAGCTCAACCGATCCTACGACGCGGATCTCTTTTCCTCTGTACTTTTGACTTCGGCCGCGTTTCGCCGGCAACTCGCGCCACCGCAAGCGCCTGCTCGGCCCACGTTGCGAGCTCGTCGGGATCGTCATAGAGCCGCTCGGGCATGCGCCAGAACGACATGATGGCGCGTTTACCGCCCTTGGCCTGATAGCTGAACGGTGTCGAACCTTCGCGCTCGAATGCGCCGCGCGTTTCTGCATCTGCCTTGAGGTAGATCACGTCACGCGAGATCAGCCCGAACATCACGCCGTCCGCATAAAGGCCGGCACCGCCGAACAGGCGGCGCACCGTCACCGGCCGAAATTGCGCGAACAGCTCGCTGATGTGATCAGGAGTCAAGCGGGGCGGCGTGGTCTTTGGCCGGTGTCAGCGCAACCGACTCACCGCAGCCACAGGCCGAGGTCTGGTTGGGATTGTTGAACACGAAGCCGGACGAGAGCTTGTCGACCTTGAAATCCATCTCGGTGCCGAGCAGGAACAACACCGCCTTGGGGTCGATCAGGAGACGCACGCCCTTGTCATCGACGACTTCGTCGGTAGGCTTGGTGCTTTCGGCGTATTCCATCGTGTAGGACATGCCGGCGCAGCCGCCGTTCTTCACCCCGACCCGAACGCCTGCAATCGGGCCGTCGGCCTGCTCAAGGATATCCTTGATGCGGGTGGCCGCAGCCTCAGTCAGACGCAGCACCTGTGGTCGCGGGCGCAAGCTAGCCATCTTGTCCTCTTCCCGGGTTCAAGGCCCGGCAGCTCAGTTCATGAAGATAACAACGATTCCCGCAAAATGAAGGCTGCATTTTGCGCACAAGTTCAGCATTCCTCCAGACTAAGACCTCGCGTTCATCCTTTGGCCGTGGTTCGAGATGCGAGCGTTCCGCGCTCATTTCTTACCATGAGGCCGTTAATCACCACATGTTCAACACCACCCGCGCCTCGTCCGACATCCGGCTCGGATCCCAGGGCGGATCCCATACGACCTCGACCTTGACCTCGCGCACGCCGGGGACGCTCGCGACCGCATTCTCGACCATGCTCGGCAGTTCCTGCGCCGAAGGACAATTCGGCGTGGTCAGCGTCATGTCGACGCTCACCGCGCGGTCATCGCTGATGTCGATCCGATAGATCAGGCCGAGCTCATAGATGTCCGCCGGAATTTCCGGGTCGTAAACGGTCTTGAGCGCGTTCACGATTTCATCGGTCATGCGCGCGACCTCGTCGGAGGGCGGCGCGCCCGCAGAGGTGGCGGGCGTGCTCGAAGCCGCCGCCGGCTCAGCCGGCACGATCGTGGGGCGTTCGGTCGTGTCCTCGGTCATGCGAATATGCTCTGCGCTTTGATCAGGGCCTGCGCAAGGCCGTCGACCTCCTCGCGCGTGTTGTAGAGCGCAAACGACGCGCGACAGCTCGCAGTCAGCCCGTAGCGAGCAAGCAGCGGCATCACGCAGTGGGTGCCGGCGCGCACTGCGACACCGGCGCGATCGATGATCGTCGCCACATCATGGGGATGCGCGCCCTTCATCTCGAACGACAGGATCGGCCCCTTGTCCTCGGCGGTTCCGAGAATGTGCAACGAGTTGATCTCGCGCAGACGCTCATTGGCGTAGCGGATAAGGCCGCCTTCGTGCGCGCGGATGCGCGCCTTGCCGATGGAATTGACATAGTCGAGCGCGGCACCAAGCCCGATCGCCTGCACGATCGCCGGCGTACCAGCCTCGAATTTGTGCGGGGGATCGCCGTAGGTGATGTGATCCTCGAACACCTCGCGGATCATTTCGCCGCCGCCCAGGAACGGCCGCATGGCCACCAGGTGCTCGTGCTTGCCGTAGAGCGCACCGATTCCGGTCGGGCCGTAGAGCTTGTGGCCGGTGAACGTGTAGAAGTCGCAGTCGAGGTCGACCACGTCGACATCGATGTGGACCGCGCTCTGGGCGCCGTCGACCAGCACCGGAATGCCGCGCGCGTGCGCGAGCCGCACCACCTCCTTCACCGGCACGACGGTGCCCAGCATGTTCGACATGTGGGTGATCGCGACCATCTTGGTGCGCGGGGTCAGCAGCTTCTCGAATTCGTCAAGCAGGAAGTTGCCCTCGTCGTCGATCGGCGCCCATTTGATCACCGCGCCGTGGCGCTCGCGCAGGAAATTCCACGGTACGATGTTGGAGTGATGCTCCATGATCGAGAGGACGATCTCGTCACCGGCGGCTTTGATGCGCTCGCGCCCAAACGTATAGGCGACGAGGTTGATGGCCTCGGTGGCATTGCGGGTGAAAACGATCTCCTCCGGCCGGCGGGCGTTGAGGAATGTGCGCACTTTCTCGCGCGCGCCCTCGTAGGCCTCGGTTGCGACGTTAGCGAGATAGTGCAGGCCGCGGTGCACATTGGCGTATTCGCTGGTGTAGGCCTGATTGAGCCGGTCGAGCACCGCCTGCGGCTTTTGCGCCGACGCGGCGTTGTCGAGATAAATGAGCGGCTTGCCATAGACCTGCATGGCGAGGATCGGGAAATCCTTGCGGATACGGGCGACGTCATAGGCGCCGTTACTGACCGCCGGGTGCACGCTCATGGGCCCCTCGCACCCAGCCACCGCACGGCGGCGAACATGAGATCGTTGCGCACGCCTTCGTGCGCGATGGTTTCGATCGCTTCGCCCACGAACGACTGGATCAGCAGCGCTTCAGCCTCTTTCTCGGGAATCCCGCGCGCCATCAGGTAGAACTTGAGGTTCTCGTCAAGCGCGCCGGCGGTGGCGCCGTGGCCGCATTGCACGTCATCGGCAAAAATCTCGAGCTCCGGCTTGTTGTCGGCCTCCGCGTCCTCGGACAGGAGCAGTGCCCGCGTCATCATGCGCGCATCGGTCTTCTGCGCGTCCGGCCGCACCACGATCCTGCCCTGAAATACCCCATGGCTCTCGTCGTCGAGCACCGACTTGTAGAGTTCGCGGCTGGTCGAGCCGCCGACCGCGTGATCGAGCAGCAACGTCGTGTCGGCGTGCTGGCGGTGGCGCAACAGGTTGACGCCGGACAGCGAAAGCGTCGCGTTCTTGCCCTGGCAGGTGACGAACAGCTGGTTGCGCACGACGGCGCCGCCGAGCGTGAAGGTGAAATCGCGCAGCTCCGCGCCTTGCGCCACGGTCGTGTTCAAGGTCGAGACGTGCAGCGCCGCGCCGCCTTCGCCGGTGACCTTGACATGATCGACCTTGGCGCCGCGGCCGATCACCAAATCGAGCGCAGCGTTGACCTGATAATCGACGTTGTCCGGGCCCTCGTGACTTTCGACCAGCGTCACCTTGGCGTCGGGCTCGACCACAACCCGCGAGCGGGTGAACACGGCCGTCGCCTTGCCGGCGCTGTGCACAAACACGAGCTGGATCGGCCGTGACACGATCGCGCCGGCCTTGACGCGGATCACCACACCGTCGAATGCCAGCGCCGTATTGAGGGCAAGCGCCACGTCATCGTTGGCGGTTTCGAGCAATCCGTCTTCGGGCTCCGTCATCGCCGCCGCGAGCGAGGTGACGCTCGCCCCGTCGATCGCTGTGTCGGACAGTTCGGGCACGAAATGTCCATCCACAACGACAATGCGGTGCGCCCGCAGGCCGGCCAGCACCGAACCGGCGGATTTCGCATGTGCCTTGGCGGCGGCGTCAGGCGCCTCCGCCAGCGGCTTGCTTTCGCGCATGAGCGCGCGCAGATCGGTGTACTTCCATTCCTCGATGCGTCGGTGTGGCAGCCCGCTGCGTTCGAAGCGGCGGAACGCCGCCTCGCGCCGCGCCGCGACCTCGCGCCCGCCCGGCAGCAAGGCCTTGCGGGCCACAAACGCTTCCGCCAACGCCGTTTCGGCCGCCGTCTTGATCGGGGTGACTTCGGCGTTCATCCGTCAGGCCGCCTCATCCTGGTAGGCCGCATAGCCCTTGGCCTCGAGTTCGAGCGCCAAGTCCTTGCCGCCGGTCTTCACGATGCGGCCGCGCGACAGCACATGCACAACGTCGGGCACGATGTAATCGAGCAGCCGCTGGTAGTGGGTGATCACGATCATCGCCCGCTGCGGCGTGCGCAGCCGGTTGACGCCGTCGGCCACGACCCTCAACGCGTCGATATCGAGCCCGGAGTCGGTCTCGTCGAGCACGCACAGGCGCGGTTCGAGCAGCGCCATTTGCAGGATCTCATTGCGCTTCTTCTCGCCGCCGGAGAAGCCGACATTGACGCCGCGCCGCAGCATGTCCTGGTTGATTTCGAGCTTGGCGGCGACGTCGCGCACGCGTTTCATGAATTCGGGCGTGGACAGTTCCGGCTCGCCGCGCAGCTTGCGCTGCGCGTTGATGGCAGTGCGCAGGAACGTCATGGTGGCAACGCCGGGGATCTCCAGCGGATACTGGAACGCGAGGAAGATGCCGCGCCCGGCCCGCTCGTCGGGGGCAAGCTTCAGCAGGTTCTCGCCCTCGAACAGCACCTCGCCGCCGGTGACGTCGTAACCGGATTTGCCGGCCAGCACGTGCGCAAGCGTCGACTTGCCCGAACCGTTCGGGCCCATGATGGCGTGCACTTCGCCCGCATTTACCGTAGAGGTCGAGACCATTGAGGATCGCGCGGTCGTCGACTCTCACGTGCAGGTCTTTGATTTCAAGCATTGCCAATGTCGTCACATCCTCTCATCCAACGCTGCCCTCGAGCGAGATCGAGATCAGCTTCTGCGCTTCGACCGCGAACTCCATCGGCAACTGCTGCAACACGTCCTTGACGAAGCCGTTGACCACCAGCGCGGTCGCCTCCTCGGCGGAGAGCCCGCGCTGCATGCAGTAGAACAGCATCTCTTCGGAAATCTTCGAGGTGGTGGCCTCGTGCTCAAACACGCTCGAGGCGTTCTTGGCCTCGATGTAGGGCACCGTATGGGCGCCGCAGTTGTGCCCGATCAGCAGGCTGTCGCAGTTGGTGAAGTTGCGCGCCCCGGTGGCGCGCCGGTGCGAGGATACGAGCCCGCGATAGGTGTTGTTGGAGTATCCGGCCGCGATGCCCTTGGAGATGATCCGGCTGGTCGTGTTCTTGCCGAGATGCAGCATCTTGGTGCCGGAATCGACCTGCTGGTGGCCGTTGGAGATGGCAATCGAGTAGAACTCGCCGCGCGAATTGTCGCCGCGCAAAATGCAGCTCGGGTATTTCCAGGTGATGGCGGAGCCGGTCTCGACCTGGGTCCAGGAAATCTTCGAGCGCGCGCCGCGGCAGTCGCCGCGCTTGGTGACGAAGTTGTAGATGCCGCCACGACCCTGCGCGTCGCCCGGGTACCAATTCTGCACCGTCGAATACTTGATCTCGGCGTCCTCCAGGGCGACGAGTTCGACCACGGCTGCGTGCAGCTGGTTCTCGTCGCGGCGCGGGGCCGTGCAGCCTTCGAGGTAGCTCACATAGGAGCCCTTGTCGGCGATGATCAGCGTGCGCTCGAACTGCCCGGTGTTCTTCTCGTTGATGCGGAAATAGGTCGAAAGCTCCATCGGGCAGCGCACGCCGGGCGGCACGTAGACGAAGGAGCCGTCGGAGAACACCGCCGAATTGAGTGTCGCAAAGAAATTGTCGGTCACCGGCACGACCGTGCCGAGATATTTCTTCACCAGGTCGGGATGCTCGCGGATCGCCTCCGAGATCGGCATGAACACGACGCCCGCCTTCTTGAGCTCTTCCTTGAAGGTGGTCGCGACCGAAACCGAGTCGAACACGGCGTCGACCGCCACCCGCGAGCGCTCCCCCTCCAGGCGTTCGACGCCGGCGAGCAACTCCTGCTCGCGCAGCGGAATGCCGAGCTTCTCGTAGGTTCTCAGGATTTCCGGATCGACGTCGTCGAGCGATTTTGGCGCCTTAAACGCCTTGGGCGCCGCATAATAGTAGATCCCCTGGTAGTCAATCGCCGGATACTCGACCCGCGCCCAGCGTGGCTCCCGCATGGTCAGCCAACGGCGGTAGGCGCCGAGCCGCCATTCCAACATCCAATCCGGTTCGCCCTTCTTGTCCGAAATAAAACGCACCGTGTCTTCGGACAGGCCCTTGGGCGCCCGTTCGGACTCGATGTCGGTCTCGAAGCCGTATTTGTATTGATCAACGTCGATGCCGCGGACGCGTTCGACAGTCTCCTGCACGGCCGGCATTTATTCCCTCCGCTGCGGTTTCAAGGACCGCGGGTTGGATCTATGGCGGTGTCTGGTAACCACCTCCTGCAGCAACGTTCAAGCAGCTGCTCGATTTCAAAGCCTCAAAGCGCGCGCGGCCAAATCCGGAAGCGCTCCAAATTCGTTCTGAGCCCGCTGCTGCTAGCCGTACCACCCAAGGTTAGGCCGCGAGCCCTCGCTTGCCTTTAGATAATCCCATAACACGCTTCGTCCAAGCCTTTAGAAAGATTTCAATCTCGTCTTCGGTCGTGGTCGCCCCAAGGCTGATCCGGATCGCTCCCAGCGCCAGTTCGGGCGCAATCCCCATCGCCGCCAGCACGTGCGACGGGCCAACTTTGCCGGATGAGCACGCGGAGCCCGATGACACCGCGACCCCGTCAAGATCAAGCGCGATCAGCGCCGTTTCGGCCTTCACTCCAGCCAGCGCAGCCAGTGTCGTATTCGGCAGCCGCGGGGCGGCTGCGCCGAAAATGACCACATCGGGGGATATCTCCCGCAAGCCGGCTTCGAGTCGGTCTCGCAGGCGCTCTATCCGTGTCGCCTCCGCCGCCCCGGCGCGCTGGATCGCTTCCGCCGCAGCCCCGAAGCCCACAATCCCAATAACGTTCTCGGTGCCGGCGCGGCTGCCACGCTCCTGCCCGCCCCCCTTGAGGAGCTGTTCGGCGATGTGCAGGCGCTCGCTCGCCAATACCAGTGCGCCTACGCCCTGGGGACCACCCAGTTTGTGTGCAGACAGCGTCAGAAGATCTGCTCCCAGTGCATTGATATCACACGTAGTCTTGCCGACTGCCTGCACTGCATCGACGTGCAGCAGTCCGCCCGCGGCGTGGACGAGCCCGGCCACCGCCACGATCGGTTGGATGACGCCGGTCTCGTTATTGGCCAGCATGACCGAAACCAGCGGGCGCGTACCCGCCAGGGCTTCGAGCCGGCTGGCCAGTTTGGCCAGATCGACCATTCCTTCGCGGGTCACCGGCACGTCTTCTCGCAGGTCGGGCGGAAAACGACCGCCTGCCCTGACCGACGGATGCTCGATGGCGGAAACGAGCAAGCGGTCGCGGAGGAGTGGTGTCCTGCCGGTCTGGATTGCCGGGGTCAGCGCCAGCGCATTGGCCTCTGTCCCCCCGGACGTGAACACAACATTGCGCGGCTCTGCCCCTACCAGGGCCGCCACGTGATCACGGGCCTGTTCGATCAGCCTGCGGACGGCGCGGCCGTACGCGTGAACGGACGACGGATTGCCGACCACGTGCATAGCGGCCAGCATGGCGGTCCGAGCCTCCGCTCGCATCGGCGCCGTCGCATTCCAATCCAGGTAGGCTCGAATTCCCATGACTAACACGCGTTTTGGGGTCGCAACCCTATCATGAAACTTGCTTTTGGCCCGGCCGCTTGTGTTAGAAAGCACCCTGCGCGCCGGATGACCGGCCCATTCCGTAGCCATCCGGACCTTCAAAAACTCAAAACAGTCCTAAATAGACACCTCCGCCCACGTCACGCATCGATTGCGGCAAGCAGGGCGTCTTTCGGCTGGTCCAGGCTTCATCGAGGTTAAATAAGAATGCCCGAAATCATCTTCACCGGTTCGGCCGGACGGATCGAAGGCCGTTTTCATCCGGCGAAGACCAAGAATGCGCCGATCGCGATCGTGCTTCATCCCCATCCGCAGTTCGGTGGCACGATGAACCATCAGATCGTGTACCAGCTCTACTATGCATTCGCGCACCGCAACTTCGCGGTATTGCGGTTCAACTTTCGCGGCGTGGGACGCAGCCAAGGCACGTTCGATCACGGCATGGGCGAACTGTCCGATGCCGCTTCCGCGCTCGATTGGGCTCAGGCGATCAATCCGGAAACCCGAAGTTGCTGGATCGCAGGCTTCTCGTTCGGGGCCTGGATCGGGATGCAATTGCTGATGCGCCGCCCCGAGATCGAGGGCTTCATTTCGATCGCGCCACCGGCAAACCTATATGATTTCTCGTTCTTGGCGCCCTGCCCCTCGTCGGGCCTGATCATTCACGGCGACAAGGACGCGGTGGTGCCGCACAAGGACGTGACCGGCCTGGTTGAGAAACTGAAAACACAAAAGGGCATCGTGATCGACCAGAAGGTCGTCACTGGGGCCAATCATTTCTTCGACGGCAAGATCGACGTGCTCATGACCGAGGTGGGCGCCTACCTCGACAAACGCATTGCCGCCGGCGAGACCCGACCGGAACCGCGCGGCCGCCGCAGCGGGGCCGGCTAATCTATTTTCTTGTTCGAACGTTCTGGACCGGCTGATCACCTCTCGCCCTGTTAGGATGGGTGCGCGAGGGCGCAGCTGATGCTTGGGGCCAAGATATTGGTCGTGGGTGTTGCGGCGGTGGCGGTCATTGGCGCCGTCGGTGCCGCTCTCTGGTATATGACCGGCATGCCGGGCCGGTCTTTCGGTGGATCGCTGCCGCCGCTCGGGGCCGATGAAGCGGGTATCTCGCAACGCCTGCGCTCCCACGTCGATGCGATCGCTCGTGTTCCTCGCAATGTCGAACACTACGATGACCTGGAGCGCGCCGCCCGCTACATCGAGACGGAGCTGAAAGGCCTCGGCCACGAGCCGGTGCCACAGGTCTATATGGCTGATGGCAAAGCCGTCCGAAACATCGAGGTCATCATCGAACCGAGCGCTGCCGGAAGCCTCGCGGGGACTCTTGTGGTCGGAGCACACTACGATTCCTACGGTGATGCACCGGGGGCCAACGACAACGGGACTGGCGTGGCTGCAGTGCTTGAACTGGCACGTCTCCTGGGCGACCTGCGGGGACGAAGCCAGCGAAGAATTCGCCTAGTCCTGTTTGTAAACGAAGAACCGCCCTACTTTCAAACATCCGAAATGGGCAGCTATCGTTACGCGCAGCTTCTGGCGCAGAGGCGTGAGCCCATCGTCGGCATGATCTCACTTGAGACGCTGGGCTGTTTCTTCGACCAGCCCGGCACGCAGCAATATCCGGTCCCGTTCGGCCTGCTCTACCCAAGCACAGGCAACTTCATTGCCTTTGTCGGTATGCTCGGGTCGCGCGACTTCGTGCGGATGCTCGTCCGCTCGTTTCGCACTCACACGGATTTTCCAACCGTCGGGGGCGTGGCACCCGGCGCCATTCCCGGCATCGCATGGTCGGACCACTGGTCATTCGAACAGTTTCGATATCCAGCCGTCATGATTACCGACACGGCCCCGTTTCGTTACGCGCACTACCACGAGACCACAGATACTTCCGACAAGGTCGATTTCGACAAGCTCGCCCGGGTCACGAAGGGCATTGAGCGCATGCTGCGCGAGATCGTCAGCGTCAACGACCTGAAGCCAACGCAATCGGCGCCAAGCTGATCATGTGCAACACGCGTCTCGCATGCGCGCTCGTATCGACCGCAATAGTCGTCCATGATCATGAGTTTGAAAAGCGTGATCTTTCAGTAGGTTATAACTGGCGGCCAAGCGGCCGGCAGATCCGTCATTCATGGACCCAAAACGGTCATCCACGTGGCTTTTTCGTCATCCGTGATGGGATCATCGGATCACTCGCTGGCGCGAACCACAAGCCCACCGGTCATCGGCCGCGGCACGCCCGTGGTCGACGGGAATGTGATCGGCAGTCCGCGCAGCGCACGCACCGCCAGATAGCCGAACGCCTGCGCTTCGAGCGCATCCGAGGACCAGCCGAGCGCATCGGCCGGTTCGACGCTCGCCGGCGCGAGCCGCTCGGCCAGCATGGCCAGCAACACCGGATTGTTGGCGCCGCCGCCGGCAATGATCCAACTCCGCGGCCGCTGCGGCAGCAACGGAACCACACGCGCCACCGAGGCAGCGGTGAGCGCAGCCAAGGTCGCTGCGCCATCGGCAATCGAACAGTCTGAGAGGCCAGCCGCCGCGAACGAGAACGCGTTGCGATCGAGGGACTTCGGCGGCGGCAGCGCGAAGAAAGGATGGCGCAGAATGCGGTCGACCAGGGCTTGGTCGACGGTTCCGCGCGCCGCCTTGGCGCCCCCGGTATCAAACGCGCGCCCGGTACGAGTGCGCATGAAGTCATCGAGCAGCGCATTGCCGGGGCCGGTATCGCAGGCGATGAGATCGCCGTCGCCGCAATAGGTCACGTTGGCGACGCCGCCGATATTCAGGACGGCGACCGGTCGCGGCCGGTCCAGCACCTGCACCAACGCTGAATGAAACACCGGCACCAGCGGCGCGCCCTGCCCGCCGGCCGCGACGTCGGCCGCGCGGAAATCGAAGGCCACCGGACTTCCAAAGCGCCGCGCGAGCGCACGGCCGTCACCGATCTGGACGGTGAGTTGGCGGTCGGGCCTGTGCAGCACGGTCTGGCCGTGAAACCCGATGATCTCGACCGTGGTCAGCGACAGGCTATTGTCCTTGAGGTAGTCCTCGACGGCGTCGCCGTGCGCCCGCGTAACAAGGGCTTCCGCCTGGGCGAGGACACCCGGGCGCTGGGTGCGATCGCTCAGATTTGCGGCATCGATCAGCCCCTGGCGCAGCAGGGCCCGTTCGGCCTCGGTATATGCGCGGTACCCGGTTGGCCCGAACCCGACGATGCGGTCGCCGTCGGTCTCGATCAAGGCCACGTCGACCCCGTCGAGTGAGGTTCCGCTCATCAATCCGATTGCTTGCACGACCGTCATGCGGTCCCTCGGTTGAATATGACGCCGGACCTGTTACACCAGCGCCCCATGAGCGCCTATAGATCGGATTTCCTGCGCACTCTAGCAGAGCGCGGCTTCATTCATCAGGTATCTGAGCCTGAGGCGCTCGATAGCCTGGCGCAAAGCTCGCGCATTACCGCCTACATCGGGTTCGACTGCACTGCAGCTTCGCTCCACGTCGGCTCGCTGCTCCCGATCATGATGCTCCATTGGATGCAACAGACCGGTCACCGGCCGATCGCGTTGATGGGCGGTGGAACCACGCGGGTCGGCGATCCGTCCGGTAAGGACGAGAGCCGACGCATCCTCACCGATGAGACGATCAACCAGAATCTTGCAGGCATCCGCGCGATCTTCTCGAAATTTCTCAAGTTCGGGGACGGTCCCGACGACGCCATCATGGCCAACAACGCCGATTGGCTTAACGGACTCAACTATATCGACTTCCTGCGTGACGTTGGCCGGCACTTTTCGGTCAACCGCATGCTGGCGTTCGATTCGGTCAAGCTGCGGCTCGAGCGCCAGCACGAACTGTCATTCCTCGAATTCAACTACATGATTCTGCAGGCCTACGACTTCGTCGAGCTACACAAACGCACCGGCTGCGTGCTGCAGATGGGCGGCTCCGATCAATGGGGCAACATCGTCAACGGCATCGAGCTTGGCCGCCGCATGCTCAACGCGCAATTGTTCGCGTTGACCTCGCCGCTGATCACCACATCCTCGGGCGCCAAGATGGGCAAGACCGCGGCCGGGGCGGTCTGGCTCAATGCCGAACTGGTGAGTCCCTACGACTACTGGCAGTACTGGCGCAACACCGAGGACGGCGATGTGGAGCGCTTCCTGAAGTTGTTCACGGTGCTGCCGCTCGACGAGATCACGCGGCTTGCGGCGCTACGTGGCCAAGACATCAACGAGGCCAAGAAAGTGCTGGCCACCGAGGCGACCGCACTGGTGCATGGCCGCGCTGAGGCCAAGCAAGCGGCCGAGACTGCGCGCAAAACTTTTGAAGAGGGCGAGATCGCCGAGACGCTGCCGACGATTGAAATCGCGCGCAGCGAGCTCGACAAAGGCATCGGCGTGCTCGCCGCGTTTGCCGAGAAGGCGGCCTTGGTCAGCTCGAACAGCGAAGCGCGCCGTCAGATCAAGGCTGGCGGCCTCAGGGTCGATGACGTGACGGTCACGGACGAAAAGATGGTTTTGACGTCGCGCGACCTCGCTCCCGAAGGGGTGATCAAGCTCTCGCTCGGCCGCAAGCGCCACGTGTTATTGAAACCCGTTTAGCGCTCCCCACCGCACCGTTCGATCGAGATGCCTTGCGAAGCCTCGTCGATTATTCGGGCACGCCAAGCGCACGAAACACCTGCTGCAATTGGGCGCTCATTGGCAGGTTGAGGCGCTCGCCACTGGGCGTGCGGCGGATGAACCATTTATGGTAGATCTCCAACAAGTCACGGCTTTCGGCAAGTTCCTGAAACGTCGTCCGGACCACCTCGTTGAGTTGCGGATCATCGCGCCGAAACATGATCCCATAGGGGTCGTATGACAGGAAATCGCCGACCACGATGAACTCGATCCAGGGCCTTTCCGGCGCAATTTCCAATTCGCGTTTGCCGGCGCGACGGGCGGCCTACCGATCGGGCGGAGACTGCATCTGCTCGGGGCTTATGTCCTGGAATTCGAACGGCTTGCGAAGGAACCCCGGCGCGACCGCCGAAATCGGATTGACCTGCAGCACGGAGCGGCCGGGTGGTCCGATCACCTGATAGGTGATGCCGACCAGGCCTTCCTTCGGGCCGCCGAGGAGCAGGCCGAACAATGGAATCTGACCAAACGCGTTGTTGAGGCCGTAGAGCGGCACGAAAGTGCCGCGCAGCTTCACATCGTTATTGGCGTAATCGATCTGGCCATCGATCGTCGCTCCCACGATCGGCCCCTGCACCACACCCTCGCGCAGCGCGAGCTTTCCGGGCGTGCGCGTGAACTCGACACGCAGCCGCGTGAATTGCACGCCGTTGGGCGCACCGCCCGGCGCCCCGCTGACCACCTTGTCGAGCCCAGGTTCGCCGCGCACGACGAAATCACGGATGTTGAGCAGACCCTCCTGCGGACTCTGATCCCCGCTCGGCGGATCCATTGCGATCCACATCTGCCCGCCGAACATCTTCGGATAGGTGTCGGTGAAGCGGAACAGTGCGCCGGCGTCGTTGGTCTCGAGGTAGACGACTTGGCCGCCGCCGCTACGACCGCGCAAATCCCCGACTAGCGGCGTATCCCGTCCCACCTTGCCGTTCATGATGAAGGAACGGATTTGCCCGCCACGGCGCGCGACTCGCAGATCCACCGAGCGTATGGCTTCCCCATTGAATCCGGCAACCGCGCCGAGCTTGGCATCGAGATCGAAATCGGGGCCCGGCCCACGGTTTTTTTGCTCGCGTGCGGAAGCCCCTGCCGTCGATTTGACAAAGCCGCGACCGTCGTAGACTTCGCCGCGCAGCATCACCTTGAGCTGACCTTCCGGGCCCCGCTCAGCCTTGAGGTTGACCTTATCGCCGTCGGCGAGCGCGAACACCGGCAGATTGGCGGACATGACCTCGCCATTGGCATCGAACTCAATGTTGCCTTTCACCAGCGTCCCGGAGCCTTCGATCACCAGATCCTCGCAGCGGAAGGTCTTGCCGCGCGACACGTTGGTGAAGGAGGCCCGTGCCGGGCGGCCCGGCGCTTTCATCCAGCCCGGGATAAGATTGTCGATCTTCGCTTGGGTCAGGTCGGCCTCGACCGTGAACCGGCTTTCCTGCTCAGGGCTCATTCCCAAACGGCCCGCGAGTTTGATCGGGATCGGCCCGGTAATGGTGTTGTTAAGATCGGCGCTGAGCTTGGCGCGCGCGGCGTCGTCGAAATTCGCCTGCAGACGAAACTGGGCGTCGGGCTCGTTCGTCAGCTTGCGATAGTCGATCGCTGCCAGCATGCCGCCGATGCGCACGTCGCCCTTGACCTGATAGCCGTCGTTGTTGGCGGTGATGCGCAGGATCGGCGCCTCGATCCGTTGCGACATCACGAAGTGTTCGACGGCGAAATTGGTGACGTCCGCGTTGATATTGTAGTTGACCCGGCCGCGCGGATCGTCCGGGTCGATGATGAATGCCAGGGCGACCTGCGCCACCATGTTCCCACGGGTTTGTGCCGGGTCGAGCGGAGCGCCCGAGGCCTCGCGTAGGCGGTCGACGGCAAGCAATTCCGCCGCCCCCGGGGCCGGACCTTCCATGCGCAGGCGCACCCGCGCTGGTGGCTTTTTGGCATAGCCGTCAGGAACTTCGAGCACGCCATTGCTCACCACCAGCCGTCGCCCCCCGGCCGTATCAACGATGCCGCGGCCAAGCGTCATGGTGGTCGCGCGCCCGACGATGCGGGTGACGATATCGGCATCGGTGATGGGCGGCAGTTCGTCGACCGGGCGCACGCTGACGCCGTTGGCGATGACCGTGATCAGCATGCCGTCGTCGGCGATCGGCGGCCCGCCCGGTTGCAGCGACTTCAACGGTGCGTTGGTCGCAACCTCGATACGTTCGATCATCCCGGCATCGAAATGCTCCAGCACCCAGGCCCGAACGCCTGGATTGGCTGGGACCGGCCACAATTGCTTGAAACGTGCGATCGGCACATGCGGAGTCGCCGTGAGATTCAACACCAAGCGCGGATCGGGTCCTGAAAAATCCAGGTTGCCGGAAGCCGCAAGGCCAACGCTATCGCCGGCGAACTCCCCCTGATCGAGATCGATCCGCCGCCGCGTCGGGTCGAACCGGCCGCGGACCACAATGCGATTGAGCAAGAGCGGCTCACGGCCCGGCGGTATTGGCGCATAGACGATCGACGCATCGGACACGTTGAACGCCCAGGCGCCGCCGGGTGCCTGTGGGGCCTCGGCATGAGCAACGAGTTTGAAGCGATTGCCGCCGGAGACGACCTGGAGGGGAGCGGTCAGCGTCCCGCGCGCACCGTCCCAGGTCAGGTTGAGCTCCGCCCGGTCGATCGTCATTCGACTGAGCTTATTTCCGGGCTCGCTCAGGACGGAGCCCGTGCCAAAAACAATGTGTCCCGTCGCGGCCCGCGGGGTGCCGTCCCGGGCGATGTCCACATGCAGTTTGCCTGAGAACGGCATATCGGTCTCGACCTGCCCGTCGGCGACGCGCAGTGCCAGCAGCAGATCGCGCAGCGCAATCTTGTGCGCATCGACGCTCAGTACACGCCCCCCGTCGGCTGTCGTCCCAACGGAGGCTAACAGCTGCCATTCGTGTTCAGGTTGATCGGAGCCGATGCTGAAAGCGACTTCGCCGGAGCGCGACCGAGTCACGCTGACGCTGATGTTCTCGAATGAGGAGCGCTGCCCATTGCGTTCATCCTCAATGGTCAGTCGACCATTCTTCAGGCCGATCTCGTTGAGGTCGTAGCCATCGAGCCCCAGCGCCCGCAGACTGTCGATCCACGCGAGCATCGCAGCAAAATTCTTCGGTCCCTCGCTCAGAAAGGATTTGGATTGCGCTTCGGCGGCGCCGCCGGGCGCGGTTACGGCAGGACTCGGCGGCGGCGCCGGATTGATGGAGTTCGCGGGCGGGCGGTCGTTCGTCGGGAGCAGCGTGAATTGCCCGTCCGGTCCAATCCGTACCGACAATTCGGTGCCGACGAGCTTGAGGCTCGCCGCGCGCGGCCGACCGGTCAGCAGGCTTAACCCCGAGATGCCCACCTCGGCGCGCGGCGCGCTGACTACGATCGAGCCATCCGGCTCGCGCACCACGATGTCGACGATGCGCACGGCAGTACGCCCGGCGCCGTCGCGTTCCAGGATGGTCCCGCCCACCTCGACCGTGTGGCGGGTACCAAAATTTTGCTTGATCGCCGCCGTGATCCAGGGTGTCGCGATGTCAAGCGCGATCGGACCGCTGGACAGTCGCCACCACAGGAGCGCGAGCGCAACCATCAGCACGCCAACCACAGCGCCGACCACGATGCCGGCGCGCCGTAATCCGCGTGACCGCAGCGGGAAGCGCCGCAAGCGAGAAAGCCAGCCGCCAACCTTGAGATTGAAACGGGCGCGCGGCTCGCAGGTCGAGGCAGCGACCTGTGCGAGCCTATGCTGATCCAGGCTCTCTTGCAGACCGCGTAAACCAGCTAATTTCGGACCAAGATTGCTGTCCGCCATTCCGCTTGGGCGTCCCCTCTACGCCAGTCGGTCGATGATCTTAAGCTTTCGAGCGATTCGCCTTGTCGGACCGAGATCCACACGGAAACATGCGAGCCTCGAAGCCCCACCCCATAGACGCTGACGTACGCCGGCAGGATGAACGCGGGAAAGAGACGAAAGGAAGGCACAGATGACAGCAATGCTTGTCGAGGGCGCCAAGGCCCCTGCTTTCAAGCTTCCGACCGACGACGGCGGAAACATGACGCTGGCTGATTTCAAGGGCAAGAACCTCGTCCTGTTCTTCTATCCGAAAGCCGACACCCCCGGTTGTACCAGAGAGGCGATCGCGTTTTCCGAGCTCAAGCCCGCCTTCACGAAAGCCAATACCGAGGTCGTCGGGGTATCGGCCGACAAGGCAAAGACCCAGGGCGCCTTCAAGAAGAAATACAATCTCAAGACCGCTCTGGCGTCGGACGAGACCCACAAGATGCTGGAAGCCTACGGCGTATGGGGTGAAAAATCCATGTACGGGCGGACCTACCAGGGCATTACCCGGACGACTGTCCTGATCGGACCCGATGGGCGCATCGCGCGTGTATGGCCCAAGGTAAAAGTCGAGGGGCACGCCGACGAGGTGCTCGCAGCAGCGCGCGCTTTCAAGGGATGAAGGCCGCGTTTGCAGTAAATTAACGTCGCTTTGGTCCAATCCGCGACCTCGACAGGCGTGGGCGGGAAACGAGCGCCGCAGGAGCATCGATGTCCTACGGGTCGCAGTCCCATCAGCCCAGGAGGGAACGCATCGCGCGCGCTGCCGATGGCCACCCCCGAGACGCCGAGCCCTACGCACACCACTACCACCATCCCCAATCCCACGCGGTGAGCCATGTCCGCGGCCGCGCTCCGTCGCATCGCGAGGGGGGCGTGCAGCGGGAACCCGCCGCCCGGGTCGCCACGGCTCGCGGGCGGCAGGTGCGCATTGGGCGCATCGCGTTCTGGGTCATCGTTGGCAGCTTGGTCGTGCTTGCCGGTTGGACAACGGTGACAGCGACCTACTTGGCATTCCGCGACGACGTGCTCCGCCGGCTGGTCCGCCATCAGGCCGAGGTGCAATTCTCCTACGAGGACCAGATCGCCGAGATGCGCACGCGGATCGAGCGCGCGACCAGCCGGCAGATGCTCGATCAGGAGCAGCTGGCGGCAAAGCTTGAGCAGCTGGTCCGCCGTCAGTCGGTCCTGGAGGGGCGCACCAACGTGCTCGGTACGCTGACCGACCCGAATGCCGCCAAGTCGCACAACCCTGCCCCATCGCCGCCCGCCGTCGGCGGCGGCTCCGACCGTGGCGCGCGTCTCGAACCGCGCGGCATCTCTGCGGTGTTCGCGCGATTGATGGGGCGTAAGGGCGGCGTGGATGTCGAGGCCGCAATGGCCCGACTGCATGAATCGCTCGATCGGATCGAAGTGCGACAGAACGCATCGCTTGCGGCACTGGAAGAAAATTTCGAAGGCAGGGCCCGGCGAATACGCAGTGCCCTAGGCGATATCGGCGTGCATGTGGGGAAGCCGGACGCCGCCGGCGGTCCATTCGTTCCGGTGCGCATTGCACCCGATGGCGGGTTCGAGCGGCAGGTCGCGCGCATTCATCAGACGCGCGCCCACGTCGAGCGGCTGACCCGCACACTCGCGACGATACCGGTGCGCAAACCAGTGGAAGGCGAACTCGACGAGTCCTCGGGTTTCGGCGTGCGCACGGATCCGTTCCTGGGCCGGCCCGCGATGCATACGGGAATGGATTTTCGCGGTGACAGCGGCGATCCTGTGCATGCGACCGCGGCAGGGACCGTGGTCGATGCCGGCTGGAGCGGCGGGTATGGCCGCATGGTTGAAATCGACCACGGCGGCGGTTTCTCGACCCGCTACGGACACTTGTCCAAGATCAACGTGAAGGTTGGCCAGACCATCAAGATCGGCCAAATCATCGGTGAAATCGGCTCGACTGGACGTTCAACCGGCCCTCACCTGCACTACGAGACCCGCATCGACGGCGATGCGGTCAATCCGCACAAGTTTCTGCGCGCGGGCGAAAAGCTCGGGGTCCTGTAAATCAGCAATCAGTAATCGAACGTCAGTAATCAGATGTCCGCGATTACTTTTGAAGCTTGATTACTGGTCTCTTAATCCTGATCATTCTACCGAGATCCCGGCGAATTTCATCACTTTCCCCCATTTCTCGGTCTCATCGGCGACGAGCTTGCCAAATTCGGCCGGCGTCATCGGCATAGGCGTGCCGCCGAGCTCGGCAATGCGTGCCTTGATCTTCGGATCGGCCAGCGCTGCCGTGACCGCTTTGTTCAAAATCTCAATCGCTTCCCGCGGTGTATCCTTGGGCGCCGCGATCCCATACCAGACACTTGCTTCGTAACCCGGCACGATCTCTCCGATCGCAGGCACGTCGGGAAGCGCCTCCGAGCGCATCGCCGTAGTGACGCCGAGCGCACGCAGCTTGCCGGCGCGCACGAATTCGATTGAACCCGGCAAGTTGTCGAACATGACGTGCACCTTTCCGGTCATCAAATCGGGCGCTGCCGCAGATGATCCGCGATACGGTACATGAATGATGTTAATTCCGGTCATCGCCTTGAACAGCTCAGCCGACATGTGCACCGAAGTCCCGTTGCCGGACGAGGCAAAGCTGAGCTCGCCGGGGTGTGCCTTGGCATAGTCGATGAACTCGGCGACGGAGCGCACCGGAAGCGACGGCGGCACCACCATGATGTTGGTCAACCGCATGGTGCCTGCGACCGGAGCGGTGTCGCGCAGGAAGTTAAACGGCAGGTTCTTGTAAAGCGAGGCGCCGATCGCATTGTTGGGTGCGACGAACATGATCGTATAGCCGTCGGGCGGCGAATTGATCACCGAATTGGCGGCAATCATGCCACCCGAGCCGGCGCGGTTCTCGACCACGAATTGCTGGCCGAGATAGTCCGACAACCATTCGCTCAGGATCCGGGCGACAATGTCGTTGGGCCCGCCGGCCGTGAAACCGACCACAAAATGCACCGGCCGGTTTGGATATTTTTCGGCCGCCGCAACAAAGCTTGTGGCAAGCAAACTCCAGACAACGCCAACCACAACGACAATAAACCGAATTGTTCGCATGGATTCCTCCCCGAGTGATTCCTGATCGGCAGATGTCTTTATGTGCGTCTTTTCTGACGATCGCTGACTACGACCCCTGATATCTGATCACTCCACCTTCACCCCGGCGGTCTCCACCACCTTGGCCCATTTCACGGTTTCGTCACCAATCACCTTGCCGAAGTCGGCCGGCGTGCCCGCCATCACGGTTCCGCCCAGGTCGGCGAGGCGCGCCTGGATCGTCGGATCGGCGAGTGCCGCGTTGATCGCGCTTGTTGAGCTTGGCGATGACTCTGGCGGTGTGCCCCTTGGGCGCGCCCATGCCAAACCATGCACTCGCTTCGTAGCCCGGCACGGTCTCGGCGACCGTCGGCACATCCGGGAGCGCCGGCGAGCGCACCGCCGTCGTGACGGCGAGCGCGCGCAGCTTGCCGCCCTGATGTGCTCGATCGACGACGGCATGTTGTCGAACATCAGTGCACCTGGCCGGCGATGCAGATCGGTCAGCGCCGGCGCCGAGCCGCGATACGGCACGTGCGGTCATCTCGATGCCGGTCATCGATCTTGAACAACTCACCTGACAGATGCACGGAGGTGCCGTTGCCGGACGATGCCAAGTTGATCTTGGCCGGGTTTGCCTTGGCGTAGTCGATGAACTCCCGCACCGTCTTGGCTGGCAGCGCCGTCGATTGACCTCCATCACGTTCGGCACCCGGGTCAGCCCGCCGACCGGCGCAATGTCACGGATGAAATTGAAATTGAGTTTTTGATAGAGGCTCGCGTTAATCCCGTTGGCCGGGTTCACGAGCAGCACCGTGTAGCCATCCGCCGGCGAATTGATCGCCGCTTCGGTGCCGATGTTGTTGCCGGCCCCCGGCCTATTTTCGATGATGAACTGCTGGCCAAGATGTTCAGACAGCCACTGCCCGATCAGGCGCGCCAGAATATCGGTGGTTCCGCCGGCCGGATACCCGACCACCCATTTGATCGGCCGGGATGGGTAGTCCTCGGCGATCGCATTGGACGCACCCAGAAACGCAATGAGCAGGCTAACAGCGGCGATTACGCACTTCGGGCGCATGACATTCCTCCCATCCGTCGCCCGTTGTGAGCATCCGGTTCGGCGACATATCACGCCGCGGCTGCCGGTTTCCAGGTCGCAAAGCCAAGGCCAGTCCCGGTGAGCGCCGCGGTTCGGTAGCCCGGGGTATAGGACACCCAGGTCATGTTGAGATCCGTGGCCGCGCCGGCAAGCACAAGCCAGTTGCGGATTTCCGAGCTTCCGGCCTGCAGCCGCTTGGGGTTGAGTTTGGACAAAAAGTCCAGATCCTTGCGACGCATTGCCGCGATCACCGCCTCGTCGAGGTCCTCTTCGGCCTGGAAGTGGCTCAAGCCTCCGGAGGCCATGAAACCGACCCGCAAGTCACCAGGGAAGCTCTTGATCAGCTCGCCGATCGCTTTGCCGATCGCGACACAGCGCGCCGGCGTCGGCGGGTTGGGCGGGTAATAGGTGTTCAGCATGATCGGCACGATCGGAACCATGCCTTCCGCCAGGTAGAAGCGGTGCATGAACGAGAATGCGTGACCCTCGTATTGATCCTTGCTGAGCGCCTTCATGGTCGTGATATCGAACCCGCGTTCCACCAGTCCATGAATGAGATGCAGCGCCATCGCCGAGTGGCAGGGATAGTGAGCGTCGTGTTTTTCCTCGAGGCGGCGCATCTGCGCCTGCTTGTACCAGGCGTCCGCCGGCACCTCCTTGCGGACCGGGTTGCGGATGGTGTCGCCGTAGTAGATCACCACCGGAGGCATCAGGTCATCATTGAACAGTTCGTGCTGGTCGTCGCCGCAGATCAGCAGAACGTCGAGCTTGGCGGCCAGCACATCGGACTTCATGCGGTCGATTGCTTCGCGCACCGCCTTGTAGCGGGTAGCAATCGCAGCGTCGGTGACGAGTTCCTGGGCGTTGGCGGGCGCCCGCGCCAACAGCTCTTCGTAGGAGCACGAATTGCCTTCGCGATCGAAATAGCGGCCCTTGAGATCGTGAACCTTGAAGCCGTTCTGCCAATCCTGCAGCGTGCACGTCAGCATGACGCTGTGAGACGACGCAAAGGCGGCGACGAGTTGTGACATTGCGCTCCTCCTTGGCAGACCAGAGATCAGGAGTATCGCGTCGAAACAAGAGCCAGCTCCCACATCGTCGCGCTTTTTTCCTGCCTGATGACTGATACCTGATTGCTGATACCTGGCTACTCCACGTCTTCCACTTCCGTCGGCGCGTCTCCGAACGCCCTCTGAGCCAAGGTCGCGCCCATGAATTCGTCGAGATCGCCGTCGAGCACGGCGCCGGTGTTGGAGGTGGCGACGCCGGTGCGCAGGTCCTTTACCATCTGGTAGGGTTGCAGCACGTAACTGCGGATCTGGTGACCCCAGCCAATGTCGGTCTTTGCCGCCTGCTCGGCGGCAGCCTGCGCCTCGCGTTTCTTGAGTTCCGCCTCGTACATCTTGGCACGCAGCATCTGCCAAGCTTGGGCGCGGTTGCGGTGCTGGGAACGATCGTTCTGGCAAACGACTACGATGCCGGTCGGAATGTGCGTGAGGCGGACAGCCAACTCGGTTTTGTTGACATGCTGGCCTCCGGCCCCGCCCGAACGCATGGTGTCAACCCTGACATCCGCCTCCTTCACATCGACCACGATGCGGTCGTCGACCACCGGGTAGACGGTGACGCCGGCGAACGAAGTGTGCCGCCGCGAGTTTGAATTGAACGGGGAGATGCGCACCAGCCGATGCACGCCGGCTTCGGTTTTGAGCCAGCCGAACGCGTTGTGGCCTTTGACCTGGACGGTGGCCGACTTGATGCCGGCCTCTTCGCCAGGTGTCTCTTCCAGGTATTCGACCTTGTAGCCGTGCTTTTCCGCCCAGCGTGTATACATGCGCAACAGCATATTTGCCCAGTCCTGACTCTCGGTGCCGCCCGAACCGGCGTGCACCTCGAGGTAACTGTCATTGGCGTCGGCCTCGCCCGAGAGCAGCGCCTCCAACTCGCGGCGTGCAACTTCGTCCTTCAACTTGCGCAGTGCGGCTTCACCCTCGGCGATGACGGCCTCGTCCTTTTCGCCCTCACCGAGCTCGATGAGCGTGGTCTGGTCGTCAAGCTCGCGTTCGATGTCCGCGATCGAGGTCAGCTGATCCTCCAGCCGTGTGCGCTCCTGCATCACGCGCTGAGCCCGCGGGGCATCGTTCCAGAGATTGGGATCCTCGGCCAGCTTGTTCAGCTCGGCCAGCCTCGCACGCGCCTTGTCGACGTCAAAGATGCCTCCTCAGCAGTCCAACCGACTGCTTGATGTCGTCAACGAGGTCTTGGGCTTCGGCGCGCATGGGCGTTCCATTGTCATTTTCGGGTTTGTTCGTGGCATGTAATCGATGCGCGGCTTTGATGCAATCGGCGTCGATTGAGCCTGCAAGTCATGGCATGTATGCCAAACATCCGATTTTGCAACTTATTTAGGCAGGCGAAATCACAGTCTCGCCCTACATGACGTGATTGGTGAAACATGGCTTTTGTTGGAACCCGCAGGTGCGCCGCGTCGAGGCGCGCTTTGACGTTTCAAGGACGATTGCGATGAAGCTGCTTCACGTTGGTTTTGACATGGTGTTCGAGTGCCCTCAACCCACGCCCATGATCTTCATGGTCAACGTGCATCCATCGCGCACCGCCGATCTTGTCACTCCGGACCGGCTCAGGGTAACGCCCGCGCGCTCGGTAACAACTTATATTGACGGTTTTGGAAACAAGTGCACGCGCCTGCTGGCGCCAGCCGGCGAGCTGCGCGTGGCAACCGACGCGATCGTTTCCGATACGGGCATGCCCGACCGCATCGATCTGTCGGCTGAAGAACATCCCGTTGCGGACTTGCCGCACGACACCCTCGTCTACCTGCTGGCCAGTCGCTATTGCGAGACTGATCGGCTGATGGAGCAGGCGTGGCAGTTGTTCGGCAAGACGCCACGCGGTTGGCGCCGAGTTCAGGCGATTTGCGATTTCGTCCATTCCCATATGGAGTTCGGTTACCAGCACGCCGGCCCCAAGAAGGGCGCCACCGACGCCTTGAATGAGGGCCGCGGGGTATGTCGCGACTTCGCCCACCTCGCCGTCACGTTCTGCCGGTGCATGGCCATCCCGGCGCGCTATTGCACTGGTTATCTCGGCGATATCGGCGTGCCACCGGACCCCGATCCGATGGACTTCAGCGCTTGGTTCGACGTGTATTTGGGCGGGCGCTGGCACACCTTCGATGCTCGCCACAACATCCCGCGTATCGGTCGTATCTTGGTCGCGCGCGGGCGCGATGCGGCCGATGTCGCCATCAGCACGACATTCGGGGCCAACACCCTCAAGCGGTTTGTGGTGCGAACCGATGAGATGGCGGCGTCGGAAGCCCCGTTGGTCCCGGCCGCGCGGATTGAACCTTTGCGACAGACTGCGATGCTGCCGTGATGACAGGCCAAACCGTCAGATGAGATTGCTGCGGAGAGCGTTCCAGCGTCTTGATTTGAAGCATTCTGTACGGAAAACCGGCATCCACCTCGGGTCGCGCCCGAGGGCAGGCGTTTTCCCGAATTGATCAATAAAGCCCGTTACCCATACGAACGGCGCGATCGGCCTCCGGGGTCACCGCGACCGGCATGCCATCCGGGCCGATAACTGAATTGTAGTCGGGTGGTGCCGTCCCCGGCTTGAACGCCTCGAGGATAGCGCCAGGCGCGCCCGGAGGAGCACGCAATCCGCTTCTCGGGTCGATGCGGATGAGCTTGATGCCGGGCGGCACGCGGAATTCCAAGGCGGGCCTGTCAGCCAGCGCCATTTTCAGGAAATCACGCACCACAGGCGCGGCCAAATGGCCGCCGGTCGCGCCGCGCGCGATGTGTCGCGGCTTGTCGTAGCCAAGATAGACGCCCACTGCGATTTCCGGCGTGAAGCCTACGAACCACACGTCCTTTTCGTCGTTGGTGGTGCCGGTCTTGCCGGCCACCGGCTTGCCAACTGCCTTCACGACCGTACCGGTGCCGCGCTGCACCACGCCCTGGAGCATGGAGGTGATCTGATAAGCGGTCATCGGGTCGAGCACCTGCTCACGACGGTCGACCAGCGTCGGTTCCGGCTGGTTATTCCATTGTTGAGCGTCGCAGCCGCGACATTCGCGCTGGTCGTGCCGATAGATGGTCTTGCCATAGCGATCCTGGATCCGGTCGATCAGGGTCGGTTGGATGCGCCGCCCGCCATTGGCGAACATGGAATAAGCCGTGACCATGCGCATGACCGTCGTCTCGCCCGCGCCCAGCGCATACGACAGGTAGTTCGGCAGGTTTTCGTAGACACCAAATCGATGCGCATATTCCCCGATCAGCGGCATGCCGATGTCCTGAGCGAGCCGCACCGTCATCACGTTACGCGACTGCTCGATCCCGAATTGCAAGGTCTGCGGACCGTAGTACTTGCCCGTGGAATAATTCTCCGGCCGCCAGGGTGGCAGACCTGGTCCCTGATCGATCTCGATCGGCGCGTCGACCACCACGGTCGATGGCGTGTAGCCGTTGTCGAGCGCGGACGCGTACACAAACGGCTTGAATGATGATCCGGGCTGCCGCATCGCCTGGGTAGCTCGATCGAACTGACTTTGATCGAACGAGAAACCACCGACGATGGCGAGCACGCGGCCCGTTAGTGGATCCATCACCACCATGGCGCCGGAAATTTCAGGAGGCTGGTGCAACCGGAACTGCGTTGGATCCTGGGCGCTCGGCTCGACATAGATCACGTCACCCGGATTGAGGACCTGAGTAACGCTCTTGACCGGCCGAAACTTGTCCGACGCCTGTTTGGCCCACTTCACGCCGTCGAGCGGAATATTACCGACCTGGCGATCGCGTACAACGGAACCCCCGGGCTCCCGGTTGGGCTGGAACCCGATTCGCGCGGCTTGGTCGCTGACATTAAGCACCACCGCCAGCCGCCAGGGCGCGACATCGCTGAGCGCGTGCACGTCGGCAAGCTTGACGCCCCAATCACCGGAAATGTCGATCTTGGCGACCGGCCCGCGATAGCCCGCCTGTTCATCGAAAGCGACGAGCCCATCGACCAGCGCCTTGCGGGCCATCGCCTGCATCTTGGGATCGAGCGTCGTGCGAACCGACAGGCCGCCCTCGTAGAGCCGCTTCTCGTCATACTTCTCCTGAATCGTGCGGCGCACTTCCTCGGCGAAGTACTCACTTGCGAAGATATGAGCGCCGCGCGTCCGCACGGTCACGTTGAGCGGCTCTTTCTTGGCCTTCTCGGCCTCGGCCGCGGTGATGTACGCGTCCTCGCGCATGCGATCGATGACGTAATTACGCCGTTCGATGGCGCGATCGCGATTACGGAACGGGTGCAGATCGCTCGGAGCTTTCGGCAAGGCCGCCAAGTAGGCCGCCTCCGGGATCGTCAACTCGTGCACCGACTTGTCGAAATAGAGGAGCGAGGCCGCGGCAACGCCGTAGGCGCCAAACCCGAGATAGATCTCGTTGAGGTAAAGCTCGAGAATGCGCTCTTTCGAATATGTCCGCTCAATTTGCAGCGCCAGCAATGCTTCTTTGATCTTGCGCTCGAACGAGACTTCGTTGGTGAGCAGGAAGTTTTTGGCCACCTGCTGGGTGATGGTCGAGGCACCCTGGGGGCGGCGATGGCTGCCGTAGTTCTCTAGGAAGACGCGGCCGGCGCGCAGGATGCCGCTGAAATCCAAGCCGCTATGTTCGTAGAAGTTCTTATCCTCGGCGGAAATGAACGCATTGGTCACAAGCTTCGGCACCGCCTGGATCGGGATATAGAGCCTGCGTTCGCGCGCATATTCGGCGATGAGCGAACCGTCGGACGCATGGACCCGCGTCATCACCGGTGGCTCGTAGTCGCTCAGCTGCTTATAGTCCGGCAGATCCTTCGAAAAGTGCCAGAGAAGGCCAGCGACGGCCCCGACCCCGACCAGAAACACGATTGTCCCGGCGGCGAACAAAAAGCCGAAGAAGCGGAACAGCAGTCTCATGGGCGTTCCAATCTGACCGACGCAAGCCGATTGCGTTGCCTCAACCCACAATGAACAGGTGATTTTTGCGGCCCCTTGGACCGGACGCCGCCATACCCCACCCAATCGCTTCGTCGCGCCGTTTTATGTTGAAACTGAGGCCAAATCCAAATCATTCGGGGTTGGCCGCCGGCAAAGGGCCGGCCATTCGGGTGGCAAAATAGGCGTTGACCGCGTGGGCAACCGCCTCAGCCGCCCGCGACCGCCAAGTATCCGACATGAGCTGCTTGAAGTCCTCGCGGTTCGACACAAAGCCGAGTTCGATCAAGACGGACGGCACGTCTGGAGCCTTGAGGACACGGAAGCCGGCCGATTTCAGCGGCTTTTTGTGCAGCCGAACCGAGCTCTTGAGCTCGCCCGCCGCGGCACGGGCGAAATGGGTCGAGAATGTCCGGGTCTCGCGCTGGGCAAGGTCGATGAGGATATCGGCGATCTCGTCCGGCTCGCCCGACAGGTCAACCCCGGCGATGATGTCGGCACGGTTTTCTGCCTCGGCAAGGCGCGCCGCCTCCGTGTCTGAGGCTTGGTCCGAGAGCGTATAGATGGTCGCCCCCTGGGCGTCACCGTCGCCGCGAGCGAGCGCATCGCAATGGATCGAAATGAAGAGCTGCGCCCGGCGCGCGCGCGCAAACTGGACGCGCTCCGCGAGTGCGACGAACGTATCCTCGGTCCGCGTCAGCTCCACACGGAACTTTCCGGTGCGTTCGATCTTGTCCCGCAGCAACAAGGCAAAATCGAGCACCATCGCCTTTTCGGCTTCGCCGGTCGGGCCATGAGCGCCCTCGTCGATGCCCCCATGGCCGGGATCAAGCACAATCAATGGGCGCGGATCGTTTACCGGCCCAGCCGAAGTGCGGTCGATCTTGCGGCTCGCTTCGCGCCCAGTTGTGGCGCGGTTGTCGCGCGCAATTGCGCGCGAATAGGCCTCTCGATCGGTTGCCGCCAAGTCCAGCACCAACCGCGCCGGCTCGTTGTCGGCCGCGTCGAGCACGAACAGCTTGTCCACGCGGACCGGCCCTGCGAGATCGATCACGATCCGCGAGCCGCCTTTCATCATCAAGCCAAACCGGAACGCCTTAACGAGCCCGCGGCCGGTTTCACCAGCGCGGGCCGGCAACTGGAAGCTCACTTGTGGAAGGTCGATGACGAGGCGATAGGGGTCCGCCAGGGTGAACGCGTGCATGTCGATCTTGCGGCTGAGATCGAGCACGATGCGCGTCTGCCTGTCGTCACCGCCCATGCGAATCGCCGTGGCGGTCGGGTAGGTCTCGGCAACCAAGGGATCGGCCGGCGTGGCTGCGGGAGGGGCAGTTGCTTCCTGGGCGAGAGCTGTCGCACAGGCGAGCGAGAGGACCACGCAAGCGACGAGAGGCGTCACCTGACCGATCACACCAGCCCCCATCCACCCAATTCGGCAGCCGTTGCCGGCTCGCCAAAACGCCGCATCCCCACTTCTACTTCATTAACCGGGCTTGGTTAACCGTGCGCTAATCCGCGGACGTCGATTGTCGGTGCGGTGTGACAGATCCGCGACGGGCCCATCCGGCCCCGGTTTCCGAACTCCCCCAGGTACCCGTGGATGCCGTGGATGCCCGTGGATGCTCATGGTTGCCCATGGTTGCCCTGTTGTGCGCGGGCACCCATGGGGCAACCATGGGCTGGCAGCACCCGTTAGGAATATGAACCTGGTCAGCCCCTGCTACGGAAAAGGGATCGGAGGCGGGCCCTGACACGAAAAAGTCGAGGAGGCGGGCCGGAACATACTTTTGGTTCCGCGCCGTTGCCCAACGTCAGCTTGCCAATAGCCCATTGATGGCCCTATTTAAGTCCCGGTTGACGGCGCCCGATTCTGGTTCTGCCGTTTTTCAGGTACCCGGTCGGCCGCTTGGATTGTGCTCAGATCGATGCCAAAAAGGGGCTCTGATTGGGCCGCTCGGCCGGCAGCTTCCTTCCCCGGATGACCGGAAAGCGCAGGCTCGGGCAGAGCGAAATCGATCGAATCCGGAATGTCACGCTTGACACATCCTGGGTTCAGGTCGTGCCGTCAACAAACAAGAACCCTCGGCGGCGCGTCGCGCTGCCGGCAGGGGGCGTAGGTACGGTCATGAGGACAGGCACGCGGGACCGTCGTACACGGTCCTGCAAAGGTTTCACCCCCTTGCGGGCTCGCACACGAGCTCTGCAAAGGTTTGATCGTGTTGCAGTCCGACGGCTGCACGGGTGCTCAACGCCCTGGCCCATCCAACGACCGGACGACGCCCGGATTTTTGCCTTCAACCCCAATTCGGTGCGTGCAGCGCTGCGCGAAGTCCCGTCCCATGGGCACCCCGCGTGCGCGCGACCCACCGCACAGAGAAAAGTCAATGGCCAACAAAATGCTCATCGACGCGGCCCACCCGGAGGAAACCCGTGTGGTGGTGTTGCGCGGAAATCGGGTCGAGGAATTTGATTTCGAGTCGGCCCATCGCCGACAACTCCGCGGAAATATCTATCTCGCCAAGGTCACACGCGTAGAGCCCTCGTTGCAGGCGGCCTTCGTCGACTATGGCGGCAACCGTCACGGCTTCCTGGCCTTTAGCGAAATTCATCCGGATTACTATCAAATCCCAGTTGCCGACCGCCAGGCTCTGATCGAAGAGGAAGAGCGCGCTCATCGTGCCGCGGAAGCGGAAGCCGAGCGACGCGCCGCCCGGACACGGACGCGACCGCGGACGGCTACGCGTCCATCCGACGTCGTCCAAAGCGAGCCCCTCGCACAACCAGAACCGGGATCCGAAGAAGCCCTGCTGCTTGATGCCCAGGCCGAGGAAGCAGCGGCCGAGGAGGCGGCTTTTGCGCCCGAGTCGGCGGAAGAGACGGCCGAATTCTTAGAAACCGACGATCATCCGGACAGCGGGCATCCGGCAATCGAGGGAAACGGGGACGGCTTTGAACCTGCGTCCGTCGACGCAATGTCAGAGCCTGACATTGCCCACGACGAAGCCCCGCAGGCGGCCGCAGAAGAGCTGGTCGAACATGATGAACCATCGCCCGTAACGTCGCCGGCAACTGCCGAAGATGCAGAAACCGACACCCACACCCGCGGGGGCAATATCCAGGAGACCGAAGAACACGGGGGCAATATCCAGGAGACCGAAGAGGAAGAGGTTGTCGAGTCGGTCGGTGGCGCCGACGCACTCGAAGAAGTTCCCGATCGGATGCCGCGCTCGCGCCGACAATATAAGATTCAAGAGGTGATCAAACGGCGCCAGGTGCTGCTTGTACAGGTGGTCAAAGAAGAGCGTGGTACCAAGGGGGCGGCGCTCACCACCTACCTGTCACTCGCGGGCCGTTACTGCGTGCTGATGCCGAATACCGCGCGTGGCGGCGGAATTTCCCGCAAGATCACTGATGCCCGCGACCGTATGCGACTCAAGGAGGTCGCCCAGGATCTCGAAGTGCCTGAGGGCATGGGCGTGATCCTGCGCACCGCGGGCGCCGCGCGAACCAAGCTCGAGATCAAGCGCGACTTCGAATATCTGCTGCGGGTGTGGGAAACCGTCCGCGACCTGACGCTGCGATCCACCGCTCCCACGCTGGTTTATGAGGAAGGGTCGCTGGTCAAGCGTTCGATCCGTGACCTCTACACCAAGGACATCGACGAGATCATCGTCGCCGGCACACAGGCTTACGAGGAAGCGCGGGAGTTCATGCGTATGCTCATGCCGAGCCATACGCACAGCGTGAAGTTCTACCGTGACAGCCAGCCACCGTTTTCACGCTATGGCATCGAGAGCCAGCTCGATGCCATGTTCTCGCCGGTCGTGCAGCTGCGGTCGGGCGGCTACATCGTGCTCAATCAAACCGAGGCCCTGGTCTCGATCGACGTCAATTCCGGCCGCGCTACACGCGAGCATCACATCGAGGACACCGCACTCAAGACCAATCTGGAAGCGGCCGACGAGATCGCGCGGCAGCTGCGGTTGCGCGATCTGGCAGGCTTGATCGTGATCGATTTCATCGACATGGACGAGAAGCGCAACAACCGTTCGGTCGAGCGCCGGCTCAAGGATGCACTCAAGAACGACCGCGCTCGCATTCAAGTCGGTCGCATCTCGCACTTCGGCCTAATGGAAATGTCGCGCCAGCGCATCCGCGCGAGTGTGCTGGAGAGCTCGACCGACAAATGCGCGATCTGCGGCGGCACCGGGCATGTCCGCTCGGTATCGTCGGTCGCCCTCCAGCTGCTGCGCGTGATCGAGGAGACGCTCTTGCGCGGGGCAACCCACAATCAAATCGTACGCACGCGCACCGACATCGCGCTCTACCTGCTCAATCACAAACGCGCGCACCTGCGTGACCTTGAGCAACGGTTCCAGATCACCATCACGGTCAATGCCGACGCTGCGATGGGCGGCCAGCAGCCGTTTCTCATCGAAAAAGGCGAACAGGTTCACTCGATTGAGCAGGCGCGTGCCATTACCCAGCAACCTGCCGCGCCGCTCGCCGCGGAGCCCGAAGAGGGCGAGTTGCAGCTCGACCTGGGCGACGAGATCGTGGCCGAGGCGGCCGAAGATGAAGGTGATGAACTTGCAGCCGGCGAACCCGAGGAGATCGAGGCGTCTCAGGAGGGAGTCCGTCTCGAGGGTGGTGATGGCGGTCGTGTACGCCGACGGCGGCGCCGCCGCGGGCGACGCGGCGGCGAAGGGCGGCCCTCGGAAGGATTCGGAGCAGCCACGGTCGCCGAAGCTCCCGCGACAGTGCCGGCGGACGGCAACGAAGCCGTCGACGAGGACGCCGCCGAGTCGACTGAGGACGTTGAAGCCTCCGAACCCGCGGGCGAGTTGGGCGATGACAACGGCGAAGGGCGCAGGCGCAGACGCCGCGGCCGCCGCGGCGGCCGCCGCAACCGCCGCGGCAGTGAAGGGCAAGCTCCGTACGAGCCCGGGCCGGCAACATTCGACCTGCCGCAGCAGCCGCCCGAGAGCAGTGAAGCCCCTCACCCGGCGAACGATGCGCCCGCGCCGTTTGAGCCCGAGCTTGCAGGTGCGGTTGCAGACTTAGGTGGTCCGTCGATCCCCGCGCAACAGCCAGAGCCTGCGAACGAACCCCTTGCGCCCGAATCCCCGCGTCGCCGTTCGACCGTGCGTGAGCCGGTGGTGCTCCCAATCGCCAGCGCCAGCAGTTCCCCAACGCCAGCCACTGCCCCGGCCGAACGAGCTGCCGAAACACCGGTTCCGGCACCGGAAAGCACGGGTTCCGATGCGGCCGACAAGCCACGCCGAACCGGATGGTGGGCCAAGCGCTTGTTAGGCGGCAATGGCTGATCGCCGCGAACTGCGGCGATCTCCTGAAGAGGACCTCGATGGAAAGCCGCTTCGTTGAGTCCGATGCCGCCGCAACGGTTGCGCGGTACGCCGCGCGCGGGGTGCCGGTTGATCTCGCGATGCGCGTCTATACGACCCGGCTGCTCGGACAGGATCCCCGGCTCGTCCTACACGGCGGCGGCAACACGTCGGTGAAGATGCGCCACGGGGATCTCATGGGCGATGAGATCGACGTGTTGTGCGTGAAAGGTTCCGGCTGGGACATGGGCACAATCGAGCCCGCCGGACTTCCGGCGGTGCGGCTCGATCCATTGCGCCGGCTACGGGCGCGCGCCGCGCTTTCGGACGAAGAGATGGTGGCGGTGCAGCGCGTCAACTTGATTGATCCAATGGCGCCCAATCCTTCAGTTGAAACCTTGCTGCATGCGTTCATGCCTCACAAGTTTGTCGACCACACCCACGCGACGGCCGTGCTGAGCCTGATCGATCAGCCGAACGGCGAAGCGCTTTCCGCCGATCTTTATGACGGGCGCATGGCGATCGTACCGTACATCATGCCAGGTTTTGCGCTCGCCAAGAAAGCAGCGGAGGTGTTCGAGGCAGCGCCAGGGGCACAAGGCCTCATTCTGCATAAGCACGGCATCTTCACGTTCGGAGCCAGCGCGCGGGAAGCCTACGAGCGCATGATCGAGATGGTCTCTCTGGCAGAAGCTCGGCTTAGGCGCGACCGCAACAGTGTGTTCGTCACCATGCAACTGCCGCAACGGATCAGCCCCCTGGCCCTGGTTGCGCCAATCGTGCGCGGAGCCTGCAGTCTGCCTGATCCCAATATCACTGGCGCCCATCGGCGGCTGGTACTGGATTTCCGCACCGATCCGTCGATCCTCAACTATGTCAACGGGGCCGAGATCTTTCGCTACAGCCAGGTCGGTGTTGTAACCCCCGATCACACCATCCGCACCAAGAACTGGCCGCTTGTCGTGGCGGCGCCGGAGGATGGGAACGAGAATGCTTTCAAACAAAGCGTGAGGTCCGCGGTCGCTGATTTTACGGCGCGGTATCTTGCGTACTTCGAGCGCAACAATGCCCGCTGCCACGGCAGCAAGCGTATGCTTGATCCCCTCCCCCGGGTTGTGCTCGTACCTGGCCTTGGCCTCTTCGGTCTGGGGCGGAGCAAGAAGGATGCCGGAATCGCCGCCGATCTGGCTGAGGCCGCAATCGATGCGATCACCGACGCGGAAGCGATCGGTCGTTTCGAGTCGATAACGGAAGCCGACATGTTCGATTGCGAATACTGGTCGCTCGAGCAAGCCAAACTCGGCAAAGCGCAGGACAGGCCTTTGGCAGGCCAGGTTACCGCCATTACCGGCGCGGGCGGCGCGATCGGTAGCGCGGCGGCGCGGGCGTTCGCGGCGGCTGGCGCTGAGGTTGCACTTCTGGACGTGAACGCAGAGGCCGCGCAGCGGGAGGCGAAAGTCATCGGTGGAACCACAGTCGCGATCGCCTGCGACGTTACCAATCAAGCGTCGGTCGCAGACGCGTTCGCAAAGGTGGCGGAAATATTCGGCGGACTCGATATCGTCATATCCAATGCGGGCGCCGCCTGGCAGGGACGCATCGGCGAAGTCGACGAGGCCGTTTTGCGCGATAGCTTCGAGCTCAATTTTTTCGGTCACCAGCGCGTCGCCCAGGCGGCAGTCAAAATCATGCTGGCGCAAGGCACCGGCGGTTGCCTGCTGTTCAACGTCTCCAAACAGGCGGTCAACCCAGGACCGAATTTCGGCCCGTATGGGCTTCCGAAAGCGGCCACGCTCGCTTTGGTACGTCAGTATGCGCTCGATTATGGAGCCGATGGAATCCGCGCCAACGCGGTCAACGCCGATCGCATTCGCTCAGGCTTGTTGAGCGATGCCACGATCGCGGCACGTTCCAAAGCACGCGGCGTGAGCGAGCAGAAATACATGAGCGGCAACCTGCTCGGGCGGGAAGTAACCGCAGATGACGTAGCTCAGGCATTTCTGGCGCAGGCATTGGCGCTCAAGACCACCGCAGACGTGACCACTGTCGACGGGGGCAACATCGCGGCCGCGCTCCGCTAGCCATGTCTCATGTCGATCGCTGCTGCGCCGGGACGAATCCCTTGGGAAGCCCAACCGCCGGGATGTGCCCATAGATCGGTTCGCCGGGCAGATTGGCGGTCAAGATATCGCGGGCAGCCAACAAAGCGTCGAGGTCGATCCCGGTGCGCAAACCCATGGCTTCAAGCAGAAATACTAGGTCCTCCGTGACGATGTTGCCGGTCGCGCCCGGCGCATAGGGACAGCCGCCAATACCGCCTTGGGAAGAGTCGAAGCTTCGCACTCCGACATCGAGCGCCGCCACAACGTTCGCGAGCCCCTGGCCGCGGGTGTTGTGGAAATGTGCGCCCGCGCATTTCTCGCCGACCTCGGCGCGTACGAGCTGGAACAGGCGCCGAACTTGGACCGGATTGGCGTAGCCAACCGTATCCGCGAGGTTCACCAGGTCGGCGCCGCACTCCGCCATCGTCACCGCCATGCGCACCGTATCGGCTTCAGGCACGACGCCTTGAATGGTGCAGCCGAACGCGGTCGACAAGCCCGCCTCAATCATGACCTTCGGGAAACGGGCATTGCGGAGGGCAACAATAGCCCTGACGTCGGCGATGATTTCCGCGTGCGTCTTGCGGATGTTGCTCAGCAGATGAGGCTCGCTCACGGATACCGGGATCGCGATCTGGTGAACGCCAGTTTCGAAGGCCACCTGTGCGTATTTCAGGTTCGGCACCAGAACCGCGACACGAATTCGCGGGATAGTTAGTGCATGCGCCACCACCGCGGCACAATCGGCCATCTGCGGCAACGCCTTCGGCGATACGAAGGAACCAACCTCGATTTCGCGGAGGCCCGCTTTGGCCAGCGCCTCGATCCACTGGTTCTTCGCCTCAGTTGGCATCGCGCGTTTCACACTCTGCAGGCCGTCGCGCGGTCCCACTTCGCACACCACGACATCGGGCTTTGGTCGGATTTCAGTCACGGCTGGCCGTCCTCCGTTGCGGGTTGCGAACCCACTATACGAAAAATGCTGGCGTCCCGCAGGAATCGAAAAGCGGTCGGGTCGGCGTGCTCGGCATCGCCCACATGGTGACGTTCCCGCAGGGGCCTTTGCTCGAGAACGGCATATGTGCGAAACAGAAATCCATCATCTCCGTCGCCGGCCTCAGCGGATGGCGCTCCCGAGGCCATACATCCCCCCAAACTCCACAGGACCCATGCCCGCCAAAAAGCCAACTCTTCGCCTGCCGCCCCTCACGGAGGAAAAGCTCAACCCGGCCCAGCGTGCACTCCTGGAATCCATGCGCGCAGGGCCACGCGGCAGGAACCTGACCCTCGCCGGTCCGTTCGGCTGTTACATGCACGCCCCGGAGGTCGGCGAGGTCATCCAGCAATTTGCGGCGTTCTGCCGCTTCAAGACGCGGCTGCCGAAGCGATTGTCCGAGTTTGCAATCCTGGTCATCGGACAAATGTGGAAGGCGCAATATGAGTTCTATGTGCATGCCCGCGAGGCCGAACAGGCGGGCGTGCTGCCGCAGACAATCCGCGACATCAAAGCGGGTCGCGCACCGGCCAAGGCACCAAAGGACGAACGTGCGCTCTACGACTTCATCAAGGAACTGCATCAAAAGCGCCGCGTGTCCGACCGCACCTATGCGCGCGCGCACGCTCTCGTCGGAGACGGCGGCATGGTCGAGTTTCTTGCACTCCTCGGCTCCTACACCCTCACGTCGATGGTGTTGAACACGTTTCGCGTACCGCTGCCGGAAGGTGCAGCGCCGCCGTTCAAGGAACCTGCGCTGCGATAACCGCCGCCGAGATCTGGAACATACGCAACAAACAGCGACAGGTCCTGATCGCATGCGCGATCGGGGCCACGTCAGGTCAGTGCGACATCCCGGGCATCCCCGGCATCCCGTGACCGGATGCCCCCGCTGCAGGTCCGCCGAGGGTCTCGCCGACACCGACCACCTTGTACTCGACATCGACTGAGCCAGCCTTCTCGAACATCAACGTCCCTTTGACCGACTTGCCCTTCTGGATCGGCTGTTTCAGGTCCAGCAGCATGATGTGGTACGATCCAGGCTTGAACTCCACGCTCTCACCCGGCTTGATCTCGAGGCCCTCCTTCAACGGGCGCATTTTCATAACACCGTTGTCCATGCTCATTTCGTGAATCTCGAAGCGCCCGGCAATCGGCGAAGAGCCGCCTACGAGACGATCAGGGGCGGTACCGTTGTTGGTGATTTTCAGATAGGCACCCCCAACGCTTGATCCTTTCGGTGTCGCGCGCGACCACGGTTGCGAGATTTGCAGGGAGCCGAGTTTGTAGTCCGGGTTATCTTGCGCTTGTGCGGCGGACGACGTCAGCGCGATCACAAGGAGAAGCAGGCAGACGACGATCTTCATGTGTTGGAAACTCCGAATTGGTGCTGTGACGGCGGCGCGCGACCTCATGGGTGATCGCGATCTCAAGGCGGTGATTACAAGTAAGCCCCTCAGGCCGGTGGCGCGCGCGAGCGCGGATAACGCGCCTTCGCGGGCACCGATACCGGCACCTCGGCAACCGCCGTCAAACCTCGGACGAGAGGGGCGGCAGCGGGCGCGCGCAGATCACCTGGTGCGATCCAGGCCTCACAGCAGGCATTCAGACAGCAGGCAAAATCACTTCTATCCCCCGTTGGGAGTACCGGATCGCCCGTTGACCCGGAACAAAGTACCGGCACGTTGCGGGAAATGTGTTGTGCGGTCGCACCAATGATAGGCTGCAGGGCAAGCGCGTAGGCCGCAACGAGAACGACAATCCGTCGAAGGACGACGCGTGACATGTTTCCACTCTAGTGGCACCCTAGTGTGGTGGATTTGAAGTTCCTATCATTCTTGCGGCGCGCTCGTCATAGGAACTTCAAATCCAAAACCACACTAGAGTCTATATATTTGCTAGTGTCCCTTTGATTCCGAAGTTCGCTCCAGAGGGTGCGGCAGGATAAAGCGAACTTCGGAATCGGGACACTAGCGGTGGATTTGAAGTTCCTATCAGATTGCGGCAAACTCGCATAGGAACTTCGAATCCCGAGAAGCAGCGCCAGGATAGTATTTTCATAGTGTCCTTTTTGATTCCAAAGTTCGTCGCGACACGTACTGCAAGGGTAACGAACTTCGGAATCGGGGCACGAGGTGCATGATCAATCGGAACTGGACGTGGATCCAAGGGCCTCCGATCAGCAAAGCGGCCGTGTTCTGAAATTTCAGGCACGTGTCAGGACGTTGACACGCGACTCGCAGCGGTCACCTGTAGAGGATCTTCGCAAATACGCCCGCGGCGCCGAGGACGACTACGGCCACCGAATGCGGATGAACGCGGTCGCTGTTGCCGTCGTGGTCGTATTGGTCGCTTGCGGTGTCTGGCTTGTCGATACCATGGCTCAGATGCGCAAGAAACAAGATTGCGTGCTGAGCGGCCGCCGCAATTGCGTGCAGATCAACGTCCCAGTTGACGCACGTTAACGTCACTCGTCGGAGAGATCGGCACTCACGACATCAAGCGAAACATGTGCAAGACCTGCGAATCCAAGCGCGCGCGCCGCCGCGGGCGAGACGTCGATGATGCGCCCGCGAACGAATGGACCACGGTCGTTGATGCGCACGAGCACCGCGTGTCCGTTTCCGTGATTTGTCACGCGCACAATGGTGCCAAACGGGAGGTTCGGATGGGCCGCAGTCATGGCGTCGATCCGCAGGTGCTCGCCACTCGCGGTCTTGGTACCCGACGAATGGTCGTAAACGGACGCCAACCCGGATAACTGCGAACCCATGTATGGGGCTCGGGATCGCCCTTCGGCTTCGCCCGCGGCAATCGCAACAATCAATGCGAGGCATAGAACCTCGCCCCTCACCAAGGCGGGAACCACCGGCCTACCCCTTCGAACCAGCCCGACCCGCCACCACAACCGACTGCCGCACTCTTTGTTCCAGGCACGCGACCAACCACCGTTCACCCGGCAATATCAGGGGTTTGACCCGCTGCGCGCGCCCGCCCGCAGGCGCCATTGCGCTCGCGGACGCACTTGGTTATACGGGCCAGCACGGATGGCGCTGCCGGCTGGGAGTTCGCCGCGGTTTCCCGCGCCAACTCGGGGTGCTTCAAAAACATAAAACGATCAAAGGGTTCCTATGTCCTCGACGTTCGATACCGTGGCCAACATCATCGCCGAGACGTGCGACATCCCACGCGACACCATCAAGCCAGAAAGCCACGCGATTGAGGATCTAGGGATCGACAGCTTGGACTTCCTCGACATTGCGTTCGCCATCGACAAGGCCTTCGGGATCAAGCTGCCGCTCGAGCAATGGACCCAAGAGGTCAACGACGGCAAAGCCACCACAGAGCAATATTTCGTGCTGCAGAACTTGTGCACCCGCATCGACGGTCTTGTTGCCGCCAAGGGGGCTTGAGCTCCCCGCATGCGAATTGAGTATTTTCAGCTTATCGACCGGATTGTCGCCCTCGACATCGGTGCCGGGACGATTTGGGTCGAGGCTGTTGTCCCGCACGAGAGCACCATTTTCGAGGGCCATTTCCCAGGGTATCCATTGATGCCGGGAGTGTTGTTGATCGAGTCCATGGCGCAAACCGCCGGGTGGCTGGTAATTGGGTTGACCCGGTTCGAGCGCATGCCCTTCTTAGCCGCGCTCAAGGATGTCAAGCTGCGCACTTTCGTAGCCCCGGGCACGTCCCTAGGCGTCACAGCCCAACTGCTGCACGACGGATCGGGTTACGCCATAACCAAGGCGGCGATCGTAGCTGAAGGCAAGCCGATCTGCGACGCTGAGATCACATTTCGGGTCATGGCCTTCCCGGATGCGAGCATGCGCCGCGCCATGGAAGAGACAGCGGCCCGTATCGGTTTTCCAATGCAGGCGCTAGCCGATGGCTGACGTGCAACGCGATGTCTGGATCACCGGCATCGGCATCGTATCGTGCCTTGGAGAAGGGCCTGAGGCCCACTGGCGCGGACTGAGCGAACCAGGGCCGAGTGCCGACACCAAGACTTTTGCGCCGAATGTCGTTCATCCACTTGCTCGCGTGGACTTCGACAAACAAATTCCCAAAAAGGGCGATCAGCGTCAGATGGAGCCCTGGCAGCGGATCGGGACCTACGCGGCCGGGCTTGCCCTCGACAGTGCGGGGGTGAAGGGTAATGCCGAACTCCTGGGCCGCATGGATATGATTGTTGCCGCCGGCGGCGGCGAACGCGATTGGGCCGCTGACGCGTCGATCCTGTCAGGATTGCCCAAGGCTGACCAACCGCAACGCTTCCTGAACGAACGTCTGATGAGCGATTTGCGGCCAACGCTGTTTCTCGCGCAGCTTTCGAATCTTCTTGCTGGCAATATTTCGATTGTTCATGGGGTGACGGGTTCCTCCCGCACGTTCATGGGCGAAGAGGCCGCCGGTTTCGATTCGGTGCGAATTGCGTTGGCGCGGATCAAGGCCAACCAAAGCAACATTGCCCTGGTTGGGGGGGCCCAGAACGGTGAGCGCAAGGATCTGCTGATGCTCTACGAGTTCGGCGGCTTCTGCCTGACGCGCGAGTTTCACACCGTCTGGGACAGGCAATCAGCACCGGGCTTCGCCCTCGCGTCGCTTGGCGCCTTTCTGGTGCTGGAGAGCCGCGACCATGCCGAGCGCCGGAAGGCCTCTCCGCTTGCAAAGCTTTCGGAGATTATCGTCGAGTTGGCGGCCCGCACCCCGGGATCAGTCGAGGCGAATCTTGAACGGATGTGGGACGCGCTCCAACTCGATCCGAACGGCACGGCGGTCATTTCGGGCGCGACCGGCGCTGAACCTGCCACAAGCGAGGAGCGCCGCTTCCTGGCGCGACATCCGGAGGTCGCGGTACGCGCGACCGGGAGTTTTCTTGGCCATGGGGTCGAGCCGCAATTCTCCATGAATATTGCCGTTGGGGCACTGGCCTTGTCTTACGGTAAACTGTTTCCACCTTATGACACGACAGGGGTCGAGCGGCCGATGGTAGGTGCACCCTCGCGCGTCGTCGTGACCGGCGTTGGCCATTGGCGCGGCGAAGGTTTAGCGCTGGTCGAGCCCATCTGAGTATTTTGGAGAACCATAATGGCACAACTGCGCGACAAGGTGGGCCGGCCGATCGTCGTGGTCACCGGCATGGGCGTGGTCACGTCGCTGGGTGCCGGCAAGACCGACAATTGGGCCAAGTTGACCGCGGGCAAGTCCGGCATTCGCACAATCACGCGGTTTTCGACCGAGAATTTCAAGACCCGTGTCGCCGGTACCGTCGATTTCGTGCCGGTCGAATCGCTCTCGGCGCCGGCCCTGGCCGAACGCCTGGCAAAGCTCGCGGTCGAGGAGGCGCTCGCCGAAGCGGCCATCGGCAGCCGCGGCAATTTTCCTGGCCCGCTGTTCCTGGCAGTCGCACCGATCGAGATCGAGTGGCCACAGCGTCAGGAACTCGCGCAGGCGTCCGGCAGCAACGACAGTGTCAACTATGACGATCTTCTCCGCTCCGCGGCGAGCGGGCGTTTCCGGCACTACCACGAGCGGTTTCTATTCGGTTCGGTCGGTTACAACCTCGCCGACAAGTTCGGCACGCGCGGATCGCCGATCTCGCTCTCTACGGCCTGCGCGTCGGGCGCGAGCGCAATCCAGCTAGGACTGGAGGCGATCAGGCGCGGCGAGACCGAGGCGGCGCTCTGCGTCGCGACCGATGGTTCGATCAACGCGGAAAGCCTTGTTCGCTTCTCGCTGCTGTCCGCCTTGTCTACCCAGAACGATCCACCCGAAGGCGCGTCGAAGCCCTTCTCGAAGAATCGCGATGGCTTCGTCATGGCCGAAGGGGCCGGCGCTCTGGTGCTCGAGAGCTACGAACACGCACAAGCGCGCGGGGCGGCGATTCTCGGCGTCGTCGAAGGTTGCGGCGAACTGGCGGATTCGTTCCACCGCACCCGTTCCAGTCCCGACGGCAAGCCGATCATCGGTTGCCTCCGGAACGCGATCGCCGATGCCGGTTTGGAACCGCGCGACATCGACTACATCAACGCCCACGGCACCGGCACTCCCGAAAATGACAAGATGGAGTGCCTTGCGGTGACCGCCGTCATGGGCGAGCACGCCAAGAATATTGCGATTTCGTCCAACAAATCGATGATCGGACATACGCTTTCGGCGGCAGGCGCGGTCGAGGCGATCTTCACGCTGCTCACGCTCGATCGGCAGCGCATCCCGCCGACCATCAACTATGCGCTTCCTGATCCGGCCATCCCGCTCGATGTGGTGCCGAATGTGGCACGCGACGCCAAGGTGCGTCACGCCATCTCCAACTCGTTCGGGTTCGGCGGGCAGAATGTCTCGCTGGTCTTGGCGCGGGAGCCCGCCGCGTGACGGCGGGAGCGAAACGTCGCGCGCTTGTCACCGGCGGTGGACGTGGGCTGGGCGCCGCCATCGTGCGTGCATTGGCGGCGGCTGGTCACGACGTCACTTTCACATACCGTTCGGCCGCGGCCGCGGCCGATTTGCTGTTGAAAGAGGTGCAGGCCGCCCATCCGGGCCAAACATTCGGTGCTGTCGCGGTGGATCTCGCGGACAAGACCGCAGTCGAAACGTTTGTCAAAGAGGCGGAGCGGGAGGCTTTTTCAGCCTTTGTGCACAACGCTGGGCAGTCCTACGACAGCCTCGCCATGATGATGGATCAGGCGAAAGCCGAAGCCGCCATGCAGGTCAATTTCTGGTCGTTTACCCGCATCGGCGGCGCGCTTGCCCGTCAGATGATGCGCGCACGTGACGGTCGCCTTGCGGTCATCGGTTCGATCACCGCGCTGCAGGCCAATCAGGGCAATGCCGCCTACGCGGCGTCCAAGGCCGCCCTGCTCGGCTATGTTCGCACCTTGGCGATCGAAATCGCGCGCACCGGCGTCACCGTCAATTACGTCGCGCCCGGCTTCATCGACACCGAGATGATGGCGCCCTACGCAAAATATCGCGAGCAGATAGAAAGTCAGATCCCGGCACGCCGGTTTGCCAAGCCGGAGGAGATCGCGGACCTCGTGGCGTTTCTGCTCACGCCTCAGGCCTCCTACATCACCGGCGCGGTTCTGCCCATTGACGGCGGCCTTTCGGCGGCGATAGGCATTCAGCGCTGAATTTCCGACCGATCCAACCGATTGATCCGCGCATGCGAGCGCTCACCCTTGTCGCCGAACGCAAGCTTGAACTTGCGAACCAGCCAGACCCACCGCGGCCGGGCGCAGGCGAAGTACAGATCCGCGTGCGCGCGGTTGGGTTGAACCACCTCGATGTTTGGGGCTATCGGGGCATGGCATTCGTCAAGCGTCAAAAACTTCCGCTCGTCGTCGGAGCCGAAGCGGCAGGTGAAGTCGCAGCCGTCGGCGCGGACACGCAGGGGTTCAAAGTCGGCGATCGTGTCGTGATGTATGGCGCGCTCACCTGCGGAGAATGCCGCGCCTGTCGCGAAGGTCGTGACAACCTGTGCGAAAACGTCAAGGGCATTATGGGATTTCACGTCGATGGGTTCGCGCGCGAACTCATCAACATGCCGGCACGTCTGGTCATCAAGATTCCGGCAGGCGTGAGCTTTCGCGACGCCGCCTGCGCGCCGATTGCATTCGCAACCGTCGAGCACATGCTGTTTGACAATGCCAAGCTGCAGCCGGGCGAAACCATCCTGGTGCACGCCGGCGGCTCCGGCATCGGCACCGCCGCGATCAAGATGGCAAAGGCGATCGGCTGTACGGTAATCACCACCGTCGGAGACGACGCCAAGGCCGAGAAAGCAAAAGCGCTCGGCGCCGATTACGTCATCAACTACCGCACCGACCGCTTTGAGCACGAGGTGCGCAAGATCACCAAGAAAAAAGGCGTTGACGTTGTGTTCGAGCACGTCGGAGCCGATACGTTCAATGGCTCGCTGCTGGCGCTCAGACGCGGCGGCCGGCTCGTCACCTGCGGCGCCACCTCGGGTGCGAGCACATCATTCAATCTGATGCAGCTGTTTCAGCAGCAGTACAAGATTTTTGGGTCGTTTGGCGCGTCGTTGCGCAACATCGGGGACAGCCTTGCTAAAATGGCTGGCGGCCTGACGCCGGTGATCGACAGCGAGTTCGCGCTCGAGGACATCGAGCAAGGCCTCAAACGGCTCGAGAGCCGCCAGGTGTTCGGCAAGATCATCGTTAATCTTTAAGCATTTCCAGGAATAGCGGACGTTGGTCTTCCGGCAGCAGATGCGACAACGCAACAATCTTCACGGCTGCTCGCCATGAGCGGAGTTCGACGTATTCGCCGACGCTTGACGGCCGCCATGCGGCCCGCTCTCGACAAGACCGCCGGCGCGCTGGTGTCATTGCTGCTCCGCTTCGTGCGACGGCTCGACCGTGTCGCTGTCAGCAATGTAGCCGCGCGTTTTATGCGCAACGTCGGTCCGCTTCTGCCCGAGCATCGCATTGGCCAGGCGAACCTCAAGGCGGCGTATCCGCAGAAATCGGATGCCGAAATCGAGGCGATCCTGCGTGGCGTCTGGGACAACCTCGGGCGGGTCGCCGTCGAGTTTGCGCACATCGATCGCCTTGCCGAAGGCGACCCATGGCATCGCACATTCATCGACTACGATGCCGGAAGCATCGAACGGTTCCTCGGGCTGCGCGAGGACGGCAAGCCAGCGCTGGTGTTTGCTGCGCACCTCGCCAACTGGGAGCTGCCTGCGCTGATCTCCGCCGCTGACGGCCTTGACACTGCGGTGCTCTATCGGCGACCAAATTTCGTTGCGGTTGCCGATGCCGTGTTGGCGCTACGAGCGGGCCACATGGGCGAGTTGGTTTCAACCTCCATGTTTGCGCCGATCCAGCTTGCGCGCGCGCTCGAGGCCGGACGCCACGTCGCCATGCTGGTCGATCAACACTACGCCAAGGGCGTGGAGGTGTCGTTTTTCGGTCGCCCCTGCCTGGCCAACCCGCTTGTCGCGGTATTGGCCCGTGAAGCCGAATGTGCAATCCACGGCACCCGCGTGATCCGCATCGAAAATGGCCGGTTCCGGGCCGAAGTCACCAAGCCTATCGAGCCTGCCCGTGATTCCGACGGCCGGATCGACGTGCAGGGGACTATGCAGGCAATCACCTCGGTGATTGAAGGCTGGGTGCGCGAATATCCCGATCAATGGCTGTGGCTGCACCGGCGATGGCGGTGACGGCGCCGCCTCACCTGCCTGTCTTGATCTTGGTCCACAGCCAATTCATCAGCCGCTGTGTCTTCGGGTCATGCGCCGAGATGGTGTAGAGCAGCGCCATCATGGCGGCGTCGGGATAGATCGTCTTGTCGTCGAGGATCGCCTTGTCGAGGGGCTCGATCTTCGGGTCGTCGCCGTTGGCGTAGGACAGGTAGTTGCTGTTTTCCGCAGCGACGCTGGGCGTGAGCAGATAATTGATGAGCTCATGCGCTTCGGCGACATTCCTGGCGTCCTTCGGGATCGCCAGGTTGTCGAACCACATCTGCGCGCCTTCCCGCGGGATGGCGTAGGCGATATCGACGCCGTTTTTCGCTTCAGCGGCACGCTTCTGAGCCTGCTTGATATCGCCCGACCAACCGACCACGAAGCAGATCTCCCCGGTAGCGAGCGCATTGAGGTATTCCGAGGAATGAAATTTGCGCACCGACGGCCTGATTTTCATGATCAGGTCGGCCGCCTTCTCGTAGTCGGCGGGATCGATGGTGTTGGGGTCGAGGCCGAGATAGCGCAGCGCCGCCGGCATGATGTCGTCGGATGAATCGAGCATGTAGACGCCGCAATCCTTAAACTTCGCAAGGTTCTCCGGCTTGAACACAAAGTCCCAGCGAATCGATCTTGGCGTCAGGGCCGAGCCGCTCGCGCGCCTTGGCCACGTTGTAGCCAATCCCGGTCGTGCCCCACATGTAGTTGACCGCGTACTGATTGCTCGGATCATAGGTGGCGAGCCGCGCCGCAATCTCCGGCCAGACATACTTGAGGTTCGGCAGCTTTGTTTTGTCGAGCTTGAGAAAGACGCCAGCCTTGATCTGCCGATCAAGAAAATATCCGGTGGGGACGACCACATCGTACCCGGATTTTCCCGCCAGCAACTTGGTTTCCAGCGTGTCGTTGGAGTCGAACGTTTCGTAGCGAACCTTGATGCCGGTGCCCTTGCTGAACATGTCCAGCACCGTGGGCCCGATATAGTCCGACCAATTATAGAAATTCACAGCGCGGTTCTGAGCGGCCGCAATGTTCGGCCATGCCAACGCTATAGCCAAGCCAATGAGCAGAATCCGGCAACCGGGTTTCGCAGCCCGGCGTCGGTTCATCGCCCGCCTGCCGGCGATGATCCCTTGTAGTAGGGACTTGGATCGCACGAACCGCCGGTCCCGGCGCGGGATAATTCGCATTGCTCGAGTGACGCATAGCGACAGTCGCGCTCGCCGTCGGTGGTCATCAGACAATAGGGATACTTGGCGACCGACGGTGACGAACAGCCGGACAGCAATGCCGACACACCGACCACGGCTAATCCCAAACGCAACATGCTCGCGCGCTCCCGTCAGAAACCGGTCTTTGTCATATCATCGTTCGGTAGGAAAACCAGCAGCTTTCCAAGCCTTTAGCCCTCCGGCGAGATGGGCGTCATAAGGCAACCCCGCAGCCAATGCCGCTTCCGCCGCGCGCAGCGAACGCATGCCTACGCCGCACGAGAACACCACGGTGCGTCCGGCAGGATCGGGAACGCTGTATGGATCGAACTGGGAGAGCGGCAGCAGCACCGAACCCGGAATGCGCTCCATGGACGTTCTCGTTCGGTTCGCGCACGTCGACCAACACAACTGTGCCGGCCGCAAGTCCGGCGGCCACTTCCTGAGGCATCAGATTGCGCACCTCTTTGGGTCCGGCCATGGCTTACTCCTTGCAGCTCTGCCCGCGGGTCAGATTGTGACTTGGGTCCCTACCTCGACCACGCGACCCGTCGGGATATGAAAGTAGCTTGTGGCGTCGTTGGCGGAGCGGGCAAGCCAGATGAACAAGCGGTCCTGCCAGTGGGGCATCTCCGACTGCGCCGCTGGCTTCAGCGCACGGCGGGAGAGGAAGAATGACGTCGACATGATGTCGAATTGCCAGCCGAGCTGGCGTGCGATGGCAAGCGCGCCCGGAACGTTCGGGGTTTCCATGAACCCGAAGCGAAGAAAAACTCGCAGGAACGTGCGGCCGACCGGTTCGAGACGAACGCGTTCCTCGGGTACAACGCGCGGCGTATGCGCGCTCTCGATCGTCAGCACGACATTCTTTTCGTGCAGCACCTTATAGTGTTTGAGGCTGTGCATCAGCGCGGTCGGCGCGCTGGTCGGATCGCTGGTGAGAAAGACTGCCGTACCCGGGACTCGCATCGGTGGCTTGCGCTCGAGCATTGCAACCAATCCATCGAGCGGCGTCTCCTGACGGCGCGTCTTCTCCATCAATAGCCGGGTCCCTCGGCGCCAAGTGTACATGACGGTCAGCACCAGCGCGCCAAGCGCGAGCGGTATCCAACCGCCCTGCACGACTTTCAACAGATTGGCTGACAGAAACGTGAGATCGAGCATCAAGAATGGAGCAATGAGCGCCGCCGCAGCGATCGGCGACCAGTGCCATACTTTCCAGATCACCACAAACGCCATGGTGGTCGTGACCACCATGGTGCCGGTCACCGCAATCCCGTAGGCAGAGGCGAGTGAACTCGACGAGCGGAATATCCCGACCAGCAGCAATACACCGAGGAGCAGCAGCACATTGACGCGCGGCAGATAGATCTGCCCTTCGCGCGTCTCCGACGTGTGGCGAATTTCAAAGCGCGGCAAGAGCCCGAGTTGGATGGCCTGGTGCGTGAGCGAGTAGGCGCCGGTGATCACCGCCTGGCTTGCGATCACGGTCGCTGCGGTCGCAAGTACGACCATAGGCGGCTGCGCCCAGTTCGGGTAGAGCAGGAAGAATGGATTTTCAATCGCGCTCGGATCGGTCAGCAGCAGCGCACCCTGCCCGAGATAGTTCAGGGCAAGCGCCGGAAATACAAACGCCAGCCACGCGACCTGGATTGGCCTGCGGCCGAAATGACCGAGGTCGGCGTAGAGCGCCTCAGCCCCGGTGACGGCCAGGAAGACCGCCCCCAGCGTGACCAGCCCGATCATCCCGTGGCTAACCAGGAATTTCAGGCCGTAGTACGGATTGATCGCAACCAACACCCACGGATCCGCCGCCAGTGCGACAACGCCCGGTATGGCAATGGCGAAAAACCAAACCACCGTGACCGGACCGAAAAAGGCGGCAACTCGCGCAGTTCCCCGCGATTGGGCGGCGAACAGCAGGACGAGGATGACGATCGTCAGCGGGACCACGTAAGGATCGAAGGCGGGCGTAATGACCTTCAGCCCTTCAATCGCCGACAGGACCGAAATGGCGGGCGTGATCAATGCGTCACCGAAGAACAAGGCCGCCCCGATGATGCCGAACGCGGCGACAATCTCGGCCCAGCGACCGCCCACCCGTCGCGCCAGCGCCATCAGCGCCAGGGTTCCGCCCTCGCCGTTATTGTCGGCACGCAGCAAAACCACGACGTATTTCAGCGTCACGACAATCGTCAGCGCCCAAAGGATCAAGGAGATGACGCCAAGCACCGCGTCTTCGGTCGCCGCCCCGCCGCTGGTGGCTGCCACAACGGCCTCGCGCACCGCGTACAGAGGGCTGGTGCCAATGTCGCCGTAGACGACCCCGATCGACCCCAACGTCAGGGTCCAGAAACCCGAGTCTGTCGCGCTCGGGGCCTCGTAGTGCGTGAGGGGGGGTTGGCCTGTTTCCGGCGCGCTGCTGCCCTCGTTCATCAGGATATCCTGAATTGCTGCACCGCAATATGGCCGGTCGACCTTATAGCACCCGCGCCCGGCATTGTCCTCGGCGAGAGCCGACGGTGCTTTGATCGGGCGATGTGGTCAGATGGTGACCTGCGTCCCGATTTCGACCACCCGCCCGGTCGGGATCTGGAAGAAGTCCGTTGCATCGCTTGCAGATTTTGCCAGCGCGATGAACAGGCGGTCCTGCCAATGTGGCATGCCGGACTGGGCGGCCGGCTTGAGTGCCCGCCGGGACAGGTAGAACGACGTGGACATAATGTCGAAGCGCCAACCCTGCTTGCGAGCGATTGCCAGTGCGCGCGGAATGTTGGGTGTTTCCATGAATCCGAAGGTGATCTCGACCTTGGCAAACAGTCGTGAGATCTGGGTCATGTGCACTCTGTCGTCGTCGGGTACCCGCGGGGTGTCTGCGGTCGTGATCGTCAGGATGACATTGTGCTCGTGCAAAACCTTGTTGTGCTTGAGATTGTGCAGGAGAGCCGTTGGCGCGGACGTTGGATCGCTGGTCAGAAAGACCGCCGTGCCGGGGACCACGTGGGGAGGCTTTTTTTCGAGGCTCGCGACGAGTTTATCAAGCGGCACCTCGTTCTGACGCGTCTTGCTCATGAGCAGCATGGTGCCGCGCCGCCACGTCAATACCAGCAGGACGATCGCTGCCCCCAGCGCGAGCGGTGCCCAGGCGCCGTCAACAATCTTCAGTAGATTCGCACTCAGGAACGTCGCGTCGACGAATACCAGCGGCACCATCAACATGGCCGCGGTCGCCGGACGCCAACCCCAGAACTTCCAAATCACGACAAACCCAAGAATACCGTCCACCACCATGGTGGTGGTCACTGCGATTCCGTAGGCGGAAGCGAGTGCATTCGACGTTCCGAAAGATTGCCACCAGCAGAAGCACTCCGATCAGCAGTGCGGTATTGGCACGTGGAATATAAATTTGCCCTTCCTGAGTCTCTGATGTGTGCCGAATTGCGAGCCGAGGAATGAGACCGAGCTGGATCGCCTGCCGGGTGACCGAGTAGGCGCCCGTGATGACGGCCTGACTGGCAATGACGGTGGCAAGCGTCGCGAGTACGACCACCGGCACCAGTAGCACCTGCGGAAATAGCCGAAAGAACGGATTGTCGATCGCTGCGGGGTCGCGCAACACCAAGGCGCCCTGGGCAAAATAGTTGAGAATGAGGGAGGGGAATACCAAGCCAAACCAGGCCAGTTGGATCGGCTTGCGTCCAAAGTGGCCAAGGTCGGCGTACAGCGCTTCGCCCCCGGTCACCGCCAGGAACACAAAGCCGAGTGTGACCAGTCCGATGACGCCATGGTTCATCAAAAACCGCACGGCGTAGATTGGGTTGGCGGCGGCGAAGACATGCGGATCATCGAACAGATGAGCGATCCCAACGCCCGCCAAGGTCAGGAACCAGACCAGCATGACCGGGCCGAACATCGAAGCGACTCGCGCCGTTCCGTGCGATTGCACCGCGAACAGGCCGATCAAGATCACGACGGTCAGCGGGAGCACCGCATGCTCAAACGCGGGCGTGGCGAGCTTCAGCCCTTCGATCGCTGACAGCACCGAAATCGCCGGGGTGATCACCGAATCGCCGTAGAACATGGCCGCGCCGATCATCCCAAGCGTAAACAAGAGCGCCGTTCGACGCCCAACCGCGCGGGCCGCGAGTGCAGTCAGGGCAAGTGTGCCGCCCTCGCCGTTGTTGTCGGCACGCAGCAGAATCAAGACGTATTTGATCGTCACCACGACAGTCAGCGCCCACAGGATCAGCGACAGCACGCCGAGCACCGCATCGTGAGTGACCGGTCCGTTCCCGACCGCGGCCTCCACGGCGACGTGAAACGCGTAAAGCGGGCTTGTCCCGATGTCGCCGTAGACGACCCCGACGCTGCCGAGCGCCAGCGCGAGCGGACTGGTGGGTGTGTGGGAGCCGTTTCCAGTTACGGGAACGGCGGCCTTCTGCGTGACATCGGCCATTGGGGTCGCTGTCGCCTTTCGCAATCCGCCCTTATATCATCCTGTCAACGACAAGGGCATGTCGTATGTCGCTGGAATTGGCGTAGTCGTGAGGCACACCCATCCAGAGCTGGGATAGACAAGCCGGCATACCCCGCCAACCCCCAAGGAGATCGTTCATGCGCGAGATCGGCCATTTCGTCGGCGGCAAAGAAGTCAAGGGCGGTTCGGGCCGCTCCGGCGACGTATTCGACCCGAATACTGGCGAGGTGCAGGCCAAGGTCGCGTTTGCATCGCGGTCCGAGGTCGAATCTGCCATTGCATCCGCCGCCGCGGCGCAGCCGGGCTGGGCCGCCACCAATCCGCAACGCCGCGCGCGCGTGCTGTTCAAATTTCTCGAGTTGGTGCAGGGCGAGTTTGAAAGCCTCGCGGGGCTCCTATCGTCTGAACACGGCAAAACCATCGCCGACGCGCGCGGTGACATTCAGCGTGGCGTCGAAGTCGTCGAATTCGCTTGCGGCATCCCGCACCTGATGAAAGGCGAGTACACCGACGGCGCCGGCCCGGGCATCGACCTCTTCTCTTTGCGCCAGCCGCTTGGCGTCGTCGCCGGCATCACACCGTTTAATTTTCCGGCGATGATCCCGATGTGGAAGTTCGCGCCGGCGCTCGCCTGCGGCAACGCCTTCATTCTCAAACCCTCGGAACGCGATCCCTCGGTACCGATGCGGCTTGCCGAACTGCTGGTCGCGGCCGGGCTGCCGGCAGGCGTGCTCAATGTCATCAACGGTGACAAGGAAGCTGTCGACACGCTGCTCACCGACGCGCGCGTGCGGGCGATTGGTTTTGTCGGGTCTTCGGCGATCGCCGAATACATCTACTCGACCGGCTGCGCCCACGGCAAACGCGTGCAATGCTTCGGTGGCGCGAAGAACCACATGGTTGTCATGCCGGATGCCGACATGGACCAGGCAGTCGATGCGCTGATCGGCGCCGGTTACGGCTCGGCCGGTGAACGTTGCATGGCGGTGTCGGTGGCGGTTCCGGTCGGCGAGAAGACCGCGGACATTCTGGTCAAAAAGCTGGTTCCGCGGGTCGAGAGCCTGAAGATCGGTCCCTCGACCGACCCGCAAGCGGACTACGGACCGATGGTCACCAGGGCGCATCTCGACAAGGTCAAAAGCTACGTCGACCTCGGCGTCAAGGAAGGGGCCAAGCTTCTTGTCGATGGCCGCAACTTCAAGCTCCAGGGCTATGAGAACGGCAATTTCATGGGCGGCTGCCTGTTCGATGAAGTCAAGCCGTCGATGCGCATCTACCAGGAGGAAATTTTTGGACCGGTGCTGTCTGTGGTGCGCGCCAAGGACTACGAGGAAGCAATTCGTCTGCCGTCGGAGCACGACTACGGCAATGGAGTTGCGATCTTCACCCGCGATGGCGACACCGCGCGCGACTTCACCAACCGGGTGAACGTCGGCATGGTCGGCGTGAACTTCGCCATTCCGGTGCCGCTGGCCTATTATACGTTCGGCGGCTGGAAGCGCTCAGGCTTCGGCGATCTCAATCAGCACGGACCCGACGCCATCCGATTCTATACCAAAACAAAAACCGTCACCGCGCGCTGGCCTTCGGGGATCAAGGAAGGCGCCGAATTCGTCATTCCGACGATGCGGTGATTTTTCGCGGCATCCTGCGCACCGCCGCCGTCCGCCCGAATTGGTTCGGCCGTGGCCGAAGCATTGGTGCTGGATTCGGTCGCATGCGCAGCACATATTGCGTTCATGCAGGCTGCTCCACAGATGGCGGAGGTGGCGGCACTGGTCGGGGACCCGGCTCGTGCCAATATCCTATGCGCACTGCTCGACGGCCGGGCGCTGACCGCGACAGAGCTCGCATTTGCGGCCGGTGTGTCTCCGCAGACGACAAGCGGCCACCTTGCCAAGCTCCACGGCGCGCGGCTGATTGATCTCTGCAAACAGGGGCGCCACCGCTACTACCGTCTCGCGGGTTCGCATGTCGGGCAAATGCTCGAGAGCATCATGACGGTGGCGATGACCGGGCCGCCGCGCTTTCAGCCTCGTACCCGAACCGATGATCAAGTCCGAAACGCTCGCACCTGCTACGACCATCTGGCCGGCCTGCTCGGGGTCGGCATTGCCGACTGCCTCGTGGCCCGCGACCACGTCATCCTCGGAAATGAGGCGGGCGAAATCACTGAAGCGGGCGCGGCATTTTTCGCACGCATCGGCGTTGACCTGTCGGGAGCGCAAGCCAAGCGGCGCGTATTCTGTCGTCCGTGTGTCGACTGGACTGAGCGGCGCCCGCACATCGGCGGCGCCGTCGGGGCAGCGCTTGCGAAGCGTTGCTTCGAACTGCATTGGATCGAGCGCGTGCGCGACAGCCGCGCGTTGACGATCACTCCGCCGGGGCGGCGTGCGCTGATGGAAGTGTTTGATCTCTCGCTCTAGTGTCCCGATTCCGAAGTTCGCCTTATCCTGCCGCGCCCTCTGGAGCGAACTTCGGAATCAAAGGGACACTAGCAAATGTGACTCTAGTGCGGTTTTGGATTTGAAGTTCCTATGACGAGCGTGCCGCAAGATTGATAGGAACTTCAAATCCACCACACTAGGCAAGCACAACCCAGCCAGAGGGGCCTCGGCGGGCCTGGGCTTGACCCACGCTGCCATCTGAAAAAGAGTGGCCTCGCTGGGGATTGCCGGGTCGCCCGCAACCGAGCCTGGCAACCACTGTGATGGGGGACAAGCTTCATGGCCGAGTACCAGCTCTACTGCTTTGCCCAATCGGGCAATTCCTATCGCGCGGCGCTCATGCTCAACCTCATCGGGGCGAGTTGGGAGCCGGTATTCGTTGATTTCTTTGCCAGCGGCGTGCAACGCACCCAAGAATTTCGCAGTGATATCAACGAAATGGGTGAAGCGCCAGTGCTCGTCCACGGAGCCAAAAAGCTCACCCAATCGGGGGTGATCCTAACCTATCTCGCCGACCGCTCAGGCAAGTTTGGGCCGCAAGGCTACGACGAGCATCTTGAGTGTCTCCGCTGGCTCCTGTTCGACAATCAGAAGGTCAACGGTTACCTCGGTCCCTATCGCTTCCTGAAGAACTTCGCCCCTAAACCAGACCCCGGCGGGATGGCGTTTCTCAAGGGCCGCATCGACAATTCGCTCGCTATTCTGGACAAACGAGTTGGCAAGGCCCTGTATGTTCTCGGCGAGCGACCGACCATCGCCGATTTGTCGCTGGTTGGATATTTGTATTACCCGGTCGAAGAATTCGGGTTCGACATCGCCAAGGACTATCCGGCGATCGGAAGTTGGCTCGGACGCATCAGGGCATTGCCGGGCTGGGCCCACCCATACGATCTGATGCCAGGACATCCGCTGCCGAAGCGGTAGCGGTTACGTCGCTTTGGGCGGCCGACCATGCGTATGATCAGTTTGATGCGCGTGGTGATCGTGACCATGCGTGTGGCCGTGATGATGATGGTCAGTATCATTCGCTGCCGCGTAGGCGCCGCCCTCCGGCTCGAACGGAGCATCGATCCGGCTCACCTTGCCGCCGAAGGCGGTCAGCAAAGGCTCAAGCGCCGGATCGCGCCGCAGCCGGATCCGGTTTGGCAAGATCTCGATCGGCACGTGCCGATCGCCGAGCATCCAGGCGAGCCGCGCCAGCACTGTAAGACCCGCCCGCACCTCCAGCAAAGGCTCGGCTTGCGCAACAATCTCGACCGTGGTGCCATCGTCCAGTAGCAGCGCATCATCAGTCCGCAACACGACCGGATCAGCGAAGTCGAATTCGACGCAGGTCCCCTTCCCTCCGAACACGAAGCCGCGTTGCAGGCGGCGCTGCTCGGCGTTGAGGAGGAGAGTATCGACGCTCCGGCGGCGCGGCTCGTGCGCGTCCAGCAACCTGATCACGCGGGGCACGGGAGCACGCGATTCATCAATTCAGCCGCGCCGGCCGCTCCTCCGGAGGATCAGGCGGCGACGGCGCGGGACGCAGCGGCTGCGGTTCGCCGGCTCCCGGCCGAAGGCCCGACCCCGCATGGACCAGCGCCGCGCGATTGAGAAGCCGGTTGTAGGAGAGCGAACTCACCGGAAGGCTACCCAGGAACAGCACGGTCCCGACACTCAACACTTCCCACGGATAGCTCAGCAGCAGCGCGAAGAATGCAACCACCAGCACGAATACCGGCAGCACCATTTCGGGAGCGATCCGCGTGCCGACCCGCTTGCCTGAGAACACCGGCACACGCGAGACCATCAGGAGCGCGATCGCGAGTGTATAGAGAAACGTCAACGCCGCGGGAAACCGCAACCACGAAATGCCGAGGAACTCGATGTAGAGCGGCAGCAGGCCGATGATCGCCCCCGCGGGCGCGGGCACTCCGACGAAAAAGTTGGCAGCCCACGCGGGCCGGCCGGGGTCGTGCAGCATGACGTTGAAGCGCGCGAGCCGCAGGCCGGCGCAGATTGCGAACAGCAGCGCCGCGATCCAACCGACGTTGCGCAGGTCGTGCAGGCTCCAGAAATAAAGCATCAGCGCCGGAGCCACACCGAAATTGACGAAGTCTGCGAGGCTGTCGAGTTCGGCCCCAAACCGCGACGTCCCTTTGATGAGGCGCGCGAGCCGCCCGTCGACGCCGTCGAGCGCCGCCGCGAAAACGATGCAACCTACCGCCCAATCAAGCTTGCCTTCGACCGCGAACCGCACCGCGGTCAGGCCTGCACACAACGCCAAAAGGGTAATCAGATTGGGGGCCAGCGTGCGGAACGGGATCGGCCGGAACCGCCGGCGACGTGGTCCCGGAACATCCGGTTCAAACGGGGGGAAAATCCTGCGCATGGGTCACTATAGTCCGTTCCACCCCGGCCGGAAATGATCACACTTGGCAGCATTATTCAATCACAAAAGAATATATATTTCAGTATTTTGGGCGGCGATCATCAGGTGATTTGGTAACCTCGAGTGTCGGGCTGACCGAGCAATTCGGCGAGAACCGTTTCGCCCGCGACTGCGGTCTGCCCTTCGCCTACCAGAGGCACCGTGCCGGCCGGCAGATAGACATCGGCACGCGAGCCGAAACGGATCATGCCGATACGCTGACCTGCGCTCAGGGCTTGGCCATCGTTAACGAACCGGACGATGCGTCGTGCGACCAGACCGGCGATCTGCACCACCGCGATCCGAGTCCCTTGCGGGGTGCCGATGACGAAGGCGTTGCGCTCATTGTCCTCGCTGGCCTTGTCGAGGCTCGCGTTGAGGAACAGGCCCTCGTGATACACGACCCGTTCGATCCTGCCGGTCACCGGGCTGCGGTTCACGTGACAGTCGAACACGTTCATGAAGATCGAGATCCGGACGAGCGGAGCCGTGCCGAGGCCGAGTTCGGGCGGCGGTGGCGCATCGGTGATCGACACCACGCGGCCGTCGGCGGGGGCCACCACCACGCCCGGGTAGATCGGCGTGAGGCGCTGGGGATCGCGAAAAAAATAGGCGCACCACAGCGTTGCGAACGTCGCCAGCCAACCGCCCGGCGTCCATAGCCAGAATAGGATCAGCGTCGCGATCGCGAAGCCGACAACGAACGGATAGCCTTCGGGATGGATCGGCGCGAATTGCGAGCGGATCGACGTGCTGACCGACATGGGACCGCTGAACCTTGCTCTACTCGACGGCCACGTCGGTCAGTGGAAGCACCCTGGGGGTCGACGGTTCCGTATCGGCAGGCGGGACATAGTCAGGTTCCGCAACGTCGTCGTCCACCAGCGCGAGCGTTTCGCGTGCCTGTTCGGCTTCGCGCTGGCGGTTCCACATGCTTGCGTAAAGCCCGCGCGCGGCAAGGAGCTCCGCGTGGGTACCACGCTCGACGATCGACCCGTGGTCGAGAACAATGATCTCGTGCGCGCCGATGATCGTCGAGAGCCTGTGGGCGATCACCAGTGTCGTCCGGTTGCTCGAGACCCGGTCGAGCGCATCTTGGATGTCGCGCTCGGTGTGGCTATCAAGTGCGGATGTTGCTTCGTCGAGCACCAAAATCGGCGGTGCCTTAAGAATAGTACGCGCGATCGCCACGCGCTGCTTCTCACCGCCAGACAGCTTCAGGCCGCGTTCTCCGACCTCGGTTTCATAGCCCTTCGGAGTTCGAGCGGATAAACGTGTCGATGTGTGCCAGAGCGGCCGCTCGTTCTACGTCGGCATCGCCCGCGTCCCAGCGCCCATAGCGAATGTTGTATCGCACCGTATCGTTGAACAGCACCGTGTCCTGCGGGACCATCCCGATTGCGGCGCGCAGCGACGATTGGGTCACGTTGCGGATATCCTGATCGTCGATCAGGATGCGCCCATCGCTGACGTCGTAGAAGCGAAACAGCAGCCGTGAAATCGTGGATTTGCCGGCGCCCGACGGGCCGACGATTGCGACCGTCGACCCCGGCGGAATATCGAAGGTGAGGCCTTTGAGGATCGGTCGGGTTGGCTCGTAGGCGAACGACACATTGTCGAACCTGATGGCGCCTGCGGTGATCGCGAGCGGACGGGCTCCCGGCGTGTCCTCGATCTCCGGCTCGCGGTCGAGGATGAAGAACATCTTTTCGATATCGATGACTGCCTGCTTGATCTCACGATAGACCATGCCCATGAAGTTGAGCGGCTGATAGAGCTGGATCATCATGGCATTGATCATGACGAAGTCGCCGACGGTCTGGGTGCCGCTCTTGATGCCGTAGACGCACATGATCATCACGGCCGCCAGCCCGACAGTGAAGATCGTGGCTTGTCCGGCATTGAGCACCGCGAGTGACGTATAGGATTTGACGCTGGCGTCCTCGTAACGCGCCATCGATCGGTCATAGCGCTCGGTCTCGCGTGTTTCGGCACTGAAATATTTGACGGTCTCGTAGTTCAAGAGCGAATCGACCGCCTTGACGTTGGCGTCGGTGTCACTGTCGTTCATCTTGCGACGGATGCCGATCCGCCATTCGGTCGCGTAGTAGGTGTAGCTGACGTAAACGGCGATGACCGCAACGATCACGGCGACGTAGTAAACGTTGAACTGCCAGAGCAGCACGCCCACCACGAGCAGAAGTTCGACGATGGTCGGGAACAGCTGGATGATCACCATCCGGACGATGGTTTCAATGCCGTTGCGCCCGCGCTCGAGGATGCGCGTGAGCCCGCCGGTCTTGCGCTCGAGGTGGAAGCGCATGGAAAGCAGGTGCATGTGGGCGAAGGTAATGAGCGCGAGGCGGCGCACCGCATGCATCGCCACCTTGGCAAACAGGCCGTCGCGCAGCTGGGTGAGCAGCGCCATCAGGATGCGGGTGCCGCCATAGGCGATGGTCAGGACGACCGGCGTCGCAATCGCCCACGCGATCCATGATGTATGCGATGCCGATTGCGGCGACGCGAGCGCATCGGTTGCCCATTTGAACGTGAACGGCACCGCCATGGTGGCGAGTTTCGCCAGAAAGAGAAGCGCGGTTGCCACCCCAACCCGCAGCTTGAGGTCACGGCGATCGGTGGGCCAAATATAGGGCCAGAGATGGACCAGCGTCGTCAGCAATGCACCGCGGTCGCCCGAGACGCGGGGTTTCGGGTGCGGGGCCGCAAACGTCTGGTGAATGTTCATTCCTGTTCCCGATGCGCGTCGCTGACAGCTCGCAATTCCCTACCTTTTGCTTGCCGGCTTGCCTTGTCCAGCGCGTTATGATGCGCGACCGTAGGCGGCCGGGTGGCGGATGCACAAACCCACCCCCATATAGGGGGTGGGCGGCTATATTCACTATACGTCGAGTTTGCGGCGCGTTTTTTGCAGAGCTGGCTACGACTTGAAGAAAGCCACAGCACCACCCCAACAACCGCCACACACCGGCTCTAAAGCAAGCTCATGAAAACGATTCGATCGATTTGCGTGTACTGTGGCTCCAGCCCTGGAACCGATCCCGTGTTCGTCGAAGTTGCCCACAGCTTCGGGCAAATCCTGGCGGAGAACGGCATCACCTTGGTCTATGGCGGCGGCTCGCGCGGTTTGATGGGTGCGATTGCCCGATCCGTTCACGAGAATGGCGGCCGCGTCGTCGGCATCATTCCTGACTTCCTCAAGTCGCGTGAGCGCGTGTACGCGGGCGCGCAGGAAATCGTGGTCACGCGCGACATGCATGAGCGCAAGCGCCTGATGTTCGAGCGCGCTGACGCCTTCGTAGCGCTGCCAGGCGGCATTGGCACCTTGGAGGAACTGGTCGAGCAGTTGACCTGGTCTCAGCTCGGCCGCCACAGCAAACCGATCCTGTTCGCCAACATCAACGCGTTCTGGGAGCCCCTTATCGAGCTACTTGAGCATATGAAGCGATCGGGTTTCATCCATTCCGACCTGACGTTCGACTACAAGGTGGTGGATCGCGTCGAAAATATCGTTCCGGTGATCGAGGCCGCCGCCGCACGCACGCGCGCCGAGGCTGAACCGGTGTCCGAGGCGATCGAGCGGATGTAGGCAGGACGGACCGGGCGCCGATAGGCCGTGGTCGAGATACCTCGCTCTAGCGCCGCGCCAATTTCCGAACCTCCGCAAGCTCAGCACCAGTCAGTTCGAAATCGAACACGTTGAAATTCTCTGCCAAGCGCTCGGGCTGGGACGTGCGCGGAATGACGATCGCGCCTTCCTGCAACAGAAACCGTAGCGCAACCTGGCTCGCGCTCTTGCCGTGTCGGGCACCGATCGCGGCCAGCGCTTTGTTATGCGCCGCCCGCCCCTTCGCCACCGGGCTGTAGGCCGTGACCGACAGGCCGTGCTCGCGGCACGCCTTGCGTATGTCCGATTGGTCGACGAACGGATGCCATTCGATCTGGTTGGTGACCAGCGGTTCGTCGGCAAGCCGCACCGCCTCCTCCACCAGCGACACTGTAAAATTCGAGATGCCGATATGGCGGGTCAATCCGAGCCTCTTCATTTTGCAGAGCGCCGGGATCGTCTCCGACAGCGGAATGCGTGGATTCGGCCAATGGATCAGGAGCAGGTCCAGCCGCTCGAGCTTCAGCTTGGCAAGGCTTTGCTGCGCCGAGCGTTCCAGATCACGCGCGGCGAGGTGCGTTGACCACACTTTGGTGGTGACAAATATCTCCTCGCGCGGCACGCCCGAAGCCCGCAGCCCATCGCCCACGTCGCGCTCGTTGTCATACATCGCGGCGGTATCGATGTGTCGATAGCCAAGCCGTAAGGCCGCTTCGACCATACGGGTGCAGGTCCTCCCGCGCAGGTCCCAGGTGCCGAGCCCGAACACCGGGATGCGGGCTCCGTTCGCTTCGATCACGGGAGCAGGCACGCGGCCCTCATTGCCGGTTCTTCGTCCAGCCGGCCATGTCGTCGGCAAATCCCATCAGGAAAATGGCGCGCAGAGCAGTCTCCCGATTGCTGCAATACGCCATCATTGGGTTTGCCATCGTGCCCTGGAAATAGTCGTAATAGAATGCGCAAGTGCAGTCGCGGGTGTCAAACCCAAATCCCCTGCCGGTCCACCGATGACGCTCGGCAACATGCAGTCAGGAAGGTCACGCCAAATGCGACACCTGTTGATCTCGATCCTCACCGGTGGCCTTGCAATCCTTCCGACTAGCGCCGTGGACGCGCAAACAACAACGCCCATGCAGCAACAGCACATGGGCAATCACAATGTTAATGGTCGGCCGGGGATGGACGTTCATCACTCGTTCGGCGACGCAGAAAAATGGGCCAAGCAGTTCGACGATCCCAAACGGGACTCCTGGCAAAAGCCGGACGAAGTTTTGGATGCACTGCAACTACAGCGGACCGATAAGGTCGCTGACATAGGCGCTGGCACCGGCTATTTCAGCGTTCGACTCGCCAAGCGTTTGCGCGAGGGCAAGGTCTTTGCCGTCGACGTCGAACCGAACATGTTGCGCTACCTTGGTGAGCGGGCACATCGCGAGCATTTGAGCTTGCTTGTGCCCGTGCGGGCGACTGCAGATCGTCCTAATCTTCCCGAGCCGGTCGATCTCGTTCTGATCGTGGATACCTATCACCACATCGAGAAGCGTATTTCATACTTTGCCAAACTGAGAGAGTCGCTACGTCCCAACGGACGGCTCGCGATTGTGGACTTCAAGGTTGATTCACCGAACGGACCCCCGCCTGACGAACGCATTCCGCCCGAAAAAGTGACAACGGAACTCGACGCGGCTGGGTATTCCCTGGTTGCAACCCATCCGTTCTTGCCGAGGCAATATTTCCTCGTGTTCCAGCGGAAGGGGTCGTAAGGCCTGAACATCCTCGACTGTTCGAATCGACCAGATCGCGACCGAACGAACCGAGCGGCCCGGCCGGACCGCCTATGCCTCGATGACGCCTGTCGTCACACCGCGCTGATCGACGTGTCGAGCTATCCGGCCGAGACCGAGGTTCGTCCTTCGGCCAGCGTGCGAAGTGCGGAAACTGCGGCGGGAAGCGTGTCGACGTGCGCCCCAACTGGAAGGAGCAGCCGCCCCAGCAGAGCCTAACCGGCAAGGCGTGGCGGTGAATTTTCCGCGAAGCGCGAAAGGTGAATCGCCAATGATTTGTCGAATTTGGAAGAACAAGAGCGCCGACAAGAGGATAGATTTAGCTGAGAGCTGGTCTGGACGTGCAACTATTCTGATCTTTGTCGGAATTACCCTAAATTAGAAATCGTGCTGCTCTTTATATTTTTTCACAGCGAGGTTGCGCCGGCGGGTCGCCAGCGCGAGCCATGCCGGATGCCAACATGCCGAGGCTCGCAACAGCGGCAACAACCGCTCGCATAAATCCACCTCGTTCACCAGCGATACCCAACCTTCGCGCGCTCGATTTCGATCACCGCGTCTTGTCGAAGATTTCGCGCCCGATCAGCATTCTCCTGATCTCGCTCGTCCCGGCGCCGATCTCATAGAGCTTGGCGTCGCGCAACAGCCGTCCGGTCGGGAACTCGTTGATGTAGCCATTGCCGCCCAGGCATTGAATCGCTTCGAGCGCCATCCACGTGGCGCGTTCGGCGGCGTACAGGATGGCGCCGGCGGCATCTTCACGCGTCGTGCGGCCGTCGTCGCAGGCGCGCGCGACCGCGTAGACGTAGGCCTTGGCCGCATTCATCGCGACGTACATGTCGGCAATTTTGCCCTGCATGATCTGGAACTGACCGATGGGCTGACCGAATTGCTTGCGGTCGTGCACATAGGGGATCACCACATCCATGCAAGCCTGCATAAGTCCGAGCGGTCCGGCCGCCAGCACCACCCGCTCGTAGTCGAGCCCGGACATCAGCACATTGACGCCATTCCCGACAGCGCCAAGCACGTTTTCCTGCGGGACCTCGCAGTTTTCGAATACGAGTTCACCGGTATCGGAACCACGCATGCCAAGCTTGTCGAGCTTCTGCGCCGTGGAAAACCCTCGAAAGCCGCGCTCCACGATGAAGGCGGTGATGCCACGCGCGCCAGCCGCGGGATCGGTTTTGGCATAGACCACAAACGTCTCCGCCACCGGTCCGTTCGTGATCCACATCTTGCTGCCGTTGAGAACGTAGCGGTCGCCGCGCTTGTCGGCCCTGGTCGTCATCGAAACCACGTCGGATCCGGACCCCGTCTCCGACATCGCGAGCGCGCCGACGTGCTCGCCGGTGATCAGCTTGGGCAGGTAGCGCCGTTTCTGGTCGTCGGTTCCGGTGCGCCTGATCTGGTTCACACACAGGTTGGAGTGGGCTCCGTACGACAACCCGACCGAGCCCGAGGCGCGCGACACCTCCTCCATGGCGACGCAATGGGCCAGATAGCCGAGCCCAGCCCCACCAAATTCCTCCTCTACGGTGATGCCGAAGAGGCCGAGACGACCCATCTCGGGCCACAGATCGCGCGGAAACGTATTGTTGCGGTCGATCGCATCGGCCCGCGGCGCTATGCGATCCTGGGCGAAGCTGTGCACGCTGCCGCGTAGCGCATCGAACGTCCTCGCCGAGCCCAAAATCAAAGCCACCCCATGCATTGGGTATCATTGCCACTCTCCCGGGACCGGTCGGCTCGGTTTTATCGCCCGCCGGCACCCCTGTCAGCCGCCTGGCGCGCCCGAGGGTGGTTGGCGGTCGCGCCCAAATTAGTGGCAGCGCCACTTTTGATCCGTGCGCCGAAGACTTAAACTTCCCCGGGGAGTGTAAGGTCGGGTGCCGTTATTCAAAATGGCGCGGCTGTCGGCGGCTGTCCCCGGGGCGATCTGCGCTCTTAACCGATTGCGGCGCACCATGTATTACGGGTCTGAGGCGGGGTTATGTTCAAGAATCTGAGCACCAGTACAAAGCTCATCATTCTGTGCGGCATGTTCATCTTGTCGATCGGCGTGACCACTTACAGCCTGGTCGCCGAGCACCGAATTGCGATCGACTTCGCCCGCAAAGAGCTCCTCGGCAGCCGGTATTTGACGGTTCTACGCAATACTTACGCGGCTATCCTGAGTGATCGGCCGATCGATACGGCCACCGCATCCGCAGCCGCATCCCCGGACAACGTGATGAGCGCGCTCGCCGCGGAGCAGGCCAGCGTCGAGGGACGGTTCCATACCAGGGAACTCGTCGACGCGCTGATGGCGAGCCTGCGCGAATTGTGGGCGCGGCGGGCACAGAACGGCCCGACCGATACGCTGGTTCTGGACGCGCTCAACAAAGCGCGCAAATTGGCGGTTCGTGTCGGCGACGATTCAAATCTCACCCTCGATCCTGATCTCGACACCTATTACCTGCAAAATATCGTCGCCAGCATGCTGCCCAGCCTGCTCGGTCAACTGGGCGAGGCCCACGCCTTGTTCCACGAACGTCCGCGCGCCGGGGCGGCAAGCGAGCAGAACCTGCGCTTCGTCCTGGATGGCGTGTTGCGGTCAACGACGGATCAGATTGCCGAGGATCTCACCTCAGCGTATCGCGGTAATCCAGACGGGCGGATGAAACGCGAGATAGACAGCTCGTTCGCGACGATGACGTCGAGCGCCCGCGCATACCTCGGCGCGCTGAACGCAACCAGGGTCGATAACGAGGCGCGCGGCCTCATCGTCGGGATCGACGCGGCTTCGCTCGATGGGCTTTATGGAAAAGCGGTTGGAAGCGCGCTGTGGGCATGGGCCGGCGCACAAATCGAGCTCGACCGCCTGCTCCGGCATCGCATCGATTATTTGCTGGCAAAACTGCGTCGCAGCCTGCTGCTGACCGGCGCGTTGGCCGCGCTGAGCATCGTGGTCGCGATCATGACCCATCGGCGCATCGTCGGGCCTCTGGAGCGCCTCGAAGGTATTGCCAGCACCGTGCGTGAGACCAAGAACTACACCTTACGCGCGCAGAGTGACAGCCATGACGAGATCGGTCATCTCGCGGTCGTCTTCAACGACATGCTGGCCGAGCTCGCGGCCGCCCGCGACCGCGAAATCACCGAACAGGCCGAACTTGCGCGCGCGGATCGCTTGATGACGATCGGCGCGATGTCGGCCTCGATCGCCCATGAGATCAACCAGCCGCTGGCCGCGATCGTAACCAACAGCAATGCCGGCCTGCGCTGGCTGTCGAATGCGTCACCGGACCTCGACGAGGCGCGCGCCGCCTTGAAGCGAATCGCCAAGGATGGCCATCGTGCGAGCGAGGTCATCGGAAGCATTCGAGCGATGTTCAAGAAGGAAGCCCAGCACAAAGCCTTGTACGATGTGAACGACATCGTGCAAGAGGCGCTGACGCTGGTCCAGGGCGAGCTCAAGAAGCAGAAGGTTTCGGTGCGCACCGAGCTCAGCCAGGCGCTGCCGCCGGTCCTCGCCGATCGCGTGCAGGTGCAGCAGGTCGTGCTCAATCTGATGAACAATGCGATCGACGCCATGGCTCCCGTCACCGACCGCGCGCGGGTGCTCCGCGTGCGATCAAACGTACACAATGGCAGCGGCATAACTCTGACGGTCGAAGACTCGGGGACCGGGATCGATCCGAAGGATGCCGAGCGTATTTTCGACCCATTTTTCACCACGAAATCGAATGGAACCGGCCTCGGCCTGTCGATTTGCCGGTCGATCATCGAAGCCCACGGCGGGCGTCTTTCGGCGGGGCCTGCCGCGCCGCACGGCTCGGTGTTCGAAGTCGTATTACCGAGCGGCTCGGTGGGCGAGGCATGATCATGGAACGACCGCTTGCGCCACCGACGGTGTTCGTTGTCGACGATGATGCGTCTCTGCGCGAGGCCTTGAAGAGTTTGTTTGGATCAGTCGGTCTGCGGGTCGAAACCTTTGCCTCTGCGACCGAGTTCCTACAAGCCAAGCTTCCGGACGGCCCGAGCTGTCTGGTGCTAGACGTTCGGCTTCCGGGGTTGAGCGGGCTCGATTTCCAGACTGAGCTCGCCAAGGCCAACATCCACGTGCCGATCATCTTCATCACCGGCCACGGCGATATTCCAATGACGGTGCGCGCCATGAAGGCCGGCGCAGTTGAGTTTCTCACCAAACCATTTCGGGACCAGGAATTGCTCGACGCGGTTCAAGTCGGGCTCGAACGCGATCGCGCGCGCCGCGAAAAGGACACAATGGTCTCAACCTTGCGCACGCGTTATGAGACGCTGACCCCGCGCGAGCAAGAAGTGGTGACGCTCGTGACCACCGGATTGATGAACAAGCAGATTGCCGCCGAGATCGGCGTGACCGAAATCACGGTAAAGGTCCACCGTGGCAACGCGATGCGAAAGATGGGCGCGAAATCACTGGCCGATCTTGTGAAGATGGTGGATGCCCTGGGGGTTCGCCGCGCTCGGCCCTGACCGTTTAACCGATCCTTAGCCAAGCTTTCATGCGGCCAGGGACCTTTTGGCGACACCTGAGGGGCGAAATACCTGCGTGTTGCCCAACGAACACAGTGACTCATCAACGGCTTGCGACTGAACCTTCAAGCATCGGCATCATCCCAATTCACGTGCTTTTTAAACCTAAGTATAATTTTCTTGGCTTCCCGCGACTGGCCAACTCACACACGGTTTCGCCACGGAGTTGTCCTCCCTACGCTCTCCCCTCACAATAAGGAAAAGCGTTTTGACGCAGGTGCCTATGATCTCAATTGTTGACGATGATGAATCCGTACGCGAGGCCACCAAAGGACTCGTGAGGTCACTGGGGTATGGGGCTGTGACATTCGCCTCGGCAGAGGAGTTTCTGGAGTCCGATCGCTTGCAGTCGACCTCCTGCCTGATTACCGACGTGCAGATGCCCGGTATCGACGGCGTCGAACTGCAAAAGCGCTTGCTGGCTGATGGATATCGGGTACCGATTATCTTCATCACCGCTTTCCCGGAGCAACGCATTCGGGATCATGTCCTGGCGCGTGGTGCTTTCGGTTTGTTGGCAAAGCCGTTCAGCGACGAGAGCCTGATTGGATGCCTCGACAAAGCGCTGCATGCTGGCGGAGCCATGCAGCAGTAGCGAGTTGTCGGTCGTCCGCGCGCGTTAATCAGAAATTGTTGTCAGGCGCCGCCGCAGGGCGTGCGCCTTTCGTTTTTCGACGACGGCGAACAGAGTGGCGTGGCGGTTCTGAAATCCCCTTCCGGACTGCCTCGTAGGATTTGCCTCATTTTTTTGCACCACCCGAGGCGCTGCCGCATCGGACTCCCCGCCGGTGGCTGCTTTCTGATCCCGGATCACTCGCGCCTATACCCAAGTATAGGGGTGGCTATTCCTACCGCCACAAGCGTCTTCCCTGCGTACAGTGGTGAACCAACTCTTAACCATCCTATTTATCTCCTCACCAACTGACAGCGTTGGGTGGGGATTAAGCTTGTCAAACGGGTCCAAGGTCTTCGGCGCTGTTGCCGCTGCGCTTCTTGCCAGCGGTGGCATTGCTTTGCTTGCCACTGCGCAAGCTGATGCGCCGCGGATGGGCGTCAAGGGCGATCGGCTCGACCTGCGCCCCCTGGGACCCACCTGCTCAAAGCGCGGTTGGCCTTACTACGAAGATCAATGTCTGCGTGACCGTCGGCAGCCCGCCGGGCAACCCGACGGAGTTCGCCGCATCGGCAAGGATCATGTTGTCCCTATGAACGCGTAGAGCCAACGCGATCCTGAGCCGTGAAGCCAGTTGAGAATGAGGTCCGCAATGTCGCAAATTTGCAAAGCCCTGTGTATCACCAGCGCTGCCGCAGCGCTGGCTGTTGCCCTCGGCAGCACCGCCGCACTTGCTGATCCGCTTGGATTTGCCGCGCCATCCAACCCGTTCGGCTCCGTGTTCGAACAAATTCTGCGCGGGCCGAGCGATGACGCCTTTGCGCCGCGGCCGAATTTGCGGCGGCAGGAAGCCGCGCGTCCAAGCCAGGGCGACAGCGCCGAGCCCGTCGATCTGCCAGCCAATCTGCGCCGCCAGGTTGTCGACTATCCGAGCCGCGAGGCGGCCGGCACGATCGTCATCGATACGCCGCACACCTATCTCTACTACGTCCTGGGCGGCGGCCGCGCGCTTCGCTACGGCATTGGCGTCGGGCGCGAAGGCTTCACCTGGTCAGGCGTGCAGTCCATAGCCCGCAAAGCCGAATGGCCGGATTGGAATCCACCGCCGGAGATGATCGCGCGGCAACCGTACCTGCCGCGGTTCATGGCCGGCGGCCCCAGCAATCCCCTCGGCGCGCGCGCGATGTACCTCGGTAACACGATCTATCGCATTCACGGAACCAACGCGCCACAGACGATCGGAACCCGGGTATCGAGCGGCTGCATCCGCCTGGTGAACGCGGACGTGATCGATCTGTATTCGCGCGTCAATGTCGGCACCAAGGTTGTCGTGCTCCCGATGTCGGGTGGGCGCGGCTCGGATCGGATCGTGCAAAGGCAGCCCGCCAGCTCCGCGTCCCGGGTCAACTGAGAACCGGAGCGGCGACGCCTCGGCGGCTGATTGATTGGATGTTTTGAGGACCTGCCCATGAGTTCGAGGAACAGCTCGCTTCGTACCGCCGACCGCGCCACCCATATCAGGATCGTCGTCGTCGCATTGGTGGCGGCAGTCGTGGTGGTGACGGTGGGTCTCAATGTGAGCGCACCCGATACCGCAACAGTAACGGCCACCAAGGCGCGCATCGATGGTACGGTGCAAAAGGCCGGGCGGCCTACGATCTACTCCACCAGCGACGGCTCCGCGGTTCGCTGACCCGCAGCGGTTGCGGCAACCCGAAACCCCTCGACACGAACGTAAGCGCCGGCTCAGTGAGCCGGCGTTTTGCATTACCTCAGTCCGAACCAGAGTGTCGCGATGCTGAGGAAGGAGAAAAATCCAACCACGTCGGTGATCGTGGTGACGAACGGCCCGGAGGACACCGCAGGGTCGACGCCAAGCCGCATAAGGACGAGGGGAATCAAAATGCCACCCAGCGCTGCGGCCGCCAGCACACACACCATGGCGAGGGCGATCACCAGGCCGAGGTCGCTGACGTTGAACCATGCCGCCGCGATCGCGCCCATGATCAGCGCGAAACACATCCCGTTGAGGATTCCGACGGCGAACTCGCGCCGGATCACGCGCCACGCGTTGGCCCGACCGAGATCCTGAGTTGCGAGCGCGCGCACCGCGACCGTCATGGTCTGTGTCCCGGCATTGCCGCCCATGCTGGCGACGATCGGCATCAATACCGCAAGCGCGACCATCTTCTGCAGCGAACCTTCGAACTGGCGAATAACCCAGGACGCCAGCAGCGCGGTCATCAGATTCGCCAGCAGCCAGGGAAATCGACCGCGAACAATCGTCCAAACTGAATCCGACAACTCCTCGCCCGCGACGCCGCCGAGCGCCTTGATGTCCTCTTCGGCTTCCTCCTCGATCACGTCGACCACGTCGTCCACGGTCACCACACCCACCAACCGGTCCTGCTCATCGACAACCGGGGCAGCGACCAGATCGTAGCGCTCGAACAACCGCGCCACCTCTTCCTGGTCTTCGGTCGCGCGCACGCGTCGGCGTTCTTCATCCATGATGTTGGATATGGGAATCGGTCGTTTTGCGCGCAGCAGCCGATCGAGCTGCACCGCCCCCAGCAGGCGGTAGCCTGGATCGACAACATAGAGTTCGAAAAAGCGTTCGGGCAGTTCGGCGGTCTCGCTCAGATAGTCCATCACGCGCCCGACGTTCCACGATGGCGGCACCGCGATGAACTCATCCTGCATGCGCCGGCCTGCAGACTCCTCCGGGTAGTCGAGACTGCGCCGGAGCGCGAGGCGCTCGCGCGACGGCAGCTGGTCGAGGATCTCGGCCTGTTCGTCCTTGGGCAGGTCCTCCAGAATCCGGACGGCATCGTCGGAATCGAGGTCGCGCACACCGTCGGCGACCGCCTGTGTCGGCAGCTCGTCGAGAATTTCCTCGCGGACCGTGTCGTCGACCTGAGTGAGCGCACTGAAGTCGAAGTCGGCGCCCATCAGCGTGATGAGCCGCGGCCTCGATTCGGGATCGAGCGCCTGCAGGAGATCGCCGAGGTCAGCCTCGTGCAGACCCCCGACGAGATCGCGCAGCCGCGGGGCATCGGCGGCAGCGATCGCGGCCGCTACCTCTTCGACATAGTCGGCCCGAATCGCGCCGTCCTCGCCGCGCAGCGGGGAAGCGTCTGTCGATGGGCGATGGCCGTCCTGCTGGTCGAGCAAATCGAGACTCACCGTGCGACTTGGTGTTAATGGGGCTTGTACGCTTGCCCTTCCGGGGTGGCAAACAAAACGGAACAACGGATGCGCCGTCTCGCCACCAAAGGCGCGTGCGAACGTTGGCCGCAAAGGGCGTGCCGCGCGCTCCTGCTGTTTGCCTTCTGCGCGCTGGCGCTGCCGGCGCTCGCGACCGCGCGGTGCCCGGGAAATCCGGATGCACTGGGGACCGAACGCGTGCTGGTCGTCGACACCTCGACCGCGCGCGTCGGCCGCAAGCATTTCCCGCAGACCCTCAGCCTCTCGGACAAGGAAGTGGTGCTCACCTTCGACGACGGCCCGTGGCCCGGCACGGCTCTGCTCGATCGCGTCAGAGAGCGTGGCTTGATCGTGTTCAGCACCGACCTGTGGGCAAGCCGATTGGAACCGCATGGGGCCAGCGCGGGAGCTCCGGCTCGTGCTCGCCCGGCTCAATGCCACGCGCGGCGGCATTGTGCTGTTTCACGACACCAAGGAGCAGACAACCAGGATGCTGCCGAGCTTCCTGCGGGAGCTCAAGCGAGGCGGCTACCGGGTCGTCCACATCGTGCCCAACGTGCAGCCACCACCGAGCAGCGCCGGAATGGAGATCGTCGGATCAGACCAACCGACACCACCGGTACGCGCGGCCGAGGACAAACCCGGCGGCGAGGCGCCGGACGGACGGTGACTTCTTTGTCACAGACCGGCGGTAAATCGGTGCCGCGCGCGTCTATCGGTTGCTCTTGCTGTGCGTTCGGATTTAATCGATGCGATCGATGCGAATCGCCGCATGATCTGGCGCTCGAACGGGGGTTGATGAATGCGTAGCTTGGGCGCCCTCGCTATGCTTGTGGCCGCGTTGTCGGCGCCCGTGGGCGGGACTGCGGTTGCGGCAGAGTGCGAGAACCCGAACGCGCTCGGGGTCAGCCGAACCCTGACCGTCGACCCGGCGGCGCTTCCGCTGATCGGGACGATGAGCTACCGCGACAGCCTGCCGCTTGGCGACCACGAGGTGGTGCTGACGTTCGACGATGGCCCCCTGCCCCGCTACACGGAGCAGATCCTGAACATTCTGGCGTCCGAGTGCGTCAAGGCGACCTATTTCATGGTCGGCCACATGGCGAGCGCATATCCGGAGTGGGTGCGCAAGGTCGCAGCCGCCGGACACACGATCGGCACCCACAGCCAAAATCACCCGTTGACGTTTCACCGCATGGCGCTCCCCAAGGCGCAGCAGGAGATCGACCAAGGGTTTGCGTCGGTGCAAGCCGCACTGGGCGAGGACTACAAGGTCGCGCCGTTCTTCCGTTACCCCGGCCTGTTGCATCAGGCCAATTCGGAGGCCTATCTGGCCCAGCGCGGCGTCATGGCCTGGAGCGCCGATTTTCCCGGCGATGACTGGAAGCGGCGCGTCAATGCGAAGGAAGTCACCCGCCGCTCGCTCAGCCGGCTCGAAGCCAAGGGCCACGGCGTCCTGCTGCTGCACGACATCCATCAGGTGACCGTCACGGCGCTGCCGAACCTGCTGGCAGAGCTCAAGGCGCGGGGATACAAGATCGTCCACGTCATCCCCGGCCCGGCGCAGCTCAAGCCGGCGCCGGGCGCCGAAGACACTGTGGCCGGCGACCCTGCCGTCCTGGTCGTCGCCGACCCCGCGCAGGCCGCGCCGCTGGGAGCGGTTCTCCCTGCGACCGCGATGGCGACGAGCGCTCCGAACGCCACCGAACTCACGCTGGGCGCCCATTCGGCCACGCAGCCCAAGGCGATTGCCGTGGTACCCACCGCCGCAACGCGCGATGCACCTGCTCGGGCCAAAATGACCGCTGCCGGCCGCAACCACGTTCACGCGCACCGCGCGACGGTCGCGCACGGTCACGCGAAGGCCGTCCACCGCCCGGCGGCGCGCGCGCGGCATTCCACCCGGCAGGCGCAACCGTCACTCCTCCAACAATGGACGGGTGTCGCTCCAAAAGGCGCCCGCCCCTGTGCCACCTGCCGACCGCGCGTCAACAAGGCACATCCGGCCGCAGCGCGTCAAAGCTAAGCGGTCGTCGCCGATCACATGTCTTCGAACATGCTGCGCACGCTGCGCTCGGCGGCCTGCGCCTCCGGACCGTCGTAAGGCAAGCCCACCGTCATGGTCTCGTGACCGGCCGCGAACATGTTCACATAGGGCGCGCCGCAGAACGCCACCGGCTTGATCCGCTCCCAGATGATGTAGCCCTTCTGGTCGACGCAGTCGGCGCGGACCGAGGCCGCGACGACGTTGCCGACCACCATCATCCGGTTCAACCATTCCTTGGTCCACACCAGCTCGCATTCGAAGTGGCGATGGCATTCGAGAACGCGCGGCGGCGCAACCAGCGTTGACGGCAGCGCCGTGAGGCCGGCCTTTTCGAGTTCGTTGACCCCGCGCGCGAACGGCAGCCCGACCACCCGCACCTTCTCCAGAATGTCGCGCTCGAACGACGGCAGGTTGACGACGAACTGACCGGTCGCTGTCACGTTCGCACCGGTGTCTCCCGCCTGGCTGGTGGTGAATGCGATCTGCACCGGCTTGTGTACGATTCGCACACAGGTGGCGTAGGACGCCGCGTTGACCCGGCCTTCACGATCGGCCGTCGTGATGATGGCGGCGTGACCTCCGGGCGCGAACAAACGATCCCAGTATTTCTCCGGTTGCTGGACGATTGCGTGCTCACTCGCGCGGCTGGTCGCCAACTCATTCATGGCCATGCTCGCTCAACGTCGCTCGCGGGACTTGTTGCGTCGGAGTGCGGCCATCAGGCCGCGATCCACGCGGAATGAAATCGCGGCTTGTTGGTCAGGTCGACCGTGATCCCGCGCACGGTCTTCTGGGCAACCATCAGGTTGGTCTGGAACAGGAAGGTCAGCACCAGGGCGTTTTCGATCACGAACCGCTGCAGCTTGGCGAACGCCGCCTTGCGCGCCGCGAGATCGTCGGTCGCCTGGGTGGCGTTGATCAGCTCGCGGTAGCCCGGCAGCTCGACACTGCCGGCGTTGTAGTAAGCGGTCTTGGACAGCAGGTTGTCGTACTGCTGACTGGGATCCGCATAACCGCCCATGCCGCTCATGCGCGCCGATCCTTTCTTCTGCGGGCCAAAGAACAGGATCGACGAATCCTGCGGCGAGGCCGGCGTCAGCTGAACGCGGATGCCGGCCTTGGCGAGCTGCGCCATCGCGACTTCCTGGCGCTGCATGGCGGTCTGGTCGGACCAGCCCAGCATCGGCACGTCGATGCCGTCGGGGTGACCGGCCTCGGCCAGAAGCTTGCGCGCCTTGTTGGGATCGTAGCCGTAATAGTTGAAGGTCGTGGGATCGCAGGCCCAGTGCTCCTTGGGAATGACGCCGTTGCCCGGCGTGTCGAGCCCAAGCGCGATGACCTTGTTCATGGCGTCGCGATCGATCCCCCACGACAGCGCCTGCCGCACCTTGAGATCGTCGAGCGGCGGCTTGGCGAAATTGATGTAGGCACCCCAGAAGAACATGGTGGGCACCAGCCGCACCTCCAGATTGCCGGCGCGGTCAGCCACGGTCTTCAGCTGCACGTCGATATTGATCGCCATGTCGTTCTCGCCGGCCACGACCGAGCGCAGACCGGTCGGCTGCTCGCCGATGATGCGCAGCACGAGGCCATCGAGATACGGCAGCCCTGCGCGCCAGTAGCTCTCATTGCGGGTCAGCACGATGCGGTCGTTGTCCTGCCAGCTCACGAATTTGAACGGTCCGGTGCCAACCGGCGTGCGGTCGATGTTGCCGCCGGGCGCGTTCTTGATCGCGGTTGGCGATACCATCAGGCCCGGACGGTCAGCGAGGATCGTCGGCAACGACGAGTTCGGCCGATTGAGCCGCACCACCACCCGGTATTTGCCGGCGACCTCGACCGCGTCGATCGATGAGCAGTCGGGCTTGACGTTGGAGCGCGCATCGCTGCGGTAGCGATCGAGGTTGAACTTGACCGCATCGGCGTCGAACGCGGTGCCGTCCTGAAACGTCACGCCCTGCTGGAGGTCGAGCACCAGGGTGGTCGGATCCTTCCAACTAAAGGCCTTGGCGAGCCCCGGCTTGGGCTGCAGCGTTGCCGGCTCGAGGTCGATCAACCCCTCGTAGATCGCGAGCAGCGTATTGAAGTCGGGAGCGTTGCGGCCGGTCATGGGATCGAGCGCCGCCGGATTGTAGGTCATGGAGACGCGCAGAGTGCCGCCGCGGCGCGGGGTCTCGGCCGCGCGCAGATCGGCTGGCAACAGCAGCGCACCGCCAGCGGCGGCTGCGCCTTGCAGTACCGCGCGGCGGCCGTATGTCCGCACCGATAGGCGCTGGTCATGGCTCATGGTCTTCTCCGGACTACCCTGATCGGCTGGTCGAAGCGGCCGGCCTGTGACGAGCGTAAATGGGATGATGGGCGGTTGCCAAGGAAGGCCCGAGCTCGTTCCGGCACTGTTCCTTCACGACTGAGGCTCTCCTCGGCCTATCCGGCCAACCCTCGCTACCACATGGAGGGTGAGTAGCCTCCGCACGGAAACGGATATCGGTCTGCGCTCCGTGTGGCCACCGTCACCTGCATCGTCCATGCTTGCATGGATGCCCTTGTGCGCACGTGCACAGGGCATCCATGGAGGGCGCGATGGCGGCGCGAACTCCCGTCCACATGCCCATGCTCTCATGGATGCCCTTGTGCGCACGTGCATAGGGCATCCATGGGAGCAGCCACGTTCGTCCGGCTGGTTTGCACACATCCAGCAGGCCCTTCTCATCGTCATCGAACACGCCCCGCACCCCCCTGGGAAACGCGAGGCTGCACCCCGCGCAAACATGATCCACCCACGGCGATTGAGAGCTTGGCAGATTGAGCGTTCAAAGCAGATCAATGATGCGGTCGAGAGTGTCCCAACATTGAGGCGCGGCGGGGCTTACACCAAGGTGCGGGCAAAAAGCGATCTTTGAAGCCAAACGGCTATTTTCGGCGCTTCCCGCACCCTTACTTGCCGCCCCTGCCCGGCTGTCAGTAGCCTCCGCACGTCGGCCCGAACCCCCGAGCCGAGGAGCGAGAGCCCGGCGCCGACCGAAGACGGCGGAAACGCTAGGGAACTTGAAGCATGACGGACCGCGAGAAGAAACTGCTGGTCGCCCTCGTCAAGATGGTTGATCAATATCTCGATAATCACGAAGACCTAGTCGACAGCCTTTCAATGTCCGCCGGAGAGCACGCAATCGAGGCTCTTGCGGCCTTCGGACTGATGAAAGTTGTCAACACCCGATTTGGGCGATGGACGGAAGCGGGCAAAAAGTTCTCGCAGAAGCCCAATTGTAGCATCCCGCCATGGGTCCGAACCGACGAGCACAGGAGCGGGAGCGCGCTGCTGCACGTGCCAAGGCGGAGGCCGCCCGTGCGGAGGCCGAGCGCAAGGCGGTTGGCGAGGCGCAGAAGATCGTCGCCATCTGGAACGCGCGCCAAGCCGGCGGGCGGGCGCTGTGGTTCTACCCGACGATCGGCGCCGCGATCGCGACCGGCTTTCCGTGGTTGGTGTTCTCGTGCCCGGCGTGCCAACAAATCGGCTCGGTCGATTTACGGACGCTAGACCGGCACCCCGGCGGGGCGATTTCCAGTCTCATACCGTCGCTGTCGTGCCGGCGATACTTACCGCATGCGCCGTTTGCTATGCTTAAGCGGCTGTCGGCTGAAGGGCCGTGGCCATGACGCTCTTTGGACGCGGGTGGGTTGGCGTGGTCATCCTCGCTTTGGGCGGTGCTGCTCTGGCGGGAAGCCTCCTGTTTGGCAGCCCTGTCAGGGCGGACGATCCAAAATTGATTGAACAGGCTCGTTTGGCTTGCAATCACTTCGCGAAAGAGCAGCTAAATCGCAGCGGACGGGAGGCTAAGTCGTTGGGTGAAACTGTGAGCGTTTCCTCGGACCCCGCTGACAACGTCTTTGAGTTCAAATGGCCCGCAGCCGACGTTTATTGCCAGGGCTTCGCCGGTAATCGGACTATCACCCGTTTATCGGTCGCGGGAAAAGAACTCGCTCGCCGTGGTCTCGATCGGAATGCCTGCGCGGGGCTGCTCGCGCGTACTAAGTGTCTGTCCGGAAACATATTGAATCATGTGAATCGTTTGTGATTCAAGGGTGGTGGCCTGATTCGAGGGGGGGTCACCGATGTGGACGGCGAAGAACCGCAGGCGGTACGACCGCAGCAAATTGCGATATCCGAGTGATCTGACTGACGAAGAATGGGCGCATGTCGAATCGTTGATCCCGCCTGCCAAGCGCGGCGGCAACAAGCGCCACGTCAACTACAGCAAGAGTATCTGGAAATCCTCTATCAACCTTGTTGGGTCCTGAGACTGCTCACACCAACCGGCAAAACGACCGACCGAGGCGATCGAGGTGGGGCGTCGGTCTGATTTACTCAAAGAGACTATCCCGCGCGGCGCGCTCATGCCGGATATGGATTTGTAATTACTGCGGACTGCTGATGAACGCTATGCCCCGCCCTCGCCCGCCCCAACTGCACCGGGAAACGACCCGGCATGGCAAAGCGGTTTGGTACGTGCGAGTCGGCAAGGGCGCGCGAATCCGTCGCGCGCGGAATTTGGGTCTGCCGAATTTCAAGCCGAGTATCAAGCCGCCGTGTCGGGCCAGCCGCCGGCGCCCAAGGGTGGTAGCCCCTCCGTTGGCTCTGTGGCATGGCTCATCGCTCGCTATCGCGAGACAACGTCATGGACGCAAGAGCTATCAGCGGCGACACGGCGCCAGCGCGATAACATTTTTAAGCACGTTTTGGAGAAGGCGGGCAGAACTCCAGCGTCTGCAATAAACACGGCGCACGTCATCGAGGGGCGCGAGCGGCGCGGAAGCACGCCGGCACAGGCACGTAATTTTTTGGACGCTATGCGCGGGCTATTCCGGTGGGCGGTCGCTGCTGGTCACGTCACGAGCGATCCGACGCTCGGCGTCAAAAATCCGTCACGCCGCAAGGGCGACGGTTTCGTGCCTTGGACCGAGGATCACGTTGCAGCTTATGAGCGACGGTGGCCGATCGGGACACGGCAGCGCGTGTGGCTGGACGTCCTGCTTTACACGGGCTTACGGCGTGGCGACGCCGTGCGCTTCGGACGGCCCCACGTCCGTGACGGGATTGGATCAATCAAAACGGAAAAAAGCGGCTACACCGTCACCGTGACGCTGCCGATTCTGCCGGTTCTCGCTGAAACGCTGGCGGCCGGCCCTTGCGGTGAACTCACCTTCATATGCGGCGAGCGCGGGCAGCCCTTGACCAAGGAGTCGTTCGGCAACTTTTTCCGCGACGCCTGCAAGGCCGCTAACGTGCCGGGCTCGGCCCATGGGGTGCGCAAGATCGCGGCTACACGGGCCGCAAACAGCGGCGCCACGGTCGCTCAGCTTGAGGCGATCTTTGGTTGGACCGGTGGCACGATGGCGTCGCTCTACACGCGGTCGGCGGATCGTGAGCGCCTGTCGCGCGAGGCAATGCACATGCTGGCGAGGTAGGTGCCGGTTACCCCAGCGATGGCCGCTGGCGTTACTGCGAAGGTCTGGGAAAATGACCGATCTTGTTGGTATGCTCGAAGCGTTCGAGGCGGCAGCGAGATGCGACTTAATATTTCTGCCTCATCGTGCGATCGAGTGGGTGGATTTTTGACTAATTTTCATCAGCTGCCCGTTGTTGTTGTCGCTGTGGGCATGTGGGCAACGCGCTTGCGTTGTCCATCATGTCCATAGCGATAGGGCGCATTCGCATGGGTGTTCGGCAACGCACTGTCTTGCTCACCGTCATCAGGCTGGTGGACGAATGTGGAGCAAGCCCGAGGCGCAGCTATAGCGCCGGCAGCATGCAGGTCAGAATTTTGAGCCGCAGGTACTCTTCATTGCGCAAGCCGTAGGCGCGGCGCTGGATCACCCGGATCTTGTTATTGAGCCCTTCGACGAAGCCGAGCGAGACCTTGTTCTCCGGCTGGCAGTAGGCGGCGACCCCATGCCAATGACGATCAATCATCTCGGCAAACTTCTCATACGGTTTGAGCCGCTGCCACTTGAGGCTGGCGCGCCAATTCCCAAAGAAGCGCCGCGCCCAGCCCTCGCGCTCGTAGCTCCACAGCTGGCCGAAACTCTCCTTGAGGACATAGGCCGTGTTGAGCCGCTTGTTGGCCGAAAGCAACGTCTTCAATGCCTTCTTGCCATCCAGCGTGAGGTTCTCCTTGCGCGACAGCAATGTGTATTTCTGGCCCTTGATGTAGCGCCGGTCCCGGCCCGCAAGCCGCCCATATTCGCTCTTGCGAACCTGATCCAAAGCCTCGCCCAGATGGCGCATGACGTGGAACTTGTCGAACAAAATCGCGGCCTGCGGTGCATGCGTCGCCGCCGCCAGCCGAAACGGCTTCCACATGTCCATCACCGCAAGCCGAATCCGCGCGCTCTTCTTCTTGCCGAGCCAGGCATAAAACTCACCCATGCTCGCCTCCGAGCGGTCCTTGCCCCCAAACCAGATCGGCCGGCCACGAAGCAGATCGCTGACCACGATCCGGTAGGTATGGCCTTTACGGATCGCAATCTCGTCCACGCCGATCACCTGCGGCCCAGGACTGCCCACACGCTTGAGCTGGGCTTCCATATATTGCTGGTCGAGTGCCTTGACCGTATGCCAGTCCAGCTTCAGTTCCGCCGCAACATCCTTGATTGTTGCCGACCGACAGCGCCGGCCGACATAATAGGCAAATCGCTTGGTGTAGAGCGGGTTGTCGGCCAGAAAATCGAGCTGTTCACGCTTCACCTTGCCACAGCCGCGGCAATCGATGCGCCGCACCTCCAGTTCCAGGAAAATCCGCGTGTCGCCGCACGACAGATCGCGCACGCGGCGCACCTTGCGATCGTACCAGCCCATCTGAACGCGACCGCAACAGCCACAAGCCGTTTTTTTGAACGCCGATTGAGCCTGATCACGCGCGCTTTTGGATCACCGAAAATGCCGCATACCGTCGGTTCCGGTCGAAAACCCGGGAAGCAGTATGCATCCCACAGTCGCCGAGGTCGCTTCGCCGCTCTTGTCATCCATCTCGAATGCCAAATCGAGGCCCGCGCCGATATCCAAGATCGCTAGGAAATGCACAGCTTTCTTGGGCCTTCAGACCCTAAATTCGCCCACTCGATTCCGCGAAGACCCATATTTCTAAAACAGACATCCGCACTTCCCTAATCGCAGCAATCGTTGTTGGATTTGTTTTTCTGTTCGCTGTGACCGTTCTGATTGATGATCAATCGGGAATGCTACTTCTTGGATTTGCCGGGATTGTCGCTGGTGGATTTTTGCTAACCTACTTTTCTAAGCAGACCGTTTTTACCTTGCTTGCGATTGGGCTTGCGTATTGCCTTATAATCATCCTGCAAACCGTGCTGTATGCGTATGTGGTTCATTCGGGAGGATGGCCTAAATGGCTGCCAACGTGGGTTGCAAAGATATTTGCGATCTAGCCCACATCATCGGGCGGAACGAAAAGCCAACTTCTATTCCCGCACCTCGTCATGAGGTGCGGGCCGCAGGGCGGAAAAAGAAGTAAAAACAATACGATTTTTTGGAGTTGGTGCGGTCGAGAGGACTCGAACCTCCACGGGTTGCCCCGCTAGCACCTCAAGCTAGTGCGTCTACCAATTCCGCCACGACCGCAGGGGATAGGCCGGCATCGGGCCGGCTCGGAGCAGGGCGCCATGTAACAAATCGCCCCTGGCGGGACAAGGCCCGCGGTGGCACTTCTAGGGCTCGCGACCCCACTCCGGTGGAACCTTGACCCTGACCCGCGACGAGCTCCGTTTTGGCCTCCTGCCGCGGCCTGGTGGGCCGCCCATCGAATGGCGGGTCGCCGGCGAGCCGGTCCCGTACGACGCCGCGCTGGCCGCTATGGAGGCCCGCGCCGCCGCGGTGGCGCAGGGGAGCGCGCCCGAGCTTGCCTGGCTCGTCGAACACCCGCCGCTCTATACGGCCGGGACGAGCGCGCGCGACCAGCAGCCGGCCGACGGGCGCTTTCCGCTGCATCGGGTCGGCCGCGGCGGGCAGCTCACCTACCACGGACCCGGCCAGCGCATCGTCTACGCCATGCTCGACCTCAAGCGCCGCGAGCCCGACGTGCGGCGCTACGTGGCGACCTTGGAGGAACTGATCATCCGCGTGCTGGCGGCTTTCAACGTGCGCGGCGAGCGCCGCCCGGATCGCATCGGCGTCTGGGTGCGCCGGCCGGACAAGGGCCGCGAGCACGAAGACAAGATCGCCGCCATCGGTATCCGCGTGACGCGCTGGGTGACGACGCACGGGCTTGCGCTCAACGTCGACCCGGACCTCGCCCACTTCGCCGGCATCATCGCGTGCGGCGTGTCCGACCCGCGCTTCGGCATCACCAGCCTCGTCGATCTCGGCGTTCCGGTGAGCATGTCCTACGTCGACATGATCATCCGGCGCGAGTTTGAAGCACTGTTTGGTGCGACCGTCAGCGCCGGCCTCGCGGCCGATCTGGCGCAGCCTCTGGCCTGAGCGACACGCGGACTCCGCATCAGATCGTGTGCAGGACCGAAAACGCCTCGCCCGGCTGCCGCCGTCTCAATTCCTGTTCGCCCGCGTCCCTGGCGTCCACCTGCTCGACCCGCGCGGCCGGCGGGCCCAACCGAAGCGCGGCAATGATGGCATCGACCTCTTCGACCGGGCCGGAGAAGACCGCCTCCACCGATCCATCGCGGCGATTGCGCACCCAACCCGCGAGGCCGCGCGCCCGCGCCTCGTCTTCCACGAAGGCGCGGAAGCCCACGCCCTGCACGCGTCCGCGCACGGCCACATGACGAACAACAGGCGCAGTCATGCGATCTGTCCGACGTTCGGCGACCCTGGCGCTTCGACATCCGTCGGCGCCCAGCGCGCCAGTGCTGCCACATAGGGTGCCGGCAGGTCCCAATCGCGCGCGGCTGCGAGCACGAGCTCGAGGTAGCCCGGCTTCGGCCGCCCGTGCGTGCTCGAACGGCCGACGTAGACCAGCGCAGAGACGCTGCGTTCGCCCTGGCGCACCGGCAACGTGCAGCTTCGATAAAGACCGGCGTCGACGCCCTCATAGGCGTCGAGCGACGCGATGTCGCCCGGCGCAAGCCGCCACAGGACGCCATGGACGCGCGCGTGCGGCGCCGGCGCCAGCGACGCGTAGCCCTCGGTCATCACGACGAACCGGTGATGCGCGAGCACGGCAGTTCCGAGCGGCCGCGCGCGCGGGCAGTGCCGGCGCATCAGGGCGCGGCTCATGTTCGATCCGTAGGCGAAATAGAGCGTCACCGGCGGCTTGGCTCCTTTGCGCGCATCGCCCGCTCGTCATCCATCATGTAGTCGCGCACGACCGGCACGTCGTCGCGCCGCTCGCTCAGCAGGATCTGGAACACCATGTTGGAGCCGTGCAGAAAGCCGAGCTCGGCGGCACCCAAGTAGAATTCCCACATGCGCGCAAAGCGCTCGCCCATGCGTGCGACCACGGCCGCGCGCTTGGCCGCAAACCGCAGCCGCCAATTCCGCAACGTCCAGGAATAGTGCAGGCGCCAGACCTCGCAGTCGTCGACCCACAGGCCGGTACGCTCGGTCGACGCAAACACCTCGGACAAAGCCGGCGCGTAGCCGCCCGGAAAAATATACTTGCGAAAGAACGGCGGGGTTCCGGCCGGCGGCGACATGCGCCCGATCGCATGGATCAGCGCAAATCCACCGGGCGCAAGCAGGCGGCGCACGGCGCCGAAATAGTCGTCGAAGTAGGCAAGCCCGACATGCTCCATCATGCCGATCGACACGATCCGGTCGAACGGACCGGCGACCTCGCGATAGTCCTGTTCAATGAACGTAATCCTGTTGTCGACGCCGGCGGCGCGCGCGCGCTCGCGCGAGGCCGCCATCTGGTCGGGCGAGACGTTGAGCGCAGTCACCTGCACATCGCAGGTCTGCACCAGGTAGATTGCGAGCGCTCCCCAGCCCGAGCCGATATCGAGGACCCGCATGCCGGGCGCAAGCTTGAGCTTGGCCGCGACATGCCGCAACTTGTTGAGCTGCGCGACTTCAAGTTCTTCCTCCGGGTGGGTGAAATAAGCGCATGAATAATTCATGCGCTCATCGAGCCAGAGCGCATAGAACTCGGTCGGATGATCGTAATGCTCACGTACATTGCGCGCCGCACGGCCGATGGCGTTTTTCTGATGCCAAGTGCGCAGCGCCCGCCACAGCTTGCGCAAGGCCTGTTGCAGCGGATGCGCGTTGAAGCGCCGCCGGTTGACCGAGAACAGCATCTGCAGGTCGAAGATGCCGCCGTTCTCGATCGTCAGCCGTCCGTCCATGTAGGTCTCGGCGGTCGCGAGCTCCGGGTTGAAGAACAGCTCGCGCTCGACCTTGGGGTCGTGGAAGCGCACCGTGACATCGGGTCCGTCGACGCCGCTGCCGAACGAATGCCGGCTGCCGTCATGCCGGATTACCGTCAGTCGTCCCTTTTCGACAAAGCGCCGAAGCAGATGTTGCAGAAGAAACACGGATCACCCCGCTGTAGTAGGCAATGTCGCGAAATCCTGACTAAGGCTATAGCCAATCGCTCGCGGCTTGGCACCGAGTTCCTTGAGGCGCAGCATCGAGGTACCGGTCAGAATCTGCAATCAGCCCGCGCGATCGTCGCCCGACGGCTCCGGCCGGGTGTCGGCGGCCGCGCGCCGTCCCAGCACGATATGAATGAGCATGAGGATCGGCAGGGCGAAACCAAAGCCGTAGTGGATGCGGCCGGTCAGGAGCCGGATCACGTCCGACCCGGAGTAGTAGAGCCCGAACGCAGTGACGATCAGGATTGCATTGAAGGTGATCATGATCGCCCCGGTCATCCGGTTCTTGCGGGCCCGCCACCCGCGCCGCATATGCAACGGAAACAGCGCGCCCAGCAGCAGCAGCACGACCATCGTGGCCCCGCCGTGAACCATCAGCAGATAGGCCGCGGTTTGCTGCCAGACTTCGGCATCCTCCTTGAGGTGGTCGGCCACGAGCCAACCGGCGCCGGTGACGAACAGCACCGAGAAAACGGCGTAGATCGCCCAGCGAAATTGTTGATCAAGACGCAAGACGGATCGAGTCCTGCCAATCGGACGTGGCGCAGACGTGGCCGGCGGCCGAGACAAACATGGCGCTCGTGCCGTAGTGCTCGAGCACGTTCGATGCGCCCTCCCCGGCGATCATGACGACCTTGGTCAGCGCATCGGCCACCATGCAGGACGATGCCCGCACGCTGGCGCCGCAGACCGCGCGCGGCGGCGCGCCGCAGCGCGGATCGATGACCGCGCCGTCGGCGAGGTCGTGGCTTTGACAGAGGGCGGGGCGACCCGCCGTCGATGCAACGGCCTCGTTGTACACCACAATGCGCGACAGCACCGCGGCCCGGTCACGCGGATCCCGAATATGGATCGTGTGGGGATCGGACCCGAATGCCCTGAGATCGCCGCCCGCATTGACGATGCCCGTCGGGATACCGTGTTCACGCAAGACCGCGACTGCGCAATCCACCGCAAAGCCCTTGGCGATGCCGCCGAGATCAATCCGAACGTTTGGCTGGCGCAAACGCGCATGACGGCCAGGCCCGAGCTCGATTAAATCCGTGGCGTGATCCAACAAACACGATCCTGCATGCTCGGCACCCGAACCCGGCAACAGACCCAAGCGCTGCAGCACGGGCGCCACGGCGACGTTGAACAAACCACCCGAGCGTCGGTGCAGGTCCGCGGCAGCCTGCAAAACCGCAAAGGTCCGCTCGTCGACCTCGATCGCAGCGCCGGCAGCGTTGTTGTTCAATCGGCTGACATCGCTGTCAGGCGCATGAAAACTCATCCGTGCGTGGACTTGCGCGACCACCGCGAACGCGGCGCTGATGGCGGCGTCGCTTCTCACAGCCGGCGCGCCGGCAACAGCCACCTCCACGAACGTTCCGAGCAGCGGTTGCGCCCGCCGCGTCATGCTGCTGTGGCTGCGAAAGGCCATCGCGTGATCCCGGCCCGCTCAGAACTTGTAGCTGGCGCCAACGCGGCCCACTTGAACCGAATAGGCCGTCCAGGTGTGGTCCACCGCCAGCGGCAGAAACGGACACGCGCCACCAGCCGCGCATAGGAAAGCACTCGCGGTCACATTGTTGTTGTTGAGGCCGTAGTACAGATACTCGGCCCTGACCAGGAAATGCGGCGCGGCCATCCACTCCATGCCGCCGCCCAGAACCCAGCCGGTGGAGTTCCGCGTGAACGTCGTTGAACTGGTCACCGGGTTGACCAGCGGGATCATGGACGTGCGCGCGACGTATTCGGTGTTGGCCCAGGCCCCGCCGCCGGTGACGAACAGCATCAGGTCGTTCAACACCAGATATCCGAAGCGGCCGCGAACGGTGGACAGCCAATTGAGATCCGCGGACATCGAAATCGAGCTGTTCGGAACCGGAAAGCCTCCGATCGTGAACGGTACCGAGCTCGATTGCCCGAGCGAGGACCAGGACACGTCGCCCTCGATGCCGACAACCCAACTTGGCGCGAACTGCCAATTGTAGCCACCCTGCAACCCGCCGACCGCGCCGAAGGTTGCGCCGACCGGAATGGACTGCGGATCGAAGACAAGATTCTCGTCGGCAAAAGACCAGTTCGGCGACGACACCGGCCAGGCGACGCCGATGTGCGCGCCGACGTAGAGCCCGCTCCAGTTGTTGACCACGACAGCGACCGGCGCCGGCGCGAACGCCATGTCGGCCGCCGTCAGGTCTTGGGCGGAGACCGCCAAGGCGAGCGTGGCACATAACCCAACAGCAAGCCGTTTCACGACCGACCTCCACGCCCTTCCGGGCAGAACCCATGTCGACTTCCGACGCCTGATCCACGTACTTGCATGCGTGTCTAACGCCCGCCGCCGTAGGCAGCCAAAATCCGCTTCACGCCCTCGGTGACGTGCTCCGACGACAGCGTCGCGCCCGAGATGTTGCGGATATCCTTGCCGACGGTGAGCGCGCTGCCGCGTGATTTGCCGACAAACTGCGCGAGCCAGCTCGGGCTGCGTACCTCCCCGCCATAGGACTCCCGGTATTCCAGAATATCGACGCTGCGAACGCGGCCACCGGGGTCGATCGCTACCGCATAGTCGATGTAGAGGTGCTTTCCGATCACCCGATCGAACACGAGGTAGCCGAGCAGGCGGCCGCCGGCTTCGGCCTTCCAGACCCGGCCGGCCACAACCTCGCCGAACGACGCCCCCGGAAACGCTTTCGCCCGCGCCGCCCCAAAACTGAGATATTGCACCGCATACGCAGACGCGCTCATCGAAGCGGCGATCGCTGCCGGCGCGCTCCAGATGACCCATCGTTTCATCGCCTGCCTCGCTGCGCATCTCAGAAGAAGAAGCCGACGCCGCCGAGAATCGAGTCGGCGCCGGGCGCCGTCGGATCGTTGGTCTTGATGTGTTGATAGGACGCCTTGAGCACGACCTGGGGCGTCGGGAAGATCGCAAACCCCGCGGTGTAGAACCGTTGCAGGCCGGCTCCCGTCGGCGCGTTGACATCGGTGCCGGCAAATCCGGGCATCTGCAGGTTTTGATAGGTGTAGCGGAAGAACGGCACCATTTCCCATTCGCTGCCGATGAACATCCCGAGCGGGACGTGATAGGCGACCTCCCCAGACGTGCCCCACATGGTCTTGCCGACGTTGTTGAACGGGTCGCCATCGTTGTTGGCGCGCAGGTTGGCCGGGTTGCCAAACGTCACACCCACCCACTCGCCGCGGAACTCGAACCCGGTGTTCGGCACGCGGTAGCGGAACTCGGTATCGAACATCGTCAAACTCGATCCGCCGAGGTTGTTACCGAAGTTCTGATCGAAGGCACCGCGGGGCGTCGTGTTGGGCGTGTAGTACATGCTGACGCTGGCGGCGAATCCCTGCCAGAACGGCGGCACGATATCGAGTTCGACCGGCGGCCGCGATCGCGTTGTTGAGTTGGCGGAAATCGCCGACTGGAGCCTGCGAGTTGGCGAGGCCGTCGAGGCCGCTGATGCCGGGAGCGTAGAAGATTGGAACTGGCGGAACCGTGTTGGCGTCCGTGCGCAGCCCGAAATCGTCACCGAAATCTTCGAGGCTCATGCTGGCCTGCACCTGATAGCTCAGGCCGTCGGCGATCGTCCCGTACACGCTCGAGGCGCCGGCCTTCCAGGTCGATGGGATCAGGCCGAGATAGAGTTCCGGCCGCCGCACGCTGTAGAACTGCGTCGGCTCGTGGTGCTGGTTGATGTAGCCGATCGGAATGAGATCGATGCCGGGCGACCGCCAGTTGAACTGGTCAATCATCTTGAAATCGATCCAGACCTGCTCGATCTCGACCGCGCCATGCAGCTTGTCATCGGCATCGAAAGCGACACCGGAATGTTCGAACTCGATCTCGGCGTTGAAGATGATGTTGGGCGTGATCGCGTAGGTCGGCAGCAGCACCACGCGGCGGGCGTCGAAGCCAGCCTGCCATTGGCCGCCGGCGGCTGGATTCTGCTGCGTGCCGAAATGCATCTCGCCGTAGGCGCCGATGCTCAACCCGGGCACCGGCGATGCGGCAACGCCGAGGATCGGCTTCTCGCTGCTCAGCCCGGGCGCATCGCCGGGCAGCGGCGGCAGATGCCAGAGCGCGCTTTGTGCCGTCGGCGTCGGCCCTTCCTTCGGCGGCGTTTGCGGCGCGCCGGCAACTTGCTTGCCGGCATCCGCCGGCGCACCTGCCGGCGCGTTTGCGTCCGGAACTCCTGGCGCGCCCGGTGCCGCGGCGGCGGCGCCGGCCCCTGCGGCAGGCGCCCTGCCCGTCGCCGGCGCCGAATTCGTTGCTGCAGCCGTCCCGGCCTGCTTCTGCTTGAGTTGGCCTTCCAGCATCTGGATGCGCTGTTCCATCGTCTGCAGGCGCTTCAGCAATTGCTCGGTCGACGCTTGCTGTTCGGAGGTTTGCGCGGTGGCCGTCAGCGGCTTCGACGGATCGTCGATGGCGAGCGCGTGACCTGCGCTCAAGCCGAGAACGGCGCCGCCGAGCAGCAAGCTCAGCGACGTCGGCCGCAGCTTGTTGCGGCGACGTGCGCATTCCCCTGAATCAAACCGAAAAGACATGACCCCCATCCCGCGCGGACACTTAAACAACAGACACCAAATGACAATGCACTATTCGAAGACCTGCATATATTGCTGATCGGATGATGCACGCGCACCACCGACTTGAATTAGAACAAGACTAATTCCAGATTGGCGTTCTCGCGCCATGAAATAGCGACGCGACCAACTGGATTTGAACAACAATCGCACCAATTAGAAATCGCACTAATTTAGAATACGACCAGTTTAGAATAGGACTAATTCCAATTCGAAAGTGTTTTCACACGAACTCCATGATCACCGCGTCGACCGCGAGGCTGTCGCCGGGTTTGGCGAAAATCGTCTTCACCACACCGTCGCGCTCGGCGCGCAGCACGTTCTCCATCTTCATGGCCTCGACCATGGCCAGCGTGTCGCCGGCCTTGACCTCCTGGCCTTCAGCAACCGCAATCGAGCGCACGAGACCGGGCATCGGACACAGCAGCTTCTTGCCGGCATCGCTCGGCGGCTTGACCGGCATCAGCCGCGCCGCATGTGCCTCGCGCTCGGTGTAGACGAAGGCGCTGACTTCAACGCCGCCATGGGTGAGCAGAAATCCGTTCGGGATCGGCCGCACCTGGACCGCCACCGGATTGCCGTGGAACGTTCCGGTCCAAACCAGATCGCCCGGCTTCCAACTCGACGCGAGGATGCGGGCCGGGCCTTCCACGCCGTTATCGACGAAGCGCACCGCGATGCCGCCAGGTTCGCGCGCGACCGAGAGCGCCATTTCCTTGTCCCCGAGCCAGACCGCGCGCCGGCGCGCGCGGGTGACGGGGCGACCGATCATTTGGCCGGAAATACGGCGCTTGCGCTCGCCGATCACGTGGTCGACAGCCGCCGCCACCGCCGCGATCAAGCGCGCGTGCTCGCCTTCCGGCACGATCGGGCGAAAGCCCTCGGGAAATTCCTCGGCGATGAATCCGGTCGACAACGCCCCGGCACGCCAGCGCGGATGCGCCATCACGGCCGAGAGAAACGGAATGTTGTGGCGAATGCCGTCGATGTAGAACGAGTCGAGCGCGCGTGCCTGGGCCTCGATCGCGGCCGCCCGCGTCGGCGCGTGGGTGACGAGCTTTGCGATCATCGGATCGTAGTAGATCGAGATCTCGCCGCCTTCGTAGACACCGGTGTCGTTGCGCACCGTCACGCCGTTGGCGCTCGCCTCCGCCGGCGGACGGTAGCGGGTCAGGCGGCCGATCGACGGCAGGAAGTTGCGGTACGGATCCTCCGCATAGACGCGGCTCTCGACCGCCCAGCCGCTGAGCTTCACGTCGCTTTGTTTGATGCTCAGAGGCTCGCCGGCGGCGACCCGGATCATCTGCTCGACGAGGTCGATGCCGGTGACGAGTTCGGTGACCGGGTGCTCGACCTGCAGACGCGTGTTCATCTCCAGAAAGAAGAAGCTCTTGTCCTGCCCGGCGACGAACTCCACGGTGCCGGCGGAATCGTAGCCGACGGCTTTTGCAAGGGCGACCGCCTGCTCGCCCATGCGCGCGCGCGTCGTCTCGTCGAGCAGCGGCGACGGCGCCTCCTCCAGGACTTTCTGGTTGCGCCGTTGGATCGAGCACTCGCGCTCGCCGAGGTAGATCACGTTGCCATGCTTGTCGCCCAGCACCTGGATCTCGACGTGGCGCGGATCGACGATGAACTTCTCGATGAACACGCGGTCGTCGCCGAACGAAGATTTGGCTTCCGAGCGGGCGCGCGCAAAACCTTCCGCGACCTCGGCGACCGAATGGGCAATCCGCATGCCCTTGCCGCCGCCGCCGGCAGAGGCCTTGATCATGACCGGGAAGCCGATCTCGCGCGCGATCCGCACCGCCTGCTCCGCGTCCTCGATCACGCCGAGGTGGCCGGGCACGGTCGAGACCTGGGCCCGGGCGGCGGCCTTCTTGCTCTCGATCTTGTCGCCCATGGCGGCGATCGCCCGCGGGTTGGGCCCGATGAAGACGATGCCGGCCTCTTCGAGCGCGATCGCGAACGCCTCGCGCTCCGACAGGAATCCATAACCCGGGTGAACCGCCTCCGCCCCGGTGGTCCGGCAGGCTTCGATGATCTTGTCGGCCTTGAGGTAGCTCTCGGCGGCCGGCGGCGGGCCGATCGGCACCGCCGCGTCCGCCATTTCCACGTGCAACGCGTCGCGGTCGGCGTCGGAATAGACCGCGACGGTCGCAATTCCCATGCGGCGCGCGGTCTTGATGATGCGACAGGCGATCTCGCCGCGATTGGCGATCAGAATACGCTTGAACATCCCCACAGCCGATCTACCCGACGGTTCTAGGCTTGCGTTGAGTTGGACCCGATGTCAACGGCGGGCCGACCCGGTTGAAAACGGGGTGTCGTAGATTATTCATTTACGGCGACCCTCTGAAGAAGAAGATTGAAGCGCCGCACGGGACGACGACGCGGTATTTCTTTCACTCCGGTCCGCGGCTTCGCGACGGCTGGCGAGTTTTGGCGCATGCTTGTATACGGCTGCAACGGACCGGCGCAGGGATGTCCGGACCAACCGACTTGAGGAGGTGTGCAATGGCACTCGCAATCAACGATACGGCCCCGGACTTCGAGGCGGATACGACCGAGGGCAGAATTCGGTTTCATCAGTGGCTGGGCAATTCCTGGGGTGTTCTGTTTTCCCATCCCAAGGATTTCACCCCGGTCTGCACCACCGAACTCGGCTACATGGCGCGCATCAAGCCCGAGTTCGACAAGCGCGGCGTGAAGATCCTCGGCATTTCCGTCGATCCGGTCGACCGCCATGGCAAATGGGCGGCCGACATCAAGGAAACCCAGGGCTTCGCGCCGAACTATCCGATGATCGGCGATCCGGACCTGAGCGTCGCCAAGGCCTGGGGGATGCTGCCGGCGGCGGCCTCGGGCGATGCCGCCAGCCGCACGCCCGCCGACAATCAGACCGTGCGCAACGTGTTCGTCATCGGGCCCGACAAGAAGATCAAGCTGATCCTGGTCTACCCGATGACCACAGGACGCAATTTCGACGAGGTGCTGCGCGTGATCAATTCCCTGCAGCTGACCGCCAAGCACAAGGTTGCGACGCCGGTGAACTGGAAGCAGGGCGAGGATGTGATCATTGCATCCTCGGTGTCCGACGACGACGCCAAGAAGACCTATCCGCAGGGCTGGAAGGCGCCAAAGCCGTACCTGCGCATTGTCCCGCAGCCGAAGGCGTAATCGGCGCGAACGCGAGCCGCGTTCCGAAGCGCTGAGAGCGCTTTCCGATGCGTGATCGGAACGCGCTCCAAGCCTCTTTCCTATCGCGTTTTCCGTGCCGAACCGGTTTTCCCTTCGGCGGAAAATGCTCATCCAGCCGCGCCCTCTGCTCGCCGGAGCCCGCATGTCGAATCCGCCCGTCAAGCAGCCGCCGTTCGCCAGCCTGGTCGGCATTGTGATCACCCATGTGTCGCCCGAGCGCGTCACGGCGGAGCTCCCGGTGCGCGACGAACTCACCAACGGCAACGGCATCCTGCACGGCGGCGCCATCATGGCCCTTGCCGACAATCTCGGCGGCACCGCCACCGTCGCGAACCTTTCGGCTGGCTTCATCACCACCACGATCGAAAGCAAGACTAATTTCTTTGCCGCTATTCCAACCGGCGGTACGGCGCATGCGGAGTGCACGCCGCTCCACCGCGGCCGCACCACCATGGTCTGGCAGACCCGCATCACCCGCGACGACGGACGGCTCGCTGCGGTCGTGATCCAGACCCAGCTCGTGATTGAGAACAAGGGCCGCGGGAGCTGACCGCGGGCTGCGTCGCTGTTCGCCGGCCCGGTCCCGGACCGCCGGGCGCTGGCCGGTTGCGAGCAGCCTCGGACGGCCGGATTGACGGCATAACTTTTTGCAAAAACCGACATCGACAGTCGATCCATAGTTGCCATTATCACCATAGATGCCATCCAAAACACAAGATTGTGGACTGTCCGCCGGAATTCGTAGTTGAAAATTTCATATCGACGGCGGGTTGGAGATGAATTTCATCGAAAGCCGCTCCGCCGAGCACAAAAACGCGCTGCGCCGGTGCCTTCCGCCATAGATGCCCACATAGTTGCCATCCATAGATGCCATGGCACGCATCTTGCCTGCGCGCTGTTCAGGTAAGACTGCGCCACACTCAAAGACCTCGTCCTGAGGGCCTCGCGAAGCGAGGCGTCTCGAAGGACGGCCGCGGGCAAAAAGCCGTCCGTTTTGGCCGTCCTTCGAGACGCCTGGCCCTGCGGGCCAGGCTCCTCAGGACGAGGCTGGAAGGACGCAGAGGGCCCCACAGGCTGAGGTCGCCCACCGAAGGACGCTCGCTCCTCTGGACGAGGTCTGATTGATTCACGGTTCCTCAGCACGGGACGTGACAGCCGAAGGGTGGTCCAGATATTTCAAGTGAGCGCCTATCAAGGTCCTGGTCCGACCCGATCGCGATGTTTTTGAACCGGGGCGCATCGGTCGCAATCCGACGCGTTAGCAAAGTGACATACGTTTTATTGTCATCAATGTCAATAACTATTTAATTTGACCATAATATCAATTATGCAATGCGAACTCGCGCGAACCGGCCGGCCCGAAGCCGGCGCTCTCGCCCACGCTCCGCGGACATGCCATCCCGGCTCCGGGCGATCCGGCGGCCCCGATCGAAATCGGGGCCGCGTCATTCAAAGCCTAGACAACCCCGTCACCCGCGCGGCGTTGCCCAAGGGTGACATCGCCCTGAAATTCCAGCGCCCGCATCGCGCGTTTGATTGACGCCCACCCGTTCCTCAGGCGAGGGTTCGAGGTTGTCCGTCTCACGCGGACCGGGGGCAATTGGCAATGCTTGCGGGGCTTCAGCGGCTTGGTCCATGGCTGTTCGGCCTATTCCTGATCGCGCAGGTCGGGGGCGTGCTGCTATTGGTCTACGTCCATGCCGTGCATGACTACGGACACCATGACGTCATTGCTGCATCGGTCGACGTCGGCACTTCGATAACCCCGGTCGCGAGCGGCACGCTGTCCAATCCCGATCAGGGGGATCGCGGCGTCGCCGTGGACCACGATCAGTGCTGTGCGCTGCTGCACGGGCTGGTCGGCACGCTTCCGGTCGGCTCCTACCAGACGCTGATGGCCGCCGCGAGCGAGGTCTTCGAAGGCGAGCCCGTCACGTCGACAAGCGGACACCCAGCCAGGATCGATCGACCGCCAAGAGCCTAGCGCGCGATCAGCAAAAGTGGTCACCGGTTTTGTGTTCGATCGCGCGCTAACATCTTGACTTAGCGCATGATCTTTTCGGCGAACCGCTCACACTTCGCCGGAACATGCGCTGAGCATTGACGTGAAACCGTGCGCGCGGCCGCGAGCGCGGCCGTTCGCCCCTTTCAATCAATCAGCTTGGGCACTTCATGCTTGCGCATCATCCGGTGCGGCGCGTCCCGCGTGGCGGGATCCTGCTCGCACGCTTTTGCGATCGGTTGCGGCGGCTTCAGGCCTTCGCGCCCCTCTGCGCTTGCGTGCTTGTGCTTGCGTTGTCGGCGCCTGGCGGGCCCGCGCACGCGCATGGCATCGCCGGCAACCGGGTTTTTCCCGGCACGCTTGCGTTCGAAGACCCCGCCGTGATGGATGAATTGGCACTGACCGGCGCCAGCCTGAAGCATCCCGCCGAGGGTGGCGACGTGGTCGACAACGCGTTCGGCTGGAATTTTTCACGGTTGCTGACGCCGACGCTGAGCCTGGGCATCACCGGCGGATACATCCATCGCAACTGGGGCGATCTGCGGCGATCCGGTTTCGATCAGACGAGCCTGATGCTCAAGACGCTGCTGTTCCAGAACGATCCGCATGAGGTGATGATATCGGCCGGACTGTCGGGAACGATCGGAAAGTCCGGCGCGCGCGGCGTCGGATCCGACCAGTTCGGCTCGCTGGAGCCGGGTCTGTTTTTGGGAAAAGGCTTTGGCGACGCACCCAACGGCCTCGCGTGGCTGCGCCCGTTCGCGGTCACGGGCGCCGTATCGACCGAGATCCCGACCACCGCAAGGTCAATCGTTCTGGGCCTCGACGAGGCCGGACAGCTCGCACCGATGCCGTTTCAAACCAGCGCGATCGTGCACTGGGGATTTTCGATCCAATACAGCACATTCTATCTCACCCCCCGGTTCAGCGCCGGACGCCTGCCGAAGGAGGAGCCACTCAATCAATTCATCCCGCTGGTCGAGTTTGCATTCAATTCGCCGTTGGGGAAGAAGCCGGTCGCGACCATGAACCCAGGGCTGGTCTACGTGGCTGACAAGTATCAGATCGGAATAGAGGCGATCGTACCGCTCAACAGCGAGGCCGGCCGCGCCGCCGGCGTCCGCGCACAGCTCCTCTTGTTCACTGATGAACTCTTCCCGAGCCTGTTCGGAAAGCCGCTGTTGAGCCGTTAGCGGGCGCACCGTATCTTCGCGCTCCCTACACCGCCAATGCCAAAGCCGCTCGCGCACACGCGAGAAGCTCCGCATTACAAACAGGCGAATCCGGAAAGGTAGTTTACCTCAACGGTCCGTGGAATTGCGCCTGTCGTTCACGCCGGATCGCAAGCCTCGGTGCCCATCTCGGCCGGCACGGAGACCTCGATAAGTTCAAGGTCGTCGGAGGTAGCGGTTTCCTGGTGCGGTAGCCCGCCGGGAATCATCACGCTGTCGCCGACGCCGAACCGCGTTTTTCGGCCGCCCGCGAATTCGAGATCGACCCAGCCCCTGAGAATGTACACCAACTGCATGTCGCAGGTGTGATAGTGCCAGCCGGTCTCGCGATCCATGGCCGATTTTGCTGACGTCACCTGTGCCCGCATCTTGCCCCCGGTCGCCTCGGTGACTCCGAGATCGCGGTACTGGAAGAATTGGCGCCGTCCCGGTACATAGTGCGCGTCCTTAGCGGACGAAATCGCGAGCTTCATGCCCTCGGCCGGCCGCATCAGTGTGCTCGCTTCGCTCATCGGAGACCTCCTTCAGCTGAATATCCAATGATTCATCCTGCCATGCGGCGGGTCAATCGGCTTTTGAGCCGGCCGTAGTATCGGGCCCTCGATTTGTCGCTTCTTGCGCTAGTGGCACACGAAGCTGCCGATCCGCGATGTCCGCTCAATCGCGTCCTCAGCCGCCAAAAGGAACAGTGTTCGAACTGCATCGTTTTACCGCAAGGGGCAACGAAAAGGACAGTCGCCGTGCTGAACTCTGCTCGCAAGATCGCAACCGCTGTCGCCCTGACGGTCGCCGCCGCCAGCCCGTCGCAAGCCCGATGGTTTGGACGCGGATGGGGCTGGGGCGCACCCGTTGCGGCCGGGAACTCACGACCGGAACGGTGTCTTCATTTCGGGGAATACTGGCGATTACAACGGCCAGACCGTCTACGGCCTCTTGCTGCTTGCGTCGGAATTGCCCCGGTCTATGTTGAATTAGCGAAGGAGGCGTTGCCCGCCTTGAGCCATTAGGCTCGGGGGGTCGAATCCGCAAAGGAGAGCAACGCCATGACAAGCACTACCACGCCTTCATCGCTCGCGCTGGTGCCCAGCCTTGAGACGGCTTGGCAAGATGTGGACAGCTCCTTCGAGCGCTTCTGTCTGACGGCCGGGATCGGAGCGATTGAGCAAATGCTATGCGAGGACGCCCAGCAGCTCGCCGGCATGCCGCATAGCCGCGATGGAGGCCGCGTCGGCCACCGCTGGGGCCGGACCAAGGGCAAGATCGGCTTCCATGGCGGCAATGTTGCCGTCCATCGCCCGCGGGTACGTGGCTTTGACGGCCATGAACTTCCGCTACCGACCTGGACGGCGGCACAGGCCGAGGACTGGCTTGGCCGCTGGGCGATGAACCTGATGCTGATCAACGTGTCGACGCGCAAGCTCAGGCGCGCTGTGCGGCTGCCAGACGGCGATCTGCCGGTAACCGCCGGAGACGGCACCTCAAAGTCGGCAGCCTCACGCCGGTTCGTGGCGCTGTCGGCAGAACGGCTGGCCGGGTGGATGGCATCTGACCTGTCCAAGCTGGACCTCTTGGTCATCCAAATTGACGGCCTGCATATCGGCAACGACCTGGTGCTGGTCGCCGCTCTCGGTATCGATGGTGAAGGCCACAAGCATCCGCTCGGCCTGGTCGAAGGGGCGACTGAGAACGCCGCCGTCGTGCAGGCGCTGATCGACAATCTGATCGAGCGCGGGCTCGACCCGAAAATCTGCCGGCTGTTCATCATTGACGGCGCCAAGGCGCTGAGCAAAGTCATCCGTCGAACCTTCGGCGCCCATACGCCGATCCAGCGTTGCCAGATTCATAAAGCCCGCAACGTGATCGAGCGGCTGCCCAAGCCGCTGCATGCGTCGGTGCGCCGGGCACTCCGGCAGGCTTGGGAACTCGACGATGCCGATAAGGCTGAGCGGCTGCTGCGCAATCTCGCCCGCCGGCTCGACCGGGAGGCGCCCGGTGTCGCCGCCAGCATCCTTGAAGGGCTCGACGAGATACTGACCGTCAATCGCCTCGGAGTGCCGGCAAAGCTCCGGCGCTCGCTCGCCTGCACCAACTCAATCGAGAACATGATGGGGACCGTGCGTCGCGTCTGTCGCAACGTGAAGCGATGGCGAAATGCTGCGATGGCGCTGCGCTGGACCGCCGCCGGAATGATGGAAGCGGCTAAAGGCTTCCGCCGCTTGAAAGCCTACAAGCAGCTCCCGATCCTCAGGACTGCGCTCGTCGCTCACGCCGCCAAGCAGCTCGTCACGAACAAGATTGAACCGCAAGCCGACGCCGCATAGCATGATCAACGGCATTGCCTGCTTCGCCTACTTCAACAAAATCTGGGGCATTCCCCTTGCGTCTCATTTAATATGTAGTCGCTACGTTACTATTGTGGTCGCATGAAACGGGACCGGAATTCGAGGCATAAGGATCCAATGAAGCCATCGGAACGTATTGACCAGCTGATCGCAGAACTCACAGACTGGCGTGGCAAAACGTTCGCCAGCATCCGCAAGAGCATCCTTGAGGCCGACCGGGAGATAATCGAGGAATGGAAGTGGATGGGAAGCCCGGTGTGGTCTCATCACGGAATAATCGCGGTCGCCAACGCCCACAAAGAGAAGGTGAAGCTTACCTTTGCCCACGGGGCGAGCCTCCCAGATCCTGACAAGCTCTTCAACGCGGGCCTCGAAGGCAACGCGAGACGAGCGATCGATTTTTTCGAGGGTGATAAGATTAATGAGCGTGCTCTAAAAAATCTCGTCCGTGGCGCTGTTGATTACAATCAGATCAAATTGAAGAAGAAAGCGCCTGCGGGTACTCGAGCGAAAGTACACAAAAGTAAAAAGACATGAAGCTATGGCTTTTTCTCGCTAATTGTCTCGCAAACTCAAGTCCGCGGCTTCGCCGGGCGTGAGGTCGAAGACGAGCGGGATGCCTCGGGCATCGCTGAGACAATGAACTTTACAGGTGAACCCGTCCCGCGAACCGCCAAAAGCTTATTCGCGAGTCCCCTCTTACGCCGGCAGCCGGACATGAGCGACACCGTGCGCTTTACAGATCTGATCCAGCAGCGTCCCGCCAAGTTGTTCTCCGGCTGGCGGGCACTAAAGCATGTTCCACTCGGTTTGAATCGCAACACTCTCTGTCGTCATGCGCGGGCTTGTCCCGCGCATCCCGCTTATGGAGGCACTGAACCCTGCTAAGCGAGATGGCCGGGACAAGCCCGGCCATGACGAGCTGAGAGGCTTCGGTTCCAAATGAACGAGACCTGCTTTAAGTGGGAAAACTGGACCTCATGTCGATGAAGATTTCCGTGCTCGTACTGCTCGCAGCGACCCTCTTGGTGGCGTGCTCAACGGCTGATCTTGAGCGGTTCCAAGGGCGTAGCCAGGGCCAGGTTAAACAAGCATGCGACCCAGAGCGGAATACACCAGACGAATGCGCGCGAAAGCTGGATAGGTCGAAGTGAAGGTTGTTGGCGGAAACCTATATCGGTCGTATCCTCAAAGGCGAAAGGCCGGCCGGCTTGCCAGTGCTGCGACCAACGGGCGGCAATATGACTGTCTCTTGGTCTCCAACCTATGGCTTGGCCGCTTCGCCGCCGATCCGTGCTGCCTTGATAATCGGCCACCACTTCTCGATATCAGCCTTGTTTATGGCGGCGAGCGCCGCAGGCGTCTGCTGTTCACGTGGAAAGATCTCTTGTCCGAGATCGATCAATCGCGAACGCACGGCGGGATCGGCCAACGTTTCGACAATGGCGGCATTGAGCGTTTCGACCACAGCCACGGGTGTACCCTTGGGCGCGAAGAAGCCCTGCCAATTCACGATTTCAAATCCGGGAAGCCCGGCTTCGGCCGCAGTCGGAATATCTGACGCCGCAGCCAGCCGGTGGTCGTCGGTGACAGCGTAGGCCTTTATCTTGCCGGCGCGCACTTGCGGCAATGTGCCGCTTGCCGGGTCAATCATCAGGTCGATCTGCTCCGACAACAGGTCTTGCATTGCGGGGCCGGCGCCGCGGTACGGAACCAGCGCAAAGCGAGTGCCCGAAAGTTGCTGGAAGAACACGCCGGCAATATGCGATGTCGCGCCCACGCCACCGGTCCCTTGTGAGGCCTTGTCCGGGTTGGCCTTAAGCCAAGCTATCAGTTCCCTGAGGTCGTTCGCGGGCATTGATTTCCGCGCAACGACAAGAAGAGGCGCGCGAATGGTCAACGAAATTGGCTGTATGTCCAAAGGATCGTACGGCAACGACAGCACGGCCCCATTGAGGACGTTCGTCGGCAGTCCGCCGGCTACAATCGTGTAGCCGTCGGGCGCGGCGCGAATGACACGGGCAATGCCGACCGTACCCGAAGCTCCGCCTACGTTGTCGATTACAATGGCTTGGCCGAGCGCAACCCGCATCCGCTCGGCCATGATGCGCGCGACCGCGTCGAGCGGGCCCCCCGCCGGAAATGGCACGACCATGGTGATCGGACGCGATGGGTAGTCCCGCGCGGTTGCAACTGCCATGCTCACGAGCATCGCTATTCCGGCCGCGAGGATCGATTGCCTTGCGAAGGTCTGGCGCATTTTTTCGTCCCAATGTGCGGACCTAACATAGGGCCACGGTTAGAAGCATGCAGAGGGGCGGCCGGCGGTCAAGGCGTGCTTCCGTCGCCGCGCCTGGCGCCGTGCGCCATGATAGCATACCCATCTCGCGTGCCGGACCCGCTACAGAAAGTGAGAGTTGCGTGACTCCGCAATGGCAATATCAGGTCAGATTCGATCTGAATGATTCTGCGATGGCGGCATCGCTGGGCCGCAAGCGCCGTGATCCAGCGCTGATGCCGCTTATCGATGTCCTCGCCAAGCATCGCGCTGCGCCGAAATGCCAGTTCGAAGCCTTTGCGGAGTATGTGGCCGCAGCAGAACAGCATGGCATCGAGAAATATCCGCTCTATGAGTGGACTAAGGCGACAATCGAGGACCCGGCGAAGAAAGAAAAATATTTGAAATCCTTTACGCTCTACGTAGAGGACCAGGAGGTCTACTCTCGCGAGATTGCTGACGCGCTGGAAGCAGACTTGCAGCCACTCGCCGCCAGCGGGCTCATCACGCGAATATCCAAGTACGATACCAATCCCGCCAATAATCCTCAGCCCCCGCCGCGCCCCGCAAACGCGGCTAGCCTCTCCGCCAGAACGAGTTGAATGGCCGTTGGTCTTCGCTACGAAGGCTTCGAGTTGACCTGATCGTAGATACCCAACTTTTGGAACATGCCGACGAGGTAGGTACTGCTCGCTCCCTCGGAGTAGGCTACGGATTTCAGGTGAGGCGGAGGCCTCCAAACAAGGACGCTTTCACGTTAGCGTAACGTCGCCCAACCGGACGTTATCGCCAATCGTCGATGATGTAGGCACCGGGGCGGCAATAACCGGGATCGTTATGCTTGTGCATTCTCACGCCCTGGATTTCTGTGCGAAATCCGCGATCGACAAGATGTCGATAGGCCTCGTGGCGCGCCATATTTGCTCCCGCTAACAGGTTCGGCATACCCACCGCGACCGCCAACGCCTCACACGCATCGAGCAGGCGAAGATAATCCTGTTCGGCCGATGGTCCATCGCGGACCGCACCGAATTTGATGAAGCAGTGGTCGGCGCCGGCTTCGCTGCGTGGCCCGTATTGACACACCGCGAACCCCACAATGCCACTGGCACTTTCAAGCAAAACTGTGTCGCCAATGCCCTGCGCGTCGGTCGCGCCTATCTCCTCGGTGAGGTCGAGCCCAGCGTAAAGCGAGTTTGCCACGATCCGGCACGAACGCAGAGCCTCCTTGCGTTGCGTTTCGTTCAACTCGCTGAAACGCCACCACGCCGCCCGGCTTTGTCGCCGCACGGCCGGCGCCGACATGATTGCGGTCAGGAAACGCGCATAAAAACCGTACTTCTGATAGAGAGCGACATGCTTGGGGCTGTGCGCAAACGTAAACAGCCCGACGTGCCGAATTCCCCAAACATCGAACTGCGTCATCGTCTTGGCGAGCAATGCTCGGCCGATGCCGCTCTCCTGAAGATCGGGATGTACACTAACGGGCCCGAAGAAGCCGACGCTTCCCCAGTTTGTCGCGAAGTTTGAGCCAACCAATCTTCCGTCGAGCCTCGCGCCAAACGAGGTCACGTGAGCGGCATGATGACGGCCATAGACGTAGTCCTTATCGCTCCAGAAAGATGCTGGATCGGGAACCCCGAAGAAGGTGCCAAAAGCGAGACGAAGAACCCGCGCGGCTTCCGGCAAGTCCTTCTCGTCGAGCGTGCTCACCACCACCTGGCTTGCGCTCGCCGTCGCAACGTCAGCAGCACCCATTGGATAGTTCTCTCCTGTGCAATTCAAAGCGGCCCGAACGGGGTCTAGGCATTTCCGCTGCAAGCTCAAGCCGCAACGGATTTACCAAACAAAATCCTGACGTTTCCGTATGATTATATTAGTGAGGCTACATTTCTTTCAAAGGCCTGTGCAATGCGCTGGCGGTCTCATATCCTATGGACCGGACTCCAGCGAACAGTACCGCCACGCAGCCCATTATGTTGATCATATCCGCAAGGGCGAGAAGCCGGCCGCCCTCCCGGTGCAGGCGTCGACTAAATTCCAATTGGTGCTGAACCTCAAGGCCGAAGGCGACGGTGCGGCGGCGGCGACCGCCTCGCGCGCGCAACAGCCCGCGATGGTGGTGATCGGGTTCCTTAACAGCAGGGCGCCGAGCGAGAACCGGCCATCCGCTCGGCATCACAGTCCCGCTTACGTTTCTGGGTCGTGCCGACGAGGTGATCGAAAGAGCGCTCACCCAGACCTCGTCGCGATATGGTATAGGGTTGCCCTCGGTAGGATGCTTAAATGACCTACGTCGTCAACGATGGGTGTATTCGCTGCAAGACCATGGATTGCGTCGCCGTATGCCCCGTGGACTGCTTCTATGAAGGCGAGAACATGCTCGTCATCCATCCTGACGAATGTATCGACTGTGGAGTTTGTGAACCGGAATGCCCCGTTGAGGCGATCAAACCTGACACAGAACCAGGGCTTGAGAAATGGGTGTCGCTGAACGCAGAATTCGCGAAAATCTGGCCAAATATTGCAATCAAAAAATCCCCCCCATCCGATTGGAAGGAGTGGGAGGGGAAGCCGGACAAACTCCAATACTTCTCGCCCAATCCCGGCGCGGGTAATTAAGGCGGATCAGCCCCGCGCCGATGAGATCATCGAATGGGGCGCGCGTTCATCGCATCGATCAGCGTTGAACCTTGAGATTCTCTGCCGATGTTTTGCCTTTGTTCGAGACTTCGTCATATTCGACAATCTGCCCCTCATTCAGACTGCTGAGCCCGGCCTTCTCGACTGCCGAGATATGGACAAAGACATCTTTTCCGCCGCCAGCCTGCGGTTGAATAAACCCGTAGCCTTTTTGCGCATTGAACCACTTCACGGTACCACGTGCCATTCGTAATCTCCAAGTTACTGTCAACAACACCGCGAAAGTGAGATGCAAATTCTCACTGCCGCGGCGCATCCGACTGGATTCCGAGCCGCCGCTGCTCAAAACGTAACCGGCGTGCCTAATGAAGTCTCGCTACCGGGCTCAACTCCATATTGCGCAGGATATTGTAAGCGGTGGTGTAAGGAAAGCGGAAGTTTGGCAGGCCGAAATGCGGCAACAAGGCTTGCCCCTTGAATTTGCGCGCGCCGCTGGAGAAATTTGATCGTGATCTCCTTATCCTCGGTGCCGTCGGTTGCGCCGATACGGCCTGGTACCCGGCAATGCAAATCTTCCGCCAGGAGAGCCGCGGGGACTGGGGCGGGGTTGTGCCAGAGATCGTGCGGGCACTTGACCGAGACGACGCCGCATAGGCCGGCGGGCGAATGGACACCGTCGGAATCGGGCCGCCTTGGCGGTGGCTCGGTTCCCGACCATGGCCGCGGGCCTCAGCCATGCCATCCTCGGCCTCTGCGATGACCCGCGTGGAGGCTTCCGGGCTCGTCAGCAATGCCGTACAATTTACCCAAATCAGAACCCACTGGGTGTGTCAGGCAGGAGATGCTCGACCGTCGGATGTTTCTCGCAGGCGCCGGTAGCCTTGCCGTGATCGCTGGCCTGCACTGGACGCGGCGGCCGACCGCAGTGGCGGAGCCGTCATTCGAAATTCAGAAGACCGAAGCCGAATGGCGACGCATTCTCACGCCGGCCCAATTCAACGTCCTGCGCAAGCGCGCCACCGAAGTGCCGGGCTCAAGCGCGCTCAATCATGAAAAACGTGAGGGAACGTTTACGTGTGCAGGCTGCGACCTGCCGCTGTTCTCCTCGGCGACGAAGTTCGAAAGCGGCACCGGGTGGCCCAGCTTTTATCGGCCACTGCCGGGCGCGGTCGACACCTCCGAGGATCGCACCTTATTCATTACGCGCACCGAAGTGCATTGCCGCCGCTGTGGTGGCCATCTTGGACACGTCTTCGACGATGGCCCGCCGCCCACGGGGTTGCGCTACTGCATCAACGGCGTCGCCTTGAAGTTCACGTTGAGTGCCGCAGCGCCGACATGACGCCGCGACATCCCTGCCTATCGCGGCGCCATCAAAGAAGTCCGCTTGATGATTGCAGAATAGAGGCAAGCCACCCATAGGGGCGCAGTTTTGACCCATCCGCGACATCGGCCGACCGCTCACACCCAGCCGCTTCAAGGGTGCTAGTTTCAACAGGTATGATGCCTTGTCCGGAGCCTTGGGCGGGAGATGAGACGGCGCGAGTTCATCAAGCTTCTCGGCGGCGCGGCGGCATGGCCGCCGGTGGCGCGAGCGCAGCAGTCAGGGAAAATCTATCGGGTGGGTTTGCTCGGAGGTGGTGCTGCGATTGGTGCAACCGACGAGCGTCGCATCACCCTTCTCTCTACCTTAGCCGCCCGCGGGTTCATCAATGGCCAAAATCTCGTTTTCGAGCAGCGATGGGCGGATGCGCATGCCGAGCGACTTGGCGGTCTCGCTGCCGAGCTGAGAGGCGCGAACGTAGATGTAATGGTCACATTCGGCTACCCCGCCGCCCTGGCTGCCAAAACATCGGCTAAGGACGTGCCGACTGTCGTCACAGGCGCGGGCGATCCGGTCGCGACCGGCCTGGTCGAAGGGCTCGCACGGCCTGGCGGTAACATCACCGGCGTGACGGAACTATCGACCGAGCTCAGTGCCAAACGCCTCGAAATCCTCAAGGATGCTTTGCCTGACCTGCAACGCGTAGCAATGCTTTGGAACGCAGCCGATCTCGGCATGACACTGCGTTACCGGGCCGCAGAGGACGCCGCCCGTGCCCTCGGAGTTAAAGTTCAGACCTTGGGCGTGCGCGAGCCTGACGATTTCGACCACGCTTTCTCCGAAATGACGCGCGAACGGCCGGATGCCATCCTCATGGTCTCCGATGCCCTAACCACGCTCAACCGCAAGCGCGTCGTGGAATTTGCCAGGACAAACCACCTGCCGACGATCTTCGAGAATGGCGCGCTCGTGCACGACGGCGGCCTGATGTCGTATGGCCCCAAGCAGAGTGAGATTGGCGAACGCGCAGCCGATCTGGTGGCCCGTATACTACGGGGCGCTCGGCCGGCGGACCTACCGCTCGAATTGCCCACGCGGTTCGAATTTCTCGTCAATCTGAAAACCGCGCAGGCGCTCGGCCTCGCCTTGCCACCGGGGCTGGTTGGCCGCGCTGACGAAGTGATCGAATAAGCGACCGGATGTCGGGTGTTGGCAGATACTGTTGCAAAAGGATTTTGCGTGTCCGAGCGAGCAACATTAATTCAAGATTAGGCGCCAATACGCAATATTAATTCAACAATCAACTCGTCCCATACCGATTGTTGCGCATTTTTGCCTGCGAGCTACTCCTTGCCGACTTTTGCAACACTATCGGCACGAAGCTGTCGATCTGAAATGTCCGCTTTGACGGTGAGTTTCAGCGGTTAGTCGGAACATGCCCGTGGACATGCCGAAATCGACGCGATTGACCCACAGCGGGACTGAGGACCCTACTCTTACCGTTCGTGGCCCGGTCATCGAAGGCGCGGTCATGAAGAGCGCGCAAGTGCTGCGTCTACCCGAGCGAAGCCCCGTCCGGGAACTCGACCTTCAATCCTTGGGTGGCGAGGCGGGACGAAAATGGGCCGGGATCAACGATTTGCTCAGGCATCCAGGCGCCCGGTTCAGCAACATCACCCTCGATCAGCAACCGCGCCACGCCTGCGGCTCCTGCCGCCGCCGCGTCCGCCTGGGCATGACCGAGAAGTGTCGCACGCCTCGAGCGTCCGCCGCGCCTGACATCCACGCGGAGTGCGAACCGAGCGTCCTTGCTCGACGGCCGAGCTCGGAGCCGCCGCGCCACGGCATGACGAACTCCTTCGATCGCCAAGAGGCGAGAGGCGCCGGTACGAACCATCATTGCAAGACCCCTCGCCAACCACGCAGGTTCGATGGCAAGTCTTGTAAGCGCCGTTCTGGCGCCCATCGTACGCGGATAGAGTACCTGGTCGGAAAAAGGAAAGAGGTACGAAAGTTGCGCTCCGCCGGCAGTGGAAATTCGATGAGTCGCGGAACACTAAATGCGCGCGCCGAGCGGTCCTCCCCGTCAACCCAGATATCGAATGACATTGATAGCTCCTGGAGGAAGTGATCCAACGACGCTGGGCCCTTTAGATCGCTTGCAGCAAGCAGGAGCGCGGTCTCGATCTCATCGGCTCCGCCGAGCGCATTGGCGAGCGCGCGCACCATGACGTTCGAGATGCCGGGAACGATGCCGGTTCCCAGCACCACCCATGCGCCGGATGCCCGAGCCGCAGCGTCGATCTTGTCGTACGCAGCGCCGCGCCCGAGCTCGGTCAGGTGCGGAGTAATATCTGTATAGCACAGCCCGCGCTCGAGCGCCGCCCAAAAGAGCGTGCGGCCGGGCTGATCGATGCAACTGATCACGACTGCCACGCCCTCCAGCGCTGCCTCGATGGAAGATGGCACGGCAATATCGATCCTCCGTCCGCGAACGCGATGACCGATCGCCGTCGCGACCTCCTCAGCGCGTGCCAGATTGCGGCCTCCCACTATGACACGGTCCGGATAGTCGGGCGCGAGTTCGGCGGCGATCCGCCGCCCGACGACGCCATAGCCACCGACGATAAGAATCCCTTGAGAATTCACGCCTTCTCTCCCGGCTGAAGGTGAACGAGAGCGTATGGCGCCTACGCAGGCCTGACGGTCATTTTGTGCAACTTTAGACGCTCTTGTGCGAGTGCCGCGTTATTGATCCAGATCAACTATGTTGCGGACCCTGGATGATATTGGGAACAGGTCGCGGAACTCCAAGGGGGTCGAAATGGCCTCTCAGCAAATTGGTGTGACCACCCGGCAAGCCCACCACGAGTCGCTCTCGATCGTGGCCGTGGGTTTCAGTCTCAGCCTGTTCTTCGTGATATCCTACGTAATCTGCCTGATCGGCTACCTGGTCTTTCCAGGACTGCCGATATATCACGCGGGGCTCTCCATATTCCTGCCGGGTTTCGAACTTTTGACCTGGCAAAGCTTCCTGCTCGGACTTGTGGAAAGCTTCGGCTACGGTTGGTACGTGGCCGTAATCCTCGTGCCGCTCTATAATTTCTTTGTGCGACGACCAGCCGTTTAAGCTACGCGCCGCCCGATAGCTCAATCAGATCGAGGAGGCCAAGAAGATGATCATGTTTCGCAGCGTGCTGGTTGCTGCAACCTTGATCGCAGGGTTGCCGGCCTTTGCCCAAACGGGGCAGGATCCGCACCACCCTGACAGCGCTGCCGGTGCGCAAGGACAGACCTCGCAACCCGCCTCCCCGCCCGCCGGAGCAATGGGTCCAGGCATGATGGGGCCAGGAATGATGGGTCCAGGCATGATGGGGCCGGGCATGATGGGCGACGGAATGATGGGGCGCGGCATGGGTTACGGGGGAGGTCGCATGATGGGGCATGGAAGTATGATGAGCCCCTTTGCGATGCGAATTATGTTTGCGCTGATGGACGCCGATGGCGACGGGACAGTCTCGTTACAGGAGTTCCAGACGGCTCACGAGCGCATCTTCAAAGCAATGGATGCCAATAAAGATGGCGTGCTCAGTCTGGAGAGATCAGGCTTTCATGCGCGGAACCCGTTCAGCGGCTCCGCAGCCATCTAGTACGCCGGCTCCCCAGCGACCCTGAGGAGAGCACTCGCGCACTCGCATACTTGGAGCAGTCTAGCTTCCCCCTATCAACAAGACTTGGTCTCTTCACGGCGAGTTTCGGGGGGCAACCGGACGTCCCGCCGACGTGCCAGAAGTGGCGAAAATGGCCCTGGCCGTGCAGGCCCGCCTCGCAGCGCTCCTGCCGGCGGGCTGATGAGTTACGGAGCGAGCTACACGGACGTATACCGCCAAGCAGGCATTTACACTGGCAAAGTCCTCAAGGGCGCAAGGCTCGCTGACCTTCCGATAATGCAACCGACGAAGTTCGCGCTGGTGATCAACCTCAAAACCGCAAAGTCCCTCAGCCTCGAAGTGCCGCCGAAGCTTCTCGCGCTCGCTGACGAGGTCATTGAGTGATCCTGGCTGACGGCAGCTTCTGGCGCGACCAGGAAGTGTTTGAGAGCGCGAATGAGTTCCGGTTGCTGAGGTAAAGCGGACGAGCAATTCGCTCGCGACGAGCCTTTCCGGGAATGACCACCCATATCGGACGTCGATCGATCGTACGTCTGGGTGCCTTGGTCGGCGGCAAACCCGATCAGGGGCAAACGCTCAACGTTGACCCACTCAGCTCATTCGCCGACGATGCGGCTCGCGCTGGAGGCCTCGCTGAGCCCGGCGACATCTGCTTTTCTGGCCGCGTGCAAGAAGACGCGCGGGGCAAGATCGATATTGCCTTCGACGACTGGGGCGAGCAGCAGCTCAAGAACATTGCATGGCCGCTAGACCAACTCCATCGACCAACTGACCGATCCGCCCCTGGAATAGCAGCGCGTTGCATGCGAAGCTGATCTGCCCGAGGGTTGAAATCGCCGGCTTCGCACAAGAAGAGGATGGGAGGAGGATATGAAAATCGCCAATCGATTTCGGTCAGTAGCCGTTCTGGCTGCAGTGGCAGCGCTGATCGCACACGCAACCTTTGACCAAACGTTTGCGGCGGACCCGATTAAGGTTGGGTTCAGCATGGCGCTCACGGGAGCCATTGCCGGCAACGGCAAGGCCGCGCTGCTGGCCACGCAGATGTGGGCGGACGATCAGAACGCCAAGGGCGGGCTGCTGGGCCGTCCGGTCGAATTGATCTCCTACGACGATCAGAGCAATCCGTCGCTGGTGCCCGGCATCTACACAAAGTTGTTCGACATCGACAAAGTTGATCTCGTCATCTCCGGATACGGCACCAACATCATCGGACCGGCCATGCCGGTGGTCATGGAACACAACAAGGTGTTCATGTCGCTGGCCGGATTGAGGGTCAACGAGCAATTTCGCTATGACAAGTATTTCCAGATTCAGCCTTTGGGACCCGATGCGCATCTGACCTTCGCGCAGGGCTTCTTCGAGGTCGCGATGACCATGGATCCCAAGCCGAAGACCGTGGCGATCTCGGTCGCCGATTCGGAGTTTCCGCAGACCGCCGCAATCGGCGCGCGCGAATGGGCAAAGAAATACGGGCTCGACATCTCCTATGATCGCAGCTTTCCGCCCAACGCGGTCGACTTTGCTCCGATCGTGCGTGCGATCCAGGCGGCCAAGCCGGACATCGTTTACATCGCGTGCTTTCCGCCCAATACTGTCGGTATCGTGCGCGGCGTTCGCGAAGCCGGGTTCAAGCCGAGGCTGATCGGAGGCGGAATGGTCGGTCCCCAATATGCGGCGGTGAAGCAGCAGCTCGGCCCGCTGCTCAACGGCTTTGTGTCGTTTGAAGACTTCGTCCCGGAGCCCACCACGAATTTCCCCGGCATCCGGGAATTCCTCGGCCGTTACAAGCCGAAGGCCGTCGCCGCCGGCGTCGATGCGCTCGGATACTACCTGCCGCCGTTTTCCTATGCCGGAATGCAGATCATCGCCGCCGCGGTGGAAGCGACCAACGGGCTCGACCAGAACAAGATGGCCGACTACATCCACAAGGCGACGCACCGCACGATCGTAGGCGACGTCCGTTTCGGCACGGACGGGGAGTGGGAGCAGGCCCGCATGTTCCAGGTGCAGTACCAGGGGATCACTGGAAACGGCCTGGAGCAGTTCGAGCGGCCGGGAACGCAAGTGATTCTGTTCCCGTCCGCCTACAAGTCGGGGAAGCTTCAGTATCCGTTGCCCGAATCCTGAGCTGCCCGCTGCCGCAAGCCGGGCCTGGTGCGGTTGGCCAGTAGGTCGAAGGTGTAGGTTGACGGGAATTGAGGCTTGCGTCTTCGACGCATATGGGACGCTGTTTGATTACGCATCGGCGCGGCTCGTTGACGTGTTGGGCGACGTACTTCCGTTCCAACGTCTTCTGCGGACCATGGTGGTGCGGCGGCCGGCGGGCTGATGAGCCACGGAGCCGACCGTCGCGGGCCTGTTTCGACAAGTTGATGTCCATACCGGCAAAATTCTCAAGGGCGCGAAGCCAGCCGACGTGCCGGTTACACGGTCGATCAAATTTGAATTCGCCATCAATCTGAAGACCGCAGGGGCGCTCGGCATTGACGTGCGACCGACGCCGATCGCTGTCCGCCGCTGCGGTGATCGCATAACCGGGCTTTTGCTGCAGTGCATGAGTCCGCTTGTGGCACGACTTGGAAGTGTTTAAGAGCGCGCATGAGTTCCGATTGCTGATGTAAAACGGACGAGATTTGCTCGTGGAGATGCTTTTCCCGGGAACGACCCTGGCTGTGTGAAAACGCTGTGCTGCTGTTATGATTCTCTCGTGATTCTGCGGGGGAATTGATGAGGCGCTTCGTTGAGGAGGCGGATCGTGGGCAATGGACGCTATTGCCCGAATGCCTCGATGATTTCATTGACGAGAATAACCCTGTTCGCGTGATCGATGTGTTTGTCGACGCGCTCGATTTGGCGGAAATGAGCTTCGAGGGGGTTGAGCCGGCGGCAACTGGTCGGCCGTCGTACCATCCCTCGGTTCTGCTGAAGCTTTACATCTATGGCTATCTAAACCGGGTCCAGTCGAGCCGGCGGCTCGAACGAGAAGCCGGACGCAATGTCGAGGTCATGTGGCTGCTGGGTCGGCTCGCGCCTGATCACAAGACGATCGCGGACTTCCGCAAAGACAATGGCCTGGCGCTTCGCAAGGTATGTGCGCGCTTCGTCGAACTCTGCCGTGAGATAGGTCTTCTCACGACGGGGAGCGTCGCGGTCGATGGCAGCAAGTTCAAGGCCGTGAACAACCGGGACAAGAACTTCACACGGGCGAAGGTGGAACGGCGCCGCGCTCAGCTGGAGGAGAGTGTCGCGCGCTATCTGAGCCAACTTGACACCGCTGACCGGCAGGAGCCGACCGAAGCACTGGCTGCGAAGGTGACGAGGCTCAACGAGAAGCTGACAAAGTTGAAGGAGGAAATGGGCAAGCTTGCTGTCTACGAGAAGCAGATGCTTGCTTCGCCCGATCAGCAGATCTCCCTGACCGATCCCGACAGTCGTTCGATGGCAACCAGCGGCCGCGGCTCGGGCGTCGTCGGCTACAACGTGCAGGTCGCCGTCGACACCGAACATCATCTAATTGTAGCGCACGAGGTGACGAACAGCGGCTCGGACCGGGCACAACTCGCCAACATCGCCTGTCGTGCAAAAGATGTCCTCGGTGTCGAAAAACTCGAAGCCGTTGCTGATCGGGGCTATTATAGCGGCGAGGAAATCCTTGCCTGCGACAAGGCTGGAATTGCGGTGACGCTTCCCAAGCCGATGACATCAGGTCTTAAGGCACGGGGTCGCTTTGGCAAACAGGACTTTGTCTATCTCAGCGACGAGGATGCCTATCGCTGTCCGGCTGGCGAAAAGCTGACCTACCACTACACCAACGAGGAGGCTGGGCAGCAGCTACGGCGCTATTGGACCAATGCGTGCCGCGACTGTGCACTCAAAGCTAGCTGTACGACCGGCAAGGAGCGGCGGATTACACGCTGGGAGCATGAGCACGTTCTGGAAGAGGTGCAGAGGCGCCTCGACAACAACCCCCAGGCCATGCGGCAGCGGCGGGAGACAGTCGAACATCCGTTCGGCACGATGAAAGCCCGCATGGGGGCGACGCACTTCCTGACCAAAACGCTTCCAAAAGTAGCCGCTGAAATGGCACTCTCGGTCCTGGCCTATAATCTGACACGGGTCACGAACATCGTGGGGATCAAGCCGCTGATCGCTGCGATCGTGGCCTGAGTCCCGCCACCCAGGATTGGATCGACATCTCCCCCTTAAGGGTGTTTTTACACGGCCAAGACCCATCTCGGACATTGCCCGGCTGCCATGCAGCCACTTCCGGTCTGCCGGTTTAACCAGCTACGATCCCCTGATGAGGTGATCGAATGAAACGGCGCAACTCGGCCATGTGTTCGCACTCAGCAAGTCGAGAAGTTCAGGCAGGCGCGGCTTTGAACGGCCGGCCGCGCTTGCATTGTGCGCCGTTCTGATTTTCGCGCACGGCACGGCGAACGCGCAGGACAAGGGTACCCTCAATCCCCAGCCGTTGCCGCCGCTCGCCAAGCCCGAAGGTCCCGGCACGCTGGCCAAGGAGCTGTTCGCCCGTATGGCGACGCCTTCGCCGGCACCGACGCACTCCATCGGGTTCTATTCCAAAGGCTGCCTCGCGGGCGCTGTCGCATTGCCCATCAACGGCGAGACCTGGCAAGTGATGCGCCTTTCGCGCAACCGTAATTGGGGCCATCCAGACTTGGTGCAATTCCTCGAACAATTATCCGACAAGGCGACGACAACCGGTTGGCGCGGGCTTCTCCTTGGCGACATGTCACAACCGCGCGGCGGCCCGCTGCTCGCGGGACATGCCAGCCATCAAGTCGGTCTCGACGCCGATATCTGGCTCACCCCCATGCCCGAGCACGAGCTCACCGGGAAGAACGCGAAGAGATGATGGCGACGATGATCGTCGCCAAGAACCGCAAGGATATCGACCCGAAGGTGTGGACGCCGGCGCACGTGGCGCTGATCAGGGCCGCGGCTGAGGACCCGCGCGTCAACCGCATATTTGTGAACACCGCCATCAAGAAGGCGCTCTGTCGCGATGCCGGTGACGATCGCACGTGGCTCGCAAGGTGCAGCCATGGCTGGGGCATGACTGGCACTTCCATATCCGTCTCAACTGCCCGTCCGATAGTCCGGAATGCGAGCCGCAGCCACCGCGTGCTGAGGGGGACGGCTGCCACGGCGGGGAGATGGATCGCTGGTCGCAAATGTCTTGCTGGACCCGACGCACTCGAAGCCGCGGCCGGGGCCCGAAATGTCCGCTCTGCCGGCGGCGTGTCGGCAAGTGCTGAACGGGCCGTAGCGCGATCTTTCTCATTCAACACGAGCGCGATCGCATTCTGAAGGGCGCCAGCGCCGGCGACCTGCCGGCGCGGGACCCGACCAAGCTCGAACTGACGCTCAAACTGCAGACCGCCAGGCCGTTTGGGATCAAGTTCTCCGATAACTGGCTTGGAACAGCCGACGAGGTGATCGGGTAAGTGGGGCGCGACCTCGCCGGACAATTCTCCCGGAACTCGCAGTAGGACCGAAAATGTCCCATCTTGGGCATGCGCGGCACTCAATGGCGGTTTGCAATTCCCGTCGTCTATAATGCGTCGCACAAGATAACCTCCGCGACGTATCCCTGATCCTACGGTCTGCCCATCGTTACAACCATCGCCGGAGATGCAGGCCGACAACGCAGGCTGATGATCCACCGGTGCTCTATTGAACCGCCGCGTGGTAACTCACTTCCATCGGGAGGGCGAGATGATCGATTGCTACACTTGGACGACGGATAACGGCTACAAGCCTCGGATGATGCTTGAGGAGACCGGGCTCGCGCACAAGATTGTCCCGGTCAATTTGCGCGAGAAGGCGCAGATGTCGCCGGACTTCATGAAAATCAGCCCGGGCCACAAAATCCCGGCGATCATCGATCATGACGGCCCCGGTGGGGCGACCGTGACACTCTGTAAATCAGGCGCGATCCTCAAATATCTCGCGGAGAAGTCCGGCAAGTTCTATCCGAGCGATCCGGTCGTCCGCGCCAAGGTGGATCAATGGCTGTTCTACGGCTCGGCAACCTTCACCACACTAGCGCAGCAGTTCGGCCACTGGGTTGTTCGTTCTCCGGAGAAAGTGCCGCCCGCGCAAAAGCACTATGATGCAAACCTGCGCGACATGCTGAGCATCCTCGATCGGCATCTTGCCTCAAACGAATATTTTGGCGGTGCCTATTCCATTGCCGACATGACCATGTATTCGGACGTTCACCTTCACGGCGTGAAGGACATTGGTCTTAAGGATATCCCAATCGAGCTGGTCCCACGATCCATTCTTCACCTATTTGCGCAGCGAGTATCGCGGCTATGGGCGGTCCCGCGCTGTTCGGTAGAGACATCCTTTACACCGGTTCCGGCAATAAGTGTAAAGGCTGACCCCCCAGTTACCAATCACCTGCGTATTCGAGATTGTAAGGCTTTGTGATATTTTCTAGCCTCACGCGCCTGAGTTCCACCAATTGGCGGATGTGGAGATTGTCGTGCGCGACCCAACAGGCGAACATCTCTCCCGCGCTGATTGTGCGGTACTCAGTTGTATAGGTTTTCTCCCAATCCGGGTTCAGTAATCCATTGAGCCATGCCAATGATCTTTCACGTTCGACAAAGAATTTTTCCTGCATCTCAGCGAAGTTCTGCTCGTTATAATTTCGTTGTGTTACCCAACCTTCGGGGTCAATCCTATGCCATTCTTCATTTTGGCGGTGAAGAATGAAATCGAGATGCTCTCGAAAATCTTCACGCTCCTCATCATATAAGTGACACACCACTTCGAGAATTGACCACAACTCCGCATTCGGTTTGAGGCGTGCTGCCTCTGGTGCGACGCCTGCCAATAAAGCACGGATCATCTCTGTGCTATTTTGAAGTTCCTGATAAAGAACCCTAAATTCCATGCTGCCTCTTTCTTTATTTGCATAGGATGGCACCGGGTGTACACAACGCCGTGTTCTAGCGCTCGCTGATCACCGCTCCATTTCAGCAACCGCGCAGGTAGCGGATCGCGTCTTGCTCAGAGGATCGTTATTCCGAGCTTGCGTCCTAATACCGGTAGACTAACGTGCGTTCCATCGTGCGCAGCGTGGGGTTGACCTCCTGCACACGGTAAAGGGCGCGCCACCATAACGGGAATCGGGAAAACGCGACCAGCTCGCTTGGTCTGTATTCCTTGATCAGCTCAAGCTTTGGCTCAAGCTGCTGGATGTCCTGGGGATCATCCAGGCCCCACTTGTAGGTTGCACCCGTGCCCCCAACGTTCTTACCCGCTCTTTTCACAATCATCGAATTGCAGATATCGAAGATCATCTGACCGCCGGGGAAGTGAGCAACCACCGCATTGAGGAGCGCTTTCACTTCCGTTTCGTTCAGGTAGTGCAGCACCCCCTCGGCGATAAGCAGCCCGGGCTGGTCTCGTGGAACCTCGTCCAACCAGCGCAAATCCTCCAGCGGCGCACCGATCAGGTGATAAGCGCCCCGATCGGGAAACAGCTGGCGGCGCAGGTCGATCACATCCGGGTAATCCACGTCGTACCACTGGACGCTGGCAGGCGGATTGATCCGGAAAACTCGGCTGTCCATACCGCAACCTACCTGGAGGACGATTGCGTCCGGGTGATCTGCCAGAAAGCGGGTCGTCAGCAGATCGAAGGTCGCGGCACGCGTGGCAATGATGGTACATCCAATGTCTTTCCACATGCCCCACGAGCTCACTCCCTTGAGGGTCTTGCTCATGTCGTAGTCGATATGCCGCATGGCTTCTTCAGCCCAGGGATCGCGAAGATGGGATTCTTCCATTGGCTCTGGATAGCCCGACCGCTCAAGGTCATGAGCATCGTTTCTTTTTCTTTTGTAAATTGGATCTTATCCATTGTCATGGGTCGCTCTCTGGCGTATCTTCTGCTTCGTGTCCTCTGCTTGTTTGATCTGCTCCATCTGTGCTCGTGCCGCTGGGTGTTATTCAAAGTATAGTTCAATTGTGCGCAAATTTCATAGGCTGATTAAGGACAGGCACAACCCCCAGCAGATTGCTGCTACAATTGATATCGACGGTCCTCCGCATTGGGATTGAAGCTCGTCCAGCGGTCACGGAATTGTTGCATGACGCTAAGCATTCGCAGTCTGGTTGCATTATTATGCCTGCTCGCTTCATGTTCGCGGGTAGTATTACCACATCTGCCACCTCCCGCCTCTCAGACGCCTGCTGCGGTTTCTGTACCCCCTCCGCTAGCCACGCTGACAATCGCACCGCCATCTCCTACGCTTAGTGCGGACGAGTTGATCGCGATCCTGTATGCTTCTGACCCGGCACTGCCCCAATATGATCCCGAGTCAACCCCCTATGCTGAATTCCCGAAGGTTTTGCAGCGCCTCTCTATGCCAGGGCCTGACTCTGCCTACGCCGCCTCCCATATCGCGCATGCAATCGCTTTCCCCCGCCTGGATTCAATTCTCGCCGCGCAGACCTTGCTGACCTTAGGTCCTGAGATTATCGCCACGACCCTCGATATACTGATCGATAATTTACACAGCCAAAAAGTCGATACTCGCCTTTACTCGATTTTATTGATCGGCGCGGTGGGTGAGAGAGCTTCCTGTGCGGTCGGTGATATCGGCCCGCATCTCTGGGACGCCGATCCGTATGTCCGCTACGCAGCCGCGTCTGCCATCCAAAGCATCCTTGGCAAAGACCTGCTACCCGGCACCGGGTTGGCTCCCCCCGATCTTCTCTCGGCTCGTTATTTTATCGCGGATATCCCCGAGGGGACGTTCGTCGAAAAAGCCCGCATCTGGTGGCTAACAGAAGGTTCGTGGGTTAGCTGGCATCCGTCATACGGCATCTGCGATCCGTAACCGCCGCCATAAAGTTTCCCAAATCCCTGCTCTAAATAAAAAAGTGGGATCTGCCAGGAGTCCTGTGCAGAACCCACTCATTCGCCTTCTCGCCTCACTTGATCGTCACGCTCAGCTTGTAATAAAGCGTGTTCCCCGAATTCGTTACATCCAGGAAGTAATCCTGCGTGCTGGGCAGCGTGCCCGAGAAGCTGGCTCCGCCGCTGTTTGCGCTCTTCAGGACGGTGCCGTCCATGCCGTAGATCGCCAGCTTGAGCCCGGTCGCGGGCGACAGTGCAACCTGCATGGTCTGGTCCTGGCTGGCGCTTAGCACGTAGTACTGGGTATGCCCCGCGGGCAGGTAGGTGTACACGCTGCCGGTGTACGAGCCGCTGGCGAAGCGGATTTGCTGCGGGACGATCACCTGCAGGGTGAAGTCGGTCGCAACATCGCCGGCTCTCACGGTGATAATATAATCCTCGCTGAGCGGCAGCTCGCCGCGGAAGGTCGATCCTTCACCCATCCCACTGCGCAGCACTGTGCCATCCACGCCGTAAATGATGAGCTGCAGGCTGGCATTGCTGCTGGCGGGCACCGCATTAACTTCCAGGACCTGCCCCTTCCCGGCCCAGGCGATGTAATCCAGCGCCTGGTTGGCGTTCAGGTGCGACGTGAGTGTTTTCGAGGTGGCGCCTGAGCCGAACCTGATCCTCACGGGAATAAAGACATTGAGCGAATACGAGATCGCCTGGCTGCCGGCGGCAACCGTGATGTAGTAATAACCGCTGTAAGGCAGGTAGCCGCGAAAGCCCGTGCTGCCGCTGGTGCCCGGGACCGGGGTCAGCGCATGCCCGCTGCTGTTGGTCACCTTCAGGCTTGCCCCCTCGGGCGCCGATAGGGTCACGTCCATCAGCTGGCTGATGCCACCATACAGCACGTAGCGCGCAGCTCCATTCGCTGCCAGGCTGCCGCTGGCTGTCGCCGAGGTCGCCCCGGTCGCGAAGCGGATGTGGATTGGGCTGGTCGCCGCCTGGGCGGCGGACGGAGCCCAGATAGTGCTGGTAATAATTATGCTGGATGCAACCAGCATTAATATGCGAAAACGATTGAGCCGTTTCATAAGAATACCTCCTTCTGAGCCGTCTCAGGCACATTACGATCGTTAATTATATCTTCAGACGTTTAAGAATGAGATTAGTTCCCGATCTGGATGCAGCTTTGAGCAGGTTGCTGGTCGCCGCAAACGGCCAATCCGCCGTATATGCAGCTCGAGCCAGCTGCCAGGGTTTTCATAAGAATGATTGACATCCAAAATAGGCCGGGTGTAATTGCGAACCAGGCGTACTTTGCCGGGGGAAACAATCTCATTTCTACCAGCGATGTGAAGAGATGAGATTGCTTGACGGTGAACTACACCGTACGGTGAATTACACCGTCTCGACAGAACCGCCTCGCAAGGACAGTATTACCCCAATGTCCTTGCGAGGAGCGACGCTGGTTTTCAGCGTCAAGCGACAAAGCAATCTCCTCTCTGGATTATGACATTAGTGATGAGATTGTATGACGGTGAACTACACCGGACGGTAAACTACACCGCGGTAACTACATCTAAGAACGCGCCTTCCCAGTGACAGGCATCGACCTTGAGAAAACCCTGACCCAGCTGCAACCCGGTCTGGCAGAAAATTCCCGGCCTCCATTACAATGATCAAGATTTTCCTTGGCTCTGGATTCAGGCTGGGGATAGTACTTCCAACGCTGAATTCAGCTCCACTATTAAAAATTAAGGAGGGACGATGAGCTTTCGTGAATTTCCACAGGGGTTTACCTGGGGTGCTGCCACCGCCGCCTACCAGATCGAAGGCGGCTGGGATGCCGACGGCAAAGGGGAGAGCATCTGGGACCGCTACTCGCACCAGCCTTACAACATCGCCAATGCCGATACTGGCGACCTCGCTGCCGACCATTATCACCGCTGGCAAGCAGACATACGCCTCATGCAAGACCTGGGGCTTAAGAGCTACCGCTTTTCGATCTCCTGGGCCGCGCATCTTCCCCCAGGGGAAAGGCGCACCCAACCCTCTCGGCCTTGGATTCTACGACCGGCTGGTGGATGCGCTGCTGGCTGCCGGCATCCAACCCAATGCTACCCTCTACCATTGGGACTTGCCCCAGGCGCTCCAGGACCAGGGCGGCTGGCTCAACCGCGACTGCACGGATTTGTTCGCCGCTTACGCCGAGCAGGTCTTCCGCCGCCTGGGCGACCGCGTAACGTACTGGTCGACCATCAACGAGCCTTGGGTCGCCGGTTTCGTGGGTTACGCCTTCGGCGCTCATGCTCCTGGGCTGGCAAATCTCTCCGACGCCTACCAGGCAATCCATCACCTTCTCCTGGCGCACGGCAAAACCGTCCAGGCATACCGGGCTGGGGGCTACCCCGGCAAGATCGGCATCGTGCTGAGCCTCGCCCACTACCAACCCGAAAGCTCCACCACCGCCGATATGGACGCCTGCCAGCGCGTCTATGACGAATCCGCGGCGCTCTTCGCCGGACCCCTCTTCAAAGGCAGCTACCCTTCTGCTCATTTTGAATGGCTCGGTCCCCACCGCCCGCGGGTCGCAGATGGCGACCTGCAGACCATTTCCGAGCCGTGCGATTACATGGGAGTCAACTACTACATGACCATGTCCGTCTCCCACGCACCCACCGGCGGCTACCTGAAGACCGCCATCAAACAGGTCTCCGCACCGGGCTGGGGACAGACCGATGTAGGCTGGGGGGTCAATCCTTCCGGGCTGACCGAAGTGCTGCTCGACCTATCGCGTACGTATGGGGCGGTGAACATCATGGTGACCGAGAACGGCACTGCCTTCCCTGAGCTGCCGGGCGAGGGGGGCTACGTCGCCGACGCTGCCCGGGTGCGCTACCTGCGCGAGCATCTCCTGGCAGTCCACGACGCCATCCAGGCGGGCGCCCCGGTTACGGGCTACTACGTCTGGAGCCTGATGGATAATTTTGAATGGTCGCAAGGCTACCGGCCTCGCTTCGGAATCGTGCGGGTGGATTACGGGACCCAGCAGCGCATCCCGAAGCAGAGCGCCGGCTGGTATGCCGGGGTCATCGCTCGCAACGGACTAGAGGAGTGAGTGATCATCGATAGGGGAAATATCCGAAAACGAAGTGTAGGTGGCGCCAAAGCGCCACCTACACTTCGTTTTCGGAATTAATTCCCCCTTCCTGGTTAGGGGGTTAGGACTGAATTTTTTTAACAAACAGTGATTCACCCGAAAAGATCAATTTCAGGGTGAATCATCGTTTTTGTGTGATTCGCACCAATTCAGACGACGAGCTCTGCTTGGGTCAATCCATCAATGTTGTGACACCTGGAAGCAGGCGGTATCATATTGAGATACTGAGTGCGGATTATTTGAATTCTGCGGCTGTTCGCCTGCATAAACTGTACCTGCATGACCATCTGGATTGAAAGCTGAACCAGGTGCGCTGGCGGCGTGACCAGGGGTCACACCTGCATCTTCACACGATTGGTTCGGTTGGCCAGTTCCGGGAGGGTTTGCTGCGAGCGCAGCGCTCAGGGGAATGAGCGCTACGAGGACGATCAAAACAACCAATAAAGTTGACTTTACGATCAAGTGTCTGGAAGCGAACATCTTAAACTCCCTATATGTCTCTATCCATCTAAAATTGATACTGGAAGTCAAAATCCCTGGATGCTGAGTTGGTGCAATATGCCATAAATAAGGCATACACACAGGTGATACGTGCGAGGAGCAGAATTAGATTTATTTATTAGGAATTATTAACCGGAATAATAACGCAGGTCTCATTTCTTCGGAGTATGTGATTGGCCGAAAGTATCTTTACAATCCGAAATGTTTAATTCGGCCAATCACTTGAGCAATTCGCCGTATGCTGACGTGGCGATAATAAAATTACTTTCGGCGAATTGCTTAACCTGCTATACTTTGAAGGAAGATTGATGATGGAATAAGTTCCTGCTATAGGAGTTTCCTGAGATGACCGCTGCTCCCCTTGATTCCACTGTGGCTGACTGGTACTGGCTCTACCTACTTGCCGGCATAGCTGCTCTGCTCAGCGTCGTCATCATCATTCTCGCGATCCCCGTCTACTTCGTTAACCCACCTCCCAATACCGTGCTCGGCTTCTTCAGCCTCTTCCAGAGCAACTCCCTTCCGCGGTCTGCTCGCCCTCGACCTGCTGCTCGTCATCGGCAATCTTCTGGGGATACCCGTCTTCCTCGCGTTGTACGTCGCCTTGCGCAAAGCCAGCCCTTCATTCATGGCGATCGCCCTGGCGTTGGGTCTGGTCGGCATCGCCACCTACTACGCCTCGAATACCTCGTTCAACATGCTTGCCCTCAGCCAACAATACTCTGCAGCGACCAGCGAAGCACAGAAAGCCAGCGCTCCAGGCTGCCGGACAGGCGATGCTGGCGATCTATACAGGCACTGCCTTCCAGGTGAATTACATTATCGGCGCTGTCGCCCTCATCATCGTATCAGTCGTCATGTTGCGCGGCGGCGTTTTCAGCAGAGCCACCGCCTACCTGGGCATCCTGGCGAATACGCTCGCCATGGGGCTGTACCTGCCTGCCATCGGCGTCTACGTCTCTATTTTTTCGGTGCTTTTCCTGGCAGTCTGGGAAATCCTGATCGGCTTACGCTTCTTCCAGCTCGCTATGCTTGCCGGGCAGGCGCCTGGCATTGCTACCAGCAGGACCTGCCCGGACCTGCTTAAATTCAAGCACTTCCCTCGATCGATGAGTCTACCCGATGATCATCTATATCTTCCAGGTCTCCGATTATCTCCACCCGCTCGGGCTCACCCCTTTCGGTGAGCTGCTGCTGTTCCTGGTTCTCATTATCGTCCTCGTCTGGCGCTTGGCGGTCTACGCCAGCCACCCCACCTTCGAAGCCCCCGCCCACCACGAGGAGCAGGACAATTCCGGATATCACGAGGTACAGTAACGTATCACCCTGTCAATCCGAGCGCAGGGACGTGTTCTTCATGTCCAGGAATCCCCTCGCTCAAAGACGATAATTCCGATAGCAGGGCTTAAGAGTAATCGCCTGGGGATTCCTCGTCGAAATGGCACAGCTTCTCGGAATGACCCAAAGGAGGTCATTCCGAGCGTAGGACGTATTACTCACGTCCAGGAATCCCCAGATAAAGTCTATACCGCGTGCAGGGCTCAGAGACTCTGGCGGAGATTCCTCGTCGTGGCACAGAACGCCGTTTCTCGGAATGACCTAGATTTGGGGTCATTCCGAGCGCAGGGACGTGTTCTTCACGTCCAGGAATCTCCCTCTCCAAGAATCCGGCAGAACGATTGAGGGATCACAAAACATCGCTGTAACGTCATCTCAATCTCAGTCGATGGATCGAAACTCGGCCTGGAACCCTGCGATTCATGCGCCTCTGCAGTAGCGACGCACCGGAGGCAGCCAGGTCAGCAAGACGATCAACAGCCCCCAGCCGAAGATAACCGGTTGCAGGAAGAAGTACATGCGCAGCATCACCACCTGCACGCCGATCCAGATCATCATGATGATCCCTGCCGCCAGGGATGCCGCCCACGACCAGTGATACTGCTTCCACGGGTTGAGCGCCTCCGGCCAGTGCCAGCCTGGCTTCAGCACCAGGCAGAACGCTACCAACAGCGGGTAAACCCCCACCAGAAAGAATAAGATCAGCCCCGGGATGAAGTAATTGGGGAACGGTGACCTTTGCAGCCATTCCGCCGGCATTTGAAACCCGCTGCCGTCTGGCTTTAAAATCAGGGTCAGCCCGCTGGGGATAGCGATGATGCCTTCCACCGCCAGCACGAGCGCCAGCACCCACAGTAGGAAAGGTCGTTTATTTTTCTTATTTTCAGCCATGTAATTCTCCTTGTTTCAACCTGCTAAATACAGTCATGTAATTTCTGTGAAATAAGTACGATCAAGCAATATTTATTTGGCTGTATTTAGATTATCTTCCAGGATTTTACGATAAAACCCCGTAATCGCCGCGAACAAGCCTGGGAAAAAGATCAGCGCCGCCAGCACCAGCCAGGTGAGCGCGATCCCCGCTGCCACCCCTTGCGGCGTAGCCAGTGCGGAACTCCCCACCTGCGGCTTGCCGGGCCAATAGAGGAGCAGTACGCTGCCAGAAACCAGCCACGCCAGGCTCATTCCCAGGAGCAGCGCCAGGAAGCGCTGGCGCTTATTCTTACTCCTCACGTAAGCTGCCGCTCCAGCCCCCAGGATCAGGCAGCTCAATGCTCCGCCCAGGGCTAACAGGCCTGGGGGGACCCCGCTGAGTGCCAGCCAGGTGGCGATGGGCATCAACGCGTAGAGCAAGAAGGAGACCAGTGTCCAATCCCGGCCCAGGTCCTGCACCACCTTCAGCAGCGGCAGAGCGCTCCGGGTCGCGAGCAGCGCCGTGATGGTGAGCATCACTCCCGGCAGGCAGACCAGCCAGGCAGGCGGCGCTCCAGCCAGGCCGGCGGGTTGGGTCAGCAGCCATACGGTAAGCGCCAGGGCTGTGCCGGTGTAGGCGTAGGACCAGCGCGGGAACCAGCGCAGCCATCCGGCGCCCAGGCCGGCCAGGATGCAGGCGTAGGCCAGCACCCAGGGCCAGGCAGCACCCGTTGCGCCCCCTACCGCCTCGGCTGCTCCTGCCATCAGGTACGGTGCGGCTGCCAGGATAAAATCGCCCCGGGAAGGTGATCGTTTCTTGGCTCTGTATCCGTGCTGTTCGCAATCTCCATGAGATTAGACCTGATTTTACCTTGGGAATATCCTTTCAAAGAAGGAGGTATGTAGGAGCGACGTCAGTCGCTTCTTCCGCGATCTCAATTTGGGGGGATTGACCTTTCCCTGAACTCGTTGTAAAGTAATGGAATGTCCACCCTGGAGTGGATCACTTTTGCTGTTAACCTGCTCGGTCTCGTGCTGGGGATTTGGCTGGGTCTGTACCTGATCTCGCGCAGCCCGCGGCACCTGGTCGCCTGGCTGACCGCGCTGACCTTGTGGTCGATGGCGGGGCTGTACCTGAACGTCTTGCTCGAGATCGCCCCCCCGCCGATTATCGCATACCACCCGGCTTTCCTGCGGCTGCTCTTCCCCATTTGGCCTCCTGCCCCGTCTGAAGGCATCACCATTCGCTGGCTGGCGGGCTGGTCGGTCGTCCCGGCGATCGCTTTCTGGCATCATGCCACCACCCTGATGCTGCCAGGCAAGATGACCCGCTGGCGCCAGACGCGCATTATCATCGGCTACCTGCTGGCGCTGCTCTCGATCGGGGTGCAGGTGCGCACTCCCGTCCTGTTCCGGCTCGAAGAGCGCAGCCCGCTTTACCTGAATACGCTGCACGCCAACTTCTGGTATCCGGTAATCGGGGCTGCCTTTGCCATCTGATCATCCTGAGCGTGTATAACCTGGTCAGCTCGGCGCGCATCGCTCCCTCCTCCATGCTGCGCAAACAGCTGGAGACCCTGGCTGCGGCGACACTGGTCGTCGGGTTGACCATCCCCACCTCGATTGCCGGGTCGGTGCTGGGCTGGTCGGTGCCGCTTGTGTCGATTTCATTGATGGAAGTCATCCCGGTGATGATGATCGGCTACGGTGTGGCTCGCTACAGCGCCTTGATGGAAGGGCGGACCATCCGCCGCGACTTTGCCAGCAGCCTGGGGCTGCTGGCGATCATCGTCATGGTTTACTTGCTCGCCGCGTATTACGTCGTGCGCATCTATTTTGCGCCGGACGTCCTGCTCGTCCTGCTCCCGCTCCTGGCGGTCATCACCCACTTCGTCATGGCTACGATCTCACGTTTTACCGACTGGCTGTTCTTTCAGCGCCAAACCCGCCTCTTGCGCGAAAACGTCCAGCACCTGACGCAGCTTGCGGATGAAGGGGTCGCCCTGCAGGAATACCTGGGGCAGGCACTGGAGACGCTCTCCTCTTCGGTCCACGCCACCTACAGCCTCATCTTGACTTTCGAGGATGGCAGGGTGTGGCAGGCAGCCGCTTACCACTGGACGAATGGGGCGGTTGAGCTGAGCCCGGCGGATTTTGCAGCGGACGACGTCACCCACCTCACCCAGAGCCAGCTCCCGCCGCCGCTCAGCGAAGCTTCGCTGCTGATGCCGCTCTACGGTGAGAGCGAGCAGCTCGGCGCCCTGGTGCTGGGTCAGCCGACCAACGGGCTGCGTTATGCCAACCAGGAAGCGGAGCGGGTCGTCAATTTCGCCGACCGCATCGGCGACGTGCTCGCCATCTCTCGCCACAGCGAAGAAACCATGACCCTGGTCGCCCGCCTGGCGGAGGCGGAGGCGATGCCGCTCGCTCACCGCCCGGCATACCTGCCCCCAGAGACGATCGAGGCCGCGTTGCGCAACCTGTACGATTACTCTTACCTCGCTGATTCTCCGCTGGCAAAGATGGAGCTCGCCCAGCAGCGCATCCCCGAAGGGGGAGTGACCCACCTAGAAGTAGGCAAAGCCGTCCACGACCTGCTCCTGGCTGCGCTGGAGAAGCTGCGCCCCGAGAGCGAAGCGCTCCAGCAGCCGCAGCGCGAATGGTATCCCTACCTGATCCTGCGCAACGCCTACCTGGAAGGCGTGCCCAACCGGGAGATCATGCAGCGCCTGTATATCTCGGAAGGCACCTTCAACCGCACCCGCCGCTCCGCGATCCGCTCCCTGGCACGTGCCCTGGGGGAGATGGAAAGCTCGCGGGATTTCGTCTGATTAATAAAGATTAGGAGTTACGCAGTTGAATGAAATAAGTCCAAAAAACATCAATTCCGAAAACGATGTGCAGGTTGCGCTTTGGCGCCACCTGCACATCGTTTTCGGAAATATCCCCTCCCCAAATTGGGGAGGGGCAGGGGTAGGGTTTATTTCACATCGTTCGTGGGGAGGGCGACAATGTTCCACGATCCATATCACTGGTTTCCCAGCACATTGTTCTCGTATCTCTTCGTCGTGGTATTCTTTAGGGGTCGCGCTCATCAACTCTTTCGTCATCCGGCGCGTCGCGCTGCAGGGAAGCCACCCTGCAGCGAAGGACACGGATCGCTCCTCCTATGCCGCGGTCCAGGTCGCCGGGATCCTGGCGATCGTCGCGGGGGTCATCTGCCGTTACATGGATTGGGCGGTCGCACCCGCCTGGGTGCAGTGGGCAGCCCTGGCAATTGCTGCCTTCGGGATCGCATTCCGGGAATGGGCGGTGATCACGCTCGGGCGCAATTTCTCGCGCACGGTGGAGATCAAAGAAGGACAGCGCCTGGTCACCAGCGGTCCTTACCGGAGATTCCGTCATCCAGCTTACACCGGGATGGTCTTGATCTACATCGGGCTCGCCCTGGCCCTGGGGAGCTGGCTCGGGGGGCATCCTGGCAGCAATTTTGATCCTCAGCGCAACCCTGTACCGGATCGGGTCGAAGAGCCGGTGCTGATTGAAGCGTTCGGCGAAGAATATAAAGGGTACATGCAGCGCACCTGGATGCTTTTCCCCGGGTGGTGAGAGGAACGGCGGCTATGGAAAGCCGCCTTTCCAATCACGAAAGTCTTTGCGAGGAGGACAGGGGTGCTTAACCGTCCGACGAAGCAATCTCATTTTTTGGTCAGGTGATGGGATTGCTTTACGGTGAACTACACCGTCGGGTACAGAACGCCCGTCTCGCAGCAACTGTGATAAAAGTCAAGGGCAAAGGCTGAATTCAAGCAGGCAAGTACTTCCAGGCTTCGCCTTTCCGAACCATAGCATTGATGATGACCAATAATTTTCGCATGCAGGCGGTGAGGGCAACCTTCTTCACTTTGCCGCGCTGGAGCAACGACTCGTAGAAAGCTCGAATAATCGGATTATGTCTGCTCGCCGATAAAGCTGCCATGTATAACGTTCGCCGCACCCCAGAACGCCCGCCGAAGATCCTGCGTTTGCCTCTCTTTGGGACCGCTGTCCTTGTTGAAAGGAGCCACCCCCGCCAAGGCGGCGATTTTCTGCCGGCTGAGCTGCCCGAGCTCGGGCAGCTCAGCCACAAGCGTCGCAGCGGTGACCGGACCCACCCCTGGGACACTGTCGATAATCTCGGCTTGTGCCTGCCATTCCGCTTTCTGGGAGATGCATGCCTGGATCTTGCCTTCCAGATCGTCGACCCGCGCTTCGATCCAGACAATGTGCTCTTCGATCCCTTCCCGCACACACTCCGGGCAGGTCGAAAGGCGGTTCTTTTCCGCTACCAACTCGACCAGGAGCTGCCTGCGGCGTTCTACAAATGCCGCTAACTGCTCTTCCAGCGGGCTCTGGCGTCCATTGGCTGGCGGTCGCACCACGCTGGCAAAGTGGGCGATCATCTGGGCATCGATCTTGTCGGTCTTGGCCAGAACCCCCATGGCTTCTGCAAACCGGCGCACCCGGGTGGGATTGACCACCGCCACCGCATACCCCGCTTCACTGAGCGCTTTCACCGCCCGGCTTTCGTACCCACCCGTGGCTTCAAATACGATCAGCTCAGGCCGGTTAGCATCCATGTGTTCCAGCAAGGTCCTATACCCGTCCGGATCATTGCCGATCTTGCGGCTCTCTGCTCCTCCATGGATCCGTACTTCCAGCCAGCGCTTGCTCACATCAATACCGATAATCGTTTTACTTGTCATCTGGCAGCCCTTTCTGTATAATGCTGATGAGCCCACACTAGCTAATTCGGTCTCTGGGACCACGCAACTGTTCGGGCTCTCTCGAGTAAGACACGGCGATCAAAGCTGCGAGACGGTCTCTACCGACCGAATGACAATCGATCTGCCGTGTCTTCTCAATTCTACCCCTTGGGTTGCATCATACTAATGACACTAATCCTTGTGCATTCTGGGTTTACATAACCGGCATAGCTAAAAACTGACATCTCCCACAATCAAGACGTGACAAATATTACTTGCCCCAGCATTTTCTCCTATCTAAAATCTAAGCAAATACCGTCCAACCCACACTCGAATCTTAGCTGATGGAGCAACGACGTGAAAAAATCTGCGGCACTCAACTGGCTCGTCCCCCTAATTGTCCTGCTGGCGCTGGTCTCCTCCGGCTCCGGCCTGTTCTGGCGAGGCGGCAGCCCCTTCGCCTTTGCAACCCTGCACGGGAACACCGCCCAGATGGACGGGCAGGGCTTGTACCGCCTGGATACAGTTTTTTCCGCAGCGGCTTATCGCGGTACGGATCGGTGACGCTCGTCATCGGCATCCCCCTGCTGGTGGTCAGCTTCCTGCTCTACCGCCGCGGTCGCTGGCGCGGCGGCTTGCTGCTGGCAGGCGCACTGGCTTACTTTTTTGTACGTCTCGGCGTCGATTGCCCTGGGGAGCAGCTTACAACACCTTGTTCCTGGTCTACATCCCCTACTTTCAGCCAGCTTCTTCGCTTTCGTGCTCGCCCTGACTGCCTTTGACATCAAATCCCTGCCCCCCCACGTCTCCACTCGCCTGCCGCGCCGTGGATCGCGGCTTTCCTCTTCTTCTCCGGCGCGGTGGTGCTGCTGGTCTGGCTCAGCGAGATCCTGGGGGCAATGAGCGCTGGACTGCCGCCGAAGACCCTGGAGAGCTATACCACCATGGTCACGTTCGTGCTCGACCTGGGGATCATCTTCCCCTCCCTGCTGCTGGCGGGTGTGCTGCTGCTGCGCAGAGCCGCAATGGGGGTGGTGCTGGCTGCCTCGCTGCTCGTTTTGAACGCCATGGTCGGGGCGATGGTATTCGGGCAGACGCTGATGCAGATCAATGCCGGCATCGTCTTCGGTCCCGGGCAGCTGATCGGCATGGTCGGGTCGTGGGTCATCATGGCGTTGGTGGCGGTCGGGTTTGCGCTCGCCTTGCTGCGCAATGTAACAGAAGATGGAGACCGGGCTTCAGTGCCTGAAAAAATGGCGGCTATGGAAAGCCGCCCTACATGAGCAGAACTCCTCATTACATAGGGCAGATTTCCATACCTGCCCGGAACCAGGTAAAATGAAGGTAGGACGGCAGCTATGGAAAGCCGTGCTACATGATTTATGAATGATTTCAACCTCGTCCCTTACCCACGCGCGGGACATCGTCGTCAATTCCGGCTATCTCGCCGCCAAGCGGCACATCATCTACGGGCTGGCGGAGGTGGACGTCACTCTACCCCGCCAGCTCTTGCAAGCATCGCACGGAGGAGCGCCGCTCTCCTTCACCGCCTTCATCGTCGCCAGCCTGGGGCGGGCGATCATGCAGTTCCCGCAGGTGCAGGCATACCGCGACTTCCGCGGGCGGCTGGTACTCTTCCACCAGGTGGACGTGGCTACCCTGATCGAGCCGGAGCCGGGGGCGGTGGCATTCCCCCACGTCATCCGGGACGCAGGGAAGCGGACCGTCGCCGAGATCACCGACGAATTCACTCTATCAAATCAACCCCGCACCTCAGCCCGCAGCGGCTGCCCCTGGCGAAGATCGCCCGGCTCACCCCGCGCTTTGCACGCCTGCTTTACATGCGCCTGTTGATGAAAGACCCCCATCGTTTTAAGCGGGTAGCGGGCACGGTTTCCGTCACTGCAGTGGGCATGTATGCCCGGGATGTATGCCCAAGGCAGCTTCTGGGGGATCGCCTTTTTGCCCATGCACACGCTGGGTCTCACCGTCGGCGGGATCGCAGCCAGCCAGGGGTGAATGAGGGAGATCGCCATCCGCGAGTACCTGGACCTGAGCATCGCCTTCGACCACGACGTGGTAGACGGTGCACCGGCGGCGCGGTTCGGTAACGCCCTGGCTGAGATGATTGCGGAGGCGGCGGTGCTGAGGTGTCTGATGAATAAACGTTAACCTTCCAACGCGGTTTATACAGCTCAAGCGGCATTCATCTGCGGAATCGGATTAACCCCGAAGTTCAGTCACATAAATATGGTTGGATGTTCAGGTATTTATTGAGCCTGATGGTCGGAGCGCCATTGCTCAAAAGTTTTGTGACTGTACTTAGATATCCGGGCTGAAACCCCCGAGGTTGTAACAATAGATTGGTTACGGCGACGGGTCAGGAACTATCGTAGCTGCAGGCGGCATACCCTCTACGCCGGTTTGGTCGCAAAAAACTTCCGATAAATTCCCTTTTCATCGCGGTACTGCACACTGATAGCAAATGTCGTCCAATTGAGCGCCACATATACAGGATAGGTTTTCACTGGTGCGTAAGGCTCCCAGGGGGCACTCTGGATGGTTTCAGGCGAGCACATCCCATCGGAAATCCTCATCTCGGTTACTGCCCCGAAAGCGCTCGTTGCGGAAAATTCTACCGTGACTCAATGGTATCCCCGGCAGTGCTCCAACCGCGCTACCCCGGGAGCTACGTCGACTGAGCCTTCGACCGGATACGCGGTTTTGGTGACCCCGAGCACGGCGCGGGTGGCGGCTATGCCGGTTTGTATAGGAGCGGGCATTTCTCGCCAGGGGGGTTCCCGCGTCCCATACCCCGCTAATCATCGTTTCCAGCTGGATTATCGGCTGCGCCTGGCTGGGAAATCTATGCTAATAAGCAGGAATGATCCGGTGGTCCACAGTCCGGAATTGGGCAACGATCCATAAGGTTCGCTCGCCGAGCCAATCGACTGGCAACCGCTGGGTGACTCCCACCGCCTATGAACACGGCCTCCGCTGAAGGGGTGAAGGGCAACCATTCACC